>NZ_JBIXJS010000001.1:0-1131573 GCF_052871435.1 Variovorax sp. LARHSF232 | reverse complement strand
GCCACGTCCGATCGTCCATCACGACCTTGCGGCTGCTTATCGCCGCAGCCTTGATCGCGACGCTGCCCCGATGTCCGTGCTGCCTGCGCGCAAACGCAAGGCTTCTCTTATGACACAGTAAGACTAGGTCTTGTCAGCCCTCTGAGCGCATCATCTTTTTACTCAAGGAACATCCGAATGGGCCCCCTGCACGGAATCAGGATTGTCGAACTCGCCGGCATCGGCCCTGGACCGATGGCTTGCATGCTGTTGGCCGACTTGGGCGCAACCGTGCTGCGCATCGATCGCACCGAGGCGGCCGATCTCGGCATTAAGCGTCCCGCCAAGTACAACCTGCTGCTGCGCAATCGCCAGTGCGTGACGCTCGACCTCAAGCAGCCCGCGGCGGTCGAGCAGGTGCTGGACCTGGTGGAAAACGCAGATATGCTGATCGAAGGCTTCCGCCCTGGTGTGGCGGAACGGCTCGGCCTCGGCCCCGATGCCTGCTTGGCCCGCAACCCGCGCCTGGTCTATGGCCGCATGACCGGCTGGGGCCAGACCGGCCCGCTGGCACACGCTGCGGGGCATGACCTGAACTATGTCTCGCTGACCGGGGTCATCCATGCGATCGGCCGCAAGGACCAGGCGCCATCGATCCCGCTGGCACTTACGGGCGACATGGGAGGCGGTGCGCTGTACCTGGTGATGGGTGTGCTGTCTGCGCTGCTCGAATCGCGCAGCTCCGGCCAGGGCCAGGTGGTCGATGCCGCTATCGTCGACGGGGCGGCCTCGTTGGCCACCATCTTCTATGGCCTGCATGCTGCGGGAATGTGGAACGAACAGCGCGGCAGCAACATTCTGGACAGTGGCGCCCCGTTCTACGAGGTTTATGAGTGCCAAGACGGCCGGTGGATCTCGGTTGGTCCCATCGAGGCGCGTTTTTACACTCAACTCCTGCAGAAGCTGGATCTCGATCCCGCCGAGCTCGGCGGCCAGTATGACCGCGGCGCATGGGCACAAGCCAAGGTGCGCATCGCCGAGCGCTTCAAGTCGCGCACACGCCACCAATGGTGCGAGTTGCTCGAGGGCAGCGATGTGTGCTTCGCGCCCGTGCTCAGCTTCACGGAGGCGCCGCAGCATCCGCACCTGAAGGCACGGGGCACCTTTGTCGAGGTCGATGGCGTGATGCAGCCGGCGCCCGCGCCCAGATTCAGCCGCACGGTGCCCGACACTCCCCGCCCCCCGCAGGCAACAGCCGATGCGGACCTCGCTGCGATCACGACAAGCTGGCGCGCCGCGCGCGTGTCAGCCGCCGACTGACAATGACTGCTGCGCTAAGCTGATATCAGGTAGGCTCGAACAAGCCTGACGAGTTCGGGAATGAGCCGATCGTCTTCGAGGCTTAGCGGCCCTGGATCATTCAGGGTTGCGTGGACGAGTACGCCCGCGAGCGCTTGGTACGCAAACAGGATGCGCAGCTGCCGCACCGCGGGGCTGTGGTGTTCAAGGTGCAGTGAAAGTTGCTCTTCTAGCACGCTGCGATAGCGATCCCCCGACTCTCTGAACAGGTCCCACATCCCTTCCTTGGTGTGTTGGAGCGAGGCGCGCAGCACACCTGTGTTGGACCGAAAGTTGCGCACAGTGACCGACACCATTTGCTCGCACAGTTCGTCCAATCCAGGCGCGTCATGCGCATAGCGTCGAACCATTTCACCGATGACCGCCTGCGACCTAATGGTATGTATACGCTGCAGGGTGACGAAGAAGGCCAGCTTGTGCTCAAAACGTCCGTAAAACGTACCGATGGTAGTGCCGGCGGCCTGGCAGACCGTCTCGAGCGAGAGGTCTTCGAGGGAGCGATCCTGCAGCAGCATGCGGCCAGCGTCGAGCATCGCGAGCGTACTGCGCAAGCTCCGCTGCTGCCGCGTCGGAATCACTTCCGGCAGCAGTCCCTGCGCAATCCATTCGCCCAAGTCGCGCAAGGCGATGTCCGGTTCTACATCGGCAGATCGAATCGCATGGCGCTCGCCCGAATCAGAAGCGACAGCGACTTTCATAACTCATTGCGCCAGCCGAGCAACCGGAACGCTTCTGTCCTATCGAAAACCCTAGGGCATCGACCATTTGCTTGTCTTAATATTAGAATCATAATTCTGATTGTAATTTGTCCGAAGCGTTCCTGGATTCGCTCAACCTATAAGGAGACTCTCATGCTTGCTGATGCCCCCGTGGAACAATCCGAGGCCCGCGCCGGTTCGCGCGCCGCCCCTGCAGCCGCCGCCCTCGCAGGATCGGATGGCGGCAGATGGGAAGGGCGGCGATTGTCGCCCACCATCGGCCTCGAACTAAGAGACATTTCGTTGGCCGATGAATTTTCGGAAGGCGAGATCGCGACTCTGCGGCAGTTGCTCTGCCAGCACAAGGTTCTCGTGTTTCGCCGGCAAAGTGAGCTGACCCCGGCGGCCCACGTAGGCTTCGCTCGGCGCTTCGGAGCGCTGGAAGTCCACCCGATTCTCACGCGTCATCCGGACCATCCGGAATTGGTGACCTTCGTGCATAACAGCGACAGTCGCGGCACTGAAAACGTGTTTCATGCCGATACGTCCTTCCAGCCAGAGCCCTCGATGGGTTCGGTTCTGCGCTGCGTGCACTGTCCCGAACTGGGCGGTGACACGCTGTTCGTGAATATGGTGGCCGCCTACGAGGCTCTCTCGCAGACCGTCAAGGACAAGATCGTTGGACTGAGTGCAATGCACGACGCATCGGTTGGGTTCGGAAATCGCAATCCGACAATAGAGGGGCGCGAAGCACTGCGCAAGCAGCTTCCGGCGGTGGAGCACCCGGTGGTACGCACACATCCAGAAACCGGGGAGAGGATACTGTTTGTCAATGAGGCGTTCACCACGCACTTCGCCAACTACCGACAAGTCAACGATGACGTATGGGGAAGGGACGCTTCGACCCAGGCGCGCGAACTGCTCGGTCATCTCGTTCGGCAGGCGCGCACGCCCGAGTTCCAGGTTCGCATCCAGTGGGAAAAGGACACCGTGGTCTTCTGGGACAACCGCGCCGTGCAGCACTACGCGATCTCGGACTACTACCCTCATTCGCGCAGCATGATGCGAGCCACGATCATTGGCGATCGTCCGCGTTGAGCGGCCGTGACCTGATACCGGAGACTTCGATGATGTTGATGAGCCGTCGCCAATGGACGATCAGCGCAGCAGCCCTGGTTGCTGCCCCTTGGGCCAACGCAACGCCCACATTTCCCACGCGGCCCATCCGGCTGATTTACAACTACGCAGCCGGCGGCCCGGGTGACGCAGTGGCACGCTATCTGGCAGTGCGAATGGCCACGACCCTCGGCCAGCCCTTGATGGTCGAGAACTTGACCGGCGGCAACGGGGTCGTGGGCACCCTGGCGGCGGCACGCGCACCGGCGGATGGGTACACGCTGCTCTTCGCCCCGCTCCCCGGCGTCTTGCTGTTGCCCCTATTGGCACGGGACAGCAATTTCAATCCGCTTAAGAGCCTGACCCCGATTGCCAATGTCGGCTCGGCACCGCTTCTCATCATTGTTCGTTCAGACCTGGAGGTGAACGATTTCCCCGGCTTCATGGCGTGGGCGCGTAAGCAGCCTGCTGGCGTGGACGTGGGAGGCGGCGGGTCGATCGTTGAAATCGCTACGGCAGTGCTGGCACGCGAAGCCAAGCTAAAGCTGGTGTGGGTTCCATTCCGCGGCAGCCCACCGGCCATGCAAGCCCTCCTCGCGGGGGATGTCAAGGTGGCTTTCTTGGCGCCATCGGCCATGGTGTCGGGGCACATCAATAGCGGGAAGGTGAAGATAGTTGGCGTCACCTCGCAGGACGAGTCGGTCCTGGCGCCCGGTGTCGCGCCGATCGCGCGCCACGTTCCTGGATTCGTCCAGCAAGTCAACTACGGGATGTGGGCGCCGGGCGGTTTGCCCTCAGAGATTGCCGGTCGGATTCAGGCTGCCTTGGTCGATGCGTTGAAGGAGCCTGACATGGCGGAGAAGCTCCAGATCAATGGCATGGTCAAGGACTACCTTGATGCAGCAGCAGTCGCTCAGATTGCGCGCCGTGAAGATGAAAGCATTCGCAAGGTGCTGGCAACCACGTCGATCAAGGTCGGCGAATGAGCGGCGGAGGCTTTCAAGAAGGCGAGGAATCGGACCGAGCAGGCGCCGCCAGATCCATCTGAAGCCACGCGCCGGTCGCAGAACCGACGCGCGTTCCCGCTTCACTGAGCGCACGCCTTGAGCCAGCGCGAACCCATTGTGACGCTGACAGGTGTGCAATCTTCAGCGTATGCCTCCTTAGAACACCCAGCCGCTTTGTCCAGTGGCATTCGGAGAACAGACATGCATCAATTCAAGCTCCTTATCGGCGGACACCTCGTCGCCGGTGACTCCACCATGTCGGTCGTCAACCCCGCCACGGGCAAGACTCTGACCACGTGCCCACGCGCCTCGGTTGCCCAAGCCCACCTCGCCGTGGCCGCCGCAAAAGAAGCCTTCCCGGCTTGGTCAGCCGAGCCTCTGGCGCGTCGCCGATCCCTGCTCAATCGCTTGGGCGACGCCCTGCAAGAGCGCAACGAGGAGTTCGCGATCCTCCTGACCCAGGAGCAGGGTAAGCCGATCGCTGAGGCACGGAGGGAAGTCGCCGGGGCTGTGGCCTATATCCGCTATTTCGGCGGCCTTGACCTGCCGGTTAAGGTACTCGAGGACAGTGATGTGCGCCACGTCGAACAGCACCTTCGACCATTGGGGATCGTTGTCGCCATCACGCCCTGGAATTTCCCGCTCTCGCTCGCCTGCGGCAAGCTTGCGCCAGCGCTCCTGATGGGCAATGCCGCGGTGGTCAAGCCCGCACCGACCACGCCCTTGACCACGTTGCTGCTGGGTGAACTTTGTGCCGAGATTTTCCCTCCTGGCGTAGTCAATGTCATTGCCGACCAGAATGATCTGGGCGCGGCCCTTACCGCACATCCGGATGTGCGCAAGGTCTCCTTCACAGGTTCGAGCGCAACGGGCAAGAGCGTCATGGCCAGTGCGGCGGGAACGCTCAAACGCGTGACGCTTGAGCTGGGCGGCAATGATGCCGCAATCGTTCTGGACGACGTCGATCCGGCACAAGTGGCCCCGGCAATTTTCAAAGGAGCGTTCACCAACAATGGGCAAGTGTGCCTGGCGATCAAGCGCTTGTACGTTCATGAATCGATCCATGACGAGATGTGTGCGGCACTTGGGGAACTGGCGGATGCACAAGTGGTTGGCGACGGCCTGCAGCCCGGGACGCAAATCGGCCCTCTGCAGAACCGGATGCAGTTTGACAAACTCAAAGACCTGCTCGAAGACGTCAAACGCTGCGGCCTGATCGTGGCCGGCGGAACGGTGCTGGAGGGGGATGGCTTCTACCTCCGACCGACCATCGTGCGCGATGTCCGCGAGGGAGACCGCATCGTCGATGAGGAGCAGTTCGGTCCGATCCTTCCCGTGGTCAAGTACAGCGACCCGGAGGATGCGCTTCGGCGTGCCAACGCCACGGTCCATGGCCTTGGTGGCTCCGTTTGGAGCAAGGACAGCGCACGAGCGAAAAAGCTCGCGGAAAGACTCGAATGTGGCACTGCTTGGGTGAACCAGCACATGGTTGTCGTGCCGGGCATTCCATTCGGTGGTGCCAAGCAATCAGGCATTGGCGTAGAGTTGTCGGTCGAAGGGCTCAACGAATTCGCTCAGTTGCAGATCGTCAACATCGTCACGTAGTGGACTGCGACGTCTATTCGACATGGTCTCGTGCCTGTGAAGGGGTAATAGTGAACCGCACGGCTTTCGAGGAGGCCTGTTGGCTTGAGTCAAACCGGCGTGGTCTGACTTCTTTCGCTGTTCGGACTTTCATTATTCCAGCCCCCCGCAGGGGCCGCCGGAGGCGCCCCCCGGTTGGGCCATGTACTCATGGCTCAACCCTCCTGCAGCGCCGCCGGCTGGGCAGGCTTGTTTGTGGCCACAGCCTGAGCTTGTAGGCGCCAGTAGTTTCCCTCTGCTTCGGCCGGCGGGATGTAGCCGATGGGCTCAAGCAAGCGGTGGTGGTTGGGAGCCCCTATCGCTGTGATGCACCAGCGCCCCTTCACGCTCGCGTCGACGCGCGTACAGTGCCTGCTACAGCGCGTCGAGCACGAAGTCGGTCTGCATCGAACAACTGACCCGCCAGCCGACGATGCGCCGCGCGAAGACATCGATGACGAAGGCCACGTACACGAAGCCTTGCCAGGTCGAGACGTAGGTGAAGTCCGCCACCCACAGCTGGTTCGGCCTGTCAGCACTTGAAGTGCCGGTTCACCCGGTCGAGCGGGCATGCCGCCTTGACGTCCGGTACTGTCGTTCGCACCTTTTTGCCACGACGCGCACCGCTCAGCCCGCATAGGCGCATCAGCCGCTCGACGGTGCATCGCGCCACGGCCGTGCCTTCGCACCGCAGTTGCCGCCAGACCTTGTCAGCACCATAGACCCGCAGGTTCTGGTCGTACACGCGCTGCACCTGCGCCAGTAAGCTCGCATCACGCTGGGCTCGCGCGGGCAGCAGTGCCGGGTTGCACTGGCGCGCCGCGTGGCGCCAGTATGCCGACGGGTCGACCTGCAGCGTGCTGCAGATCGGCTCGACCCCGCAACGAGCGCGATGCTCGTCGATGAAGGCGTTCATTTCTTGAGTTGGCGGTCGAACTCCGCCTGGGCGAAATACGCGCTGGCCAACTTAAGGATCTCATTGGTCTTGCGCAGTTCGCGAACCTCGCGCTCGAGTTCCTTGATGCGCTGCTGTTCGACGGTGGTCGGGCCTGGCCGTACGCCGCTGTCGCGCTCGCCCTGGCGCACCCAATTGCGCAGCGTCTCGGCCGTGCAGCCGATCTTGCCGGCGATCGATTCGATCGCCGCCCACTGCGACGGGTACTGGTCCTTGGCGTCAAACATGCGTATTTCGGCGCATCGTGACCGCCGATTTCGGCATCGTGACCGCGCATTTCGGTCATCGTGACCAACCTTCAATTTCGGCTCCTCGTGACCGACCGTTTCGGTATCGTGACCGCCCATTTCGGCGATCGTGACCGCCGTGACGGCGCCCCGCAATAGCGGCGCCGGTCCCGCCGGCAGTGCTGCGTAGAGAACGCAACCCCGGGTCTCCTACCCTCGACGGCTTTTTGCCATCGAGCAGCGGATGCCCAAGCAACAACTCTCTCTACGCATGATCAAAGATGTCCTCCGCCTGAAGTGGCACGCGCAGCATTCGCACGAGCAAGTCGCCGCCACTTTGAAGATCTCCAAGGGCGTCGTCGCCAAGTACGTCGGCCTGGCCAGCGCCGCCGGTCTGGACTGGGACACCGTCCAGGACTGGAGCGAACAGCAGCTCTCGACGGCCCTTCAACCCCGCTCAGCGGCTTCGCTGCCCATCGTCGTGCCCGACTGGGGCCGCATCCACCGTGAGCTCGATCGCAAGGGCGTCACGCTGATGCTGCTGTGGCAGGAATACGTGGCCGCCCACCCGGAGGGCCGCACCTGGCGCTACACGCAGTTCTGCGAGCACTACAAGACCTTCGCCGCCACGCTCAAGCGCTCGATGCGCCAGCACCGGCGCGCCGGGGAGAAGATGTTCATCGACTACGCCGGCTCCACGGTGCCGCTGAGCGACGGCGCCCGCGCCCAGGTCTTCGTCTCGGCCATGGCCGCGTCCAGCTGCGTGTTCGCCTGCGCGACGCCCACGCAGCGCTTGGACGATTGGATCGAGGGCATGGTGCGGGCACTGCACTTCTACCAAGGTGTGCCGGCGCTCGTCGTGCCCGACAACGCGACGGCCGTGATCGCCTGCGCCGACCGCTACGAGCCGCGCGCCAACGACACGGTGCAGGACTTCGCCCGCTACTACGGGACGTCGGTGCTCCCAGCGCGACCGCGTTCTCCAAAAGACAAAGCCGCCGCAGAAAGTTCGGTCCAGGTGATCGGTCGATGGGTGCTGGCACGGCTGCGCCACCACCGCTTCGATACGGTCGCGCAAGTCGACGCCGCCATCGCCAGGCTGCTGCCCAGCGTCAACGAGCGGCCGTTCCAGAAGCTGCCCGGCAGCCGAGCCAGCGTGTTCGCCGAGCTGGATGCGCCCGCGCTGATGCCGCTGCCGCCACAGCGCTACGAGCTCGCCCGCTTCAAGACGGTGAAGGTCCACATCGACTATCACATCGAGGTCGATGGCCACCGCTACAGCGTGCCCCACGCACTGGTGGGGCAGACGCTGGAGGCACGGCTCACGAAGCACGGCGTGGAGCTGCTGCTGCGCGGCCAGCGGGTTGCCGCCCATGTCCGCAACGACCGGCGCGGCAGCTACACCACGGTCGAAGCTCACATGCCTGCGGCGCACCGGGCACAGCTGCAATGGACGCCCCAGCGCCTGATCGAGTGGGGCCAGCAAATCGGCATGGCCTGCGGCGAACTCGTCACCCGGCTGCTGCAGACCTACAAGCATCCGGAGCACGGTTACCGCTCCTGCCTGGGGCTGCTGAGCCTGTCGCGGCGCTACGGCCGTGAGCGGCTGGAGGCGGCGTGCGAACGCGCCCTGGCGCTGGGGACTGTGCGCTACCGGCACGTGCGCGACCTGCTGGCCAACAACCGCGATCTCCTCGCCCAGGAGGCGCCCGCCGAATGGACCAGTCCCGCCCACGCCAATGTGCGCGGCCCGGACTACTACCAATGATGCGATCTGCCGTGACGCCTTCGCTCCCTGCAAACCACCGAACTCTGACCCCCATGCTCAACAACGCCACCATCGCCCAACTGCGCTCCCTCAAACTCCAAGGCTTCGCCGACGCGCTGCAACAGCAGCACGAGCAAGCCGACTGCCTGGGTCTGTCCTTCGATGAACGCCTGGCTCTGCTGGTCGAACGGGAGGTCTACGCTCGCGGTGACCGCAAGCGCACCCGGCTGCTGCAGAGGGCTCAGCTGAAGTACACGACCGCGACGCTGGAGGATGCGAGCTTCGAGGGCATCCGCGGCATCGATCGCTCGGCGTTGATGGGCCTGGCGCTGTCCACGTGGATTGAGCGCGGCGAGACGATCTGCTTGGCCGGCGCCACCGGGCTGGGAAAGACGTGGCTGGCCTGCGCGCTGGCGCAATACGCCTGCCGCCAGGGGCACTCGGCGCTGTACTTGCGCGTGCCGCGCCTGGCCGAGGAGCTGCGCATCCTGCACGGCGCGGGCAGCTTCCGGCGCTGGCTGCAGCAGTTGGCCAAGGTGGACGTGCTGGTCTTGGACGATTGGGGAACGGGCGCCATCGACGCTGCGACCCGGGCCGACCTGCTGGAGATCATCGATGATCGCTCCGCGCAGCGCGCCACGATCATCACGCATCAACTACCCATCGAGCACTGGCACGCGTGGTTGGGTGATCCGACCGTCGCCGATGCGATCCTGGATCGACTGATGCAGCATTGCCGGCGCTTCACGCTCGAAGGTGAATCCCGTCGCACGGGACGCAACGCGAGTGTGGCGAGCAAGTCGAAAAAGACAAGTCAGGAGGCCAAATCTTGACCTGACCCCACGCCGCCGACCCTAGACTTCACCCCTTACGCAGCACCTGCCGCCCTACCGGCGGTCACGATCGCCGAAACGGGCGGTCACGATACCGAAACGACCTGCGCCGACGCCCTCAGCGGCGTCGGTCACGATGGCCGAAATGACCGGTCACGTTCGCCGAAATACGCATTCGGACGATGAAGGTGCCACGTTCGCCGCGATTCTGCGGCACTTTGAAGTGGAGCTAGATTCGAGATGCATACCGCTCCTGATCAACTCCGTTTCTCCTGGCACAGGGCTTGGTATGTGTGGGCACATCAGGTTTTGTCTGATGGTGCATCCGCATAGCCAAGTGGTCCCGCACATCCGGCGCGGCTTGGAGGTAGGAGACGAGAGCGTCCGATATAGGTGCGGCGGTGGGCGGCCGATGTTGAGGCTTGGGAGTTGATTGGCTTCATCCAACCTTTGACTGTCAATTCCAATCAGGACATTCGAGACGCGGCGCAAGCGTTTGTTGACCTGAGACGTGGCGACGGGTTTCTGCTCACCGCAGCTTCGCATCTGGCGCTGAAATGGATGTCGCGGCCATGGCGGTCATCAGGTGTGATGTTCTCTGGCACACCAGCACATAAAACCCAGAGCCCATAGGTGAGTTATGTTGACTGAGTTTACCGCCATCGTTCGCGCCGGCCTGGAAAAGGCCCGCAGGGAATTCACCCTGTCTGCCACTAGATTGGGATTCGCAAGAACGAAGAAGATGTTCTGGACCCGCCAGCGAGCCTGTGGGGCGGACTTTTTTGCATTTCGTCGTCCTCACCAAGTCTTACGCAAGCCCACGGTCGCCTTGAAACTATCGCGCTGGCGGTCACTGCCCACTGCGAACTGATAGGCAGTGGACGCATAGAAGCTCAGCCGGTCCTTGGCCGTGACCGTGACGCCGCCGCCCAACTCCAGCCGGGAGCCCGCCTGTTCTAGCGGCACACCAACCACCTCCGAATAGACCACGGTCGACCTTGCGCCCCAATCGTGCCAGAGATTGCCGACAACGTAAGGCTCCCAGAGCTGACCATTCCCACGTGGGACCCGCCATTTGCCGCGGATGCCCAGTCGCCCGCTGGTGCCCTTGGTCGTGCCGAGGTCGACTTTGCCCTGGTCGTCCTCTTTTCGGTCCAATGCCACGCGCTGCCACACGAGTTGTACTTGAGGCTCGAGCACGAAACCGGGGCCCAGTTGGGGCAATGCCACCGGATAGCCGGCTTCCAGTGACCCAATGAACCCTGCACCGTTGATATCCAGGTGGGTGAAGTCGGTCCGCCCTGATCCGTCGTACCCGGTCCCCTGCAGCACTGCCTCGGCGTACCAGCCCGTCGGTCCGTAGTGGGTCCAGTACGCACCGCCCGCCCAGGCATTGAGGTCAATGGAACCTGTACGCTCCTGCACGTAGTTCGTCGCATCGGCATTCGTCACCAAACCGCGCGCGGACAAAGACGCGTTGCCGTAGCCGACATAGAAGCCCGCGCGATCGCTATGGCCGGGAATCAAGACTCCCCGCCACACGTCCAGCCCAAGCTGCAATCCAGCGAGCCAGCCTTGCGCATGTGGATCGGCGAACGCACGATAGTGGTTGTCGACATGGCGCGCAAACGTGCGCCCCCAGACCGACGGTGCCGTGCCGTGCTCCGCCGGCTGCGGCGCGGGAGCCATCAGCGCGCTGTCGCCGACACGTTCATGCATCGTGCCGAGCATGAGCATGCCCAGCTGGCGCGCAACAGGCTGCACCACCCCATAGGTCGCAAGCGCAGGACCAATGATCGGGTACTCGCCCGGTGGCAATACCGCGGGGGGCGGGTCCACCGGCAATGGACCGGAATCGGGCCGATCGGGCGGCAGCGGTGGCCCGACCAGGAATGTATTGCGCAGATACCAGCTGTCCGGCTCGTTGCCGGCCAGGTCGCCGCGGTAAAGACGGTAGCTGTAGGCGCCACCGCGCAGTTGGCCCAGCAGGGCAAACGCATCTGGAGCCGTGACGCCGCCGTTGACCGCGGACACCACCTCAATCCCATCGGCGTGTGTTCTGGCGCCAGTCCCGCCGACGTTGTGAACCGCCACGCCGGTCCTGCCGGTCGCTGTACCCCCGTCGATGACCAACTGGCTCGACGGCGAGCCGTCGCCACCGAGGAGCGTGTTGAGCACCAGCAGTCCACGACCACTGCTCGCATAGTCGCCGCGGATGGTCAGTGCGCCGAAAGTCGGATCGCCGGCTACCGCGTGGCCCGGCCACACCGTGCCAAAGTTCTGTACGGTGCCGTTGATCACGCCGAAGCCGGCCAGCGTGCCACCAGGCATGACCGATGTCGGGGACTGGATCGAACCGTTGACGGCCAGGACTCCGCCCTCGACCAGGGTTGGCCCGGTGTAGGTGTTCCCCACGTTCGTGAGAATCAGGGTACCGCTGCCGGTCTTGGTCAGGCTTCCGGCGCCGCTGATGGCACCCGAGAGAGTTTCACTGAAGCTGCCGGTGTCGATGGTGGGGTCGCCTGCGCCCGTGAACTGCAACGGGTTGGCGATGTTCAGGTCGCCGGCGGTGAATCCCAGCGTGGTGCCATCGGCCATGCTCAGCGTACCGGTGCCCAAGGCGGTGCTGGTGCCCAGCTGCAATCGGCCAGCCTTGACGACGGTGCCGCCGGTGTAGCTGTTGGTGCCGCTGAGTGTGACGGTGCCACTGCCAATCTGGCGGACGCTGCCGCTACCGGAAATGTCACCTGTCAGGTGCAAGGCGCTGTCACTGCGGTTGAAGGACAGGATGCCATTGTTGGCGATGCTGCCTACGACGCTACCGCTGCTTCCCCCATCGCCAAGCTGCAGCGTGCCTGCTTCGATGGTGGTGCCCCCGGTGTAACTGTTGTCGCCGCTGAGCGTGACGATGCCGTTGCCGAACTGGCGCACACTGCCGCCGCCGGAGATGGATCCCGTCAGGTTCAGGGTACTGTCACTTCGGTTGACAGCGAGAACACCGTTGTTGCGGATGTCGCCGCTGACACTGCCGCTGCTGCCCCCATTGCCCAATTGCACGATGCCAGCCTCGATGGTGGTGCCCCCTACGTAGGTGTTGTCGCCTGTCATGGTCAGCGTTCCTGCCCCTCGCTTGACCAGTGGACCGCCACCACTTAGCGTCTGGCCAAGGGTGAAGATGTGGCCCGCATCGGCGATATCGAAACCGCCGCCGTTCGCTCCCCACTGAATTCCTCGCGCGGTGCTGCCCAAGCCGGCTCCGCTGACCTGCAAGATGCCGCCGTCGAAAGTCAGCGCGCCTGAAGCGGCGCCCAGATTGCCATCGCTCGACACTGACAACGTGCCACCGAGCAGCTTCCAGGGCGTCAGCGTGCCAGTGGTACCGGTCAGCGTCCAGGTGCCCGTACCGCGCTTTTCGTAGATGCCGAAATTCCGGTACTGAGCGCCCGACCCAATGGCCGCCACATTGAAGTTGGCGGCGGCGCTGCCACCGAGCGTGAGGATGTCGCCCGCGCCAGCGGCCACGACATTGCCTGTGATAATCGAACCCGCACGCAATTCGAGGGCGTTGGTGCCACTGGTGAACTGGATGGCATTGGCCCGCACGTTGCTGCTGTTCGTGCCACCAGAAATCGTTCCGTTGTTGACGAGCGTGACATTGGCACCGACGACGCCTCGGCCGCCGCCAGCGGAGCCTCCTCCCCTGCCGCCCGCAATTGCGCCGGCGTTCTCGAGGGTGCTGCCTGACAGGTCGACACCCGTACCGCCCGGGCTGCCGCTGCCAGGGCCAGATATGCCATCCGCGCCGAGGATGCTGGCGCCGCTCGCGTTGATGAGTGCGCCGTCGACAAGACGGACACCCCCGCCACCGTTGCCATGCGCTGTCGATCCCGCGTTCCTGCCCACGCCGGAGGCGCCACCGACGATCATGCCGCGGTTGATATGGCTGCCACTGGACAACGAGGCGGCCAGGGCGCCGTCGCCGGCAAACTGGTTGTCGCTACCTGGACGGACGATGTTGCCGCCGGCGCCCCCGGCGATGGTGCCAACGTTGTCCAGCGAGCCGCCAGTCAGCACCAGCCCCGTGGCGCCGTTGCCGGCACTGACGCTGCAGCAACCGCCTTGACTGCCTCCCACGTCCACCTGGCCGCCCGCGCCGCCGGTGATGCTGCCGTTGTTCACCAGCGATGTGTTGGAGAGTGAGGCACCAATACCGCCCGACCCGCCGCTCCGACTGCCGGTGCCACTGTTGGCTCCGCCGCCTCCACCCACGATCGCGCCGTTGTTGGTCAGGCTGCCCGTCGGCATGCTGAAGCCGACGCCGCCGGCAGCGCCGCTACTGCTTGTAGTCGGGGCCGCAGTGCCACCTCTGGCGGTTCCGTTGAGCGTCAGCGGGCCGCCCGCGAAGCTCAGGTTGCCGCCCCGACCACTGCCCACGCCAGGCGCGCCCGACAGGGTATGAGAGCCGGTGTCGATGACGAGTGGCTTGCTGGCCTGCGTGAGGGCCGCCGGATCCAGGATCGCAATGTCCGCAGCCAGATGGATGCTTGATATCGGTGCGCCATCCGCGTTGGCGGTCTGAACGGCTTGGCGAAGTTCGGCTTCATTGGCCACGGTGTACGTGTCCGCCCGTGCCAACGTCCCCAAAGCACCGGCAAGAAGCGCCACGACCGCCTGGGGCACGCCGCGAAGCCTGGGCACGAGTTGACGTGCCCCTGGACGCGAACTGGTGCTGCCACCGGCACGCGGCCTGGGAGGCTGCGTAACTTCCGATGACGTAGTGGGCAAGGCGGGTTCCTCCTCAACGCTTGTCTCTGGTCGCTCGTTGCGCTATCTGGCGGGAACAGAAGCGACACTCCAGGACATTGCCCAGGCCCGAGTCGACGAGCAACAGGTCGGGAACCGCTGCTCCACCGTCGACACCGTTCCGAGCCTGCCCTTTGTCTTGCATTGGTTCTACATCTCTCTAGCGCGCTCCAGAGCCCGCCCTGAGTTGTTCCTCGATCTTGCTCAGATTGAACGCCCCCGGCATCTGACTGGGCGGGTAGTCCTTCATCGTCTTCAGGAACTGGGCGGCCAGGCCCTGTATCGGCACGAGGACGAAGGGACGATCGAGGAACCACTCGTTGTACGAGTTGGCGTTGTGCTGGGACTTCTCGAAGGGGTCGCGCCGCAGGTTGAACAGCAGCGGAACCCGCAGCTCCGTGAAGGGCTCACGCCAGACGCCGAAGGCCTGGCCGCGGTTCTCCAGGAACACGACCTTCCAGTCCTGATAGCGGGCGGCGACGAGCTGCCCGTCGTCGTTGACGTACCAGAACTCCTTGCGTGGCGATTCCTTGGTCTTGCCCGCCAGGTAGTCGTTCATGTCGTAGCCGTCCGGATGCGCGCGGTACTTGCGGCCTGCGAAGGTGTCGCCCTTCATCAACCGCTGCTTTGCGTCCGGTATTCCGGCTGCGGCCAGGAAGGTCGGCATCCAGTCCTCGTGCGCAACGATACCGTTCAATGTCACACCTGCCTGCCAATGCCCAGGCCAGCGGACGAAGGCGGGCACCCGGTAGGCGCCTTCCCAGTTTGAATTCTTCTCGCTGCGAAAGGGTGTAGTGCCCGCGTCGGGCCATGAGTTGTAGTGCGGGCCGTTGTCCGTCGAGTACATCACGATGGTGTCGTTGGCCAGGCCCAGGCTCTCGAGCTTCTTGAGCAGCTCGCCAACGTGCCGGTCATGTTCGACCATGCCGTCGCTGTACTCGTCCTGCCCCGAGATGCCCCGGTTCGCGGCCTTCACGTGCGTCTTGAAATGCATGCGCGTGGCATTCCACCAGATGAAGAAAGGCTTGCCGGCCTTGGTTTGCCGCTCCATGAATTCGAGGGATGCCGCCAGCGTCTCCTCATCGATCGTTTCCATCCGCTTCTTGGTCAGCTGACCCGTGTCCTCCACCGTCTGGCCACCCTTGCCGTCGGCCTTGGCGCGTATCACGCCGCGCGGGCCGAACTTCTTGCGAAACTCCTCGCTCTTGGGATAGTCCGGGTTCTCCGGTTCTTCCGAGGCGTTCAGGTGATAGAGGCTGCCGAAGTACTCGTCGAAGCCGTGCATCGTCGGAAGATGCTCGTCGCGGTCGCCGAAGTGGTTCTTGCCAAACTGCCCCGTCGCATAGCCCTGGGCCTTGAGCAGCGCCGCAATGGTCGGATCGCTCTTTTGCCAGCCTTCCTTGGCACCCGGCAGGCCAACCTTGGTCATGCCGGTGCGCACAGGCACCGTTCCCCCGATGAAAGCGGCCCGGCCTGCCGTGCAACTTTGCTGGGCGTAGTAATCGGTGAACGCGACGCCCTGCTTGGCGAGGCCGTCGATGTTGGGCGTCGCGTAGCCCATCATTCCGCGGTTGTTGTGGCTGATGTTCCAGGTTCCGATGTCATCGCCCCAGATGACCAGGATATTGGGCTTCTTACCGGCAGCCTGTGCCAGCGCGGGCGGAGAGAGTGCGACCATCAACAACGTGGCTGCCAGGCCAAGGATCGCGTGTGCGATCCGAAAGAAGTTGTAACTCGAGCGAATCATGAGTGCCTCCTTGCAAGGGCAGCATCTTTTCGCCAGAACGACGCGCGATTCTATGCAGAAAGCGAAAGTGGGCGAGCTTCGCGATCTGCATGGCTGCCAGGGGAGCGCGCCGCCAGAATCCAGCCTGGCACGCTGGAGGTGATGGGGTGGTCCATCGAGATTTCCGGGCGCAGTTCGAGGTGGCCGATTGGGACGTTCTCCGGCTGTGCAGCGCCCTGGCCTGCCACGACGCGAGCTTGTGCGATGCGGACGACGAATCCCTGCGGTGGGCGCGGCTGGCCGGCTTGCTCCGGCAGATCGGCCAGCGGGCCGCGGGTGCAGAGGGGGAGCGTGACCTGGCTCTGCGCGTACTGGCGGATTTCGCCGACGAGGCCGCGTGCGACGAAGCCGTCGCGCGTGTCCGGGCGCTGGACGCCGAATGTTTCGCACCGGGGCTGCGGGCGATCACCGAGCGGGCGGTGGCCGTCGTCGACCGGGTGTGTCCGGAACAGGCCTTTCGCTTCCGCGCCACCCTGGTTCTATTGTCGATGCTGGTGGAGCCACCGAATTGGCACTAGCATGTACTGACGTCGATCATCCAGAATAAGCCGTGGAACTGCTGTCTTGCTTCCGCATCTTTTCCAGCACGGACGTCGATGAGGCCTCGCTGTTCGCCGGCCGGATCTGGGAGCGGAATCGAACCGCCGTCCTCCAGGGCAACTACGGCTTGCGCTGGAACCATCTGGACACGGGCAAGGTGACTTACTCGTATATCCAGCACGAGTGCACGGTCGACCTGAGGGCCCAGGGGCCGCTGTCCGACCATTTCCGGCTCTTTCTCCACCAGAGTGGCGCGATGGAGCACCGCACCGGCGAGCACCCCTTCGTCTCCGACCCGCACAACGTTGTCGTCCACAGCCCCGGCATGGAACTGAAGTCGGTCCTGGGCCCGTCCAAGTTCCTGCTCGTCAGCTTCGACGGAAAGTCCATCCGCGACGCGATGGAACAGCGCTTTCGCAAGCTCTCGGGCTACCAAGACTGGCTGAACGTGCTGCCCCCCACCGCCAACCTGACCTCGCTGCGTTCGTTCACGGCCTGGCTGGTGTCCGAGTTCGACAACCCCCATTCGCCCCTTGGCGTGGCCGGGCCGGCGCGCGCACATGCCGAGCGCCTGCTGCTCACCCTGTTCGCCGAATGCCTCGCCGAGAATGCCCCGCGGGCCAGCGAAGCCGTCGAGGACATCGGCCTCGCGCAGGTGCGAAGGGCGGAGGAGTGGATCGAAGCCAACCTGGCCGAACCCATCGGCGTGGAAGAGGTGGCTTGCGCGATCGAGGTCGGCATCCGGTCACTGCAAATGAGCTTCAAGCGGGTGCGCGGCTGCACGCCGCAGGCGTTCATCATGCGCCGGCGCCTGCAAGTCGCCAGGCAGATGCTGCTGGGCGCGGGCGAAGAGGCCACCGTCACCGCGGTCGCGATGTCGCTGGGCTTCTTCGAGCTGGGCCGCTTCTCGCAGCGCTACAGGCAGCTCTTCGGCGAGGCGCCTTCGGCGACGCTGGCGCGGACTAAGCCGTTCGTGCCAGCGCGGCGTTGACCACGCCGGGTATCAGCGCGGCGACCGCCTTGCTGGCCAGGGTGAAGGGCTGCTGCGTGCTCGTCGCCAGCAGCACATGCTGCCTGAAGACTCTTTCCGAGAGCGGCACCGCGGCCAGCGTACCCAAGCGAAGCTCATCCGCGATGGCATGCCGTGGCAGCACGCTGGCGCAGTCGTGCCGGGTCAGCATGCTCTTGATGATGACCGAGGAGCTGCCTTCCAGCACCAGGTTCAGCTCGAAGCCGGGCCGGTGGCGCAGCTTGTCGAGCAGGTTGCGGGTGGCATTGGGCGGCACGGGCAGCACCAGCGGCAGGCCGGCCCTGCAGGTTGGCATCCGGCGGCAGCTGCGCCTTGGCCGACGCCTTGCGCTTCGGCGCCAGCGCCCGCTGCAGCAACTGCCGGCGACCGCCGATGAAAAGCTGCGATTCGAACAGCCGCCGGTAGCTGTTGCTGCCTTTCGCACGGTAGTGGTTCAGCACGGCCAGATCGATCTTCCCCTGGCTGCAGGCCCTGCACGCGCGGCCCTGCTCTTGCGCATGCTGCCGAACGTTCGGTGTGCTGGTCGAGAACTTCCGGCCTGGCACGCTGGGCGGCTGGGGCCTCACCAAGGAGGCCCTCTGGGCGGTGCAGCCCGGCCTCGCGATCCTGCGCACGACAGGCTTCAGCCAGACCGGTCCTTACCGCAACGGGCCGGGCTTTGCACGCGTCTTCGGAGCCATGGGCGGACTCACCCACATCACCGACGAGGCCGATGGCGAGCCGATGCATGCCGGCTACCCGGTGGCGGACAACGTGGGCGGCCTGTTCGGCGCCGAGGGTGTGCTGGCTGCCTTGTGGCGCCGCGCACGGGAGCCCCGGCGCGCCGGGCGAGGAGATCGATCTGTCCCTCACAGAGGCCACCCTCAAGCTGCTGGAATTCCTGCCCATCGAGTACGACCAGCTCGGCGTGGTGCGGCAGCGCTCCGGCAACGCCAACCAGTACTCGGCGCCGGCGGCCGTCTACCCGACGCGCGACGGGCGCTGGGTCTCGCTGTCGGGCAGCACCAACGCGCTGTTCGCCAACAACTGCCGCGCCATCGGCCGGCCCGACCTCGTCGAGGATTCGCGCTTTGCGAGCAACCGCGAGCGGGTGTTGCACGCGGCCGAGCTCAACGGCGTGTTTGCGCAGTGGTGCCGCAGCCGTTCGCTGGACGAAGTGCTGGCGGCCTTCGAGGCTGCGCACGGCACCATCGCGCGGGCCCCTGGGGTGAGCAAGCGCAAGGTCGTTCTTTCTGAGGGTGAACAACCGTGCCGAAAACAGCCATCAGCCTACCCGCGAGGGCGAGCGGCGCATGCGAAGTCGCAGGCCCGAGCGCACACAGTTTTTTCTCTCGAGCTTAGGTCCGATCCGCCGGCACTCCGCACTCAAGCGCCATCTGCCGCGCACCTCGCTCTACCGCAAGCAGCTGGCCGCGCGCCTCGGTTCGTGGCGCCTTTTCACAGGTCTCGCCGAAAATCCGTCAGCCGCATTCTGAATCACGCTTGCCTGCCGGTTCTGCAACCTCTCGAACCTAACGTAACAATGCCTGAGGGAGCGCCAGATCACGCGCCACTGCGGCGATAGGCCCCCGGCGCGCTGCCGGTCCAGCTCTTGAACGCGCGTTGGAAGGCCGCGCTGTCCGCGAACCCCAACTCGTTGGCCAGCGTCACCAGCGGCACGGCGCTGGTGTTTAGGCGAACGATCGCCAGGTCTCGGCGCAGCGCGTCCTTCAACGCCTGGAACGAGGTGCCGTCGGCCGCCAGGCGCTTCTGCAGCGTGGAGGCAGCCATGTGCAGCGCCTCGGCCGTGGCGGCCAGGTCGGGCCATGTGGGTTGCGCGTACTGCAGATGGCTGCGCACGCGCGTACTGATCAGGTCGGCGCGTGGCGGCACGATGACGTTGGATCGCGCATCGGCGAGGAAGGCCTTTACCGCCGCCTTGTCCCGGCGCACGGGCCGCGCCAGCCTGTCCGCGTCGAACCAGAACCCCGACTGCTGCTGCTCGAAGTGCAGCGCAGTGGTAAAGATCCTGCCGTAGCTGCTCGCGTAGGATGGGCTCGGGAAGGCGAAGTCGAATCGCGCGACGGGCAGCTTGCCGCCGGCCAGCCAGGCGAACAAGCGCCAGAAGACGCGCAACAGCAGTTCATGCAGTGGCACCCGTTGCGCAATCGACGGGTTCGCGAAGCGCAGCGTCAAACCGGCCAGCGATCCGGCCTGCACCAACTGCAGTTCAACGTCGGTCTGCAACAGCCCGAAGGTGCGCGCGGCGCGGCGCATCGCGCGTTCGAGCGTGTCCTCGCCAGCGGCCGAGCGAACGACGAGCGCGAAGCTGCCGCGGCGCAGCGGCTGGGACAGGAAGCCCAGAAGATCATCGTCGAGCCGGTCGGTCAGCGACTGGAACAGGCCCACGTACTGGTCTGCGGTCACGCGCGCGCCAGCGCGCTCCAGCAGCGCCGGGTCGATGCCGGCGTCGGCTAGGAAGGCATCCACGGGCAGGCCGCGCGAACACACACCGGAGAGCAGGCCGTGCACGAAGACCACGGAAATCGTGACCGGGGAATCCAGGGTCGACGAAGAGGGGCGCGTCATGAATGGAGGTCCTTTGCCATTCGAAGTATGCAATGCGACATCGCGCAAGCCACCCTTCGTTTCTACCATTCAGATCGAGACGACAGACACGCAGACCGACCCCCAAGGAGACCCCATGTACCTCACCCAATCCCTGCATCGCGCCGTGCAGCAGCACCCAGACCGCATCGCAACCCGCTTCGGCGGCCGGCAACGCACCTTCCGCGAATTCGCCGACCGCGTGGCGCGCCTGGCCGGCGCGCTTCAGAAACTTGGCATGCAGGAAGGCGACCGCGTCGCGATGCTGTCGCTCAACTCCGACCGCTATCTCGAGTATCAGATGGCCGTGCCCTGGGGTGGCGGCGTGATGAACCCTTGCAACATCCGTTGGTCGGCGGCCGAGATCCTGTACTCGCTCGATGACTCGGGCTCGAGCATCCTGCTGGTCGACGAGACCTTCCGTCCGCTGGTCCAACAGTTCCTGCGCGACTCCCGGACGCTGCGCGAGGTGATCTATTGCGACGAGGGCGAGGTGCCGGTCGGCATGCACGGCTACGAGGCGCTGATCGCTGCCGCCGACGCCGTGCCCGACGCCGCACGCCGCGGCGAGGACCTGGCCGGCATCTTCTACACCGGCGGCACGACTGGCTTCCCGAAGGGCGTGATGCTGAGCCACACGAACATGTGCAGCGCGGGCCTGGCGGTGCACTCGGAGGGCCTTTCGTCGCCAGGCGGCACCTACCTGCATGCCGCGCCGATGTTCCACCTGGCCGACATGGGCCTCGCGACGCCGCACTGGATCGAGGGCAACACGCACAGCGTCGTTGCGGCATTCAATCCCGAAGTTGTGCTCGACACGCTCGAACGCGACCGTGTCACCCATGTGCTCCTGGTGCCGACCATGATCCAGATGTTGGTCGATCACCCCGCGATGAAGAAGCCGCGTGACCTGAGCGCGCTCAAGACCATCATCTACGGCGCCTCGCCAATCTCCGAGGCGGTGCTCGAGCGAGCCATGGCCGCACTGCCGGGCATCGGCTTCGTCCAGGCCTATGGCATGACCGAACTGTCGCCGCTGGCCACCGTCAACCCGGCCTGGACCCACACGCCCGAGGGGCGCAAGACCGGAAAGTTGCGCGCGGCGGGGCGGGCCGGCTACTGCATCGAGTTGCGCATCGTCGACCCCGAAGGCAATGAAGTGCCGCGCGGCACAGTCGGTGAAGTCGCGGTCCGGGGGCCGAACGTGATGCAGGGCTACTGGAACAAGCCCGAGCAGACGGCGGCGGCCGTGCGCAATGGCTGGATGCACACCGGCGACGGCGCCTGGATGGACGACGATGGCTTCATCTTCATCGCCGACCGGCTGAAGGACATGATCATCAGCGGCGGCGAGAACGTCTACTCGGGCGAAGTGGAGAACGCCGTGGCCCAGCACCCGGGCGTGGCCGCCTGCGCGGTGATCGGCATTCCCAGCGAGCAATGGGGTGAGACGGTGCACGCGGTGGTCGTGCGCAAGCCGGGGCAGGAGCTCACGGCCGAGGCGCTGATCACCCACTGCAAGGCCTTGATCGCCGGCTACAAGTGCCCCCGCAGCGTGGACTTCGTCGAAGCACTGCCGATCTCGGGCGCCGGCAAGGTACTCAAGACCAAGCTGCGCGAGCCGTTCTGGCAGGGGCGCGAGCGCGCCGTGGCGTGAGCGAGCGAACTTCGCCTGCCTCTTTCTTCGAACCATTCCAGGAGTTTTTCATGAGCCGTGACGTCTTCGTCGCCGGGGTCGGCATGATCCCCTTCACCAAGCCCGGGGCCAACGAGCCCTATCCGCAGATGGCCGCCAGGGCGACGCGCGCCGCGCTGGCCGATGCCGGCATCGGCTACGAGCGCATTCAGCAGGCCTACGTGGGCTACGTCTACGGCGACTCCACCGCCGGCCAGCGCGCGGTCTACGAAGTGGGCATGACCGGCATCCCGGTGGTCAACGTCAACAACAACTGCTCCACCGGCTCGACCGCGCTGTTTCTGGCCCGCCAGGCGGTGGCCAGCGGCGCTGCCGACTGCGTGCTGGCGCTGGGCTTCGAGCACATGAGCCCGGGCGCGCTGGGCTCGGTGTTCAAGGACCGGCCCAGCCCCTTCGAGCGCTTCGACGTGGCCACCGACGAACTGGTCGGCAACGCCCAGATCCCGCTGGCGCTGCGCTACTTCGGCGGCGCGGGCCTGGCGCACATGCAGCAGTACGGCACGCCGCTGTCCACCTTCGCCCAGATCCGCGCCAAGGCCAGCCGCCACGCGGCGAACAACCCGCTCGCGCTGTTTCGCAACGTGGTCACGGAAGAAGAGGTCATGAACTCGCCGGTGATGTGGCCCGGGGTGATGACGCGCCTGATGGCCTGCCCGCCGACCTGCGGCTCGGCCGCGGCCATCATCTGCTCCGAAGCCTTTGCCAAGTCCCACGGGCTGGACCGCCGCGTGCGCATCCGCGCGCAGGCGATGACCACTGACCGCCCGGTGACCTTCGAGGCGCGCGACATGCGCGAGGTCGTCGGCTTCAGCATGGCCCGGGATGCGGCGCAGCAAGTCTACGAGGCGGCCGGCATTGCCCCGCAGGATCTCGATGTGGTGGAGCTGCACGACTGCTTCGCGCAGAACGAGCTGGTCAGCTACGAGGCCCTGGGCCTGTGCCCGGTGGGCGGCGCCGAGAAGTTCGTCAACGACGGCGACAACACCTACGGCGGAAAGGTCGTGACCAATCCGTCGGGCGGCCTCTTGAGCAAGGGCCATCCGCTGGGCGCGACCGGCCTGGCGCAATGCACCGAACTGGTCCAGCAACTGCGCGGCGCGGCGGACAAGCGCCAGGTGGAAGGCGCACGACTGGCGCTGCAGCACAACCTGGGGCTCGGTGGCGCCTGCGTCGTGACCCTCTACGAACGCGTCTGAAACAGGAAAGACACGATGATCGACAAGAAATGGATCGGCCACGAGCTGCCCGCGTCGGTACTGCCGATCGAGCGCAGCCGGCTGCAGTTCTTCGCCAAGGCCATCGGCGAGACCGACCCGGTGTACACCGATACGGCCGCCGCGCGCGATGCCGGCTACCCGGACCTGCCCGCACCGCCGACATTCCTGTTCGCGGCCGAGCTCGACTCGGGTGCCACCTTCCGATTGATCGAGGATCTGCAGATCCCCCTCGCCAAGCTGCTGCACGGCGAGCAGGGCTTCACCTACCACCGGGCGGCCTGCGTCGGCGACACGGTGACCGTGCGCTCCACCATCAGCGACATCTACGACAAGAAGAACGGCGCGCTCGAGTTCGTCGTGAAGACCTCGCGCGCCGTGAACCAGCGCGACGAGCTGGTGGCCGAGCTGCGCTCGGTCCTCGTCTGCCGCCATTGATCGGGAGATCGCCATGACCACACCCACCTTCGACAACGTCGCCGTCGGCGACATC
Organism: Variovorax sp. LARHSF232; assembly: GCF_052871435.1. Classification (NCBI taxonomy): domain Bacteria; kingdom Pseudomonadati; phylum Pseudomonadota; class Betaproteobacteria; order Burkholderiales; family Comamonadaceae; genus Variovorax; species Variovorax sp. LARHSF232. Next base: position 1,107,860 of record NZ_JBIXJS010000001.1, on the reverse strand, counting down.
CTGCCGGCGCTGCAACTTCCCGCCGTCGACCGCACGACCCTGGCGCTGTTCGCCGGGGCCTCCGGCGACCACAACCCGATCCACATCGACCTCGACGTGGCACGCCGTGCCGGCATGCCCGACGTCTTTGCGCAAGGCATGCTGGGCATGGCCTGGGTCGGCCGCCTGCTCACGTCCTGGGCGCCCCAGGGCCGCCTGCGCCGCTTCGACGCACGCTTCCAGGGCATCACCCATCTGGGCAACGCGATGCGCTGCAGCGGCCGCGTCGTCGAAAAGCTCGAGCAGGGCGGCGAGCGCTGCGTGCGCATCGAGCTGCAGAGCGCCAACCAGTTCGCTCAGGCCAAGATCGTCGGCGAAGCCCTGGTCGCACTGCCCTGAATCCCCATCACCCCCGGAGAACACCCCCATGACAAGCAAACTCGACGGCAAGGTTGCCCTCATCACCGGCTCGGGCCGCGGCATCGGCCGCTCGATCGCGCTCAAGCTGGCCAGCGAAGGCGCGCGCATCGTCGTCAACGACCTCGACGCCGGGCCGGCGCAAGAGACCGTGGCCGCCATCCGCGAGGCCGGCGGCCATGCCGTGGCCTGCGTCGGCAGCGTCACCGCGCCGGACTTCGCCGAGCGCTTCGTCGGCACCGCCGTCAGCGAATTCAAGGGCCTGGACATCATCATCAACAACGCCGGCTACACCTGGGACAACGTGATCCAGAAGATGAGCGACGAGCAGTGGTACGCGATGCTCGATTGCCATCTGACGGCGCCGTTTCGCATCCTGCGCGCCGCGCAGCCGGCGATCCGCGCGCTCTCCAAGGCCGACGCCGAGGCCGGCCGGCGCAACGTGCGCAAGGTGGTCAACATCTCGTCGGTGGCCGGGCTGTTCGGCAACGCCGGGCAGGCGAACTACTCGTCCGCCAAGGCCGGAATCATCGGCATGACGCAGACGCTGGCCAAGGAATGGGGCCGCATGAACGTCACCGTCAACTGCGTCGCCTACGGCTTCATCACGACGCGGCTGACCACCAGCGCCGCCGGCGAGTCCACCGCCAACATCGACGGGCGCGAGATCAAGGTGGGCGTCAACCCGGACCTGCTGGCGATGATGGAGAAATCCATCCCGCTGGGCCGCGGCGGCACGCCCGACGAGGCGGCAGGAGCCGTGTACCTGTTGTGCATCCCCGAGTCCGACTACGTCAGCGGCCAGACGCTGATGTGCAGCGGTGGCCTGACAGGGATCTGAGGGATGTTGCCGCAGCTTCATCGCCTTCCGTGGATGGACGAGGACATCGAAGCCTTCCGCGACCAGGTGCGCCGTTACGTCGCCGGCGAACTGGCGCCGCAGCTCGACGGCTGGCGCCGCCAGGGCTACATCCCGCGCGAGGTCTGGCGCCCGTTCGGGCAGATGGGCTTCATGCTGCCGGAGCTGGCCGAGGAACACGGCGGCGCCGGCGCCACGCTGGCCTACCAGCTGGTGGTGCAGGACGAGCTGGCCAAGGCAGAGATGCCGGCCAACACGGCCGTGCACACGATCGCCGCGCACTACATCCTCGACTACGGCACCGAGGCGCAAAAGAAGCGCTGGCTGCCCGGGCTCGCCAGCGGCGAGCTGCTCGCCGGCATCGCGCTGACCGAGCCGGGCTGCGGCTCGGACCTGAAGTCGCTGCGCACCCGCGCCCGGCGCGAAGGCGACGACTACGTCATCGACGGCGCCAAGACCTTCATCACCAACGGCTTCACGGCGAACCTGCTGGTGGTGGCCGTGCGCACCGGCGACGCTGGCAGCCGTGGCGTGTCGCTGGTCGTGCTGGAGACCCAGGACCTGCCAGGCTTTCGCGTCGGGCGCCGGCTGGAGAAGCTGGGCCAGCATGCCTCGGACACGGCCGAGCTGTTCTTCGACAACGTCCGCGTGCCCGTGAAGAACCTGCTCGGCGAGCAAGAGGGCCAGGGCTTCGTCCAGCTGATGAGCCAGCTGCCCTACGAGCGGCTGTTGCTGTGCGTGCCGGCCGCGGCGGTGATCGAGCGGGCCGTCGAGCTGACCGTGGAGTACACCCGGCAGCGCAAGGCCTTTGGCCAGTCGCTGGCGGATTTCCAGAACACCCGCTTCAAGCTTGCCGAGTGCGCCACGATCGCGCACGTGGTGCGCACCTTCGTCAACGACTGCATCCAGCGCCTGCTCGACGGCACGCTCGACGACGAGGCCGCCTACATGGCCAAGTGGTGGTGCACCGAGCAGCAGGGCAAGGTCGTCGACGAGTGCCTGCAACTGTTCGGCGGCTACGGCTACATGGCCGAGTACCCGATCGCTCGGCTGTATGCCGATGCGCGCGTGCAGCGCATCTATGGCGGCACCACCGAGATCATGAAGGATCTGATCGCGCGGAAGCTCTTCGCATGAACGGGCCGCTGTCAGACGTACGCGTCGTCGAGTTCGAAGGGATCGGGCCGGGCCCCTTGGCCGGCCGCATGCTGGCCGACATGGGTGCCGCGGTGACCGTCATCGCCAGGCCGCAGAAGGGGGCCGTCAATGAACGGCTCGGCGGCCAGGGCGAGAGCCCGCTGCGCCGCGGCAAGACTGTCGTCCCGCTCGATCTGAAGCAGCCCGCCGCCGTGGGCGAGGCCCTGGCCATGGTGGCCGAGGCCGACGCACTGATCGAGGGCAATCGACCCGGTGTGATGGAGCGCCTGGGCCTCGGGCCAGCCGACTGCGCCGCACGCAATCCGAAACTCATCTATGGCCGCATGACCGGCTGGGGCCAGGATGGACCGCTCGCGCAGGCCGCCGGGCACGACCTGAACTACGTTGCGCTGACGGGCCTGCTGTCGCTGTCGGCGCACCGTGGCCAGCGGCCGATCGTGCCGCCGACCGTGGTCGGCGACGCCGCCGGCGCGCTGGGCTTGGCCTTCGGCATCGTCAGTGCCTTGCTCGACGCACGCACCAGCGGCCGCGGCCGGGTCGTCGACGCCGCCATCGTCGACGTCGTGGCAATGCTCGGCGGCATCGCGCAGATGGTGCGTGCCGGCGGCCAGCTCGATGGCCCCGAGCCGAGTCCGTTCCATGACTCGCCGTTCTACGACGTCTACGCTTGCGCCGACGGCGGCTTCATCACGCTCGGGGCGTTGGAGCCGCAGTTCTATGCCTTGCTGCTGACGAAGCTCGGCCTGCTCGACGTCGAGCCGGCCCGGCAGTACGACAAGGCGGCCTGGCCGGCCTTGAAGGCGCGCTTCGCCGCGCTGTTCGCAAGCCGCCCGCGCGGGCACTGGTGCGAACTGCTGGAGGGCAGCGATGTCTGCTTTGCGCCGGTGCTGAGCCTGACCGAGGCGGCCAGCCATCCGCACATCGCGGCGCGCGGCCTCTACCGCACCGATGCGGCGGGGAGCCTGCAGCCGGGGGCCTCGTTGCGCTTCCAGCCGCTGGGCGGCCGGGCATGACGCGGCGGGGAAGGCGATGATGCGCCGCGCGCTGATCAACCTGTTGCTGCGGTGGCTGGTGAAGCCGATATGGCGCCACAAGCCTTCGATTGAACAGCTGCGCCGGCGCACGGCGATCGCCGATTGGCTCATCGGCGGCTGGACGTCGAATGTGCCCTTCGTCGCCGAGCGCCTGTCGGACACGCTCAGCTCACAGTGGATCGGGGCGCGACCGGGCGCGGGCGGGGCCATCCTCTACCTGCACGGCGGCGGCTTTTGCGTCCACCTGCCGGCGACCTATCGCGCCTTTTGCGCCGACCTGTCGCGCCGCACGGGGCTGCCCGTGCTGCTGCCCGACTATCGCCTCGCGCCTGAACATCGCGCACCGGCAGCACTGGAAGATTGCGAAGTCGCCTACCGGCAGCTGCTGCGCAACCTGCCCGCCGAACGCATCGCCCTGGTGGGCGACTCGGCCGGCGGCAACCTCGCGCTCGCCTTGCTGCAGCGCTGCCGGCGCGTCGGCCTGCCGGTGCCCGCCTGCGCGGTGCTGCTGTCGCCCGCCTGCGACTTCAGCGGCGAGGGCTGGTCGATGCAGTTCAATGAGAAGCGCGACGTCATGTTCACGCACGAGGCGCTCGACATCCTGGTCGGGCACTACCTGTCGGGCGTGGCCCACGACGATCCCCTGGTCTCGCCGCTGCAAGGCGACTGGCGCGGCCTGCCTCCGCTGCGATTCCACGTCTCGAGCGCCGAGATGCTCCTGGACCACAGCCTGCGCTCGGTGGAGCGGGCCAGGCTCCAGGGTGTCGATGCACAGGCTTCGGTGTGGATCGACCTGCCGCACGTATTCCCGCTGTTCGGTGCCTTGCGCGAGGCCCAGTTGTGCCGCGCCGACATGGCCCGATTCATCGCGGCGCAGATGGCGGTGTCGGCACCCAAGGCCACTGCATCAGGCTGATGCGGCGACTCGGGTCCTGGCGCGAGGGCAAGACGGATGCCTTCTGCCATGCGATCTACGTAAAGCGCAATAGGCAACGAAGCCCGCGCCGGAGACCATAGCGGCAGCACCGGATGGATCGGCTTTCGATCCGAATTTCACAACAGCGGCGCCCGCCGAGGCGACACGCCGAGACAAGCCTACGGATGAGCAGTGAACCCATGACCACCCTCGAATTCGACTATGTGATCGTTGGCGGCGGATCGGCCGGCGCCACCCTGGCCGGGCGCCTGAGTGAGGACCCTGCCACCACGGTGTGCCTGCTCGAAGCCGGCGGGCCCGACAAGAGCGTGCTGATCCACGCGCCAGTCGGCGTCGTGGCCATGATGCCGACGAAGATCAACAACTGGGCCTTCCAGACCGTGCCGCAGAAGGGCTTGAACGGACGCACCGGTTACCAGCCGCGCGGCAAGACCTTGGGCGGGTCGAGCTCGATCAACGCCATGGTCTATGTGCGCGGCGACCGCTGGGACTACGACCACTGGGCCGCGCTCGGCAACGAGGGCTGGTCGTACGACGAAGTGCTGCCGCTGTTCAGGCGCTCGGAGCACAACGAGCAGTTCGACGATGCCTTTCACGGCCAGGGCGGTCCGCTCAACGTCACTTACCCGCGCCACACCAGCCCGCTGAACCAGATGTTCCTCGATGCGGCAGCGCTGAACGGGGTGGGGCTGAACGCCGACTACAACGGGGTCCGGCAGGAAGGTGCATTCATGTACCAGGTGACGCACAGGAACGGCGAACGCTGCAGTTCGGCCAAGGCCTTCCTGACGCCCCACCTCGGGCGCCCCAACCTGCACGTGGTGACCCACGCGCTGTCGACCAGGATCCTGCTGCGCGGGCGACGGGCGACGGGCGTCGAATACCTGCAGGGAAACGCGGGCAAGCGCGTGACGGCGCGGCGTGAAGTCATCGTCTCCTCGGGCGCCTTCGGTTCGCCGCAGTTGCTGCTGCTGTCGGGCATCGGCCCGGCGGCCGAGTTGCAGGCGATGGGCATCCCGGTCGCGCAGCACCTGCCCGGCGTCGGCAAGAACCTGCAGGATCACATCGACTACGTGCAAGCCTGGCGCGCCCCCAGCGACACCCAGACCTTCGGCGTCTCGCTGCGCGGCACGGCCAAGATGACGGCCGCGATCTTCGAGTGGCGCAAGCAGCGCAGCGGCATGCTCACGAGCAACTTCGCCGAATCTGGCGCCTTCATCTGCTCGCGCCGCGAGCACAGCCGGCCCGACTTGCAGCTGCACTTCATTCTTGCCATCGTCGACGATCATGGGCGCAAGATCCACGCGGGGCATGGCATCTCGTGCCACGTCAATGTCATGCGCCCGTACAGCCGAGGCCAGGTCTCGCTGCGCAGCCGCGAGGCGCGCGACGCGCCGGTGATCGACCCGAACTTCCTCGCTGACGAGCGCGACCTGCAACTGTTGCTCAGAGGCGGGCAGCTGCAGCAGCGCATCATCGAGTCGAGCCCCTTCGACGGCGCGCGCGGCGACATGATCTACCCGGTGCGCGCCGACGACGCGGCGGCGATGACCGAGGACATCCGCAACCGCGCCGACACCCAGTACCACCCGGCGGGCACCTGCAAGATGGGGCCGGCGAGCGACCCAATGGCCGTGCTCGACGCACGGCTGCGTGTGCGCGGCATCGACGGCCTTCGCGTGGCCGACGCCTCGGTCATGCCGACGCTGATCGGCGGCAACACCAACGCCCCTTCGATCATGGTCGGCGAGAAGGCCGCCCAGATGGTTCGCGAAGACGCGCGCCACGCCTGACCGGCAAAGCTGCAACGGTCGCTTCCAACTACCCGGCCATTCGATACATCAGACAAACAGGAGACAAACCCATGAAAGCGCATTCCTCGACCACATCGCTGCTGGCCCTCGCGGCGGCCCTCCTTGCCGGCAGCGCCGGAGTCCAGGCCGGCGCGCCCGACCTGAGCCCGAAGGGCGCCAGCGCGGCCACGATTGCCGCCAACAAGGCCTTTGCGGCAGGCCGCAATTTCAACGATGCGCAGCAGACCGAAGATGCCACCAGGGGCTTCGTCGCCGCGCTGGGCGAGAAGCAGATCAAGGACGCAAAGGGCGACGTGGTGTGGGACGTCGCGCCATTTGCCGCGATCAAGGGCGATGCCCCTGAAACCGTGAACCCGAGCCTCTGGCAATCCGCAAAGCTCACCGCGCAGCATGGACTGTTCAAGGTCGCCGACGGCATCTACCAGGTGCGCAACTACGACGTCGACAACATGACGCTGGTGGCCGGCAAGACCGGCTGGATCGTCATCGATCCGATGACCGCCGCCGAGAGCGCCAAGGCGACCATGGAACTTGTTGACCGACAACTGGGCAAGAGGCCGATCAGTGCCGTCATCTACACGCACACCCACGCGGACCACTTTGGCGGCGTGCGCGGTATCGTGGACGAGGCAGACGTCAAGGCCGGCAAGGTCCGTGTCATCGCGCCGGACGGGTTCATGGAAAACGCCATCGCCGAGAACGTGCTGGCCGGCAATGTGATGATCCGGCGCGTCCACTACCAGTTCGGCATGCCGGTGCCGGTAGGTCCCCAGGGGACGGTCGGTATGGGCCTCGGCACCGGCATCGCCACGGGCACCATCGGCCTGATTCCACCGTCCGAACTGGTCACGAAGACCGGCCAGGAGCTGACGGTCGACGGCGTGCGCATCGTGTTCCAGATGGCACCGGCCACCGAAGCGCCGTCCGAGATGCTGTTCTACTTTCCCGACCTGAAGGCCCTGTGCCTGGCCGAGGACGTGAACAAGACCATGCACAACGTCTACACCTTGCGCGGCGCGAAGGTGCGCGATGCCCTGGGCTGGAGCAAGTACATCAACGAACTGTTGGATCTGTTTCCGGATGCCGAGGTGGCATTCGGCAGCCATACCTGGCCCACCTGGGGCAAAGAGCGCATCCGCACTTTGATCACCGGTCAGCGCGACATGTACCGCTTCATTCATGACCGGGCCTTGTTCCTGGCCAACCAGGGCAAGAAGATGGATGACCTGGGCAACGCCACCTTCTACCCGAAGGCTCTGCAGGAAGACGTTTCCACACGTGGCTACTACGGCTCGCTCAGCCACAATTTGCGTGGCGTCTACAACTTCTACCTCGGCTACTTCGACGGCAATCCCGCGACCCTGCACCGCTACGCGCCAGCAGAGACCTCACGCCGCTACGTGGCCGATCTCGGCGGTGCGGGGGCGGTGCTGCAGAAGGGGCGCAAGACCTTTGCCGCGGGCGACTACCGCTGGACGGCCGAGATCGTGAATCATTTGGTGATGGCCGAGCCCCAGAACATGGAGGCCCGCGCTCTGCAGGCCGACGCGCTGGAGCAGATCGGCTATCAGGTCGAGAACGGCGTGTGGCGCAGCGAATACCTGACAGCGGCGCAGGAACTGCGCCAGGGCGTCAAGCCGGTTCGTCTTTCCACCCAGGGCCCTGACCTGCTGCGCGCAATGACGCCCGAGATGGTGTTCGACCTGCTGGCGGTCCGCCTGAATCACGAGAAGGTGGATGGCCAGAAGGTCGGCATCAATTTCAGCTTCACTGACAGCGGCGACAAGTACGCGCTGGAGTTGAGCAACTCGGTGCTCAACAACACCAAGGGCCGCGTGCTGAAAAACCCCCAGGTGAGCCTGTCGCTGTCGACGGCGGCATTCATGAAGATGACCGTGGGCAAGGTGCCGCTGCCGGACCTGATGAAGGCGGGTGAAGTCAAGCTCGAAGGCGATCCCAAGGCGCTGGGCGCCGTGTTCGCCAATCTCGATACCCCGAACCCGCTGTTCAATATCGTCACGCCCTGACACCCAGCTGTTCGACTCGCGCAAGGCTGGCCCCCCGGGGCCAGCAACGGCTGTGGGTCGATAGCCAAGGACTTCACCATGAAGAACCTCAGCGGACAGGATGCGCTGTTCCTGCATCTGGATCTTCCGCATGCGGCATCGCATGCCACGATGATCTACATCTACGACCAGAGCGATCTGGAACAGGCATTGCGCTTGCGCCAGATCATCGGCCATCTCGAGCAGCGCCTCGATGTCTCGCCGATGTTCCGCAGCAAGATCGTTCAGGCGCCGCTGGGCCTGGCCTACCCCTACTGGACCCCGGACCCGGGCTTCGACATCGACTTTCATGTGCGCCATTTCGCGCTGCCCCAGCCCGGCGATTGGCGCCAGTTCTGCATCATGGCTGCGCGCTTGCACGCCAGGTCGCTGGACCTCTCGCGCCCGCCGTGGGAGATGTACGTGATCGAAGGGCTCGATCGGATCGCCTGGTTGCCCAAGGGCAGTTTTGCCCTGATCACCAAGATTCACCACGCCGCGATTGATGGAACGGCCGCGACGGAGCTCACCTGGGCACTGCATGACGTGGTGGGGTCGAAGGGAAAGTCCACCGCCGTGCTGGACAAGCAAAAGCACGTCGCCCGCGAGCAGGTTGTGCCTGGCTTCGTCGACACCGTCAGCCAGATCATCATCGACAATGTCGGGGCGCCATTCAAGCTCGCCGCCCCGCTGTCGCGTGCGCTGCCCAAGCTGTCTGCCGCGGCCTGGAAGTTGTTGTCGCGCGCGTTGATGGCACCTGAGTCCGGCGCGCCGCGTACCCGCTTCAACCGCCCCGTGTCGAACCAGCGGGTGTTCGAGAGCGTCGTCTTCGAACTGGCAATGATCAAGCGCGCCCGGGCGATGGTGCCCGGCGCGACCGTCAACGATGCGGTGCTGGCGATCGTCGGCGGCGCGATGCGGCGCTACCTGGAGAGCAAGGAGGAGTTGCCCGGGAAGTCACTGATGGCGCTGGCACCCGTGAACACCCGTCAGGACGCTTCGGAGCGCAAGACCACGGGCAATGCCATTTCCTTCCTCACATTTCCGTTGGGCAGCGACATCGCCGATCCGTTGGCGCGACTGGTGGCGATCCAGCAGGCCACGACTCGGACAAAAGCATTGAGCAATGCCATCGGTGGCCACGATCTCACCGACATCAGCAAGCATGCACCTCCCGCCACGCTCGCCGTGGCCGGACGGATGGCGACGATGACAGGCATGGGTGGCATGGGGCGGATGGTGATGCACAACTGCACCGTCACCAATGTCCCGGGGCCCAATGCCGAGCTGACCATGCTGGGCGCCAAGCTGCGCTACTGGTCGGCGGTGGCGCCGATCACCGATGGTCTGGGAGCGCTCTTCACCGTGACGAGCTACAACGGCCAGATGGTCATCTCGCTGACAAGCTGCCCCGAGATGGTGCCCGACCCCGCATTCTTCGGAGACTGCATCCGTGCGTCGATCGCGGAGATGGCGGCCGCGGCTGCAGCGACAAGCGCATTGCCGGCGGGTGCGCCTGATGTGGCAGCTCGCGCGACCCGTCCGCGCCCAAGCGCGCGACCCGCAGGCACCAGGCCTGAGACTTCGCGGCCGAAGTCCGCGTCACCTCGCGTGCCCCGACCGCGGCACAAGGCACCCACCTGAAGGCCATGACATGAATCCGAACGACCTGCCCGCGCAACTCCTGACCCCCGCCGAGTTCGAGCAGTGCCTGGCACGCCAGCGCGCGGCCTACCTGGCTGACCCCAACCCGAGCCACGCGCAGCGCGTGGCCGACCTGAAGGCCCTGGCGCTCATGCTCAAGGAGAACCAGGCGGCGCTGGTCGAGGCCATTCATCGGGACTACACCAACCGCTCGAGCTTCGAGACTCTGTTTGCCGAGTTCTTCGTCGTGCTCGACGGCATCCGCGACACGATCGGGAAGCTCAAGCGCTGGATGAAGCCGCAGAGGCGCCATGTCGACCTGATGATGTACCCGCTGGCGAAGAATCGCCTGATCGCCCAGCCGCTCGGCGTGGTCGGCGTCATCGTGCCGTGGAACTTCCCGCTCTACCTGTCGATCGGCCCGCTGACCGCCATCTTCGCCGCCGGCAATCGCGCGATGCTCAAGATGTCGGAGAACTCGGCCCACCTGGCCAAGCTGCTGATCGAGCTGAGCCCGAAGTACTTCCCCGCCGAGAAGCTGAGCTTCTTCGAGGATGGAGGAGGCCGCGGCCCGGCCTTTAGCGCGCTGCCCTTCGACCACCTGATGTTTACCGGCTCCGGCCAGACCGGCCGCGCGGTGATGGCCAGCGCTGCGCGCAACCTGACGCCGGTGACGCTGGAACTCGGCGGCAAGGCGCCGGCCATCGTCGGCCCGGGCTTTCCGATCAAGACGGCGGCAGAGCGGGTGCTGTGGGTGAAGATGTTCAACGCCGGACAGGTGTGCCTGAATGTCGACTACCTGTTCCTGCCGGAAGGCAAGGTCGGCGAGTTCGTCGAGCATGCCAGGCGCCTTGTCGCCGAGCGCTACCCCGACCTCAACGGGCCGGACTTCACCTCGATCATCGACGAACGCTCTTTCCAGCGCCTCGTCGGCATGCTCGACGACGCGCGGGCCAAGGGCGCGCATGTGATCAACCTGCTGCCCCACCAGAAGCCGGACCGGGCGCTGCGCAAGTTCGCGCCGCACTTGGTGCTGAATCCAAGCGACGACATGCAGCTGTCGCAGCGCGAGATCTTCGGCCCGATCCTGCCGATCCGCACCTATCGCGACTCCGAGGAGGTGGCGCGCTACATCAATGCCCGCGACCGGCCACTGGCGATCTACCCCTTCACCCACGACAAGGCCTTGCAGCGGTTCTACATCGATCGAGTGATGTCCGGCGGAGTCTCGGTCAACGAGGCGATGATGCATGCCGCCCAGCACGACCTGCCGTTCGGCGGCGTCGGCGCCAGCGGGATGGGCCACTACCACGGCTACGAAGGCTTCACCACCTTCTCCAAGCTGCGCCCGGTGTTCCACCAGGCGCCGTTCTCGGCGATCCAGATGATGTTCCAGCCGCCCTACGGGGTGCGCGCCGAGAAGATCATGAACTGGCTGATCAGGCTCAGGGGCTAGGTCCCGAGGAACCGCCCCGTCACAAGAAATTCAAAGAGACAAGCCATGCCAGCCCTTTCCGTCCTCGATCTCGCGATGTTCGTGCTCGAATCGCCCGATCGGCATTTCAATGTCGGGCCGCTCATCGTGCTTGATCCGCCCGGGCGCCTTCGGGCCGGCTTTTCCGACAAGTTGTACGCGCGGTTGCTCAAGCGCCCGGCCGGGCCGCCCTTCACCTTCCGGCTGCAGAAGTCTGGCCTGGGATTGCCGTCACTCGAGGAAGACCCGCACTTCGATCTGGCCAGGCACGTGCACCGCGTGACCTTGGACTCGCCGGGCAGCGAGCAGCAGTTGTTCGACCAGGTCAGCAAGCTGCACCAGACGCGGCTCGATCGCGCCCAGCCGCTGTGGCAGTTCTACGTGATCGACGGGCTGCAGGGCGGCAGGGTGGCGCTATTCGGCAAGATGCATCACGGCGTGATCGACGGTCGCACCTTCATCCAGGTGATTTCAAACTGGCTGTCGGTGACGCCCGGTGAACGCCAGATCCGCGCCATGTGGGAGGGTGTTCCGCAGCAGGCGTATGGCCGTGCTGCGCAGGCCTCCATCGCGGACCGCGTTGGCCAGGCGATCGCCCAGGTGGCGGGAGGCGCTGGCACGACGGCGTCACTGGTCCGGATGCTTGCCGGCCAGGCGCTGAACAGCGTCCGCGCCGGCTCCACCGCGAAGATGATGCTGCCCTTCACCGGCATTCCGAAGGTTCTGACCGGACGCGCTTCGGTGGAACGCTCGTTCGCGTATTGCACGCTGCCGATCCTCGAGATGAAGGCGCTCGGGAAGGCGCATGGGGTGAGCTTGAACGACCTGATCCTACTGTCCCTGGACGTTGCGCTCGACCGCTACCTGGCTGAACTCGGCACCCGGCCCGACAAGCCGCTGGTCACCGCGATGCCGGTTGCGCTGGCTGGCGCCAAGGGCGGAAACCAGATTGCCGTGCTGCAGTTTCCGCTGGGCGGCCCGGGAAAGTCGGCCGTCGGCAGACTCCAGGACATTCGCCAACATACCGCGACCATCAAGGACGTGGTCAAGCGCGAGGCCAGCGAGACGGTGATGCTGTACACGGCACTCGTGCACGGGGTGCCGGGCATGCTCGAGAAGATTGGGCTGCCAGGCAAGGTGGCGGTCAGCAACATGGTCGTCTCCAACCCCTTCGGCTTTCCCGAGGCGCGCTACCTGATGGGTGCCAAGGTCGACCTCGTACTCCCGCTGGCCCTGGTCAATGCCGGGCAGATGCTCAACGTCACGGCGGTGACCCTCAGCGACCAGTTGCAACTGGCCTTCCTCGCGATCCCCGACGCAGTGCCCCGGGTCGAGCAGCTCGCGCGCTACACCCGAGAAGCCTTCGACGGGCTTGCGGAGCAACTGGCCGCGCCGACCGTTGCGCGCAAGGCGCCGCTTGCGCGCGCCGCGCGTGGGCGGGGTGCAACAGGCGTGAAGCGCGCGACGGCTGTCAGCCGCGCCACTTGATGCTGCCCAACATCATGAAGGCCAAGAAGAAGCAGCTGGACACCGTTACCCCGCCGACCTTGGCGCGGACGTGGTCCCTCGCCTAAAGGTGCTCAAGGTGGGCAGTGCCAGTGCTGTCGAAGGTTTCGTCGCCGTGTCAGCGCTGGTGTGCTCGCTTTACTCATAAGTCAGAAATATAGGAGACAGATGGGTGCTTGAAGAAGGAACGAACCAGGGCGCTGTCATCGATGGCCTGCAGTTGGTCGCCAACTCGGCACTGCAGCTTTTCGCAGCGGCGCTAACACGCGGGCTGTGTGGCGATGAACCCCGACCGCCACGCGGGCAGCCACCATGACTACTTCAAGGATCTGATCAAGGGTGAAGAACCCCAATGGGGAAGTCGAGCGCGTGCGCTCACAGGACATCCACTCTCTCGGCTTTGTGACTATCGAGGGTGAGCTGGACGACATTTCCGGTGCTAGTCGCGAATCTCAAAGCAGACGAAATCGCAGGAAGGCGAGAGGAATGAATACGAACGATCGAAGAGGGTTTCTGCTGGCAGCAGGCGCCGCGTGCATGATCACCAATGTTGCGGCGCAAGCGGCTGAGCCGGGGGTTTCCAGTAGCGAAGTCCTGCTCGGACAGAGCGCGATGCTGAGCGGTCCATTGGGCGAGGCGGCGTTGACGGTGCAAGCCGGTGCTCGGCTGGTGTTTGATGACATCAACGCACAAGGCGGCGTCGCGGAGCGCCAGTTGCGACTCATCGCGCTGGACGACGGACTGCAGGCGGACCGTGCACAAGCCAACTACCAGGCGCTGCTGCACCAGCACAAGGTCTTCGCCTGCGTATGCGGAACGGGGGCGGCCCCCACACTGGCGGCCGCACCGCTGTTGCGCGAGAGCGGCGCGCCGCTGATCGGCGCCAGCGCCGTGACCGACTCGGTGCGCGACAAGACCCAGGGAGTGGCCTACTACACCCGCGCCAGTTGGTTGCGCGAGGCCGAAGCCCTGGTTCAGCACCTGACCACGCTGGGCATGACCCGTCTTGCGGTCGCTCACCTGGCCACGCCCGGTGGCCAGGAAGTCAAGAATTTGATAGAGGCCCTGCTGGCTAAGCAGAACCTCCTCTTGCACGCCTCTGCTGCCGTAATGCCCGACGGTAGCGGCGCGACCGAGGCTGGCCAGGCGTTGGCGATCAAGCAACCGCAGGCGGTCATTCAGTTCATGGATGGCGGATCAGCGGCCGCGCTGATGAGGGCCGCATGGGCGAAGGGTGGATCGCCGAGCTTCTACGGCATGTCCGTACTGTCGGGGGAGGTCGCGGCTCGTTTGCTCGGCGCGCAAGCACGCGGGCTGGCGATCTCGCAGGTCACGCCCTACCCCTGGGACGGCGCCAATCCAGACGCCATCCACTACCGTCGCTTGGCCGAGTTGGCCAAGGTGCCGATCAGCTACCACAGCTATGAGGGCTATGTGGCAGGCCGCGTGGTGGTCGAATCGCTCAAGCGCATCGGACGCGAACTCACCCGTGCGCGATTGCACGCCGCGCTACGCAGCATGAGCATGCGCGTGGCTGGCATGGACATCGACTTCAGCGGTAACCAACACACGGGTTCGCGCTTCGTGGAGTTGGTGCAAGTGAGACCTGACGGAAGATTTGTGCGCTGAGTACCGGCGCCAACCGCCTTTGGACTTCGCTATCTCCAACACTTGCTCCATCTTTGCGACTCGGGTCCACGTCGAGCCCCGCGAAGCCTTCCGGTGCCAGCACTTTGACCTGGCCGGACTTGACGTCCTCGGTTCTGGTCAACGTCATGCGCGCCGCCGTAGTGGCCGATATGGCTGTGGCTCTAGACAATGCCGGTCACTGGCCGCTTGCCCACCTTCTCGTTGACCGAGGTACAGCAGCGTTGGCGGCCTTCGTGGCCTCGGCGCGGATTTGCTCGGCGCGGGCTGCGGCTGTTGAGCTACGGCGGGCAGTGAGAGGGATAGTGCCAGGCAACGCGGGGTCCGCGTACGCTGCAGTGTCTGGATGACGGAATTCGTCTTCATGATCGGCGCCCGATGTCCTGGCGCGGTTTGTGGGGCGGGGATCTTGCCGCGGGTCTGCCTCGCCAGCATGCCGTGCCCTTGCAGCAATTCGAGATGCGTATAGAGGACGTCAATAAATCGAATTGGACAAGAAGGAGGTGGACTTCGATACTGAACCCCGATGCTGTCACGCCTCAAGAACTGCTACATGTGCACGATCATTGCCGCTCGGCGCAATGACCTCATTGCACTGACAGGGGCCAACAGGGCTGCCTGCGAAAACTTGCACGCGCTGGCAAGTGTCAAGCGACATCAGGAACTGACCCAGCGGAGGTGCGGACAGCTGGTCGGTTTGTCGTGTCGCCTGACACCCCCTTACCGCTCTTCAATTCCGGGCTGTGGCGTCGGCGAGGAAGCTTCCTGAAATCCATAGATGTCCATTTAAACTGAGATGCACACCATCCTGGCGAGTCTGTCCCTCGACTTCAACGTGTGTTGACTGTCTGTTGACGAAAGCGTGGATGGGATCCACGCACTCCCTGACGAAGCCACTCACGAACGTGCGAACCGAGATGAGTCTGCAGGTTCTGGTCTACAAATCCGGCGAGCAATCAAGGTCCTCGGGACTGCAACACTGGTTGCCAATATCAAAGCGTAGGGGCGATGCCCCACTGAATCCGTCCGCGACTCCAACAACTGATGACCGCACTGCGCAGCGGTCGGGGGATTCCTCGCCATCACTGCGGGCCATGGCGCGCCCCTGTCGCATCAGTCGCAGCAGGGTTGTCGGCGGGCAGCGCAACGTAGGCGACGATTTCGATCTTCATGCCAGATACCACGAGGCCGGCGACCGCCATGCTCGAGCGATTCGGATAGGGCGCCTCAAAGAATTCGCGGTAGACGGTGTCGATCTCCCGCATGTCGCGCACATCCATTATGTAGATCAGCACTTGCGCGACATCATGCATGGTCGCACCGGCACGCTCCACCGCGCGGCGCAAGTTCGAAAACGTCAACCTAGCCTGGTCCCGGATGGGCCCCGTGTCGATGGTGCCGTCGTCGCGTACGGGGCCATGTGCGGTAAACAGCAGTCCGCTGGCACTGACGGCCCAGGAAAACGGCTGCGCCAATGCGGGAAGCCCCGTGTCGACGATTTGCCGCGCCGGCGAGTGCACCAGTGTGTTCACTTCAACACTTTCACCATGGCATCGGCGACGTAGTCCACGTTCGCAGCATTCAAGCCCGGCAGGCACATGCGGCCGGAACGCAAGAGGTATATCGCGTGCTCTTCGCGCAAGCGGTTCACCTGCGTCTCGCTCAATCCCGTATAGCTGAACATGCCGCGCTGGCTCAGGAAATAGTTGAAGTTGCGTGCGCCCAGAAAATGCTGATTCAACACATGATGCAGGCGTTCCCGCATGGACTTGATGCGCGCGCGCATGTCGGAAAGCTCGCGCTGCCACAGCGCATCCAGCTCGGGCGTGTTCAGTATCCGCGCGATGACCTCTTGGCCGTAGGTCGGTGGACTGGAGTAGTTGCGGCGTACTGTCGCTTTGAGCTGACCGAGCACAGCGTCAGCAGTGCTCTTGCTGGCGCAAACAACGCTCAGGCCGCCGCAGCGTTCCCCATACAACGAGAAGTTCTTGGAGAATGAGTTTGCGACAAGGAATTCCACGCCGGAGTCTGCCATCGCGCGAATGACATAGGAGTCCTCGTCCAGACCGTCCCCGAAGCCCTGGTAGGCCATGTCCACGAACGGAATGAGCCCGCGCTTGGCAATCACCTCGATCAAGGCTTGCCACTGCGCGACGCTGAGATCTATGCCGGTTGGGTTGTGACAGCTGGCGTGCAGCAGAACGACACTGCGACTGGGCATGGAGCCAAAGGCCGCCAGCATGGCATCAAAGCGCAGGCGACCGGTTTGCGCGTCGTAGTAAGGATAGCTGTTGACCTTCAGACCTGCGCCTTCGAACAGGGCGACATGGTTGTCCCAGGTCGGATCGCTCACCCACACTTCGGCATCGCCGAAGTAGTGCCTGAGAAAGTCTGCACCGACCTTGAGCGCGCCCGATCCGCCCAGGCTCTGGAGCGTGGCAATGCGCCCGCTCTTCACGGCTTCGCTGTCTGCGCCGAAGACCACGGCCTGCAATGCTTGCCGGTAGGCCGCTGCGCCTTCGATGGGCAAATAGGGTCGCGGGCCTACCTGCTGCGCCCCGATCGACTCGGCTTGCCGTACGCAATCGAGCACCGGCAGGCGGCCTTGTTCATCGAGATAGATGCCGATTCCAAGGCTGACCTTGTCGGCGCGCGGGTCCTTCTGGAAGTCCTCCATCAGCGACAGGATCGGATCGCCACCATAGGCGGGTACATGGGCAAACAGCGACGGGTTGGCAGTCATGAAGAGGCAGGGAAATGACGATGGGAGAGGGATGGGCAGATCAGACGGCGAGCAAAGTGCCGCCAAGCGCAAGACAGGCCTGAAGCAGCGCAGTTCGGCACTGGCCGACGATCATTCCGCGCCACTCATCGTGATCGACGTAAAAGGCGTCGAATAACTCACGCTTGATCGCCGCGCGTTGATCGGCGCTGGCCCGCTCAGGATAGCGGTTGAGCCATTGATCCGCACGCAGCGATTCAAGTGCCGAGCGTGTGCCGTATTCCAGCGCAATACCAATGTTCTCGGAGCGAGGGCATTCCTGGAACAGGGCGCTTACGGCGTGGCCAACCACCTGGCGCGATGCGGACTCGCCCTCCCACGCGGCGACCACATCCGCTCCCCAGACGGCCCGGGTCAGGCGCAGATTGTCAGGCGTACCGGGTAGACCCGCGTGGATCTTCTCGCCATGACCACGCGGCCCCAATCCGGTGTGCACGTCGATCCACGCGACGCGCCGGCGGTTGGCACCATGAGCCCTCATCACCCGACGCAGGGTGCGGTTGCTCCAGGTGGGCGATTCGCCTGAATAGAACATGCCGTCGGAAAACTCGGATTGTCCCGTGGTGACCGCCTCGCGATACGCGGGAAAGCCTTTCTCGGCAATGTAGTCCTCCAGGGCCTGGATCGTCTGCTGCGTCGGCGGCCACTCCTCGGGCAGCAATAGATCGTGCAGCAGGCGATATGCCGGGTTGCGGGTGGGCTGCTCGAAGTCGATGAAGTTGCGATTCAGATCGACGTTGCATTCGTTGGTACGGCGCAGATGCGAGAACCCATATGGGTTGACCGCATGGATCAACATCAGGGCAACGCCGTGCTCTTCGGCTTGCTCGAGCAGTCCGCTGTCGCGCAGCAACGCAAGCTGGCAACCCGAACCGCAGAATCCCTCGACGCCGTGTACGCCGGAGCTCAGCACCAGCAACGAGCTCGCGCCGGCCCGGCCAAGAAGCGCTACATCCATGGCCAGAACTTCGCCCTGGGCCCCTACCTGTCCCTCAAGAACATGGTGCTCCAGTTGCGCACCCGCGTGCCCGGCGGCCTCAATGAATTTGTCGCGTGCTTCGGAATAGGAGCTCGAGAAGCAATCGCGCAAGACGGCACCATTCGCCGCGGTTTCCAGAGTAGTTTGCATGATGGTGTGTTTGGTAACTACTGCGGCTGGAATCCGGATTGACGGATGACGGGACCCATGGCATCGCTGATGCGCTGCATGGTTTGCGTCAGTGCGGCAGCGTCGCCGTAACCCGGCGCAGTGCCCAGCACCCGAAAGCGCGCCTTTACCTGCTCGGCTGCCATTGCGGTGCGCACGGCTTCGGTGTAGCGGGTGATCACTGCCGCAGGGGTCTTGGCCGGGGCGTACACGCCAACCGCGTTATAGACATCCAGGCCCTTGATGGATAGTTCGGCAAAGGTCGGCACGTCCGGCAGTTCGGGGTGCCGCTCGGTGCCTGAAACGGCGAGGATCCTCACCTGGCTGTTGTGGTGGGGCAGGAGGTCGGAAGCCGAGGTCACGCCGAAAGGCACGTGCCCTGCCGTGAGGTCGGCCACCATCGGCGCCCCACCGCGATAGGGGGCCGCCGACGCGTCAATGTTGAGCGCCTTGCCAAGCAAGCCCACAGCAAACGCGGGGATACTACCCGGCGCGGGAACTCCGAAGTTGGCCTGGCCTGGGTTCTGGCGCACCCATGCAGGGATCTCTGACAACCGGGTGATCTTGGTACTGGCATGCGCGGCCAAGGCAATGGAGCCCTTCTGACTGACCAGGGCGACCGGCGCGAAGTCCTTTGCGACGTCGAACCCGGGATTCTTCAGCGTATGCGGCAAGATGGCCACGGTATGGTCGTTGGTCAACAGCAAGGTATTGCCGTCAGGCTCGGCGGATTTCAGCGCTTGCGCTGCAATCAGGCCGCCAGCGCCTGGGCGGTTGTCTACAACGAAGGCCTGCCCCAGGTTTTTCCCCATGACCTCTGCCAGGCTGCGGGCCAAGGCGTCGGCGCTGCCACCGGCGGGAAAGCCCACCAGGATGCGCACGGGCTTGCCCGTTTGGGCCGCAGCGCCCAGGGAAGCGGCGACGCCCACGGCCAGTAGCGCGATGCGAGCGCTTCGGACAGCGCGCATGCGCCAGGAAGTTGCGGGTGTCATGGGGTACTCCAATGCGGGGAAGTTGACGTCGATGCGGCGCTCAACGGCACTGCGCATCACATGACTGTACGAACATGAGGATATAAATCAAAGACAGAAAATACTTCCAACTGATAAACAAAACTAATCGCCCTCCCGAACCGCGCCAGACCGGACATGCCGACTTCGTCAATCCCATGAGCCACTCACCCATGCACCTGAATCTTCGCCAGCTGGAGATCTTTCGCGCAGTCGCCGAGTCAGGCGGGATTCGCGCGGCATCACGCCAGCTTCATCTGACACAGCCGGCGGTCACACACGCCATACGTGAATTGGAGAAGGCGGTAGACGCACAACTCCTGGTTCGCAGCGTTCACGGCGCTGAGCTGACGGACATTGGCGTGCGTCTTCTTCACAGGACGAGGCGACTGTTCAATGAGGTCCGGCGCACGCAAGATGAAATCGTCCAGATGCGCGATGGGACGGGCGGGAGTCTTCGCATCGCGTTCAGCTGGGGGGCGGCGATGCTGTTGCCAGATGCCTTGAAGATTTTTCGCGCTCGGCGGCCTGGCGTGACCCTTGAACTGCACGAGCAAGCCCAGCCGGATACCGATACGCGGTGGCGAAACGGCGATTACGATTTCGGCGTTTTCAGCGAGCCCACGGAGCTCAGCGATCCCCTTGAGGCAGCTGATGGTGGCCTGGTGCGCGAGACGCTGCTCGAAATGCCATTGTGGGTCATGGCCCGAACGGGCCATCCCCACGCCAAAGCGCGATCGCTCGCACAGTTGCAGCAAAGCACTTGGCTGGTGCCGGACTATGGGCGAATGCTGCTGCAACGCCTGTTTGCGGCGCGGCGCAAGCCGCCACCAACAGATGTGATCTACTGCCGATCGGCGTTGCTAGCGATCACTTTGCTGCACCAGACAGATGCCGTCGCGTTGATGTCCGGTAACCCCATGCGCAAGCAGGACATGTTGAGTGGCCTGACCAGACTGCCCGTTCCCGGACCACTTGCGCACATTAGTCTGTCGCTGCTGATACGGGATTCGCAGGCCCTGACGCCAGCCGCCAAGATCTTTACCGAGTGCGTGCGCGAGGCAAGCTCCAAGCTGCGCTGAGGGCAGGTCTAAAGGCGGCGTTAACAAGTTCCGCCTTGAAACCCAGTCGGGCCTGAACTAAATTGACGCCCTGTGTGCTGCAATTTTTCCAATCGCGGCATGTCGGCGGCAGTGATTGCCGCTCAAAACGGTCGGCTATGAAAGCCCCCGATTCACGCCCTCGCGGCGTGCGTCGGGGGGCTTTTTCTTTTGCGTGTTCACTTTGCGACGCTTGCCGTCGAACGCTGCGGATCGCCTCTCAACTTAACCTGCAAGGTGGCTTCCATGTGCAGCACGAACGGTAGCGATCCAGAGAACACGGTCAACACGGTCGAGATAGGTGAGATAGGTGCGCACGCTCCACGTCGGTCGGTGTCTAGCGAGGTGCGATCAACGTTGACGGCGCGGGAACAGGCCGTGGTGCAGCACGTGACCAAGGGTGAGACGTACAAGCAGATCGCCCGTGCCCTGGGGATCAGTCCTTACACGGTGCGCGAATACGTGCAGCACGCCGCACGAAAACTGGGTTGCCGCAACAGGGTGGAAGTCGCGACGTGGTGGGCGACACGGCGACACATCTTCCCTACATCCGTCGGGTGCACCAAGCGACCCTGACGGTTCAGTGTCCGACTGTCGCGAACTCGCCGCCAGCAAATCTGGCAACCTGCGTAACCTTACTGCGGAGGAAGCCAGGAGCGTTGACGGAGGATTTGCGGCTGACCTCCCGATCGACATTGCCTTTTTGCCGATTCCGGAACACCGAGCAACGCTCGTGTGTCGGCGCCGGCCGAAAATTGACCCCCCATGGCTCAGTTTTTGGTCGGCGCCAACAATCAGGACTTCCTTCGGTTGCAACAACAGCAAGAATGACATCGATTCAAGCCCAGTGCCGCAGGCTTCAGTCGAGCGTGATGAGCGCTAGTGCCAGCGCTTTCATTGCCGCTTCAGCGCGATTCTTCGCGCCCAGAGCAAAAATCGATGCTTGAATGTGGTTGTCGACCGTGCCTGGCGTAAGGTTCAACGCTTTGGCAATTTCCTTCGACGTGAGCCCCTTGCCGACCATCGCCATAACGGCCTGCTGTCGAGGTGTGAGCATCACCGTCTCGACGGCGTCGGACGTCGCCTCCTTGGGCGGAAACACCCGTTGTCCGGACAGAATCGCACGGAGGCCTTCGATCACTGCTTGCGTCGTCGCAGCCTTGAGGATGTAGCCTCGGAAGCCATCACGCCGCGCTGCGGCGACGTACTCCTCCTTGTATGTGCCAGTGAGAATGCACGTAATGGAGGCCAGGCCACAATCACGAATGTGCGCCGCCAGCGACATTCCCACGGCGCCGGGAACGATGAGATCAAGAAGGATAAGTCCCCACCTTGCCCTGTCCTGTGCGATGGCCTCCTTTGCTTCATCAGCCGTTGTGAACGTCTCGATCGTGCCTATGGAGGGATCTCCGCCAAGTAGCAACTTCGTCGCTTCGGCGACGTAGGGTTGATCCTCCACGATCATGATGTTCAGCGACATGATGCAGGTCATTCTGTCACTGGCCGCGATGGGACGAGAAATCCGCTCTATCGATTTGAAGTTCTCGCGGATGCTGGCACAAAAGTTCCGTGCAACCCGAATGGTAAGGCGCGAGGCAGATAGGCGACCGCGACCGGCCCCGCGCTCACCCTTGACGCCGAAAAGACGAGCAAGGCCGTCTGGCGCCGCGCCATGTCCAAGCCGGTACCGACGATCCAGGCGGCCGGGCCCGCGTCGGACGTTCTTGCGAACACGTGCTCCTCGATGAACCACCGGTCGCCAAAGTTGTACTCACTCGTGCGCCCTGACTCCACATCGAAGGCGACGAGTTGATCCCAGCCAGGCAGATTCGCGGGGCGGTTCGCACTGCGCCCGACGTAGAGCACGTGACGATAGCGACGGCCGATGCTCAGCGGGTCGACGACAGGAAACTCACCTTCTCCAAGCCCCTCGGGCGTGGTCATCAAGGCGTCTCCTGCCGGCGGCAGCGTGAGTAGCCGCAGTACCGACCCGCGGGCGTGCCTGTATTGACCCGTCATGACCGACCAGGCCGACATCATGGAGCGCGGGTCATCGGCGCCCATGAAGTCGAGGCGGATCGTGCCCCGCTCGTCTTCCCACGCATTGCCGATGTGAAACAAGGCCAACGGTGGCAGCCGATACCAGCGGTGCGCGAAATCTTCCTTGCTCAAGACGAGGGCGCGCGTGCCGTGCTCGGGCTCCCATGAACTCGACCTGGCGAATGGAACTCCATCGCGCAGACGATCTACCGAGAACACCAAGGGCGACAGGATGAAGACCAGGTGGCGCGCCGTCACCGCGAAATCGTGAATGGGTGGAAGCTGCTCGATCTTCAGCCGCCGGCACACGTCCACATCGCCAGCCTGATTGATGTGGAAAACGCTCAGCTCACCTGCGATGGGATCGGCGCCGAAATTCCAGAGGCCGCCATCGTTTTCGATCTTCGGGTGGGCCGAGAACGGGCGAATGGGCTCGCTGCTCTTCCAATCCTTGAGGCCGATTGTGCGAAGGTCATACGGATCGAGCTGATAGGCCGAGCCGGCTTCCCACAACGCCAGCAGTTCGCCGCCGTGGAGGCACACGCTGATGTTGGCCACGTTCATCTCATCGATGTCCGTATCCAGCGCGCCTTGGTCGCCCAATGCCGATCCAAACGCGCTGACCAGAGGGTGCCCGGCCTCCGACTCGCGGAGGTACTTGGCGGTTCGCACAAAGCGCCCCTCATGGCGCACACCCTCGTCGGTGAAGCGGAAGGCTTGCACCATGCCGTCGCCATCCCACTTGTGGCTGTAACGCGCCTGGCCGAGCTCATGCCGGCCCGGCCCATTGCGAAAGAACGTGCCTCGCAGTTCCTCGGGAAGCTCGCCCTCGACATGGAGAGGACCGCTGTCCAGGTTGTCGGGATGAACCGTGGCGAAGCCATCGGTCCAAGGTTTGTCGCGCGAGGCCTCGAAAGAGGCCTTCAACGTTCCGTCCGTCCAGTTCATTGTTCTCCTTCACGTTTGTTGAGGGAAGAGACCATTGCAGATGCCGGCACGATCAGGCGAAACACAGAGCCTCGCCCTGGCTGCGAATCGACGGTGACTCGATAGCCCATGCTGTCAGTGAAACGGCGAACGATGGCCAGTCCAAGTCCGACACCACGTTGGCGAGCCGGCCGGGGATCGTTCTGATAGAAGGCCTCGAAGATGCGATCGCGCTGTTCAACATCGAGGCCTGGCCCTTGGTCCCAGACCTCGATGACGAGGCCACCCGCGCGCCGACGCGCGGCCACGAGCACGCGCTTGCGCGTGAACTTCATGGCGTTGGAGACAAGATTCTCAAGGATACGCTGCAGCATCGCTCCATCCGTGCGCAGCACCGCGTCGGTTGCAATCAGTTTGAGGCTCACGCCTTGCACTTCGGCAACCGGAGAAAACTGTACATCGAGCCGCTGGAAGATGCGGTGCAACGGAAGTTCAGACAGCTGCGGAGCCGTGTCCACCGCCTCCATGCGCGCGAAGTCGAGGACATGCGTGACGTAGGTCTCCATGTCATTCAACTGCTGTATTAGCCGCTGCAGCGGAACCTGCGACGACGGATGCCCGCCAAGGTCCCTGGCCGCGGAGGCCGCGAGCAGCGTGAAGGCATGGATTCGCTGTCGGAAATCATGAGAGGCGCCGGCAAAGAAGGCTGAGCGTTTCGAGAGCTGATTCCACAACTCGTTCTTGAGCGTCTCCAACTGCGCATTCGCATCACGCAACTCGGCGACCAACAGGTCGATTCGGTCGGAGCGCTCCAAATGCGGCTTGACCTGACTGACCGAGACGTAGACAACAGCCCAGAGCGTGACGGCCATCATGCCGAGCGCGGCGAGCATCAGCGGCCATGGTGCCAAGCCTTCCGAGATAACCCTGAAGGTCACCGTCGCCCACACCAAAATGATCTGTGACGCTGCGGCCCCTGGCGTGGTCGGCCACATGCCGATCATGGCCACGCTCAGTGCGATCAGCCCCAACAGAAGAGCGGCGGCAGTACCAGTGAACACCGGACCGATCAAGATCGTGATGGACCACATCCAGAAGACCGTGGACATCGAGATCATCCCGAGAGGGATGAGACGAAGCGAAAGGGATGTGGCCACCTGAGATGGCGGTGCGTTGAACAAGCGGTAGTACACGGCAAGCCGCACCAGCCAGCTTCCGACCGCGATGGCCAGCCAGATCCAGAGCAAGTCGCGATCGATGGGCCGCTCCCAAAAGGCCACTCCGAATATCAGTGGGACCGCACAGACGTAGGCAAGCTGGTTCGCCAGGAACTGGCGCAGTGCGAGCGAGCGATACCCGGTCGTTACTCGGATGAGCAGTCCTCGGGCATTGGCTTCATTCGCAACTGCGTGCGCCGCATCCTCCACCTGCAGGCGTGAGAAAGGATGCTCATCGCTGAATTGGTCGGTCACAGGACGTCCCTGCGTAACAGCTCAGCTGGCCGTCCAGTAGCGACCGGACGTTGCAGACGCACTGCTGGGCGACCTGAAGTCGTGTGCTCTCTGGTTTATCGCGGTACCTCCTCAATACACCAAAGATCGTCTCCCACGACCTCGCCTCGAAAGCTGGACGTTTGGAAGGGTCGAGCTTTGCGCATTGTTCGACAATCTGTTCCTGGAGAGTGCCGTAGTAGGCAGGCGAGAGGAGCCTGGCAAAGGTCTGGATTCGAGCGGGGATATCGATCTCAATCTGAATATCCTCGGCAAGGCTGTGGTTCGTCGCGATCATAGAAGCTTTGGTCGTCGGTTGAAGGACACGACAGCTCACTTCGTCGTGCTGATTGGTTTCGGCCGGGCCCAACCCGCCAACGCATTGGGTATTTCAGCCCCTCCTTCAATCACCAGATCAACCTCCGAAGGAAAAAACGATGCGGTCTGGCTTCCGCTGTGCGCGTAGTGGGCTGGCAGTTGCCAGGCAAGTACGCCGCCGGCGTTGACCATGTCTTCCAGCCGGCTCAGGCACTCATCCATGGCTTGATCAAGTTCTCCCCGACGCTCTGGCGTGGCGTGCTGCAAATAGAACCGTTCGAACCGCATCCGTCCTGAATCCGTGAAGTCCAGGACGTTGAAGTACATCGCTGACATGACAGTTGACCGCCCCGATGACGCGAGAAGCCTGCTTGGTGGATGAACGTTACCGACGCAACGCCCAAAAAACATTCCCCAAAACTTGATAGGACTAAGGTGCTAATCGTGAAGGCGCGCACGCGCAAGCGAGAGACGCGGTTTGAGCGCGGACGCGCTGCTTCATCATTTCGATCATCTTGGTCCAGGGCACATGGAGGCCCATAATGAAGAGCTTCTACGGTTTAGTTGATGGCACCATGCCGATCAACGTCAATCAGCTGCACAGGATTTCTTTGCGCACGCGGGCAACCCTGGACGGCCAAAGCCAATGAAGATACTGCGCGCACTTCCTGCTTGCACTCCTGCCAACAGCCTCACGGAGAACGACCTGAAGATCGGCGATCAACAGGGTTTTCTGACAAGCTTCACGATCATGGAGACGCCCGAGGGTTACTACATCGTGGCGTCGATGCACGGCAAGAACTGGTACGTGGTCACTCGCCGTATGCGCAATCAGCCGCGGATGTACCAGAACCTGCATCGACTGAGCGAATCCCTGAGGGAACAGTTTCCCAAGTTGGGATTTACGCTGCTCCGAAATCGCGATCTGCCGGATCCCAACGCATCACCGACTGCATCCATCGTGCCTAACTACTAACTGATGCCGGTCATGGGCCACTTCAGAGCAAGGTGGCCATGCAAGAGCATCTGTCTATTGCGGTAGCGCGCGCTTGTGGACGCGTGGGCGATGATGGTGGTCATCGTGCGGGTCGAATGAGGCATGAATCCGTATGGCATCGACGGCACTTGACTGCCGCTCGGACCGAAGCGGAGCGCCCGCATGATGCCCTGGAGAGCGACGCACCGTGGCCCCCGTTTTTGGGCCCGAAGCATCCGTTGATCCACACCTGCGTTGGGTTACCAAATTTTGTTTTCTCTAGTTCCAAGATGGTATATCTTGGTGACTCGATCTGTATTTCTTGGTGGATCTCTCGTGAAGCCCAAAGGCCTCACCCCCGTGCATCCTCCTTACGTCGAGTTCGGTAGTGGCGCGTTCGAGCGCAGTGGGGATCATGAGATCGTGATACTGCCGAAGGAGGCCGTGCATGTACGACTCACGCTCGCCTGATTCTCGGGCCAGGGTTTTCTATCATGTGCTGGAGGCCGCCATCGCCTGGGCAGGCCTGTGGCGATTCGAGCAGGACATTCTGTCCCTCGCGAAGGGGCGCAACAAGCTGCCAGAGGATGTCGACCGCTGGCCCCAACTGGGGCTGTGCTCCGATCGGATCTTCGATGCGCTGGTGCACTTCGAACTGCCCTTCGGCAAGGACGGCATCACCAGCAATGATCCCGGGCTGCTGGAAGACCCGAGCCTTACCATCCGCCACGTTGATCTGAAGGCGTGGATGCTCCGCTTTTATCCCGACCAGCGGCCATCCTTCCTGTTCGATGCCTTCGAGCGGCACCTGCATCCAGCCATCAGCGTGGATGCCGTGCAGGTGCTCATCATGGACAGGGAGGCATTGAAGCTGCAACTGGCTGATCGTATCCAGGCCTGGGATGCGCTCTACGCGCAATTTGAGACACTCTCGCAAGAGAGCCAGGCCCGGCGCGCGCAGGAGAAACGCGATGGACCTGCGGGCCCCCGCAGCGAAACCACCTACCTCAACATCGTCGGCGGGCTACTGACATTGCTGCTGGGCCAGTCACCCAACGGTGTTTCGTACTCGTCATTCGAGAACCTCGAATCCGTCATCAGCGCTTTGGTCGCGCACTACGGCGAGAGGCCAGGTATCAGCGAGCGCACCCTGTGGACCAAACTGTCAGCCGCCAGGCGACACATTTCTTCGTGATGACCCCATCGCAGCTGCAATTGCAGCCGGACGCTCTGCCATTGCAGTGACATTGGAGATCGCAGGCGATTGAATCAACGGCACTTCCACACAGCGACCCTTTGGGTCAAGGAGTGCCCAGCATGTCTTCGCAGACCTTCATCCCGGCAGTGCCGGCCGAACATCGCATCCTGCGCCGCGCCGAGGTTGAAGCCAAGACCGGATTCAAGCGCGCGCACATCTACAACCTGATGAAGGACGGCAAGTTTCCCAGGGCCATGCGCCTGGGCGTGCGCGCAGTCGGCTGGGATTCCGTCGAGATCGAGCAGTGGATCACCGATCGCCGCAAGGAACGGGCCTGACGGGCTTCTTCCAACCCAACGGAGAAGCGCCATGCAGGTGGTATCCATCATCTCGACCAAGGGCGGCGTGGGCAAGACCACCACGGCCGCCAACCTGGGCGGCTTTGCCGCCGATGCCGGATTGCGCGTGTTGCTGCTGGACCTGGACGTGCAGCCCACGCTGTCGAGCTATTTCACGCTTGACCGACAAGCGCCCGCTGGCATCTATGAACTGCTGGCCTTCAACGAGCGCCGCATCGAACAGCTGGTGTCGCACACAGCGATTGCGGACTTGGACCTGGTGCTGTCGAATGACGATCGAGGCGAACTGAACATATTGCTGCTGCACGCCCCTGACGGGCGACTGCGGCTGCGGCATCTACTTCCGCTATTGGCACCGTTCTACGACCTGATGCTGATCGACACCCAGGGCGCGCGCAGCGTGCTGCTGGAGATGGCGGTACTGGCCTCAGACATGGCGCTTTCGCCGGTCACGCCGGAAATCCTGGCGGCCAGGGAATTGCATCGCGGGACGCTGCAACTGATTGAGGACATCGGCGCGTATAGGCACCTGGGCATCGAACCGCCGCCGCTGCACCTGCTGATCAATCGAGTGCATCCGGTGTCTGCCAACGCACGGCTGATCCAGCAGACCCTGCGGCAGATGTTCCAGGACCGGACCGACGTGCGCGTGCTGGATACCGGCATGCCGGCGATCGAGGCCTATCCGCGTGCCGCCACGCGGGGCCTGCCAGTACATCGTGTGGAGTATCGGCGACCTGCGGGGCGATCCACCCCCGCGGCGCTGGAGACGATGCGGGCGCTAGCCTGCGAATTGTTCCCGCAGTGGCGGGCGCAGTTTGCACGCGTCACCGGCCGGGCCGATGCAACGCGCACCATGGGGAGCGGAGGCCATGGCGAACGTGCATGACCTGGCGCGCGGGCACAAACGGTTGCACGAGTTGATCGAGTTCGCCCTGGCGGAAGGCTGGCGCGTGATGCGCACGCGCAATGGCTATCTGCGCTTCACCAAGCCCGGCTACGCCTCGATCTACACCGGCTCAACGGCAAGCGACCATCGCGCCAGCCTCAACGCCCTCGCCCAGCTTCGCCGTGCCGATCGTCAAATCCGCGTGGGACAGGGGGAGGGCGATCATGGCTGAACTGACCCCGCAGGACATGGCCGCCAAGCTGATGGCTTCCGGCTTCGAGCGCAACGGCCCTTCGGCCATCACCCTGAGCGACCCCATCGTCGACACCCCCATCTCGGTCACACTGGACCAGTTACGCCCTTATGACCACGATCCGCGCGTGGCGCGCAATCCGGCCTATGAGGACATCAAGGCCTCGATCCGCGAGCGCGGTCTGGATGCGCCGCCCGCGATCACGCGCCGGCCGGGGGAGGCCCACTACATCATCCGCAATGGCGGCAATACGCGCTTGGCGATTCTGCACGAGCTGTGGAGCGAGACGAAGGAGGAGCGATTCTTCCGCATCACCTGCCTGTTTCGCCCTTGGCCGCAGCGCGGCGAAATCGTGGCACTCACAGGCCACCTGGCCGAGAACGAATTGCGTGGCGGGCTCACGTTCATCGAGCGCGCCTTGGGCATCGAGAGAGCCCGTGACCTCTACGAGCAGGAAAACGGCGGCCAGCCGTTGTCGCAGTCCGAACTCGCGCGTCGCCTGACCACCGACGGCTATCCCGTACAGCAGTCGCACATCAGCCGCATGCAGGATGCCGTGCGTTACCTGCTGCCAGCGATACCCACCGTGTTGTACGGCGGCCTGGGCCGCCATCAGGTCGAGCGACTGGCGGTGTTGCGCAAGGCTTGCGAACGCACCTGGGATCGGCGTGCGTTGGGCCGAACCCTCGCCATCGACTTCGCCGCGTTGTTCCAGGACGTGCTGACGCAGTACGACGCACCGCTGGACGGGTTTTCCATCCAGCGGGTGCAGGATGAGCTGGTGGGCCAGATGGCCGCCTTGTTGGAGGTGGACTACGACACGCTGAGCCTGGAAATCGACGACAGCGAAACCCGCCAGCGGATACTGGCCAGCAATCCCGCGCCATCGCGCCCGGGCGACTCCGCGGCGGCATCGCGGCATCCATCCATTCCTGAATCGCCCGCGCAGGTTCTGTCGCCGATTGCGCCTGCGCCCACTTCTGCCTCAACACCCGCGACACCGGCCGCTGCTGTTCCACCACCGCAAAGCGGTGAAGACATGGAGGCAACTGCGGCGCCACCTACTGCGGATCGCGACGAGGATGATGGCGGCCGGCTGCAGGCTCACATCGTTTCTCCGGCCGCGACCACGGCGCGTCTGCAATCGATCCAGCGCATAGTGGCCGACCAGATGGGCGATGCATTGCCCGACTTCGAGGCCAACGTGCTGCACGCGATCCCTGTGCAGGTCGGTGGACTGTTCCCCATCTCCGATGTCTGGTTCATCGAGCCGGGCCTGGATGCGCCGGATCGGCTGCGCGTCCACATCGCGCAGTTCGCTCGCGAAATTGCCGAGGAAGGGGCTGTGGCCAAGTACGTTGAAGCCAGCGGTCGCGGTATCGGCTTCGTTTGCTCGGCGCCAGGAGCTGCACACAATCTTCTGCCCTTTGGAGGTGCGGTGCTTTGCCTTTTGCATGCGCTCAGCGATTCACCTGAAGCCCTCACCGGGACAGACCGCGCAGCCTTGGTAAGTGAACTGGCGTCCTTGCTTCGTGGCGGTGGACCGTCCGGGCAAAGGCTGAGCGATGCCGGCTTCGTGAAGTTATTCCGGCTGCTGCGGCTGGCGCGCCGGCTGCTGGATCTGGAGACGGGTATGTCCACCAGCAACAGCGGTGAGGGTTCTTGAGGACGGAAGCCGCCATGTCTACACCACACCCCCTCAACCAGGCCGTCATCGCCCAGGCCCTGCACGATCTGCGCAACGGGCAGTTGCGCCGCTGCAAGGCCATGGGATTCGGCGACAAGGAACTGGATGCTCTGAAGCAGCCGGCGCTGGTCAGCGTGCTGGTCAACGCCTCGGTGTCCTGGTGCACGGTATTGGTCAACCAGGATGTCCTGAAGCGCCTGCTCAGCCAGATGCAGGACGTAGAGCAGGAGATTGCGACCGTGGACCGCATGCTGCGCCTGGGCGCGAGCACGGAGATGGTCAGCCGCTTCCATGGCCTCACGCACCAGGAGGTTGCCCTGCGCCGCGACATCCTGGGCTTGCCCAAGCGCAAGGGTCGGCACCCGGTGCTGGACGAGGCCGAGGACGCGGCCTTGTGGAAACACTGGAAGGCCGCGATCGGCGAGCGCCGGATGGCGCTGGATGATGACACCGCCATGCTGTCCCTGGCCATGGATCTGGCCGAAGCCCTGACCCTGCCCATGTCCGTGGTCTGGGCCGCCATACGGAACTGGATCGACCAGGGATTGGTGTAGGCCATGGCAACGGGCAGCGCTCCAAAGCGCGGTGGTCTTGTTGCGTTGTCGGCGCTGTTCGATGGGGCGCTGCGTGAGCTGATACCGGCCCGGTCAGTGGAACCGGAACAGACACCGGTCGGCGATGGATTTCTCTACAGCGGCAATCGCCACGAAAGCGTGCCGCGCGCGCTGTTCCTCGACCGGCGCCTGACGCCGCTGGAGCGCAACGCCTGGCAGGTGTTTCGCCTGCAGCTAAATGCAGACGGCGTGACGGCCTTCCCGACCTACGACCAGTTGCGCCCCTACCTGGCCTCAATGCCCTGCGCTGGG
This sequence comes from Variovorax sp. LARHSF232, assembly GCF_052871435.1. Classification (NCBI taxonomy): domain Bacteria; kingdom Pseudomonadati; phylum Pseudomonadota; class Betaproteobacteria; order Burkholderiales; family Comamonadaceae; genus Variovorax; species Variovorax sp. LARHSF232. The sequence goes on along the minus strand of NZ_JBIXJS010000001.1, from coordinate 1,076,304 downwards.
CAAGCCTCCCACGAAACCGTGGCTCGCGCCCTGACGCTGCTGCGGCTGATCCGCTGGCTCAGCCTGGTGCGGCGCCGGCGCGACCCAAAGACCGGTCGCATCCTGGGCAACCTCTACGTGCTGCACGACGAGCCGCTGACTCCGTTCGAGGCCATGCAGCTCGACCCCGACTACCTGGGCTTGGTGAGCCAGGCACTGACCCATGCCGCCAAGGCCGTGCAGATCGTCGGCCTGCACACGCTCAAGGAAATCTCCGAAGACCCCATGCTGGGCGGCCGCACGCTGCCCACTCGACTGCAGGTGCTGACGCAGCGAATGGCCCGGAATGGTTGGGCGGAGAATTATCCACAGGAGGGGGCCGATCACGATGCCGAAGAAGGCCTGCAAACCCTTCTTCGGAATTCAAAACACCCGCCTTCGGAATCCGAAGCAGGGTTGAACCCCGCGCCGGACGGCACTCTTCGGAATCCGAAGAGGGACCGTACAGTACGTATGGAGCGTATTGATGAAGTACGTACAGTACCGCGCGCGAAGGCTTTGCAGAACCTGCGTTTGCCGGATCGGTTTCTGCGCCTCAAAGAGGAGCAGCAAGTCGGGGCGATGATCGCCTTGCAGCAGGTGGAGGAAGGCCAGCGGCAGCCGGTGCTTGACGAGTGGGCTGCCCGGTGCAGCGGCAGCACGGTGCGCAATCCGGCCGGCTACCTGTTCGGCATCATCCAGAAGGCGATCCGCGGAGAGTTCAACGCGTGGGCCAGCGAAGGCAAGGATCCACTGCCTCAATCTGGTGTCGCAGCCCGTCCGCCACCATCACCGCCTGCTGCATCGAGCAGCCACAGTCCTGCGCGCGAGGCGGCGCGAGTCCACCTGGCTCAAATCCGCGCCTCCATGCGCGGCGGCTCGTAGGTGGGCTATCCCCAGGGGATAGCTGGAACAGATGTCCTTCCGTCGCGATCGATCCCCCGTCGCCCCATAGGCGACACTGTCACCCGTGAACAAGAAGAAGCTGAGGGCACCAAGCCCGGCCGATGACCGAGATGACCACACCATCCACCGACGACACGCTGCAGCCATTGCAGCGGGAGGTCCAGCGCCTGTTGGGCCGTTGCCTGCTGCGCCTTCAACAGTACGAGCGCCTGATGAAGGCCATCGTGGCACACCACGACATCTCCGGGCCGGCGCATTCGCTGGAGGCCATCCGCGCGGCACGGATCGAGGGCGCGGCGACCAAGACCCTGGGCACGCTGGTGGGCCAGCTGTTCGGGTCGTATGTCGTGACCGATGGCGAGGAGGCCGTCGAGCAGGACGCCGACCTGTCCACTGACATGATTTCTTTTCGCACGCGCATGCAATTGCGCCTGTCCGCGGAGGACTATGCCAAGACGCAGGCTGACCTCAAGGAACTGGTGTCCATGCGCAACACCCTGGTGCATCACTTCATCGACCGCCACGAGCTCTGGACGGCGGCCGGATGCCTTGTCGCACAGGATGCGCTCACGACCGCCTACGCGCGCATCGACCAGCACTTCGAGCAACTGCGTGGCTGGGCCGAGCACATGGACCAGGCGCGACGCCTGGCAGCGGAGTTCGTCCAATCGGATGTGTTTCATGACCTAGGGAGACTCTGATCAAGTCCACCGTCTGCTGAGTTGCTGCGTTGTCGTCGCAGGCAACGCAGGAGGCGGCAGATGAAGCAGATCAGTTTGGCTCGCGGCGGTTTCGATCGGTACAGCAAGACCACCAAGCGTGCGGCCTTTCTGGCCGAGATGGATCGGGTGGTGCCTTGGGCGCAGTTGTGCGCCTTGATCGAGCCGCACTACCCCAAGGCCGGGCGCGGTCGCCACCCGGTGGGCCTGGAGCGCATGCTGCGCATCCACTTCCTGCAGCACTGGTTCAACCTGAGCGATCCGGCCGTGGAGGAGGCGCTGTACGAGTCCACTTCCATGCGCGAGTTCGTGGGCATCGACCTGGGCCACGAGCGTGTGCCCGATGAGACCACGGTGTGCAAGTTTCGCCATCTCCTGGAGCACCACGAGTTGGGCCGCCGGATCTTCGAGGAAGTGGGCGTCCATCTGCAGGCGCAGGGCTTTCGGCTGAGCACCGGCACCATCGTGGATGCCACGCTCATTGCCGCGCCCAGTTCCACCAGGAACGCCTCGGGCGCGCGCGACCCCGAGATGAAGCAGTCCAAGAAGGGCAACCAGTGGTACTTCGGCATGAAGGCCCACGTGGCCGTGGATGCGCGCCACAAGCTCATTCACCGGGTGGTGGCCACCTCGGGCAACGTGCACGACGGCAAGGTGCTGCCGCAGCTTTTGCATGGCAAGGAAACGGCCGTGTGGGGCGACGCGGCCTACGCGGGCCAGGGCCAGGTGATTGCGCAGCACGCGCCCTGGGCGCAGGACTTCACGCAGCACCGAGGCCGCGCCTACAAGTACCTCAGCCCGATGCAGCGCGAGATCAACCGCCGCCGCTCCAAGGTGCGTGCCCGGGTCGAACACGTCATCGGCGTGATCAAGCGCATCTTTGGCTTTGCGAAGGTGCGCTACCGAGGGCTGGCCAAGAACGGCAATCGCCTGTTCGTGGCCGCTGCCCTGGCCAACCTGTTCACCGTCAGGCGCCCACTACTGGATGGCCTGCGGGCATAGGTGCGCCCGCAGGGCGCCAAAGGGCGCCGCAAACCCTCAGCGGGGCCGCCTCAACGCCGAAATCAAGCCTCGATTGCAGCCCAACAACCGCGCCCATCTCAAAATCGCGGCCTGATCAGACCTTCCCTAGTGGTCAATGGCATTGCACCGGACGGCACGGTGGATTGGCCGGCGGCCGGTATCGTTCGGGCGTTGCGAGAGGCAGCTGCGCAGTTGGCCGTCGAAGGATGGACGCCAATCGCCGTCGCTGGCCGCTGGATCGCGGATCGGAATCCAGAGCAGCTTCCCGCCAAATACGGCTGCAGCAGTTGGCGGCAGGTGGTGCATGAGTGCCGCTTGTTCGATCTTCGCTACCGCGAGGTGGATGGGCAGTGAGCCGCCAGGTACCGACCTCGCGAGGCATAGCCTCGCAACGCAACCTTACCTCACCGCGAGCTGCGAACATTCCCGCCGAGCTATCCCCAGGGGATAGCCGGCACACACAGCCATCCGCGTCGAAAAAACCTGGCGAACGGCGATAGCGGTTTCTCGACTGACAGCCTTCCGGCTGGCACGGATGCTGGCGACTCGTTTCATCACCACGAGTCGTTTCCATGGCCACCGAACCATTGCAGCTCAACCTGGGATCGCTGCGCAGCGCCATGTCGCTGACGTTGCACACGCACCACGCCTCCCGCATCTGGCACGGCCGCGCCGTCGCCGAAGGCCGTCCCGGCATCATCGGCCTGAACGGTTACATCAGCGCGATGAACAAGATGAAGCGGGGCGCCGAGCAGGATGATCCTTACAGCGACTGGTGGATGCTGCGCATCGAGGACAAGCTGGCCCAGACCAAGGCCAGCCTGCAGGCGCTGCGCGAACAGGTGGATCAGGCATTGGCCGGCGTGCCCCCGGCGCTCAGCCTGGGCGAGAACCTGAACGTGCAGCCGGTCAAGCTGCCGCTCTTCGTCAATGCCCAGCTCGGCTTTGCCGCCGTCTACCTGCTGGCCGACTACGACGATCTGGCCCGCAAGCTGATTCTGGCCCACCACACGGCATTGATCGACCGCAGCACGTTGGAGCGCTGGCTCAACGACGGCGCGCATGCGCTGCGCAGCCTGTTCTCACTGGCCCAGCAATATCGCTACTCAGGCACGACGCGCGACGACTTCGCCTCGAAGAACGCAGCGGCGCGTGCGGCGCTGGAGAAATTCGGCGAGCTGCCGCAGGAGGTGCTCGACGGCACGCGCCGCTCGGGCTTTGCGCCACCGATCGCACGCCGGGGTGGACGCGTCGAACCAGCGCTTGCCGCATCCGCGGATCCCGTGGCTGTCGATCCGGCACCCACGTCCATCGATGGCGCAACCGATGCAGATGCTCCGGACGAGGACGCCGCGGCATGACGGCACCGACCACTTCCGGCCCGGCTCCACGCTTTGCGCCGCTGGAACACGCAGACTTCCAGCGCCTGGAACACGCAGGCTACCTAAAAGGCCTTTTACAGCCTTTTAAAGGTAAGGGGAGTTTGGAGACCTGGGCCAGCCAGTGTCTGGCGCTGCGCGACGGGTTGATCGTCCTGGCACAGCGGCGCGTGCTGCCCCAGGCGCGGGCCTATCCCTTCAGCCTGCTCGACGTGCAGCTGGCCCAGCAGACCACTGGCGCAGGGACGACCTTCTTGCGCTGGCGCAACCTCGACCGATCGTCCATGGGTGTGGCGCTGTGGGAGGAACTGCTGGTCCAGCCTTCCACGCCCGCATCGCTGATCAATGACCTGCATGCGATGGAGCTGCAGCGCATCGCGCTGAACATGCAAATCAGCCTGACCCACAGCATCGCCCGCCACGCCCAGGAATGTGCCAGCCGGATGGCTCACGCCGAGGCAGTTCACCTGCGGCGTGCCCATGAGCATGCCGCCTCCTCGCCCGTACCCACCCCCACCACCAACCACACCACCTCCAAGGAGTCATCACCATGAGCACGCATTTCGTTGGCGAGGGCAATATCGGCTCTGCGCCAGACTATCGCGAGTTTCCCAACGGCAACGAAGAGCCGCGCCGGTTGCTGCGCCTGAACGTATATTTCGACAACCCGATCCCGAAACGGGACGGCGAGTACGAGGACCGTGGCGGCTTCTGGGCGCCGGTGGAGCTGTGGCACCGCGAGGCTGAGCACTGGAAGACGCTGTACCAGAAGGGTATGCGGGTGTTGGTCGAAGGCCGCACGGTCAAGGACGAATGGGAGGATGCCGACGAGAACGAGCGCGTCACCTTCAAGGTCGAGGCGCGGCGCGTGGGCATCCTGCCGTACCGCATCGAGGCTGTGACGCTGGGTGCCAAGTCCACCAGCGGCCAGTAGCACGCAGGCCAAGCCACCGCGGCGCGCGGCTGTAGCAACCGTCAGACGCCCGCCATGCACCAGCCATGGTGCTGGCGAGCTATCCGCAGGGTATAGCTCCACTGAGTTCCACTGGCTTCCAGCCGCCCCCCGACACGAAGCTGCTGGCTCGGATACCGCGGTGAGCCGTGGAGTCTCCTGCGGCAGTGATTCTTCCGCAGACCTCCCAAACCGGTGTCGATCCCCGCCGGCTTTCTTGCTGCTGGTCAGTGCCGGCGTCGCCATGCTGGTGACCATCCGATGATCCGCACACTTTCAAGGAAGCTTCATGCGCGTGTTCCTGTGCGAGAAGCCCTCCCAGGGCAAGGACATCGCCCGTGTTCTGGGCGCCGGCCAGCGAGGCTCCGGTTGCTACAGCGGTTCCGGTGTCGTCGTGACCTGGTGCATCGGTCATCTGGTCGAAGCGGTTCCGCCCGAAGGCTACGGCGAGCAGTACAAGCGCTGGGCCATCGAGCATCTTCCGATTCTTCCCGAGTGCTGGCGTGTCGAGCCCAAGGCGGCGACCGCGGCGCAATTCAAGGTCGTCCAGCAGCTCATCGGCCAGGCCCGCGAGTTGGTGATCGCCACCGATGCCGACCGCGAGGGCGAGATGATCGCCCGCGAGATCCTCGACCTGTGTGGCTACCGAGGGCCGGTACTGCGCCTGTGGCTTTCCGCGCTCAACGACGCCTCGATCCGCAAGGCGCTGGGTGCGCTCAAACCGTCGAGCGAGACGCTGCCGCTGTACTACTCGGCCCTGGCACGCTCGCGCGCCGACTGGCTGATCGGCATGAATCTGAGCCGACTGTTCACGCTGCTGGGACGGCAGGCCGGCTACACGGGCGTGCTGTCGGTGGGGAGGGTGCAGACGCCGACGCTCAAATTGGTGGTGGACCGCGATCGCGAGAGTGCACGCTTTGTCTCCGTGCCGTTCTGGGCCATCGAGGTCACGCTATCCCATACCGGCCCATCCTTCCTCGCTACCTGGGTTCCGCCCGAAGGCTGCACCGGCGATGCCGGCCGCTGCCTGCAGCAGCCCGTGGCGCAGCAGGCCGCCGAGCGCATGCGCGCCGCCGGCACGGCTCAGGTGCTGTCGGTCGAGACGCAGCGCGTACGCGAAGGGGCACCGCTTCCGTTCGACCTGGGCACCTTGCAGGAAGTCTGCTCCAGGCAGTTGGGCCTGGACGTGCAGGAAGCGCTGGACATTGCCCAGGCCCTGTACGAAACGCACAAGGCAACGACCTATCCCCGTTCCGATTCCGGCTACCTGCCGGAGAGCATGCTGGCCGAGGTACCGACCGTGCTCGACAGCCTGGTCAAGACCGACCCGGGTCTTCGCCCGTTGATGGGGCAGATCGACCGCAGCCAGCGTTCTCGTGCCTGGAACGACGCCAAGGTCACGGCGCACCACGGCATCATCCCGACGCTGGAACCCGCGAACCTTTCGGCCATGAATGAGAAGGAACTGGCGGTCTACCGACTCATCCGCGCGCATTACCTCGCGCAGTTTCTGCCGCACCACGAGTTCGACCGGACGGTGGTGCAGTTCTCGTGCGGCGGGCAGGCGCTGGAGGCCATTGGCAAGCAGATCGTGGTGGCGGGTTGGCACGTGGCGCTCGCGCCGGAAGCCGGCAATATGGATGGCGAAGAGGGGCGGCGCAGCCAGGTGCTGCCCGTGCTGCAAGCCGGGCTGATCTGCCAGGTCCGCAACGTGGAGCCCAAGGCGCTGAACACCCTGCCGCCCAAGCCTTACACCCAGGGTGAACTGGTCAAAGCCATGAAGGGAGTCGCCAAGCTGGTTGCCGACCAACGCCTGAAGCAGAAGCTCAAGGACACCACGGGCATCGGCACCGAGGCCACGCGCGCCAACATCATCGGCGGCCTGCTGGCCCGAGGCTATCTGCTGAAGAAGGGCCGTTCCATTCGGGCATCGGAAGCGGCCTTCACGCTGATCGACACCGTGCCGGCGGCCATCGCCGATCCGGGCACGACGGCGATCTGGGAGCAGGCGCTGGACATGATCGAGGCGGGCCAGTTGACGCTCGACACCTTTGTCGCGAAGCAATCCACCTGGGTGACGCAGCTTGTGCAGCAGTACCGCGGCGCCACGCTGGCCATCCAACTGTCGCCGTCGCCACCATGCCCGCAGTGCGGCGCGCCCATGCGCCGGCGCACCGGCAAGAACGGCAGCTTCTGGTCATGCAGCCGTTACCCTGACTGCAAGGGCACGCTGCCCATCGAGTCCGAGCAGAGCCGGCGAGCCTCCCTTCGCAAGCGCAGCAGCCTGCCCAAGGCCTCCTGACGCCACGAACCCTCACGCCGCGCCACCCGCCCACGGACGGCGCGTCCATCTCCCGCATCCCGCGGGAATCCCCAGTGCACCTTACCTTCAGCGACGGTGTGCGCGTCTCGCAGATCGGCCATGGACACGCGAGGCGGGAAGGCCATTGCTCCTCACGCCGCGTTCGGTACGGCCCCTTGGTCAAGGTACTTTCGTCGATGGCGAGGGGTCTCCTGGCGACTGCCTGGCCTGTGCCGCAGCGAGCCGCCAGGAGACCCCTTGGGTCAACGGTATTCGTTGCCGGTGCCCGCCGGCGGAACAACGGGCTCCCTTTGTGCGCGGATGTGTGCCGAAGGATGTCGACCCCAGCCACGATATGGGTCGAGTGCGATTGCTGGTGCAGCGAACGGCTTTGACGACGGCCTGGACTGTGACAGCCCACGGGTGGTTTCTTCTTCTGCGGCCGGAGGCTTCGTGCCTTCGGCCAGTTGGTCCCGTCTGATCCGACAACGGCGCCGCTCCGTCTCAAAGCGGCACGAACACGATGCGGTTTTGCCCACGACCTGGACAAGGCTTCGCGCCCATGCTCAGGCCATGCGTTGCTGACCCTCGTCAGCGCCATGCCCTGGCAGCTTCGATCTTCAAGGCTGCAACGCGGCTCGCCGCGTGGATCGATCCAGTCCGCTTCGCATCGCCCAGCGGACGAGCGTCTTTTCGACGCCGATGCTTCTTCTTCAACCCCTCGGGACGTTCCGCTCCCGTCAGGGCGTGGGGTCCCGGTCTTTCTATCGGGAGAAACCATGTCCCTTGCTCTCGCATCGGTGCCCTTGAGCGCCGCACAGGCCAAGTCCCAAGCCATTGGCTACCTGTCTCTGGCCTACACGGGCAAACGCCTGTCCCTGAACGTGCTCTGCAGCGCCGCCGGCCACTACATCGGCACCGCCGACGTGGACGGCCCGGTGTCCCGCGAGTCCGCTCAGTACTTCCGCTCGTACCAGGCCGCCAGCCAAGCCCTGGCGAGGGGGCACTGGCAGCAGCGGCTCTATCCCTGAGCCCTCTACTGAACCCTTCTGCACGGAGATTTCTCATGAACCCGTCTCTCCCGCAAGACGTGCTCGACCAGATCGCACGGGAAGAAATCCACTTCGCGCAGGCGCCCGAGGTCTTCTTCCAGGCCTGGAAGCGCGGAGTCAAGATCGCCGGTCCCCAGTGGTTCGGCGATGGCACCAGCGAAGGCTTCGAGTGCGCTGCAAGCAAGTGGGATCTGCGGCCCGCGATGCGCAGGATCAGCGGTGCCCTGGGTGTCTTGAGCCCTGGCGAAGGCGTGTTCCTTGCCGCCATGGCGAGCTTCTACAACGCCCGCGAGGGCGGGGCGCTGCTCAAGCGCTGTGGATTCCAGGGCCTGGCCGACCTGAGCGGCCTCGATCTGGAGCGGCGCCGGGTCATCGCCGATCTGATGCTGCACTACAGCGGATGGTGAAACCCCGACGGGTTCGCCGCCGCAATTTCCTTCTCAACCCTGTGAGGGCGTTGCCAGCAGCATGCCCAGGCAGTCAAGACCTTCAAGACTGCGGCGCGGCTCGCCGTGCCGGTTCGCGTTCATCACCGGGCGCGTCCAGTGCCCATCCAACCAACCCACACGGGACATACCTCCCTTGTGGACGGGAGTCCCTTGTTTTTCGCCAGGAGATTTCCCATGGATACCCAAGCCATTCGTGCGCAGCTGCCGACACTGGTTGTTGGCCATGTGCCGTCCAACGTCCGTAGCTTCAAGTACAACGTCTTCGACGGTCAGCCCAAGGTGTCGGCGCTGGGCTTTCACATCGATCCCAAGCCCTTCGAGGGCAAGGTCATTGCAAAGACTGACCAGGCCATCGTCATCAAGACCGGGCGGGCCGAGTTCTCTGTGCTCGACCGCTCGCTCGTGACCGAGGAGCCGGAAGAGGGCGCCAAGGTTCAGGTCGAACCCTACGCCAGACGTCGTTTCGACGGCCTGCGAGCCGACACGCCCGAGGAAGTCACCGAGTTCACAGCCGACGGCAGGCCCTACACGGTGCAGCGCTACGTTCTGGGCGCCGCCCCAGCGAAGCTGCCCATCCCCGAGCCTCAGTGCCCCGAACTGCGGGACCTGATCCAGCAATTGGAACAGTTGCCCGCGCCCGATGGCTTTCGGCGCATCACCCACCTGCTGGTGGATGCCAACGCACGGGATTTCACCTGGGTGGATCCGCTGCCCGATGACATCATCGCCACGCCGCCGGCCATTGGCTTCACCGTGACCTCGGCGAAGTTCCAGGGCCATGTCACCGTGCTCTACGACCGCGGCGCCGACCTCTACGCGGTGGAACTGCGCCAGGGCGGCGAAGTGGTCGACCGGGTGGACGAGGTGTTCTTCGACACCCTGGGCGAGACGCTGGAGCGGCTGATCGACGACGGGAACTGGCGCTTGATCCACGTTCAGTGCCTGACTGGCCGCAAGTCGACCCCGCACTGACCTCTACCCCCTGTCCACGTGACGGGGGATTTCTTCCCTTTCCTGGAGAGCACATCCATGTCTGTTCGATTCAAAGGCACGACCTGTCCGCGACTGCGACGCACCTGTCGCTGGAGGCGATCACGCCCGCGCGCGGCAACTGAGCATCCCTTCCCAGGCCTTCCATCGCGAGGGCTTTTCTGCCTTCTGACCCGCAGCCGCCGCAGCCAATCCGGAATTCAGCAGGTGCCGATTCCAGGTGGCGTGGGCATCGAGATGGGACCACGCTTGCCGTCATGTTCCGCTGACTCCCGTCAGCAGCATGCCCAGGTAGCCACGATCTTCCAGGCTACGGCGCGGTTCCTACCGCGTTGATCGACAACCAGTTCGCACCGGCATCCACGCGCGAACGTCCACCGGCCCTGCCGATGGCGATGCCATCCAAGCTGTTCCCTTCAACCCACGCGGGGGTTCCACACCTTCCCCGCCTTGGGTCGGGTGTGTCTCCGCCTCTTTGTTCCCAGGAGATTCACCATGACCACTTCCACCGACAAGTCCTTTTTCGACCTGCACATCACCGGCCTCGGGTACCTCAATCGCATTCGCGAGGTGAAGCCCAAGAAAGGCGATTCTTTCCTAGCCTGCGACATCGCGGCCCTCAATGGTCCCAGCGATGACGTTTCGTATGTGCGCTTCGACACGCGCGTCTCGGGCTCTGAAGCGCAGCACCTGGTGCGCCGCTGCATCGAGGCCGTCGATGCCGAGAAGAAGGTAATGATCGGCTTCCGCCTGGGCGACCTGTGGACTGACATCTTCACCTACTCCAAGGGGAAGAACGCCGGCAACCCCGGTGTCAGCCTCAAGGCCCGCCTGCTGTTCGTCAGCTGGATCAAGGTCGACGGCAAGCTTGTCTACAAGGCCGAGCCCAAGTCGGCCGAAACTGATGAGCGCGATGCGCGCGAACCGGACGCCTCTGTGGCGACCGACGCGGCGGCTGCGCAGCAGGCCCCCGAACCGAAGCCCGAGCCTGATGCGCCTGCGGCCGAGGCTCCTGTCGACGAGGCAGCCGATGCGCCCGCATTGGCCGAAGCCGAGTCGTTCTGATCCGCGAGGCCCCGTCCCTGGGGCCTTGTTTGCATCAGCAGGAGATTGTCATGATCACCCTACCAGGCCAGTTGGCCATCAAGACCATCCACGGGCGCAACGGCGATTTCAACGTCGGACGCCTTGCCACCTCGATTGGCGAATTCGTCGTGAAGAACGCCGAACTCGATCAGTACGCCGAAGGCAAGTACGAGGGGGATTTCGTCATTGCCGAGATCCGTCCCTCCACCTACAACGCCAACGGCCGCATGGTCATCGAAATCCGTGCCCACCTGGGCGGGATGACGTTGTCCAACATCGATGCCCTGAGCGGTGACGAAGCCCGCCGGCTGAGTCCGCAGGAAGTCGATCCGATCGACGAGGAAGCGCAGGCAACCACGCCGGCCCCGACGAAGGCTCCGGCCAGGTCGAAGCGGCGGCCCGCACACGATCCCCTGGTCGATACCACGCCGTTCGGCAGCGAACCCGCTGCGGCGGCATCCGAGACTTCGGCTGACGATGCGGTGCTGTTCGGCGCGCTCTGGCCGCTGGACGAGCCCGTCAAGCTCGATGCCACCGTGGATCGGCGTGTGCTGCGTCAGCAGCGCGACCGCCTTGGGCAATTGGGCTACGAATTCGCTCCGCTGTCCCAGGACTGGCATCTCGCCCAGGCCTGACACCTGCCGCAGCGCAAGTTCGCGCCGGACTGAGCCGCTGTTCCCCTGTGGGCTGCGTTGCTCCTCAACTGTCCCATCCAGGCCCTGCATCGCGGGGCTTTTCTTTGTCCCACGCAGTCACACGATCGGCCTCGGCCGCTCGAAGTCGATTGCCTTATTCCTCAAGGAGATCGTCATGCAACTCGCATCCCGCTTCGCTCATCGTTCCCCAGTGCTACGCTCGGATCACCCACTCTCGGATGAGCAGATCCGCACCGTCGCTCCCTCCATCTTCGCGGACACGCCGCACGAAAGCCGATCCGAGCGGTACAGCTACATCCCCACGGCGGCAGTGCTGACCGAACTGCGCCAAGAAGGCTTCCAGCCGTTCATGGTGTGCCAGACCCGCGTGCGCCACGAGGACCGCCGCGACTACACCAAGCACATGCTGCGCCTTCGCCATGCGAGCCAGATCAACGGCGCCGAGGCTAACGAGATCATCCTGCTCAATTCGCACGATGGCACCAGCAGCTACCAGATGCTCGCGGGCATGACCCGCTTTGTCTGCCAGAACGGCCTGGTGTGCGGTGACACGTTGGCCGACGTGCGCGTGCCTCACAAGGGCAACGTCACCGATCACGTGATTGAAGGCGCTTACGAGGTGCTGCATGGCTTCGAGCAGGTACAGAACTCGCGCGATGCCATGCGTGCCATCACGCTCGACGACGGCGAGGCCGAGGTCTTCGCTCGTTCGGCACTGGTTCTGAGATACGACGAGGGCGGTAAGACCGTACCGATCACGGAGAGTCAGATCCTTCGCCCCCGTCGTTTCGACGACAACCACTCGGACCTGTGGTCGGTGTTCAATCGGGTCCAGGAGAACCTCGTCAAAGGCGGCCTGGCCGGCCGCAGTGCCAACGGGCGTCAGCAGCGTACCCGGCCTGTCCAAGGCATCGATCAGAACGTCCGGCTCAACCGGGCGCTTTGGCTGCTCGCGGACGGCCTGCGACAGTTGAAAGCCTGACGTCCCAAACGGATCGTGTCCATCGTGGCGCGGTCCGCTTTTTTTCATTGGTGCGAGGCCGGAGGCGCCGGAGCAAACGGGGACGGTGCCGGCAGCGCTTTGTTGCTCACGTTCTTCGGCCGTTGCAGCAGGCTCGACCTCATGTCTGTCGGCGAAGTCGACCACATGCCCAGGTAGCCAAGACCTTCGAGGCTACGGCGCGTTGCGATGCGCAGGTTTCTTTTTCCACCCCTTGGGGCAGTCATTGCCCCGGCGGGACGTGCTGCCTCCGATTCATTCGAGGACAACACCATGCCTGCCACCCATCCTTCCAAGACGCTGTGCCGCATCGACGAATGCCCCGACCTGATGGCCGACGGCTGCATCGGTGACGAGAACGGCAACCTGGTCTTTCTCTCGACCTGGGCGCGCGACACCGCCGTCCAGGAATTTCTGGCCCGCCTGACCCTGGGCCGGGATGAACAGGGACTGGACCAGTTCCATGTCATCACGGAGCAGGGCGCCAGCCTGCCGGTTCTTGTCGGAAACGTCGAGAACCTGGAAAAGCGCATCACTCGCGCCTACCGGCGCACGCTGTTCGGCGCGCTCTCCAACCTGTGGCTATTTGATCGCCGCTGCGTGCGCCCAGACAAGGCCAACGCCAGCGCGCTGGCACTGCTGCCACGGGATTCCGCCCATCGGATCGACCGGCTGTGGACGCTGGTGCGGGACACCTGCCCGCTGCCGCTGCTCGATCACTGGCGCGACCTCGTGCTGGAACTGCTGCAGGGCAAGTCCATGCTGACCCGCTTGCCTTTCGCCCTCGGCCCTCTCGAAGGCCACCGGCTCGCCATCGACGTGGCGGCGCTGACCCAGACCCTGGGCGGCCTGATCCGCAGCGGCGTGCTCACAGCCGAAGCCCCCCAGCTCCAAGCGGTCTCGATGCCGTTGCTCGAAGCGGTCTCGATGCCGTTGCTCGAAGCGGTGGCTTGAACCGTCTTCTTCATCCATGCCTTCAGGAGAATCCCATGGCACTCATGTTCCCGCGGCTCGCCCGCAATTTCGTGAAGAACGGGTATTACCCCACGGACGAACCCACGCTCGAACGAGCACTCGCCGCGCTGGCGCCTGCTGACTTCGGCGGGCCGATGTGCATCCTCGATCCCTGCGCTGGCGAAGGCGTGGCGATCACCGAAGCCGCCCATGCCCTCGGGCGCGAGCAGGTGAGAGCATTTGCCGTCGAGTACGACGCCGAGCGTGCGCAGCATGCCCGGCAACTGGTCGATCGCTGCATCCACGGCGACCTGATGGACACCTTGATCAGTCGCCAGAGCTTCGGCCTGCTGTGGCTCAACCCACCGTATGGCGACCTGTCCAAGGACGCCAACGGCAACATCGGCTACCAAGGCCAAGGCCGCGCCCGCTTGGAAAAGCTCTTCTACCAGCGCACGCTGGCGCTGCTGCAGTACGGCGGCATCCTGGTCTTCATCGTGCCCGGTTACGTGCTCGACGCGGAATTGGTCGGATGGTTGACCCACCACTATGCGGATTTGCGTATCTACCGCGCGGTGGAGACGCAGTTCAAGCAGGTGGTGATCTTCGGCCGCCGGGTTCGCCAGCGCGACCAGGCTGCGGAGTCGGTCAAGGCCACACGCAGCTTGCTGCTGCAGATCGGGCAAGGCGACGTCGAAGCCGAGGAACTGCCGGCCGAATGGCCGTTCCTGCCCTATGTGATCCCCGTGAGCCCAGCCGAGCCGGAGCATTTCTACCGAGTAACGATGGAGCCCGAGCAGTTCGCCGATGAAGTCGGCCGGCTGCAAGGGCTCTGGCCGATGCTCGATACGCACCTGGGCGCCGCGCAACAAGCGCTGCGGCCGCCGGCGCGGGCCTTGTCGCACTGGCATCTCGCCCTGGCCCTGGCCGCGGGCGCGATCTCGGGTGTGGTGAAGTCCAAGACCGGGCGCGTGCTCGTGGTCAAGGGCGACACCCACAAGGAGAAGACGTTGCAGACGGAGTACACCGAACGCGACGACGGTTCCGTGGCCGAGACGCGCATCCTCACCGACAAGTTCGTTCCGGTCATCCGTGCCTGGGACATGACACCGGGCTCCGCCACGCGGGGCGAGGTGTTGACCATCCGCTGACCTTCATTCCCCGGGCGGCCTCGCGCCGTTCATCTCTTCCCACTTCGGGGCATGCCATCGCCCCGGAAGGAGTGGTGCATGCCCCATTTCTCTTGGAGCATCACCATGTCACTCGATCTTGAAACTGTCCCCGCCGCTTGCGATGCACCTGTGCAGGGTGATTTGCAGGATCCGGCCGCTTCTCCCCTGACGCTGAGCCTGCAGGCCTTCGTGTCCGAGTTCGGCGACGAACTGCTCGATTCGCTCAACCGTGCCAATCCCCCGGTCTACACCGGGCAGGCGCGTGCACATCGGCAGGTTGTTCTGGCCAGCCTCAAGCGCAAGCTGTTCCTTGCCCAGGCTGAGGTGGTCCATGCCGTCACCGAACTGCTGGCCGACAGCGGCGAGCGCGCCGCGATCGTCAATGGCGAGATGGGGTGTGGCAAGACGACTGTCGGCATCGCAACGGCTGCCGTGCTCAACGCCGAAGGCTACCGCCGCACCCTGGTGCTTTCGCCTCCCCACCTGGTCTACAAGTGGCGGCGAGAAATCCAGGAGACGGTGGCCGGCGCCAAGGTCTGGGTGCTCAACGGCCCCGACACCTTGCTCAAGCTCATCAAGCTGCGCGAGCAGCTGGGCGTGGCGGCAGCCGGCCAGGAGTTCTTCGTCCTGGGCCGCGTGCGGATGCGCATGGGTTTTCACTGGAAGCCCGTCTTCACCCGCCACCGCACCTGTCACGGCGACGTGGCGGCGTGCCCGGACTGCGGCCATGTCATCACCGACCTCGACGGTGAGCCGGTCAATCCGGTCGAGCTGGAGGCCGAGGAGTTCCGCCGCAAGTGCAGCCATTGCGCCGCACCGCTGTGGACGCTGATCCGCCCAAGGAGCCTGTCCTCTCACGACCAGTCCTCCGCTGTGCTCAGAGCCTTGAAGCGCATCCCGACCATCGGGGAAGTCACCGCGCAGAAGCTGATGCAGAAGTTCGGCGATGCCTTCCTGGCCTCGATGCTGGGCGACAACATCCACGAGTTCATCAACCTGATGGACGACCAGGGTGAACTGGTCTTTTCCGACCGCCAGGCACACCGCATGGAGCGGGCCATGGCGAACATGGAGTTCGGTTTCGGCGAGGGCGGCTACCAGCCGTCCGAGTACATCAAACGCTACCTGCCGCAAGGCACGTTCGACCTGCTCATCGCCGACGAAGCCCACGAGTACAAGAACGGCGGCAGCGCCCAGGGCCAGGCCATGGGCGTGCTGGCGGCGAAGTCGCGCAAGACCTTGCTGCTCACCGGCACGCTGATGGGCGGCTACGGCGACGACCTGTTCCACCTGCTGTTCCGAGCCCTGCCTGGGCGAATGATCGAAGACGGCTACCGTCCGACCAGGAGCGGCAGCATGACCTCGGCCGCGATGGCGTTCATGCGCGATCACGGTGTTCTCAAGGACATCTATTCGGAAAGCATCGGCACGGCGCACAAGACAGCCAAAGGCACCAAGGTATCGGTGCGCACGGTGAAGGCCCCGGGCTTCGGCCCCAAGGGCGTGCTGCGCTGCATCCTGCCGTTCACCATCTTCCTCAAGCTCAAGGACATCGGCGGCAACGTGCTGCCGCCCTACGATGAAGAGTTCCGCGAGGTGGCGATGGATGCGGGTCAAGCCGCGGCCTATCGCGATCTGTCAGGGCGTTTGACCTCGGAGCTGAAGCAAGCCCTGGCCAAGCGCGATACGACGCTGCTCGGGGTCGTTCTCAACGTGCTGCTGGCCTGGCCGGACACGTGCTTCCGGTCGGAGACGGTGGTGCACCCGCGCACGCACCAGACCTTGGCCTTCGTTCCGGCTCAGTTCAATGAGCTGGAGGTGATGCCCAAGGAACGCGAGCTCATCGAGATCTGCAAACAGGAGAAAGCGGACGGTCGCAAGACCCTGGTCTATTCGGTCTACACCGGTACGCGCGACACCACGTCGCGCCTGAAGGTGCTGCTGGAGCAGGAAGGCTTCAAGGTGGCGGTGCTGCGCGCCAGCGTGGATGCCTCCCGCCGTGAGGACTGGATCGCCGAGCAGCTGGACCGCGGCATCGACGTGCTCATCACCAACCCCGAGCTGGTCAAAACCGGCCTCGACCTGTTGGAGTTCCCGACGATTGTGTTCATGCAGTCGGGCTACAACGTGTATTCGCTGCAGCAGGCGGCTCGGCGCTCATGGCGCATCGGCCAGAAGCAGCCGGTGCGCGTGATCTACCTCGGCTACGCCGCTTCTTCGCAGATGACCTGCCTGGGGCTGATGGCCAAGAAGATCATGGTGTCGCAGTCCACCTCCGGCGACGTGCCTGAATCGGGGCTCGATGTCCTGAACCAGGACGGTGATTCGGTCGAGGTTGCACTGGCTCGGCAACTGGTGCACTGAGTTCTGTCATGCTGGATCGGCCCCCTCGGGGGCCGATTCCTTTTGCGGGCTGCCGTCGTTGTGTTCGGCGGCGATCATAAAAATAGGCGCCAGGCTGTCCAGCAGCGCCGTGAGCGCCTCGACCAGACGCGCAATGGTCAGCGCGATCTCTTTGCTTCCCTCGGCGAAGTGGTGCCGTAGCAGCTCATCCACGTCGATGTCACCCGTGTCCACGCCGAATTGCCGGATAGGCTGGAACAGCCCGAGTTCTCGGCTGCTGAAGGCGGCGGCATGGATCAACTCATTGCGCGGCCCCCGATAGCTCTCTACGGCCTGCGTGACGCCCTGCAGGGCCGCATGGATGTCGGGATGATCGGCCTTCACCTGCTTCTGGACGAATCTATTGCCGCCGATGCTCTCGAACTTGGCCTTGTCCTCCAGCAGCGCCGAGCCGACCAGACGGTGCGCCCGATCAACGAAGCCGATGACGCGCAGCACGAAGTTCTCGTAGTGGTAGCGGTAAATGTCCGGATCCGGGCTGGGCTGGTTCCCCTGGTCCAACACGAAGCCCATGGTCAGGCGCAGGGCCGCCAGCGCGTTGTCCAACTCCGATACCCGCTCGGCCACGCCCGTCGCATAGATCTCCGCAGTTGATCCTGGGAACTTCGTTCCACCTGACTGCAGTTCGGCCAACCCCTTGAGAGCGTAGCTCTGCAGATGCGGCAGCTGTACCCGAAGGCCTGGGTGGTCGATCAGTCCGCGTCGGTGTGCTTGGTCGTCATCTGGATTCATCGCAACAGTCTGCCGCAATGACGGCGGGGGCGACAACGAATCGGTGATACGGCGCCAATCCGGTGGTGGCGTGCTTCCCATTTGGTGCTGCCATCTGCGTTGCGGGAAGCGAAGGTAACGGCTCCATGTTTCGGGGAGCCTATTCCAATGAGACTGTCCGCCCGTTCCCTCCGTCCTCTTGTCTGCATCGCCAGTCTGGCGGGGGCAATCCTTGCCACAGGCTGCGCGACGACAGTGCTGCCATTCGAGCAGGCGCAAACACCTGCCACGCCGGAGCAGCAACCTGTACCGACCGTGGGTGCGGTCACGCCCGCAGGCGCCGTGCCTGTCTTCCGCCATGGCCGCTACACCCTGGTGGAACTGATGCCGGAAAGGGCGCAGCGCGACCTGATGCAACAGGTCGTGGAAGTCACCATCACGCCCGAGTTCAATTCCTCGGTCGGCGACGGCATGCGCCATGTCCTGCAGCGCACGGGCTACCGGCTGTGCGATGCGTCGGAGGCCGTGGCGTTGTATGCGTTGCCGCTCCCCGCCGCCCATCTGCGGCTCGGGCCACTGGTCTTGCGCGATGCGTTGCGGATTCTGGCCGGGCCGGCGTGGACGCTGTCGGTCGATGACGTTGGCAGGGAAGTGTGCTTTCGGCGCACGGCGGTATCTGGTTCGGCGGCCGCCACTGCTGATGTGAAGCAACCCCAGATCACGGAACCCGAGGAGGTGCAGCCGTGAATATCCCGCAGATGCCTTCCGGTCATGCCGTTCGTGCGCGCTGGCTCAAGATCGCCGTGGCCGTGTGGCTGCTGCTGGTCAGTGTGCTGGCCATCATCAACAGCGTCGGCTTGTCGCGACTGAGCGAGCAAAGCCAAACCAGCGCCCAAGATGCCCAGGTTCAGGCGTTGGCGAATCGCGTCGCCGAACTGGAGCAGCAGGCTGGGGCTGTCAAGCATCAACCCAAGCCTGTCGCCCAGGCCGATTTCGACACCGCGCGTCAAGCGCTGGACGAACGCCTGGTGCGCGTCGAGCAGGCGAGGAGCACCGATGACCATGTCAGCGAGGTGCAGACCCTGCAGGCGCGCGTTGGCGCGATCGAGGAGCGTTTGAACAAGACGGCTGCAGAGGCCATCGTGCCCCGGCGTACCGCCGAGACTCCCAAGCCCAAGGTGCCGGTTCCGCCGTTCAAGCTGGTCGGCCTGGAGCTGCGCGGTGGGGAGCGCTTCCTGTCCGTTCTGGCGCCCGGAGCGGCGACCGTGCGTGACGTGCGGCTGCTGCGCGAGGGCGACACCGTGGGCGCATGGCAGCTCCAGTCCATCGAGGCGCAGGCCGCCGTGTTCCGTGTCGACGGCCAGGCCGTGCGCGTTGCTGTGCCGTAGGAAAGCGGCCATGAAGCAAGGCTTGCTGCCAGCATCGGCGCTTGCCCTGTACCTCGTTGGCCTGCCCAGCGCGTTTGGGCAGTCGGCGCCGGTGGCAGCTTCTCGTTCGGCACCAAGCCAGGTGCTGAACAGCGCCGATGCCGCGCTCGACGAGCGTCAGGCCAAGGATTGGGGGTTGCGCTCGGAGGAATGGGCGCGCTATCGGCAACTGATGCAGGGGCCGCTGGGCGTCTATTCACCCAACCTGGATCCGCTCACGGCGCTGGGCATCGAAGCCCGGAGCGACGAGGAGCGTAGCCGCTATGCGGAGCTGCAGGTGCAGGCCGAATCGCGGCGCGTCGGTAAGACCTTGGCCTACCAGCGGGCCTATGACGCCGCGTGGCAGCGCCTCTACCCAGGCTTGCAGCGCGTGAACCTTCCGGGGGCGCAGGCGTCCAGTGTCGGCAACCAGGGTTCCGGGCGACTGGCGGTGTTCGTCAAGGCCGATTGCGCGCCATGCGAGCAGCGGGTACGCCAGATGCAGGGCGCGGGCACGGCCTTCGATGTCTACATGGTCGGTAGCCGCCAGGACGATCGGCGCATCCGCCAGTGGGCCACCCAGGCCAGCATCGATCCGGCTCGGGTGCGCGCCCGCACGATCACGCTCAACCACGATGGCGGGCGCTGGCTGTCGCTGGGCCTGCCCGGCGAACTGCCGGCCGTGGTGCGCGAGGTGAATGGGCAATGGCAGCGACAGTGAGTCTGTCCCCTGCGCTGCGGGCCACGCTGATCGTCACTGGCGCCTGGGCATCGGTGATCTATGCGCAGGAACTGCCGCCACCGGCGTACCAACTGGCCGCGCAACAGGCCGGCATACCGTCGCCGGTGTTGTACGCGGTGGCCCTGCAGGAGAGCGGCACCCGGCTGCGCGGTCGTCTAATCCCCTGGCCGTGGACGCTCAACGTCGCGGGCAAAGCCGAACGCTACGCCACGCGAGCCCAGGCCTGCACGGGCTTGGATCGAGCGCTGGCCCGGACTCCGGCCAATCGGATCGACGCCGGCCTTGGCCAAGTCAATCTCGGCTACCAGGCCCATCGCTACCGCCACCCTTGCGATCTGCTCGACCCGTACCGCAATCTCGCCATCGCTGCGGAAATCCTCCAGGAGCAGCACGCCCCCGGCGAGGACTGGCTGATCGCCATCGGGCGCTACCACCGCCCCGCCGGTGGCGAACCCGCCGCCCGCTACCGCCTTGGGGTTCACCGGCACCTGGTTCGCGTGCTGGGGCCAGACCTCCCTCCGATCACCATCCAGGCCACCACGCCATGAAGCGCATGATCCTTGCCGCGACCTTGGGACTGCTCACCGCAGCCAGTGCCGCAGCGCAACGCACCACCGAACCCTTGATCGTCGTCGAGGATCGCGGCGGTACCTCGGCGCTGCCGTACTACCGGGCGCTGAATCCCCAGAACGCGCCAGGCCAGCTGCCCGCACCGGTGCCGGCGCCCCGGATCGGCGGGCCGGCCGATGCCGAGGCGGCCATGCTGCCGGTTCGCTCGGCGCGGCTGTCTCCGGGTGATGAGCCGCGCCGCGTCATCCGAGCGCCAGGCCTCACGGCGCTGTTCCTGGTCGGTGACGACGCGCGCTCGCGCGCCTGGCTCCGGCAACGGCGCGCGGCGCTGCAGGATCTGCGCGCCGTGGGCCTGGTGGTCAATGTGGCGACACCCGAGGCCCTGGCCGCACTGCGCCGGCTCGCCCCCGGCCTGATCCTGTCGCCAGCTTCGGGCGACGACGTCGCCCAGCGGCTGGGCATCCGCTACTACCCGGTGCTGATCACCGCGACGGGCATCGAGCCCTGAGGCGGGGCCCGAGGTGAAGCACCCGTCATGGCCCAGTCCCAGACTGTCGAGGTACTGCTGCGGCCAGCGGTGGAGCTATACACCGTGGCGATCTGCGCCGGCGCAGGGCTGCTGTGTCTGGTGGCGCCATGGTCGCTTGCGTTGAGCCCCTTGCTGGGCCTGGGTAGCGCGCTCGCATTTCTGGCCTTTGGTGCCATCCGATTGCGAGATGCATGGGCCATCCTGCGCTACCGGCGCAATATCCGCCGGCTGCCGCGCTACGTGATGACCAGCCGGGACGTGCCGGTCAGCCAGCAGCGGCTGTTTGTGGGGCGGGGTTTCCGCTGGGACCAGCGCCACACGCACCGGCTGATGCAGACCTACCGGCCGGAATTCCGCCGCTACGTGGAGCCGACGGCAATCTACCGTGTGGCGCGACGACTGGAAGAGCGTCTGGAGTTCGCGCCGTACCCGTTGTCCCGGCTCTCCAAGGTCCTGGTCTGGGACAGCCCGCTGAACCCCGCGCGACCGCTGCCGCCGGTAGGCGGCCTGCCGCGCCTGCATGGCATCGAGCCGCACGAGATAGACGTCAGCCTGCCGCTGGGCGAGCGGGTCGGCCATACCCTGGTGCTGGGCACCACGCGCGTGGGCAAGACCCGCCTGGCGGAGCTGTTCATCACCCAGGACATCCGTCGCAGGAGCGCCGCTGGAGAGCACGAGGTGGTGATCGTCTTCGATCCCAAAGGCGACGCCGATCTGCTCAAGCGCATGTACGTGGAGGCCAGGCGGGCAGGGCGGGAAGGGGAGTTCTACGTCTTCCATCTCGGCTGGCCGGACATCAGCGCCCGCTACAACGCCGTGGGGCGCTTCGGTCGCATCTCGGAAGTCGCCACCCGCATCGCCAGGCAGCTCTCGGGCGAAGGCAACAGCGCCGCTTTCCGCGAGTTCGCCTGGCGCTTCGTCAACATCATCGCGCGCGCCCTGGTGGAACTGGGGCAGCGGCCCGACTACCTGTTGATCCAGCGTCACGTCGTGAACATCGACGCGCTGTTCATCGAGTATGCCCAGCATTTCTTCGCCGGGAACGAGCCCAAGGCCTGGGAGATCATCGTCCAGCTCGAAGGCCGTCTGAACGACAAGAACATCCCGCGCAACATGATCGGCCGCGAAAAGCGCGTTGTCGCGCTGGAGGAGTACCTCTCCCAGGTGCGCATCTACGACCCGGTGCTCGACGGCCTGCGTAGCGCAGTGCGCTATGACCGCACCTACTTCGACAAGATCGTTGCCAGTCTCTTGCCACTATTGGAGAAGCTGACCACCGGCAAGATTGCGCAGTTGCTGGCGCCGAACTATTCTGACCTGAACGACCCTCGGCCGATCTTCGACTGGATGCAGATCATCCGCAAGCGTGCGGTGGTCTATGTCGGGCTGGATGCGCTCTCGGATGCGGAGGTGGCTGCGGCAGTCGGTAACTCGATGTTCAGCGACCTGGTGTCGGTGGCCGGGCATATCTACAAGTTCGGCATCGACGATGGCTTGCCGGGCGCCACCACCCGCCAGAAGGTGCCGATCAACGTCCACGCGGACGAGTTCAACGAGCTGATGGGCGACGAGTTCATCCCGATGATCAACAAGGGCGGCGGTGCCGGAGTCCAGGTCACGGCCTACACGCAGACCCTCTCGGACATCGAGGCGCGCATCGGCAATCGGGCCAAGGCGGGCCAGGTGGTCGGCAATTTCAACAACCTGTTCATGCTGCGTGTGCGCGAGACGGCCACGGCCGAACTGCTGACTCGGCAATTGCCCAAGGTCGAGGTCTACGCGACCACGGTGATGAGTGGTGCGACCGACAGCTCCGACCCAACGGGTAACACGGCGTTCACTTCCAACACGCAGGACCGCATCAGCAGCACCAGCGTGCCGCTG
This sequence comes from Variovorax sp. LARHSF232, assembly GCF_052871435.1. Lineage (NCBI taxonomy): Bacteria > Pseudomonadati > Pseudomonadota > Betaproteobacteria > Burkholderiales > Comamonadaceae > Variovorax > Variovorax sp. LARHSF232. Next base: position 1,053,401 of record NZ_JBIXJS010000001.1, on the reverse strand, counting down.
ATCGAGCCGGCGCATGTGGTCAGTCTGCCCAAGGGACAGTGCTTCGCGCTGATTGAGGGCGGGCACCTGTGGAAGGTGCGCATGCCCTTGCCGGCACCGGACCCCGACGAGGCCATGCCCAAGGATTTGCAGGAGCTGGCCGGCTACATGCGACAGCATTACGTCGAAGGCGGCGACTGGTGGGAGGGGCAGGGGATCACCGGCCTGCAGGAGCAGGCGCTGCCAGATGATCTGCTCACGAACTTCCAGCAGATGGCCGCCGAAGGATCTGGAGAGCAGGTCGGGGAAGGAGCATCGGCATGAGCGATCCGGCCGCCGCGGCTCAACGCCAGCAGGTTCGGCAGCAAGGGTTGATTGCCAGCGTCGTCACCTTGCCGTTCCGGTTCTTTGGCGTGCTGTGCGGTTCGCTGCTGCTGTGTATCGTGATCGAGTGCGTCGGGATGCACTTCTTCTGGCCGGAGGCGGGCTGGCATCACGCCCAGGTCATGCTGGGTCACGAGTTGGCCTTGGTGTCGGAGAACTTCACGCGCAGCGTGCTGGTGCAGGAGCCGGGACGCACCGCCCACAAGATCATCGAGACGACCTACGAATGGTTGTTCGTGAAGAGCGGGCTGATGGAGTGGATACGCGACGCCGCCGCGCGGTCACGCGCTGGAACCCAGAGCCAAGCTCACGACTTCCGGTACTACCTGGGTATGGTCTATGTGCATGTGGAGAGCTACCTGATCGCCTCGGCCTACATCGTGCTCGTGTTTCTGGTGCGGCTACTGGTGCTGACGCTGACCTTGCCGCTGTTTATGCTGGCCGCTTTCGTTGGCCTGGTGGACGGGCTGGTGCGGCGGGACGTGCGCAGCTTTGGCGCAGGGCGCGAATCGGGGTTTGTCTACCATCGGGCCAGAGCGAGCCTGATGCCGCTGGCGGTGCTGCCGTGGGTGATCTATCTGGCGCTGCCCGTCAGCGTGCATCCGTTGCTGATCCTGCTCCCCAGTGCGGCCGTGCTGGGAGCGGCGGTATGCATTGCGGCCGCGACGTTCAAGAAGTACCTGTGAGCCTCTGTTCGCATGTTGTCCTGATGACTGGTATTGGTCAGGAGCACAGCTCGCCTGGCCACGACCAGTGTCGGATGAAGACCGCAGAAGAAATTCAAGGTAGCGCGCCCAGTCGTCTTCCTAAGGTGGTACAGCGGTCCTCGCAAAGGTGCGCTGACTGCATTCCGCTCTCTATGCGACTTGGCGCCTGAGTGATTCCGGCCAAGTATCGACCATCACTATCACCGGCAAATTTCTCCGTCTCAACAGCATTGACGTAGAGGGGTGGAAGGAAAGCCGTGGGCGTGAGTGGGGTGAACTCAAATCCGACGATTCCGCAGTCGTCATGGAGTCGCTGCTGCGGTGTCTTACAGCGCGATGCCATACCAACGCGCCTCGCGGACGTGCCGGTTGCTCTGACGTTATCCCCTCGAACCTATGAACGCACGCGGAGATGGGCTTTGTCATGCGTGGCTCTGAAAAGCCTCCGAAAAGCCCGCGAAACTACGATGGATTCAGACGCGCCCAACATCCGGCGAAGGTCCCACGTGGCGGCTACTTTCCGCTGCGCTGCTGGTTCAGCGCCAGCAGGCGGCGCAGGATGTCCTCGTCCGTCCATTGCGGCGTGTAGTCGCTCCAGCCGTATGCCGCGGCCACAGCGTTGTCCAAGGTTTCGTGTGCCAAGATCAACCACGCTGGGCGCGCGTTATAGAGGTTGGTGAGCGTGCGCTTTTTCAGATCGGCTTCATGGCCGGGCTTGGCAACAGGACGCTTGGGAAACCCGGCTGCTTGTTCTTCGGGAGTGATGACCCAATCGGTCCACTGCGCTGGGTCGCGCCAGGTGGTGCGAAGCTGTTCGAGCTTCTGTGCCGCTTCAGCGATGGCTTTGGCGACTTCGGTGTCGGGCATGCCGGTCTTCGTTTCCTTTGGCGTTAAGCCTTCGGGGAAGGGGAAGGTCTCGAAGACGCGCGAGCTGTTGTAGCGGCGTGCGGTAGGGTGGTTGCCATATGGCGAACCTAGATTCCGAACCCAAATCGTGTGAAACCTGCTGCTCAAAATTCCAAAGGTGGCATGGTCGTCTCGCGCGATGACAACCAGATTTTTATCTGGTACTACGTTGTGCGGAACGAACGCAAAGACTGTGTGCGTTGGCGTTTCCGGCGTGACGATAAATCGTTGAAGGTTGGAGACCGCCTTGAACATACCCGGTGCCCGGCGTGCCAATTTCCACCAATTCGTTCGCTCGTTCTTGTCGTTTGACTTTTCGCGCTGAGGCTTAACGCGGTTTTCGACGACGGCGAAAGGTTCAACAAAAAGGCTTGCATCAACCTGTGATCTTTCACCGAAATGCACAATCCATTTGTCCGCATCGCGCGCGACAACGTCTTCGCCATTTCGCCACGGAAATACAACATCGTGGTTTGGGTAGCCGTTTGGGTTGCCACCTGCAGCGAGCAAGGCGCGTGCGCTTGAGCCATCAATGTCAAATGAGCCCTTCTTGGTAATCCCAGAAAAAGCTGTTCCCGCGTTTTCTTCCAGTGGCACAGCTTGAGTCAGGTTCACGCCTTCCCCGGCCGTCAAGTCAGCATGGATCGTTGCGACCTCGTTGCCGTTTAATGTTGTTCCTTCGCCCTTGCCAAAACCCGTCATCGAAACTCGTACTGCGGCGCCATCGTTTACCCATGGCTCGTCGCCCCACGCCAGAAAGATGCGCGAAGTATTAACAATGCGCTCCAGCACTTTGCGGTTCGCGCCGCCGGATATGGAGTTCGTTGAAACTAGCCCCGCCGCCTGCAAATGGCCCGCTTCTATCTGAGCTCGGGCCTTCTCGAACCAGTAGCAAACCAAGTCCGCCCCGCCAGGCACGCGGTCGGCGAAGGTCTTCCGCAGCGTTTCCACATAGTCATCGCCCAGCTCGCCGCGCATCCTTTTGTCACCAACGAAAGGCGGATTGCCGACGATCACATCAGCCTGCGGCCACGCGGCTTCGGCTCCGTCCCCGTCCAACAGCGCGTCTCGGTGTTCGATGCCGTCCAGCGGCTTCAGAATCGGATTCAGGCTGTGCTGCCATCCGTTTTGCCGGCACCATTGGATGTCGCCAATCCACACCGTGACCCGCGCCAGTTCCGCCGCGAACTCGTTGATTTCCAGACCCAAGATGTTGTGCGGGCCGGTTTGCAAACTGACCTCGGCTTGAAGGCCCAGTTCCTGCGCCTCAATCTGCGCCAGTTTTTCAACATCGCGCAACGCCTTGAGCGCCAGATAGAGAAAGTTGCCGCTGCCGCACGCGGGGTCGAGCACACGAAAGTCGGCGAGACGCAGTAGAAAGCCTTGATAAAGCGCTTGGCCCTGTTGCAGTGCGTCGTTTGCGCGGAATTTGTTGCCTCGCGCTTTCACCATGCCGAACTTCGGCGAGACCTTGGCAATTTTTTCGCGAACAGCCTCCCACTCAAGCAACAACGGCCCGCGTACCAGTGGCTCAACCAGCTTCGCTATCGTGCCCGTGTCGGTGTAGTGCGCGCCAAGGGCGGCGCGTCTGCTACCTAAGCCGCGCTCGAACAGCGTGCCGAAGATGGTGGGGTCAATCGCACGCCAGTCCATGTCGGCGGAGGCAGCGCGTAGCTTTTCGAGGTCGGCGGCGGTCAGCGTAGGAACGGCAATCTGCTTGAACAGGCCGCCGTTGAACCATTGGATGTCATCGTTGCCATACTCACCATTGCGATCCTGCATGGCCTTGAATAGCTTCCCGATGCGGTCGGCGGCTTTTGCTACGTCGTTCTTGGCGGCGGCGAGGAGGCTGGTAAAAATCTTCTCAGGCAACAGTCCTTCGTCTTCGGCGAACATGCAGAACAAGCACTGAACCAAGAAGTGCGCCACCTGATTGCTGTCTTGCCCTCGTTGGCGCATGGATTCGGCGAGCCCGGCATAGCGCTGGGCGGCTTCTTCGGTGACGGCTGCGGTGGACTTTTCCGGCCGCAGCTTGAGCGGCTCAGTGAAGACCCACCTGAGCATTTGCCGCTTGCCGTCATCCACCAGGTCTTCGATGCGGATTTCGCGCGGTTCGTCCGGGTAGCCGGTGAAGGCGGTGTGGATGATGATTCGCTCGCGGTCGCACACTACCAAGAGCGGTGGGCTTTCGAGTTGCAAGGCGTAGTCGGTCAGTTGCTTGAGAGCCTTGTCGAGGTCGCGGCCTGGCTTCTTGTTCTCCCACGCGAAGTGGCCGCGCTTCCACACATCGGCCCAGCCATCTCCGCCTCCGGACTTCTTGGCGCCACGTTCGAAGCAGTAGTCGTCGGCGTTGCGCGGCTTCTCGACGCCGAGCAGTTCGCACAAATCATCAAAATGGGCTTGAGCTCCGGCGCGTTCGGTGAGCTTGTTGGATTGCCAGAGGGTGATGAATTGGGCAGGGGTCATCGAGTCGTCGGTGCGTGGAACTGCGGCCCCAAGGATTGGGACAGTTGCGGTGCCGTGGATCATGCAACATTTCGTAGCAGGCACCGTCCACCTGCTGCCGCGACACGCTCAGCGTTCTTACTTTTGACCCACGGTGGCGACCACTTCGGGCCGAACGTGGGCGGGGGGTATCAGACGTCGTTCTCTCAAACCTATGACCTGTGACAGGAATGTGCCTTGCCGCACGTTGCTCCTCTCACGGCGACCAGGGGGCCAACCTCCGCCTCGGTCAGGTTTTCGACAGCCTCGCAGATGTCCTCGGCCGTGGCGTAAGCGCGCTCCGGTGGTTTACAACCTAAAGCGAGTGATCAGAGTGTTGGGCATTGACAGAACAATGAAAGCGGTGCGGCTGCTGGGGGCGTGAGCCCTTGTTCGCCTTCGTTCGCGCGCACAACGAGCGGCACAAGACATCGATCGCGCGTTCGGCACGATCGAGACATGGATAAACTCGGCCGGTTGGTTCGACTCAGCAGCCACGCCTGTGTTTCCACACGGCCTCGCTGCAAATCAGACATCGCCCGCCCTGGTGGCAGCGACCTACCGTGCCGCGGCCTTTCCCCGTCTAGTAACCCGGTCAAAGGTGAAAACGTGCTCCTGGGGCGCCTCGACGCAGCAGCCGAAGAGGCGGCGCCGCTCGTGACCCGCGCCGTAGCGTAGCTCCACCGCTGCCGCGCAAACGGGGCAGGTGGCGCTATAGCGCACCAGGCCGATGATGCGCGCGTCGCCCTGCTTGAAGCTCTCGAGCTGGGCTGGTGGCTCGTTCCAGCTCACCAGCACGTCAGCGGCGGGCACGATCCGATCGGCCAACAACCACCAGAGCTAGCGAACGAACTCCCACAGGACCCAACCAATCCCCGCCGCGACGACGAAAAATGCAAGGTCCGCCGTCGTCACGGACCGGTTCACGAACAGCATCAGCCACACGATCGCCGCTAGGAGCGCGATGCAGGCCATGGGCGCCACCACGGTGCCGGCGAACAGCAGGCCGCGCAGCGACTTGGTCTTGAACGAGCCGCTCCCGAACAGCGGGCGCGCAACCCAGGACGGCTTGACGGTGCCGGCGGCCGCATAGACGTATTCGATCTGCAGGCTGGCAGAGGCCGCATCCCCTGTCCCTACCGGTCCCACCGGCTCGAGCCAACCCAAGTGGCCAGCGTCGTCTGCGGGTTGCGGCTCGATCGCTTCCTCTGGGGGCGTCAGCGCGTAGGGCTCCAGTGACCACTGCGCGCGGTGGTGGCCCGTCGTCGAGCGCTTGCGCAGGCCGAGGGCGTGCTCGAAGCCGCGCTGCGCGAAGAACGCGTCCCGGTCCGCGGCCCGGCTGGAGAGGTACTGCTCGAGCCTGGCGTTCTTGACCTTCATCTTGGCGGAGTCGAAGTCGACGAGCTCCGGCCAGCAGACCTGCACCAAGTCCTCCGCATTGAATTCCAACTGCTCCCCATGGCCTGGCAGGCGCGCGACCTTGGCCGACTCGGCAGCCAGGGCGCGAAGCAGCGCCAGGGCGTTGGTCTCATCCCGCTGGCCGGCGAGCCACTCCTGGAAGCAGGGCAGCAGCTCCGGGACCGACGGCAACCGGTTTGCAACCGGTTCTGGACTGGTTGGCGCCGCTTCGTATCTCAACACTTGGGCTCTCCTCAACTCAACTCATGGAGTCCCTATGTTGGCATTGTTTGCAATTCATTCCTCCAACCGCTTCGTCCACGTGACGGAGGTCGAGCGCGGCCTGGCGTGCGACTGCCGCTGCGCCGTGTGCGGCGAGCCGGTGATCGCGCGCCAGGGCGACGTGCGGGAGCACCACTTCGCGCACAGTTCCAACGCCCAGCCCTGCACGTCGAGCTACGAATCCGACTTGCACCGCTTCGCCAAGCGAGTGATCGTCGAGGCGGGCGGCTTGGTGGTGCCAGTCAACGCGGCCGCGGCGCGCGCCCTCGGCCTTGGCGACGACTTGGGGCCGCGCATCCTCCTGACGTGCGCCGGCATCGAGGAGGAGGTGGTGGTTGGGGACCGGCGCCCGGACCTGCTGGCGACTACGACGGCCGGCGTCAGTGTGGCCATCGAGATCGCCTATTCCTCGTTCTGCGACTTCCAGAAGCGCCAGGACTATGAGAACTTGCGCCTGCCCGTCCTGGAAATCGACCTGCGGGTCTTCACGCCGACGGCCTTCGACGTCGCCTTAGTCAAGCATGTGCTGCTCAAGGACCTTGCCTGCAAGAGTTGGCTCTGGCCCGAGCGCCTTGAGGCTGCCGAGCTAAACCCTGAGCCGCCGGCGGACCCGCCATCCGTGCCCGCGCCGCAGCGCCAGTTCCTGCCCGAGGAGATCGTCAAGGTTCGCGGTCGCTGGATCTCGGTCAAGGAGTTGCCCAGCGGCGACATCGCGATCAAGGTGGTGCGCTACGACCCCGACGTGGTCTCGGTGGTGCGCACTGTCGCGCGCCAGCACTCCGGGCAGTACCGCGGCGCCTACTTCAGCTGGGTGATCCCGCGCTTTCGGGCGGAGGCGGCCCGCGCCCAACTGCGCGCGATCGCCGCGGGGGTGTGATCACGGGGCAGGCGTGAAGGATGGCACTGCCATGGGCTGCCGCCAAGCCCTTCGGGCTCCAATCTCTGGAATCTCAAAGGTCGACCACCGAACTCTTGCCCCGACTCGAAACGGCCGGGGCACTTCAGGCCCGTTGTGCTGGCAACAGGCCCGGTCATCGAATGGGGGCCATCGCGTCAAGACGCAGCGGCCAGAGCCAAGGCAGGATGCGGCCATGAGTGGGGTGTTCGGGCGGGCCGCCGCGAACTGGCGGTTTAGACTGGTCAGAGTCATTCGGCGGCAAAGCTCCGAGCGACCGGTACACCCGAAACCCGGCGTTCCCAGTGGCGGCTCGTATGGTTACTGTCAGGGCTTTGCCTCGATAAGCAGGTATCCGAACCGACAGAACCAATCTGAGTCTCTGAGCCCTTCGTAGAGCGCCGTCTTCCAAGAGTTCGCGTCCCGCACGTGGCGGCTCTTGAACTCGTCATGGAGATGCTCTCGAACGGCCTGGGCCCCAGCAGCCTTTCCAGTTTCTGTTAGACCATACGAAATGTCGGCCAGTTCGCTGGCGGCTTGCGCGGCATAGAGGACAGCGAGGCCCACGACGTTGAAGTGATGCTGGACGCGTTGCGCGAGTACGGCAGTCCACGTTGCCGGCGGACGGACCCAGAACACGATGGTCGGAGGCGAAGTCGGCTGGATCTGGACCATGAGCCACCGCTCCGTCCCGAGGTCATCGAAGTACGGATGGAAGGTCTGCTCCTCCGCCTTGGTCGCAACCTTTGCGAGTTTGGCCTTGTTGCAGTCCAGGCACGAAGGGACCAAGTTGGCCGGCGTCAGATTGAATGCTGGATGGAGTGCTTGAGGAAGATAGTGGTCCACACTTCCCACGATGCGTTGACCGCATAGCGGACAGATTTGATGGACAGGTGCCGAACGAATCGCGTCATACAGGGCGCGAGTAGCTGCGCCGCGTACGAAGTGGCTCTTGTAGATGACCCCCATGAGAGTGGTGGTCAGCAGCGGAGTTACTCCATCAGTCGATGGAATCTTGAAGAGCTCGCCGAGCGGCGCCAGGCCGAGATACTGCGACTCAGCGGCATTGATGACAGGCAACGCACCCGTCAGCGCTTGAGCGCGGTCAGGGATGGTGATACCGGCAGCGCAAGTCTGGACGGTGTAGTCGGCGTTGAACGCTGGAAGAGCGAGCTTCTTCAAAGGGCCAAACCTCAGTTTCCTCGCAGAGCGACCAAGCTCCGCGCCAGCGTTCTGGCTTCGGAGCCAAGCTGATGACCGAACTGTTGCGTGACTTGCTCGAAAGTCCGGCCTGGCTGATTGGCCGCCGAAGCGACCATTTGATGAAAGCCTGAGTGGCTCACCTCGAGGCCGAATACCTCTCGTGTCAGGACGCCTGCGCTCTCACCGAACGTTTCTGTCGTCGGCCGCTCGACGGTTGCGTTGGTCCTGGTGCGTTGAAGGACCCACACGCAGCTCATAGGCACCTCCTGAAGCACCACTGGCGAGTGTGTGGAGATGAGCGCGACGCCGTTCCTCGAGATCAATAGGTCGGACACTGCGCGAACGAACGCAGAGAGAAGCGGAGGATGGAGATGTCCTTCGGGCTCGTCTAGGACAACCAGCGTGTTCTGCTCGACCAGCTCGACGAGCCGGGTGATGGTCAAAAGGACAATTGAATGCCCGGAGCTGAGCTTTCCGTACGCATGAGCGACGGCATCTTCCCAGCCGTCCCCAGAGACCTGCAGGAATCGCTCCACATCCACCTCGGCAAACAGCGGGTCAGCCGAAAGTGTCCGGATAGCTCGTGTCCAACGAGTTAGACGCGGCTCCTCGCGACATTTGGAGAAGGACTTGACGAAGTCGTTCGCAAGACCGAGCTTCGTCATCAGGGTTTCCTGGACGTGCCCATCTCGCTCCTCCATCGTACGAAGGCCGATGAAGCCGGCGCGAATCTTCAGCGCTGCCGCTGATGGAGGTGGTTCAAACTCGTCGAACACGCTGAAAGAAACGGAGACCAAACCGGCAAAGTCCCATTGGTCGACGTTGTCCCCGAGCTTCTGCAAGAGACCTGGGGCGGTTTTTGCGTTCGGCTTGTGCAACACGGCATTAACGAGCGACTGGATGCAGCGGGTTTTACCAGCCCCGTTTCGTCCAACCAAGACGTGCACGTTCGTCGGCGGGAACGAGTTGGGCTCGACATGAAACGTTAGAGTTGGCGGCTGGGGCGGGAAGAACTGGCCTGGCTCAATTGGGGCCACGGGCAAGGTGTACTGGAATTGGAAGCGGGTGAGCTCTTCGTTTCCATGCGCGAGCTTATTGAGGCGATTGCGTACGTTCTCTGCTCGCACGTCCCGGAGTAACGAGGTGGTCATGACCGCTTCGTTGATATACCGGTCGAAAATTGAAATGTCGTAGGCGCAGTCGCAGAGCGCTATCAACATGCGTTCGCACAGCGCAGCCGGCAGAGTTCTAAGCGACGAGTAAAAGTCCTCGCTCTGACCCAGTGAGAAGAAGTTGTTTGGGTCTAGGTCGTTGAACAGCGGCGGCAGCTGCGGGACTCGATGTCCAGGAGCGACTGGCGTCGCCGCGTTCGCGGTTGCTGACGCTTTCTGCAAGCCAACCTGGCCCATCTTGAGCGAGCCGAAGGACCGCCTGTTGCCTCGATCATCGAAAAAGTGGAGGCTGTATTTGGTCTGAAAGCTGAACCAATCGTCCCAGTCGTCATGTGTTAGATATGCCTGTAGGCGGCCTTCCCGCGGCAGCTTGAGCCAAGAATCGACCACAAAGAATGTAATGTCCACGTGTGTCTCTCAAACTACATCAGAACGCGCTGCTTCAGGGTGGCGGCAGCAGGTCGCTGTCGTCGTCCTTCTGGTCGGACGAGTCTCCTGCCGGCTCGTTGAGCTTCATCTCTGGTTGTGCGTCGGTAGCAGGCTCTGGCAAGTCTCGATAAGGATAGAACCCAGCCCGACCGAGAGCTGGATTCTTGGTGAACACGATTGGCTTGACTGCATCCGTGAGCGAGTCAGGAACCTCTTCGTTCTCAAGCACGACGATTTGCCCGTACCCTGCCCAGTCGGACAACCAGCGGTAAAACTTCTCCCGAACGGTGCTGGGCTCCACGTCCGGGGATTCGGTGCGCTTGGGGTCCGCGTACGGTTTCAGCGGTGAGTCCAAGACAACGACGCCGAGGTGCGGGTGCTCATGCTCGACGGCGTACTCCATCAGAGCGATGACCAGCGACGCCAGATACAGAGACCGTAGCCCAGCGCCATAGCTGAGGCGTGCGCGGTCATTGATGAGGAGGTCGCATTCGCCAGCATCGAGCGAGATGTTTTTGATGTCGGTGAGGCCCCAGTCCTCTAAGAGAACCTTTGCACGGTCCGCCACTGCACGGCCGTGCGTCCCTCCATCGCGCGTGACGTTCACGCGCTTGCGCACCTTGGATTTTCCGAGGCGAGCAACTTCTGCCTCCAAGCGTTCAATCTCGTCGAAGATGCCGAGCTGTGCAGCGAGGTCGCTGCGCCTTAGCGCCAGAGTCTTTGGGTCCCCGGTGAACTCGATGCGCGCGCCGTTGACGACGGCCGCTTCGCGGTTCTGGAGCGCGTTCAGGTTGCCGCCAAGTCTTTCGGCTTCTGCTCGGAATTCAGAAAACCGGCCGCGTTCGCGCTCGAGCGCCACAAGCAGGCCGCGGCGAAGAGACTGAACCTTCTCTGCTTCAGCCTTGATGGCTAGCTGGTAGTCCTTCGGCTTGGGCTGCGGGTGGTCGTGGTGCCCGTGCTGGTCAGCGGTGCTGGTGCCACACAGGGGGCAGGCCACCTCCGGCAGGGCTTCGAAGAACGCGGCACCTTCGTTGCTGGCTCCTAGCCGCGACAGGTCATTCGTGTACTTCTCGTCGAGCAGTTGGAACCTGCTAATCATTGAATGAGCGTGGTTTCGCCGGTTTGCCGCAATCGCGTGCTCCTCGGCGGTATCAGCAAACTCCCTTCGAAGCTCCTTCAGCTTCGTTGCCCGCGCTTCGTACTGACTAGTCATGGCCGCCAGCGTCGCGTCAACGCGCTCGATTGCTTCGGCCACATCGTCGCGCTTCACATCGCTTGGAAGACCCGCCTTGACTCGTTCAAGTGCCGCTTCGGCCGACGTGAGCTGCCCCTTGATGCGCTCGACCTCCGCCTTGGACTTGGTGATCTGGATGGCCGCATCGTCGTTCCCTGTTAGGAACAGATTGAACGATGAAGTGCGCTTGGGCGTTGCGTACCCGACGCCACTGGTTGCGAAGTCGGCTGGGACCTCGGTCTGGGACCAAAGTGCCCAATGCCGGATGTCATCACCGGTGACCGGACCTCGTTCGCTCTGATTCCGAAGAAGCTGCTTCCCTGCGGCGCCGGAGAGTTCGACGATTAGCTCGCCCAGGTCTCGTTCCACGGCCTCGAACGCGAGGGGCTCTTCGTTCCCATCGGCCCGGGACCAGATTGCGGCCGAGCCGCCATTGATGCCTCGCCGGACTTCGTACTCGACGTCGCCAGCGAGTAGTCGAAGCCTGAGTTCCTGATAGCCCTGGGCCTGCGGGAAGGTGCTGTCAGGAGCATCCCCTCCAAGCAAGTACCAGAGGCATGCATGGATGTACGACTTACCCGTGTCGCTGGGGCCAACGACAACACGCCGCTTAGGATGGAAGTCGATTTCCACATCGGGCCTATCAGGCCCGTGGGAGGAAAGTTTGAGAAGAACGATGCCCATTGTGCTTAGCCGTGGTGTAAAACAGCTTCAATCTCGGCGCCCCAAAGATGACCACTGGCGGCGAACTCATCGGTCAACTCGCTGGAGTCCGAAGAACCAAAGTGTTCGGCCGCCCAATGGCAGCGAAGGTCTAGATCACGCAAATACTGCGAAGTGAGAGACGTGGTCAACATCCGAGCGGTCTCGCCAGCGTAGTAGGTGATACCGTCTGCAGCCCAGGCGGCAGTCACCAGTCCACGAGTGCTCATCAAATGCAGACCTCGCTCGATGAGTTCCCGTCGACTCAGCAGTTCCGCACCGCGGAATGGGATGGGAGTGTGAAGGCTCGAAGGACCATCGAGGTCCGCTGAATAGACAACGGCATAGTCCAGCAGCACGAGCTTCTGTAGGTCAGCCCCTTGCGGCGAAAGTGCCTGCAGCAGATATACCATCCTCAAGCCGAGCTCGAGCGGCGAGTTGAAGACGGGAAGAGGCGTGCGTTTCACTTGACCCATTTCAGCTTCTTCTGATTGGCAAGGTGGTGGCACGAACCTGGCAGGTCTCCCGGCCGGAGGCGAGGCGAGAGAACGCTGTCATTGACCTTCAATCCCTGCGCGCTGGCCAGGCCTGCTTCCAACCTATCCAGACCACTGGTGTGCCTGGGACTGTTGACGGATGAGCGAATGCCTATGTGGATCATTTCGAGCAGGTTGAAGAACTCATGTTCACCGTATAGGTCACGGCTGAATGTCTTCAAACCCTCGGCGCAGTAAAAGGTCGTGCGCTGGTCAAGGAAGTGTTCGCGGAACTCTGAAGAGGCCATCAACGAGTCGACCGTGAGCGTGTTCCCGCTCAGCTCCGAATAGACCTGCAGCAGAGCCAGGATATAGTTGGCCTCATCTGCGGTTGGCGTCGACGGCGTAGGTGGGTCGTCCATTCGTTCAGCGACGATGCCAAAGAGCTTGTGGTGGTTTGACCGGTCTAGCGCGTGCCAATCCAGGATGTCGCGAAGTTCGCATTCGCGGATGTCCTTAAAGTCAAAGTTCGAAACGACCGCTTGAACTGCCGGCGTCAGGTCGCCCTTCAGCTTCTGCAGACCCGTCTCGCCCGCCTTCCAGTCAGCGAGAAGGCGCTTCTTGAAGACGTCAGGCTGCGCGAGAAGATCGAACAGATCGCTACCCACACTGCGGGGGGCGCAGATGAGGTAGTGCCTGGGATGAACGTAGGTCCCCGCCGCCAGGTGCTTGAAGAACTTCGCCAACTCCGGAAATATGTTGCTCGGCGTCAGCGGGTTCTCATAGTGCTTCGCCTGGTACAGGTCCCACTTTCGGTGCTCTCGCTCGGGCACGAGCCGCGCCTCGACGTCGCGACCTTTGTCGTTCGCTGCACCGAGGCGCTTCACAAGAGCGTAGGTCTTACCTTGTCCCAACGGGCGCAAACGAACCGCGGCTTCGATGAGCCGCTCCCAGTGCGATGGTTCGAGATGCAGGACTTGCGCCGAGGCCGGCATGACGCCGCCCATTCCGACGAAGCGATTGGTCTTTTTTCGTGCAGCTACCATGCGTCCCCCGCCATCGCAGCCGTTGCCGCTGCTGTTAGCGCCTTTCTTTGCGCTGATCTGTGTGCTGTTGCCCGAGGAATTGTATCGGGGTTGTAACTCATCGAAGCCGTGTGATTGTTCAAGGCCGGAGACTGAGTGACGTCGCCGTAAGGTCGCATTGCGTGCGGCGACGTCGACCCCGTCAATCACCAATACTCACATTGGGTCGGGACTTCAAATTCACGCACGGAGGAAGGAGTCGCTCACGCGATGAGGGCCAGAACCTAGGCGTGCTACGGCCACATTACCTTGGGGAGCAGCCGTCAGAACAAGCGCCGAACGTCCGAACCCAATGACCGCTTGGTGCCAGCCAGCGGGAGTACGGTCGGCCGAGCTGAGCGACAGCAATCGCTGCAATGCAGCCGCTCGTTGGACTCGGTTGGATGACTCCTGGGTCGCGAGCGAGCAATGGTCATGGTCGACGACCCATGTGTATGGCCGGCATACCGTCATGATCGCTACCTTTTGGGCCGCACCATCATCAATCCGGTCATCCAACAGTTCCCATTCCCTGCGGCGCAAAATCTGAGGGCGGTACAGCATCTGCCCATTCGCATCACCGGGGAGTGGCACGATGGGATTGACCGAACACCGCGCATCAACATGGCTTTCGCTGGCCGCGTTCTTGGCCGTGCCGTGCTCGGCGCTTTCGCCTGCCGTTGCTGCCGATCTGGAGCGCGAGCATCTCGCGGTGCTGGCACGCCAGATCGATCTGGCCGACCGCCTGGCTGAACAGGCCACCCGCACGGCGCCACAGGAACGCGCCCGCTACCACTTCGACTACGCTCAGCTGCGTGCGGATCTCCAGCGCGTGCGCACCGGCCTGCAGGACTACCTCGTCCCTCAGCGCGCCCAGCCACGTGATCCCGTCCCGCTGACCGGCGACTATGTGCGCCGCGATGAACGGCGGGAGGCGTCGCCATGACGCCTTCAGCCGATCAGGTCGCAGCCTTCCAGGCCAACGGTGGCTTCTCGCCCGCGACCGTCTCCACTGTCGTCCTCGGCTTCGTCTTTGCCGTCCTGTTGCTGTGGGGCGTGTGGGCGATGCGCACTGCCTATGTCGGCTGGGCCGAGGAGCGCCTGACCCAGCGCCAGTTCCTCGGCGTGGTCGCGCGCTTTGCCGCGCTGTATCTGGTGCTGAGCTTCTTCCTCCTGTCCTGACCTCACCAAAGGCCGATCCGTCATGAACACTTCCTTCACTTTCCATCGCGCGCACATCACCGCTTTATTCCCGCTGCTGATCCTCGCGGCCACACCGATGGCTTCTCTCGCGGCTGGCCTGCCGACCATGGAAGACCCGTCGCGCGGCGCGGGCAGCGGCATCATGCAGACGCTGCAGAACTACGGCTACGACATCGTCCTGCTGATCGCGCTGCTCGTGGTCGCCTCGATGTTCATCGGGGTCTGCTACCACGCCTACAGCCGCTACGCGGAGATCCACAACGGCCGTGCCACCTGGGGCCAGTTCGGGCTCACCGTGGCGGTGGGCGCCATCTTGCTGGTCGTCGGCATCTGGCTGCTGACCAAGGCGACCGGCGTGCTGTAGGGCTTGGCAGCGATGGCCGGCTATCCGGAGAGCCCACGTGGACCGCACGATGGACTCGTCACTTTCCTGCCGCACCGCCTGAACCGCCATCCGGTGGTCGTGCGCGGACTCACCGCCGATGAACTGTGGTTCTGCGCCGGCCTCTCGGCTGTGGCGGGTTTCCTGGCCGGGATGCCGCTCGCCTGGCTGACCCGCAGCATCGCCATGGTGCCGACGCTGGTAGTCGTTGGCATCGGGATCGGTGTCTTCGTGGCGGGTGGCTTTTTGCGCCGCCAGAAGCGCGGCCGGCCCGACACCTGGCTGTACCGCCAGCTCCAGTGGCGGATCGCCGTCCGCTATCCCGTGCTGGCAGCCCATGTCGGCGGGCGGCAGCTCATTGCCCGCTCGGGCTGGTGGAGCACGCGGCGTCTGCGGCCATGTTCTCGGCGAGGTACGCCATGAGCCGATTCCGCAACGAAGTCGCCCGCCTCCAGGCGCACGTCAAGACCTTGCGCCTCGGTGGCGCCGCGCTCTTCGTCGTGGCGCTGCTGCTTGGCTTCGGCTGGTGGAGCGCACCCAAGAGCCTGACCATCCACGTGCCCCCGGACCTGCGCTCGGGCAGCACGCGCAAGTGGTGGGACGTGCCGCCGGAGAGCGTCTACGCCTTCACCTTCTACATCTGGCAGCAGGCCCAGCGCTGGCCGACCAACGGCGAGGACGACTATCCGCGCAACCTCAAGGCACTGTCCGCCTACTTCACGCCAAGCTGCCGGGCCTTTCTGCAACAGGACTACGAGGTTCGCCGCAACAACGGCGAGCTGAGGCAGCGCGTACGCGGCATCTACGAAATTCCGGGTCGCGGCTATGGCGATGACCCCACCGCGCGGGTCCACACCGTCTCATCGAGCCATTGGACCGTCACGCTGGACGTGAGCGCCGACGAGTACCTGGGCTCGGAACAGGTCAAGCGCGCCTTGGTGCGCTATGCCCTGAAGGTCGTTCGCATGGACATCGACCCGGAGCACAACCCCTTCGGCCTGGCCCTGGACTGCTACGCCAGCGCGCCGCAGCGCATCGAGCCCGCTCCGGCATCGGACACCAAGCCCGCGGCCAACCTGCAAGGAGGAACCCCATGAAGCGCCTCGTCCCGCCGGTCCTGACCGGCCTTCTGCTCAGCATGGGCCTCATTGCCACCGTCCATGCCGTGGAAATCCTGCGCTGGGAGCGCTTGCCCTTGGCCGTGCCGCTCGTGGTCGACGAGGAGCGCGTGGTCTTCATCGACCGCAACGTGCGTATCGGCGTGCCCGACAGCGTGGGACCACACCTGCGGGTGCAGAGCGCGGGCGGCGCGATCTACCTGCGCGCGAGCGAGCCCATTCCCCCGTCGCGGCTGCAACTGCAGGACGTGGAGTCTGGTGCGTTGATCCTGCTCGACATCGCTGCCGAACCGGCCAAGCCTGGTCAGCCAGCGCTGGAGCCTGTGCGTATCGTCGACGGGGATGGTGGGGCACTGCCCCGCGCCGCTGCTGCGGCAAACACCAGCGAGAACGAGAGCGAGCCTCGTGATGCCGCGCGTGCGTCCAGTCGGCGCGCCACTCCGGTGTCGGTGGTGTTAACGCGCTACGCGGCTCAGAACCTCTACGCGCCGCTGCGCACCGTGGAGCCTTTGGCCGGCATCGGCCGCGCGAACCTGCGCCGCCCTCTGGCCCTGGACACCTTGCTGCCCACGCTGCCGGTGCACGCGCAGGCCATGGCCGCGTGGCGTCTTGAAGACCACTGGGTGACGGCCGTGAAGCTCACCAACACCTCGGCGCGGCCCGTGGTGCTCGATCCGCGCGCCCTGCAGGGTGACTTCATCGCCGCGACCTTCCAGCACCCGACCCTGGGACCGGTCGGCCAGTCCGCTGACACCACCGTGGTCTATCTCGTGACCCGCGGCCACGGCCTGGCCCCGTCGCTTCTGCCTAAGGTGGCGCCGATCGATGCGGCCGTGAACCTGCCGCCAGCGGCTGCAGCCGGTCAGACCGAAGCAGGGGGGCCTCCGTGAATAGGACCAACCCCCTGCTGAAGTGGCTGCTGATCCCGATGGCGCTGCTGGTGGTCTTCTCCAGCATCAAGCTCTTCTCGGGCGATCGTGGCACCAGGCCCGCGCTGCCCGGTGCCGGCCAGCTGACTCCCGCGGAGATGAAGGCCCTCGGCATCGAGGGCGACACGCCGCGCGACACCGTCGCCACGCTGGTCGCCCAGGTCAAGCAGCTGCGCAATGAGCTGCAGACCGCGCTCAACGACAACAAGAACCAGAAGAGCGAGAACGAGCGCATGCGCTCCCGCGAGAGCGCGATCGACCAGCGCATCCAGTCGGCCCTGGACGGTGAGCGCGCCCGTCTGCAGCAGGATCGCGAGCAGGTCGTCAGCGACCGCCAGCAGACTCACGGCCTGCTGCAGGATCTGCAGAAGCGCCTCGACGGCCTTTCCGGTAAGGGCGCTGATCTGCCCGTCGGACTGGGCCTGGAGGAGGGCGACGGCAAGAACTTCGGCGGCAAGGGCAGC
Source organism: Variovorax sp. LARHSF232 (assembly GCF_052871435.1). Classification (NCBI taxonomy): domain Bacteria; kingdom Pseudomonadati; phylum Pseudomonadota; class Betaproteobacteria; order Burkholderiales; family Comamonadaceae; genus Variovorax; species Variovorax sp. LARHSF232. Next base: position 1,035,990 of record NZ_JBIXJS010000001.1, on the reverse strand, counting down.
GGAGGCCTGCGCTGGATGGAGCCGGACGATGCCAAGCCGGCCAAGAACGGTACGGCCAGCGGTGGCCCGAACTTCCCCTCCAGTTTCGGCCCTGCACAGAAAACCCTTTCCACCACGGCCGATGACTCGACAGAGGTGGCTACCGACGCCGGCAGCCGTGCATCGAGTACAGCGGGCAGCTCCGCCGAGCCCGTCTACACGGTGCCATCCAACTCGACGCTGATCGGCTCGGTCGCGATGACCGCGCTGATCGGGCGTGTGCCGATCGACGGCACGGTCAACGACCCGTACCCCTTCAAGGTACTGATCGGCCCCGACAATCTCACGGCCAACGGCATCGACATCCCCGAGGTGGCCGGCGCCGTGGTCAGCGGCACGGCCTCGGGCGATTGGACGCTGTCGTGCGTGCGCGGCCAGATCCGCAGCGTCACCTTTGTGTTCCAGGACGGAACCATCCGCACGGTGCCGGAGAACAACGCGCGCAACCAGGGCGGCAATGGTGGCTCGGCCAACGGCTCGGGCGCCAACTCGACCAGCACCAACCAGGGCGGCCTGGGCTGGATCAGCGATCCCTATGGCATCCCCTGTGTCTCCGGCGAGCGCCGCAGCAACGCCCAGCAGTACCTCGGCTCGCAGGCGTTGATCACGGCGGCGGGGGCGGGGGTGGCCTCGCTCATCAAGTCCGACAACGGCAGCGTGGCCATGGTTGCCAACAGCAACGGTTCGATCGGCACGGTTGGTATCTCGGGAAACGAAGCCATGGGCCGCATCCTGGCCGGTGGCGTGCGCGACATGGCCGACTGGGTCAACAAGCTCTACGGGCAGGCGTTCGCCGCTATCTACGTGCAGCCCGGTGCCAAGGTCGCCGTGCATCTGGAGCAGCCCCTCAACATCGACTACGACGCCAAGGGGCGCCGGGTCAATCACCATCTTGGAGCCAGCCATGCGCCGGATCTCGACTGATATCACCGCCACCCTGTGCGCGCTCGCGCTGCTGAGCGGCTGTTCCACCAGCAAGGACCAGTTGCTGTCGCATGGCGATCACACCATGCTCGACGTCTGGAGCAAGGAGACCGGCGGCAGCGTCAGTGCCGGTTCGGGAGGGCAGGCGGCCCGGCAACTGATGGATGCCCGCCAGGAGCTGCGCCGGCCGTTGACTGCGGCCGACGTGCAGACCGCACCCCCAACCCAGGCCGCCTACACCCGCACCGCAGCCAACGAAATCCATCGCCAGTTCCACCGTCTGCCCAATCCGGACCTGGTGATGTACGTCTTCCCGCACCTGGCCGGCACCGATCCCGTGCCAGTGCCTGGCTACACCACGGTGTTCCCGCTGTACCGGCGCTTGCAGTACGCCATGCCAGGCGAGCGCCTGGAGGACTACTGATGGCATGGTCTGTTCCCTTCCTGCGGAGGCGCCGGACCGAAGCGGACACCGACGCAGGTGTCGACACACCGCCCGACGATGCCTGGACCCGGCATGTCGCCGGGCTGGCCGCGCAGGGCATCGCCGAGCCCGGCAGCGTGCTCGGCCGCAGCCGCAAGCCGGCTACCGAGGCGGATGCCCAAGCACTCTACGGCGTGGTGCCGTCCTTTGCCGATCTGCTGCCCTGGGTGGAATACCTGCCTGGCTCGAAAAGCGTGCTGCTGGAGGACGGCCAATCGGTCGCGGCCTTCTTCGAGTTGCTGCCGATCGGCACCGAGGGACGTGAGATGACTTGGCTGTGGCGGGCGCGCGATGCGCTCGAGAACGCCCTGCAGGATTCCTTCGACGAACTCGACGAGAACCCCTGGGTGGTCCAGCTCTACGCCCAGGACGAGCCGACCTGGGACAACTACCTGCGCAGCCTGGCCGAATACGTGCGGCCGCGCGCCCAGGGCAGCGCCTTCACCGAGTTCTATCTGCGCTTCTTCGCCCACCACCTGCGCGCGATCGCCAAACCCGGTGGCCTGTTCGAGGACAGCACGGTGACGCGCCTGCCGTGGCGCGGGCAGGTACGGCGCGTGCGCATGGTGGTCTACCGTCGTGCTCTCTCCACTGCGGCTTCGCGGCGCGGGCAGTCGCCCGAGCAGGCCCTGAACACGATCTGCGATCGGCTCGCGGGCGGGCTCGCCAATGCGGGCGTCAAAGCCCGTCGCATGGTGGCGGCCGACATCCACGACTGGCTGCTGCGCTGGTTCAACCCCCATCCCGCTTGCCTCGGTCCGAGCGTCGAAGACCGAGGGCGCTTTTACGCGCTGACCCGCTATCCCGACGAGACGGAGGAGGGCGAGATCGAGCTGGCCAGCGGCGACTTCGCCCAGCGCCTGTTCTTCGGGCTGCCGCGCTCCGACGTGGACAACGGCACTTGGGTGTTCGACGGTCTGCCGCACCGGGTCATCGTGATGGACCGTCTGCGCATGCCTCCGGCGACGGGGCACATCACCGGCGAGACGCGCAAGGGCGGTGATGCGGTCAACGCGCTGTTCGACCAGATGCCCGAGGACACGGTGATGTGCCTGACGCTGGTGGCCACACCCCAGGATGTGCTGGAGGCGCACCTGAATCACCTGAGCAAGAAGTCGGTGGGCGAGACACTGGCCTCGGAGCAAACGCGCCGCGACGTGCAGGAAGCACGTGGCCTGATCGGCAGCGCGCACAAGCTCTACCGTGGTGCGCTGGCTTTCTACCTGCGCGGGCGTGACTTGGCGCAACTCGACGCCCGCGGCCTGCAACTGGTCAACGTCATGCTCAACGCCGGCCTGCAGCCGGTGCGGGAGGAAGACGAGGTGGCGCCGCTGAACAGCTATCTGCGCTGGCTCCCTTGCGTGTTTGACCCGGCTCTGGACAAGCGTCAGTGGTACACCCAGCTCATGTTCGCGCAGCATGTGGCGAACCTGGCCCCGGTGTGGGGCCGCAGCCAGGGCACCGGGCATCCGGGCATCACCTTCTTCAACCGTGGCGGCGGGCTGATCACCTTCGATCTGCTCAACCGGCTGGACCGGCAGATGAATGCTCACCTGTTCCTGTTCGGCCCCACCGGTTCGGGCAAGAGCGCGACCCTGAACAACATCCTGAACCAGGTGACGGCGATCTACCGGCCACGCCTGTTCATCGTCGAGGCGGGCAACTCGTTCGGCCTGTTCGGCGACTTCGCCACGCGCCTGGACCTCGCGGTGCACCGGGTCAAGCTCGCACCGGGCGCCGGAGTGAGCCTGGCGCCGTTCGCCGATGCCTGGCGGCTGGTGGATACCCCCAGTCAGGTCCAAACACTCGACGCGGACGACCTGGATGAAGATAGGGATGAGGCGGTGCAGGCCGCCGATGTGGACGAGCAGCGCGACGTGCTGGGCGAACTGGAAATCACCGCGCGGCTGATGATCACCGGTGGCGAGGACAAGGAGGAGGCGCGCATGACGCGCGCCGACCGCAGCCTGATCCGCCAGTGCATCCTCGATGCGGCCCAGCGCTGTGTGGCTGCCAGGCGTACCGTGCTCACACGCGACGTGCGCGATGCGCTGCGCGAGCGCGCCCGAGACGCAACGCTGCCCGAGGTGCGCCGCGCCCGGCTGCTCGAGATGGCCGATGCGATGGACATGTTCTGCCAGGGCGTGGACGGCGAGATGTTCGACCGGCCGGGCACGCCCTGGCCCGAGGCTGACATCACCGTCGTCGATCTGGCGACCTTCGCCCGCGAAGGCTACAACGCCCAGCTCTCGATCGCCTACATCAGCCTGATCAACACGGTGAACAACATCGCCGAGCGCGACCAGTTCCTCGGCCGGCCGATCATCAACGTGACGGACGAAGGCCACATCATCACCAAGAACCCGCTGCTCGCGCCCTATGTGGTCAAGATCACGAAGATGTGGCGCAAGCTGGGTGCCTGGTACTGGCTGGCGACGCAGAACATCGACGATCTGCCGAGGGCTGCGGAGCCCATGCTCAACATGATCGAGTGGTGGATCTGCCTGTCGATGCCGCCCGACGAGGTGGAGAAGATCGCGCGCTTTCGCGAACTGAACCCGGCGCAGAAGGCGCTGATGCTGTCGGCGCGCAAGGAGGCGGGAAAGTTCAGCGAAGGCGTGATCCTGTCGAAATCGATGGAGGTGCTGTTCCGCGCGGTGCCGCCCAGCCTGTACCTGGCGTTGGCCCAGACCGAACCGGAGGAAAAGGCGGAGCGCTTCCAGTTGATGCAGCAGTACGGCATCGGCGAGCTGGATGCGGCCTTCAAGGTGGCGGAGATGATCGACCGCGCTCGTGGCATCGAGCCGCTGTCGCTGGTTCTGCCGTCATGAGAATCGGATTTTCTCAATGATCAGACGTCCACATCTTCCCTTTGAGATCGAGGCCCACCACAGGCGCCCTCGCAAATGGCGTCTGCGTCGCTCGTTGATCTGGTCGCTGGCGGCGTTGCTGTTGTTCGGCTTCGCCGTCTGGCTGGTGCTGCGCACGCAGGCGGGGCAGTCCCTCAGGCCGGTGGCGAGTACGGCGAAGGAACAGCCTGCAGGGCGTCCCTGGATCTACGGACGGCCCGATGCCCGGGTCACGGTGATCGAGTACGCCGATCTGGAGTGCCCGTTCTGCCGGGATTATTTCCCCGTGCTCAAGCGCTGGATCGACGAACACCCCGAGGTGAACTGGCAGTGGCACCATCTGCCGCTTGCGATGCACGAGCCGGCTGCTTCGGCGGGGGCGCGTCTGGTCGAATGCGTGGGGGAGGGCGGTGGGCAAGCCGCGTTCTGGCAGGCCGTGGAATGGGTGTACGCCCACACACGCGGCGATGGGCAGGGACTGCCCGAGGGACTGGCCTACCCCGGCCTCACGCCCGCCGTCCAGCAGTGCCTTGCTTCGGACCGGGCCGATGCGCCGATCCGTGCCCAGGCGGCGGAGGCCGCCAAGAATGGCATCTTGGCCACGCCGACCCTGCGGCTGCGCGAACGCGAGACGGGCAAGACGTTGATGCTGCCAGGTCCTGTGGAAGGCGATGCCTTGCTTTCTGCCGTGGATCTGCTGGTGTCGAGTGGCCAGGAGGCCGCTCGGCCATCGCCATCTTCCCCATCCCTCGACATGCCCTCGACAAGCACCGGCAACACGTCCAGGTAGCCCTCGACCTTCAAAGCAACCAACCGCGTAGTGGAACTGATCGGCGCCCGCTTGCCGATGCTGATGTGCTGTAGTCCTGCGGTGCGATCGCCGGAACCTAAAAACAGCAATGGCCCCGAGCGGGGCCATCCACGAATGCGCAGCAGGGCGCCGCGGCTACTTCTTCGCGCGCTTACTGGCCGCCTTCTTTGCCGGCTTGGCCGCGGCCTTCTCGGCCTTGCGCTTGGCGGCCTTGGGATCGACGGCCGCCTTGAAGGCTGCACCCGGCACGAACTTCGGCACCTTTTGCGCTGCGATCTTGATCTTCTCGCCTGCCTGCGGGTTGAAGCCGGTGCGTGCGGCGCGAGCCACTTGCTTGAAGGTGCCGAAGCCGACCAGCGACACGCTGTCACCCTTCTTCACGGCGCCGACGATGGTGCTGGTCACCGTCTCCAGGATGCGGCCGGCCTCGGCCTTGGACACGCCATGCGCGGCCACGATCTTTTCAATGAACTCGATGCGATTCAACTTGGGACTCCTTGATTGCCATTGCTTGTTCCGGTCGAGCGCCTGAAAGACTTCGCGGCTCAACCGGGCCTCAAGTGTAGGGGCGTGTGTTGCCATCGCTGCCCGAAGAATGAAGCAGGGCAAGCGCCGTTTCGTATTTTCGGTAGCCCCTCATGGCCGCATGCGCTGAACTCTCAGACTCATGAACTCCGGGGTGGCATGCCATGCGCCGTCTTCCTTCGATCATTTGCACCAGGCGGCTGTGGCGAATGGCTGCCGTCGCCATGGCGGTTCTCGCCGCGAGTGCGTCACACGCTGAAACCTGGGTAATCACAGATCAAGCTCACCCTATCTCCGGCAAGACGGATCGGCACGTCTTGCTGGACGACCCGGCCCGTTTGAATGCCGAGCTGGCCTCTGGCGTGCCGGCCAATCCGATGCAGGCAGCGGTCCTCGTCCAGCAGCGCCTGAACCAGGGCAGCGCCGACCTGCAGCGGCGGATCGGAGCCGCGTACCAGGGCGTGGCCGATGCCTGGGGCCTGGGCATCACCAAGATTCCCGCCGTGGTGGTGGATCGTCGGTACGTGGTGTACGGCGAGCCGGACGTGGCCCGCGCCGTTTCCCGGATCAACGCCTATCGGGGCGCCCGCCCATGATCCGTCTTGTGACCGCGCCCGGCCCGCGCCTGCGGGCAGCAGCGGCATCCGTGTTGCTGAGTGGCGCCGTGTCGGCGTCCGCCTTGGACACCGCCACCATCGTGGCTTCAGTGGCATCGCCCGACTGCCTGGAATACCGCGTCGTCGGGATCTGCTACTGGCTCTACTGCACCTGGATGAGCTGCTCGGTGCGAACCTCGGTGAAGGTGCGCCACTACGTGCCAGACGCGGTGGTCTCCAGTTACGCCAACACTGGTGAGAACCCGTGGACTGAGGTGCGCGCCATGAGCACGCCGAACGCCAAGGCAAAGGCCGGTGGCGACGGCACCACCAACCACGACAACGAGAACAACTTGGCGAAGTTCAAGAACGCAGATGTGATTGGCCATCCGGGCGGCTACGTCTTCAGCCAATTCGCCAGTCGCACGGGGTATGTCTGCGAAGGCGCGGGCACGGCCTTCATGCCGTACCTGCTGAGTACGCTCGACCTGCCGGCCTGGCGCTACAACGTGCCCGAGATGGTCTACCCGGAGGCACTGACCCCCGGCCTGCGCGAGATCGGTAGCCGCACGACGTCAAATCTGTGGGGCAACGTCTATCCGCGTGGCGGCTTCTTGCATCAGACCGACGACTACAAGAGCGGTGCCGTGGTCGCGCAGCGGTCGGGCGATGTGGTGACGCGGCGCTATCAGCCCCACGTCTACCAGCCGCTGCTCGCCGATGCGCGCGATGGCTACTGGCCGGCCGGTGCGCTCAACGAGGGCGATGCCTCCACCGGCAAGTGGCAGGAGCTCACGCCGACCCTCTCGAACGCCTGTGCGGTCTTTCCTCATGGCAATACGCGCGTGCAGGCCAAGCAGGGCGATTACGCCTGGGCACTGTGGCGGCCCTATGCCTGCTGCGAGCGCGCGGGGCAGATCTTCCTCGGCAGCGTTGACTTCCTATGAGGTGCCCTCGATGAAAGCATCCATTTCCCTTCTGACGAGCCGTGCCAGGCAGCATGTCCTGGGCCTGGCTCTTCTATGCACCATGGCGGCCGTGGCCGGCGCCGCCTGGGCCCAGACCCGTCTCGACCGCAATGGCGCGAGCATGAGTGGCAGCATCATCAGCGACGACGTGCTTTACAGCATCGGCGGCGGACGTGCCGTCTCGATGGGCGGGGCCGGCAACATGCAGAGCATCGGCGTTGGGGCCGGTTGGAACAGCAACCTGATCTGCGGGAACATGAGCCTCACGACCACGCTGAAGAACCAGCTCAACGGCATCACCAATGGCTTTCAGCAGATCATGGGCAACGTGATCCAGAGCGCCACGAGTGCCGTGGCCTCGTTGCCGGCGCTGATCATCCAGCGGGCCGATCCGGGCCTGTACAACCTGCTGACCAACGGCGTGCTGCAAGCTCGGCTGGACTTTGATCGGTCCAAGATGACTTGCCGGGCCATCGCCAACCGCGTGGCGGACATGGCCGGAGGCCAGGCCGGCTGGGACCAACTGGCCGAGGGGATGACGCTGCGGGATTCGGTCAGCGCGAATGGCGATGCCGTCTCGGCTATCGAGCAGGCTGAGTCGAGCAAGGGCAACAACGGCGTGCCCTGGGTCGGCGGCAGCAGCGCGGGTGGCTCGGGGCAAGGGGCCATCAAGGTGGTGGGCGACGTCGCCCGCGCCGGCTATAACCTGCTTAACGGGCGCGGCGTCACCGACACCGCATCGATCCCACGCACGTCCTGCGGCAACCGGCTGACCTGCCAGACTTGGGCCTCGCCCGATGCGGTCGCAACCTTTGCCGTGCGCGTGCTGGGCGAACGCGAACAGCGCACCTGCGAAAGCTGCACCAAGACCCAGACCACGCCGGGCGTCGGCCTCACGCCGGTGATCCAGGAGGAATACGAAACCAAGCTGCAGGCGCTGCAGGAACTGGTGACGGGGGCGAAGCCGACGACCACGGTGAATCTCGAGGCGGCCGGCAGCAACTCGCTGCCCATCACACGCGGCGTGATCGAGGCCCTGCGCGACGAGCCCGACCAGGATCTGCTGGGCAAGCGCCTGGCCTCCGAGGCGGCATTGTCGAGCGTGCTGGAGAAGGCCCTACTGTTGCAGCGCACGCTGCTGACCGGCAAGAAGGAGCCGAACGTCGCGGCCAACGAATTGGCCGTGAAGGCGGTCGACCAGGAGAACAGCACGCTGGAGCAGGAGATCAACAACCTCAAGACCGAGCTGGAACTGCGGCGCACGCTGGCCAGCAACTCCCCGATGGCGATCGTGCAGCGCCATGGCACCCGCGCCGGCGGATCGCGCGGCATCTTCGAGGGGGATGCCACGCGCGACCGGCTCAAGGAAGTGCAGAAGCCCAGGAGCACCCCGTGAGCTGGCTGGCAAGGCTGCGGTCGTCGCGGCTGCTGGATCGCCGGGCGGGCATGGCACTGTTGTGGGCGGCACTCCTGGCCGTCATGGCGGCAACCGTGAACATCGCCGGCACCCAGATCGTCGGCAGCATCGTCGGCTGGGAGCGCTGGTTGCACGCGCACGCGTCGCACTTCCTCGCTTGGCGGCTGCTGCTCTATGTAGGTACGGCCTATGGCTGGTGGTGGATGCGCCGGCGCCTGCGGCAGCGCGAGCCGTCGACAAAAGCGCATCAACGCCTGCTGCGCATCGAGGTCGCGGCCGTGGCCACCGTCGTGCTGCTCGAAGGCAGCCAACTGCTGCGCCATGGCTGAGGAAGGGGAGCACCATGACCCTCTACACGACCGACTACCTGGAGTACTACCTGACCCTGGTGGGCTGGGTGGTCCACAACGGCATCTGGAACATCCTGGTGGCCAGCGGCGTGTTCGCGCTGCCGTTCGTTGCCATCGTGATCCACGAGTGGCTGCGCGCACGGGCCGAAGGCGCGGACGAGGGCAACAAGGGCCTGCTGTCCTCGATGCGTATCGAAAACCGCGTCTGGGTAGCCATCGTAGTCATCCTGTTCGCCGGCATCCCGTTCATTCCGCTGGACCTGAGCACGCTCAGGTTCGACACCACGCGCTCCGCACAGTGCCAGGTGAATGTTTCTCAGCAGAGCGACACGGGCTGGAACAACGCCTACACCACGCTCAACAACCAGAGTGCGCTGGTACCCGTATGGTGGTTCTTCATGCACGCCATCTCCAAGGCTGTCACGGGCGCCGCGGTGGCGGCCATTCCATGTGGTGCAGATCTGCGGCAGATGCGCATCGATGTGGACGCCACGCGCATTGACGACCCGGTGCTTGCCCAAGAGGTTGGCGACTTCGTGCACGACTGCTATGGCCCCTCGCGTGCCAAGCTGTTCATGAGCCGGCCGACGCTCTCCGATGCGCAGATGAACGACGTCACCTGGATCGGTTCGAGTTACTTCCAGGGTACGGCGGGTTTCTACGACACCTACCATTCGAGCACGCCGCGCACGGCCTGGCCCTACGACGCGACCCGTGATGCGGGTCTGGCGCAGGTGGACGGCGGCGGCGGGTATCCGACCTGCCGGCAATGGTGGTCGGACGGTGGCAGCGGGCTGCGCGCCCGGCTGCTGGCCAAGGTCGATCCCGATCTGCTGACGCGCATGGGCCGCTGGGCGGGATTTCTGTCGCAGAACGAGGTCAACGATTCGGTGATCCGCGCCGTGGCCTCGCCGCGGCAGCAGAAGATGAACCAGGGAGCGGTCTACACCGACTACGGCGGGCAGATCGAGAAGACGCTGCCCAACATCGTGACGCGCGGGGCAGGGGACGTGGGGATGACCGCCGGGGCTCCAGGCTTTTTCCCGGCCATGGACGTGGTGCGCCAGGCGCTGCCGATGGTGTTGTCGCTGCTCAAGATGGCGCTGGTCATCTGCATTCCACTGGTGCTGCTGTTCGGCACCTACGAGCTTAAGGCCGTGATCGCGGTGAGCTGCGTGGAGTTCGCGCTGTTCTTCGTGGACTTCTGGTTCCAGCTCGCACGCTGGCTGGACAGCACGATCCTCGATGCGCTCTACGGCTCGGGCTTTGGGGCGAGCCGGCCGCACGCCAACTTCGATCCGCTGATCGGGCTGAACAATGCCTTCGGGGACATGCTGTTGAACTTTGTCATGGCGACGATGTTCATTGTGTTGCCGAGCCTTTGGGTGACTGCATTGGGGTGGGTTGGTGTCCGTGCTGGAGGCATGCTCCAGGGGCTGGCCACCGGCACCAGGGACGCGGGTCAGGCGAGTAGCAAGGGGTCGAATCTGGTGATTGGTGCGACCAAGAAGTAGGTCTTGTGTTCGCGTCAGTCGTCTTCAAATCGCGGATCTGGGTCGTCGCTATAAGACGCGGGGTGATAGAAGATGCCTTCGCGGTGATCTCGCTCTTCAGCCCTGCGACCAAGAAAATCGGATTCGATTTCGGTATCGTCTCGTGCTGTCATCCGCGCTGCAGCCATCACGAACACCAGCAACAGTGTTAGCCAGAACGCGGTGTAGAGCAGCACGCCGAGCACTGCGAGCTTGACGGCCAGCAGCAGGATCTTTGTGACACCGGGCGTCAATCCTCGCGTGAGAAGCCAATCCGTGGCCTTCCGATCCAGACGTGCGCCGCCACGCCACATCCCGCCCAGCCAGCGGCAGAGGCGCTCTGCAGTGCTGAGACGGGTTGTCGTGCTCATGGTCGTCACCTGCTACATGCGCGTTGACTTTTCCGGGATGCTCCGATCGCTTTTATTCTGAGCCTCGATTCGTCCAGCCTCTGTTTCAGAACGCTTCATCATCCAGCTCAATCGGACCAGGGTCAGGCTCCACGCCGATGCGGTAGTCCGCCACGAAACGCGGCCACTCCACATGGTCCACCAGGTCGATGTCCGCGAACACCTTGACCTTCTTCTTGGCGCGCTCGAACAGCGCGACGCTCGCAGCGGGGTAGTTGTTACGCGATGGATAGAGCACGCCATCGAACAGCGGCTCATCGTCTTCGCGCATCGCATGCACCTGGGCGGATACCTGCTGCGTGTGCGTGTAGTCACGGCTGGCCAACTGCTCCAGATTCAGGCCGAAGAAGCCGGCCATCACGCCTTCGGCCGTGAGGTCGGCCAGGCACAGGTCGTCCAGCACGCCGACTGCGCGCACCAGCCTGCTCTGGATTTCTTTTAGCGCGATCGAGCGCTTGGTATCCGCGAGCCACTGGTGCTTGTGGAACACCGACTCCATCAAGGCCGTGGGCAGGTCGCGGCCCAGGTAGAGCACGCTGTAGTCCCGCTTCGGCGCGTCGTAGCGGTTGGTGCCGTTGCGGCCGTAGTACAGCGGCGCATCCCGGTAGGCGACGCGGCTCACATGCTGGAGCAGTTCACCCGCATCGATCCGGAACGACGGCAACGCCATACCCACGCCCATCCTGCCTCAGTGAACGCCCAGGACGTTGAACACCGATCGGGCCACGTCGTCGATCGACCCGGCCGTCACGGCCTCCACCGGCGAGCGTCCGCCCAGGCCTTCAAGCGGCTCGGACAGCGCGCGGTACAGCGTCCAGTGGTCGATACCCTCGACCTCCTGCAGCACGGCCTGCGTCAACTGCTGCTTGACCGGATCGAGTTGCCAGTCGGGCAGCTTCTGACCGCGCGGCCCCACGTTCAGCGCCAGCAGCCGGCGGGCGTCGATGTCCTTGTAGATCTGCTGGCGCGACTTGTTTGCTAGCCGGGCGAATTCGGCCAGCGGCAGGTTCTGGGGCTGCTCGAAGGATTCCAGCAGCGTCGCGCGGCCCCGCTGGATATCGGTGGCTCCCGGCTCCCAGCGGCTACCGGCGCGCAGCGCGGCCGCCTTGTGGGCCAGGGACTGCTCCACCGTCGGCACTTCCAGGGCGGCGGGAAGCTCGATGGCTTCCACGCGCTCATGCACGAATGCCTGCAATTCGGCCACAAAGGCCCGGACATCCCGGATGTCGGCTGCGGCGGAGAAGCGCCGAATGTCATGCACCGTAACGCGCGGTAGGTGGTCGGCGATGAATTCAAGGGTCTTGGTCATGGACACCTCCAGCAGGCAGGATTGAGACAGAAGATACATTAGTCCCCTTTGTCTCGCTTGTCAATTATGTAAACCTGCTGGCGTTGTTGCCTCCATGCAAGATCGCCATATCCCGGGATGGGGCCATGGCATCCGTACAGCGTAGGCCAAGTTCCGGGGCCTGGCTGCCGGTCAATCCGATCCGGCCAGCTCCCCATTGACGCTGGAGCCACCCACCGGGTTGCCCTATACCCAAAAGCTTGAAGGCCAAAAGGGCTGGGGAAGGGGCAAGGGAAGGGGGCCAAGGGGAAAGGCCCTACCTGAAAAGGCAAAAGGCTCTCCCGCCCGCCCGTCACTGGGATTCACCATGCTCTCGCTGTTCCAACGCAAACGGGTGCCACCTGCAGTCGCCGCACCGTCGGTATCCACGCCCTCCACCGAACTACCCAAAGGGTTGATGCGGCCGGAGCCGGCCGCATCGCTGCTGGCGACGCCGCGCCGGCAGAGACTGCTGGAACACATCTGGCAGCGCACCTCGCTGTCGCGCCAGCAGTTCGCCACCCTGTACCTCGCGCCGCTGGAGCGCTACGCCGAACTGGTCCAACAGTTCCCCGCATCGGAATTCCACCACCACGCCTATCCGGGCGGCATGCTGGACCATGGCTTGGAGATCGTCGCCTATGCGCTCAAGCTGCGGCAGTCGCACCTGCTGCCCGCCGGCGCCACGCCGGAGGCGCAGGCCGCCCAAGCCGAAGCCTGGACCGCGGGCACCGCCTACGCGGCGCTGCTGCACGACGTCGGCAAGATCGCCGTCGATCTGCATGTCGAGTACGCCGACGGCACCACCTGGCACCCCTGGCATGGCCCGCTGCGACGGCCGTACCGCTTCCGCTACCGCAAGGAGCGCGAGTACCGGCTGCACAGCGCCGCGACCGGGTTGCTCTACGCTCGGCTGCTCGATCCGGGGATCTTTGACTGGCTCTCCGGCTATCCCGACCTCTGGGCCGCGCTGCTGTATGTGCTGGCCGGCCAGTACGAACACGCCGGTATGCTGGGCGAGCTGGTGATCCACGCCGACCAGGCATCGGTGGCCCAGGAACTTGGCGGCGATCCGGGCAAAGCCCTCGCCGCACCCAAGCATGCTCTGCAGCGCAAGCTGCTCGACGGCTTGCGCCATCTGCTGAAGGAAGAGCTCAAGCTGAACCAACCCCAGGCCTCGGATGGCTGGCTGACCCAGGATGCGCTCTGGCTCGTGAGCAAGACCGTCTCGGACAAGTTGCGCGCGCATCTGCTGCAGCAAGGCATCGACGGAATCCCGGCTAGCAACACCGCGGTGTTCAACGTGCTGCAGGACCACGGCATCGCCTTGCCCACGCCGGACGGCAAGGCGATCTGGAAGGCAACGGTCGCGAGCGATGCTGGCTGGTCGCACAGCTTCACGTTCCTGAAGCTGTCGCCCGCACTCATCTGGGAGGCGGCCGATCGGCCCGCACCGTTCGCCGGCCAAGTGCAGGTCGAACAAGAGCAAGAGGACTCTGTGCAGCACGCTACGGCTGCGCCTGGTGGGGCTCGGCCTGCGCCGAGCGCCGCGCCACCGATCGCGGCCGCGGCTACGGACAACGGCGTCGGCGCGCTGCTCGATCTGCTCGATATGGCACCCGCAGCTTCGGTGCCGCGCCCGCTCCCGCCCGAGCTCGTCGCCGATGCGGAGGCCGACGCCGAAGACGATCCCCTTACCGGCATGGCTGCTCCGACGCCACCGGCACCGCCAGTCGCAACGCCTGAGCCCGAGCCCGAGCCCGAGCCCTCCGGTGAGGATTTCATGATCTGGCTGACCCAGGGCGTGCGAACACGCAAGCTCATCATCAACGACGCCAAGGCGCTGGTGCATACCGTCGCTGGCACCGGCTACCTGGTCAGTCCCGGAGTCTTCCAGCGCTACTCGCAAGAGCATCCCCAGGTCGCGACCATCGCCCGGCAGGAGAAACTGGAGGCGTGGCAGTGGGTGCAGAAGCGCTTCGAGAAGCTGGGCGCGCACCGTAAGCAGGCCAGCGGCCTAAACATCTGGACCTGCGACGTCACCGGGCCGCGCAAATCGCGGCGGCTGCACGGCTACCTGCTGGTGCGGCCCGAGGCGCTATTCGGGGAAGTGCCGCCCGATAACCCCTACCTGCGTCTCGCTAACGAGGCCCCAAAGCGCGAAAATCCCACAGTTCAAAACGATAACGACGAGCAGGGATAGGTAGGCGGCCACGCCCGGGCCGGCTTCAGTCCTCTGACTTGGAGGGAGCCGGTTCGGCCAGCTTGGCTTCGGTCAGGGCCATCAGGTGGGCAGAACTGCATTTCAGCGCACGGGCAATCTTGAGGATCAAGGGGAGCGTGGGTGTGTGCTCGCCGCGCTCAACGCTCAATCTTGCCTACGTGTGAGCGCTCAATGCCGGCCAGGTGAGCCAGCGTTTCCTGGGCGATGCCCTGGCTGGTTCTCTCATCGCGAACGGCGGCCCCAAACGCGATGGCTGGTTCTGCTTCGTAGGTGGTCGTGCCGGTCGGTCGGCCTCTCCGAATCGGGCGCTTCTGCATCAGCAAAAGCGTCGAGCATTGCCCGTAGAACCACGTTAAACGTAACTCAACGACGCGATTGCACGTTTGATGCTTTCGCCGCCATGAGACCTGCCCTGGGAGGAAGCTGGACGTGACATCGAACGACGCCTCCACCGCCATCCGGGTGGCCGTGCTCGGCGAGTGGGTGCCTCCGCAGCTTGCCGACGTGCTGGCGCTTCAGCGCGCCGAGGAGCCCGAGACTGCGGCCACCTTGGTCGGATGCGAGGCAACTGCACCAGCACGTGAAGCGCCGGAAGCCGACTTCAATTTCGCGCTGTCCCCTGCGGATTTGAACTGGCCAGGCTGGGTGTGCGAGCCGCTATGGCATGACACGCTTGCGGTCGCCGTCGCCACGCGCTCGCACCTACTGATCTACCGTGAAGTGCCATGTCACGAAGTGCGCAAACAGCCGACCATCTACGCGCAGTCCACTGCCGAAGACCGTGGCTTCCCGTGGTGCATCGACTCTTCGAGGATGTGCCGCATGCCCACGAGCAGACCGTGGCCACCTTCGACATGGCGATAACACTTGTGGCTGCGGGCTACGGCATCACGATCGCGCCCGCCGCACGCTTGGCGGGCTACCAGTGCCGAGGCATCGCGGTGCGGCCGCTGGCCGGTGCGCCACCCATCGTGATGGCCTACTTGCTGCACCCCTGTACGGCGCTGACCGAACCGCAGGAACGATTCGCGCGCCGCGCCCGCTCTATATCCTGACACAGGTGGAACCGCCGCGTGCCACTACGCCACGTACTGCGGCGACCACTCGCTTTCCTTGACTGTCGTGCTCACAGCCATGATCAGCTTGTCGAGGTTGGTCGCGGTGACGCTTTTCAGAGCTGAGCGACCCCGCAGCGTTGCGCGCGGCTGCAGGAGTGCGTGGTAGATCTGCCAGGGGTCGGCGCCCCGGCTCAGCTTGAGCACCGCCTGAATCAGCGCGTGCTTGACCGGATTGAGATGCCAGTCGGGGACGCGCTGGCCGCGATTACCCAAGTTCAGAGCCAATAGGTTGCCAGCCTTGATTTCGTAGCTGATCCACCGGCGCGACTTGCCCGCCATCTTGGCGTACTCTGCGACCGGCAGGTTGTGCGGAGCCTCGAAGACGTCGACCAGTGCCATCCGCTCGCGCTGGATGTCGGACAGCGGTTCCTCCATGACGGAACGCGGCAACGGCACTGCAGGCAACCGATGCGTCTCGGCCGAAACCAATGGCATCGCGTCTCCCGGTTTCGTCACGATCAGGATTGGCGCTGGCACGGCCGCAGGCTTGTGGGACTCATTGGCGGCGGCTTCGTCCGCAGAGACGACGGGCAGGCCTTCCAGATGGATCGTGAGCGGCATGCTTGCAGCTTCGACCAGGTTTTGCTCGAACAGGTCGAGCCGATCAGCCCAGTCCTGCATCATGCGCCGCCGCTGCTCCACGTATTCGGCATGGTTGTAGGTCGCGCTGACCTTGTTGGGATCGACGTGCGAGAGTTGCGCGTCCACCCACACCTTCGGGTAGCCGATCTCGTTGAGTGCCGTGGACATAGTGCCGCGGATGCCGTGCCCGGTCAGCATGTCGCGATAGCCCAGGCGCTTGAGCGCGCTGTTGAGCGTGTTCTCGCTCATGCGCTTCTTCATCTCGCTGTCGTGCCGGAACAGGTAGTGCTGCGCCGGCTTGAACTGCTCCAGCATGTGACGAACGATCTCGATAGCCTGCACCGACAACGGCACGATGTAGGGCGGCACGTCCTTGGGCAGTTGGCGCTTCTTGCGCATGTCCACCTGAAGCTGCTTCACGACGTCGGCTGGGATGATCCAGAGGCCTCGATCGAGGTCGAACTGGTCGGGTGTTGTCAGGCGCAGCTCACCCGTGCGCACGCCGGTCAGCAGCAACAGCCGCAGGCCGAGCTGGGTCTGCAGGCGACCCCGGTACTTGCGCAGCCGCTGCAGCAGCTTCGGCAGGTCGGCCATGCGCAGGAACGGGTTGTGGTTCACCGGAGGCAGCGGCAGCGCCACCACGTCGAGGTCGAATGCCGGGTTTTGCTCCAGGCCCGGCACGATCACAAGCGCGTAGCGGAACAACTGGTTGAACCAGGTGCGGACTTTCTCGGCGACGGACAGCGCCTTGCGCTTCTCGATCTTAGCGATGACCTCCAGCAGGTCAGGCCGCTTGATGTCGTAGATCGAGCGTTTGCCCAGCGCCGGCAGCACGTCTTTGGCAAACACGCGCGGCAGGATCGAGAGCGTGGTCTGCCGGCCCTTCTTCAGGCTGAGTTCGCGGTGGGCCAGCCACTTCTTGTAGATGGCCTCGAAGGTGTGCTCGCCGGCGAGCTTGACTGCGGCGCGCTTTTGCTTGCGGTGCTGGTGCGGATTGATGTCCTTTGCCACCACCGCGCGCGCTTCGTCGCGCAGGGTACGCGCGTCGCGCAGCGACACCTCCGGGTAGTTGCCCAGCGACATCCGCTTCTGCTTTCCAAGCCAGTAGTAGCGGAAATGCCAGCTCTTGTTGCCCGCAGGGCTGACAGCCAGGGAGAGGCCGTCGATGTCGGGGAGGGTGTATGCCTTTCCGGTGGCCTTGGCTTGCTTGACCACCAAGTCTGAGAGTGCCATGCGCTTGCTCCTGAACAAGTCAGGTAGCAGATGCTGTTCATCTCAGCCACGCCCCTCCATCAACAATCCGGCAGCCGCACAATCCTCAAAAAGGACTTAAAAATGGACTTAAAAGTCCTGGCTGTCGGCGGATCGCTGCGGACGACACTGGAACATCGGAGGCGGAAAAATCGTTGCGGGGCAACGATTTACAACGCTCCTTGGATTTCCCTGGAAGTCCTCAGAATGATGCAGTGGAGCGGGTGAAGGGAATCGAACCCTCGTATGAAGCTTGGGAAGCTGCCGTTCTGCCATTGAACTACACCCGCAGCAGGCGCGGATTCTACTGCGCCGCTAGAGGAACATGCCGGCCAGCAGCAGGCGATCGGCCCCCAGCCGCTCCAGGATCACTTCGTGGTCGTCGTCGGAAAAGACGAAGCAGCCTTCGCTGCGACCCAGCTTGCCACGCGTCTGCAGCACCGTGGGGCTGACGTACCAGGCGCTGTGAACCACGATGGCGCGCACCTCGGCATTGCTGTTGCTGTCGTCCAGCCCGTCCAGCCGGATCGAGCGGCCATGCTTGCCGACATAGCGCTCCCCGGTGCGGTAGGCGCCGTCGGAACTGGCCAACGAATTGATCTCGTTCGAAAAGCGCTGCACGCGTCCGCTGTGCCGCGGATCGGAGCCGCGTCCGTGGGCCACCAGGAAGCTCTGCATGACGCGGCCGGATTGCACGTCGATCAGGTGAAAGCGCGGCACGTGGGAAGGCAGCGCGTAGTCCGCGATGCCGACCACGTCGTGGTGGGGGATGGACGCGCCGAGGCGCTCGAGTTCGGCACGGGCCCGCAGCATCAGTGCTTCGCCGCCCGGATAGGCAGCATCCTCCTCTTGGGCGGAGCGCGCCAGGCGAGGCGTCGCGATCCACGCCGCGCCGGCGAGGGCGGTGGTGGCCATGAAGCGCCGCCGATTGGGTAGCAGGAAACGGGGGGCGTTGCTCACCCCCAAAGAGAGCGTGCCGCAGCGCGAAGAGTTCCGCGCGAATCGGACGGGCTTTGTCGCGAACGCGCCAGCTCAGTCGGCGCGCTGCACCGCGCCGCGTAGGGGTTGAAAGTGCTGGCGGATGCGTTGGGCCACGACGCTCGGATGGCGGCGCAGGGCGAGGGTGGCGTACTGGCCGATGAACAGGCCGTCCAGCTTGAGCTCCACGCTGGCGAAGTACTGGTCGAGCGAGGCGCCGGCGTCGAACAGGCAGCGTTCCAGCGTATCGAAGGTGACGCTGTCGCCGCTCGCCTGCGCGCCGGCGGCGCTGATGCGGTAGGTGTAGGCGTTCGACGCGACGCGTTGGACGTGGACCAGGGGCTTCATTTCGCGCACTCATATTCGGCCGGCGGGCCGCTTGTTCGGAAGTAGTAAGAAGAAGTACTGATGCGGCAATCCTCTCCGCAAGGGCGGAGGGCGTAAATAGTCCATTTGGACCGGTCGCGCCGCGGGCGCTTTGGGCAGAATCGATCGGTCCATGCTGCTGCCACCCCGAATTCTTCTTGTCGACGACCATTCGCTGTTCCGCTGCGGGCTGCGCATGGTCCTGAGTGCCGCCATCCCGGACCTGGAGGTGAGCGAAGTCGCCTCGCTGGAAGAAGCCATGCGCATACCGGCCATCGAGCCCGCGCTGGTGCTGCTCGACATTCAGTTGCATGGCCTCAACGGCCTGGAGGGCATCGCCCTCATCAAGCGGCGTTGGCCGCAGGCGGCGGTGATCATCCTGTCGTCCGAGCTTGCGCCGCAGAAGATCACGATGGCCATCGAGCGCGGCGCCGCCGCATTTGTCTCCAAGGCCGACCCGGCGGACAAGATCCTGGCGGTGATCGCGCAGGTTCGGCGCGGCTTGCCGGTGAATGCGGACCATCAGCCGGCGCAGCACAGCGCGCTGTTGACGCCGCGCCAGAGCGAGGTGCTCGACCTGATGTGCCAGGGGCTGTCCAACAAGGTGATCGGGCGCCGGCTCAACCTTTCCGAGAACACGGTGCGCGGCCATGTGCAGGCGGTGCTGGCGGCATTGCAGGTATCCAGCCGCTCCGAGGCCGGCTTCGCGGCGCGCCAGCGCGGCATCGTGGCCTGATGACGGCCGACCGGCAGCGTCTTCCCGAAGACCGCATGCTGGTCGAGCAGCTGCGGCTGCAGCTGGGCAATATCGGCAGCTCGGTGATCCCGACGCTGGTGGTGGCGCCGATCCTGGTCTGGGTGCTGGCCAACGAGCAGAACGCGCTGGCGCTGTGTGCCTGGTGCGCGCTCATCGTCATCTTCAAGCTCTTCCTGGCCTGGGATGCACGGCGCCTGCTGGCCTCGATCATCACGCCGGAAGCCGTGCGCGGCCTGCTCAAGCGCAAGATGGTGCTCAACCTGATCGATGGCGCGGCCTGGGGTGCCCTGGGCTGGGCGGCGCTCGGCACCACCACCGTGGCGGGCAGCGTGCTGGTAGTGGCGGTGCTGGCGGGTGTGGCGGGCAGTTCCATGTCTTCGCTGGCGCCGATCTATCCGGTGTTCGTGGTGTTCGGCGCCGCCGAGGCACTGGTGCTGTCCACCAAGCTGTGGACCATGGGCGATCCGGCCTACAGGACGCTCGCGGTGGCAGTGCTGCTTTATGTGGCCGCCCTGATCGGCCAGGCGCGCAACGGCACCCGCGCGGCGCGCCGCGCCATTGCGCTGCGCTTCGAGAACCTCGATCTGATCGAACGCCTGCGCGTCGAGACCGACCATGCGCAGGAGGCGCACCGTGCGGCCGAAGAAGCCAACCTGGCCAAGTCCAAGTTCTTGGCCGCCGCCAGCCATGACCTGCGCCAGCCCATTCACGCCCAGGGCCTGTTCCTGGAAGTGCTGGCGCGCACCCGGCTCACGGTCGAGCAGGAGGCCGCGCTGGCCAATGCACGCGCCACCTGGCAAGCCTCGGCCGAGATGCTCGACACCCTGCTCGACTTCTCGCGGCTGGAAGCCGGCGTGGTGCAGCCGCAATGGCAGGTGTTTGCGCTGCAGCCGCTGCTCAACCGCATCGAGAACGAACTGGCCCCGCTGGCCGATGCCAAGGGCATCGTCTACCGCTCGCGCGAGACGCATGCGGTGGTGCATGGCGATCCGGCGCTGGTGGGGCTGATCCTGCGCAACCTGGTGTCCAACGCCATTCGCTACACCGAGCGTGGCGGCGTGCTGGTGGCCTGCCGCAAGCGCGGCGACAGCACGGTGCTGGAGGTGTGGGATACCGGGGTGGGCATCGAGGCGGCGCAGCACCAGGCCATCTTTCGCGAGTTCCACCAGCTGGGCAATGCCGAGCGCGACCGGCGCAAGGGCCTTGGCCTGGGCCTGGCCATCGCGCAGGGCCTGGCGCGCGCGCTGGGACAAGAGCTGCGCCTGGCCTCGACCCCGGGGCGCGGCAGTGTCTTCAGGTTCGGCCTGGCCACTGCGCGCGTCGGCGTGGTGGCGGCGCGGGAAGGCGGCAGCAGCCAGTCCGCGTTGAACGCCTTTTCCGATGTGCGCGTGCTGGTGATCGACGATGACGAAACCGTGCGTGCCGGCATGCGCCAGCTGCTGCAGGCCTGGGGCTGCGAATGCGACGTGGCCGACTCGATCGAGGAGGCCCGCGCCCTGGCTCGCGTGAACCGGCCCGACCTGGCCATCATCGACTACCGGTTGCGCGAGCAGCGCACCGGCGCCGGCGCCGTGGCCGATCTGCGCGGCGAGTTCGGTGCGCAGCTGCCGGTGCTGCTGATTACCGGCGACACGGCACCGCAGCGCCTGCGCGAAGCCCTGGCCACCGGCGTGCCATTGCTGCACAAGCCGGTGCTGCCGCGCGAACTGCACCGCGCCATGGGCTATGTCCTGGCCGGACGCGCGCTCGATTCTTCCTTTGCCGGACTGGCGGCTTAGCGGGCCAAAACCCGAATTCCTCGTGCATGGCAGGGGCTTGGCAACTGCCGAACATGTTGATTGAGGGCGTCGCCGTTTCTCTTTGCGTACAGCAGGCGACGTGTTTCGCAACCATCTTTACGGGAGCCAATCATCATGAATGCCCTGACCCATCTGGAACGAATGGACAACCTGTTCCCCGAGATGATGCGCCGCTGGTCGCGGCCGCTGCAGATGCTTGGCGAGGTCGAGATGCCGTCCGACATTCGCGTCGATATCAGCGAGAACGACAAGGAATACTTGGTTAGCGCGGAAATTCCTGGCGCGAAGAAGGAAGACATCCGCGTCTCGATCGACGGCAACTACGTTTCGATCTCCGCCGAGATCAAGAAGGAACTCGAAGAAAAGCATGGGCGCACGCTGACGAAGGAAACCTGCCACGGCAGCGTCTCGCGCGGCTTCACGCTCGGCAGCGACGTCGATGAAAAGACCGCTGCCGCCAAGCTGGAAGATGGCGTGCTGCGCCTCACGCTGCCCAAGCGCCAGGGAAGCTCCAGCCGCGTGCTGAAGATCGAATAGTTCGCGACATGACCATTCAATGGGAGTCGGCGCGCTCGCGCTGATCCCCTCGGGCGCGCACTTGGCTGCGCTCCCGAACAAGATCGGCCTCGGGGAGCCGATCGTGTTCGTCGCGCTCTGCCTGGTTGCTGTGTCGGTGCTGTCTTGGCGCCAGGCGTGACGAAGCGCGATCTGGCGGGAGCACGCTGTCGCCGCGCCTACGCCGATTTGAGCATCGCCCTACATCGCTGCGATGGCAAAGAAAAATAAGATGGCTTCCATGCGCGGGCCCAGGCAGGCTTGCGCGAGAGAAGCGAAATGGCATCGGAAGTATTCCGTGATCGCAGAGCGGCCGGGCAGGAGCTTGGTAAGCGGCTGTCTGCCTACCGCGGACGCGATTCGATCGTGCTCGCGCTACCGCGCGGCGGCGTGCCGGTGGCGTTCGAAGTGGCGCTTGCCCTGCATGCACCGCTCGATGTGATCGTCGTGCGAAAGCTCGGCGTTCCGGGCCACGAGGAGTACGCGATGGGCGCCATGGCCAGTGGCGGCCTGAGGGTGCTGAACGATGGCGTGGTGCATGAACTCGGCATCTCTACCGCCGCGATCGAGGATGTGGTGCACGCCGAACAGATTGAACTGGAGAGGCGCGAGCGCCTGTACCGAGGCAACCGGCCGCCGCCGGAGGTGCGCGGACGCACGGCAATCCTCATCGACGACGGACTGGCCACCGGCTCGACCATGCTGGTTGCGGCGAGGGCGCTGCGCACGCAACACCCCGCCCGCATCGTCGTTGCGGTGCCCATCGCCGCAGCCGACACCTGCGAGTCCCTTCGCACCGAGGCCGATGACGTGATTTGCGCCAGGACGCCCTGGCCCTTCCGCGCGGTTGGCCTGTGGTACCAGGACTTCTCGCAAACCAGCGACGACGAGGTTTGCACGCTGCTGAGGCTTGCGCAAAAGCGTCTGGCTGAGCTCTCGGCCTGATTGCGGCTGCAGGCGACTGTTTGGGGGAAGACGATGAAACCGAACGGCACTGCGAAACAGCTCGATGCGCTGCGCGGCGCTGCGCATTCCCTGCGCGGCGCCGGCACCGACCATGACGCGCTGCTCGACCTGATCGGCGATGCCCACTTCGTGCTGCTGGGTGAGGCCACCCACGGTACGCACGAGTTCTACCGCGAGCGCGCAGCCATCACCCGGCGCTTGATGGAAGAAAAAGGCTTCGACGCCGTGGCCATCGAAGGCGACTGGCCGGATGCCTACCGGGTGAATCGTTTCGTGCGCGGCACCGGCGACGACGCCACTGCGCGCGACGCGCTGGCCGGCTTCAAGCGCTTTCCGACCTGGATGTGGCGCAACACCGATGTCGTCGATTTCGTCGAGTGGCAGCGCGCTTTCAATGCCCCCAGGCCGGCGCAGGAAGGAACGGGGTTCTACGGGCTCGACCTCTACAGCCTGGCGAGTTCGATGGAGGCCGTGCTGCGCTACTTCGAAAAGACGGACGCCCAGACGGCGCGCCGCGCGCGCGAACGCTACGCCTGCTTCGACCAGTTCGGCGACGACAGCCAGGTCTATGGATTGATGGTCGGCCTCGGCTCCGCCGCCTCGTGCGAGCAGGCGGTGATCGACATGCTGGTCGAGATGCGCCGCCGCGCCGCGACGGCGGTGGGCGGCGGCAACGCCATCGACCAGGAGGAAACGTTCAACGCCGAGCAGAACGCCCGCCTGGTGAAGAACGCGGAGTCGTACTACCGCTCGATGTACCTGAGCGACGTGTCGTCATGGAATCTGCGCGACCAGCACATGGTCGAGACCCTGGCCGAGCTCGAGCGCCACCTGGGGCGGCGCGTCAGGCGTCCCAGGATCGTGGTGTGGGCGCATAACTCGCACCTCGGCGATGCGCGCGCCACGGAGATGGGCGGGCGCCGCGGCGAACTCAACGTTGGCCAGCTGGTGCGAGAACGCCATGGCGACGACGCGGTGCTGGTGGGCTTCACCACCCATGCCGGGACGGTCACCGCCGCATCGGACTGGGGCGCCCCGGCCGAGCGCAAGCAGGTCGTTCCGTCGCGCACCGACAGCTATGAAGGCCTTCTGCATGCGACCGGGATGGATCGATTCATGCTGCCGTTGCGTGGCGGCGGAAGCCACGCGCAGGCACTGCAGGAAACTCGGCTCGAACGTGCAATCGGCGTCATCTACCGCCCGGAGACGGAGCGGCAGAGCCACTACTTTTTCGCTCAGCTGCCGGCGCAGTTCGATGCGCTGATTCATTTCGACCAGTCACATGCGGTCGAACCGCTGGAGCGCGAGGCCGGATGGACGGACGCCGAGGCGCCCGAAACCTATCCCAGCGGGATGTGATCATGAAAGCAGTGCCGCCCTCCAGCGAGCAGCGTGCGCTTCGGATTCCGGTGGGCGCCACCACGCTCGACGCCGACCTCAACCTGCCCGAGGCACCTCGTGGACTCGTGCTTTTCGCCCATGGAAGCGGGAGCAGCCGCTTCAGCCCGCGCAACCGCCAGGTCGCCCGGGCGCTCAACGCGGCCGGGTTGGCGACCCTGCTTGCCGACCTGCTGACGCCCGACGAAGAAAGGGTCGACGAGCGCACGCGCCAATTGCGCTTCGACATCGGCTTGCTCGCGCAGCGGCTCGCCGGCCTGACCGACTGGCTGCGCACTTCAGGGCCGACGCATGTCGAGATCGGCTATTT
Source organism: Variovorax sp. LARHSF232 (assembly GCF_052871435.1). NCBI lineage: Bacteria > Pseudomonadati > Pseudomonadota > Betaproteobacteria > Burkholderiales > Comamonadaceae > Variovorax > Variovorax sp. LARHSF232. Next base: position 1,011,454 of record NZ_JBIXJS010000001.1, on the reverse strand, counting down.
CGGCGCGAGCACGGGCGCCGGTGCCGCGCTGGTGGCCGCCGCGCAGCGGCCCGACGTGGTGCGCGCCGTGGTCTCCCGCGGAGGCCGGCCGGACCTGGCCGGGCCGGCCCTGGAACGCGTGGCGGCGCCGACGCTGCTCATCGTGGGCGGCAACGACGACGTGGTGATCGATCTGAACCGGCAAGCACTTGCATTGCTGCGCAGCAAGAAGCACATGGAGATCGTGCCCGGCGCCACGCACCTGTTCGAAGAGCCCGGCACGCTCGAGGCCGTCTCCGCGCTGGCGCGCGACTGGTTCCTGCGCCATCTCGATCCTCGGTCTGCCGTTCAGGCTTCCTAGCTGGCTTTGCCCATGACCCGCAGCCATGCGGGAAATTCGCGGTCGAATTCCTGTGGCGTGATCTCGCCCAGATGCGTGCAGGCGGCTTCCGGCAGCGCTACGCTTTCTTCCCGGTGCCATAGAACGCAGCCAAAAAGCCGGCCCACCAGAATTCGCTCTTCCCGCGGAACGGGAAATTGGGACACATGCCGGGGCAACTGCTCCATGGCGACGCGGCGACGCAGTTCAATGCGAACAGCGCCTTTGCGCCGGCTTCGAATTAGCGTGCTGCCCCGCAGCCAGAAATGCAGGCGCAACTCGCGCACCACGAGCACGAAAAAAATAAGAACTAAGATTGCACCCAACATGAATTTTCCGCCCTAACTCGTTCAGACGAAAGCGTTGCTGGCCACCTGGACAGCTTTTGCGCAAGATTAGATTCGGGCGGACAGAAGCGCAATACGACAAACGCCCTAGCATCGCCAATTGCTCACGATCCGGCCTGCATTTGTTGCCGGAAAGCAAATAGATGGCGGAAGGCGGTTTCCCTTTCGGCTATTTCGTCAATTCGCGGTGGGGCCGAGTCGGTCAATTGACCTGGTCGCGGCGGGCTCGGTCAATTCCGGAACTAGTCCAGCGGCAAAAGCGGTTCGGCGCCGGCGCGCTCCACGTGCTGCTTGAGCGCGTCCAGAAAGACGCGCACCTTTTTCGGCCGATGCCGGGCGGCCGGAAACACCGCATGGATGCCGCTTTCGGGCAGGGTCCATTGGGGCAGCAGGTGCAACAGCCGGCCCGCCGCCACATCCGCCTTGACCGCGTAGTCCGGCAGCACGGCCAGGCCTCCGCCGGCCAGCACCGCCGAGCGCACCGCATGCGAGGTGTTGGCCAACAGCGAGAGCTCGAAGCGCACCGCGCGCCGGGTTTTGCCGCTGGCGCTGGTGAAGGTCCAGCTGGCCGGCTGCCGCAGCACCGACAGGGCCACGAAGGGCAAGCCGGCAAGCGCTTCCGGCTTGGCGGGCGCCGGCTGGTCGTCAAACAGGCGGGGGCTGGCCACCAGCCATTCGCTGAAGCTGCCGATGCGGGTGGCTTGCAGGCCGGAATCGGCCAGCCGCCCGACGCGCACGGCGACGTCGATGCCTTCTTTCATCATGTCGACCACGCGGTCGCCGGCGAGCAGCTCGATCTTCAGCGCCGGATGGCGCCGACGCAGCGCCACCGCGACCGGCGCCACCACGCTGGCGGCATAGTCGATGGGCGCCGTCACGCGCAGCAGGCCGCGCGGTTGCGCCGTGTCCTGCCCGGCGGCGCTGATGGCTTCTTCGGCGTCGCGCACGATGCGCCGGCTTGCTTCGTAGAAGGCTTCGCCGGCATCGGTCAGGCTCTGGCGCCGGGTGGTGCGCAAGAGCAGGCTGGCACCGATCTCGGCCTCCAGCCGCTGCAGGTGCGCGCTGACCATGGTCTTGGCCAGGCCGAGCCGGCGCGCCGCGGCCGACAGCGAGCCCGCTTCCACCACGGCGACGAACACCACCAGCCGATTCAGGTTGACGCTGCCCAGGGCCTGCTGCATTTTTCGATTGTCCAGTTTGGATGAACTAAGAAAGCACGATTGTCCATCTTATCGAAACACCCCCGCGGCCCTAATCTTCAGCCCATCCCCTTCATCAACATTCACTCTCAAAGGACACGCAAATGAAGATCGCATTGATTGGCGCCACCGGCCAAGTCGGTTCCCGCATCCTGGGCGAGGCGCTCGAGCGCAGCCACCAGGTGACTGCCATCGCCCGCAACCCCGCGTCGCTGGCGCCGCGCGCCGGGCTGAAGGTGCTGGCTCTGGACGTGAGCAAAGAAAGCGACAAGCTCGCGGCCGAGTTGGCCGGCCACGACGTGGCCATCATCTCCGTCAAGTACAGCCAGGTCGACGCAGCGCCGATCCTCGAGGCCGTCAAGCGCGCCGGCGTGCCGCGCGTGCTGGTGGTGGGCGGCGCCGGCAGCCTGCAAGTGGCGTCGGGCGTCGATCTGGTCGACACCCCCAACTTCCCGGCGGCCTACAAGGGCGAAGCCCTGGCCGCGCGCGACTTCCTGCGCCTGCTGCGCCAGGAGACCGCGATCGACTGGACCCTGGTCTCGCCCTCGGCGCTGCTGCAGCCCGGCCAGCGCACCGGCCAGTTCCGCATCGGCGGTGATCAGTTACTGGTCGACGCCAAGGGCGCCAGCCACATCTCGATCGAAGACCTGGCGCTGGCCCTGGTCGACGAACTGGAGTCGCCCAGGCATTCGCGCCAGCGCTTCACGGTAGGCTATTGAGCCCCCAGGCCGGGCTAGCCCGGCCCGCCCCCGCGGGGGATCAAGCAAAGAAAAAGAGAAAGGCCAGTCCATGTCGAACGCTTCCGTCTCCCATCGCTTTGCCGACGTCGGCGGCCTGCGCATCTTCTATCGCGAGGCCGGGCCCCTGGACGCGCCGGTGCTGTTGCTGCTGCACGGCTTTCCTTCCTCGTCGCACCAGTACCAGCGGCTGATGGAATCGCTGGGAACGCGCTTTCGGCTGATTGCGCCGGACATGCCGGGCTTTGGCTACAGCGACGCACCCGCGCCGCTGTCGGCGCGCGGCACGCAGCGCTACACCTTCGACGAGCTGGCCCGGCTCATGGACGCCTTTTGTGAAGTGCTGGGCCTGAAGCGCTTCGTCCTCTATATGTTCGACTACGGCGGCCCGGTGGGCCTGCGCCTGATCGAGGCACATCCCGAGCGCGTCGCCGGCCTGGTGCTGCAGAACGCCAATGCCTACGACGAAGGCCTGAGCGACATGGCGCGCGCCCTTGCGGCCCAGACGCCTGCGTCGCCCAACGCTGCCGAGCAGGTGCGCGGACTGCTCGCGCCGGAAGTGACGCGCAGCCAGTACCTCACCGGTGCGCGTCAACCCGAGCGCATCTCGCCCGACAACTGGACGCTGGATCAGCACTTCCTGGAGTTGCCAGGCCGAGCGCAGATCCAGGTCGAGCTGGCGCTGGACTACCACAGCAACTTGCAGCGCTACCCGGCGTGGCAGGCCTGGCTGCGCAAGCACCAGCCGCCGACACTGGTCTTGTGGGGCCGGAGCGACCCCTTCTTTCTGGAAGCCGGCGCACGCGCCTATCTGCGCGATCTGCCAAGTGCCCAACTGCATCTGTTCGACACCGGGCACTTTGCACTGGAGGAGTGCCTGGCGGAAATCGCCCCTGTGGTGGCGGACTTTGCCGAGCGCTTCCTCCGCAAGCGCTCTTGACATACGCAATCGTCATGCAACTTCTACATGCCCATGCAAGCCGGATCTTCAGAACCATCTCAATTTCCCTGTCGCTGGCCGCCGTCATGAGTGCGGCCCAACCCTCTGGCGCCAAGGTCTCGCTGGCCGTGATGGGCGACTCCAACAGCCTGTCCTACCAGGACCGAATCTCGCTCCCCAACCCCGAGCAGCGCGGCGGCACCTACCGGGCGCGCACCTTGAACTGGGGCGAGGTCATTGCCCGCCTGCGCGGCAACGAAGTCGATCCCGGCCCCTGGGAGATCTCGGGTGTTTCGAATCCGAGCCTGCGCTGGCTCGACGTGCTGGGCATCCCGGTGGCACGCGCGCCACGCAAGGAAGACTACCGCTACAACTTCGCCAACGACGGCGCCGATTGCAGCCAGCTGATGGGCACGCGGCGGCGCCAGGCGCCGCGCCTGGTCCGGTTGATGGACCAGGAGCCGCAACGCTGGAAGCACGGCGTGGTGGTGATCCGAATCGGGCTGTCGGACCTGGCCCGTGTCATCGACATCCAGGCGCAGACGCCGGGCGTGCCCGCGGTGCAGGCCGCGCTGCAAGGCTGCCAGGCGTACTTTCGGGAAGCGGTGGCGTTGATTCGCAGCCGCCATCCGGACACCCACATCGTGCTGGTCAACGCCTTCGAGGATTCGCAGGACGCCGCCTACCTGCAGCGCTGGCAGTCGGCGCGCGAGATCGACAACATCGCGCGCATGTTCGACGCCCACGACCAGGGCCTGCGCGCCATCGTCGCCCAGGTGCCCAACACCAGCTTCTTCGACGACCGCGCCTGGTTTCGCCGTCACTGGGGCGCGCGCGATGCCGTCGGCAAGCCGGCCTTCAAGACGGTGGCCATCGGCCCGAAGCTGCGGGTGACGCATTCGGTCGGCGACGCGCCCATCCACTCCATGCTGGCCGACGACCACAACGGCCTGGTGTGGAACGTCCTGTGGGCGCAGGCGATGGTGGCGCATCTGCGCGACGTGGCCAGGCTGCCTGTCACGCCCATCAGCGACGAAGAGGTGGAGCGCCTGGTGCGCTTGCTGACGGAATGAAGTGGGAGCGAGCCTAGAAGCTCGCCGCCAGCCCCAGCGAGACGCCCGACACGTTGTTGCCGAACATGTAACGCAGCACAGCGCGCAGGCGGGTGACGTAAAGCGGGTTGTACTTGCTGGTATCGAGCTCCAGCCCGGCGCCCAGGGTGCTCAGGTAGTCGAAGCCGAGGATGTCCGACTGGTCGCCCAGATAGCGTGAGTGCGAGAACTCCAGCACGTAGCGCACCGGGCGGTCCAGCGCGCGCATGCCGGTGGGCGCGCGGTAGCGGGCGTAGATGTTGGCGGTGCGCGCGGAGGCTTCACCCTTCACCGCGGCCGAGGTGTTGCCGTAGGTCTTGAGGCGGATGTCGGTGTAGCGCAGCTCCACGTCCACGGTGGTGTCTTCGCGCACCCGTTCGTAGTCGAGCATGACGGCGCCGCCGAGGCCGTAGGCGTTCATGGTGCCGCCGTCGAGGAATTCGATGTTGCGGTCGAGGCGCTGCTCCAGCAGGAATTCCCCCACCTTCAGGTCGCTCGCCACCTTGCCCAGCGCGATGTCGAAAATCGGCCGGAAGACCAGTTCGTCGGTGATCGGGAAGTCCCAGCCGATGCCGCCCGTGCCGGTCACCGTGTTCCAGCGCGTCGGGATGCGGCGCGATTCGGTGCCGTTGCTGGCGATGAAGGTCGGGTCGTAGCGGCTATAGGCGATCGCGCCTTCCAGGTAGATCGGAATCGATTTGCTGATGGTGTCGCCGCCGCCCAGCTGGGTCATGTAGACGCCGGGGTTGTCGGTTTCGGCGTTCTGGACCGACAGGCTGCTCGAGGCCAGGTCCGGCACCACCGAATAGGCCATCAGCGACAGGATGCCGTTGGCCCGCTGCGAAATGCGGTTGTCGAGCAGGCGGAACTGCTGCGCCGACGCCTCGCTCATGCAGGCAAGTGCCGCGCCGGCCAGGCCCATCGCGGCCAACCAGCGCGCGGACAACAAGCCCGCGGTTTTCCTCCAGCCCAATCTCGCCCGCATCTTGAGTTCGCCCTTCTCGAACGTGTCATTGTCGCCATTCACGACAGCGGGTGATCCTACTGGCAAGCGCAATGCCGGACCGACAATGAACCACCGCACCCTGACACGAGGGCGTCATCTGCGGCGGCTCGGGATTCGGCGCCCCGCCGCGGGCGCCGTGCGGACCTTTCAGTTCAGTGGGCGGCCCGCCAGCCCATGTAGTCCTTGTCGGTGGCCAGCACCCACAGGGCGAGCACCAACACCGCGATGCCGGTCAGCACCGTGCTCATCATCGGGTTGCGCAGGGTCTCGAAAGCCAGTGCCCAGGGCGAGACGATCAGCCACACCCCGATCGCGCCTTCGGTCCATTCCTCCCAGGCGCGCGGCACGAAGGTGGCGCCGATGGCGGTTGCGATCAACGCAATGCCAAACACGACGGCGTTCACCGTGGGCGTGTTTTGCTCGGCAAACCCCAGGACCCAGGGCGAGCAGAGCAGCCACAGGCCCAGCACAGCGCTCAGCGGGTCCTGCCAATGCTTGATTTGCTTCATGGTTCTATGCCTCCTGCCGCCAAATGAAGGGATCGCCTCGCGGCGGCAGGGGTTCGATTGCGCCGGGTGAGGCGCGGTTCCCAGGCAGCCCGTGGCTTAGGGTGGCATGCCTAGAAATTCACACGGCGCGTGCTTCGTAGACCAGGTTGAAGGGCGTCTCCGCAGCGCGCCGGAACTGCGTGAAGCCGCCTTGGGCGGCAATATCGCGCGTGCGCGCCTCGCCTGCCTGCGCGCCCAGGCACATGGCGCCTTTTTGCGCGCGCGAAGCCGGCGTACAGATGAAGGTGGAGGCCGAGAAGAAGACCCGGCCCACCGGGTTGAGGTTGTCTTCCAGCTTGTCGTTGGCAAAGGGCTCGACGATGAGCCAGCTGCCACCAGGTGCCAGGCTCTGCTTCACATGCGCGGCGGCGCCGACCGGGTCGCCCATGTCGTGCAGACAGTCGAAGAAGGCCACCAGGTCGAAGCCCTGGCCGGGATAGTCCTGCGCGCTGGCGACTTCGAAGCGCAGGCGTTCCTCGGGCACGCCGGCCTGGCGCGCCGTGGCCTGCGCCTGTTCGATGGATGGCGCGTGGTAGTCGTAGCCGACGAAGCTCGAGGCCGGGAAGGCCTGTGCCATGAGCAGGGTGGAGGCGCCATGGCCGCAGCCCACGTCGGCCACCTTGGCGCCGGCCTGCAGGCGCTCCTTGATGCCCGTCAGCGCCGGAAGCCATTGGTCGACCAGGTTGGCCGCGTAGGCGGGCCGGAAGAAGCGCTCGGTGCCGTGGAAGAGGGCAGCGTCGTGCTCGTGCCAGCCCAGGCCGAGGCCGGTGCGCATGGCCTGCATCATCTTGGGGATGGTCTTGAACTGGTCGACCGCGATCTGGAAGGCGCCGGGAATGAAGGCCGGGCTGCCTTCCTCGGCCAGCGCAAAGGCCTGCTCCTCGTTCAGCGAGAAGCGCTGGCTGGCCGGGTCGTAGTCCACGTAGCCGCTGGCGGCCTGGGCGCTGAGCCATTCGCGCAGGTAGCGCGCGTCGACCTCCGCACGCTTGGCCAGTTCCTCGGCCGTGCCCGGGCCCTGGGCCAGCGATTTGTAGAGCCCCAACTGGTCGCCCACCACCACGGTGGCCGCGTGCATCACCGCGCCGATATCGCGCACGAACTCGCCCATGAAGGCGTTGAGCTTGTCTTCCTGAATGGCCATGGCGCACCTCCACTCGGCATGCGGCGAGTCGCTGCCGTGCATATACTGAAAAAGGTTTATCGTCCCGCCGGCGCGTAGCGGGGCCAATACGCAAGATTGCGTACAGCAAGCGCCAACAACGCGAGGTGTCCGCCATGAACCACCTGACGCGCAACGACCACTTCCAGGCCCAGGCGCTCGGCCCGCTGACCGCCTTGGAGGCAAAAAGCGCGTGGCCCATTGCACCCGACCTGACGCCGCGCGAGCGCGAGGTGCTGCGTTGGCTGGCCACCGGCAAGACCGACGCCGACATCGCGGCGATGCTGGGCATCAGCGCACGCACCGTGCAAAAGCACCTGGAGCACATGTACGTGAAGCTGGGCGTGGAGACGCGCACCGCGGCCGTGATGCGGACGCTGGGCACGTGGGGGCCAAACCTATAATCGAATGTTCAATCAAATCAAGCAGTTAGCCGGCGCGCCCGCCCGGCGCTTGGCGCCTCGAAGCGCAACCACGCAACACCATGAGCCAGCCCACGTTCACCGTCGCCGACATCCGCAAGACCTTCCTCGACTTCTTTGCCTCCAAGGGCCACACGGTGGTGGCGTCCAGCCCGCTGGTGCCGGGCAACGACCCGACCCTGATGTTCACCAACTCGGGCATGGTGCAGTTCAAGGACGTGTTCCTGGGTGAAGACAAGCGCAGCTACGTGCGCGCCGCATCGGTGCAGGCCTGCCTGCGCGCCGGCGGCAAGCACAACGACCTGGAGAACGTGGGCTACACCGCGCGGCACCACACCTTCTTCGAGATGCTGGGCAACTGGAGCTTTGGCGACTACTTCAAGCGCGAGTCGCTCAAGTGGGCCTTCGAGTTGTTGACCGAGGTCTACAAGCTGCCGGCCGAGAAGCTCTGGGCCACCGTCTACATCGAGGACGACGAGGCCTACGACATCTGGACGAAGGAAATCGGCCTGCCGCCCGAGCGCGTGGTGCGCATCGGCGACAACAAGGGCGGCCGCTACATGTCCGACAACTTCTGGATGATGGCCGACACCGGCCCCTGCGGCCCTTGCTCGGAAATCTTCTATGACCACGGCCCGGAGATCGCCGGCGGCCCGCCCGGCAGCCCGGACGAAGACGGCGACCGCTACATCGAGATCTGGAACAACGTGTTCATGCAGTTCGACATGCAGCCCGACGGCAGCGTGAAGAAGCTGCCGGCCCCCTGCGTCGACACCGGCATGGGCCTGGAGCGCCTGGCCGCCATCCTGCAGCACGTGCACAGCAACTACGAGATCGACCTGTTCGACAAGCTGGTGAAAGCCGCCGCGCGCGAGACCGGCGAGAAGGACCTGGCCAATGGCAGCCTGCGCGTGATCGCCGACCACATCCGCGCCACCGCCTTCCTGGTGGCCGACGGCGTGATCCCGAGCAACGAGGGCCGCGGCTACGTGCAGCGCCGCATCGTGCGCCGCGCCATTCGCCACGGCTACAAGCTGGGCTGCAAGAAGCCCTTCTTCCACAAGCTGGTGCCCGACCTGGTGGCGCTGATGGGCGAGGCCTACCCCAAGCTGGTGGCCGACGAGAAGCGCATCACCGAGACGCTCAAGGCCGAGGAAGAGCGCTTCTTCGAGACCCTGGCCAACGGCATGGAGATCCTGGATTCGGCCCTGGCCGACGGCGCCAAGGTGCTGCCGGGCGAGGTCGCCTTCAAGCTGCACGACACCTACGGCTTCCCGCTCGACCTGTCGGCCGACGTCTGCCGCGAGCGCGGCGTGGCGGTGGACGAGGCGGGCTTTGCGGCCGCGATGGATAAGCAGAAGGCAGCCGGCCGCGCGGCCGGCAAGTTCAAGATGGAACGCGCGGTGGAATACGCCGGCACCGGCAACGTCTTTACCGGCTACGAGCAGCTCGAAGGCCAGGCCAAGGTGGTGGCGCTGTACTTCGAGGGCTCGCCGGTCGAGAAGCTGAGTGAAGGCCAGCCCGGCATCGTGGTGCTCGACACCACGCCCTTCTATTCGGAAAGCGGCGGCCAGGTGGGCGACGCCGGCGTGCTGAGCGCGCAGGGCGTGCAGTTCGGCGTGGAAGACACGCAGAAGATCAAGGCCGACGTGTTCGGCCACCACGGCGTGCAGACGCAAGGCAGCTTGAAGGTGGGCGACACGGTCTTGGCCCAGGTCGACACCGCGCGCCGCGCCGCCACCGTGCGCAATCATTCGGCGACCCACCTGATGCACAAGGCTCTGCGCGAAGTGCTGGGCGGCCACGTGCAGCAGAAGGGCTCGCTGGTCGACGCCGACAAGACGCGCTTCGACTTCGCGCACAACGCGCCGGTCACGCACGAGCAGATCCTCGAGATCGAGCGCCGTGTCAATGACGAGATCCTGGCCAATGCCGCCACGCAGGCGCGGCTGATGGACATGGAGGCGGCCCAGAAGACCGGCGCCATGATGCTGTTCGGCGAGAAGTACGGCGATACGGTTCGCGTGCTGGACATCGGCACCAGCCGCGAGCTGTGCGGCGGCACGCACGTGGCCCGCACCGGCGACATCGGCCTGTTCAAGATCGTGAGCGAAGGCGGCGTGGCTGCCGGCGTGCGCCGCATCGAGGCGCTGACCGGCGCCAATGCGCTGGCCTACCTGCAGGACCTGGAATCCACCGTGCACAGCGTGGCTGCCACCTTGAAGGCGCCCACGGCCGAAGTGCAGGGCCGCCTGACGCAGGTGCTGGAGCAGGTGCGCAGCCTTGAGCGCGAGATCGGCGCGCTCAAGGGCAAGCTGGCCTCGTCCAAGGGTGACGAACTGGTGAGCCAGGCGGTCGACGTGAACGGCATCATGGTTCTCGCCGCCAAGCTCGATGGCGCCGACGCCAAGACCTTGCGCGACACGATGGACAAGCTCAAGGACAAGCTCAAGACGGCCGCCATCGTGCTGGCCGCGGTCGACGGCGGCAAGGTGCAGCTGGCGGCCGGCGTCACCGCCGACGCCATGGCCAAGGTCAAGGCCGGCGAGCTGGTCAACTTCGTGGCCCAGCAGGTCGGCGGCAAGGGCGGCGGCAAGGCCGACATGGCGATGGCCGGCGGCACCGACGCGGCGGCCCTGCCGGCTGCGCTGCAGTCGGTGCAGGCCTGGGTGGCGCAGCGCGCCTGATGAGCCAGGAGCGCGGCGGCACCGTCATGCCGTTGCCACCTGCCAGCACAACCAGCACAGCCGGCACAGCCCCGGCCGAAAGGCGCCGACCGCCGCCGGAACTGCCGCGCCGCGTGCCCTACGGCACCGCCTGGGTGTCGGCACTGATCTTCGCGCTGATCGCGCTCTTCGTCGGCGGCCTGACGGCCTGGAACGACAGCGTGCCGGGCGGGCGCACCATTGCGCCGGGCCTGGAACTGGAAGCGGGGCAGGGCGTGTACTACCAGCCGGCCGAGAAATGGAAGCTGGACGCCGCCAGAAGCCGCAGCGGCAGCATCTCGGCGGTCTTTCGCGACGCCAACCGTTTCACCATTCGTGTCGAGGACTGGCGCGGCGGCCCAGAGGGGCCCCTGGGCCGGCAACTGGCCCGCTTCGAGCGCGGCCGCCGCCTGCAGATCGAGGGCGATCCCGAGCCCTTCCATACCAGGAGCGGCCTGAGCGGCATGAGCTTCGCCTACTACGGCGCCAGCGCGGCGGGTCGCTACTGGCAGATCACGGATGTGGCGCACCAGCTGGTGATCCAGGTCGACTTTCACGGCGCGCCCGAGGGCGCCCAGAACAGCCTGGACGAAGCGGAGGCCATGGTCGACAGCCTGCGCCTGGAGCCCCTGCCGTGAGCGCGCAGCAGCCGACGCTGCAGCAAGCCGGCGAGTGGCCCGTCGGGCTCGACAGCTTCTTCCAGCCGCGCCGCGCCGCCTTCTGGCTGCTGATCTTCTTCCTGGCCAACGGCGCGCTCTACACCTTCAACCTGTTCGCCACCGGCTACCGCGTGGTGCCCACCACCGTGCTGGCCGGGCTGCTGCTGTGGTCGCTCTACACCGTGCCCTTCCTGCTGCTGTTTCGTCTGCTGGACCTGTTCGAGGAGCATCCGCCGCTGGCCTACCTGATGGCCTTTGCCTGGGGCGGGCTGGGCGCGGTCTGGCTGGCGGCCCCGAGCAATGTCGCCATGCTTGGCCTCGCGGCCAAGCTGGCGTCGCCCACCTTCGCGGCCGAATGGGGCGCGGCGCTGGCCGGCCCGACCAGCGAGGAATTCCTCAAGCTGATCGGTGTGGTACTGATCATGCAGATCGCACGCAACCAGTTCCAGACACCGCATTCGGTGCTGATCCTGGGCGCCTTGTCGGGATTGGGTTTCCAGGTGGTGGAGAACCTGGGCTACACGGTCAATTCCGCGGTGCACTTCGCCACCGACAGCCAGCTGGCGCCGGTGGCGCTGAACTTCGTCATGCGCGGGCTGTTCAACGGGCTGTGGAGCCACGCCGCCTACACCACCGTGGCAGCCTTCGGCGTGGTGTGCTTCATGTTCCGGCGCGACCTGTCGCTGACGCGGCGCTGCCTGCTCGCGCTGATGTATTTCCTCCTGGCCTGGGGCCTGCACTTCGTCTGGAACTCGCCGCTGCTCAACGACGCGATCCCGGGCAACGGCATCGCGTCCATGGCGGCGCTCACCTTCCTGAAGGGCCTGCCCGCGCTGGTGGCGGTCTGGCTGATCTGGCGCACCGCCTCGCGGGTGGAAGGCCGCCACCTGCGGGCGCTGGCCGAGCATTTCGTGCCCGAGCGCGAGCTGATCCGCGACGACGAACGGCGCCGCCTGGGCGCACCGCTGCGGCGCCTGGCCAAGCGCCGAGCCCTGGGCCGCGCTTTCGGCCCGCGCGCCGGCCGGCTGAAGGCACGGCTGCAGCGCGTGCAGTTGCGGCTGGTGATGCTGGCCGGCCAGCAGGGGCGCGGCGAACACACGCGAGCGCATGAGGCGGCCATCCGCCTGCTGCGCGTCGAGCTCGACTGGCTGTGCGCGCGCCCTCGCAACGACAAGTTGGACCTGGCGCCTGAGGCATGATCGGCGCCGCGCGGCCGGTGGCGCATCGCCGGCGCGCATCCAGAACAACACGAGGAACTCACTTCATGACCCCAGTCCCCGGTGATGTGCTCGTCATGGGCGCAGGCGCCATCGGCTGCTACCTGGGCGGCAGCCTGGCGGCGGCCGGCGTGCCCGTCACCCTGGTGGGCCGAGCACGCACCCTCGATGCGCTGGCAGCCCATGGCCTGGCGCTGACCGACCTGGATGGCCGCAAGGCCGCGCTGTCTGCCGCTCAATTGCGTCTCGCGCAGGACGTGCCGGCGGGCGCGCGGCCGGCGCTGGTCCTGCTGTGCGTGAAGAGCGGCGCCACGGCGCAGGCGGCAGCGCAGCTCGCGGCCGCACTGCCCGCGGGCACCCTGGTGGTGTCGATGCAGAACGGCATCTCCAATGCTGCCGTGGCGGCGCAGGCCGGTACCGGGCTCGCCGTGCTGCCGGGCATGGTGCCCTACAACGTGGCCGAACTGGCGCCCGGTGCCTACCACCGCGGCACGGCGGGGCGGCTGGTGGCGCAGCAGCATGAGGCGCTCGCGTCCTGGCTGCCCGTGTTCGAGCGCGCGGGCATTCCGCTGGACCTGGTGGGCGACGCGCTGCCGATCCAATGGGGCAAGCTGCTGCTCAACCTCAACAACCCCGTGAACGCGCTGTCGGGCCTGCCGTTGCGCGCCGAATTGATGGAGCGCGGCTACCGGCGCTGCTTCGCCGCGCTGATGGAAGAGGCGCTGGACGTGCTGGCGCGTGCCGGCATCCAGCCGGCGCAGGTGGCGGCCTTGCCGGTGCGGCGCTTGCTCGCCGTGCTGCGCCTGCCGTCGCCCCTGTTTCGCATCGTCGCCGCGCGCATGCTCAAGATCGACGCCAAGGCGCGCTCCAGCATGGCCGACGACCTGGCGCTGGGGCGCCGCACCGAGGTTGACGCGCTGAGCGGCGAGGTGGTGCGGCTGGCCCGTGCCCACGGGATGGACGCGCCGCGCAACGCCAAGATGGTCGAGCTGCTTGACGTCTGGCCGGCTAGGCCGCAGCCGCTGTCGCCCGCGCAGATGCTCGCGGCCCTGGGTCTTTAGGCGGCGCCCTGGGGTCGATGCAAATTCGCGCGCTGTTGCTTCGCGCCTGGCTGCTGGGCGTGCTGCTGGTCCTGGTGGGCTGCGCCTCGCTGCCGCCCTTCGAGGCGCAGCCACCCACGAGCGCGCCTGCCGTCGCCGAGGTGGCGCAGACGCCGCTGGCGCGCATCGCCCGCGCCGACCGGCCCGAGACGCCGGGCCTGTCCGGCTTTCGTCTGCTGGCGCAGGGGCCGACCGCCTTCAATGCGCGGCTGACCCTGGCCGAGCGCGCGCAGAAGTCCATCGACGCCCAGTACTACATCCTGCAGCGCGACGTCACCGGCCTGGCCTTCCTGCGCGGCCTGCGAGAAGCGGCCGCGCGTGGCGTGCGCGTGCGCCTCCTGGTGGACGGCCTCTATGCGCCGATCAGCGAAGACCTGTACGCGGCGCTGGCGGTGCAACCCAACTTCGAGGTGCGCCAGTTCAACCCCTTGCCCGCGCGCAGCGGCCCGCTGCCCTGGCGGCTGATGCGCTCGCTGGGCGAGCTGCGCCACGTCAACCGGCGCATGCACAACAAGCTCTTCGTGGTCGACAACAGCCTGGCGATCACCGGCGGGCGCAACGTGGCGGACGAGTACTTCATGCTCTCGGGCACGGCCAACTTCGTCGACATCGATTTGCTGGTGAGCGGGCAGGCCGTCGGCGAGCTGTCGCAAACCTTCGACGACTACTGGAACAGCGCCGAGGTGCGGCCCATGGCCAGCCTGCAGCCGGTGCCCGAACGCGAGGAGGCAGCGCGCCGCCTCGATGCCGCTTTTGCACCGCTCGCCAGGGATTTGTACGAGCCGGGGCTGGACGTGCTGGGCCTGCCCTCGGTGAAAACACAGCTCGATCAAGGCTGGCTCACCCAGGTCTGGGCCGATGCGCGGGTGCTGGCGGACTTTCCGGCCAAGATCCGGCAGGACGACCCGGAGGCCGCCTTTGCCGACAGCGTCACCCAGCGCACGCTGGCGCAGGTACAAGGCGCACGCGACGAAGTCTTCATTGTCTCGCCGTACTTCGTGCCCGGCGAGCGGGGCCTGGCGCTGGTCGAGGACGCCTCGCGCCGCGGCGTCCGGCTGGTGGTGCTGACCAATGCGCTCAATGCCACCGACGAGACCCTGGTCTACGGCGGCTACTCGCGCTACCGGGAGCGCCTGCTCAAGGCCGGCGTGAAGGTGTACGAGCTTGGCGCCGAGCTGGTGGTGCGCGACCGGCGCCTGGGCAACTTCAAGTCGTCGACCGGGCGCCTGCATGCCAAGGTGGCGGTGATCGACGGCCGACGCATGTTCATCGGCTCGATGAACTTCGACGGCCGTTCGGCCTGGCTCAACACCGAGCTTGGCCTGATCGTGGAGAGCACCGAACTGGCCGCGCAATTTCGCCAGCTGATCGACGAACGCGGCCCCGGTGCCTACGAGTTGCGCCTGGACGAAGCGGACGGCGCCATGCTGTGGGTGGAGCGCGATATCGACGGCGCCGAGACGGTGCGCCGCCAAGAGCCGGGCTTGAATCCGCTCTACCGCTTTCGCGACTGGCTGATGCTGCAGGTGCTGCCGGAAGAAATGCTCTAGGAGCTCAAGCCGCCGGTGCCACGCTGGCACCCTGCACCTTGTGCCGCGCCAGCGCATCGGCCACATAGCCTGAAGCCTTCATCTCCTCGACAAAGGCGCCCAGCGCAGCCGCGGCTTCAGCGCCGCGCGAGGCGGGCAGGCCCATCGCCTGCTGGATCACCATGAATCGGCCCGGCAGCAAGCGCAGGCCGATCGCGTCGGCTTGCGCTTCGGCTTGCAGCACCTGGCGAATGCCGGCGGCCACTTCGACGTGGCCGGCACGCAAGGCTTCCATCACGCCCTTGGCGCCGGCCACGCGCTCGATCTGCGCCTTCTTCAATTCGCGCGTCAGGAAAAGGTCGTAGGCGCTGCCGCTGCCCACGGCCACGCGCAGGCCCTCGCGGTCCACTTCTTCATTGCGCTTCAGCGCCGAGCCGGCTGGCACCAGGTAGCTGCCTTCGATCAGCACATAGGGCGCGGTGAACGACAGGCCTTCGCTGCGCGCCGGGTCGATCGCGAAGAAGCCGATGTCCGCCTCTTCCTTGCGCACCGCCTCGACCGAGGCGGCGGCTTTCTCGAACACCTTCAGCTCGACCCCGACCCCCAGTCGACCGGCGAAGGCGCGCGCCAGGTCGACCGAGACCCCTGCAGGTTCGCCGGTGCTCGCGTCGCGGCCGGCCAGGATGGGGTTGCCGAGGTTGATGGAGGCGCGCAAGACGCCGGTGGGGGCAAAGACGGCGACCAGCGCCGGGGGCAGGGAAGTCTTCATGGCGGAGCGATTCTGCCCGTGTAAGCGCAGGTAAACCAAGGGTTTTTACCTAATTGCGCCGGCCCCTTCGCGAAATATCCTTCGTGGGTCGTTTCAAGAATAAAACCGCGTTTCGTATATGGAACATCAAGATTCGAAGAAGCGACCCAAGAACTCCTTCCAACTTCGATCGCAAGAGTCCCACATCATGATGAACATCGCACGTCGTCGCGCGCTGGCCTTCGGCCTTGGCCTTGCGGCCGCGACGCTGGCCGGCCCGGCCCTGGCCCAGGCCAGCTATCCCGGCAAGCCGGTGACCCTGGTGGTTGCCTATCCCGCCGGCGGCGACACCGACGCGCTGGCGCGCGTCTATGCCGAAAAGCTCGCTGCCCGCATCGGTCAGCCGGTGGTGGTGGACAACAAGCCGGGCGCCAGCGGCGTGATCGGCTCCAGCTATGTGGCCAAGGCGCCGGCCGACGGCTACACGCTGCTGCTGGCGCCCAGCACCTTCTCGATCGCGCAACTGGTGCTCAAGACCAATGGCTCGGCCAGCTACGACGTGCTGAACGGCTTCACGCCGGTCATCCAGACCGGCACGCTGCCGCTGTTGCTCGTGGCAGGCCAGGCTTCGGGTCTGAAGAGCTTCAAGGACGTGCTGGCGGCCGCCAAGGCGCAGCAGCTTTCCTACGCCAGCCCGGGCGCCGGCTCGCCCATGCACATCCTGGGCGAGATGGTGAACAAGGCTGCCGGTGTGAAGATCAACCACGTGCCCTACCGCGGTGTCGCGCCGGCCGTGAACGACGTGCTGGGCGGCCATCTGCCGCTGACCTACATCACGTTGGGCCCGGTCGCGCCCTACCTGCCGAACGGCAAGATGCTGCCCCTCGCGGTGGCCGACCGCCAGCGCTCGCCGCTCGCGCCGAATGTGCCGACCCTGCTGGAGCTGGGCTACAAGGATCTGGAAGTCAGCGCCTGGCATGGCCTGTTCGCACCCAAGGGCACGCCGGCCGAGGTGGTGAAGCAGCTCAATGGCCATTTCAACGAGATCCTCAAGATGCCCGACGTGGTGGCCCGCATGGCGACCTTGGGCGCCACGCCGCTGGGCGGCGCGCCGGACGTGCTGGCCAAGACCAATGCGGCCGACTTCGAGCGCTTCGGCAAGATCATCAAAGAGCTCGGCATCCAGGCGGATTGAGATGAGCGCACCCAAGTCGACCCCCGACGCGCAGAGCCTTTCGGCCCTGCTGGCCGAGTTGCCTGCCAACCTGCTGGCCGGCCGCCGCGTGCTGGTGACCGGCGCGGCGCGTGGCCTGGGCCTGGCCTTTGCCAAGTGCATCGTGCAAGCCGGTGGCCGCGTGGTGCTGGCCGACATCCTGGCCGAGCTGGCGCAGGCCGAGGCAAGTGCGCTGCGCGACGCGGGCTTCGACGCGCAGGCCCTCCGCATCGACCTGTCGGACCCGGACTCCATCGAGGCCGGTGCCGCCGAAGCGATCCGCATGCTCGGCGGGC
Organism: Variovorax sp. LARHSF232; assembly: GCF_052871435.1. NCBI lineage: Bacteria > Pseudomonadati > Pseudomonadota > Betaproteobacteria > Burkholderiales > Comamonadaceae > Variovorax > Variovorax sp. LARHSF232. The sequence goes on along the minus strand of NZ_JBIXJS010000001.1, from coordinate 994,180 downwards.
TGGACGGCCTGGTCAACAACGCCGCCATCACCAACTCCGGTGGCCGCGATGCGCATGCGCTGGACATCGACACCTGGGACCGCGTGATGAACGTCAACGTGCGCGGCACCTGGCTCATGAGCCGGGCCTGCCAGCAAGCGCTGGCCGCATCGGGCCGCGGCGCCATCGTCAACCTGGCGTCCGACACGGCCCTCTGGGGCGCGCCGAACCTGCTGGCCTATGCATCGAGCAAGGGCGCCGTCATCTCGATGACGCGCTCGCTGGCACGCGAGTGGGGCGGCCAGGGCGGCATCACGGTGAATGCCGTGGCGCCCGGCCTCACGCTGGTGGAAGCCACCGAGTACGTGCCCGCTGCACGCCACCAGCACTACATGGACGGCCGCGCGCTGCCGCGCGAGCAGCAGGCGGCCGACGTCTGTGGCGCGGTGCTGTTCGGCCTGTCGGGTCTTTCGCGCTTCGTCACCGGCCAGCTGCTGGCCGTCAACGGCGGCTTCGTGCTGCACTGATTTTTTTCCTATCGCCAACAAGGAGTCCATTCGATGAGCGACATGTCCGAACAACAAAAGATCGAAGGCGCGGGCAGCACCCTGGCGCAGCCCGAGGGCACGACCCTCGCGCAGTGGATGAACACCCGCATCGCCCGCTACGCGACCCGCAAGTACGACTGGGACGCGCTGAAGTTCCAGGCCGACCACGACGCCAAGTTCCGCCGCGCGCAGATGCGCTACGTGGGCACCGGCGGCACCGGCGTGATGGCCGACGTCAACACCGTGCCGGCCGAGCACTTCACCTTCTCGACCATGGTGATTCCGGCCGGCCACGAAGGCCCGCCGCACCTGCACACCGACGTGGAGGAAGTGTTCTTCCTGATCCGCGGCAAGCTCAAGGTGGTGATCGAGAAGGACGGCGAGCGCTTCGAGACCATCATGACCGACCGCGACCTGATCTCGGTGCCGCCGGGCGTGTACCGCGAAGAGATCAACATCGGCGACGAAGACGCGCTGATGTGCGTGATGCTGGGCGCCCAGAAGCCCATCACGCCGACCTATCCGGCCGACCACCCGCTCGCCAAGATCAAGCGCTGAGGCCTGACGCGATGAGCCACGCCGCTGCTCCGCTGCCCGATGCCGAACTGGCACGCCTGGACACACGCTTTGCTGCGCGCGGCGTGGCCGTGCGCGGCGGCGCCACGGTGTCGATGCGCGAATGCGGCTTGGGTAACGGCGGGCCGGTGTTCGTGTGCCTGCATGGCATCGGCTCCGGTGCGGCCTCCTGGCTCGATACGGCCTTGCGGCTGGAAGAAGAGGGCGCCCGCGTCATCGCCTGGGATGCGCCGGGCTACGGCACCTCGACGCCGGTTGAAGCAAGCCAGCCGAGCGCGGCCGACTATGCCGATCGCCTGCAAGGACTGCTCGAAGCACTCGGCATCGAGCGCTGCGTGCTGGTCGGCCATTCGCTGGGCGCCATCACCGCAGTGCATGCGGCGCGCCGGGGCTCGCCGATGGCCGATCGCGTTGCCAGGCTGGTGCTGATCAGCCCGGCCGCCGGCTACGGTGCGCCCGGGAAGGAGGAAGCCCGCCATCGCGTGCATGCGCAGCGCCTGGACGCACTGGCGCAGGACGGCATTGCCGGCATGGCGGCCAAGGCCGACCAGCGGCTGCTGTCGCCGGATGCGAACGAGCTGGCGCGCCAATGGGTGCGCTGGAACATGGGCCGCTTGAACGCGGCCGGCTACACGCAAGCGGTCGCGTTGCTGTGCGGCGCCGACCTGCTGGCCGAGCTGCCGCCGGCCATGCTGGTGCACGTGGCATGCGGCGCACTCGACGTGGTCACCACGCCGCAAGCCTGCGAAGAAGTGGCGCGCCGCTGCGGCGTGCAACTCGAGCTGCTGCCCGATGCGGGCCACGCCAGCTACGTGGAGCAGCCCGCGCTCGTGGCTGCGCTGCTGCTGCAGCGCCAGGTGGGCCTGAAGAACAGCGCCAACAATCGGGCCATCGCAACAACTGGAGAGCCAAGGCAATGAGCAACAACGAGATCACCGAAGAAGGCGCCGACCGCTACAACGTGCCCGCGCTCGAGCGCGGCCTGCGCGTGCTGTGCGAATTCAGCCGAGAGCACCGCACCCTGTCGGCGCCCGAGCTGGCGCGCCGCTTCGACCTGCCGCGCTCCACCGTCTTTCGCCTGCTCACCACCCTGGAGAACATGGGCTTTCTGGAGCGCGCCGAAGGCGGGCGCGACTACCGCCTGGGCCTGGCCGTGCTGCGCCTGGGCTTCGAATACCTGGCCTCGCTGGAGCTGACGCAGCTGGGCACGCCGCTCTTGCAGCGCTTGTCGGAAGAGCTGCACACCTCCTGCAACCTGGTGGTGCGCGACGGCCGCTCCATCGTCTACGTGGCCAAGGTCGCGCAGGCCACGCCCTTTGCCAGCTCGGTCACTGTGGGCACCCGCCTGCCGGCCCATGCCACGGTGCTGGGTCGCATCCTTCTGGAAGACCTCACGCTGCCGCAGCTGCGCGCGCTATACCCGGAAGACAAGCTCGAGACCTTCTCGCCGAGCACGCCCAAGAACGTCAACGAGCTGTTCGACATGGTGCAGGCCGACCGCCAGCGCGGCTACGTGCTGGGCGAAGGCTTCTTCGAAGCCAACATCTCCAGCATCGCCGCGCCGGTGCGCGACCACAGCGGCCACATCGTGGCGGCGCTGGGCGTGACCATTCCCTCGGGCCACATCGAGGAAGGCCGCATCGACGAGATGGTGGGCCGCGTGCGCGAGACGGCCGATGCCATCTCCGGCCTCCTGAACTACGCGCCCGCTGCCGCCAACGGCAAGGTGGTGCCGCTGCGCGGCGCCGGCCGCGCCTGATCGCATTTCTTTCATTGCCATGAGCTCGCAAGCCGCCTTCTCCAGCAACAACTTCCTGGCCGCCGATGCGCTGGCCGGCCGCGTGGCCGTGGTCACCGGCGGTTCCTCGGGCATTGGCCTGGCCACGGTGGAACTGCTGCTCGACTGCGGCGCCGCCGTGGCCCTGTGCGGCCGCGATGCGCAGCGCCTGGAGCAGGCGGTAAGCGGCCTGCGCGCCAGCCGGCCGCAGGCCAAGTTGTTTGCCCGCACCTGCGACGTGCTGGATGCCGGCGCGGTGCGCAGCTTCGCCGCCCAGAGCGAGGCCGCGCTGGGCCCGGCCTGCATGCTCATCAACAACGCCGGCCAGGGCCGCGTCTCCACCTTTGCCAATACCGAGGACCAGGCCTGGACCGACGAGCTGCACCTGAAGTTCTTTTCGGTGATCCATCCCACACGCGCCTTTTTGCCGCAACTCGTGGCGCAGCGCGCCGCGCTGGGCGATGCAGCCATCGTGTGCGCCAATTCGCTGCTGGCACGCCAGCCCGAGCCGCACATGGTCGCCACCTCGGCGGCGCGCGCCGGCCTTCTGAACCTGGTGCGCTCCATGGCCACCGAGTTCGCGCGTGAGGGCGTGCGCGTCAACGGCATCCTGATCGGCCTGATCGAGTCGGGCCAATGGCGTCGCCGCTTCGAGGCGCGCGACGACAAGTCGCTGGACTGGCCCACCTGGAGCCGCCAGCTCGCGCAAGACAAACACATTCCGCTGGGTCGCCTGGGTCTTCCGATGGAAGCCGCACGCGCGATTCTTTTCCTCGCCTCGCCCCTGTCCTCGTACACGACGGGCAGCCACCTCGACATCTCCGGAGGCCATTCCCGCCATGCCTGACAACAACAGACCCACCGTGACCGTCGGCGCCGTCGTCGCCGCTTTCCTCGAACAGTGCAACGTGAAGGCGGCCTTCGGCGTCATCTCGATCCACAACATGCCGATCCTCGATGCCTTCGCGCAGCGCGGCGCGATCCGCTTCGTGCCGGCGCGTGGCGAGGCGGGGGCCGGCAACATGGCGGACGCCTACGCGCGCTCCACCTCCAGCCTGGGTGTGTGCCTCACCAGCACCGGCCCGGCGGCCGGCAACATCGCCGGCAGCATGGTCGAGGCCCTGACGGCCGGCGCGCCGGTGCTGCACATCACCGGCCAGATCGAGACGCCCTACATCGACCAGGGCATGTCGTACATCCACGAGGCGCCCGATCAGCTCACCATGCTCAAGGCGGTGTCGAAGGCGGCCTTCCGCGTGCGCAGCATCGACAACGTGCTGGGCACGCTCAAGCGCGCCGTGCAGGTGGCGATGACGGCACCCACCGGCCCGGTGAGCGTGGAGATCCCGATCGACATCCAGTCGGCGCTGACCACCCTACCCGACGACCTGTCGCCGCTGCCGGTCGACGTGGCCGTGCCTTCGGCCTCCGGCCTCGATGCGCTGGCCGCGCGCCTGGCGCAAGCCAAGCGACCGATGCTGTGGGTGGGCGGCGGCGCGCGCCATGCCGGTGCCGCGATCCGGCGCCTGCAGAAGCTGGGCTTCGGCGTGGTTACCACGACCCAGGGCCGCGGCACGGTGCCGGAAGACGATGCCGGCTCGCTGGGCGCCTACAACATCCAGAAGCCGGTCGAGGCCTTCTATCAGACCTGCGACGCGATGCTGGTGGTGGGCTCGCGCCTGCGCGGCAACGAGACGCTCAAGTACGAGCTGAAACTGCCGCGCCCGCTGTTGCGCATCGACGCCGACGGCGCTGTCGAAGGCCGTTGCTACGCCACCGACGCGTTCATTTGCGGCGACTCGGCCCTGGCCCTCGAAGGCCTGGCCGATCGCCTGGAGGCGGCGAAATACCAGGCCGACCCGGCCCTGCTGAAGGACCTGCGCGCCGCCCATGACCAGGCGGTGGCCAGCCTGCGCGACGGTCTCGGTCCGTATGCCGAGCTGGTGCGCCAGATCCAGGCGATCGCGGGCCGCAACTTCAACTGGGTGCGCGACGTCACCGTCTCCAACAGCACCTGGGGCAACCGTGAGCTGCGCGTGTTCGAGCCCAACGCCGGCGTGCACGCCACCGGTGGCGGCATCGGGCAGGGCATGCCCATGGCCATCGGCGCAGCAGTCGGCGCCGCGGCGACCGGATCGGGCCGCAAGACCTTCTGCCTGGCGGGCGACGGCGGCTTCATCCTGAACCTGGGCGAGCTCGCCACCGTGGTGCAGGAGAAGACCAACCTGGTGATCGTGCTGATGAACGACCAGGGCTACGGCGTCATCAAGAACATCCAGGACGCGCAGTACGGCGGCCGGCGCTGCTACGTGGACCTGCACACGCCCGACTACGCGCTGCTGTGCAAGTCGCTGGCGCTGCCGCATGCGCGCGTGTCGCGGCTGGAAGACCTGGCGGATCGACTGGGCGAGGCGACTGCTGCCGAAGGCCCCTTCCTGCTGGAAATCGACATGCTGTCCATCGGCAGCTTCAAGAGCACCTTTGCCGGCCCGCCGACCAACACGGTGACGCAGATCCCGGCACTGGCCAAGTGAGTCGAACCATGTTGCGCATTGCACTCATCGGCTGCGGCGCCATCGGCGCATCGATGCTGGAACTGCTGCAAGGCGACGCCGGCCTGTCGGTCGCCGCCGTGGTCGTGCCCGAAGAGGGCATGGCCGCCGCCCGCGAGAAGGCCGCCCGTCTGGCGCCGCGTGCCGCGGTGCTGGCCAGTGTGCCGCTGGCCGGCATCGACCTGGTGGTGGAAGCCGCCGGCCACGCCGCCATCGAGGCGCACGTGCTGCCGGCGCTGCGCCGCGGCACCCCCAGCGTGGTGGCCTCGGTGGGCGCGCTGTCCGCGCCCGGCCTGCTGGAAGCGATCGAGCGTGCCGCCGCCACCGGCAAGACGCAGGTGCAGCTGATCGCCGGCGCCATCGGCGCCATCGACGCACTGGCCGCCGCCCGCGTGGGCGGCCTGGATGCGGTGCGCTACACGGGCCGCAAGCCGCCGCGCGCCTGGAAGGGCACGCCGGCCGAAGAGGGCCGCGACCTCGATGCGCTCGCCGGCGAAACCGTGATCTTCGAAGGCAGCGCGCGCGAAGCCGCTGCGCTCTATCCGAAGAACGCCAACGTGGCGGCCACCGTGTCGCTGGCCGGCCTGGGCCTGGACCGCACCTTCGTGCGCCTGGTGGCCGACCCGGCCGTCACCGAGAACGTCCACGTGGTCGAGGCCGAAGGCGCCTTCGGCCGCTTCGAGCTGACCATGCGCAACAAGGCGCTGGCGGCCAATCCCAAGACTTCTGCGCTCACCGTCTACAGCGCCGTGCGTGCATTGCGCAATCGCGTCGCCACCGTGGCCATCTGACATGATTTCCAACGAACTCCTCCCCATCAACATCGCCGGCGAATGGCGCCCGGGCGGCGGCGATGTGTATGAAAGCCTGTACCCCGCCAACGGCGAGCCGATCGCGCGCCTGAAGGCTGCCAGCCTGGCCGACGTGGAAGAAGCCATCGCCGGCGCCGATCGGGCCTTTCGCACCAGCGGCTGGGCGCAAAAGTTGCCGCACGAGCGCGCCGCCGTACTGCACCGCGTGGCGCAACTGATTCGCGACAACGCAGAAGAGTTGGCGCACAAGCAGCGCCTGGACAACGGCAAGCCGATCAGCGAGACGCGTGCCCTGGTGGCCAGCGCCGCCGGCACCTTCCAGTTCTTTGCCGCGGCGCTGGAAACGCTGGAAGAGAGCATCACGCCCTCGCGCGGCCCCTTCGTCACGATGAGCGTGCACGAGCCCATGGGCGTGGTGGCGGCGATCACGCCGTGGAACTCGCCCATCGCCAGCGAGGCGCAGAAGCTCGCGCCGGCACTCGCCGCCGGCAACGCAGTGATCGTCAAGCCGGCCGAGGTCACGCCGCTGATGGCGCTCGAGCTTGCCCGCATCTGCGAGCAGGCCGGCGTGCCCAGGGGAATCATCAGCGTGCTGCCGGGCAAGGGCTCGGTCATCGGCGACGCCATCACCCAGCACCCGCTGGTCAAGCGCGTGTCCTTCACCGGCGGCACCACCACCGGCAAGCACATCGCCCACATCGCGGCCGACAAGATGATGCCGGTGTCGCTGGAGCTGGGTGGCAAGTCGGCCACCATGGTGCTGGAGGACGCCGACCTCGACCACGCGGTGGCCGGCGTGCTGTACGGCATCTTCAGCTCGTCGGGCGAATCGTGCATCGCCGGCTCGCGCCTCTTTGTCGCGCGCAGCATCTACGACGAATTCCTCACCCGGCTGGCCGAAGGCGCGAACGCGCTACGCGTGGGCGACCCGGCCTCGGAGCGCACGCAGATGGGTCCGCTCATCACCGCCAGGCATCGCGAAAGCGTGGAGCGCTACGTGGAGCTCGGCGTCTCGGAAGGCGCGCACATCCGCACCGGCGGCGTGCGGCCGCACGGCGAGGGGCGCGATGCGGGCTACTACTACACGCCCACCATCCTCGAGGGCCTGACGAACCAGAGCCGTACCGCGCAGGAAGAGATCTTCGGCCCGGTGCTGGTGGCCATGCCCTTCGACAGCGAAGAGATGCTGATCGGGCAGGCCAACGACAGCATCTACGCGCTGGCCGCCGGCGTCTGGAGCCGCGACTTCAAGCGCGCCTGGCGCATCGGCCGCGCAGTGCAGGCCGGCACCGTCTGGGTCAACACCTACAAGCAGTTCTCCGTCTCCACGCCCTTTGGCGGCTGGCGCGACAGCGGCCTGGGCCGCGAAAAAGGACGCGAGGGCATCTTCCAGTACATGGAGCAAAAGAGCATGTACTGGGGCACCAACGAACAACCGCTGCCTTGGAGCAAAACATGAGCGTGCTGGGCATCGACCAGATCACCTATGCGGCGGACGACCTGCCGACCTGCCGCAAGTTCTTCGCCGACTGGGGGCTGGCCCTCAAGTCCGAAGCGGCTGACGAACTCGTCTTCGAATGCCTCAACGGCTGCCGCGTCGTCGTTGCCTCGCTGGCCAAGCCCGGCTTGCCGCCAGCCATGGAAGAAGGCCCGACCTTGCGCGAAGTGGTGTGGGGCGTGCAGGGCAACGAAGACCTGGACCGCTACGCCGCCGCCATCGCCGGCGAGCCGCAGTTCTTCGACCAGCCCGACGTGGACGGCGCGCGCCGCATCGGCTGCATCGACCCGAACGGCCTCGCGGTGCGCCTGCAGGTGAGCCGCAAGCGTGAGGTCGACCTGCAGTGCGGCGCCATGAACACCTGGAACGCCAAGCCGCGCATCAACCAGCCGGCGCCCGTCTACGAGCGCGCCACGCCGATCGAGGTGGGCCACGTGGTGTTCTTCGTGGCGGACGTGCACGCCACCAGCGCCTTCTACCGCGAGCGCTTCGGCTTCGTCGCCTCCGACAGCTACCCGAATCGCGGCGCCTTTATGCGCTGCGCGCCCGAGGGCGGCCACCACGATCTGTTCCTGCTTCAGCTGCCCTCGGGCAAGCGCGGCCTGAACCACGTGGCCTTCACCGTGCGCGACATCCACGAGGTGTTCGGCGGCGGCCTGCACTTCTCGCGCCAGGGCTGGGAAACGCAGCTCGGCCCGGGGCGCCATCCGGTGTCATCGGCCTACTTCTGGTACTTCAAGAACCCGGCCGGCGGCCTGATCGAGTACTACGCCGACGAAGACCAGCTCACCGCCGACTGGCAGCCGCGCGAGTTCGAGCCCGGGCCCACGGTGTTCGCCGAATGGGCGGTGGACGGCGGCCTCGATGGTCACACGCGCCGCCAGAAGAACGCCGAAGGCCCCAAGGGCGCCTTCCTGACCGAAAAGAAATGAACCGCAAGAACCCGACCATCGCCATGAATCGCTTCCCGCAATTTCTTCTGAAGAATTTTTCTGCCGCAGCGCTGGCCCTGGCGGCCACGCTCGGCCCCTCGCATGCCCAGACCGATGCGCACAAGCAGCTCGCCTCCGAGCGCTTCACCCTGGTCGCGCCTTTCCCGCCGGGCGGCCCGATCGACACCTTGGCGCGCGTGCTGTCCGAGGGCCTGGCCAAGCGCTACGGCCAGGCGGCGGTGGTGGAGAACGCAGCCGGCGCGGCCGGCAACATCGGCATGGACAAGGTCAAGCGCGCCAGGGGCGACGGCCACACGCTGCTGGTGGTGCCGGCCGGCAACCTGACCATCAATCCGACCTTGATGCCGAACTTCCCGTTCAAGATCGAGCAGGACTTCGTGCCCGTCACCATGCTGGCCAAGGCGCCCAACGTGCTGGTCGCTGCGCCGGCTTCCGGCATCAAGAGCGCCAAGGAACTGGTGGCCATGGCCAAGGCCAAGCCGGGCACCTTGTCCTACGCCTCGCCGGGCGTGGGCAGCGGCCTGCACCTGGCGGGCGAGCTGTTCAAGCAGCAGGCCGGCATCGACCTGCTGCATGTTCCGTACAAGGGCACCGCGCCCGCGCTGAACGATGTGCTGGGCGGCTCGGTGCCGCTGATGTTCTCCAACCTGCCGGCCACCTTGCCCTTCATCAAGAACGGCAGGCTGGTGGCGCTGGGCATCACCGAAGCCAAGCGCAGCCCGGTGGCGCCGGAGATCCCGACCCTGGCCGAGCAGGGCATCCAGGGCGTCAACGTCACCTCGTGGTATGGCCTGCTGGCCCCGGCCGGCACGCCGCCCGCAGTGGTGGAGCAGCTCGCCAAGGACGCGGCCGAGTTCCTGTCCAAGCCCGACGTGGCCGAGCGCCTGAAGGCCCAGGGCATGACCAACGCCACCATGACGCCGGCCGCCTTCTCCGCCGCGATGCGCGACGAGACGGCGGTGTGGGCCCGAATCATCAAGGCCCGCAACATCGTTGCCGAATAGGCAAGCAGCTCGTTTGTAGAAATCCGAAGGAGGCCCCCATGACCGATCGCTTTCTGAACCCGCACCAGGCGCGCCAGCGCACCCCAACCACCTACGAAGACCTGCTGGGCGACGCCATCGAGCGCGCCTTTGCTGCCGGCATCCACGACCTGCCTGGCCTGGTGCAGGCGCTCAACGACAGCGGCCTGGCCAGCCCCACCGGCGAACCCTGGACCGAGGCCAACTACCGCGAAGCCATGGCCGCGCTGGCCGCCTGAACGCACACGAGGAAATCCAAATGACCACCCCCCACGCTGACCCGGTCGACCAACTTTTGGAAATCGGCCTGAAGGATCTCTGGTACCCGATTTGCCCATCGAGCTTCATCAAGGAGTCGCCAGTGTCGCTGCGCCGCCTGGGCCGCAAGTTCGCCTTCTGGCGCGATCAGGCCGGCAAGCTGCATGCGCTGGAGGACCGCTGCCCGCACCGCGGCGCGCCACTGTCGCAGGGCGTCATCCTGGGCGACCGCCTGTCCTGCCCCTATCACGGCGTCGAAGTGCGCTGCGATGGCGTGGTGACCCGCGTGCCCGGCAGCCCTGGCTGCAAGCTGGAAGGCTCGCAGGCCACGCGCTTTTTCCACGTGGAAGAGAAGGCCGGCGCGGTGTGGCTCTACAACAGCAGCGAATCGGTCGCCACGCCGCCGCCGCTGGTGCTGCCCGAGGAGCTGACCGACGACGCGCAGTACGCGCACTTCCTGTGCTACGCCGAATGGAAGGGCGACTACCGCTACGTGCTGGACAACGTGATGGATCCGATGCACGGCACCTTCCTGCACAAGCAGTCGCATTCGATGGCCGAGGGCGACTCCACGGCCAAGTTCGGCGTTCGCCAGACCGACACCGGCTTCGTCTTCGAGAAGGAAGGCCAGCGCAACGTCAACTTCGACTGGACCGAGTGGGCCGATACCGGTGTGCACTGGATGCGCCTGGAGATCCCCTACCCGAAGACGGGCGGCCCCGGCGGCAACTTCATCATCGTCGGCAGCTACACGCCGGTCTCGCCCACGCTGTCATGTGCCTTCCACTGGCGCGTGCGCAAGCTCGCCAAGGGCTGGGAGCGCGACACCTGGCGCTTTCTGTACAAGAACCGGCTGGAGGCTCGTCACTGGCATGTGCTGGAGCAGGACCGCGTGCTGATCGAGAACATGGAGCTCGATGCCAACCAGCACGAACAGCTCTACCAGCACGACCTGGGCATCGTGCGCCTGCGCCGCCACCTGAAGGGGCTGGCGCAGCAGCAGCTGCAAGGCACGGCCATCTGACAGGCCGCTTCGTTTTTCGTCTTTCTCTTGTGTCTCTCCGAGGTTCGCCATGTCATCCCCCACGCTGACCGCCCTGGTTCACACCATGCGCCATGAAGCTCAAGGTATCGTCAGCGTCGAGTTCCGCCCGGCCACGCCGGAAGTGGATTTCCCCGCCTTCGAGGCCGGCTCGCACATCGACCTGCACCTGCCCAACGGCCTGGTGCGCAGCTATTCGCTGTGCAACCCGGCGAGCGACCGGCAGCGCTACGTGGTGGGCGTGCTGAACGACCGCAAGAGCCGCGGCGGTTCGCGCTACGTGCACCAGCAGCTGCGCGTGGGCAGCACCATCCAGATCTCGCATCCGCGCAACAACTTCAAGCTGGAGGAGGACGCCAGCCGCTCGGTGCTGGTGGCCGGCGGCATCGGCGTCACGCCCATCTGGTGCATGCTGCAGCGCCTGGCCGCGCTGGGCCGGCCGGTGGAGATGATCTACTGCGCGCGCAATCGCCAGGAAGCGGCCTTTGTCGACGCGATTGCGACGCTGGCCGCGGAGAAGTCGATTGCGCTGAGCTGGCACTTCGACGAAGAGAAGGGCGCCCCCCCCGATCTGGCCGCCATGCTGGAAGGCAAGGGCGCCGACAGCCACTACTACTGCTGCGGCCCCACGCCCATGCTCGACGGCTTCGAGAAAAGCTGCGAGCAGCTGGGCTACCCGCATGCCCACATCGAGCGCTTCGCCGCGGTGCATGTCGAGGCGCCGGCCGCCACCGAAAGCTACGTGGTCGAATGCGCCAAGAGCGGCAAGAGCGTGGAAGTGCCGCCCGGCAAGTCGATTCTCGACAGCCTGATCGAAGCGGGCCTGAACCCCGACCACAGCTGCAAGGAGGGCGTCTGCGGCGCCTGCGAGACCGTCGTGCTGGAAGCCGGCGAGATCGAGCATCACGACGGCATCCTCACCAAGCTGGAACGCGAGTCGAACAAGACCATGATGATCTGCGTGTCGCGCTGCAAGCGCGGCCCGCTGGTACTGGATATCTAGCCTCCCTTTCTCACCCCCCCAAAAGAAAATCAGATGAAGAAGACCCTTGTGGCTGCGGCCGCATGCATGGCCGTGGCCGGCGCTTGCGCGCAATCGAGCGTGACGGTGTTCGGCGTGCTCGATGCCGCCATCACCTACACCACCGGCTCCGGCCCCGTTTCAGCCAGCAAATGGCAGCTCACCAACAGCGCCAACAGCTTCAGCCGGCTGGGTTTTCGCGGCACCGAGGATCTGGGCGGCGGCCTGGGGGCGGGCTTCTGGCTGGAAGCGGGCGTGCAGAACGACACCGGCACCGGCTTTCCGACCAACACCAACAACCAGCTGAGCGGCAACGTGCCCTCCGGCGGCCTGACCTTCAACCGGCGATCCACCGTCAGCCTGTCGGGGCGCTTCGGCGAATTGCGGCTGGGCCGCGACTACACGCCCGGCTTCTGGAACACGGCGATCTTCGATCCTTTCGGCACCGGCAGCGGCATCGGCGCCAACCAGATCTACTTCAGCGGCCTGGGCGGCGTCATCGCACCCACCGGCACCCGCGCGTCGAACAGCGTGGGCTACTTCCTGCCGGCGGGCCTGGGCGGCTTCTATGGCCAGGCGATGTACGCGATGGGCGAGAACCCGTCGAACACGGTTCCGGCCGCGGCGAAGGACGACGGCGACTACGCCGGCCTGCGCGTGGGCTACCAGAGCGGGCCCTTCCACGCGGCCATCGCCACCGGCACCACGCAGTACGCCAGCGGAGACCTGCGCGTGTCGAATCTGGGCATCTCCTACACCTTCGACGCGCTGATGAACCTGAAGCTGATGGGCGAGTACTACGACGAATCGCTGGGCCCACTCGGTGGCAAGGGTGCACTGCTCGGCTTCATCCTTCCGCTGGGCGCAGGTGAAGTGAAGTTTTCCTACGCGCGCTACGAGCGCGAGCTGGCCGACGCGGCGCTGCCCAAGCCGACCACCTCGAAGCTGGCGCTGGGCTACGTGCACAACCTGTCCAAGCGCAGCGCGGTCTACGCCACGGTGGCGCGCATCGCCAACAGCAACGGCGCAGCGCAGGCGCTGACTGGCGCCATCACCTCGCCCGGCGGCTCGTCGACCGGCACCGAGTTCGGCATGCGCCACGCCTTCTGATGACGAAGACGAAGACGAAGGCGCCGGCGTTGCGCTGCGCGTGCTACTGCTGCCTGATGTGCTTCGAGGCCGCAGCGTCCTTCGCAGTGCGCCACCATGCCAGCAGCAGCTCGAAATTGCCATCGAATGCGCGTTTGAGCAGCGCTTCGCTCACGTAGGAGCAATGCGCCGCGGTTGCCATATCGAGCAACTGGCGAGATGCCGCCAGATCGCACGCCAGATAGACATGCTTGAGTTCGTCGATGGGCGGCGCAGGGAGATCGCTCGACGTCGCGGCCTGCGCAAATGCCATCGAAGCGCAGATCGCCAGCGCTGCCATCGGTGCCATCGCCACAAGACTTTGGCCGTGTCGATTCGAATGCATCATCACCTCCTGTCGAGGGACTTCCGCGAACCATGACAAGCACGCCCACCATAGCCGAATGCGCTGGCCGCGGCGTCCTCAGGATCGATGAATACAAAAGCTGGTGACCGCCGTGCCGCCGCCTCATGCCAGCGAATGCGCCACCCGGACGGGTATTCGAATTTCCGCGGCTCTTGCGCGCAACTGTCCACAACCGCCGTCGACATCCTGGCCAGCGGATTGCCGAAGCTTGGTCAATATGCCGCGCTGGAGCAGGGTGCGGGCGATTTGCGCGCAGCGCTCGCCTGAAGGGCGACGGAAGGCCACGCCATCCACCTTGTTGAAGGGGATCATGTTCAGCACGCCGTACTTGTCGGAAAGCAGCTTGACGATGCCTTCGATTTCGTCATCGCCGTCGTTCACGCCTTCCAGCAGCGTCCACTGGTACTGGATGGGGTATCCCGAAATCCGGGCATAGCGCTCGCCGGCGTCCACCAGTTCTTCGGGCGTCATCGCCGGTGCACGCGGGAGCAGCTGCCGCCGCAGGTCCGCCTTGGTGGTGTGCAGCGAAAGCGCCAGCGCCGGCTTGACGCGTGCCAGCGGCAGGCGCTCGAACGCGCGCGGATCGCCCACGGTGGAGAACACCAGATCCTTGTGGCCGATGTTGCCGGCCGTACCAAGAAGATCGATGGCCTCCAGCACGTTGTCGAGGTTGTGGGCCGGTTCGCCCATGCCCATGAACACCACCTTTCGCACCGGGCGGCGCGACCGGGCGAGAGCGACTTGCGCAATCATCTCGGCGCTTCCCAACTGGCGCACCAGCCCGCCCTGGCCGGTCATGCAGAACTGGCATTGGACGGCGCAGCCGACCTGGGACGAGATGCAAAGGCCAGCCCGCGGCAGCAGGACGCTTTCGACCGTCTGGCCGTCGGCCAGGGCCACCAGCAGGCGTTCCGAGCCGTCGGCGCCGGGATGGATGGCGTGAATGCGCGCCAGGCCAGCCAGGTCGGCCTCGATGGAGGGCAGCGCAGCCAGCAGCGATGACGGGAAGAAGGTCTCGGGCTTGCGCTTGCCGGCGTCTCGCGCAAGGGCATTGGACCAGAGCCGCAAGACCCGGTGCTCGTGGCTGGGACCGGCGCCGGCTTCCCGCAGACGCAGTTTGAGTTCGTTGATTCGCATGTGCAGGCCAGGTCGGTGCATCGGATTTTCTCATCCCCGACATGCGTCGGCTGTGCGAGGATGGCGACCGTGCTTTGCGGGGGGCCGCCTGATGCTGATTCCATGGCGACGTCGAGTCATCCTGTTCGTCCAGCGCTTCTGGCAGCCGACCAGCGCCTGCATGACCTGCATGCCCGGGAGCCTGGGCAACATCCTGAGCATCCCCCACTGGGCATTGGCGCTGCAGACGGGCTTGTTCACCGGCATCCTCGCGCTGCTCCTGAGCTTCACGCCGGCCAGGAAGCTCTTTGCGAATCGCCATGGCAATGCAACGCTGGTCGGCCTGCTGACGATGGCCGGCGACACCTTCTCGCACCCCGGGCACTACGGCATTCCGGGCCTGGAGGCGGTGGCGACGGGCATCGTCTCGGGCCTGATCGCCCTGGCCGGCTCGTATCTGTTCGAGGACCGTGCCCGCAGGCTGCGGGCACTATGGGCGAGGATGCGCGGGCGCGAGCAAGCCGACCTTTAGACGTTTGCTCGCACGGATCACTGGCGCTGGGAATCCAGCTGTTCGTCGCTCTTGGCCACCGCCTGCGCTTTGCCGTAGCTTTCGATCAGCAACTGGTACTCGGGGAAGATGCGCGTGTAGACCTCGGCCCATTGCTGCGCGTCGGGACGGTGCCAGGTGCGCTGGATCTCGGAGGCGACGGCGGCGGTGTCCATGGGCACCACGCCGGCCTGCACCACGCGGGCCAGCGTGATCTCCTGGGCCATCTTCGAGTAGGTGCCGGATGCGTCGACCACCGCGAAAACCTTGTAGCCCTCCTGCACCGCGCTGATCGCCGGAAAGGCCATGCAGACGCTGGTGATGGTGCCGGCAATGATCAGCGTCTTGCGGCCGGTGGCCTTGACCGCGGCCACGAAGTCCGGGTTGTCCCACGCATTGATCTCGCCTTTTCGTGCCACGTACTGCGCATGCGGCGCGTTCTCGTGGATCTCCGGAATCAGCGGGCCGTTGGGGCCCTGCGGCACCGAGGCTGTGGTGATTACCGGCATCTTGGCCAGCGTGGCCATCCTGGCCAGCGCCGCGGCGTGGGCGCGCAGCTTCGGCATGGGCATGTCGTTGACGGTCTGGAACAGGCCGCTCTGGTGGTCGATCAGCAGCATCACAGCATCATCGGGGTCGATGACGGGACGCGCACCGTTGAAGTTGGCGATGTTGTTGGCGGGCAAGGTCATGGTGCTCTCCTGGGTTGATAAAAAGTAGAAAGGTTCAGGCGGCGATGCGCCCGAAGCGTCCGCTGCGGAAGTCGGCGTAGGCCTGCGCGATCTGCGCATCGCTGTTCATCACGAAGGGGCCGCTGCCGACGATGGGCTCTTCGATCGGCTCGCCGCCCAGCAGCAGCAGCACGGCATCGGTGGCGGCTTCGATCTCCAGCGTGTCGCCCTCGCGCGCCAGGTGGGCCATCTGCGCGTCGTGCAGCGGCTGCCCATTGACCGTGACCGTGCCGCGCAACGCCACCAGGGCGGTGGTATGGCCGGCCGGCAGGAGCAGCTGCGCCTTGCCGCCCTGCACCAGGCGCAGGTCCCAGACGTTGATGGGCGTGTGCGTTCTCGCCGGGCCTGCATGGCCGTCGAACGCGCCGGCGATGACGCGCACGCGGCCAGCCCCCTGCGGCAGCTCGACGCTGGGAATCTGCGCATCCAGCAGGGTCTGGTAGCCGGGCTCGCCCATCTTGTCGCGCGCCGGCAGGTTGACCCACAGCTGCACCATTTCCAGCTGTCCGCCGCGGCGCGTGAAGTCCCGCGAATGGAACTCCTCATGCAGGATGCCGGAGGCGGCCGTCATCCATTGCACATCGCCCGGACCGACGAGGCCGCCGGCGCCGGTCGAGTCGCGATGCTCGACCTCGCCCTCGTAGACGATGGTCACGGTCTCGAAGCCGCGATGCGGATGCACGCCCACGCCGCGCGGCTGCTCGGCCGGCTCGAAACGGGCCGGCCCTGCGTGGTCCAGCAGCAGGAAAGGGCTGAGCTCTTGCGCGCCCTGGCTGCCGTAGCTGAACAGCGAGCGAACCGGAAAACCGTCGCCCACCCAATGCGGCCGGGGGGCGCTGTACACACCAAGAATCTCTTTGCGCATCTGCTTCTCCTTGTTGCCAAGCCCCGGAAATGAGGCATGGGAGAAGCATAAAAATAGAACGACAACTGCGGTAGTGGGCAATAATTGTCCGCAGAGTTCTACGAATGGAACGATGAGCGTGCCCGACCTGAATGACCTGTACTACTTCGCCCAAGTGGTCGACCACGGCGGCTTCGCGCCGGCAGGCCGCGCCCTGGGCGTGCCCAAGTCCAAGCTGAGCCGCCGCATCGCCCTGCTGGAACAGCGTCTGGGCGCCCAGCTGATCCTGCGGTCCACTCGCAGCTTCGCGGTGACCGAGGTCGGGCGCAGCTACTACGCGCACTGCCGCGCCATGCTGACCGAGGCCGAGGCCGCCGAAGAGTCGGTCGCCATGACGCACGCCGAGCCGCGCGGCGTGATCCGCATGAGCTGCCCGGTGGCGCTGCTGGCGACGCGCGTCGGGGAAATTCTGGCGGGTTTCCTGGCGCTGTACCCGCGCGTGGAACTGCATCTGGAAGAGACCAACCGCCGGGTCGACGTGGTGGCCGAAGGCATCGACCTGGCCGTGCGCGTGCGCCCGCCGCCGCTGGAGGACAGCGAACTGCTGCTGCGCGTGCTGTCGGACCGCGGGCAATGCCTGGTCGCCAGCCCGAAGCTGCTGGCGCAGTTCGGCGCGCCCACCGGCCCGGCCGACCTGGCGCGCCTGCCCAGCATGGACCTGGGCCAGCCGCAGGACGAGCATCACTGGGTCTTGAACGGACCTGGCGGCGCGCGCGCTGAAGTCCGGCACCGCCCGCGCTACGTCACGGGCGCCATGCTGGCGTTACAGGCGGCGGCAGTCGCGGGCGTGGGCATCGTGCAGCTGCCGCGCATGATGCTCGGCGAAGCCTTCGGCCGCGGCGAACTCGTGCCCGTGCTGGGGCAATGGGAACCACGGCGCGAGATCATCCACCTCGTCTTTGCTTCGCGCCGGGGACAGTTGCCGGCGGTGCGGCTCTTGATCGACCACCTGGTGGAGCAGTTCGGCGCGCTGGAGGAAGATTGATGGATGCTGCGATCATCGAGGCAGCCCCCACCCACCGATCACGAGATTCATCAAGCCATGGCCGCCGCCTTCGACACCGCCGACTACAAGCTCTTTCCCTCGCCGCGCAACGTGCACCGCGTGGTGTTCGAACACCAGGTGTTCGTGCCGTACCCCTATGCGCTGATCGACCTGCCCAGCTACGACCTGAAGGGCCGCTATTCCCTGTTTGCCGCCTGCCGCCTTTCCGACGGCAAGATGGGGCAGCTCGTCACGCTCGAGCAGGCGGACGACGCCGTGAAGTTCCAGGCGAAGTTCGTGCCGGACTGAACCCGGCCGCCGCTCAGGCGTGCTCCGAGATCTCGCCCAGCGCCTTGGCCGTTTGAACCGGCTTTGCCTTCTTGGCGGCGAGATCCCCCAGGGCCACGATGCCCACCAGCCGCTTGTCGCGATTGACGATCGGCAGGCGCCGGATCTGGTGCTCGCCCATGATGGCTGTGGCGCGTTCGACCGGCTCGTCTTCATAGGCCCAGCGGATGCCGTCGGACATCACGTCGCGCACCTTGACGTCGACACCGCGGCCCTCGGCCACGGCTCGCACGACGATGTCCCGGTCGGAGATGGAACCGACCATGCGGTCGTTCTCGCCCACCGGCATCATGCCGAAATCGCCGTCGCGCATGCACCGCGCCGCCTCGGTGATTGGCGCGTCCGGGCTGATCACTTGCACATCGCGGCTCATCACATCCTTGATCTTTTGCATGGCAATTTCTCCTGGTCGGTTAAACACGTTTGCGTGGGTTGAGAGAGTCAGGCCTTCGGCCTGACGCGGATCTCCGGAAACTTGTCGTCGTAGAAGGCGAGCCTGTCCTTCAGCGCCAGATGCTCGTCGAAGGGGTCGCGGTAGGTCCACACCGCATCCTTCAGGCGCCTTTCGCCGAGCTTCAGGCTGTAGTAGCTGGCCGTTCCCTTGAAGGGGCACTCGGTGGTGGTGTCCGAGCTTTCCAGCTTGTCCATCATCACGTCCGAAGGCGCGAAGTAGTAGCGTGCGGGATACCCGTCCTCTTCGAGCTTGATGGCGCTGTTCGCGCTGGCGACAACGACGCCCTCGACTTCGACTTCCAGCGGCTGCTGAAGCTGCTCTTCCCGGATCTTGTGGTCGGGCATCTTTTGGTGCCCAGGTGACTTGCTCATTTCGCTCTCCTGTTTGAATGCCGCCCCCGATTGGCCAGCAGGCAGCCTGCCGCCGGGCCGGCGTCGTGGTCGAACTCCTGATCGAAGTGAACAAATGGTGCGCGCCCGATGAATTCCGTGCGTGTGAGCCGGCACGCCTATTTGCGTAGGTCTTTTTCCATGCCTTCGCTCGCCAATTTCTTGCGCGGTGCCGGCGTCAAGAGCCGGCCTTGTCCTACCCGCAAGTGCTCCGCTGCGTACAGCGGGGGGTGCGGCTGCGTGCCAAGGTGGGAACATGAACCAAGCGCTGAACCATGAGCAGCTGGCCAGCCTGCGCGCGCAGCTGGACGCGCGCGAGGTGCAACTGCGCGCCGAGGTCCGCACCTTGGCGCAGGAAGCCGCCGAGGCCACGCCGACGACGCGCATCCCACGCGAGATGGTCGGCGACATCGGCGATCAGGGCGAAGAGCGAATGCGCGACGCCCTGCGCCATGCCGAGCGGGAGCGGGACGTCATGGAGCTGCGCCAAATCGCCGATGCCAAAGCGCGCATGGACCAGGACCGGTACGGCGAGTGCATCGACTGCGGCCAGTCGATCCCGCTGGCGCGCCTGCAGGCGCAGCCCTTCAGCGAACGCTGCCTCGCCTGCCAGCAACGCTTCGAGAAAAGCCGGCAGACGCAGGCTCTCTGAACGCCGTGGGCGAGGGCCTGTTCACAGGCCCTACTTACCGCGCGCGCTCTTGCGCTGTCGCGTCGAGGGTGCCTGCGATGCCTTCTCCGCCGCGGCCGAAGCAGGGCCAGCGCTGTTCAGCGGGTCCAGGCCCATCAGGGCATCGACGTACGACACGAAATGGTGGAAGTAGTCCGGCGACGCATCGCGCATGGCGCTGAGCGCGCGGTGCACCAGCTGGTGCGAATTCAGGGGGCCGGCCTTGTCCGGCACCTTGGCCAGCGATTGCGTCAGGCGCTTGTCGGCGCTGAGCCTGGACCAGGTGCTGCGCAAATAGCGCAGCGCTTCCGGCTCGCCGGCGGCATCCAAGGGGGTGGTTGCCGTCGCCGCGTTCTGCGCGATGTAGTGGGCGAGCTGGGCCAGGGGACCGCCGGTCCGGGTGGGCGTTGGGGCCGTCATGGTGGCGCCTGCCTGCGCGGCGCCCGCATGTTCCACTGCCTGCTCGTGGGCCGCCTTCAAAGCAGCCAGCCGGGCGTCCAGGATGCGGCGCGCTTCGCCCTCGTGCGCCTGCGCGCGCCGGGTCATCGCTTCGATCATTCGAAGACGCACCGGGGCGCTGTTGCCTGTCATGCCGCCTTCTTGGCCGGCGTGCGCGAAGGCCGCGGCGTGGGCGCCATTTCCACGCGCCGGTTCTTCGAACGCCCCTCGGCATCGGCGTTGGACGCCACCGCCTGCTCGGCGCCGAAGGCCGCGGCAAAGACCGAGGATGCGGGAACGCCTTCCTCGATCAGCGTGCGCGTCACCGTCAGGGCGCGTTGCGCCGACAGCTCCCAGTTGTCGGCAAACTGGCGGCTGCTGCCGCGCACCTGCCGGTCGTCGGTGAAGCCACTCACCATCAGGATGTCGTCGCGCGCTTCAAGATAGGCAGTCAGTGGTGCGGCCAGGCTCTTGAGCAGCTGCCGCCCTTCGGGCTGCAGTTCGGCCGAGCTGGAGGCAAAGAGCACACTGCCGCTGATGCCGATGCGCCCGTTGTCCAGGGTGACGCGGCCGGCGGCCAGCGGGCCGGCCAGGGCCTGCTCCAGCGTCTTCAGGCGCTGCGCCGCAGCCTCGCGCTGCTTGACCTCCGCCTCCAGCTTTGTCGCGAGGTCCAGTTGCATGCCGATCACGCACACCAGGATCAGCACGAAGGCGCCCAGCAGACCCGACATCAGGTCGCCGAAGACGGCCCAGACGGGCGCGTTCGCCTCGCTGCCGGCGTCCAGTTCGTCGCTGCTGCCGGGCATCGTCATGCCACGCTGCCTGCCGCCGCCTTCTGGCCGGCGATCTGCTGCAGGTCTTCGACGATCTGCTTTTGCGAGCGGATGCTCAGGTCGACCACTTCACGGGCCTGCGCCACGTAGTAGTCGAGCTGTTCGTCGCTGCGGGTCATGACCTTGGTCAACGCCCCTTCGATGCGCTGCAGATGCGTCGCCAGCTTGTCGTTCGACTGGCTGAACAGATCCACAGCCGCGCCGAAGGCTTCGCCCAGGCTGGCCACCTCGACGGCGCTGGCCGAGACTTGCGCAGTCACGCCGGCCAGTTTGCCGGCCTGCGCGTCCGCCACTTCGGCCAACTTGCCGGTCTGCGCATCAGCCGCTTCGGCGAAGCGCGTGCCCACGCGCTCCATCAGGTCGGCCGATGCCGCCACCAGCGCGTCGATGGCGGCGCGCTGCTCGGTGGCGGCGTGGTTCACCGCGCCGAGCAGGGTGTCCAGCGTCGTGAGGATGCGCTCGCGTTCTTCCAGGAGGCTGTTGTCGCGCGCCATGCTGTCCGACAGCTTCTGGCGCAGCTCGGCCATCACCTCGGCGGCGGCGCGAGGCGCCTCGGACGCGGCCTGCACCAGCTGCGCAATCTCGGCGATGGTGCCGCGCGCATGCGCTTCGGTCTTGGCCGAGATGTCATCCGCCGTCTGCGCCAACGTCTGGCAGATGGCCTGCTGCTGGCCCAGGCTGCGCTCGCCGGCCTGCTGCCATTCCTGCTGCAGCGATGCCGCCATGGCTTGCAGCGAATCGGACCAGGCGGCCAGGCGCTGCTGGTCTTTGGCGGCGATGTTTTCATGCAGGCTGGCGTGCGCCGTGCCCAGGGTTTGCAGCAGCGAAGCCGCGTGTTGTTCCAGGCTGGCGGTCGCCGCCACCAGGGCCTGCTGCGTGCTCGCCGACAGTTGCCCGCTCACCTGCTCGTGCTGAGTGAGGGCCGCGCGCCAGTTGGCCGACAACTGCTCGACAGTGGATCGCAGTTGCGACGACACCTCGCCCATGGTGGCCTGCATCTGCGACGACACATGGTCCATGGTGTGCTGCGTTTGCGCCGACACCTTGTCGACCAGCGTGGCCGACCGGCGTTCGAAGGTGTCGGCGACGGCGTTCATGGTGCTTTCCACCACCGGCTGGATGGTGGCGCCGGCGGCGCGGGCGCTTTCGGTGAGGCTCTCCTTGAGCGACTGGCCGACAGACGCGGCCAGGCTGGAATAGGCCTGCTCGGCCTTGGCATGGAAGCCGTCCTGGTTCGCGAGCAGGCGCTCGTTCAGGCTTTGGCCCTGCCGCTCCAGCGCCGTCATCATGGCGTGCAGTTTGTCGATCAGCGCGGGCATCAGCTGGCTTTGCTGCTGCAAGAGCCTGAAGGATTCGTCCCGCTGATGCGCCTGCGAGAACACGCGCAGGTCGGTGGCGATGCGCGCGTCGAGCAGTTGCGCCACCTGCAGCCGGTCGCGCCGGCAAAGCGCCGCCATCAGGCCCAGCATGGCCGAGGCGGCGATGCCTGCCAGCGAGGTGCCGAAGGCCAGGCCCAGGCCCTGCACCGGGGCCGCCAGCGAGGAGCGCACCGCCTGCATGTCCGACGCGCTGGCCAGTGCCGTGCCGGTGCCGCTCAAGGTGACCACCATGCCCAGGAAGGTGCCCAGCATGCCCAGCAGCACCAGGAGGCCCGTGAGGTAGGGCGTGAGGGCCGGGCCGGGCAGGCCGACGCGCTCGCCTTCGATGCGCAGGCGCACGGCGTTGCGCAGCGACGGGTGCAGGCGATCCAGCCACGCGCCCAGGCTCGCCGGCGGCGAGGCCGGCACGTCAGACACGGCGCCTTGCAGCGAGGCGGTGGCCAGGTGGAAGCGCCGCAGTTCCAGCGCACCCATCAGGAAGAAGGCGCCGATGACCAGCGTGACGGCCAGGGCCAGCGGGTTGGAGGCGATGTAGCCGGCGCCGGCCCAGCCGATGGCGACCAGGCCCAGGACGAAGGCGAAGATTTGGAGAGGAAGAGAAGATCGGTTCATGGAGCTTGAGGCGCAGCTCTAGGCGCGAAGGGCTTGAAGCAGCCCTTCGACCGGTTGATATCGGAGTTCCAGTTCGGCCAGCAGCACGCCTTGGGCGTCCTTGCCGAATCGCTGCAGCCAGGGGGCTGCTTCTGAGGTGGAAGCGTCTGGGTTGTCGGCCTGCTGCGCCTCATGCTGGCGGCGCAGGCGTTCGAAATACTTTTCCAAGAGGGCGGGCAGTCCGGCCAGCAAGCGGCGCTCCTGCTCACCCAGCGCCTGTTCCATCACGGCATCGATGGCTGCAAGCCGGCCCAGGGCGGGGGACTTGCGGGCCGCCAGCCTGGACCGCAGCTTTTCGCGCAAGGGGCCGATGGCGGCGTCCATGGCTTGCTGGCGGGCGTGGTAGCGCAGGCGGTAGGGGGTGAAGTCGGTGAAGTCGGGTGTGGCATCGGCCGGCAGGGGCGCCGGTGCCTGGGTTGGCGTTGCTGCCGCCTTGCCGGCGGGCCGGCGGCTGATGGCAGTTGCGAGTGGCGCGAACACGCTGTCCTCGGCGATGGACTTCGTCAGGGCGGCCCGTACGCGCGCGCATTCGCCTTCCTCGGCGTTGGCCGGGGAGACGCGTGCGTCGGCGGACGGCGCTGTCGCAGGAGCAGGACTGCCATTCAATGCCGTCGAAAGGGCAATGGCATTCGTCCAGCCGAGCCATTGGCTCAGTCGATCCGCGAAAGCTTGAGGGGATTCGGGAACCTCGACCTCGGTGAGTCGAGCGAGCAGGCGAATCAGCGCCGGGCCGGTGAAATCTGTGCGTCGCTGTAACACTTGCACCAATACCGCCAGGTGGGAAAACCCAGCAGTTTACCCGGCCGGGCGTCCTCGACCGGAGGGCTCCATGTCCGGCTGTGGCCCTCAGCGCGCCTGAGCCCGCGTCAACAGGTAGTCCTGCCGCACGAAGTTGTCGGCGAAATAGGGCTCGATCAGTGCATCGAACTCGGCGCGCAGTGCGGCCAGCCTGTCGGGCGTGCCTGAATTGGCTTCCATCAGCTTCTGGATCGGGCCGACCGAGCGTTCCATGAACAGGCGGTAGTGCGCCAGGCTGAGCGCCGGAAAAGCCATGATGCCGCGCTCGAAGAAAGGCACGCCGAAGCGCTCGCCCAGGCGCTCCGCCACGGTGGGCGGATGGCCCCATTGCGGCGGCGGCGCGGCGCCGGGCGGCGGAGGCGGCGAGTTGCGGCCGACGAAGGCGAACATGCGGCCGATGACGTGCTCGGGCGGCCAGGTGGCGAAGGCGACGCGCCCGCCCGGCTTGAGCACGCGGCGCATCTCGGCCACGACCACCTCGGGACGCGGCGCGAACATGTGGCCGAACTGGCTCAGCACCACGTCGAAAGAGGCGTCGGCGTAGGGCAGCTGCTCGGCATCGCCTTCGGTCCAGACGATGTTCTCCTCCTGCTGCGCGATGCGGGCGTTGTCGCGCGCCTGCTCCAGAAGCTCGGGTGTGAGGTCCAGGCCGGTCACCTTGGCGCCTGCCCGGGCGGCGGTGAGCGCCACGACGCCGGTGCCGGTGCCAACGTCGAGCACCGTTTCACCGCGGGCGATGCCCGCGAATTTCACCAGGTGGCCAGCCACCGGCGTGGTGAACATGGCCGTGGGCGTGAAGGAGGCCCACATCTCGCGTTGCTTGGCCTTCAACTCCGCAAAGGGATCCTGGGTCATGGCGTTCTCCATGCTTTGGCTGGGAGAGCACTTTAGTCCTCGTGGCGCCAAAGACAAGGCGGCTTAGGCCCTAGCGGATCACCCGCCCGTCCGCCGTCACGGTCACCAGGTCGATGGTCCAGGCCGGATCACGCACGCCGGCGCGCAGATGCAGGCGAAAGCCGCCCACGTCGAAATCGCCCAGGCCGGCCAGCGCCTTCTGCAGCCCGGCCCGGTTCAGGCCCGGTCCGGCGCGGCGCACCGCTTCGCCCAGGGTCTTGGCGGCGATGAAGCCCTCCAGGCTCTCGTAGCTGGGCGACTGGTCGGAGTTGTCGATGGCGGCGAGGTACTCGCGCACGATCGGAATGGCTGCGCTGCGCGGCGAGGGCACCACCTGGCTGATCACCACGCCGCGAATGTCCTTGCCCAGGGCGACGAACAGCGGGTCCATTCCGACCACCGAGAAGTTCATGAAGGTGCCGCCGTAGCCGCCCTTGCGCATGGCGCGGATGAAGGCGGCGGTGGTGTTGAACAGCGATGCCTGGATCACCACCTGCGGCTTGCTGGCACTGATGGCGGCCACCGCGGCGTCGACCTTGGTGCTGTTGACCGGCACGAAGGCGCTGGCCACCGGCGGCGCCAGCTTCAGCTCTTTCATCGCCTGCTCGACGGCCGCCAGGCCGGCGCGGCCCATGGCGTCGTCCTCGCCCAGCACCGCGATGCGGGTGTGGCCGATGGTGGCGCAGTGCTGCACCATCTTGAAGGCCTCGTCGGCCATGCCGGGGCGCACGTGAAAGACCTGCGGGTTGGAGGCGTCGCGCAGCGAATCCGCGGCGGCGAAGGGCGCCAGCAGCACCGCGCCTTGCTCCTTGGCGGCGGCGGCGGCGGCGCTGCAGCTGGCGGTGCCGACAAAGCCGAACAGCAGGTCGGCGCCGTCGGCCAGCAGCTTTTTCGCGTTGGCGGCGGCGCGCGCCGGGTCGTAGCCGTCGTCCAGCTGGCGCAGTTCCAGCTCCAGTGGCGCGTCCTTCTTCTCGTTGAAGGCGTCCACGTACAGCTTGGCGCCGGCAGCAAAAGCCAGGCCGATCTCGCTGGCGGCGCCCGTCAACGGCACCGACTGGCCGATCACCAGCTTGCGGCCGCCCGGCGCAGCCAGCGCGACGGTGCTCCAGCCGGCGCCCAGGGCGCTCAAACCCAGCCCGGCGGCTGCGTTGATCAACAGATTGCGGCGCCTGGCGCTGTGCATGGTGGCCCTCCTGACATTTTGTAACCTTTACATCCTACGCAAAGGTGATGCCACGGGGCGCCAAACGCGTCAGGTTTTCGTGAACAAAACGTCGTAAACGCCGTGTCCGAGCTTGATGCCGCGGTTCTCGAACTTGGTCAGGGGCCGATAGAAGGGCTTGGGGGCGTAGCCCTCGGGCGAGGCATCGGGGCTGATGCGCAGCAAGGGCTCGGCGCGCAGCACCTCCACCATCTGCTCGGCGTAGGGCTTCCAGTCGGTGGCGCAGTGCAGGTAGCCGCCCGGTGCCAGGCGCTCGGCCAGCTTCTTCACCAGCGGCGGCTGGATCAGGCGGCGCTTGTTGTGGCGCGTCTTGTGCCAGGGGTCCGGAAAGAACACGTGCACGCCGGCCAGCACGCTGGGCGCCAGCATGTGGTCGATGACGTCCACCGCGTCATGCGCGCAGATGCGGATGTTCGTCAGGCCCTGTTCGCCGATGCGCTTGAGCAGCGCCCCGACGCCCGGCTCATGCACCTCGCAGCACAGGAAATTGTTCTCCGGCATCAGGCCGGCGATGTGGGCCGTGGCCTCGCCCATGCCGAAGCCGATCTCCAGCACGGTGGGCGCCACGCGGCCAAAAGCGGCCGCCAGGTCCAGCCGCTCGGCCCGATAGGGCAGCAGGAATTGCGGGCCATACAGCGCGTAGGCGCGGGCCTGCCCCTCGGTGGTGCGGCCGGCGCGCTTGACGAAGCTCTTCAGGCGGCGGTGCAGGGGATGGGGCTTGTCGTCTTCAGGCGCGGGCGCCGGATCGGTTTCACGGGGGGGATTCATAGAGGCCCGGGATTGTAGAGATCGCGCCATTGCGCCACCCAGCCGCTGCGCTCATCACCCCGCAGGCCAAGCGCCCGGGCGGCGGCGATCAGCGCCGCCTGGGCGGCTGCTGGCGTGGCAGTGTCGATCGCGGTCGCCCCGCTCTGTTTGGACAGCTTGCTGCCATCGGCGGCCAGCACCAGCGGCGTGTGCAGGTAGCGCGGTGTGGGCAGGCCCAGCGCGCGCTGCAGCAGGATCTGGCGGGCGGTGTTGTCGGCCAGGTCCTCGCCGCGCACCACGTCGGTGACGCACTGCTGGCCGTCGTCCACCACCACCGCCAGCTGGTAGGCCCAAGGGCCGTCGGCGCGCTTGAGGACGAAGTCGCCCACCTCTCGCGCCACGTCCTGCAGCCGCGGGCCCAGGCGGCGGTCGGTCCAGGCGATCGGGCCCTGGGCGCCCTGGAATTTCGTCGCGGCAAAGCGCCAGGCTCGCGCCTTCTTGCCATGCAGCCCGTCGCGGCAGGTGCCAGGGTAGACGCGCTCGACATGGCGCGTATGCGCGACACCCTGCCGCGCCAGCGCCTCTTCGATGTCCTTGCGTGAACAGCCGCAGGGGTAGACCAGGCCGCCCCGCTGCAGCTGCGCCAGGGCACCGACGTAGAACGGCGTGCGCTGCGTCTGCCAGGCCGGGGGCTCGTCCGGCAGCAGCCGGCAGGCCGCCAGCTGCCGCAGGATCAGCGCGTCCATGCCCGGCAGGCAGCGCTCGGTGTCGGCATCCTCGATGCGCACCAGCCAGCGCGCCTTGGGCCCGTGGGCGCGCACGTCCAGCCAGCTGGCCAGTGCGGCGACCAGCGAGCCGGCATGCAGGGGGCCGGTGGGTGAGGGAGCGAAGCGACCAGTCGGAATCAATGCACGGCAAGGGCCAGAGAGAGGCCGGAGAGAAAAGCTTCTTCCACGCGGTGCCCGGTGCACCAGTCGCCGGCGGCGCCCAGGCCGGTCTTGGCGTCCCACAGGTGCGGCTGACCGGCCGGCACCAGGGTCTGGGCTTCGGGCCAGCAGCGGGTGTGGGCATAGCTGGGCTCGGTGCGGATGCCGGTGATCTCGGCGAAGGCACGCAGCAACTTGGCCTGCACGCGCGGGGCGTCGTCCTGCAGGTGTTCCTGCGACCAGTCGGCGCTGGCTTGCAAGGTCCAGCGCTCGATCACCTGGCGCCCGGGCTTGGAGGATTCGCGCGCCAGCCAGGCCACCCGGTGGTGCGTGCTGCGCGCCGCGTTCCATTGCGGGCCCAGGTGCGACAGGGTGGGCTGGTTGGCGTTGGGGAAGGCAATCATCAGGCTCCAGCACGGCGCCACCTTGACCGGCGCCAGATGCTGGCTCAGGGCGGGCGACAGCTTGCCCAAGAGGCGGCGCGCCGGATTGGGCGGCGTGGCCAGCAGCACCGCGTCGAAGCCGGAATAGACGTGGATGGACTCGTCCTTCTCGGCCAGGGTGCGCAGCTGCCAGCGGGCCGGGTCGAGCGCGTCGCGCTCGATGTGCGTGACCTGGGTGCCGGTCTGCAGCGACTCGCCCAGCGGCCGCGCCCAATAGGCGACCAGCGCGTTCATGCCGGGCTGGGCGACGAAGTGCGGCTCCGGCCGGGGCAGCGAGGCTTCGGCCACCCGGCCCCGGGCGTCCAGCACCCGCACCGCGTTGGCGCTCCAGGGGCGGCACAGTTCGGGCGTGGTCTGCAACACCCGCTTGAAGCGCGGATCGCGTACGGTGAAGTACTGCGCGCCGCTGTCGAAGCTGCCGAAGGGCGAGACCTCGCTGGCCATGCGCCCGCCCGGCTGCGCGCCACGCTCGAACACGGTCACACGGTGGCCCGCCTGCACCAGGGTGCGCGCGCAGGCCACGCCGGCAATGCCGGCGCCGATGACGGCAAAGTGCTTGCTGGCGGACGCGGATGCCGGCTTCGCCTTTTTCGGGCGCTTCTGAGCGGTCGTGCGGAGGGTCATGCTTTGTCTCTCGTGATGGGTGTGGCAGTCCGACGGACTCTAACCGGCTTGCGCGATCAACGGCCCCGATGGTTTTCCAGCAAGGCGCGGCGCGTGCCTTCGTGTTCGAAACGCGCCAGCCACCACTGCAGTGCGTGGCCGGGGCTGCCGCTGGCCGGCACGCGCCAGGCGCAGTGCATTTGCCCCAGCGGCGGGGCGCGCTCGGTCGTGCATTGCACCAGGTGCCCAGCCTCGATGTAAGGGCGCGCCATCGGCTCGGGCAGGAAGCCACCCCCCAGGCCGTGCAACTGCGCCGCCAGCTTGGCGTGCATGCTGGGCACGGTGAGCACGTCCTGTCCGCTCACCAGGTTCACCGTCATGCGTTCGCCGGTACGCGAGGAGTCGGCGGCGGCGACCGCGCGATGGCTGCGCAGCAGCTCGTCGCTCAGCGGCACACCGGCCTTGGCCAGCGGGTGATGCGGCGCCACGCAATAGACGAAGCGCAGCTCGCCCAGGGAGCGGCTGCGGATGCCGGCGGCGGTGAAGGACAGGCCGGCCGCATTCACCACCGTGCCGATCGCCAGGTCGGCCTGCCCGCTGGTGAGGGCCTGCACGGTGCCCAGCAGGGTTTCGTCCAGCAGCTTCAGGCGCGTCGGCGGGTTCTGGGCGTAGAAAGCGCTCACCAGTTCCAGTACCGGGTCGCGCGCGATCACCGTGTCGATCGCGATGGTCAGCTGCGCCTCCCAGCCGGTGGCCACGCGGCGCACCCGGTTGGCCACCGCGTCGATCTCGCCCAGCAGCCACGCGCCCTCGCGCAGCAGCTCGGCGCCGGCTTCGGTGATGCGGGCCTGGCGCGCGCTGCGGTCGAACAGCAGCACGTCCAGCGCGTCCTCGATCTGCCGGATGCGGTAGGAGAGGGCGCTGGGCACCAGGTCCAGCGCGCGCGCCGCGCCGGCAAAGCTGCCGTACTGAGCCACGGCCTGCAGCATGGCCAGGGCGTCGGGGGTGAGGGCATCGCGGGCGGTGGTCATGGCGGCTGACGGTTCAATCGTTCAAAAGATTTGAATGATGCCTTCAAATGTGCCCGCTCGCGAGGCCTATGGGCCGCCCTAAAGTTCCACCCATCGCGGCGCATCCGGCGCGGCTTACGAGAGAGCCCAGGGCCAAGGGGCCTGATGGGCAAGGAGTGAAACGATGCTTCAAATTCGCAGATCGCAGGAACGCGGCTACGCCGACCACGGCTGGCTGCGCTCGTACCACAGCTTTTCCTTTGCCGGCTATTTCGACCCGGCCCACATGGGCTTCGGCAACCTGCGCGTCATCAATGAAGACCGGGTGGCGGCCGGCGCCGGCTTTGGCACGCACGGCCACCGTGACATGGAAATCATCAGCTACGTGCTGTCGGGCGAGCTGGCGCACAAGGACAGCATGGGCAATGTCGAATCGATCCCGCCGGGCGACGTGCAGCGCATGAGCGCCGGCCGCGGCGTGATGCACAGCGAGTTCAACCACAAGCCCGACCAGACCACGCACTTCCTGCAGATCTGGATCGAGCCCAAGGTGAAGGGCGTCGCCCCCGGCTATGAGCAAAAGAGCTTTGCAGAGGACGAAAAGCGCGGGCGCCTGCGCCTGGTGGCTTCGCCGGACGGCAGCGATGGCTCGGTCAGCGTGAATGCCGATGCGCGCCTGTATGCCGGGCTGTTCGACGGCGCCGAGGAGGCCACGCTGGCACTCGATCCGAATCGCAAGGCCTACGTGCACCTGGTGCGCGGCGAGCTCGAGGTCAATGGCCAGAAGCTCAGCGGTGGCGACGCCGCCAAGCTGGAAGGGGAATTGCAAGTGCGTTTGTCGGCGGGCAAGGACGCCGAAGTGCTGGTGTTCGATCTCCAGTCTTGAAGTCCCTGTCGCCTTTCTCTTTTCAACTATTTTTTCAACCAGGAGTTCATCCATGTCCAACTCGATCACCGCCACCGCTTCCAACAACAAAGCCGATGCGCTGCCCGGCAGCGACCTGCTCGCGCTGGCGGGCCGCCTGCTGCTGGCCTACCTCTTCATCCCGGCTGGCTTCGCCAAGCTGATGGGTTTTGCCGGCACGGTGGGCTACATCAGCTCGGTCGGCCTGCCGCTGCCGTCGCTGGCCGCCGCCGTGGCGATCGTGGTCGAACTCGGTGCCGGCATTGCACTGCTGTTGGGCTACAAGACGCGCATCGCCGCCATCGTGCTGGCGGCGTTCACGCTGGTTGCCTCCTTCTTCTTCCACGCTTTCTGGGCCGCGCC
Organism: Variovorax sp. LARHSF232; assembly: GCF_052871435.1. NCBI lineage: Bacteria > Pseudomonadati > Pseudomonadota > Betaproteobacteria > Burkholderiales > Comamonadaceae > Variovorax > Variovorax sp. LARHSF232. Next base: position 963,289 of record NZ_JBIXJS010000001.1, on the reverse strand, counting down.
GGAAGCCATGAAGATGGTTGCCACGCTGCTGTTCAACAAGAACATCGCCGTGGTGGGTGGCCTGCTGGCCCTGGCTGCCTTCGGCCCCGGCCGCCTGTCCATCGACAAGAAGTGATGGACCTACACTTCGCCGATGCCTGACATCGTCGTCGTCTTTCATTCCGGATACGGCCACACGCAGCGCCTGGCGCAGGCGGTGGCCGATGGGGCCGGCGCTCACCTGATCGCCATCGACGCCGAGGGGAACCTTCCCCCCGGCGGCTGGGAGGCGCTGGCGGCGGCCGACGCCATCATCTTCGGCGCGCCCACCTACATGGGTGGCCCAAGCTGGCAGTTCAAGAAATTCGCCGACGCTTCTTCCAAGCCCTGGTATGTGCAGACCTGGAAGGACAAGCTCTTTGCCGGCTTCACCAACAGCAGCGCGATGAACGGCGACAAGCACGCCACCATCGCCTACTTCTGGACATTGGCCATGCAGCACGGCGGCCTTTGGGCCGGGCTGGGCATGCTGCCTTCCAACGACAAGGCGGCCACCCGCAACTCGCCCAACTACGTGGGGGGCTATGCCGGCGCGCTGGCCACGTCGCCCACCGACGCCAGCTCCGCGGAGATGGCCAAGGGCGACCTGGAGACGGCGCGCGCCCTGGGCGAACGCGTGGCGGCACTTGCCGCGAAGTTCTAAGAACGGAGTCCACGATGGAACTGCTGAAAGCACACGACAAGGACCTGGGCGGCGGCTTCATGGTGCGGCGCCTGCTGCCCGCAGCGGCCAAGCGCTCGGTCGGGCCCTTCGTCTTCTTCGATCATTTCGGTCCCGCGACCGAGCACCCGGGCCGCGTGCACGACGTGCGCCCGCATCCGCACATCGGGCTGGCCACCGTCACCTACCTGTTCGAGGGCGCGATGATGCATCGCGACAGTCTCGGCAGCGAACAGGAGATTCGACCCGGCGCCATCAACTGGATGACCGCCGGGCGCGGCATCGTGCATTCCGAGCGCAAGCCCGAGCGCTTGCTGAACGCCGAGTACGTCAACCACGGCCTGCAGCTATGGGCCGCGCTGCCCAAGGAATTCGAGGAGATCGAGCCCAGCTTTTCGCACACCGGGGCCGAGGCCATCCCCGAGGTGCAGGCGCAGGGCGCCCAGGTGCGCGTGCTGATCGGCGAGGCCTTCGGCGTGCGATCGCCTGTCAAGACTTTTGCGCCCACCCTCTACCTCGACATCGCGCTGCCCGCCTTCGGCAGCCTGAAGCTGCCCGCGCTGGCGCCGGAACTGGCGCTCTACGTGGTCGAAGGCCTCATCGCGGTGGACGGCGAAGTGGTGCCGCCCTTTGCCATGGTGCTGCTGCAGGAAGGCCAGGAGGCCGAATTGTCCGCAGTGGGCGATGGCGCGGTGCGCGCGGTGATCCTCGGTGGCGACCCGCTCGACGGCCCGCGCTTCATGGCCTGGAACTTCGTCTCCAGCAGCCGCGAACGTCTCATGCAGGCCGGCGCCGACTGGTCGGCCCAGCGCATGGGCCAGGTGCCGGGCGAAACGGAATTCATCCCGCTGCCCGAGCATCCCTTCTCCGATCGCACGGCGCCCTCGGCCGTGAAATAGGCCAGTTCGGTCTACCGCGCGACGGCGTGGCGTTGGTAGTACGGCGCTACTACTTGGTCAAGGTGCTGCAGCGCCGCCACACCGGGCCGCGCGCGCGACACGATCGCTTCATCAGCGCGCGAAAATTCGCGCAATGGATCTTCAGTCTTTGCCCGATGAGGTGTTGGCCGCCCAGGCAGTGCAATGGCGCACCCGTGCCCTGCATGGCGAGAAAGGTGCGAACGGCCTCGCCCACGAAATGGAGCGCGAGCTGCGCCGCCGTCATGGCGTGCCGCCCACTTTGAGCGCGGACGCGCGGTCGCCAGGCAAGGGGCTGGCCCCTCGATGGGCGTTCTGGCGGCGCTGACGTCCGCGTACGCTGCCGCTACTGCTTGATCGCGATATCGGGATCGTCCGAGGCGCGCGCGCTGATGCCGTTCTTGCGCGCGCGAAGGTCGGGCGCCAGCGCCTCGCGGCCGTCGAAGACGAAGCAATCGCCGCTGTAGTGGGCGCCGCCCACTTCCTCGAAATACTTCAGGATGCCGCCTTCGAGCTGCAGCACGTCGGGCAGGCCCTGCTCGTGCATCAGGATGGCGGCCTTCTCGCAGCGGATGCCGCCGGTGCAAAAGCTCACTACGCGCTTGCCCTGCAACTGTTCGCGGTGCTCGGCCAGCGCCTTCGGGAATTCGGTGAACTTGCCGATGCGCCAGTCGATGGCGTTGTCGAAGGTACCGAAGTCCACCTCGAAGGCGTTGCGGGTGTCCAGCAGCACCACCGGCTTGCCCTCGTCGTCATGGCCCTGGTCGAGCCAGCGCTTGAGCGTCCTGGCTTCCACGCCGGGCGCGCGGCCGGCGGCCGGCTGGATGGCGGGGTGGTCCATGCGGATGATTTCGCGCTTGAGCTTCACCAGCATGCGCCGGAAGGGCTGCGCCAGCGACCAGCTTTCCTTGACCTCCAGGTCGGCAAAGCGCGCGTCGGCGCGCAGGAAGGCCAGGAATTCGCCGATCGCTTCCGGTGCGCCGGCCATGAAGAGGTTGATGCCTTCGCCGGCCACCAGAACGGTGCCACGCAGGTCCAGGGCCAGCGCTCGGGTCAGCAGGCGTTCGCGCAGTTCGTGGCCATCCTCGATGGCGACGAACTTGTAGACGGCAATGTTGAGTACTTCGATCACGGGGCCGTCATTCTAGGCGGCGCCCAGGCGGGCCCTTTCCAGTACGCCTTGAAGTTGGCGACGACCCGTTGGTTCGGAGATAGTCGCCGGCCTGCAAGCTCAGGGCCAGAGGAACACGGCGCAGCCGGTGGCCACCACGAGGCCCGTGATCACCGGCAGCATCAGCGCCCGGACGGCCGACAGCACCGGCACCCGGGCAAAGCCGGCCACGGCGATCAGCGAAGACCAGGCGATCAAGGTGCCGCCGCCGGTCCAGACGGCGCCCATCTGGCCTACGGCGGCGAGCGTTGCGGGATCCATGCCCGCGGCCGGTGCCAGTGCACCGGAGAGCGTGCCGGTCAAGGGTAGGCCGGCAAAACCGGAGCCGTCGATGCCGGTGATCATTCCCACCACCAGCACGCCGAAGGCGACGAAGGCATGGCTGTTGGGGATCAGGTGCTGGGCGTCCTGGATCAGTTCGAACAGCAGGTGCGGCGGCTTGGCGTCGGCTGTCAGGCCCAGGATGGGGCCGGCGGTCTCGCCGGCTCCGATGAAGAAGAAGCCGGCGATCGGCAGCACCGAGCCCATGGCCTTGAAGGCAAAGACGAAGCCGTCGGTGATGTGCTCGGCACTCACGTCGAGCATCTTGCGCGGGCCTTCCGCGGCCAGCGTGGCCAGAATCATCAGCCCGGCCGCCATGCCGCCGACCAGCGTAGCCGCGGTACCGCCTTTCAGCTCGGGCAGCGCGGGCCACATCTTGGGCAGCACCATCGTCGCGATGACTGCCAGAAAGGCCAGCGGCGTCACGATGGCGAACACCTTGGACCAGACGACGCGGCGCGCCTCGACCGTCGAGAGTTCTTCCCGGATCTGCGCCTGCGTCAGCAGCGGCGCATCGCCGCGACTCATGCCGCGCGCGATCTCGGCCTTGTCGAAGGTGCCGGCCGCTTCCAGCTCCTGGGTCTTGCCGTTGGTCGACTGAGCCTGCCAGCGCGTCAGCAGCTCATTGCTGGCGGGCACGATCTGCCGGCGCAGCGCCAGGTAGGCCATCAGCAGCGCAATGGCGCCGACGATCAGCGACAGCACCAGCGTACGGTCGGCCACGATGGCCGCCGAGGCGCCCGCCGCCTTGGCACTGATGCCGGGCGCCACACCGATCACGTAGTCCGAGGACAGCGCCATGCCCTGGCCCGCGATGGCGATGGCGACGGCGGCGGCCAGCGGTGGCAGGCCGGCAGCGATGGCCGCCGGCAACAACACGGCGGAGACCAGCGGCACCGCCGGCGTCGGCCAGAAGAACAGCGAGATCACATAGGTGATGCCCGCCAGCACGAAGTAGGCGACGTGGCCGTTCTTCATGACCGCGCGAAAGGGCTTGACCATGCGCACGTCCGACTGCAGGGACTGCAGCGAATTCAGCAGCGCCGTCATCAGCGCGATGACCAGGAAGATGTTGAACAGCTCCTTGGCTGCCACGAAGCTCGCATTGAAGATGGCCCCCAGGGCCGAGATCGGGCTGTGCGTCCAGGCCAGCGCGACGCAGAAGGTGGCAACGATCGAGGGCACGACGACATTGGCGCGAAAGATCATCGTCAGGACGATGGCGCCGACGCCCAGCAGGTAGACCCAGTGAGCGGCGTTGATGGGAACGGTGGAATCCATGCGAGGCCTCGTTAGGAATGGCTGAGTATGTGGGGATGCAGACTGACTAAACGGTATACAGTATTCCAAACGTGCAAGAACTGAGCCATGGGGTAAACACCGCAAGCGCTAATCACCGACTGCCTCGGCGCGGTGCATCGCTTTCGATTTCCCTATGGAGAATGCCCAAATACGGACTGCGTGCGCGCCATCCCGGTGCGTGGTCACCACGCATTTGCCGATTGACCAGTGGCCTATGTTTTGCATACTGTATTGCTTGTTGACTCAAACCCCACATTTCGAGGAGCGCTCAGATGTCCCAACACGCGTGTCGATTTCCTGCCTTCGCCCGTCGCCTGGCGCCGGCCCTGGTTGCAGTGGCTGGCCTGATCGGCCTGGCTTCCGACGCCCTTGCGCAGGCCGCCGCCAAGGCGCTCGTCAAGGTGCGCTACGAAGAGGTCGTTCGCTCGGTGCTGTATGTGCCCATGTACGTCGCCTTGAATCAGGGCTACTTCAAGGACGCCGGCCTGGACGTGGCCATGAAGACCTCCCAAGGAACCGACAAGGGCATGGCAGCGCTGCTGTCCGGCAGCGCGGACATCGTGCTGATCGGGCCGGAGGCCTCCATCTACGTCGCCAACAGCGAGTCGCCAGCCAAGCCGAAGATCTTTGCCGGCCTCACGGCCACTGACGGTTTCCTGCTGATGTCGCGCAAGCCGGCGGACAAGTTCGACTGGAACCAGCTCAAGGGCAAGTCGGTGATGGCCTTCCGGCCCGGCTCCAATCCGGACGTCTTCCTGGAGGCGGCGCTGCGCAAGCACGGCCTCGATCCGAAGAAGGATCTGAAGCTGGTCAACAACGTCGGCCCGGCTGCGCGCACCGGCGCCTGGCTGGCCGGCCAGAACGACTACGCGATCTTCCTGGAGCCCGAGGCCGGCAATCTGGAGAAGGACGGCAACGGCCATGTGATGGCCTCCATCGGCAGCGAAGTGGGGCAGGTGGACTACACCGTGTTCACCAGCACCGATGTGTTCATGCAGAAGAACCCGGCGGTGCTGCAGGCCTGGACGGCCGCCGTGGCACGCGCCCAGAAGTACGTGCAGAGCGCCCCGCCCGCCGATCTCGCCAAGCAGGTCGCCGAGTACTTCCCGGGCCTGTCGCAGGCTGAACTGACGAAGGCGATCGAGCGCTACCGCGGCCTCAAGCTGTGGAAAACCTCGCCGCTGGTGGAAAAGGCTGCCATCGAGCAGTTGCAGGACATGCTCATCGCCAGCGGCGTCCTCGAGGCTGCCAAGCGCGTGAAGTACGAGCAGGTCGTGGTGACGGACTTCGCTGCCAAGGCCAAGTGATGAATGCCGTGACCGCAGCGGCCGGGCGGCCGCGCATCGACGTGCGCAACGTCTCACTGCGCTACTTCACGCCGCAGGGCGAGACGCAGGCGCTCGACAACATCTCGCTGGCGGTGGCGCCGGGCGAGTTCGTCAGCATCATCGGCCAGTCGGGCTGCGGCAAGAGCACGCTGCTGTCGATCGTCGCGGGCATCCTCGAGCCTTCCGGCGGCAGCGTTACGGTGGACGGCCAGCCGGTGGCCGGCCCTTCGCCCAGCATCGGCTACATGCTGCAGCAGGACTACCTGTACGAATGGCGCAGCATTCTCGACAACGCGCTGCTGGGCGCGCAGATCCAGCGGCGCAACATGCGCGAAGCGCGCGAACGCGCGATCCACCTGCTGCACAAGTGCGGCATGGGCGATTTCCTGCATCACTACCCGCGCCAACTCTCCGGCGGCATGCGTCAGCGCGTTGCGCTGGCGCGCACGTTGGTCACCGATCCCGACGTGGTGCTGCTGGACGAGCCCTTCTCGGCGCTCGACTCGCAAACCCGCCTGGCGATTGCCGACGAGGTGGTGGAGGTGCTGCGCAGCGAGGGCAAGTCGGTGATGCTGGTCACGCACGACATCGGCGAAGCCATCGCGATGACCGACCGCGTGATCGTCCTGTCGCGCCGGCCCGGGCGCATCAAGTCGGAGCACCGGATGGCGTTTCCCAGCCTCGGCGGCCGGCGGCCCACGCCCTTCGAGGCGCGCGGCCTGCCGGAATTCAATACCTACTTCAGCACGCTCTGGGACGAGCTCGACGTGCACGTGGAGGGCTGAGCGTGAACAACGAATCCAATGTCATCCTTGCCGGGCCTCCGGTGATCGCGACAAGCGCGCCGGTGGCCTCTGCGCCGGCCAAGGCGCCGACCCCGGCCTACGTCCAGTGGCTCGCCCGCCAGCGCCGCGAGCGCCACTGGGTGCTGGCCAGCCGCCTGCTGCTGCTGGTGCTGTTCTTCGGGCTGTGGGAACTGCTGGCCAAGACCAAGGTGGTGAACCCCATGCTCACCAGCTACCCCAGCGCGCTGTGGCCCACCTTCGTCGAACTGATGCGAAGCGGCAACCTGCTGACCCACACCTGGGCGACCTTCATGGCCACCTTGGTCGGCTTCGCCCTCAGCATGGTGTTTGGCGTGGCGATCGCGGCGGGCCTGTGGTGGTCGAGTTTCGCCAACCGGGTGCTCGAGCCCTTCCTGGTAGTGGCCAATGCCATGCCAAAGATTGCCTTCGTGCCGATCTTCTACATCTGGCTGGGCTCCAACTACTCGATCTACGGCATGGCCGTGGCCATCGCGATCTTCGTGACCATCATGGTGGCCCTCGAAGGCTTCCAGGCCACCGACCCGAACAAGATCAAGCTGGCCAGGACGCTGGGCGCCAGCCGGGCGCAGGTGCTGCGCCTGGTGGTGCTGCCCGGCAGCGTGCCTACACTCATCGCGGCGCTGAAGATGAACATCGGGCTGTCGCTGGTGGGCGTGATCGTCGGCGAATTCCAGTCGGCCAACGAGGGGCTGGGCTTCCTGATCGTGAACGGCAGCCAGGTTTTCAAGCTCAACATCGTGATGACCGCCATCGTGGTGCTGGCGCTGATGTCGGCCCTCATGTACCTGGTGGTCGCCCGCATCGAGCATGCGCTGGCGCGCCGCTATTCTTGATGGCCATGGAATTTCCCGCATGGATCGTCGAGCGCGTGCTGGCGCGCCAAGGCTGCCTGCATCCCTATGCCGCCTTCGACGCGCGGCGCACCGCCTTCGTGGTGGTGGATTTGCAGAACTACTACACGCAAAGCGGCTTCATGGGCGAATGCGCGCCTGCGCGTGCCACCTTCGGCAGGGTCAACCAGTTGGCGTCCGCCGTGCGAGGGGCGGGCGGCACCGTGATCTGGGTGCAGACCAGCGCCGAGGGGGCCGACAGCTTCTGGTCGCATCACCACGCCTACATGCTGACGCCCGAGCGCAGCGCGCGCCGCCTGCGCGAGCTCGATCCTTCGCACGCGGGCTTCGCCCTGGTCCCCGGGCTGGATGCACGGCCGGAGGATCCTCGCGTGGTCAAGCGCTGTTACAGCGCGCTGGTGCCGGGCTCGTCCTCGCTGGACGTGATGCTGAAGGCGCGTGGCATCGACACGGTGTTGATCGGCGGCACGGTCACCAACGTGTGCTGCGAATCCACCGCGCGCGACGCGATGATGATGAACTACGCCACCGTCATGGTGGAAGACGCGCTTTCTGCCGTCACGCAGGAAGAGCATGTGCAGGCGCTGCACAACTGGATGCTCTTCTTCGGTGACGTGCTGTCGGTGGAAGAGGTCGCTGCGCGCCTGGTGGGCGCGGCCGTGCCGGCCTGATCCAGTGACTAGAAGGTGCCGGGGTAGGCCCCGCCGTCGATCAGCAGGCTCTGCCCCGTGATGTAGCCGGCCTGCACCGAGCAGAGGAAGGCGCACAGTGCGCCAACTTCCTCTGCGCGGCCGAAGCGGCCGGCCGGATTGCTGCGGCCGCGCTCTTCCCAGAGTTGCTCGAAGGACCTGCCCTCGGCCCGCACCAGGCCTTCGACATGGTGGCGCTGCGCATCGGTCGCGAAAACGCCGGGCAGGATGTTGTTGATCGTCACGTTGTGGCGCACGCTCTGGCGCGCCAGACCGGCGACGAAGCCGACCAGGCCCGAGCGCGCGCCGTTCGACAGGCCAAGCTCCGCCTGCGGCGTCTTCACGCTGCGCGACACGATGTTGACGATGCGCCCGAAGCCGCGCGCCATCATCGGGTCGATGCTGCGGCGGATCATCTCGATGGGGCCGAGCATCATGGCGTCCAGCGCCTGGTGCCAGTCCTGCGTGCTCCAGTCGCGGAAGTCGCCCGGCGGGCTGCCGTCGGCATTGTTGACCAGGATGTCGGGCGAAGGGCAGGCGCCCAACGCCGCGTCGCGGCCCGCAGGCGTGGTGATGTCTGCCACCACCCAGGCGACGGCGCGCCCGCACTCGGCCGACAGCGCTGCCGCCGCTTCACGCAAGGTCGCTTCAGTGCGCGCTGCAATGACCACTTGCACGCCGTCCAGCGCGAGTTGCCGGGCGCAGGCCCGGCCCATGCCGCGGCTGCCTCCGAAGACAAGTGCGCTGCGGCCGAAGATTCCGAGGTCCATCGTCGCGCTCAGGCCAACGCCGCCTCGGATTGGAAGGTGAAGGCGTCGGCATAGACGTGGTCGATGCTGGCGCCCCGCGCCAGCAGGGCCTTCTTGGCGTCGCTGATCATGGCAGCCGATCCGCACATGTAGATGGCGTACTCCGACAAGTCCTCGATGTCCTCCAGCACCGCCTGCTGTACGTGGCCGCGCCGGCCCTTCCATTGCGCGCCGGCGCGCGACAGCACCGGCACGTAGCGGAAGTCGCACAGGCGTTCCGCCCAGCGAAGGATCTCCTCGTGCAGGTAGAGCTCGGCCTCGGTGCGCATGCCCCGGTAGAGCCTGACCGGTGGACAGTCCTCGTCGTCCATCAGCGATTCGAGGATGCTCTTGATCGGTGCCAGCCCGGTGCCGGTCGCCAGCATGAGCAGCGGCCGGTAGTCGTCCGCGTGGTAGCAGAAGCCGCCCAGTGGCAGTTCCACCAGCAGCGTGTCGCCGGGCTGCAGGCGCGGCGCATCCTCGCTGGTGAAGCGGCCCTGCGGCACCCGGCGGATGTGGAACTCGAGCGAGCGCGGGTTCGGCCGCGATGCCATCGAGAAACTGCGATGGCTGCCGTCCGGCAGCAGGATGTTGACGTACTGGCCGGCGCGGTAGAGCAACCCGGCTTCCGGCGGCAACTCGAGCGCAAGGTGCAGCACGTCTTCGGCCAGCGCCTGCACCGCTTTCACCGTCGCCACATGGCGCGCCGGTGCGGAGCAGGGCGGCAGGCGCCGCTCCGGGCTGATGACGAGGTCGCTGGCGGCCCGTGCCTGGCAGGCCAGGGCGAAGCCTTGCTGCGCCTCCTCGCTCGTCAGGCCGACGGGAAAGTCCTCATAGAAGACGGTCCCCTCGACCAGCCTGATGCGGCAGGTGCCGCAGCTCCCCAGGCGGCATTCGTGCGCCAGGTGCAGGTCCTGGCGCAGCGCAGCGTCGAGCAGCGATTCGTCGGGCCGCGCATCGAAGCACTGCGCGCCCTCCATCAGGTGAATGCGGTGATGCATGGAACTCGGCCTTGAAAGCGCGGCCTACTTCTTGATGTCCGCCTCGGCCAGCACCGAATGGCCCTTGGGCGCCAGCAGATCGCGCAGCGCCTCCAGCGCGGCCAGGCCGCATTGGGTGTCTTGTTCGCCGTTGCCGCCGGAAAGGCCGACGCCGCCGATCACCTGGCCGTCGACCACGATGGGAAAGCCGCCGACGAAGACGGCGAAGCGACCCTCGAAGCTCCACTGGATGCCGAAGGCCTCGTTGCCGGGCAGGGCGGGGCCGTTGGGCGCTGTGTTGAAGAGGTGCGTGGAGCGCTTGTGGCCTGCGGCGGTGAACGCCTTGTTCCAGGCGATCTGCGGGCCGGTGACGCGCGCGCCGTCCATGCGGTCCATGGCGATCGGGTAACCGCCGTCGTCGGTGATGCAGATGGTCTCCAGCACGCTGATTTCCTGCGCCTTGCGCATGGCGGCCGCGATCATGGTGCGGGCTTCTTCGAGTTCGAGTTTGAGAGCGGTCTTCATGTGGCTGTGGTCCGTCGAGGGAAAGGAGGATCAGAGGCCGCGATACACGGTCTTGATCTGCGTGTAGAACTCCAGGCCGGTGCGGCCCGATTCGCGGAAGGTGGCGGTGCTGGAGCGCTTGAGTCCGCCGAAGGGGGCGTTGATCAGGTTGCCGGTGGTGGTGCGGTTGATCTTCACCGTGCCCGACTGGATGTCTTGTGCAAAACGATGCGCGTGCGCGGCGCTGCGGGTCGCCAGGGCGGCCGAGAGGCCGTATTCACTGTCGTTGGCCTTGGCGATCGCGTCGGCGTAGCTGTCCACCTCGATGACGGCGATCACCGGGCCGAAGATTTCCTCGCGGGCGATGCGCATCTGCTGGGTCACGTCGCTGAAGATGGCCGGCGTCACATAGAAACCATGGGCGAAGTCGCCATCCGTCAGCTGCTCGCCTCCGCACAGGAGCGTGGCCTCGGATTTGCCGATTTCGATGTAGCGCAGCACGGTTTCGAGCTGCTGGCGCGTGGCGAGCGGCCCGATGTCCATGCCCGGCAGCATTCCGCTGCCGATCTTCAGCGTGCGAACCCTGGCCACCAGCTTGTCCAGGAAGGCGGCGCGGACGGTCTTCATCACCAGCACCCGGCTGGTGCCGGTACAGGCTTGGCCGCTCAGCGACAGGCCACCCTTGATGGTGAGCTCGACGGCCTGGTCGAGGTCGGCGTCGTCCATCACGATCAGCGGATTCTTGCCGCCCAGCTCCATCTGCGTGCGCGTGGTCATGGCTGCCGCGCGGTGGATCTGCTCGCCGGCGGCGGTGGAGCCGGTGAAGGAGATGGCGCGGATCTCGGGCGACGTGGTGAGGGTCGGCCCCAGTTCCGCCGCCCGCCCGGTGACGAAGTTGAGCACGCCCTTGGGCAGGCCGGCCTGGATGAAGGCTTCCGCCAGGCGCAGCCCCGACAGCGGTGCGTCCGATGAGGGCTTGAAGATCACCGTGTTGCCGGTGATGAGCGCCGGCGCGATCTTGCGCGCCGGGATCGAGACCGGAAAGTTCCATGGGCTGATCACGCTCACCACGCCCAGCGGCTCGCGCTGGCTGTAGACCACCATGTCGGGATCGTCCTGCGGAAAGGTCTCGCCGGTGAAGGACTGACCTTCGGCCGCATAGAAGCGCAGGGTCTGCGCCGAGCGCAGGAACTCGTCCTTGGCCTGGGCCAGCGGCTTGCCTTCCTCGCGGGTGAGTTCCTCGCCGAACCTGGCGGCGTTGGCCTCGAGGTATTGGGCGGCGGCATTGAGGATGGCGGCGCGCTTGGTCACCGGCGTCTTCTTCCAGCCTTCGAAGGCGGCTGCCGCCGCGCTCACCGCGGCGCGCGCGTCTTCGGCCGAGGAGGCCTGAAAGCGGCCGACCACCTCGCGCGTGTCCGCCGGATTGATGTCGAGAAAGGTCTGGCCGCTGGCGCTGGGGCGCCAATCGCCGTCGATGCAGTTGAGGAAGGTGGCGGGTGGGGCGGTGGTCATGGCTGGCTTGCAGGGCAGTGAGGTCGTTGATGAGAATACTGTATACCGCAATGCGTGGCAAGAAGATCAGCGGTTGGCCTCCTTCATGGAGGGGGGTGGCTTGAGTTTGATTTTTACTTGGGATACAGTATTCATTAACGGCGATTCAACGCCGTCATCCGCCACCGACCAGGAGTCATCCGTGCCCGAACTCATGAACCGCGACGAATTCCGCACCGCGCTCGAGAACGCCATCAAGGGCAAGAGCGCCAACCAGTCCCCCTTCAGCCTGGCCTGGGCCGGCGGCACGCTCAGCCGCGAGCACCTGGCGCGCTGGGCCGAGAACCACTATCACTATGTCGGGCCCTTCGCCGACTATCTGGGCTACCTCTATGCCCGCATGCCCGACCATTGCACCGAGGCCAAGGATTTCCTCCTGGCCAACATGTACGAGGAAGAGATCGGCGGCGACCGTCACACCGACCTGCTGATCCGTTTCGCGCAAGCCTGCGGCACCACGCGCGAACGCGTGGTCGATCCCGACAACATGTCGCCCACCACCCGCGGCCTGCAAAGCTGGTGCTACGCGGTGGCGATGCGCGAAGACCCGATCGTGGCCGTGGCCGGTCTGGTGGTCGGGCTCGAATCGCAGGTGCCCTCGATCTACCGCAAGCAGACGCCCACCCTGCGCGAGAAGTACGGCTTCACCGACGAAGAAGTCGAGTTCTTCGACCTGCACATCGTCTCGGACGAGATTCACGGCGAGCGCGGCTACCAGATCGTGCTGGAGCACGCCAAGACGCCCGAGCTGCAACAGCGCTGTCTGAAGATCTGCGAGGTCGGTGCCCAGATGCGCCTGCTCTACACGACCGCCCTGTACCACGACTATGTCGAGGGGCGGGAAGCCGCCGCGAAGCAGCCCATGCTGCAAGCTGCCTGAGGGCGCGCGATCGTCGTTTGCTGCCCGCGCATGCCCAAGATCACTTTCCACAAGGCAGGCCGCGTCTTCGAAGACGAGGTCAAGGACAACACCAATCTGGTGGTGCGAGCCGGCATCAAGCAGTTTCCCTTTCCGCACCTGCGCTACGAGTGCGGTATGGGCAAGTGTTCCAAGTGCGCCTGCCGCGTTCTGGCGGGGGCGGAGCACCTGCCGGCGCCGAACTGGAAGGAAAAGAAGCAGCTCGGCGAGCGCCTGGAAGCGGGCTATCGGCTGGTGTGCCAGCTCTGGGTACAGCACGACCTCGAATTGGCGCAGGACGATGCGCAGCCCGCCCTCAGCACGACGAGCGAGCAAACATCGTGTACGTGATATTGACCAGCAAACCGGGCCAGTTCCGCACCGAGTTCGTCGATGGGCTGCGGCCCGTCGCGTCCTATGACTTTCTCTTCTTCGGCCGCTGCAGGGCGCGCTTCGTGATCGCCGAACTGCTCGCGGAAGTGAAGCTGCGGGTGATCGACGAGACACCACCCGAGACCTTGAACCTGGTGCCCTCGAAGTTCCTCGAGAAGTTCCAGACCCTGGAAGCAGCCCGGGCCGAGTTGCGCCAACTGGTACGCGAGGGCGATGCCGAAGTCCAACTGATTCCCACATGAGCCATACGCCAAGCATCGCCGCCGAACCGCAAGTGCCCCAGACCTCTTCGACGGTGCAGGTCACCTTCATCACGAATAACGCCAAGTGCGTGTCCGCACCCGAGGGCGGCAACCTGCTGCGGATTTCCCTGCGCGAGCAGGGCGGCATTCCCTTCAAGTGCGGCGGCGGACTGTGCGGCACCTGCAAGTGCCTGATCGAGACGGGGCGGGAACACACCGACGCCGTCAAGGCCAAGGAAAGGAAGCATCTTTCCGAGGACGACTTGAAGCAGGGCTATCGCATGGCCTGCCAGACCTTCGTGCACGGCGACATCAGCGTGTCCTGGAAACCGCGCGCGGCCACATGATCGCGGCACTTTGGCCGGAAGGCATCAGCCTGGCCGACTACGCCGGCATGTCGGCGCTGGTGCTGATTGGTGCCTGCCTGCAAGGCATCGGAGGCGTTGGCTTTGCGATGTTCTCGGCACCCATCGCAGCGCTGTTCTTTCCCGAACTGGCGCCCGGTCCCTTGCTGGCCCTGGGTTGCCCGCTGGCTCTGCTGTCCGCTCTGCGGGAACTGCATGAAGTGGACTGGCGTGCTGCGGGCACGGCGCTCGTGGGGCGGGCCGCAGGCACGCTGGCTGCTGCCGTGTGCCTGATGCTGCTGAGCGCAAATGTCTTGGCCGTCCTGTTCGCGCTCTTCATTTTGGCCGGTGTGCTGCTCAGCCTGCGCGGCGGGCGTATCGAGGCATCGCCTTCCAACGTGATGGGTGCGGGAATCGCGTCCGGCCTGATGGGCACCATCACTTCGGCCGGCGCGCCACCCTTTGCGTTGGTCATGCAATACCTGCCGCCGGCGCGGCTGCGCGCGACGCTGGGTTGCGTGTTCTTCGTGGGGGCCGCCTTCTCGCTCGTGATGCTGGCGATGGTCGGTCGCTTCGGACGGCACGAACTGTGGCTCAGCGTTTGGCTGTCGCCCTTGATGCTGGCGGGCTTCGCGCTGTCCGGACCGCTCACCAGGCGGGTGCCGCGCAAGGCGGTGCGCGGCCTTCTGCTCGGACTGTCCGCCTTCGGGGCCACCGTGCTGCTTCTGCGCGAGGCATTCGCTTCTTAGCCACACGCGAGATTCATCGTTCGGAGACTGTCTTGCAGCACATCAGCGATTCAATGGTCGACGCACTGGTGTCGCCGGCCGACGCGCAGCAGGCGCTGCGCGAGGCCTTCGGCCAGTTCGGTGCGGGTGCGGCCGCAATGCAGGAGCGCGTGCGCACCGAAGCGGGGGGCATCAAATTGTCGACACTGGGCGCGGTGATTCCCGGGCAGGGCGTGGCGGGCGCGAAGGTCTACACCACCATCGCGGGGCGCTTCTCCTTCGTCATCCTGTTGTTCTCGACAGAGGACGGGCAAGCGATCGCGTCCTTCGACGCCGGCGCCATCACGCGGCTGCGTACCGCCGCCTGCTCGGTGATCGCAGCGCAGCATCTGGCGCGGCCAGATGCGCGGTGCATGGCGCTGTACGGCGCCGGCACGCAGGGTCGGGCGCACGCCGTCCAGATGTCCAAGGCCTTTGCGCTGGCGCGCATCCAGCTGTGCACGCAGACGCCTGCGCCCGACCTGGCCGCGCAGTTGAGCGAGGCCTGCGGCGTGCCGGTACGGGTGTGCGGGGCGCAGGAGGCGCTGGAAGGCGCGGACATCGTTGTCACCGCTTCGCGCGCCACCACGCCGCTCTTTCGCGGCGAGCGGCTGCCGTCCGGCTGCTTTGTCGCGGCGATTGGCTCCAGCCTGCCGCACACGCGCGAGCTGGACGATGCGGCGCTGGCGCGGGCCGCGGTGGTGGCGGTCGAGTGGCGCCCGCAGGCATTGCGCGAAGCCGGCGACCTGGTGCTGGCTGGCGAAGGCGTGCTGGCGCCTGAAAAGATCGTCGAACTGGCGGATCTTGTGACTGGCAAAGTCCCTGGCCGCCGAGCGGCGCATGACATCGCCATCTACAAGTCGGTGGGCGTGGGCCTGGAGGACATCGCGCTGGCGGGCCTGGCGTGGCGCCGGTTCGCGCAGCGCTGAGGCCGCCGTCAGTGGGCGGCTTCGCCGGAAGGAGTGGACGCTTCCTCCAGCGCAGCTGGCAGCTCCGCGGCGCTGTAGACGTGCCGTGCCGCCAATAGCGAGGCCAGTTCGGCATCGCCGGCCACCACGGCGCGCAGGATGGCAGCGTGTTCTTCCCAGTTCTGCCGCATGCGTTCGCGGTTGTTCACGGTAAAGAAGAGCGCGGTGCGCTCGCGCAGCGAACGCATCATCTCCTGCAGAACCGAATTGGCGGCGACGCTGCCCAGCGCTTCATGGAAGTCCAGGTTCAGCGCCGAGATGCGGGTCAAGTCGTCCTCGCTCGTGAGGCGCGTGCCTTCGGCCAGGATGCGCTCCAGCCTGGCGATTTGCGCCGGGTCGTGTCGCCGCGCTGCCAGCTTGGCGTTGAGCGCCTCGAGCGTCGCGCGCACCTCGACCATTTCCCGGATCTGCTCGGGGGTAAAGCTGGTCACCGTGGCGCCGCGACGCGGCTCGATGACGACGATGCCTTCGGCGGCAAGGGCGCGCAAGGCCTCGCGCACCGGCATGCGGGAAACCCCCAGCTCTTCCGAGAGACGCCCTTCGACCAAGCGTTCCCCGGGTGCCAGTTCGCCACTGAGAATGCGCTCGCGCAGGGCGGCGAGAACCAGTTTGGTCAGCGGCGCATGGCGCGCTCCGAGTTTGCTGTCAGTCGTTGTATCCATAGCCAATTTGTATCGCCAACGTCGATTGTGCATGCACTTGGCGCCTGGGGCATTTGCGGGCTTTGGCTGTGTGCTCTTTCCTACAATCACCCCATGTTTGTTCACTTGCGCCTGCACACCGAGTTTTCCGTCGTCGACGGCACCAACCGCATCGACGAGGCCGTCAAGGCCGCTGCCAAGGACGGGCAGCCTGCGCTGGCGATCACCGACCTCAACAACCTTTTTGGGGCCGTGAAGTTCTACAAGGAGGCGCGCGGCAAGGGCGTGAAGCCGGTGCTGGGCACCGAGGTTTTTGTCGAGGGCCTGGGCAAGGATGCCGGCACGCTCACCCGCATGATTCTGCTGGTGCAGGACACCCAGGGCTACCTCAATCTGTCGGAATTGCTGGCACGCGCCTGGACGCAGAACGTGGGCCGAGGCCAGGGGCAGGCGGCTGTCAAGATGGAATGGCTGCGCGAGCTCAATGCCGGCCTCATCCTGCTGTCGGGCGCGCAGGCTGGGCCGCTGGGCCAGCCGCTGGCGCAGGGCGGGGCGCACGGTGACGCCCGTGCCGCCGAACTGGCGCTGGAACTGGCCGGCATCTTCACGCACCGCTTCTACATCGAGCTTCAGCGCGCCGGCCGCGCCGACGACGAGGCCCACGTGGTGGCGGCAGTGCAGTTGGCTGCGCGCCTGAACCTGCCGGTGGTGGCCACGCATCCGATCCAGTTCGCCACGCCGGATGACTACGAATCGCACGAGGCGCGGGTGTGCATTGCCGAGGGAGAGATCCTGGGCAATCAGCGGCGCGTTCGCAAGTTCACGCCCGAGCAGTATTTCAAGTCGGCGGCGCAGATGGAGCGGCTGTTCGCCGACGTGCCCAGCGCGATTGCCAACACGCTGGAAATCGCCAAGCGCTGCAACCTGACGCTGGTGCTGGGCAAGCCGCGCCTGCCGGACTTTCCGACGCCGGGCGGCATGCCGATCGAGGAGTATTTCCGCGTCGCCTCCTTCGAGGGCCTGGAAGAGCGCCTTGCGCATCTCTACCCCGACGCGGCCCTGCGCGACAAGGAGCGTGCGCGCTACGTCGAGCGGCTGGAGTTCGAGATCAACACCATCCTGAAGATGGGCTTCCCGGGCTACTTCCTGATCGTGGGCGACTTCATCAACTGGGCCAAGAACAACGGCTGCCCGGTGGGCCCCGGCCGGGGTTCTGGGGCGGGCTCACTGGTGGCCTATGCACTGAAGATCACCGACCTCGATCCGCTGCAATACAACCTGCTGTTCGAGCGCTTCCTGAACCCGGAGCGGGTGTCGATGCCCGACTTCGACATCGACTTCTGCCAGGGCAACCGCGACCGCGTCATCGACTACGTCAAGGACAAGTACGGCCGCGATGCGGTGAGCCAGATCGCCACCTTCGGCACCATGGCCGCGCGCGCTGCCATCCGCGACGTGGGGCGCGTGATGGACATGAGCTACACCTTCTGCGACGGCATCAGCAAGCTCATTCCGAACAAGCCCGGCAAGCCGGTCACGCTGCAGTACCCGCCCCCGGACCTGAAGGACGAGGACAAGGAGAAGTACGCGATCGCCGCCGAGCCCGAGCTGGCGCGGCGCATCGAGCGCGAGGAAGAGGTCAAGTCGCTGGTCGAGATGGCGCAGAAGCTGGAAGGCATGACGCGCAACATCGGCATGCACGCCGGCGGCGTGCTGATCGCGCCAGGCAAGCTCACCGACTTCTGCCCGCTGTATCAGCAGCCGGGCAGCGACTCGGCCGTGAGCCAGTACGACAAGGACGACGTGGAGGCGATCGGCCTGGTGAAGTTCGACTTCCTGGGCCTGGCGACGCTCACCATCCTGGAGATCGCGCGCGAGTTCATCATGAAGCGGCACAAGGGCCGCGAGAACTTCGCCTACGAGAACATTCCGCTGGACGATGCGCCGACCTATCGCCTGTTTTCCGACGGCAAGACCGAGGCCGTGTTCCAGTTTGAATCGCGCGGCATGCAGGGCATGCTCAAGGACGCGCGACCCACGCGGCTGGAAGACCTGATCGCGCTGAACGCGCTGTACCGCCCCGGCCCGATGGACCTGATCCCCAGCTTCGTGGCACGCAAGCACGGACGCGAGCCGGTGGAGTATCCGCATCCGGCCGTGGCCAGCATGCTCAGCGAGACCTACGGGATCATGGTCTACCAGGAACAGGTGATGCAGACCGCGCAGATCCTGGGCGGCTACAGCCTGGGCGGCGCCGACCTGCTGCGCCGCGCGATGGGCAAGAAGAAGGCCGAGGAAATGGCCGAGCACCGCGAGAAGTTCCGCGCCGGTGCGCTCCAGACCCATGGCATCACCCAGGAGAAGGCCGACGAGGTCTTCGACCTGATGGAGAAGTTCGCGGGCTACGGCTTCAACAAGTCGCACGCCGCTGCCTACTCTCTGCTGGCCTACCACACCGGCTGGTTGAAGGTGCACTACTGCGCCGAGTTCTTCTGCGCCAACATGACGGTGGAAATGGACAACACCGACAAGCTGAAGGTGCTGTTCGAGGACGCGGTGAAGAACTTCGGCCTCACCTTCGAGCCGCCGGACGTGAACCGCGGCAACTACCGCTTCGAGCCGGTGACCGACAAGGTGATCCGCTACGGCCTGGGCGCGGTGAAGGGCACCGGCCAGCTCGCCATCGAGGCCATCGTCAAGGCGCGGGAAGAGGGCGGGGCCTTCCGGAGCCTGTACGACTTCTGCGTGCGGGTGGATCGCCAGCGCATCAACAAGCGCACGGTGGAGGCGCTGATCAAGGCCGGCGCCTTCGACGCGCTGCAGCAGAACCGCGCATCGCTGATCGCCTCGCTGGACCGCGCCTTCGAGTTTGCCAATGCGACGACCGCCAACGCGGCGCAGGTCGACATCTTCGGCGACGCCGAGCACGGCAGTGCCACGCAGGAGCCCGAGCTGGTGGACGCCACGCCTTGGGGCGTGAAGGAACGTCTGACGTACGAGAAGACGGCCGTCGGCTTCTTCCTGTCGGGCCATCTGTTCGACGAAGTGGCGCACGAGGTGCGACGCTTCTGCAAGCGCCAGGTCGACGACCTGATCGACAGCCGCGAGCAGCAGGTGATCGCCGGCATCGTGAGCGACCTGCGGGTGATCAACGGCCAGCGCGGGCGCGTCGGCATCTTCAAGCTGGACGACAAGTCCGGCGCCATCGAGGCGACGGCGGACGAGGCGCTGCTCAATCTGCATCGCAACACCTTGAAGGACGACGAGCTGGTGATCGTCAGCGGCCGCCTGCAGCCGGGTCGCGGCGGCTTCGAGGCGCGTTTCATCGTGCAACAGATCTGGGACCTGGCGGCCGCGCGCTGCCGCTTCGGCAAGTACCTGAAGGTGGCGGTGAACGGCAAGGCGCCCGACATCGCACGCCTGGCGCGCGAGTTTCCGCCGCGGGTGGAGCAGAGTGAGCAGGGCGATCTGCGCCACGGGTTGGCCGTGCGGTTGTCACTCCAGCGTGCGGGGGCGCTGGTGGAACTGCAACTGGGCGAAGCGGCGCGCTTCTTCCCGACGGATGCGGCGCTGGCCAGCTGGATGGCGCAGGCGGAGTCGGGGAACGCTTCGGTGGTTTACGAGTAGCGTCGTTTGTCGGTTTGACGCGTTGATCCTTTGATGGTGGGGGCGCGGCAAAGGCCTGTCCATCGGCACGCGTGCGGGCCGGGCCCACTGCGCTTCTCGGCGCCCGAGAGGCGCGCCGGCACAGGGGCACACAGGCCTTTGCCAGACGCCGGGTGCTTGATCGGCCGTTCTTCTCCGGGTTGTTCAACCGCAGCGCGTCAACGCGGCAGGTGTTTGCCGCGCCACCCCCGCAGGAAGCACTCCCAGCAGGAAGCACTTGCTGAACGAGGTGCTCAATCCTTCGGTCGCAACGAAATCGTCATCGGTGTGTAGATGCGCCCATCGGTGTCGCGCGGCAGCTTGTCGGTCTTGCGCAGGGCGCGCTCGGCGGCGTCGTCCCAGCCGGGCACGCCGCTGGACTTGCGCAGCTTCACGCCGACGATGGTGCCATCGGGCGCCAGGTTGACTTCGAACTCGGCCGATGGGTTGCCCGCGACCGTTTCCACGTCGGGGTAGGTCACGTTGGGCCGTACCGCGGCCCGAACGCGGCCTGCATAGTTGCCCGAGGGACCCGACGAGCGCGCCGCCGTGCCGGTCGAGTTGTCCGGACCGGTGCCCGCCATGGCCTGCATGCGCTTGATGGTGTCGTTGCGGTCCTTGGTGGCCTGGGCGGCGGCTGCCTGCTTGCGGGCTTCTTCCTGCTTCTTCTGCTCGGCCAGCTTCTTTTGCTGCTCGTCCTTCTTGCGCTCTTGTTCTTCCTGTTCGCGCTTCTTGGCCTCGAGTTCCTTCTTTTCCTGCGCGGCCTTCTGCGCTTGCAGCTGCTTCTGCTTTTCCAACTGCTGCTGACGCTGCTGCTCCAGCTCGCGTTCGCGCTGTGCCTGAAGCTCCTTGCGCTTCTTCTCCTGCTCCAGCGCGATATCGGGTGCCTTCGGCAGCGGCGGCGGAGGCGGCGTCACGGCCTGGGGCGGCGGTGGCGGCGGGGGAGGAGGTGGCGGCGGGGCCGGCACTGGCGCGGGCGCCGGCGTGGGCGGCGCGACAGCGCGCGGCGCGGCCTGCTGCACACTGGAAGACCAGAGCTCGGCCTCGACCGCATCGTTCTCGCTGTCGCGCTTCCAGCGCACGCCCCAGGTCAGCGCGGCGATCAAGATCGCGTGGGCGATCAGTGCCAGGATGAGCGCGCGAATCGTGCCGCGTTGGGGCGGCGGCGCAAATTCGGGACGATCGGCGGCGAGGGACATGCTGCTTGAAGAGGCTTGCTTACTTGGTGCCAGTGGTCGTGACCGACAGGCCGACGCGTTCGATGCCGCTTCGCTTGAGCTGGTTCATGGCCTTGACCACGGTCTCGTACTTCACCGCCTTGTCGGCGCTGATCACCACCGGGCGGTTCTCGTCGCCGCCTTGCGCGTCGGCGGCGGCCTTGCCGATCTGGGCAAAGGGCACCGAGGTGGCGCCCGAGCCTTGCGACGGATCTTTCTTGACCTGCACCTCGTCCTCGCTCTTGATGACGATCTCGATCGGCTTGTCGGGCTGCTTGTTGGCGCGATCCACGGTGGGCAGGTTGATCACGCTGGGCGTGATGAGCGGCGCGGTGACCATGAAGATGATCAACAGCACCAGCATCACGTCGATGAACGGGACCATGTTGATCTCGTTGATGGTGCGGCGGCCGCGGCCGCGGTGGGAGACGGCGGGCATGGTGACTTGCCTTTCCTTGGCTGCCGATCAGCGGCCGCCTGGCGTGGCCTGGGTGGCGGCCGACAGGTTGCGCTGCAGGATGTTGGAGAACTCTTCGATGAAGGTCTCCAGCGAGATGGCGGTCTTGTCGATGTCGCGGGCGAAGCGGTTGTAGGCCACCACCGCCGGAATGGCGGCAAACAGGCCGATGGCGGTGGCCACCAGCGCTTCGGCGATGCCGGGCGCCACGGTGGACAGCGTCACCTGCTGCAGGCTGGCCAGGCCGGTGAAGGCATGCATGATGCCCCACACCGTGCCAAAAAGGCCCACGTAGGGCGAGACCGAGCCGACCGTGGCCAGGAAGGAGAGGTTGGATTCGATCGCGTCCATCTCGCGCTGAAAGCTGGCGCGCATGGCGCGGCGGGCCCCGTCCAGCAAGGTGACGGCGTCGCCGATCGAGCGTTCGCGCAGCTTGTGATACTCCCGCATGCCGCTCGCGAAGATGCGTTCCATGGGGCCGGCGAACTTGGCGTTCTGCGCGGCCGACGAGAACAGCTCGTTCAAGCTGGTGCCTGACCAGAACTCGCGCTCGAAGTCGTCGTTCAAGGCTCGGGTGCGCTTGAGCGAAAAATACTTGCGGAAGATCGACGCCCAGCTGGCGATGGACACCGTGACCAGCAGCAGCATGACGAGCTGCACCACGAGGCTGGCCTGGAGGATGAGGGTAACGATCGAGAAGTCTGTCTGATTCATGGCTTCACTGTTGAGAGGCGCAGCGCTGGCGAAGTTCCGCCCTTGGCGATGCGCTCGAAGACTGCCGAAACTGGGGCGGGCAGGCGGCTCGGCCGCAAGGAGGCGGCGTCGACCCAGCCGATGCGAATCGTGCCTTCGCAGAGCAAGGCTTGTGCCGGCAGTTCTTCCGGCGCGCTTTTCTGCTCTGGATTTGATAGCACGCGTTGCCCGATTATCAACGACGCGCTGCCTGCCTGGCGCAGCTGCGCTGTAACCAGGAGTTGGTCGTCCAGGCGCGCGGGGCGATGGTACTTGAGCGTGGTTTCGCTCACCACGAAGATGCCGCCCGCGCTGTCGCGCAGCGCTTGCTGCTCGATGCCCAGCGAGCGCAGCCATTCCGTGCGCGCCCGCTCCATGAACTTCAGGTAGTTGGCGTAGAAGACGATGCCGCCGGCGTCGGTGTCTTCCCAGTAGATGCGGATCGGAAAGGCGAAACTCATCTTCTCGTCAGAGGGCACGCAGCCGTTCGATCGCCTCTTCGAGATGCGCCATCGAGCTGGCGGTCGAGAAGCGCACGAAGCGGCCGGTCTGCGCCGTGCCGAAATCGCGGCCGGGCGTGATCGCCAGATGGGCCCGCTTCATGACTTCGAAGGCAAAGTCCCAACTGCCGGCGATGCCCATCTGCTCGGCCATCTTCGTGCAGTCGGCCCAGGCGTAGAAGGCGCCATCGGGCACCACCGGCACCGGCAGGCCGGCGGCTTGCAGCTGAGGAATGAACCAGTCGCGCCGCGCCTTGAATTCGCTTCGGCGGCGCTCGTACTCGGCAATGCTTTCGGGCTCGAAGCAGGCCAGCGCGGCGTGCTGCGACACGGTGCTGGCGCAGATGAAAAGGTTCTGCGCCAGGCGCTCCACCACCGGCACCAGCGCTTCGGGCACCACCAGCCAGCCCAGGCGCCAGCCGGTCATGTTGAAGTACTTGGAGAAGCTGTTGATGCTGATCACCTGGTCGTCGATGGCCAGCGCGCTGTGGCCGAACTGCTCGTCGTAGGAAAGGCCCAGGTAGATCTCGTCGATCAGCGTGATGCCGCCCTTGGATTTCACGAATTCGTGGATGCGGCGCAGCTCGTCGGGCGCGATCGAGGTGCCCGTCGGGTTGGAGGGCGAGGCCAGCAGCACGCCGCGCGTCTTGTCGGTCCAGGCGGCTTCCACCTTGGCGGCGCTGAGCTGGAAACGCTCCCCGGCCGTGGTCGGGACCAGCACCGCTTCGCCGTCGGCGGCGCTGACGAAATGCCGGTTGCAGGGGTAGCTCGGGTCCGGCATCAGGATCTCGTCGCCGCGCTCGATCAGCGCCAGGCAGGCCAGCTGCAGCGCGGCCGAGGCGCCGGCCGTGACCACGATGCGGCGCGCCGGCACGTCGATGCCAAAGCGCGTCCGATACCAGGTGCTGATGCGTTCGCGCAGGGCATCCAGGCCCATGGCGGGGGTGTACTGCGTGGCGCCGCGGCTGATGGCGCGGGCCGCAGCTTCCTGTACCAGCGGCGGCGCGGTGAAGTCGGGCTCGCCGATGTTCAGGAAGATCATCGGCCGCTCGGTGTGGGCGACCTCGCGCGCCAGCTGCGACGCGGCCTTGGCCACCTCCATCACATAGAAGGGCTCGATGCGCTCGGCGCGCGAGGAAATCCTCATGGGCGAGCCTTGCCGCTGGCGCGGTCGGCCTCGACCTCGGCAGCGCGCAATTGCGGTGCCAGGCCGTTGAGCACGGCGTTCACGTACTTGTGGCCGTCGGTGCCGCCGAATTCCTTGGCCAGCTCGATGCACTCGTTGAGCACCACGCGCCAGGGCACGTCGGGGCAGTGGCGGAATTCGTAGGCGCCAATCCACATCGCCGCATGCTCGATGGGCGAGATCTCGGCCATCTTGCGGTCCAGCAGGGGCAGGATCAGCGCGTCCAGCTCGGCCGCTTCGGCGATCGAACCATGCAGGAGGGCGTCGTAGTGCGCAGCATCGGCCTTGTGAAAGCCGGCCAGGTCGCGGGTGAAGGCGTCGATGGCGGCCGCTTCGTTGTGGCCCACCAGGTGCTGGTAGAGCGCCTGCAGGGCGAACTCGCGCGCCCGGCTGCGGGTGGACTTGGCCGAGGCCTTGCGTGCACCGGTGCTGGTGACACCGCCGCGCGTCTGGCGCGCCGGGCGCTTGTTGTCGTCGGGCTTTTGGGTGGAGTCGGTCATGCGAGGCGCGCCAGCAGTTGGGCCATTTCGACGGCCACGCGTGCCGCGTCGCGGCCCTTGTCGACTTGGCGGGCCACGGCCTGCTCGAAGTTCTCGGTGGTGAGGATGGCGTTGGCGATCGGCAGGCGATAGTCCAGCGCCACCCGGCTCACGCTGGCGCCCGATTCGTTGGCCACCAGTTCGAAGTGATAGGTCTCGCCGCGGATGATGCAGCCCAGCGCCACCAGTGCGTGGTAGCCGCCGCGCTCGGCCAGGGCCTGCAGGGCGGTGGGCACTTCCAGCGCGCCGGGCACCGTGACGTGCTCGATGTCGGACGCAGCCACGCCCAGCGATTCCAGTTCGCCCATGCAGGCCGCGGCCAGTGCGTTGGTGATTTCTTCGTTGAAGCGCGCCTGCACGATGCCGATGCGCAGCCCCTTGCCGTCAAGCGGCTGCACCGCTCCCTTGTTTGCATCTTGCATGTTGTTCTTTCTTCAGTCTTTCTTGGTGATATAGCCGGCGATTTCGAGGCCGTAGCCCGCCGCCATGCTGGGCATGCGGCGCGGCGTGCCCAGGAGGTTCATGCGGTGCACGCCGCATTCGCGCAGGATCTGCGCGCCGATGCCATAGCTGCGCAGGTCCATGCGGCCGCGCTCGGGTGCTTGTGCCGGGCGCGCCGTGCCTTCGAACTGGGCCACCAGTTCTTCGGCCGATTCGCCGCAGTTGAGGAAGACGGCCACGCCCTTGCCTTCGGCTGCGATGTGGGCCAGGCTGGCATCGAGGCTCCAGGAGTGCATGGAGCGATTGAGTTCCAGCGCGTCGAGGATCGACAGCGGCTCGTGCACGCGCACCGGCACCGTCTCGTCGGCCTGCCACTGGCCGCGCACCAGGGCCAGGTGCACGCCGCGGCTGGGCGTGTCGCGGAAGGCGTGGGCGGTGAACCAGCCCGCGGCGGTCTGGATCTCGCGGCAGCCCACCTTCTCGACCAGCGTCTCGGTGCGGCTGCGGTGCTCGATCAGCGCGGCGATGGTGCCGATCTTCAGGCCGTGCTCGGCCGCGAAGATCTGCAGGTCGGGCAGGCGCGCCATGGTGCCGTCCTCGTTCATCACTTCGCAGATCACCGAGGCGGGCGAGCAGCCGGCCATGGCGGCCAGGTCGCAGCCGGCCTCGGTATGGCCGGCGCGCATCAGCACGCCGCCGTCCACCGCCTGCAGCGGGAAGATGTGGCCGGGCTGCACCAGGTCGGCGGCCACTGCATTGGGTGCTACCGCGGCTTGCACGGTGCGGGCGCGGTCGGCGGCCGAGATGCCGGTGGTCACGCCCTGGGCCGCCTCGATCGAGACGGTGAAGGCCGTGGAATGCTTGGCGCCGTTGCGCGCCACCATGGGCGGCAGCTGCAGGCGCTCGCACATCTCGCGCGACAGGGTCAGGCAGATCAGGCCGCGCGCATGGCGGGCCATGAAGTTGATGGATTCGGGCGTGATGTGGTCGGCGGCGATCACGATGTCGCCTTCGTTCTCGCGGTCTTCCTCGTCCACCAGGATGACCATGCGGCCGGCGCGCAGTTCTTCGACGATCTCTTCGACCGGGGAGATCGGTGCGCTGGGCCGCGCGCTGGCGGCGGTGATGGGGGTGACGGCTGCGTTCATGGTTGTTTGTCTTTCTGTGGGGGCACGCCGATGGCGCCGGCTTGCAGCATGCGCTCGACATAGCGCGCCACCGTGTCGATCTCGAGGTTCACCGGGCTGCCTTCGCGCAGCTGGCCCAGGGCCGTGTTTTCTACCGTGTGCGGGATCAGGTTGATGCTGATCTCGCTGCCGTCCTTCAGGTCTTCGACGCTGTTGACCGTGAGGCTCACGCCGTTGATGGTGATGGAGCCCTTGTAGGCCAGGAAGCGGGCCAGATTGTGCGGCGCCAGCACCTTCAGCTCCCAGCTTTCGCCCACCGGCGCAAAGCGGCTGACCCGGCCGATGCCGTCCACATGGCCCGAGACGATGTGGCCGCCCAGGCGATCCTGGGCGCGCAAGGCTTTTTCCAGGTTGACCTGGGCGCCGGCTTCGGCGAGGCCGGCTGTCTTGTCGAGCGACTCGGCCGAGATGTCGATGGTGAACGCCTGCCGGGACGGGTCCAGGGTGGTCACCGTCATGCAGGCGCCGTTGAGGGCGATGCTGTCACCGAGGCCCACATCGTCGAGGTAGGCGGCAGGCGCCGCGATATGCAGGCGCTTGCCGTGCGATGAAGAGCTTCCGAGGTCGTGGACGGCGGCGATGCGCCCCACGCCGGTGATGATTCCGGTGAACATGCCTATATTTTCGCAGAGAACCTGAGGCCTCCCGGCTTTTCAGGCCGCTTCGCAGCCTGTAATTCGCCACCTCCCGAGGAGGGGACCCCACCTGCGGCCCGGCGGAGCCGGTTCCGCGGTGCGGGGCTGGCCTGTCCGCTCAGGGGTTTGTTTTGCCGAGCCAGACGTTGCGGCCGGCGAGGCGGGCGAGGATGCGCAGGTCGGGGCCGACGGATTCGACGGAGTGGAACTCGAGGTCCACGACTTGGGCCAGGGTCTGCAGGGGGCCCTGGGCGTGGATCTGGCTGGCCATGTCCATGCCGGCGCCGATCAGCTTGGGCGCGAGGTAGACCAGCAGCTCGTCGACCAGCCCTTCGCGCAGCAGGGAGCCGTTGAGCTTGTGGCCGGCTTCGACATGCAGTTCGTTCACCTCGCGGGCCGCCAGGTCGCGCAGCAGGGCGGGCAGGTCGACTTTGCCTTGGGGATTGGCCATGTAGCGCACTTCGACGCCGCGCGCTTCCAGGGGAGCGGCCTTGTCGGCATTTGGCTTGGCGGCGTAGATCCAGATGGGTCGTTCGGTATCGAACAGGCGGGCATCGGGCGGGGTCTGCAGATGGCTGTCGACGATCACCAGCGGCGGCTGGCGCGGGGTCTCGACTTCGCGCACGTCCAGGCGCGGGTCGTCTTCCAGCACGGTACCGACGCCGGTCAGCACCGCGCCGGCGCGGGCCCGCCAGGCATGGCCATCGGCACGTGCGGCATGGCCGGTAATCCATTGGCTGACGCCGTTTTCCAGGGCGGTCTTGCCGTCCAGCGAGGCGGCCAGCTTCATGCGCACCCAGGGTGTCTTGCGCAGCATGCGGCTGAAAAAACCGATGTTGAGTTCGCGTGCCTCCTCGGCGCCCGCGCCGACTTCGACCGTGACGCCGGCGGCGCGCAGCCGCTCGAAGCCCTGGCCGGCCACCAGCGGGTTCGGGTCTGCCATCGAGGCCACCACCTTGCCGATGCGCGCCTGGATCAGCGCATCGCAGCAGGGGCCGGTGCGGCCATGGTGCGCGCAGGGCTCCAGGGTGACGTAGACCGTGGCGCCTTCTACCGAGCGGCCATGCGCCTGGGCATCGCGCAGGGCCATGATCTCGGCGTGGGGGCCGCCGGTGCGCTGGGTGTGGCCGACGCCGATGACGACGCCGTCCGGCCGGGCGATCACACAGCCGACGGCTGGATTGGGTGGCGCCACGCGCTGGGCTTCGCGCGCGGCCTGAAGGGCAAGCTGTATCATGGACGCGCAAGCATAGCGGGCACGTGGGCCTGGCGCAGTCTCAGCGGTTCCAGCAGTCGCTCACCGCGGCCGTGTTGTTGACAAGGCCGCGCTCGCCGGTGCTGGTCAAGGTGAAGGTGCCGCACGGGTCCGTCGCTTGCCCGGCCTGGGGTGTCGCACGCAAGGTGAAGCGGGTGGCGGCCTCGGTGGCATCGGTCGGCGTCGTTCGGGCGATGCGGTAGCGGCCACCCGGCACCGTCGCCAGCGATTCCGGCAATGCCGCGTTGGGGTAGATGCCGGTGGCAGTGGCCTCGCGCTCCAGCCGATGCGCAGCCTGCAGCAGCCCGGTGCGCGCTTCGGCGCGGTGCGCGCGGCGCACGTAGCCGTCATAGGTTGGCAGCGCGACGGCGCTGAGGATGCCCAGCAGGGCCAGCACGATCAGCAATTCAAGAAGGCTGAAGCCGAAAAAAGGGTGGAGGCGTCGTTGCGTGTTCATTGGAGTTGGCGCCAGGACGGGCGTTTGGCGATGAATCCGAGGCGCCGGCGCGGCGGGCCTTCTGCGCTCTTTGCGTCGAAGCGAATGGCGCGCTCCTGGCCATGGCTCTTGAGCGGGACGCTGGGCTCGCCGTGAAGCTCGATGCGCGAGGCGCCGAAGCTGTTTCCCTCCTCGCCATAGAGCTGCGAGCGCGGCCGGGCGCCGTCCAGGGCTTGCAGGGTGTTGCGGAAGGCCCTGATGGCAGCTGGCTCGCAGGATTCGGGCGCATCCGGCCCTGCGTCGGCCGGCGGCGGCACCATGCTGGTCAGATCGATGAGCTTGCCCTCGAACCATTGGGGATGCGCGATGACGCGCTCGCCCGCCACCGGCAGATCCAGGAACCAGCCGCGCCTGGTTTCGCTGCCGGTGCCCGGCACGGGATGGTCGCTGGAGGTCCACAGCTGGCGACCGGCTGCAGCGCCCACCGGCGCCGGGTCGATCGCCTGTTGAACCAGGGCGCCGCGTCCCGCCGGCAGCGGCCCGGCTTCGGCCTGGTCACGAATACCGTAGAGCGTCTGGCTGCTGGTGTCGCGGCGGTCGACGTCGGTCAGCAGGCGGCCGGTGCCGAAGACCAGCATGCGTCCACCCTGGGGGTGTGGCAGCCAGACCGGCGTCACGCTGATCGGCTGGCGTTGACCATCGGCGTCCTGGGCGGTGAAGAGCGGACGGCCGTCAAAGGCGGGCTTCCATTCGGCGGCGTTGCGGCTGCCCAGATCGAAGCGCCAAAGCTGGCCGCGCAGGTCGCCGGCGTAAGCCAGGTCCGCCACCTGGTCGCCGTCGGTGTCGACCAGGCGCGGCGCCGACAGGCCGTTGCCGCCGGTCTGGCCCGCCGGAATCTTCAGCATTTCGCGCGCACCGTCGAGGTATTGGACGAGCAGCACAGCGCGCTGGTTGTCGCTGTTGTAGCCGTTGCCGATGACCAGGGCCCAGCGGCCATCGTTGAGCCGGGTGATCTGGCGCGTTTTTGTCGGCGCGCCGCGCTCGCGCACCGGCTCGGCAAAGAAGTGGCCGAGGTCCGGGTCGGCATCGGCGGTGCTGTCCAGCAGCACGAACTGCGCCGCCTGGTCTTCGGCCAGGGCCGCCGGATCGCTGACATCGAGCACGAAGTAGCCTTTGCCGCCGGCGCCCAGGAAGCCCGCCAGCAGCGTGCGGCGACGCCGAGGGCCATCGATCGTCTCGGCCGTGAAGGGCGAGCCGTCGACGTAGGGCTGGTGAACATATTGCGGCCGGGTCAGCAGGCCCAGGCGCGAGTACACACCCTGCGGAACATAGGCGAACTTCTCGACGCCGGTGTCGGCATCGAAGCCATGCAGCATGCCGCCGTTGCCGCCCAGGTAGAGCATCGCCGGGCGGGCGGGGCTGTCGCCCGATGCCGCGCGGCTGGCTGCGTACCAGAGCCCGGAGTTCACTGAATCGGCCTGGCGCGAGTCGCGGTCTCGAAAGGGGCCGCCCTGGGCCTGCTCTCGGGCGCGGTCGCCGCGCAGGTAGTGCAGGCGCTGCGGCCCCTGCACGTCGTCACTGTTCAATGCTTCCTGTTGCGACAGGGCCAGTTGATCCCAGCGGAATGCGATACCGCGCAAGATGGCGCCGCCGCCCTTGCTGGAAAAGATGACGCGCGTCTGCGGGTCGCGCTCGTCGAGCAGGCTGGCGCTGGTATGGGCCAGCGGCGAGCCCGCCTGCTGGCCCCAGGGCGAGGAGGCGCGGTCTGCTGCGTTCCCTGCCAGGGGCCGTGCCGCGACCTCGCCGCTCCAGCGGCTGGCCAGGTAGCGTGCTGCGAAGAGCAGGGCCGCGGGGTCGTGCGCTGCCTGGGTCGTTGCGGTGAGTGAGCCGATCGTGCTGATTGGCAGGGTCAGGCTCTGAGCCAGGATCGTGTCGAGCGCATCCCGGATGGCGCGGCTCGCCTCTTTGCCGTCGCCGATATTCGCCGGCTGAAGCAAAAGGGATTGCCAATCGGCCGGCGCACCGCCGCCGGACGTGGCCTTCATCGCATGCGTGGTGGCAAGCAACATGAAGGACTTGCGACAGCCCAACACCGGCTCCAGGCGCTCGGTTGGCGCTGCGGCACCGGCGCTGTGGACGCCCAGGCCTGGGCGCTGCAGATACGCCTGCGCCTGCTCGACGAGCGACTGGGGCGACACGCCGTCGCCCTCGATTGCCAGCGCGCGCAGACCTTCGGTGAAGGCCTCGAACTCGAGCCGGCGCGCATCGTCGAGCGCTTTCAGCGCGTTCCCGCCTCGGCACAGCGGGCCCGCGTCCGGCAGTGCCTCGCAGTGGCGGCTGGCCTGCCAAGCCAGGCGGATGCGGCCGCCCGGAAGTCGCTCTGCACCGAAGGCTTGGCGCAGTGCCGGCTGCAGGTCGGAAGTGGCGCCCTCATGCACGGCCACGAACACATTGGGAGCAGGCAGCCGCCCTCGCACCAACGCAGGCGCCGTGCTCAACACCAAAGGAGGCTCTGCCGGGCGTTCGGCTGAAGCGGTGCCTGCGCGCACCAGGCCCAGCGCGGCAAGGAACAAGAAGGCGCCCGTCTTCACGAGTCCACCTTCTTCAAGACGAACAGCGCCTGCAGCACCGCGCGGGTGGCTGGCTTGCGGCCTTCGGCCAGCACCGTGATGCGAAAGATGAAGGGATTGTCGGCGTCGGGCAGCAGCGCCTGGGCGCTTGGAGGTGCCGGCGCGCCGGTATTGAAGGGCAGCACGTCGACCCAGTACCAGCCCTTGGACATCAGCAGCGGGTTGCTGGCCTGCACCGAGGGCGCGCCGCTGAACTCGCCGTAGTGCGCCGCGCTGGCCTTCATCTTGTCGAGTTCGCGCTGGGGCTGGCGCCAGAACTCGGGAGCCACCTGCTCGGGCACGCAGATGCCTTGCACGCAAGAGGGCGCCTTCGATGCCAGCCAGGCACGCAGCGCTTCGAACTCGCCCAAGCCTTCCTGCGGATACCAGGGCTGGCCGCGCGTCAAGGCAGTCGCTCCGCGATTGCGGCAACTGCCCGCAAGTTCCGGCTCGCTGCGGCAGGGCGAGCCGTCGGGCCGGCGGCCCTGGATGTCGAGCTCGGCATCGCGCAGCAGGGCCTGGGCGTTGTCGAAGGCCCGCTGGTAGTCCGCTTCTGTGCCGGTGATCAGTTCGTTGAACCATGCGGTGCGCGCGGAACCGAGCACCAGCAGCGTGGCCAGCAGCACCATCGTCATCACGATCAGCAGCGTCGCGCCCTGTTGTTGCCGCGTACGAAGCTGCATGGCTCAGCGCCCTTCCTGCGTGCGCAGGCGAAACAGCTGGCGTGTCACCAGGTGCAGCCGCCCGCCGCCGGCGGCGCTTTGGCCGGTGCAGGCCGTGTAGCGGCCCTCGTAAGCGGCCGCGCGCTCATCGCCGTGCAAGTCCAGGCAGACCTCCAGTGCGATGACGGCGGGCCAGAGCCTGGCCTGCTCGACCTCGGCGGCGCGCAGGCTGCGAACCAGAAAACCCTGGCGCACCCGGTAGTGCAGCTTGAATGCGGTCACGCCGGCGACCAGTGGCTGGTTCTGGCCGGAGCTGCTTTTGCACTTCAGGCTGCCCTTGCCGTCGACCTGGAAACTGGCCTCCATGCGCTGGCCCGCCGCGATCTCCTGGCCCAGGCAGTCGCGGCGCTGGCTGGGCAGCAGAGGCGGTGCGAGCTGGGCCAGGCGCAAGGAGTCGTTGTCGCGGCCTTCTTCGCCATGGACGACGGCAGCACCTTCCATTTCATCGAATGTCGGCGACGTCGCAGCGAACCGGAAGGCGCCTTCGTCGGCCTGCAACGCGAGCGACCCCGCCGGCCGGGCCTGCAGCCCAAGCACGCGAAGCGCATGCGCGGCCTGTTGCTGCAACCGGCTCATCTCGCTGATCGCGCCAGCGGCGTCGCGCACCATCAGCAACGAAGCGATCGCCGCCGCGATGGCGATGGCGGCGATGGCCAGCCCGATCATCAGTTCGACCAGCATGGCGCCGGACTGCGACCTTGCTCGGCGGCGGCGAGGCTCAGGGCTGCACATGGCCAAAGTGGCAAAGCAGTCCGGCCGGGCAGGAAGTGCCAGGCACCGACAGCGCGACGGCATCGCCGCCCCTGGCGTGCCAGCCCACCGCGACGCCCAGCATCCGCCGTTGTGTATCGGGCGCGACGCTTGGCATGTCGAAGACCGCCGCATCGCCCAAGGGGAGGGCGCGGGCCACGCCTGCCTTCCAGTGCGCCAGATCCCACTGGGCGAGTTGGGAGGGGCTGCACCATTGCGCCTCGCAGTCGATGGCCGTTGTCGGCGCCGCGCCCCAATCGATGCGATAGCCGCCCAGCTCGGCAACGGCGCCAGGGTTGGATTGGATGCGCTCGGCCAGGTCGTCGATCAGCCGCAGCGCCTGGGCGCGGCGCAGGGCGCTCTCGGTGTCGGCCTGCGTGCGCAGCTGCACGAAGAGCATGCCCAGCAAGGCGCTGGCCAAAATCGCCAGCGCGATCAGCGACTCGAGCAGGGCCAGGCCTGCTTGCCGGCGTGCGTTCGAAGGCTTCATCCCGGGCATCGGTCCACGCCGGACCAGCTTTGCAGCCGGCCCCCGGACGACACGCAGATCACGCTCACCGCGTCGGCATCGGCGCGCGAACGCAGCACGAAGCCCAATGCGCCCAGGCCGTTGAACTGGCCCCAGGCATTGAGCTTGAAGGCGGCGCGCCGGGCTGTCTGGAACACCTCGATTCCCGGCGGTGGTTGGCCCACCTGCAGCAGTTCGTCAGCCGCGTCGCGCGCGCCGTCTTCGTCCTGGTCGGTGAAGATCTCCCAGCCGCAGCGCCATTGCGCGCCGTCTGAGCCGGCATCGCAGTCGGGTCGGCTGCCGTTGCGCGCCAGGGTGACGTGGCCGCCGCGCTTGAAGGCCTCCGCCCTGGCCGCATAGAGGCTGGACGTCAGCGCCTGGACGGCCGTGCGGACCTTCAGGCGTTCGGAGATGGCGGCAAAGCTGGGGGCGGCCAGGGCCGCGAGCACGGCAAGCACGCCGACGGCCACCAATGCCTCCAGAAGCACCAAGCCGCGCGCGTGGCGCGGCGCATGTGCAAGCCCTTGCATGCTGCTGTCTCCTCCCTGCCTTTGGACTTCATGCTAGTCCTAGCAAGGCGGCGCAGTCATGTGCCCGCCGGCCAGTCGGTGACGAATTGCCGACAAGCGGGGATCAGGTGCGAAATGAAACCTTCAAGAAGGAATGTCAGAAGCTGCGAATGAATTGGACGTGCGCGAGCAGGCTGTCTGAGCGTGCATGGCCGATTCGTTCACAGCTTCTCAGATGTCGCGCAACAACTGCCGGAACTCGTCGACGTCCTCGAAGCTGCGATACACCGAGGCAAAGCGCACATAAGCCACCTTGTCCAGGCGCTTGAGCTCGCGCATCACCAGTTCGCCCAGCTTGGTGGATTCGATCTCCCGCAAGCCGCTGGACAGCAGCTTCTGCTCGATGCGCAAGAGCGCGTTGTCGATCTGCTCGATGCTCACCGGGCGCTTGCGCAGCGCGAGCTGCATCGAGGCGCGCACCTTGCCGGCGTCGAAATCGGCACGTCGACCGTCCTTCTTCACGACCGCCGGAAAGGTGACTTCCGGCCGCTCGTAGGTGGTGAAACGCTTGTCACAGGCGCCGCACTGGCGGCGCCTGCGCACGAAGTCGCCGTCTTCCGAGATTCGGGTCTCGACGACCTGCGTGTCTGCGTGGCCGCAAAAAGGACACTTCATGCGGCGCTCTCGATGCTTATTTGTAGACCGGGAAGCGGCTGGTCAGGGCGTTGACCTTGGCGCGCACCGCTTCGATGTTGGCCGCGTCGCGCGGGTTGTCCAGCACGTCGGCAACCAGGTTGGCGGTGATGCGCGCCTCTTCGTCCTTGAAGCCGCGGGTGGTCATGGCGGGGGTGCCGATGCGCACGCCGCTGGTGACCATCGGCTTTTCCGGATCGTTCGGGATCGCGTTCTTGTTGATGGTCATGTGGGCGTCGCCCAGCACGGCCTCGGCTTCCTTGCCGGTGATGCCCTTGGCGCGCAGGTCGACCAGCATCACGTGGCTCTCGGTGCGGCCACTGACGATGCGCAGGCCGCGGCCGGTCAGCGTTTCGGCCACGATCTGGGCGTTCTTCACCACCTGCTGCTGATAGGCCTTGAACTCGGGCGTCATCGCTTCCTTGAACGCCACCGCCTTGGCGGCGATCACGTGCATCAGCGGGCCGCCTTGCAGGCCGGGGAAGATGGCGCTGTTGATCGCCTTCTCGTGCTGCGCCTTCATCAGGATGATGCCGCCGCGCGGGCCGCGCAGGCTCTTGTGGGTGGTGGAGGTCACCACGTCGGCATGCGGCACCGGGTTGGGGTACACGCCCGCGGCCACCAGGCCGGCGTAGTGGGCGATGTCGACCATGAAGATCGCGCCCACGTCCTTGGCCACCTTGGCGAAGCGCTCGAAGTCGATGCGCAGCGAATAGGCCGAGGCGCCGGCAATGATCAGCTTGGGACGGTGCTCGTGCGCCTTGCGCTCCATCGCGTCATAGTCGATGGCTTCGTTCGCGTCCAGGCCGTAGCTCACCACGTTGAACCACTTGCCGCTCATGTTCAGCGGCATGCCGTGCGTCAGGTGGCCGCCTTCGGCCAGGCTCATGCCCATGATGGTGTCGCCCGGCTTCAGGAAGGCCAGCATCACCGCCTCGTTGGCGGAGGCGCCGCAATGCGGCTGCACGTTGGCGGCATCGGCGCCGAAGAGGGTCTTGATGCGGTCGATGGCCAGCTGCTCGACCACGTCGACGTGCTCGCAGCCGCCGTAGTAGCGCTTGCCCGGATAGCCTTCGGCGTACTTGTTGGTGAGCTGGCTGCCCTGGGCGGCCATCACGGCGGGCGAGGCGTAGTTCTCGCTGGCGATCAGCTCGATGTGGTGTTCCTGGCGAGCGTGCTCGGCCTGGATGGCGGCCCAGACTTCAGGATCGGTCTCGTTGACCAGGATGTTGCGTTGGTACATGGCAGTCCTATTGAAAGGCGATGGTCCCTGTCTTCACTTGCAAACAAGGGCTGCCCAGGCGAACGGCTGATCGCCCGTCTTTTTCAATCGAACGGGCGGTACGCTTCCCAGTGGTGTGCCCCACGTCAGCGCAAGCGTTCCGGCGAGTTTCGCGGAGCGCGGCGCCTATCGCCAGTCGCGTACGGGCTCGAGTTTATCCGAGCTCGGCAATGCCGGCGCCCCGATCAGGAATCGGCGGCGAGCAGTGCGACCTTCTGGCCGCCCTCGGCGCGGGGCTTGGCGTCGGTGGTGGTGGAAGCGGGAATCGGTTGGGTCGGCTGCGGCGCGCGCAGGACCGGCGGCGCGGTCGGCACGTTGCGGCCACCCGCCACCTGGCGCAGGCGCTCGTGCTCGGCCAGCACCTTGGCGGCGTAGCCGCCGTCATCGGGCAGGTTGGCCGCGCCCACGTAGTAGCGCAGCCCACCCTCGACGGAGCCGGCGCGGGAGATGCATTCCATCAGCACCTTGACGCCCACCCGCATGTTGGTCACCGGGTCGAAAGCGGTGAGGGTGCCGCCGGCCGGCTCGTACTTGTCGCCGTGCACGCGCGTCATGACCTGCATCAGGCCTTGCGCGCCCACATGGCTTTGGGCAAAGGGGTTGAAGCTGGATTCCACCGCCACGATCGCCAGGATCAGGGTCGGGTCGAGCTTGGTGCGCTTGCCCAGGTCATAGGCCTCGGCCACCAGCACGCTCAGCGGCTCGGCCGCCACACGGTATTTCTTGCTCAGCCAGTAGGCCACCGCGGCCTGCGGCTTGGGCAGCTCGTGCGGGCTGGCGGCCGTGGTGCGCTCGATGGCGGTCGGCTCCAGGTCGACGGCCGGGGCTTCGGGCACCGGGCGGCGAGACTGCAGCCAGCTCATCAGCTGCTCTTCGCCGGACTGGCGCAGGTCAGGACGTGCCACCAGCGCGAGCGCAGCAAACACGATGGCCAGGCCGAGCAGGGCAAAGCCGTTGTGGGTGATTTCGAAAAAGCCGTCAGCCACGTCGGACAAGATGGTCCGTACCCCTTGGGCGGTGGCCGATAACGCCTGTTTCATCGCACTTCCTTTCTTATGCGGCACCCGATGTGCGTTGCCGCGGGATACGGGGCAAATGAAACGGGGCGGCGCGCGGATTGGTACTAATCAGGTCCGCGCGAAGAAGGGGTGGGAGCGCGGCCGCCTGATATTCAAGCTTGTAAACAATAAGTTCACGAAGCGGCGGATTCAAGAAGCCCGGTGCAGATTGGCACGTCAGGGCAGCGCGGATTCTAGGAGGGCCTAAATACCGGGTCAAGAATAAGAAGATTGTAGTTCATTACGAAAAGTGTATTGGTCAAGGCGCTCGAAGACCCTCGAAGGCCGACGAAATCGACCGCAAAAACCCCATTGAAAATCCGATTTGCATTGGGTGCCGGACGCGCCTAACCTTGGAATGCCTGAGTCTTTCAGGTGTCCGCCAAGGCTCGGTAGCCAGGGAATCCTCATCCCTCGGCTCGAAGGCCAAGGCCCAAGCGGTAGCAATCTCTTGCTACCAGCACGAACGGAACGATCCACTTCTGTTCGAGCGAAAAGATGGCATGAGCCTGGGGCTCGCCATCGGGCCCGGTTGCAAGACGTCACGTCGTGCGGCCGGGCTTTCTTCTTTTCGTGACCCAAATTGCGGCACACTCGCCGGCGATGAACGCTGTCTCACTGAAAAATAACAAGTGGGTGCGACGTGCTGTCGTTGCCCTGGCGGTTCTTCTGACGCTCTGGGCCATCGCCTGGGCCGCGGTGCCGCCCATCCTGAAAAGCCAGGCACAGAAGATCGCCGGCGAGAAGCTCGGGCGCCAGGTGACGATCGGCAAGGTCGACTTCAAGCCCTGGTCCCTGGAGCTGGCAGTCGACGACCTGCGCATTGCCAGCGCCGACGGCAGCCATTCGCAGCTGGACGTCGGCCGCGTATACGTGGATGCCGAGCTGCAGTCGATCCTGCGGCTGGCGCCGGTGATCGACGCGGTGTCGGTCGAGCGTCCCAAGGTCAAGGTCGTGCGCAACAAGGACGGCAGCTACGACTTCCAGGACATCCTGAAGCGCCTGGCCAGCGAGCCCGAGAAGCCCAAGGGCGATCCGGCACGCTTTGCCATCTACAACATCCAGGTATCGGGCGGCGAGGTCGATTTCGACGACCAGGCCATCGGTCCCAAGCACGAGCTGCGCAATCTGACACTGGGCGTGCCATTTCTGAGCAGCTTTGCCTCGCAGCGCGAGGTCAAGGTCGAGCCCAAGCTGTCTTTCACGCTCAATGGCAGCCCATTCGATTCGAGCGCCCAGGCGACTCCCTTTGCGGAAAAGCGGGCAGGCGGCGGACGGCTGCACTTCACCGGCCTGGATCTGAAGCCCTTTCTCAGCTACGCCCCGCCCGACCAGCTGGCCAAGGTGGCCGGCGGCAGCCTGGACGCCGACCTGCAGGTGGACTTCCAGCAGGGCGAGGCCGAGGGCCTGCGCATCACCGGGGTGGTGGAGTTTCATGACACCAAGGTGGTGGACGCCCGAGACAAGGACCTCTTGTCCTTCCAATCGCTCAAGGTGGCGCTGGCCAACGTGCGGCCGCTGGAGGGCATCGTCCACCTGAGCGAGGTCACGCTGCAGGCGCCGCAACTGGGCATCCTGCGCAACGCCCAGGGCCGGCTCAACCTGCAGCCAGCCGATCCGGCCGAGAGCGCTGGCAAGCCGGCGCCGGTTTCGCGGCCGGGGATCGAGGCGGCCAAGGGGGCAGCCAAGAAAGAGGCCTGGACGGTGCAGGTCGACAAGGTCGGGTTGCATGCCGGAAAGGTGGCCTGGCGCGACGAGAAGATCGCGCCAGCGGCGGCGATCGAACTGAGCGCACTGGAACTGGACGTCCAGGGCGTGCGCTGGCCAATGGACAAGGCCGCTCGCTTCAGTGGCGGGGCTTCCTTGGGCGGCGGCTCGATCAAGTTCAAGGGCGAAGGCACCGACAAGGTGGCCAAGGTCGAGACTGAAGTCGGCGCCTTGCCGCTGTCGATCGCCTCGGCCTATCTGGCGCAGAGCCTGGAGCCGGCCCTGGACGGCAAGCTGAGCGGCAAGATCGAAGTGGACTGGAACAAGCCCGCCCTGCAACTCAACGCGCACCGCGTGGCGGCCGATGGGCTGGCCCTGACCCAGGGCAAGACTTCCCTGGCCAGCGTTGGCCGCTTCGAGTTGACCGAGGCCAAGGCCGACCTGACCAAGCACACGCTGGCCATCGGCAGCTTCACCGCCACCGAGCCCAAGATCCGGGTGGAGCGCGACAGCGAGAAGCGCTGGATGTTCGAGCGCTGGCTCAAGACCGGTGCGCCGCAGAATGGCGGCGGTTCGGTGGCCAAGCCGACCGCGCCCAAGCCGGCCGCAGCGTCGGCGCCAGACGACAACTCCGCGCCCTGGACGCTCAGCATCGGCAACCTGGCCATCGACGGCGGCGTGGTGAACTATGCCGACAAGGCGAACGAGAAGACGCCGGTCGAAGTCGAGTTCAACCAGCTCAACCTGAAGATGCAGCAGGTCTCGCCCGGCAACACCAAGGCGTCCCCGATCGAGGCGTCCGGGCGCATCGTCTCGGGCCGGCGGGCTGACCCGGGCCGCTTCTCCTACAAGGGAAAGATCGCGCTGAAGCCGATGTCCACCGAGGGGCGTGCCGAACTGACTTCGCTGCCGGTGCATGCCTTCAAGGCCTACTTTGCCGACCAGGCGCCCAACGTCGACCTGCGCCGCTTCTATTTGAGCTATCGGGGCAGCGTGCAGTACGCGGCCGATTCGGCGGGCCCCAAGGTCGGCCTGGCCGGAGACACCTCCATGGAGGACGTCCGGGTCAACAGCGCGCTGCTGGCCCAGGCCAGCGGGGCACGCTCGGAGGCGCGCGGCGCCAGCCGGCTGCTCAGCTGGAAGTCGCTCACCCTGCGCGGCGTCAAGTTCGACATGGTGCCCAAGAAGCCGTTCTCGCTGGACGTGCGCGAGACTTCGCTCACCGACCTGTTCGCCCGGCTGGTGATCGACGAGACCGGCACGCTGCACCTGCAGGACCTGGCCAGCCGCCAGCCGGTGGACGTCGGCAAGCCGGCCGCCACCGACGCGCAAGGCAAGCCGGCCGCCGAGCCGGCCAAGACTCGGGAGAAGCTGATCGGCAAGGACACCGTCACCCAGTCGGCCCAACCCGTCACGCCGCCGCGCGATTCGGCAGCGCCTGCCGCGCCGGCCGATACCGGTCCCAAGCCGGTCATCAATTTCGGGCCGATCGCCCTGGTCAACGCCCGCATCGACTTCAACGACCACTTCATCAAGCCCAACTACTCGGCCGACCTGAGCGAGCTGACCGGCAAGCTCAGCGCCTTCTCATCCCAGCCGGTCGACGGCAAGGCGGTACTGGCCGACCTGGAGCTGCGCGGCAAGGCCCAGCAGACGGCAGCGCTGGAGATCGCCGGCAAGCTCAACCCGCTGGTGAAGCCGCTCGAGCTGGACATCACGGCCAAGATGCGCGATCTGGAGCTGGCGCCGCTGTCGCCCTATTCGGGGCGCTACGTCGGCTACGGCATCGAGCGCGGCAAGATGAGCGTCGACCTCAATTACAAGGTGGCGCCGGATGGCCGCCTCACCGCCACCAACAAGCTGGTGCTCAACCAGCTCACGTTCAGCGAAGAGCAGGTGCCGGGCGCCGAGCGCACCCTGCCGGTCAAGCTGGCGATGGCCTTGCTGTCCGACCGCAACGGGGTGGTGGACATCGATTTGCCGCTGTCCGGCTCGATCAACGATCCGCAATTCAGCCTGGCGCCGCTGATCTGGAAGGGCATCGTCAACCTGATCGTCAAGGCGGTGACTTCGCCGCTCAATCTGCTCACGGGCGGGGGAGGCGGCGGCAGTGGCTCGGGCGAGTCGAACACCATCGCCTTCGACGCCGGCAGCTCGGACCTCACGGCGACGGCCAAGGAGAGCCTGGACAAGGTGGCCAAGGCGCTGACCGACCGGCCCACTTTGCGCATGACCGTGGTCGGCACCGCCAGCCTGGACAAGGAGCGCAGCGCCTACCAGCGCCAGCGCGTGCGCGACCAGGCGCAGGCCGAGAAGCGCCGCGAGGCGGTGCGCGCCGGCAAGGAGGCCTCGGAAGTCGCACCGATGACCGACGCCGAATATCCGCAACTGCTCAGCGCCGTCTACAAGCGGGCCGACATCAGCAAGCCGCGCAACATGGTGGGGCTGGCCAAGGACCTGCCCGTGAAGGACATGGAAGACCTGCTGATGACCAGCGTCACGGTGAACGACGAGTCGATCCGCCAGCTGGCGGTGCAGCGCGGCGTGGTGGTACGCGACTACCTGCTCGAGCAGAAATTGCCGGGCGAACGCCTGTTCCTGGGCGCCGTGCAGACCAAGGCGGATGGCGACAAATGGCAGCCAGGCGCGGAGTTGAAACTCGACGCGCATTGAGCCGGGGCGGCGCGTCGGTCAAAATGGAGGGCTGCGCCGGAAATTCCGGCGCCTTTGCTTTCGAACAAAAGACCCCAAATTCAACGCGCTGTGACTTCAACTTCTTCCAAGCCCCACGACATCCAGGCTCTCGACGCGCTCACCGGCGGCGCCTTCACCGCGCCGACTGCCGGCGAGCGCGCCCAGCGCGTGCGCGACTGGCTGGCGGCGAGTCCCGCCGCCGAGCAGCTGCAGGAGGTCTTCAAGGAGCTGAGCAGCCGCGACAAGGGCGCCGCGCGCCTGGTGCGCGAAAAGCTCGATGAACTGCGCCGCGCCCGCGACCAGGCTTCCATTGCGGCCGAATGGGAGCAGAAGGCCCGCGGCTTGCTGGAACAGCCCAAGCTCAACATCGCCGATGCCCTGGCCTGGCAGCGCGACGCGGCCAAGGCCGGCGCGCCGCTGTCGCGCGAGCCGCTGGCCAGCGTCAAGACGCTGCTGGCCGATCGCGTAAAGGGCATCGAAGACTTGCAACACCGCGCCCAGGTCCATCGCGAGGCGGCCGTGCTGTTGGCGCAGCGCTTCGAGGTGCTGTCCACCAAGAGCTGGCAGGACGCGCAGGCCGCCGGCGATTCGCTGGCCGCCGATGTCGAAAGCTGGAAGCAGCAGGCCGCCGAAATCGCGTCCGACACCAACTGGAACAGCCTCGATGCGCGTTTCGCACCCCAGCTGGAGGCTTCCAAGGCCCAGCTGGTGGTGGTGTCCGACGCCTTCCAGGCCGCGTTGGCGCAGGCCGTGGCCGCCGCCGCCGATCCGGCGGCGCCGCTGCCGCCGGTGCCGGTTTGGGCCGATGAGCTGCGCGCCGCGCGTGGCTTGCCGCCTGAAGCGGCCAGCCCGGCCGCCGCTGCCACTGCCAAGCCAGCCAAGCCTGCCGCGCCCAGGGCACCCAAGGTCGATCCGGCCGTGCGTGCCGTCGCCGTCGAGGCGGTGAAGGCCGCGCTGGCCAAGCTCGAGCAGGAAACCGCCGAGGGCCATGGCAAGGCCAGCGCCGGCGCCGCCGCCGCCCTGCGCGCCGTGCTGAAAGAGCATGGCCGCCTGATCGAGCAGCCGCTGGAAGGCCAGGTGCATGCCGCCCTGATCGCCGCCGGCGAGCTGGAGGGCTGGCAGCGCTGGAGCGCAGACAAGGTGCGCGAAGAGCTGGTCGCCAAGGCCGAAGCCCTCCTCAAGCGTCCCGAGGGCCAGGCCCTGGGCGGGCGCAAGATGCAGGAAAGCCTGCGCAACCTGCGTGAGCAATGGAAGAAGGCCGACCAGGGTGGCGTGCCCAACCATGCCCTGTGGAAGCGTTTCGACGAAGCCTGCAACGAGGCGCACAAGGTGGTGGAAGCCTGGCTCGAGAAGGTGCGCGCCGACGCCGCCGAGCACCGCGCCCACCGCCTGGCCCTGATCGAAGAGGTCAAGGCCTGGGCTGCCGAGCATGCCGCCGATACCGACCTGAAGGCGCACAACCGTGCGCTGCACCAGTTTGCCGACCGCTGGCGCGATGCCGGCCATGTGGGCGAGAAAATCTTTGCCGAACTGCAGGCGCAATGGGCCGAGGCCTTCGGCGCCGCACGCGCACCCATCGAGACCGCGCAGAGGGCCAGCATCGAGCGCCGCCAGGCACTGATCGCCGAGGCCGTGGCGCTGGGCTCGGCGCCGCAGCTGCGCGTCGACGCGGTGAAGGCGCTGCAGCAGCGCTGGCAGGTCGAAGCGCAAAGCGTGCCGCTGGATCGTCGCCAGGAACAAAAGCTGTGGGACGCCTTCCGCGCCCCGATCGACGAAGCCTTCAACCGCAAGTCGGCCGAACGCGAGAAGGCCAGTGCCACGATGAGCGAGCACGACCGCTACGTGCTGGTCGCCTCCAAGGCGCTGGAAGCCGCCAATGCCGGCGGCGACGCGCAAAAGATCCGCGCTGCCATGGCCGATCTCGAAGCCGCGCTGCGCGGCGAGTTCAAGCCGGCCCCTGCCGACGGCCCCAACGTCGGAGCGACCGAAGTCGTGGCGCCCGGCCAGGCTGCCGCCGAATTTGCCGAGAGTGCCGATCTCAGCGGTGCGCCGTCCGAAGGCGGCGGCGAGAACACCGCCGAGCCCGCATCGGCAGATGCGCAGGCGGCGAACGATTTGACGGCACCCGCCGACGGCGCCGATGCTTCGGCGCGCACCGATGCGCAAGCTGCCGCGCCGGCCCCGGCCCCTGCGCCCAGGAAACCCGTGGTCGCCGTACGCGGCGACGATCGGCCTGGCGCAAAAAGGGCCGAACCGATGTCAGCCGGCCGTCCAGGCCGGCCCGGCGATCGGCGCGATGGCCGTGATTCACGCGGCCCGCGTCCGGACGCGCGCGGCAACGATCGGGGCAATGATCGGGGAGGCCGTTTCGGCGATCGCCCTGACCGTCCCGAGCGCGGCCCGCGCCTGGGCGATGCCGCCTTCCGTGCCCAGCGCGAAGCCATCGACCATGCACAGCTGGCCCTGCGCAAGCTGGCCGCGCAAGCGCATGGCGAAGCGCTCACCCAACTGATCGGCGCCTGGGAAAAGCGCGACGCCGCGCAACTGCCCAGCGTGCAGGAGCTGGGCCGCGCGGTGACGCCGGCGGTGCGGGGCACCTGGCAGCAGTCCTTGGGCGCGGCGCCCAGCAGCAACGACGCCGCGGCCGAATCGCTGCTGCGCCTCGAAATGGCGGCGGAAGTGCCGACGCCGGCCGAGCAGCTGGATGCACGCCGTGCGCTGCAGCTCAAGCTGCTGACGCGCCGCGGCGACCCAGCGCCGGACCAGACCTGGGGCCAGGACGTGGGCAAGGTGCTGGCG
Organism: Variovorax sp. LARHSF232; assembly: GCF_052871435.1. Taxonomy (NCBI): domain Bacteria; kingdom Pseudomonadati; phylum Pseudomonadota; class Betaproteobacteria; order Burkholderiales; family Comamonadaceae; genus Variovorax; species Variovorax sp. LARHSF232. Next base: position 919,546 of record NZ_JBIXJS010000001.1, on the reverse strand, counting down.
TCCGCGCACGATTCGGCGGCGGCGCGCCGCCTGCAGTCGGCGCTCAAGGCGCTGCTGCGCAAGTAATTGCGCGTCAGCTGCTGCGCGACTTCAGAAAGAACGCGTCGAAGAGCCGCAGCAATGCCGGCTCTTCCAGCGCGAACTGCGCACGGTTGACGAAATAGGCCTCGCAGGCCACTGCGAAGAACTCGGAAATCGATTCCGCGCCGTAGTCGTCGAGCCAGGGCGCTTCGCCGCCGAAGCGCTCGGCCACGATGATCTTCTCGCGAAAAGCCTGGTAGGCCGGCTCCATCACCGCGAACCAGGCCGCCTTGGCGGCGCGCGCGCTGGTGCAGCCGGCAAAGCCGGTGGGCAGGGGCGGGCAGCCGTTGGCGCTGCCATCGCGCATGTCGATCTTGTGGGCGAATTCATGGATCACCACGTTGTAGCCCACGTCGGTGCTCACGCTGCTGGCCAGCACGTCCTGCCAGCTGAGCATCACCGGGCCGCGGTCCATGGCTTCGCCGGCCACGACTTCTTCGTATTCGTGCACCACGCCGGCCTCGTCCATCACCTTGCGCGGCGCTACCGCTTCGGCCTTGTGCACCACCACGCCGACGAAATCGTCGTACCAGTTCATGCCGCCTCGCAGATGCAGGATGGGCAGCACGGCCTGGGCCGCGATGCAAAGCGCCACCTCGTCGGAAATGACGAAGCCGTGCGCGCCGTGGAATTCCTTGCCCTGCAAGAACTGCGCGGCCAGCAGGCGAAGCCGCTCGATATCTGCCGGCGAACGTTCGGTGGCGAGAAAGGGGTAGCGCGCAAGCGTCGCGCGCCAAGCCGTGTCGGGGATGGAGGGCAGAGGGCGCAGCTTGCGCAGCCAGCCGAACATTTCAGCGCAGGTCGACGCGCTTGGCGCCGCTGGCCGACAGGCACAGCACCTGGGCGCGTGGCGGATGCGCATCCACGTCCCAGTCGCTCAGCACGATGCGTTGCAGGCCATTGCCCAGGTCGTGCACGCGGGGGCGGTGCGTGTGGCCGTGGATCAGCGTGTGGGCATGGGCCTGCGTGAGCCACGCGCGCGCGGCGGGGGCGTCGACGTCGGCCCAGACCATGTCCGGTTCACGCTGGCGCGCCTCGCTCTGACTGCGAACCGAGCGGGCCAGCGCGCGCCTCTGCTCCAAGGGCTGGGCCAGCACCGCCTGCTGCCAGGCTTGCGTGCGCACCTGTGCGCGAAAACGCTGGTACTCGGTGTCTTCCAGGCACAGCGCATCGCCGTGGCTCAGGAGCCAGCGTTGATTCATGAAGACCAGCACCGTCGGGTCGTCGAGCAAGGTGATGCCGGCCTGCGCGGCAAAGGCGGTGCCGACCAGGAAGTCGCGGTTGCCGTGCATGAAAAAGATCGGCCGATGCGCCGCCGCCTCGTGCAGCAGGGCAGCGCACTGCGCCTCGAAGCCGGGCAGGGCGGCGGCATCGTCGCCCACCCACACTTCGAACAGGTCGCCCAGGATGAACAGGGCGTCGGCCGGCGTGGTCTGCAGGTAGCCGCGCCAGGCTTCCACCGTGGCGGGCCGTTCGGCCTGCAAGTGCAGGTCCGAGATGATGTCGACCGTGTGCCAGCCCTCGGGCGCCACGAGCTCCTGGAATGGTTGGGGCGCTTGCTGCGAACTCATTTCAGGAAGCGGCGGGCGCCATCGGTGCTCACTCGGAGATGACGACGGCCTTGTCGATCACCACATCTTCCAGCGGCACGTCGTCGTGGAAGCCCTTGCGGCCGGTCTTCACGCCTTCGATCTTGTCGACCACGTCGGTGCCCGAGATCACCTTGCCGAACACCGTATAGCCCCAGCCCTGGGCGGTGGGCGCGGTGTGGTTCAAAAAGCCGTTGTTGGCCACGTTGATGAAGAACTGCGCCGTGGCAGAGTGCGGTGCGTTGGTGCGCGCCATGGCGACGGTGTACTTGTCGTTCTTCAGGCCGTTGTTGGCCTCGTTCTCGATCTGCGCGTCGGTCGGCTTTTGCGCCATGCCGACTTCGAAGCCGCCGCCCTGAGCCATGAAGCCGGGGATCACGCGGTGGAAGACCGTGCCGTCGTAGAAGCCCTTTTTCGCGTAGGCGAGGAAGTTGGCAACGGTCTTGGGCGCCTTGTCGCCATCCAACTCGAGCGTGACGACGCCCTGGTTGCGGATGTGCAGTTCGACTTGGGGTTTGCTCATGTTGTGGCTCCTTGTGGTTACTTCGCCAAGGTGGCGGATTGAATGATGACGGGGGCGAGCGGCACGTTCTGCATGCCGCCCTTGTTGCCGGTAGGGACGGCGCGGATCTTGTCGATCACGTCCTGGCCGGCCACCACCTTGCCGAACACGGTATAGCCGTAGCCGTCGGGGTTGGGGGCATTGAGCATGTCGTTGTTCTTCACGTTGATGAAGAACTGCGAGGTGGCCGAGTTCGGATTGCCGGTGCGCGCCATGGCAATGGTGTAGGTGTCGTTTTTCAGGCCGTTGCTGGCTTCCAGAGGAATCGCATCGCGGGTGGGCTTTTGCGCCAGGTCGGCGGTGTAGCCGCCACCCTGGATCATGAACCCGTCAATCACGCGGTGGAAGACCGTGCCGTCGTAGTGCTTGTCCTTCACGTACGTGAGGAAGTTCTGCACCGTCTTGGGCGCCTTGTCGGGTGCCAGCTCGACCACGATGTCGCCGGCGGAGGTGGCCAGCTTGACGCGCGGCGCGGCCGCAGTGGGCGATTGCAATTGTGCGAAGGCGCTTGCGCTGCCAAGCAGCAGGCTGCAGGAGAGGGCCAGCGCCATGCGGCGCGCAAGGACGGGAGTGTTCAGGGCCAAAGCGTCTCTTTCTGAAACAAGGTTGGACAAAAAGCGGGGCAAAGGGGCGCTGCAAAAGCGCCGCCTGGCGCAGGAGCCTAGCGTACCGGCGACGTCCCGGCCGCCGGGGCGCTGGTGGTGTCCGCCCCGGTGCTGGCAGCGCCCTTGGCCGACGGCTTGACGGCCGGCTTGGGCAGGAACACCTCGCGCAGCAGCGCCAGCTTGGGCGCCGCGGTCGCGTTGCCCTTTTCGAGTTGCTGCGCGCGTCCGTAGGACTGGGCCGCCAGCCGCACATAGACATCGCCCAGGTTCTCGTGCGCCGTGGCGTAGCCGGGGTTGAGCTTGATGGCGGTTTCCAGGGCGTCGCGCGCCTTGCCGAACTGGCTTTGCGCGGCGTACAGGGCGGCCAGGTTGTTGTAGGGCTCGGGCAGCTCGGGGAATTCTTGCGTCAGCGCCACGAAGGCGCTGGTGGCCTCGGCTTGCTTGCCCTGCTCGGTGAGGATCACGCCGCGCAGAAAGCGCATCTGCGGATCGCGCGGCTTGCCGGCGATGTAGGTGTCGGCCTTGGTCAGCGCCTCATCGGTGCGGCCTTGCCGCAGCAGCGCGTTGACGTCCGCGTATTGGTCGGCGCGGGCGTTGCCGGCAAGACACAGAAAAACGACGGCGAGCAATGCCGCGAGGACGAAAGATCGGGGGAGGATGCGTGGAACTGCGACCTGCTGCATGAAGCCTCGGGAGTGGGAGTCGGGTTTCGCGGCAAGGCTCGAAACAACCGAAATGCGCACGGCACAGGCCGTTTATACTGCGGGGCATTGTAGCCGAGGGGGTTGCTGACACTCCCTCTTGCCACACCTCCCCTTTCCTGAAATAAAGCGTGCTTCGCCTGCTGCATCTGTCGTGCGCGGGCGCCTAAAAAGCGACGCCTTTCGAACCCCATGAGTTTGCGCATCTACAACACGCTCTCGCGTGAGCTGGAGATTTTTTTGCCGTTGAGGCCGGGCGAAGTCCGCATGTACGTGTGCGGCATGACCGTGTACGACTACTGTCACCTGGGCCATGCGCGCTCGATGATCGCCTTCGACGTCGTGCAGCGCTGGCTCAAGGCCAGCGGCTATCGCGTGAACTACGTGCGCAACATCACCGACGTGGACGACAAGATCATCAAGCGCGCGGTGGAGAACGGCGAGAGCATCCGCAGCCTGACCAACCGCATGATCGACGCGCTGCACGAGGACGCCGATGCGCTTCGCATCGAGCGCCCCACGCACGAGCCGCGCGCCACCGAGTACGTGCCGCAGATGCTGTCGATGATCGCCACGCTCGAGGGCAAGGGCCTGGCCTATCGTTCGTCAAATGGCGACGTGAACTACGCGGTGCGCAAGTTCCCCGGCTACGGCAAGCTGTCGGGCAAGACGCTGGACGAACTGCATGCCGGCGAGCGCGTGGCCGTGCTGGAAGGCAAGGACGATCCGCTCGACCCGGTGCTGTGGAAGAGCGCCAAGGCCGATGAGCCGGCCGAGGTGAAGTGGCCCAGCGAATTCGGTCCGGGCCGCCCGGGCTGGCACATCGAGTGCTCCGCCATGGCCTGCGAGTTGCTAGGTGAGACGCTGGACATTCACGCCGGCGGCGCAGACTTGCAGTTTCCCCATCACGAAAACGAAATCGCCCAGAGCGAAGGCGCACATGGCAAGCCGCTGGCGCGCGTGTGGATGCACAACGGCTTCATCAACATCGACGACGAGAAGATGTCCAAGAGCCTGGGCAACTTCTTCCTCATTCGCGATGTGTTGAAAGTCTTCGACGCCGAGACCATCCGCTTCTTCGTGCTGCGCGCGCACTACCGCAGCCCGCTGAACTACAGCGACGTGCACCTGCAGGATGCGCGCGCTTCGCTCAAGCGCCTGTACACGGCGCTGCAGCGGGTGCAGCCGGCGCCCGTGCCGTCGATCGACTGGAGCGAGCCCCATGCTGCCCGCTTCAAGGCGGCAATGAACGAAGACTTCGGCACGCCCGAAGCCGTTGCCGTGCTGTTCGAACTGGCCGGCGATATCAATCGCGCCACCCGCGATGAAGAAGCCGCGCAACTTGCCGGCCTGATGCGTGCCTTGGGCGGCACGCTCGGCATTCTTCAGGACGCGCCCGAAGCCTTCCTGCGCGCCGGTGCCAGTCTGGACGAGGCGACCATCCTGGCATTGATCGAGCAGCGCGCGCAGGCCAAGGCCGCCAAGAACTTTGCCGAGGCCGACCGCATCCGCAAGGATCTCCTGGCGCAGGGCATCGAGCTCAAGGACTCGCCCTCGGGCACCACTTGGACGGTTGTCAAATGAACGCGGCCACCAGCAAGACGACCGCCTCGAAGAGCCCGCCGATCAAGATCTTCACGCCCGACTACTGGGACGATGCCTGCAAGCACCTGGCCAAGAAGGACCGGGTCATGAAGCGCCTCATTCCGCAGTTCGGCGACGCCTGCCTGGAGTCGCGCGGCGACGCCTTCACCACCCTGGCGCGCAGCATCGTGGGCCAGCAGATTTCGGTGAAAGCGGCGCAATCGGTGTGGGACCGCTTTGCCGATCTGCCCCGGCGCCTGACGCCGGGCAACGTGCTCAAGCTCAAGGTGGACGACATGCGCGCCGCCGGCTTGTCGGCGCGCAAGGTCGAGTACCTGGTGGACCTGGCGCTGCACTTCGACAATGGCACCGTGCACGTCGACGCCTGGAAGGACATGGACGACGAGCAGATCATTGCCGAGCTGGTGGCGATCCGCGGCATCGGCCGCTGGACGGCCGAGATGTTCCTCATGTTCCACCTGATGCGCCCCAACATCCTGCCGTTGGATGACGTGGGGCTCATCAACGGCATCAGCCACAACTATTTTTCCGGCGACCCCGTCAGCCGCAGCGATGCCCGCGAGGTCGCCGTGGCCTGGGCACCTTTTTGCAGCGTGGCGACTTGGTATATTTGGCGATCGCTCGAACCGGTGCCGGTTGCGTACTAATTACAGGAGAAGACGTTGGCGAAACGAACCTTCCTCGACTTTGAGCAGCCCATTGCGGAGCTCGAATCAAAAATCGAAGAACTGCGCTATGTGCAGACCGAATCGGCGGTCGACATCTCGGAAGAAATCGATCAGCTGAGCAAGAAGAGCCTTCAGCTCACCAAGGACATCTACAGCGATCTGTCGCCCTGGCGGATCACGAAGATTGCGCGCCATCCGGAGCGTCCGTACACGCTCGACTACGTGAACGAGATCTTCACCGATTTCGTCGAGCTGCACGGCGACCGTCATTTCTCGGACGACCTGTCGATCGTCGGCGGCCTGGCGCGCTTCAACGGCACGCCCTGCATGGTGCTCGGCCATCAGAAGGGCCGCGACACCAAGGAGCGCACCGCCCGCAACTTCGGCATGAGCAAGCCCGAGGGCTACCGCAAGGCGCTGCGCCTGATGAAGACGGCCGAGAAGTTCAAGCTGCCGGTCTTCACCTTCGTCGACACGCCCGGTGCCTATCCGGGCATCGACGCGGAGGAGCGCGGCCAGTCCGAGGCCATCGGCCGCAACATCTTCGAGATGGCGCAGCTCGAGGTGCCGATCATCGTCACCATCATCGGGGAGGGCGGCTCCGGCGGCGCGCTGGCCATTTCGGTGGGCGACCAGGTGGTGATGCTGCAGTACTCCATCTACTCGGTGATCAGCCCGGAAGGCTGCGCTTCCATTCTCTGGAAGACCAGCGACAAGGCGCAGGAAGCGGCCGATGCGCTGGGCATCACGGCGCACCGCCTGAAGGCGCTGGGCCTGATCGACAAGATCGTGAACGAGCCGGTGGGCGGCGCGCACCGCGATCACCGCCAGATGGCGGTCTTCCTCAAGCGCGCCCTGGGCGATGCCTATCGCCAGGTGAGCGACCTGAAGCCGCGCGAACTGCTGGAGCGCCGCTACGAGCGCCTGCAGAGCTACGGCCGCTTCTCGGACACCCGGGCCGACACGAAGTAAAAAGGGGACCTCGGTCCCTTTTTCATTTTTTTCCTCAGCGCGCGCTGCGCCGTGCGACGCGTTCCTTCAGCGCCGCATGCAGCTCGCTCGGCATCCATCGGGCCGCCAGGCGCAGCAGCAGCACGGCCACCACGCCGTCGTCGATCCAGCCCAGCACCGGCAGCAGGTCGGACACCAGATCCAGCGGGCTCAGCACATAGAGCCCGGCCGCCAGGATCGCCAGCTTGGACGCGCCCGGCGTGCCCGGATTGCGCAGCATGGCCCAGGCCAGCGCCAACTCCTTGCGCAGCGAGAACCACAAGGTGCCCAGTTTCCACATGAATCGACTCCTTCGGCGCGCAGCGCCAACACCGCACAATGCGCGCATGCATTCTGCTGCCCGCCACCGCCCCCAAACGCCATGCCATTCATGCCGGCATGGGAAAACATCGTGACCCCCGTCGAGCATGCCGTTGCGGCCTTCGAGCCCGGCCTGCCGCTGGCCGTGGGCTTCAGCGGCGGCGCGGATTCCACCGCGCTGCTGCTGGCTTGCGCCCGGCGCTGGCCGGGTCAGGTTCATGCCTTTCATGTGCATCACGGTCTGCAGGTCGCTGCGGATGGCTTCGAGCAGCACTGCCGCGCCTTCTGCGACCAGCTTTCCGTGCCGCTGGCGGTGCGGCGCGTGGACGCGCGCCACGCCAGCGGCGAAAGCCCTGAAGACGCGGCGCGGCGTGCCCGCTATGCCTCCTTCGTGGAGCTGGCGCGCGAGACGGGCGTTGCCGTCAAGGACGTGGCCCTGGCCCACCATGCCGACGATCAGGTCGAGACCATCCTGCTGGCGCTCTCGCGCGGGGCCGGCCTGTCGGGTCTGTCGGCCATGCCGGCGCTGGCGCGGCGCGAGGGCCTGATCTATCACCGGCCCTTCCTGCAGCTGGGTGGCAACGAGATTCGCGCCTGGCTGCGCGCCCAGGGCGTGACCTGGATCGATGACCCGAGCAACGGCGACGCGCGCTACACGCGCAACCGCATTCGCGGCACGGTGCTGCCGGCGCTGGAGCAGGTCTTTCCGCAGTTTCGCGGCACCTTTGCCCGCTCGGCCAGCCACGCCGCGCAGGCGCAGGCGCTGCTGGTGGAACTGGCCGAGCAGGACCTGGCCACCGTCGGCGCGCCACCCGCCATTGCGGCGCTGCAGGGCTTGTCGCGTGCGCGCCAGGCCAACGTGCTGCGCCACTGGCTGCTGCGCATGCACCGCTGCACGCCCAGCAGCGCGCAGCTGGAAGAACTGCTGGGCCAGGTGGACGCCTGCCGCACGCGCGGCCACCGGGTGCACATCAAGGTGGGCACCGGCTTCGTCGATCGGGTGGGGGCCGTGCTCGATTGGTACAATGTCGCGCCCTCGGCGAAGCCTTCGCGCTGACCGCTGTAGGCGCGCTGCCCCCTTTCTCCAAGACACTCACCCATGGCATTGATCGTTCATAAATACGGCGGTACGTCGATGGGCTCGACCGAGCGCATCCGCAATGTCGCCAAACGCGTGGCCAAGTGGCACCGTGCCGGCCACCAGATGGTGGTGGTTCCCAGTGCCATGAGCGGCGAGACCAATCGCCTCTTGGGCCTGGCCAAGGAACTGGCGCCCAGCAAGCCGGACCCCGCATACGGCCGCGAGCTCGACATGCTGGCCTCCACCGGCGAGCAGGCCTCGTCGGCGCTGCTGGCCATTGCGCTGCAGGCCGAAGGCGTCGAGTCCGTCAGCTACGCCGGCTGGCAGGTGCAGGTGAAAACCGACAACAGCTATACCAAGGCGCGCATCGAGAGCATCGACGACGAGCGCGTGCGCGCCGACCTCGAGGCGGGCAAGGTCGTCGTGATCACCGGCTTCCAGGGCGTGGACGAAAGCGGCAACATCACCACCTTGGGCCGCGGCGGCAGCGACACCTCGGCGGTGGCCGTGGCGGCCGCCATGCGCGCCGACGAGTGCCTGATCTTCACCGACGTCGACGGCGTCTACACCACCGACCCGCGGGTCGAACCCGACGCGCGTCGCATGAAGACCGTGAGCTTCGAAGAGATGCTGGAAATGGCCAGCCTGGGCTCCAAGGTGCTGCAGATCCGCTCGGTGGAATTCGCCGGCAAGTACAAGGTGCCGCTGCGCGTGCTGTCCAGCTTCACGCCCTGGGACATCGACATCAACGAAGAAGCCGCATCCGGCACGCTGATCACTTTCGAGGAAGACGAAAACATGGAACAAGCCGTCGTATCGGGCATCGCGTTCAACCGCGACGAAGCCAAGATCTCGGTGCTGGGCGTGCCTGACAAGCCCGGCATCGCCTACCAAATCCTGGGCGCCGTGGCCGACGCCAACATCGAAGTCGATGTGATCATCCAGAACCTGAGTAAGGACGGCAAGACCGACTTCAGCTTCACGGTACATCGCAACGACTACAGCAAGACCGTGGACCTGCTCAAGACCAAGGTGCTGCCGGTCCTGGGCGCCGCGATCGTCGAAGGCGACGCCAAGATCTGCAAGGTCAGCATCGTGGGCATCGGCATGCGCAGCCACGTCGGCGTGGCCAGCAAGATGTTCCGCGTGCTGAGCGAAGAGGGCATCAACATCCAGATGATTTCCACCAGCGAGATCAAGACCTCGGTCGTGATCGACGAGAAGTACATGGAACTGGCCGTGCGCGCACTGCACAAAGCCTTTGATCTGGACCAGGTGGCCGCCTAAGATGGTGGCATAATTGCAGACTTACGGAACTGTGACCGAGTGGCCGAAGGTGCTCCCCTGCTAAGGGAGTATGGGGTGTAGAGCCTCATCGAGGGTTCGAATCCCTCCGGTTCCGCCAAAAGCAAAGTAAAAAAGCCGCTGTTGATCAGCGGCTTTTTTTCATTGGTGCATCCCGCTGCCGCGCCGGGCGGACAATACCGGAATCGTCGGAACCACCTGTAGGAGGCCATCATGACGAGACTGGTGATGCGCACGCGCAGCAAACCCTATCCGGTGACCATCGGCGGCGAGACGCAATACATGTGCGGCTGCGGCCTGTCGGCCACCCAGCCCTTCTGCGATGGCACGCACAAGCTGACGCGTGACGAAGAGCCGGGGGTGCTCTGCTGGTACGACGCCGACGTCGTGCGCAAGCAGATCGCGGATACCTTTCCCAACATCCGCGTCCCCAGCGAGTAGCGCCTCAGGCAGCCCCGGGCGTGGGATAGATGCCGCGCGCCTTGTGCAGGCGAACGAGCTGCCAAGTCAGGCCCGCAAGAAAGACCACAAACACCACCCCGATGACCTTTTGCAGCGCCGGATCATCCGGGCCGCTGAACAGCGGCGCGCCCACCGGCAGCCGGGTAAAGGTCTCCGTGAAGCCCGGGATCATGTGAAAGAAGAAGGTCAGCGAATAGCAGGCGGTCGCCACATAGGCCCAGGCGGCCCCATGCGGCTTGCGGCGCCATGCAAAGGTGGCGAGCGCGAGGACCAGCAAGGTGATGATGCCCAGCGCATGCGGCGCGCCGAAGCCGCCATGCCGGAAGATGCCGAAGCCGGTCAGGCAGGTCAGCACCGTGGCCCAGACATAGGTCTTGCCCAGGCTGGTGTCGGGAACGACGGCCTTGTCGCGCACGAAAGCCCAGATGCCTGCCCCCACCGCGACAAGGCTGATGAGGGTATGGATGGCGCCCAAGAGGGTGAGTCCGAGAATCATCGTCGAGCTCCTGTCGAAGGACACGCGCAAGCCGCGCGTCGCGAGCGTAGCGCCTCGAGCGCCAAAGCGCACGCCCCTTCGTCGGCGGGCGTGTTTTCAGTCCAGCGACACGTTGGCCTTCCTGGCCAGCGCCGCGTAGCGGGCGGCCTCGCTGCGAAAGAACCTGGTGGCGTCCTCGGGCGAACTGGGCTTGACCACGTTGCCCTGCTTGGCCATGGCTTCCGCGACCTCGGGGCTGGCGAAGGCCTTGACAAAGGCATCGTGGGTGCGCGCGACTTCCGCGGCCGGCATCCTGGCGGGCCCGACGACGGCAAACCAGCCCGCCACGTCGTAATCGGGCAGGCCCTGTTCGGCGATGGTGGGGACCTCGGGCGCGGCCGGCGAGCGGGTCGCGCCGCACAGGCCGATGGCCACCACCGCCCCGCTCTTGATGTGCTGCTGGATGGCCGGCAACGCGACCACGCCGAACTGCACCTGGCCGCCCACCAGGTCGGTCACCATCGGCCCGGTGCCCTTGTAGGGGATGTGGCGCGCCTGCACGCCGGCCTGTTCCAGAAACAGCACGCCCGCCAGGTGGATGATGGTGCCGTTGCCTGACGAGGCCATGTTGTAGTCGTCGGGCTTGGCCTTGAGCAGCGCCACCAGTTCCTTCACGTTCCTGGCCGGCAGCGACCTGGTGGCCACCAGCACCAGCGGCGTGGCGCCGATCACGCTGATCGGGGTGAAGTCGTTCACTGCGTCGAAGGGCATCTTCTTGTACACGGCCGGGTTGATCACGTGGTTGTTGGAGAACAGGCCCAGGGTCGAGCCGTCCGGCGCCGCCTTGGCCACCACCGCGGCGCCGGTGATGCCGCCGGCGCCGGGCAGGTTCTCGATCACCACCGGCTGCCCGAAGGACTTGGTGAGGGCCGGTGCGACGGCGCGCGCGATGGTGTCCACGCCCGAGCCGGCGCTGATGGGCAGCACCATGCGGATCGGCTTGTCGGAGCCCTGGGCCAGGGCCGGGAAGGCGCCGAGCGCCAGGGTGGAGGCGCCCAGGCCCAGGCCCAACAGCGCGCGGCGGGTGACGTGGTGCTCATTCATGTCTTGTCTCCTTCGTTTTCAACGGGGTTGGGGCCTGTTCAGGCCCTAGGCCGCTTGCCGGCGCGAGGCCAGCATCGCCAACACTTCCTCGGTGTGCTCGCCCGCCTTCGGCAGCGGCGAGCGCACGCCCGGCCGGCGTCCGCCCATCATGAGCGGCAGCAGCACGACTTCGGTGCTGCCGCCGTCTTCCGTCTGCATCGGCACCAGCCCGCCGCTGGCCTTGAGGTGCGGGTCCTGCACCAGCTGTTCGGGGCGCACGATGGGCGCATAGGGAATGCCGGCCGCCTCCAGCCTCGGTGCCAGCGCCTCCACCTGGTGCTGCGCCAGGATTTCGCCGAGCTGGGCCAGCAGCTGCGGCCGCACCGCCACCCGCGCGGCGTTGTCGCGATAGGCCGGCACGTCCAGCAGATCGGGGCGTTGCAGCACTCGGCACAGGGTGGCGAACTGCTTGTCGCTGACCGCGCCGATGAAGAGCTGCGCGCCTTCCGCCAGCGTGAACACGTCGTACACGCTCCAGGCCGACACGCGCGAGGGCATGGGCGGCGGCGGCTCGCCGGTCATCAGGAACTGCTGCATGTGCTGTGCGCTCAGGAACACGCAGTTCTCGAACAGGGCGCTTTGCACTTCCTGGCCGCGGCCGGTGGTCTCGCGTTCGCGCAGTGCGGCCAGCACGCCGATGGCGCCGAACATGCCGCCCATGATGTCGTTGACCGAGGTGCCGGCGCGCAGCGGACGGCCCACCGGTCCGGTCATGTACGACAGGCCGCCCATCATCTGCACCACCTCGTCGAGCGCCAGCCGGTTCTCGTAGGGGCCCGGCAGAAAGCCCTTGTGCGTGACGTAGATCAGGCGCGGATAGCGCTTGCAAAGCGTGGCGTAGTCCAGGCCCAGCTTTTCCATCAGGCCGGGGCGGAAGTTCTCCAGCACCACGTCGCACTGGCCGGCCAGCTCGGTGGCGGTGGCGCGTCCTTCCTCGCTGGTGATGTCGAGCACCACGCTCTTCTTGTTGCGATTGAAGGAGCGAAAGAAGCCGATGCCCAGGCCGGGCAGCTGGCGCGTCTTGTCGCCGCCGGGCGGCTCGATCTTGATGACCTCGGCGCCGAGATCGGCCAGGATCATGCCGCAGGTCGGGCCCATCACCATGTGGGTGAACTCGAGGACGCGGATGCCGGCCAGGGGCAGGGCAGGGATGCTTGTCATGTGGGGGTCGGAAATGCGTTGAAAGTTTTGGGCAGGCCGGCCTGCCACAGCGAACCATGCAGGGTCTCGCCCTGCAGCCAGCCGGCCACGCGTTGGCGCAGCGCCAGCAACTGGCCGATGTCGACGCCGGTGGCGAGCCCCATGCTGCCGAGCATGTAGGCCAGGTCTTCGGTCGATACGTTGCCACTGGCGCCGGGGGCATGCGGGCAGCCGCCGATGCCGGCCAGGCAGGCGTCGAAGCGGTGCACGCCGACCTCGAGCGCGGCGTAGACGTTGGCCAGGCCCAGGCCGCGCGTGTCGTGGAAGTGGCCGCACCAGAAGCGCTCGCCGGCGATCTTCAACGCTTCTTCGAACAGCGCGCGCACCATGGCCGGATCGGCATAGCCGACCGTATCGGCCAGGCTCACCCGGTCGGCGCCGGCGTCGAGCAAGGCCTGCATCAGGCGCAGCACCTCGCTCTTCTTCACCTCGCCCTGCAGCGTGCAGCCGAAGGCGGTGCCGACGCCGCCTTCGATCAGGGTCTTGGCGCCAGCAGCGTCGCGGGCGGCGCGGATGCGCGCCACCTCCGTCACCACTTCGTCAGGCGTCTTGCGCAAGTTGGCCAGGCTGTGGGCGTGGCTGGCCGAGAGCGGCACGATCATCAGGTCGGCCTGCGAGGCGATGGCGCTCTCGGCGCCGCGCAAGTTGGGGACCAGCACCGAGACGAAGAGCGCAGGCAGCGTCTTGGCGAAGTCAACCAGTGCGGCCGTGTCCGCCAATTGCGGCAGCAGGCGCGCCGGCACGAACGAGCCGACCTCGATCTCGCGCTGGCCGGCTGCGTGCGCGGCGCGGATCCACGCCTTCTTGTGCTCGGTGGCGAGGATGGTGGCGATGCTCTGCAAGCCGTCGCGCAGGCCCACCTCGCGGATCACGGCGGTGGCGGGCAGGCGCGGGTGCTGGGGCTGCATGTCTCTTGTCTCCATTCGTGGAGCAGACTTTAGGGATTCCCAGCTGATCCCTAAAGCGCTAATTTGGCACGCTAGACATTCCTGATTGGAAACTCTCGTACTGCCGCCATGCACGACCTCGACCTGACCAGTCTGCGCCTCTTCGTCACCGTCTGCGAGACCCGCAACATCGCCCGCGCCGCCGAGCTGCAAAACCTCGTGCCCTCGGCCATCAGCAAGCGCATCGCCCAACTCGAAGGGGTGGTGGGCAACGTGCTGCTCGAGCGCAAGCGGCGCGGCGTGGTGCCCACCGGGGCCGGCGAGATCCTGTTGGAGCACGCGCGCGCCATGCTGGCCAGCGCCGACCGCGTGGCGCGCGACATGTCGGCCTATGGCAAGGGCATCAAGGGGCAGGTGCGCGTGCTGGCGACGGTTTCGTCCATCGCCGAGTTCCTGCCCGACGATATTGCAGACTTCCTGCAGATGCCAGCACACCGCGACATCCGCATCGACATCGAGGAGACCCTGAGTCGCGACCTGGTGCGCGGCATCCGCGAGGGGCTGGCGCCGCTGGGCGTGTGCTGGGACGCGGCAGACCTGGAGGGCCTGCAGACACGCCGCTACCGCGGGGACCAGCTGGCCGTCGTCGCGCACCCCTCGCACCCGCTGGCCCGGCGCAAGCGCTGCGCCTTCGAGGACACCCTGGATTTCGACCACGTCGGCCTGCCGGCCTCGACCGCGGTGCACACCATGCTGGCGCGCGCCGCCGCCATCATCGGCCGCCCGTTGAGCTATCGCGCCGTGGTGACGACCTTCGATGCCGCCTTGCGTTGCGTGCGCGCCAACCTGGGCATTGCCGTCGTTCCGCGCGAAGTGGCCGAGCCGGTCGCGACCGCCTTCGGGCTGAAGATGATGCCGCTCAGCGACGATTGGGCGCGGCGCCGCTTTGCCATCTGCTTCCACGACGAGAAGCATCTGTCGCCGGCGGCGCGGCTGTTGGTGGCGCATCTGGAGCAGCGGGCGCGGGCCAAGACTAATTGACACCTAAACATTTGAAAAGTAATGTACGTGCTCGATCCATCCCCTTCCTGTCGTGGAGTGCCCGTTCATGAAAATCGCCATCCTGGGTGGAGGCCATGGCTGCTACGCCGCCGCCGCCGACCTGTCCGAAGCCGGCCATGAAGTGCGCCTGTGGCGCCGCGACGCAGCGGCGCTGGCCGCGGTGATCGAGGCGGGCTCGATCCGGCTGAAGGACGCGCAAGGTGCGCGCGACGTGAAGATTGCGCTTGCCAGCGCCAGCATCGGCGATGCCCTGCGCGGCGCCGAACTCGTCCTCATCCCGTCGCCCGCCATCGCGCAGGCCGACATCGCCCGGGCCATGGCGCCGCACCTGGTGGACGGCCAGGTGGTGTTCCTGCCGCCCGGCACCTTTGGCAGCTACGTCATGGCGCAGATCGTGCGCGCGGCAGGCAACCGCGCCGACGTGGCCTGGGCCGAGACCGGAACGCTGCCCTACCTGGCGCGCAAGCACGGCGAGCGCGAGGTCAACGTCACCATCCGCGCCATTCACCTGCCCACCGGCGTTTATCCGGCGCGCAAGGAGAAGGCGGCGATCGAGGTGATCCGTCAGGCCTATCCGGCGGTGCATGGCTGCGGCGATGCGCTGTCGGGCGCGCTGATGAACGCCGGGCCCATCATTCATCCGCCGCTGATGGTGATGAACGCCGCGCCGCTGCAGCACTTCGAGCGCTGGGACATCCACAACGAGGGCACGCAGCCGGCCGTGCGCGCCGTCACCGACCGGCTCGACCACGAGCGGATCGCCGTGCGCGACGCCTTCGGCCATGCCGGCCCGCACTACCCGCTGGCCGACCACTACGACAACGACCAATGGATGTACGGCGATGCCCACAAGAAGCTGGTGAAATCCGGCGACTGGCGCGAGCACATCGACCTGCACGCGCACCGCTACATCACCGAAGACACCGAGCTGGGCCTGGCCTTCCTGGCCTCGGCCGCGCGCCATGCGGGAGTCGATGCGCCGATCGCGCATGGCCTGCTGGCCATCGTCGGCGGCTTCCTCGGGCGCGATCTGCGCAAGGGGCCGCGCACCTTCGAGGCACTGGGCCTTTCGAGCTTGTCGCGCGACGCGCGGAAGGAGCGTCTGCATGACGGCAGCTGATGCGCATCCGCCGCGCGTCGTCGCAGTCGGTGCCGGGCGCATGGGGCGTGGCATCGCCATCGCCTTTGCCTACGCCGGCCATCGCGTCTCGCTGGTCGATCTGCGCGATCGCAGCGAGCCCGCCTGGCAGGCATTGGCCGCCGAAGCGCGTGCCGAGATCGAAGGCAGCTTGGCCGGCCTTGCCAAGCTGGGCGCGCTTGGCGCCGAGCAGGTTCAGGCCATCGCGCAGCGTGTGCAGCTGGTGCGCGCCGCGGACGCGCCGCGCGCGCTGGCGGCGGCCGAGCTGGTGTTCGAAGGCGTGCCCGAAACGCTGCAGGCCAAGCGCGAGGCCTTCGAGCACATCAACGCGCATTGCGCGGATGACGCCATCCTCACGTCCACCACCAGCAGCATCCTCGTCACGCAGATCGCACAGTTCGTGAAGCGGCCCCAGCGCTTTCTCAACATCCACTGGCTCAACCCGGCCTACGTGATCCCGGTGGTGGAACTGAGCTGCCACGCCGGCACCGACCCCGCCGTGCTGGCGCGTGCCAAGGCATTGATGGAAGAAATCGGCAAGCTGCCGGTGGTGTGCGGGCCCACGCCTGGCTACATCGTGCCGCGCCTGCAGGCGCTGGTGATGAACGAGGCGGCCCGCATGATCGAGGAGGGCGCGGCCACCGCGGAGGAAATCGACAAGGCCACGCGCTACGGCCTGGGCCTGCGTTTTGCAGCACTGGGCGTGGTGGAGTTCATCGACTTCGGCGGCGCCGACATCCTGCACCATGCGAGCCGCGAGATGGCGGCCTCGATCGACGCCGGGCGCTACCAGGCGCCGGCCATCCTGGGCCGCATGATGGAAGAGGGCCGGCTGGGCTTGAAGTCGGGCAGCGGCTTCTACGAGTACGCGGGCCGCGATGTTTCCGCCTACCGCGGCGATGTGCTGTCGCGCACGCTGGGCATGCTCAAGCATGCCGGCCTGTGGCGTGCGCCCGCTGCCCGAACGAACGACTGAACGGCAGCTGACGTGAACGCGCCGCCCATCCGCCGCGCCTTTGCCGATCTGTCGGTCGGCCAGGTCCACTACGCCGCCTGCGGTGAGCCCGGCGCACCGGCGCTGCTGTTTCTGCACCAGACGCCGCGCAGCTGGGCCGAGTTCCGGGCGGTGCTGCCGCTCGTCGGCCGGCGCTTTCATGCGATTGCGATGGACACGGTGGGTTTTGGCGACTCGGCGCCGCCACCCTGGGCGCCCAGCATCGAGCGCTGGGCGCGGGTGGCGGTGGAGCTGCTCGATGCGCTGGGCATCGAGCGCGCGCACATGGTGGGCCACCACACCGGTGGCGTCATTGCGATCGAACTGGCGGCGGCCTTTCCCGAGCGGGTGGGTGCGCTGGTGCTGTCCTCCACGCCATTCACCAACGAGGCCTTTCGCATCGCCCGGGCGCAGCGTCCGCCCATCGACGCGGTGCAGCGCAGCGCGGATGGCGCGCACCTCGTGCAGATGTGGCGCAACCGGCAGGGCTTCTATCCCGCGGATCGGCCGGACTTGCTGGAAGCCTTCGTCCTCGACGGCCTGAAGGCTTTGGGCGATCTCGAAGGCGGGCATCGCGCCGTCGCCAGCTACCGCATGGAAGAGCGCGTCGGCCGCATCACGCAGCCCGTGCTGCTGCTGCGCGCGCTGGGCGATCCTTTTGCCGCAGCGCATGCGGCCGAACTGGCGGCGCATCTTCCCGATGCGCGCATCGTCGACATCGAGGGCGGCATGGTGCCGCTGCCCGACCAGTTGCCCGAGGCCTTTGCCGGCGCGGTGCTCGACTTTCTCGACGCGCTGCGCTGAGACCGCGCAGGGCCTGCCTACTCTTCGTCCTCTTCCTCGGCTTCGTCGGACGGCGCGTGTTCGTGCAGCTCGATCATGCGGCGCAAAGTGCTCTTCAGTGCTTCCGCGCTTTCGTGGCCGAAGGGTTCCAGCACGCGGTGCTCGTGCTCGCGCGCCAGTTCCATCAGGTGCCCCACGGTGCGCTCGCCGGCCTCGGTGATGCGCACCAGCGTGATGCGGCGGTCACTGTCGTGGGGCAGGCGCTCCACATGGCCCTTCTGGCTCATGCGGTCGAGCATGCGGGTGACCGTGGGTTGCTTCGTCACCGCAATCTGCGCCAGCCGCCCGATGCTGATCGCCTCGCCGCCCGCCAGCGAGGCGAGCACCCGCCACTCAGAGACCGAGAAGCCGTGCTGGCGCGCCACCTTGTGGAACTCCGACGAGATCAGGTGGCTGGCTTGCGCCAGCAAGGCCGCCAGGTAGTCCTCGACAAAGCGCCGCTGCGGCGCTGCCGCCGCGCGTGCTGGGCCGCTTCGGCGCTGTGCCTTGGCGGGCACGGTGCTTGCTCGTCTAGGGTTATTCATGATTGTGGATAGATTCAGTTCTAAAGAATATACGTCCTTCGAACCGATTGTGTTCGAGGGTTTTCAAGGAGCACCATGGCTGAGCGATCCTTTGTCGAGGAAGTCAAGAAGCTGAAGCTGGGCGCTGGAGATGTCTTTTCCGGCGAAGGCATTCTGGCGGTGACCAAGGCCTTGCTGGAATCGGGAGTGGCCTACGTGGCCGGCTACCAGGGCGCGCCCATCTCGCACCTGATGGACGTGCTGGCCGATGCGCAGGACATCCTGGCCGAGCAGGGCATCCGCTTCGAGAACAGCGCCAGCGAGGCGACTGCGGCGGCCACGCTCGCGGCCTCGGTCAACTACCCGCTGCGCGGCGCCGTGACCTTCAAGGCCACCGTGGGCACCAACGTCGCGTCCGATGCGCTGGCCAATCTGGCCTCGGGCGGTGTCACCGGCGGCGCCCTCGTCATCGTGGGTGAGGACTACGGCGAGGGCTCCTCGATCATGCAGGAGCGCAGCCACGCCTTTGCCATGAAGTCGCAGATCTGGCTCCTGGATCCGCGGCCCAACCTGCCGTCCATCGTGGCGGCGGTGAAGGCCGGCTTCGAGCTGTCCGAGGCCAGCCGCACGCCGGTGATGCTGCAGCTGCGCATCCGCGCCTGCCACGTGCATGGCCAGTTCGTCGCCGCCGACAACCGGCCGCCCACCTTCACCCTGAAAGATGCGCTCGAGCAACCGCGGCGCGACGTCGGCCGCATCGTGCTGCCGCCTGCCAGCTTCGTGCACGAGCAGGAAAAGGTACGCGAGCGCTGGCCGGCCGCGGTGCGCTTCATCGAGGAACGCGGCCTCAACGAATTCTTTGCCGAGGGCGCCGACGACATTGGCGTCATCGTGCAGGGCGGCAGCTACAACACGCTGATGCGTGCGCTCGAGCGCCTGGGCCTGGCCGACGTGTATGGCAACAGCCAGGTGCCGCTGTACGTGATGAACGTGGCCTATCCGGTGATCGACAGCGAGGTGCTGCGCTTTTGCCAAAACAAGCGCGCGGTGCTGCTGGTGGAGGAGGGGCAGCCCAACTTCATCGAGCAGAACATGGCCACCATCCTGCGCCAGGCCGGCGTGCAGGCCGCCCTGCATGGCAAGGACATGCTGCCGGTAGCCGGCGAATACACCGCGGCCGAGCTGCTCAAGGGCGCGCGCGTCTTCTTCGAGCGCTACGGCCGGCTGGCGCCGCAGCCGGCGCCCGTGCCGGTGCGCAAGGTGATTCCGTTGGTGGCAGCGACGACAGGCATGCCCACGCCGCCCGAGCCCGAACGGCCCATCGAAGCCGTGGTGCACGCCCGCCCGCCCGGCTTTTGCACCGGCTGCCCCGAGCGCCCCATCTTCAGCGCGATGAAGCTGGTGGAGCGCGAACTGGGCCCGCACCACGTCAGCGCCGACATCGGCTGCCACCTGTTCTCCATCCTGCCGCCCTTTCACCTGGGCAACACCACCATGGGCTATGGCCTGGGCGCGGCCGGCGCGGCGGCGCTCAACGTGCCGGCGGGCAAGCGCGCGATCTCGGTGATGGGCGACGGCGGCTTCTGGCACAACGGCTTGACCAGCGGCATCGCCAATGCAGTCTTCAACCGCAGCGACAACCTCACCATCGTGGTGGACAACAACTACACCTCGGCCACCGGCGGGCAGGACATCCTGTCCTCGAGAGCGCAGAACCCGACCCGCAGCACCGGCCACGAGATCGAGCAGGCGGTGCGCGGCGTGGGCGTGAAGTGGGTGAAGACGATTCGCCGCACCTACGACGTGGCCAGCATGCGCGACACCCTGCGCGAGGCGCTGACCACGCAGGAGAAAGGTCCCAAAGTCCTGATCGCCCAGTCCGAATGCATGCTTAACAAGCAGCGCCGCGAGAAGCCTCTGGTGCGCAAGGCGCTGGCCGATGGCCAGCGGGTGGTGCGCGAGAAGTTCGGCGTCGATTCGGACACCTGCACCGGCGACCATTCCTGCATCCGCCTCTCGGGCTGCCCGTCGCTGTCGATCAAGCCCAACCCCGATCCGCTGCGCAGCGACCCGGTGGCCACCGTGCTCGACAGCTGCGTGGGCTGCGGCAACTGCGGCGACGTGTCGCAGGCCGCGGTGCTGTGCCCGTCCTTCTACAAGGCGCAGGTGGTGAGCAACCCAAGCGGCTGGGAGCGCCTGCGCGAACGCGTGCGCGCCGCGGCCATCGGCTGGCTGCAGCGCGATGAGGCCAAGCGGCGCGAACGCTACGCCTTCTAAGAACAAGAGCACCACGATGAACGCAGCACAACCCATCAAGATCGCGATCCTCGCCATGGGCGGCGAGGGCGGCGGCGTGCTGGCCGACTGGATCGTCGACCTGGGCGAGCACAACGGCTACATCGCGCAGACCACCTCGGTGCCTGGCGTGGCGCAGCGCACCGGGGCCACCATCTACTACGTCGAGCTGTACCCGCTCATGCGTGCCGAAGCCGACGGCGGCCGGCCGATCCTGGCGCTGATGCCGCTGCCCGGTGACGTTGACGTGGTGCTGGCCTCCGAGCTGATGGAAGCCGGCCGTGCGGTGCAGCGCGGCCTGGTGACGCCCGATCGCAGCACCCTCATCGCTTCCACGCACCGGGTCTATTCCATCGCGGAGAAGACCGCGATGGGCGACGGCCGGGTCGACAGCGAGCAGCTCGTCGCGCATGCCGAACGCGCCGCCAAGCGCTTCATCCGCTTCGACATGGCGCGGGCCGCGGAAGAAGCGGGCAGTGTGATCAGCGCCGTGCTGTTCGGCGCGCTGGCGGGCGCCGGCGTGCTGCCCTTCGGCCGGACCCAGTTCGAGGCCACCATCGAGCGCGGCGGCGTGGGCGTCAAGCCCAGCTTGCGCGCCTTTGGCGTGGGCTTCGAGCGTGCGCAATCGGACGGCGAAGCGGCGACGGCGGCGGCGCCCGTCAACAAGACGATCCCCGCGCCGCGTCACCCGCAAGTGAAGGCGCTGGTCGAGCGGGTGCAAAAGGACTTTCCCGCCCAGGTCCAGGCGACCTTGCTGGAGGGCGTGCGCCGCCTGATCGACTACCAGGACGTGCCCTACGCCGGGCACTATCTCGATCGTGTTCAGAAGATCCGGGAGCTGGGCGTGGACGATGGCCATCGCTTGCTGGAGAGCACCGCGCGCCACCTGGCGCTGTGGATGTCCTACGAGGACACGGCCCGCGTCGCTGCCCTGAAGACCCGCGCCACCCGCTTCGAGCGCGTGCGTGACGAGGCCGGCGTGCAGCAGGACCAGCTGGTCGCCATCAACGAGTACATGCATCCGCGCCTGCAGGAGATCTGCGAGACGCTGCCCGGCGGCATCGGCCGTTGGCTGATGAACTCCGGCGCGCCGCGCCGCCTGGTGGAGCGCATGACGAAGAATGGCCGCGTCATCCGGACCAGCTCGCTGCACGGCTACCTGCTGCTGCGCTGCGTGGCGTCGGCCCGGCGCTGGCGCCGCGGCACCACCCGCTTCGCGCACGAGAACGGGATGATCGAGCAGTGGCTGGCGCGCATCGCCGAGACGGCCAGCTTCAATCCGGCGCTGGCACTGGAGATTGCGCAGTGCCAGCGCCTCGTCAAGGGCTACAGCGACACGCACGAGCGCGGCGTGCGCAACTACGAGTTGGTGATGGAAGCTGCCCTGCGGGCCGGACAAGGCCTGGCGCCCGCCACCCTGCGCGAACTGCGCGACGCGGCGCTGGCGGACGAGCACGGCAAGCAGTTGCGCGCCAAGCTGGCGCAGTACGCCCTGGGCTGAGAAGCCGTGAAGGACAAGCAGCACATGTCGCACGACACCCCCGCCACCTTGCAACTGCGCGTCGCCGAAGCGCGCAGCCTGAATCCACTGATCCGCATGCTGCGCCTGGCGGCCGACAACGGATCGCCGCTGCCGGGCTTCAGTGCCGGTGCGCACATTCGGGTGCAGGTCAGCCTGCCGGATGGGCAGAAGGACTGGCGCCACTACTCGCTGATCAATTCGCAGGCCCGGGCCGATGCCACCGAAGCCCCGCGCGAGTACCTGATCGCCGTGCGGCGCGAAGACGACGGCCGCGGCGGCTCGCGCTTCATGCACGAAGGGCTGCAGGCCGGCGACAGCCTGCTGATCGAAGCGCCGAAGAACGATTTCCCGGTGCATGCCGGCGGGGCCCGGGCGGTGCTGATCGCCGGCGGCATCGGCGTCACGCCGCTCGTCAGCATGGCCGCGTGCCGCAAGGCCGCGAGCGCGCCGGTGCGCATGCACTACGCCGGCCGCAGCCGCGAGCTGATGGCCTTTCTTCCCGAGCTGCAGCAACTGCTGGGCGAGGACCTGCGCCTGCACACCGACGCCGAAGCCGGCGCGCCGCTGGACATCGCCGCCCTGCTCGACGACTGCGCGAGCGACGACCAGCTTTATGTCTGCGGCCCCAAGGTGATGCTCGACGCCGTGCTGGCCGCCACCCAGGCGCGCGGCTGGACGCACGAGCGGGTGCACTTCGAGCTTTTCACCACGCCGGCGTTGGAGGAGGGCGACCATCCCTTCGACGTGGTGCTGGCGCAGTCGGGCCAGACCTACACCGTCGCGGCCGACCAGACCATCCTCGATTGCCTGATCGAGCACGGCTGCGATCCGATGTATGACTGCAAGCGCGGCGAATGCGGCGTGTGCGCCACACCGGTGATGGAAGGCGAGATCGACCATCGCGACTACGTGCTCACGACACGCGAGAAGGCCGAGGGCAACGTCATGCAGATATGCATTTCGCGCTGCAAGGGAAAGCGCCTCGTTCTCGACATCTGAGCAGGAAGGAGACCCACGAATGACGACGAGCTACCGCGGCAACCCCGACGCCATCCGCGCCCTGGTGCAGCCCGACCGCGTGCACCGCGACCTCTACATCAGCCAGGAACTGTTCGAGCTGGAGCAGGAGCACTTCTTCGCCAACACCTGGAACTACGTCGGCCACGAGAGCCAGCTGCCCAAGCCCGGCGACTACATCCACGTGGAGATCGCCGGTCGCCCGCTGATCGTGGTGCGCCACACGGACAGCTCGGTGCGCGTGATGATGAACCGTTGCGCCCACAAGGGCTCGCGGCTGGTCAGCGCACCCTGCGGCAACACCGGCAAGTTCTTTCGCTGCCCCTATCACGCCTGGACCTTCAAGACCGACGGTTCGCTGTTGTCGATCCCGCTGAAGAACGGCTACGAGGGCACGCAGCTTCACGAATGCGAATCGGCCAAGGGGCTCACGGTGCTGAAGAACGTGCGCAGCTACCGCGGCTTCATCTTCGTGAAGATCAATGACACGGGGCCGGATTTCGACGCGTACTTCGGCGACTCGCTCAGCTCCATCGACAACATGGCCGACCGCTCGCCCGAAGGCGAATTGGAGATCGCCGGCGGGTGCCTGCGCTTCATGCACCAGTGCAACTGGAAGATGTTCATCGAGAACCTCAACGACACCATGCATCCCATGGTGGCGCACGAGTCCTCTGCGGGTACCGCGAAGACCATGTGGGCGGACAAGCCCACCGATGCGCCCAAGCCCATGGCGATCGAGCAGTTCGTGCCCTTCATGTCCGACTACAAGTTCTTCGAGGACATGGGCGTGCGCGTGTTCGACAACGGCCACAGCTTCTCGGGCGTGCACTACAGCATCCACAGCAAGTACTCGGCCATTCCCGAGTACGACGCCGCCATGAAGGCCGCCTACGGCCCGGAGCGCACCGCGCAGATCCTGGGGCTGGCGCGCCACAACACGGTGTACTACCCCAACCTCACGATCAAGGGCGCGATCCAGTCGATCCGGGTGATCCGCCCGATCGCGGTCGACAGGACGCTGGTGGAGAGCTGGACCTTCCGCCTGAAGGGCGCGCCGCCGGAGCTCTTGCATCGCACCACCATGTACAACCGCCTCATCAACTCGCCGTTCTCCATCGTCGGCCACGACGACCTGCAGGCCTATCGCGGCATCCAGGCCGGCCTGCACGGCAGCGGCAACGAGTGGGTGAGCCTGCACCGCAACTTCGAAGCAGAGGAAATCGGTGACAAGGACCGCACCACCATCGGCACCAGCGAGATCTCCATGCGCAACCAGTACCGGGCTTGGGAGCGCTACATGACGGCGGCGATGTGAGAGGGCCGCACGGATGAAACCGAATCCTTTGAACCGGCACTGCGGACTGCGTGCGCTGGACAAGAAGAGCCGCCTGGGGCGGGATCGCGCCGACGGCGTGCTCTGCTCCGCGAATGTCCCCCGCCGTCATCCTGCGGCTGCCGGCTCCTCCTTTATTTCGCTGCGCAGAGCACGCCATCGACGCGATCCTGACGCGCTCGGGTGGAGCCGTTGACATGACTATCACCCGCCAAGACCTCATCGACTTCGTCGTCCACGAGTGCCGCTTGCTCGACGCCAAGCAGTACGAAGAATGGAACCAGCTCTTCACCGACGACGCCTTCTACTGGGTGCCACTGGTGCCCGACCAGGAAGACGGCATCCAGCACACCTCGCATCTGTACGAGGACAAGCTGTTGCGCGAATTGCGCATCGAGCGCTTGAAGAGCCCGCGCGCCTTTTCGCAGCAGCCGCCCAGCCGCTGCCACCATCTGCTGCAGACGCCTGCCGTCGAGCGCTTCGATGAAGAAGGCAACGAGTTCGTCGTGCGCACCGAGTTCCACTACACCGAGTCGCAGGGCGACGAGCTGCAGTTCTACGTGGGCACCTTCTTCCATCACCTGAAGCAGGTCGACGGCGCGCTGCGCATGACGCTCAAGCGCGTGAACCTGCTCAACTGCGACGCGGCGCTGCCGGCCGTGCAGCTCTTCATCTAGGGCCTGTTCACACTACTTACGGAGTCGCGAAGGCATGCCAAAGCGGACAAATCAAGGCGCACGACGCAGTGTGTGCGTCGGCACACACAAGGCGTGCAACGCGGAGTTGGCGGCTTTGGCATGCCTTCCCTTCGGGTTGGCCCGCATTGGGGCCGTCTGCCGCGTTGCCCGCGCTTGCAATGCTTCAGCATTGCTGCGCACGGGCGCCTTGCATCCAGCCCCAATGCGGGCCAACGCGATCTCCGTAAGTAGTGTGAACAGGCCCTAACGCGATGATGAACACCGTCCACGATGTCTTTGCCGCCACCGCCGCGCGCACGCCAGAGGCCGAGTTTCTGTTCACCGAATCGGTGACGGCGCAGGCCTATGGCATAGCGCCGGGTGCGATCCGCTGGGGCGAGGCCGCCGCCGAGGTGACGCGACTGCGGCAGGCCTATGCGCAAGCCGGCTGGGGCCACGGCCACCGCGTCGGCCTCTTGCTGGAGAACCGGCCGGCCTTCCTGCTGCATTGGCTGGCGCTCAATGCGTTGGGCGTGAGCGTGGTGCCGATCAATGCCGAGATGCGCTCGGCCGAACTGAGCTACCTCATCGGCCACAGCGAGATCGGCCTGGCCGTGACGTTGCCCGAGCGCGCCGAGGACCTACGCGCCGCGGCCGAGCAGGCGAGGGTGCGCTTTGCCACCATGGCCACCGGCGATCCGGTGCCCACGGCGCCGAACGCGCCGCCGCGGGCCGGAGAATC
Organism: Variovorax sp. LARHSF232; assembly: GCF_052871435.1. Classification (NCBI taxonomy): domain Bacteria; kingdom Pseudomonadati; phylum Pseudomonadota; class Betaproteobacteria; order Burkholderiales; family Comamonadaceae; genus Variovorax; species Variovorax sp. LARHSF232. Next base: position 893,742 of record NZ_JBIXJS010000001.1, on the reverse strand, counting down.
CATCGGCGAAGGCACCGAGTGCGCACTGCTCTACACCTCCGGCACCACCGGCCGGCCCAAGGGCTGCATGCTGGACAACGCCTACTTCCTGCGTGCGGGCCAGTGGTATGCGTCGCTCGACGGCGTGTGCAGCATCCGGCCCGATGCCGAACGCGTCATCACCCCGCTGCCGCTCAACCACATGAACGCGATGGCCTTCTCCACCATGGTGGTGCTGGTGGCCGGCGGCTGCCTGGTGCAGCTGGACCGCTTCCATCCCAGGAGCTGGCTGCAAAGCGCACGTGAAAGCGGCGCCACCGTCGCTCACTACCTGGGCGTGATGCCGGCCATGCTGCTGTCGGCCGCGCCGTCGCCGGCCGACCGCGACCACGCCATCCGCTGGGGCTTCGGCGCCGGGGTGGACCGCAAGAACCACGCGCCTTTCGAGGAGCGCTTCGCCTTTCCGTTGGTCGAGGCCTGGGCCATGACCGAGACGGGGGCCGGCGCCTGCATCATGGCCAACCGCGAGCCGCGGCTGGTCGGCAGCAGCTGCTTCGGTCGCCGGCCCGATTTCCTGGACATGAAGCTGGTCGACGAGGAAGGCCGCGACGTGCCGCCCGATACGCCCGGCGAACTGCTGGTGCGTGCCAAGGGCGACGATCCGCGCCGTCACTTCTTCGCCGGCTACCTCAAGGACGACCAGGCGACGCGCGAGGCCTGGGCCGACGGCTGGTTCCACACCGGCGACCTGGTCCGACGCGACACGGAAGGCAACCTCTTCTTCGTCGACCGCAAGAAGAACGTGATCCGCCGCAGCGGCGAGAACATCTCGGCCGTCGAGGTGGAGAGTGTGCTCAACCAGCATCCCGCGGTGAAGGCCTCGGCGGTGGCGGCCACGCCCGATGCGGTGCGCGGCGACGAGGTGCTGGCCTGCGTCGTGCTGCGCGAGGGCATGGCCTCTTCCGACAACCTGGCCGCGGGCATCGTCCGGCATGCGCTGGATCAACTGGCCTACTACAAGGCGCCGGGATACGTGGCTTTTGTCGATGCGCTGCCGCTCACGCCCTCGCAGAAGATCCAGCGCGGCCAACTGCGCGACCTGGCACGAACACTTCCCGGGCAGCCGAATTGCATCGACACCCGGGCGATGAAGAAGAGGCAAGTATGAGCCGCCGCATGTCCTATGAGGGAGTGGCCGTCACCGTGCCGGTGACGGTGCCCTATGTGCGCTACTCGACCCACACGGCCCACTGGTTCATCGGCCAGGCGGTGGATGCGCTGGTCAAGGCCAGCGGCATCGCCAAGGAGGGCATCGATGCCCTGTGCCTGTCGAGCTTCTCGCTGGTGCCCGACACGGCGGTGGGCGTGACGCAGCACCTGGGCCTGTCGCCACGCTGGCTGGACCATGTGCCCACGGGTGGTGCTTCAGGCGTGATGTGCCTGCGCCGCGCCGCGCGGGCGGTGCAGGCGGGCGACGCCGATGTCGTGGCCTGCGTCGCGGCCGACACCAACCATGTCGACTCCTTCCGCCAGACCCTGGGCGCCTTCAGCAACTTCGCGCGCGACGCCAGCTATCCCTACGGCTCGGGCGGGCCCAACTCCATCTTCGCCTTCATCACGGCCAACTACATGCGCAGCTACGGCGCGACGCGCGAAGACTTCGGCCGCATCGCGGTGGACCAGCGCAGCAACGCGCTGGCCAACCCCAACGCCTTGTTCAAGAAGCCGCTCACGCTCGATGAATACATGGCGGCGCGGCCGATCTCCGACCCGATCCACCTGTTCGACTGCGTCATGCCATGCGCCGGCGCCGAGGCTTTTCTGGTGATGAGTGAAGCGCGGGCGCGGGACCTTGGCTTGCCGCATGTGCTGATCCGCGGTGCCATTGAGCGCCACAACGCCTTTGCCGAAGACCCGGTGATGGTGCGGGGCGGCTGGCGCATGGACCGCGCCGATCTCTACGCCCAGGCCGGCGTGCAGCCTGACGCGCTGGATTTCATCCAGACCTACGACGACTACCCGGTGATCGTGATGATGCAGTTCGAGGACCTGGGCTTTTGCGAAAAGGGCGAGGGCCCGGCCTTCGTGCGCGAGCACGGCATGACCTTCAAGGGCAGCTTTCCCAACAACACCAGCGGCGGGCAGTTGTCGGTGGGCCAGGCCGGTGCCGCCGGCGGCTTCCTGGGCATGACCGAAGCCATTCGCCAGCTGACGGACCAGGCAGGCGCCCGCGCCGTCGCCGATGCGCAACTGGGCCTGGTCGCCGGCTTCGGCATGGTGACCTACGACCGCTGCCTGTGCACTGGCGCGGTGATCTTGGGGAAATCCGAATGACCATGCCCTTGATGCGCCCCGAGCGCAAGAACCCCGTTTTGCGCACCCGGCAGATGAACCTGCCGCCCTGGCAGCGCGGCCGGGTGGCACTGGGCATCACCGCGGCGGCGGCGGAAGGCCGTTTCGAGCTACAGGTGTGCGATGACTGCGGGACCGTGCAGTACCCGCCGCGCGAGGCTTGCCACAAGTGCCTGTCGGCGGCGTTGCGCTGGCGCGCGCAGTCGGGCGAGGGCGCGCTGATTTCCAGCACCACCCTGCATCACAGCAACGACCTCTTCTTCCGCGAGCGCCTGCCCTGGCGCCTGGGCCTGGTGCACCTGGATGCCGGCCCGACCGTGGTGGTGCACCTGCACGGCGAGGTGGGCGATGCGCCGACCCGCGTGCGCGTGGGCGCCCGGCTCGACCGCGCCGGACAGGCGGTATTGATTGGATTTCCGAACGAAGGGAGCCCCCACATGGCCGACGACAAGATGCTGCGTGAAATGACCAGCGATCCCAAGTTCCGCAAGGTCCTGGTCACCGACGGCAAGACCCCCGTCGGCCAGGCCCTGGTGCGCGCCCTGGTGCAGGCCGGCGCCGACATCGTCTGGGTCGGCCATGCCGAGCCCTGGAAGAAGCTGGGCGGTCTGGACGACATCAGCGCGCTGCCGCAGGTCACGCTGGTGCCGCTGGACCTGACCAACGGCCGCCAGGTGAGCGAGCTGGCCGGCGAGATCGGCGGCAAGGTCGACATCGTGATCAACAACGCCGAAGTGCATCGCAGCTTCGGCATCGCCGCGCGGCGCGGCACCGATGTGGCCAAGGCCGAGATGGACATCAACTACTTCGGCCTCTTGCGGCTGGCGCAGGAGTTCGGGCCGGCGCTCAAGGGGCGATCGGCCGATGGCGAGACGGGCGCGACCGCGTGGGTGAACTTGCTCTCGGTCTACGCGCTGTCCAACTTCCCGCCGCACGGCACCTTCAGCGCCTCCAAGGCGGCGGCCTACTCGCTGGCGCAATGCCTGCGCGCCGAGATGCGGCCGGCCGGCATCCGTGTGTTGAACGTGTTCCCGGGGCCGATCGACGACGAATGGAACCAGCACCTGCCGCCGCCGAAGCTGGCGCCGTCGGCACTGGCCAGCGCCATCGTGAAGGCGCTGCGCGACGGCGTGGAAGACATCTATCCCGGCGACGTGGCGCAGGAATGGCTGGAGCGCTGGCGCGACAACCCCAAGGTGCTGGAACGCGAACTCGCCGCGGGCGGTAGCTGAACGAAGGATCGAAGCAATGACGACAAGCACACTCGCATCCGCCGCCGAACTGCTGGGCGGCCTGGTCAGCGCGATGGCCAGCGGCCGCATCCGCGTGGTCGACCTCACGCAAACGCTGACGCCCGAGTTCCCGCAGATCGCGTTGCCGCCCGAGATGGGCCAGTGCTGGCCCTTCCGCATCGAGGAGGTGTCCAAGTACGACGAGCGCGGGCCCGGCTGGTACTGGAACAATTTTTCCTGCGGCGAGCACACCGGCACGCACTTCGACGCGCCCATCCACTGGATCTCGGGCCGCGACCTGCCCAACAACTCGGTCGACACCATTCCGGTGCAGCACTTCGTGGCGCCGGCCTGCGTGATCGACTGCTCCGAGCAGGTCAAGAGCAACCACGACTACCTCCTGCGCGTGGAAGACATCGAGCAATTCGAAGCCGCGCACGGCCGCATCCCGGCGGGCGCCTGGGTGCTGATGCGCACCGACTGGTCCAAGCGGCAGGACCCGGAGGCGTACCAGAACTTCGACGAGACCGGCCAGCACACGCCCGGTCCGAGCACTGAGGCGGTGCGCTTCCTGGTGGAGCAGCGCGACGTGCTGGGCTTCGGCTCCGAAGCCATCGGCACCGACGCTGGCCAGGGCTACCACTTGCGCCCGCCATACCCCTGCCACTACTACATGCATGGGGCAGGGCGCTACGGCCTGCAGTGCCTCGGTAACCTCGACCAGCTGCCGCCCACCGGCGCGGTGCTGATCTGCCCGCCGCTGAAGATCCAGAAGGGCAGCGGCAGCCCCTTGCGCGTGCTGGCGCTGGTGGAGGGCGGACGATGACCATCCCCAGCCAACTCGTTGCCATCGTCACCGGCGGCAGCGCCGGCATCGGCAAGGTCATCTGCGAAGACCTGCTGGCCAAGGGCTACGAGGTGATCTCGCTGGCCCGCCGTGGCAGCGAGATCGACCACCCCAGGATGCACGACGTCGAGGTCGACCTGATGGACCGCGCGGCCACCGCCCAGGCCATCCATGACACGGTGGCGCGCTTCGAGGTGAACACGGTGGTGCACAACGCCGGCGTGATCCGCCCGGCGCTCGTGGCCGACGTGAAACTGGAAGACCTCGACGCCCTGGTCGAACTGCACCTGGCCTGTGCCATCCGCCTGGTGCAGGCCACGCTGCCGGCCATGCGGGCGCAGCGCTTCGGCCGCATCGTGCTGATGTCCTCGCGCGCGGCGGTGGGCGCGGCCACACGCACCAGCTACTCGGCCACCAAGGCCGGCATGCTCGCCATGGCGCGCACCTGGGCGCTGGAGCTGGCGAGCGAGGGCATCACGGTCAACGTGGTGGCGCCGGGGCCGATCCGCACCGACATGTTCTACGACGTGGTGCAGGAGGGCAGCGAGCGCGAACGGCTGCTCGTCAATTCGATTCCGGTCAATCGCCTTGGCGAATCGGCGGACGTGGCGCGCGCCGTGGGCTTCTTCGCCGACCCCGCCAACAGCTTCGTCACCGGCCAGGTGCTGTACGTCTGCGGCGGCACCAGCGTCGGCAGCCTCGTTGTCTAGGGTTTCCCTGCTCGCGAAATCGTGAGCACGATATATGCTTTACCACTGAACATTTGATAAATCATTGTTTACATCACCTGAGGAACGTCATGAAAGTCTCTGCCCGTCTTTGCATGCGCACCGGCCTGGCCTTGGCCGCAAGCGCGCTGGCCGTTGCCCAGGCCCTCGCCGCCGACCTCAAGGTCGGCTTCATCACCTCGATGTCGGGGCCGGTGTCTTCGCTGGGCATCCCGTATGACAAGGGCATCAAGGCGGGCATGGCCTACAAGTCCGAAGTGGCGGGCCACAAGATCACCATGGTGTCGCTGGACGATGCGTCCGACCCGTCGACGGCCGCGCGCAACGCCCGCAAGCTGATCGAGGAAGACAAGGTCGACGTCATCATCGGCACGGCCGGCTCGCCCGGCGCGCTGGCCATTGCCGCAGTGGCGCGCGAAACCAAGACGCCGCTCATCTCCATCGCCAACGCGAACCTGCCGGGCGAGGAGGGCGCGTGGATGGTGACGCTGCCGCAGCCGGCGCCGCTGATGGTGAGCGCGGTGGTCGAGCGCATGAAGGCCTCGGGTGTGAAGACGGTGGGCTACATCGGCTTCTCCGACGCCTGGGGCGACCTGGTGTACGACGCGCTGCAAAAGAGCGCTGGCCCGGCCGGCATCAAGGTGGTGAGCAACGAGCGCTATGCACGCGCCGACAGCTCGGTGGCCGGCCAGGTGCTGAAGATCGTGGCGCTCAAGCCCGACGCGGTGATCACCGGCACCTCGGGCACGCCCGGCGCCTTGCCTTACCTGGCGCTGGCCGAGCGCGGCTACAAGGGCCAGATCTATGGCACGCATGCCCTCATCAACCCCGATTTCGTGCGTGTCGGCGGCGCTTCGGTCGACGGCCTGCTGGCGCCCACCGGCCCGGTGATCGTGGCCGAGCAGCTGCCCGATTCGAATCCGATGCGCAAGGTGGCGATGGCGTTTCGCACCGCCTACCAGAAGGCCAACGGCGCCGCGCCCACCGATGCCTTCTCGGCCTATTCCTTCGACGGCTGGCTCCTGATGCTGGACGCCGCCTCGCGCACCAAGGGCGAGCCCGGCACGCCGGCCTACCGCGTCGCGCTGCGCGATTCGATTGTCTCGACCAAGGAGCTGGTGGGCACACACAGCGTCTACAACTTCAAGCCCGACAACCGCTACGGCTCCGACGAGCGCTCGCGCGTGATCGTCAAGCTCGACAAGGGCCAATGGAAACTGGTGAATTGATGATGAGCAACAAGAACAAGATTGCCAAGGGCTTCGCCCTGGCCGCCGTCGCGCTGGCCGCGGCACAAAGCTTCGCTGCCGACCTCAAGATCGGCTTCATCAGCTCGCTCTCGGGCCCGGTGGCTGCGCTGGGCATTCCCTACGAGAAAGGCATCCGCGCCGCCATCGCCGAGCATCCGCAGATCGCCGGGCGCAAGGTCGAGCTGATCGTGCTGGATGACGCCTCTGATCCGACCACCGCCGGCCGCAACGCGCGCAAGCTGGTGGTCGACGACAAGGTCGACGTGCTGATCGGCACCTCCGGCGTGCCCGGCGCCATGGCCATCGCGGCGGTGGCGCGCGAGACCGGCACGCCGCTGATCTCGCCCACGCCGGTGGTCATGCCGGGCGGCGCGGACACCTGGACCGTCACCGTCTCGCAGCCCTTCCCGCTGATGGTGGCGGCGGTGGTCGACAAGATGAAGAAGGCCGGCGTGAAGACGGTGGCCTTCATCGGCTTTTCCGACGCGCTGGGCGACCTGGCCTACGACTCGCTGGTCAAGAGCGCCGAGCCGGCCGGCATCAAGGTGGTGGCGAACGAGCGCTACGCGCGCTCGGATTCGTCGGTCGCCGGCCAGGTGCTGAAGATCGTGGCGCAGCGCCCCGACGCGGTGTTTGCCGGCAACTCCGGCACGCCCGGCGCGCTGCCCTACCTGGGACTCAGCGAGCGCGGCTACAAGGGCCAGATCTACGGCACGCACGGCCTGATCAACGCCGACTTCGTGCGCGTCGGCGGCGCTGCCATCGACGGCCTGCAGGTGCCCAGCGGCCCGGTGCTGGTGGCCGACCAGCTGCCCGACGCCAACCCGATCAAGAAGGTCTCGCTGGCCTTCCGGGCCAGCTATCAGAAAAGCAATGGCGCGCTGCCCACCGACGCCTTTTCCTCCTACACCTACGACGCCTACCTGCTGCTGCGCGACGCCGCTACGCGGGCCAAGGGCGAGCCCGGCACGCCTGCCTACCGCACACAGCTGCGCGACGCCATCATGTCGACCAAGGAGCTCGTGGGCACGCACGGCGTCTACAACTTCAAGCCCGACAACCGCTACGGCTCGGACGAGCGCGCGGTGGTCATCGTCCGTATGGAAAAAGGCCAGTGGAAGCTGGCGCCCGCGCCCTGACGCACTGAACGGCTGGCCATGTACCGCGACCATCCCGACCGCATCCGCGCCCTGGTGCAGGAGGACCGCGTGCATCGCGACCTGTACCTCAGCGAAGAGCTGTTCGTGCTGGAGCAGGAGCACTTCTTCGCCAACACCTGGACCTACCTGGGCCATGCCAGCCAGGTGCCCAATGCCGGTGACTACCTGGCGCAGGACATCGCAGGCCGGCCGCTGCTGATGGTGCGCCAGGCCGATGGCGGCATCAAGGTTCTGTTCAATCGCTGCGCCCACAAGGGCACGCAGCTGGTGAGCGACCGCTGCGGCAACACCGGCAAGTTCTTCCGCTGCCCCTATCACGCCTGGACCTACAAGCTGGACGGCTCGCCGCTGGCCATTCCGATCAAGAGCGGCTACGAAGGCACCCGCTTGAAGGACTGCGAATCGGGGCAGGGCATGACGGCGCTCACCCACGTCGCCGTGTACCGCGACTTCGTCTTCGTGCGCCTGGCCGATCGCGGCCCGGCCTTCGAGGACTATTTCGGCGAAGCCCTTGCCGCCATCGACAACCTGGTGGACCGCTCGCCCGAAGGCAAGCTGACCCTGGCCGGCGGCGCCATGCGCAACATCATCCATTGCAACTGGAAGATGTACCTGGAGAACATCAACGACACGGTGCATCCGCTGTCCACGCACGAGTCGGCCACCCGCGCCGCCAATGCGCTGTGGGAGGGCCATGCGCCCGATGAGCCCAAGCCGATGGCGATGGAGCAGATCCTGCCCTTCGGCGCTGGCTACGAGTTCTTCGACCAGATGGGCGGCCGCGTGCTGCCGCATGGGCACAGCGTGCTGGGCACCCGCTTCAGCATCCATTCCAACTATGCGCGCCTGGCCGACTATGAAGAGGCCATGCGCGCCGCCCATGGCGAAACGCGCGCCAGCGAGATCCTGCAGCGCTCGCCGCAGAACGCGGTGCTCTTTCCCAGCCTGTCGGTCAAGGGCTCGCCGCTGGCCATCCGCGTGATCCGGCCGCTGGCGGCCAACCGCACCTTGGTCGAGGCCTGGGCCTTTCGCGCGGCCGGCGCGCCCGATCTTCTGTTCGAGCGTGCGCTGGGCTACAACCGCCTGGTGTTCTCGCCCATGTCGGTGGTGGCGCATGACGACGTGCACCTGTTCGAGAGCATCCAAAAGGGCCTCGCCGCCGCTGGCAACGAGTGGGTGAGCCTGCACCGCGGCCACCGCCCCGGCGAGTTCGACGACGCGCCGGCGCAGGACACCAATGGCACCAACGAGCTGCTGATGCGCAACCAGTTCCGGGCCTGGGCCGAGTTCATGACGCTGCGCATGGGAGCCGCCGCATGAAAGACCGGTCCAGCGATCCCCTACTAAGCGAAACCGCGCTGTGCGACTTCGTCGCGCGCGAGGCCGCGCTGCTCGACGAAGGCCAGTTCGACGACTGGCTGGCGTTGTTCACTGAAGACGGCCACTACTGGGTGCCGCTCCTGGGACGCTTTCAGCAGGACGCGCAGGCGCACAACTCCATCGCCTCCGAGGACGTGCTGCTGCTCAAGCTGCGCGTCGAGCGCCTGAAGGATCCGCGCGCGCATTCGCAGCACCCGCCCAGCCGCTGCCAGCACGTGCTGCAGATCTCGCGGGTGGAAGACGTCGACCTCGAGGCCGGCAGCGCCGTGCTGCGCACGCCCTTCCTGTACATCGAGGCGCGCGGCGAACAGCAGCTGATGCTGGCCGGCAGCTATCGCCACGTGCTGGTGCGCACGCCCGAGGGCCTGCGCATGCGGCAAAAGCGCGTCGACCTGCTGGGCGCCGAGCGCGCGCTGCCGGCGGTGCAACTGTTCATCTGATCGATCGTCCCCACCGAAATCCCAACCATCGAGGAGTCCTGCGATGAAGAGCTTGATGATGATGAAGAAGACCGTGGCGCGCTGCGCGGTCGCCACGGCCCCCATGGTTGCGCTGGCCGCCTTCGCTTCCAGTGCGCTGGCGGCCGACCTGAAGGTGGGGCTGAGCGTCTCGCTCTCGGGCCCCAACTCCTCGCTGGGCGTGCCCTATTCCAAGGGCATGCAGGCGGCCCAAAGCTACAAGGGCGAGATCAACGGGCGAAAGGTGCAGCTGGTGGTGCTCGACGACGGCAGCGACCCGACCACCGCCGGCCGCAATGCCCGCAAGCTGATCGAGGAAGAGAAGGTCGACATCATCATGGGCACCTCCGGCGTGCCGGCAGCCATCGCCATGGCGCAGGTGGCCAAGGAAACGAAGACGCCGATGATCGGCCTCACGCCCATCGCGCTCGATCCGGCCGACAACCCCTGGGTGGTGACGGTGGCGCAGCCCACGCAGCTGATGATCGATGCGGTGGTGGAGCGCATGAAGCGCAACAACGTCAAGACGGTGGGCTACATCGGCTTTTCCGATGCCTGGGGTGACCTGGTCTACAACGCCATGATGAAGGCCGCGCCCAAGGCCGGCATCACGGTGGTGAGCAACGAGCGCTATGCGCGCGCCGACGCCTCGGTCACCGGCCAGGTGCTGAAGATCGTGGCGCTCAAGCCAGACGCCGTGATGACCGGCGGCGCCGGCACGCCGGGGGCGCTGCCTTTCCTGGCGCTGCAGGAGCGCGGCTTCAAGGGCGGCATCTACGGCCAGCACGGCCTCATCAACCCGGACTTCGTGCGCGTGGTCAGCGCGGCCGGGCAGGGCGCGCTGATGCCCACCGGGCCGGTGATCGTGGCCGAGCAGCTGCCGGCGGACAACCCGACAAAGAAGATCGGCCAGGACTTCCGCGCCATCTTCCAGAAAGTCAACGGCACGCCCACCACCGACGCCTTCTCGGCCTATTCCTTCGATGGCTGGATGGTGTTTGCCGACGCCGCGGCGCGCGCCAAGGGCGAGCCGGGCACGCCGGAGTTCCGCGTCTCGCTGCGCGACGCCATCTTCAGCACCAAGGAGGTGGTGGGCACGCACGGCGTCTACAGCTTCAAGCCCGGCGATCTGCATGGCGTGGACGAACGCGCCCGCGTGATCGTCAGGCTCGAGAACGGCCAGTGGAAGCTGGCCCCCTGAAATGACGCCCCCCGGCTTTTCACTTCGCTTCGCTGCGTGTAATTCGCCACCCCCCGAGGGGGCGACCCCACCTGGGGCCCGGCAAAGCCGGTTCCCCGGTGCGGGGCTGGCTCGGGCACGCAATGGTTGAAATCCGAGAAATTCGGGAAGGATGCTTGATATGACATGGGACGTGGCACTCATCCTGGGCATCGACGGCCTGGCGAACGGTGCCGTTTATCTGCTCGCCGGCCTTGGCCTGGTGCTCATCTTTTCGGTCACGCGGGTGGTGTTCGTGCCCTTTGGCGACGTGGCGGCCTTTGCCGCGCTGACGCTGGCGGCCTTCGAGACCAACCGCATGCCGCCCACCATCGGCCTGGTGCTGACGCTGGCCTTGCTGGCCATGCTGACCGAGATCGGCTCGCTGCTGCGGCGCGGCGAGCATGCGCAGATCCCCAAGGCCATCGCCCTGTGGGGCCTGGCGCCCGCCGTGCCCTGCCTGCTGGCCTGGCTGGCGGCGCACTTCGCGGCGCCGGCCGCGCTGCAGATCATCGCCAGCGTGCTGCTGGTGGCGCCGATCGCGCCGCTGCTGGCGCGCGTGGTCTACCAGCCCATTGCCGACGCCTCGGTGCTGGTGCTCTTGATCGTCTCACTGGCGCTGCACTTCCTGCTGTCGGGCCTGGGCCTCTTGTTCTTCGGCCCCGAGGGCTCGCGTACCGCGCCGCTGGCCAGCGGCACCCTGGCGCTGGGCGACGGCTTCACCGTGAGCGGCCAGGTGATGCTGATGGTGGCCTCGGCCATCGTGCTGAGCGCCATGTTCTTCCTGGTGTTCGAGCGCACGGTGGCCGGCAAGGCGTTGCGCGCCACGGCGGTGAACCGGGTGGGCGCGCGCCTGGTGGGCATCCGCCCGGCGCGCACCGCGATGCTGGCCTATGGCTGCGCCTCGCTGCTGGCCGGCCTGATCGGCGTGCTGATCGCGCCGGTGACCACCATGTACTACGACTCGGGCTTCATCATCGGCCTGAAGGCCTTCGTGGCGGCGATCATCGGCGGGCTGGTGAGCTATCCCATGACAGCCATTGGCGCCATCGCGGTCGGCCTGGTGGAGAGCTTCGCCTCCTTCTGGAGCGGTGCGCTGAAGGACGTGATCGTGTTCAGCCTCCTGATCCCGGTGCTGATGCTGCGCTCCTTCCTCACGCCGCAGGCGGACGAGGACGAAGAGGAGGTGGACCAATGAGCGCCATTCCAGACACCGGCACCGTCCCCGCAAAAGAACCGGGAGGCCTGGGAGGAACCAAGATGAACCGCACCTCGCGATTTCGCCTGCTGATCGCGCTGCTGGTCGCCGCGATCGCCCTCGCGCCGCTGGTGCTGGGCAACTTCAGCGTCTCGCTGCTCAACGACATCGGCATCGGCGCCCTGGTGGCCCTGGGCCTGGTGCTGCTGACGGGCGTGGGCGGCGCCACCTCCTTCGGGCAGGCCGCCTTTGTCGGCATCGCCGCCTATTCCACGGCCTGGCTCACCACCGCACACGGCCTCTCGCCCTGGCTGGGCCTGGCCTTCGCGCTGGCGCTCACGGGTCTTTCGGCGCTGGCCATCGGCATGCTGACCCTGCGGCTGGGCGGGCACTTCCTGCCCTTGTCCACCATTGCCTGGGGCCTGTCGATCGCCATGCTGTTCGGCAACGTGGATGCGCTGGGGCGCCACACCGGCCTGTCGAACATTCCGCCGCTGCATGTCGCCGGCTTCTCGCTGGCCGATCCGCGGGCCATCTACTACCTGATCTGGACGATCGTGGGCCTGGCCTTCCTGTTCAGCTACAACCTGATGGCCTCGCGCCCCGGGCGCGCCATCCGCAGCCTGCGCGGCGGCGCCATCCTGCTGGCCAGCGTGGGCGCCGATGCCTACAGGGTACGGCTCTCGCTGTTCGTGCTGGCTGCGCTGCTGGCGGGCCTGGCGGGCTGGCTGTATGCGCACATGAACCGCTTCGTGAGCCCGGCGCCCTTCGATGTGCGCGCCAGCATCGAGTACCTCTTGATGGCGGTGGCTGGCGGCCTGGGGCAACTGGCGGGTGCGCTGGTCGGCTCGGCCCTGGTGCTGGTGGCGAAGAACGGGCTGCAGGATGTGCTGCCGCTCATCACGCAGCGCGCCGGCCAATTGGAGGCGATCACCTTTGCCGCGCTGTTCATCCTGCTGCTGCACTTCGCGCGCGGCGGCCTGATGGGCTTTTTGCGGCGGCTGACCCGGGGCCGCTTCCAGGCGCCGCAGTCGATCGACAAGCTGGCCGAGCCGGCGGCGCCGCTGGCGCACCGCCAGCTGCCGCAGCGCGGCACGCGCATCCTGTCGGTGCAGGGCGCCGTCAAGCGTTTCGGCGGCCTGGTGGCGGTGAACGACGTGAGCTTCGACGTCGATGCCGGCGAGATCGTCGGCCTGATCGGTCCCAACGGAGCCGGCAAGTCGACCATGTTCAACCTGCTGACCTGCACCCTGCCGATGAGCGCGGGCACGGTGCGCTTCCTGGAACGCGACATCGCCGGCATGCCGCAGCGCGAGGTGGCGCGCCTCGGGCTTGCGCGCACCTTCCAGCACGTGAAGCTGCGTCCGCACATGAGCTTGCTGGACAACGTGGCCCTGGGCGCCCATTCGCGCACCCGCTCGGGCGTGCTCAAGGCGGGCCTCAGGCTGGACCGCGAGGAAGAGCGACAGATCCTGCACGCGGCCAAGCGCCAGCTGGACCGCATCGGCCTGGGCGAGCGCGCGCACGAGCTGGCCGGCAGCCTGCCGCTGGGCACGCAGCGCATCCTGGAGATTGCGCGCGCGCTGGCGGCCGATCCGGTGCTGCTGGTGCTGGACGAACCCGCCGCCGGCCTGCGCCGCAAGGAAAAGATGGCGCTGGGCGAACTCCTGCGCAAGCTGCGCGAGGAAGGGGTGACGATCCTGATCGTCGAACACGACATGGACTTCGTGATGAAACTGGTGGACCGCCTGGTGGTGATGAACTTCGGCTCCAAGCTGGTCGAGGGCGCGGCGTCGGCGGTGCGCGCCGACGAGCGGGTGCAGGCCGCCTATCTGGGGAGCGTGGCATGAGCAGTCTTATGTTGGAGATCAAGGACCTGCACGTTTCGTACGGCCAGGTCGACGCGGTGCGCGGCATCTCGCTCTCGCTCAATGCTGGCCAGATCATCTCGGTGATCGGCCCCAACGGCGCCGGCAAGACCACCTTGCTGGCGGCGGCCATGGGCCTGCTGCCGTCCAAGGGCCTGCTGCGCTTCGAGGGCGAGGACCTGCACGGCATGGATGTGGAAGCGCGGGTGGAGCGGGGCCTGTGCCTGGTGCCGGAAAAGCGCGAGCTGTTCGGCGAGCTCACCGTGCTCGACAACCTGCAACTTGGCGCCTATGCCAGGCGCATGTCCGGCGATGCGCTGCGCAAGCGCCTGAACTGGGTCTACGAGCGCTTTCCGCGCCTGGCCGAGCGTCGTTCGCAGCGCGCCAACACCCTGTCGGGCGGCGAGCGGCAGATGCTGGCGGTGGGCCGGGCCTTGATGTCGCAGCCGCGCCTCTTGATGCTGGACGAGCCCAGCCTGGGCCTGGCGCCGCTGATCGTGCGCGACATCCTCACCATCGTGCGCAAGCTGCGCGACGAGGGCGTCTCCATCCTGCTGGTGGAGCAGAACGCGCGCGCCGCACTGGAAAGCTCCGACGAAGGCTACGTGCTGGAAACCGGCGAGATCGCGCTGCACGGCGCCTCGCAGGCGCTGGCCAGCGACCCGCGCGTGCAGGCCACCTATCTGGGCGGCGCCACGCATGACGACGACTGAAGAAGAAGCCGCCGGCTACGACGTGCTGCCGGCCGCCGAGCGCACCCTGCCGGCCATGCTGCGGCGCCAGGCCGCGATCCACGGCGATCGGCCCGCGCTGACCATCGGCGCTGCTCGCTGGCGCCATGCACAGGCAGCCGACACCGTGGCGCGCCGCGCAGGCGCCCTGCAGCGCGCCGGCGTCAGGCAGGGCGACCGGGTCGCGCTGATGTGCGGCAACCGCATCGAATGCCTGGAGACTTTCCTGGCCTGTGGCTGGATCGGCGCCGTGGCGGTGCCGCTCAACACCGCATCGATGGGGCCGCAGATCCAGTACTTCCTGGGCAACAGCGGCGCGCGGCTGCTGGTGATCGAGGATGCCTTTCTCGAACGTCTGCAGACCGCCGAGCTGTCGCAATGCGCGCTGGCCGCGATCTGGGTGGTGGGCGACAGCAGCGCGGCTGCCGCAGCGGCGGGCAGCGTGCCTTGCCAGGCCTATCCCGAGGCGGATCTGCCGGCCGCCGATGCGGCGCCGGTTCAGCCCGGCGACCCGCTGGCCATCCTCTACACCTCCGGCACCACCGGCCCTTCGAAGGGCGTGCTGTGCCCGCACGCGCAGTTCTACTGGTGGGGCGTCAACAGCGCGCGCATCCTCGGCGTCGCGAGTGGCGACGTGCTGTGCACCACCTTGCCGCTGTTCCACATCAACGCCCTCAATACCTATGCGCAGGCCGCGCTGACCGGCGCCGAGGTCGTGTACATGCCGCGCTTCTCCGCCTCCGGCTTCTGGCCCGCCATGCAGGCTTGCGGCGCCACGGTGGTCTACCTGCTGGGCGCGATGGTGCCGATCCTGCTCGCGCAACCCGAAGGTGCGTCGGAGCGGGCGCATCGCGTGCGCCTGGGCCTGGGCCCCGGCGTGCCGGCGCATGCCAGCGATGCCTTTCGTGCGCGCACCGGCGTGCAGTTGCTCGAGGGCTACGGCTCGACCGAGACCAACTTCGTCATCGCCACCCACCCGAACTCGCCGCGGGGCGGCGTGATGGGCTGGCTCCAGCCCGGCTTCGAAGCGCGCGTGGCCGACGCGGCCGACGCCGAACTGCCCGACGGCGAAGCCGGCGAGCTGCTGCTGCGCGCCAGCCAGCCCCACGCCTTTGCCAGCGGCTACTTCAACATGCCGGACAAGACGGTGGAAGCCTGGCGCAACCTGTGGTTGCACACTGGCGATCGGGTGGTGCGCGAGGCCGATGGCGCCTTTCGTTTCATCGACCGCATGAAGGACGCCATCCGCCGGCGCGGCGAGAACATCTCGTCCTACGAGGTGGAGCAGGTGCTCTTGAGTCATCCGGCGGTGGCCACGGCCGCGGTGTATCCGGTGCAATCCGAGCTGGCGGAGGACGAGGTGATGGCCTCGCTGATCGCCCGGCCCGGCACGCAGATCGACCCGGAGGCGCTGGCGCGCTACTGCGAATCGCGCCTGCCGTACTTCGCCATTCCGCGCTACATGGATGTGGTCGAAGACCTGCCGCGCACGGAAAACGGCAAGATCCAGAAATACAAGCTGCGCGAACGCGGCATTACGCCCAGCGCCTGGGACCGCATGCCGGCGGCCACGCAGGCCGGCCGGCGCGCGGCCAGAGGATGACTGAATGACGACGACTGATGAACTGAAGAAGCCCCTCGAGGGCCGCCACGCCCTGATCACCGGCGCCGCCCGCGGCATCGGTGCGGAAATTGCCCGCGCCCTGGCCTCCGAAGGCGCCAGGCTGAGCCTGCTGGGCCGACGGCGCGACGCCCTGCAGCAACTGGCCGATACCTTGCCGGGCACCGGCCATGCGGTGGTCGTCGCCGACGTTGCAGATGCCGAATCGGTCACGGCCGCCTTCGCGCAGGCCCGCGCGGCGCTGGGCCCCATCGCCATCCTGGTGAACAACGCCGGCCAGGCCGAGAGCGCGCCCTTTCACAAGACCTCGCTCGCGCTATGGCAACGCATGCTCGGCGTCAACCTCACCGGGAGCTTTCTGTGCGCGCAGGCCGCGCTGCCGGACATGCTGCAGGCCGGTTGGGGCCGCATCGTGAACATCGCCAGCACGGCCGGGCAAAAGGGCTACCCCTACGTCAGCGCCTACGTGGCGGCCAAGCATGGCGTGGTCGGCCTCACCCGCGCGCTGGCGCTGGAGGTGGCCAGAAAGGGCGTGACCGTCAACGCGGTGTGCCCGGGCTACACCGACACCGACATCCTGCAGGACAGCATCGCCAACGTGGTGGCCAAGACCGGCCGCAGCGCAGAAGAAGCACTGGCCGAGTTCTCGGCCGGCAACCCACAGCAGCGTGTGGTGCAGCCGGCCGAGGTGGCCGACGCGGTGCGCTGGCTGTGCGGCGCGGCGGCGGCGTCCATCAACGGCCAGTCGATCTCGGTGTCGGGCGGGGAGGTGATGTGAGCGCGCAGGAAGCGAACGGCGCCAGCTTCTCGCGCGAGCGGCTGATCCGCTTTTCCGACTGCGACCCGGCCGGCATCGTCTTTTATCCGCAGTACTTCGTGATGTTCAATGGCCTGGTGGAAGACTGGGTGGACGAGGGCCTGGGCATCGGCTTTCGCCGGCTGGTGATCGAGCGCGGCGTCGGCTTGCCCACGGTGCGGCTGGAGGCGGATTTTCGCGCCGTCAGCCAGATGGGCGACCGGGTCGTGCTGTCGCTGGCAGTGGAACGGCTGGGCAGCCGCTCCATCACCTTGAACGCACGCTGCACCGGCGCGCAGGACGGCGAGCTGCGCATGCAGATGCGGCAGGTGCTGGTCAGCACTTCGCTGCAAAGCCATCAGGCGGTCGAGGTGCCGGCGGACATGCGCGCGGCCATCGAGCGGCGTTTTACTCGCCGTCCAGTTCCGGATAACGCCTGAAGATTCCGTCCTCGTTGAAGCCGATGCGCCGCGGGCTGTGCAGGTAGTCCCGGATGCGCTGGCGGCGCCGCACGTTGTCGTGCAGCTTGACCACCGCCGGCGTGTCGGCCAGCGCACGTGCGGCGGACTTGGGAAAGGCATGGCGCAGGCCTTCGACCAACTGGAACAGCGAGAGATCGGCATAGCTCAGGCGCTCGCCCACCAGATGCGTGTCGCCCGCCGGGTTGCGTTGCAGCACCTCTTCGAACCAGCCCAGGTACTTGGGAACGCGATGCTCGCGGAAGTCCTTGGCGCGCAGCAGGGCGGTGTCCTTCTGGTCCTCGTAGTAGAGCAGGACCGAGATCGGGTGATGCGTGTCATGCGCTTCCGCGACAGCATCCGCGATGGTCAGCTGCAGCTGGTGGGCCCACAGGGCCTCGCGCTCGTTGCGCCCGGCCAAGTCCAGGCGCGGCCCCAGATAAAGCAGGATGGCGGCGGTCTGGCCGATGACGATGTCGCCGTGCACCAGGAAGGGCGGGGCGAAGGAGGGCGTGGGGTTGGCCGGGTCGCGCAGCCGGCGGATCAGTGCCGCCTCGCCGCCGCCGTCGTGAGAGGGCGCATCGCGCGCCACGTCCAGATAGGGGGTGCCGGTCGCTTCCAGCGCCAGCCGCACGAATTCGCCGCGGCCTTGGATGCCGGGCCAGTAATGAAGCTCGTAGTCCGCCATTCGCTCTTCTTCTTTTCCATGTGGGGGTGGAGAGCGCGGACCTTACAACCTTGCACGACGGGGCCCGTGGGGCCCAAGCCTCAGGCCGAGGGGCTGCGCAGCTGGTACAGGCCGGTCTTGCGCCCGTTGATGCGCTGCAGGATGCCGTAGCCGTCGGCCAGGGCTTCGGCATAACTGGCGCAGGCCCGCGGTGCCCGCTCGAGGGTTTCGTAGTGGCCGTCGCACTGGACGTCCTCGTGAATCACCCAAAAATAGCGGCCGTCTTGGGGCCGCTCCACGGTCAGACCCATGCGTCGAATGGACATGTGTGAACTCCGGAGCGTCGTTGAATACTTTGGTTATAGATTCATGATGCTCCAAAAAGAAGGTAAAAGTTCACATTCATTGTGACCTTGTTACCCGGCGCTCAAGTGACGACCAGCCCCTCGAGCGCCGGATCGGCCGGCGGCAGCTGCAGCTTCATGTCCTTCAGGCTGCGCACGAGGAGCTGGGCGATCATCAGGTTGCGATGCGTTTTGCTGTTGGCCGGAATCACGTGCCAGGGCGCATGCTCGGTCGAGGTGGCCGCCAGCGCCTTTTCATAGGCGGTCTGGTAGGCGTCCCACTTGAGGCGCACCGCCAGGTCGCCGCGCGAGAACTTCCATTGCTTGCCGGGCGTGTCGATGCGCTCCTGCAGGCGGGTGCGCTGCTCTTCGCTGCTGATGTGCAGCATGCACTTGATGACGGTGGTTCCGGTCTCCACCAGCAGGCGTTCGAAGTCGTTGATCTGCCGATAGCGGCGCTGGGTTTCCTTCTTGTCGATCAGTTCCTCGACCACGGGCACCAGCACGTCCTCGTAGTGGCTGCGGTTCCAGATCATCAGCTGGCCGCTGCCCGGCACCACCGCGTGGCAGCGCCAAAGGAAGTCGTGCGCGCGCTCCAGCTCGCTGGGCACCTTGAACGGAATCACCCGCACGCCCAGCGGCGACGTGCGCGAGAACACCCAGCGGATGGTGCCGTCCTTGCCGCTGGTGTCCATGCCTTGCAGCACCAGCAGCACCTTGCGCCGTCCTTCAGCATGCAGGCGGTTCTGCAGCTTGTCGAGCTCGATCGCGAGTTCGGTCAGCTGTTCGCGCTGCTGGTCCTCGCTGCCCTGCGCGAAGGGGATGTCGCCGGGGTCGATCTTGGAGAGCTTGAACTTGCCGTTGCTGCTGACGCGGTAGGGTTTGAAGCTGGCCATCTTCTTGTTGCACCTTCTTGTTGCACCTTCTTGTTGGAAGGATGGAGGCTAGGGCTTGTTTCTTGATCGATCAAGCCGATTCAATCCGAGTCGTCCTCATCGTCCACACTGGCGCTCCAGCGCGAACCCCACCCGCCCGAAGCGTGATCATCCAGCTGCCGGCGCTGCCGCTTGGTCGGGCGCCCCTGCTCGATCGCCAGCGCCGGCTCGCTGCCCCCAAGCCGCCGTTGCTCGCGCGCCGCCGCCTGTGCTGCCAGGCTCTCGGCGGTTTCCTCGTACAGCTGTTGCGCGACCGGCGCCGGCCCGCGCTGGCCGCTGAGGCCACGCACGAGCACGGTTCTTTCCACCGCGCCCTGGCGCAACGTCACCGTGTCGCCGGCCTTCACTTCGCGCGAGGCCTTGGCCACGTCGCCGTTGACCTGCACCCGGTGCTTGCCGATCTCGTCGGCCGCCAGCGAGCGGGTCTTGTAGAAGCGCGCGGCCCACAGCCACTTGTCGATGCGCAGTCTTTCCATGAGGGCTATTGTTCTCCTTCCAGCGGCAGGCGTGCGGTGGCATCCAGGCCGCCGGCGGGGCGATTGTCCAAGGTCAGCGTGCCGCCTAGCGCCATCACGATCTCCTTGCAGATCGCGAGGCCCAGCCCGGAGCCCTTGGCAACGTCGCCAGCCGCAAAAGGTGCAAAAAGTCGTTGGCGCAACTCGCCCGAAATGCCGGGGCCGTCGTCGCGCACGGTCAGCACCGCCATGCCGCCCTGCGTGCGCAGGTCGATGGCCAGCTGGCCGCCGTGGGGGCTGTGCTTGATCGCGTTGTGAATCAGGTTGCGCGCCAGCTCGCCCAGCATCCACTGGTGCGCATGCACGGGCGCCGCCTCGGTGTCGATGCCGACGTCCAGCGCCTTGTCCGCCATCAGCGGCGACAAATCGAGCGCAATGCCGCGCAGCACCTGGGCGAAGTCGAGCGTGACCGATTCGGGCCGCTGGCGCAGCTGCTCCACCTTGGCCAGCGACAGCATCTGGTTGGCCAGCAAGGTGGCGCGGTCCACCGTGGCGTTGATCTCCGTCAGCGCCTGCTCGGCCGGCACGTCGCCGCGCCGCGCCGATTGCACCTGGGCCTTGAGCACCGCCAGCGGCGTGCGCAACTGGTGGGCGCTGTCGCGCACGAAGCGCTTCTGGTGGTCCAGGAGGCCTTGCAGCCGGCCCATCACCGCGGTGGTGGCGTCGATCAGCGGGCGCAGCTCGCGCGGCGCATCCGGTGCGTCGATGGGCGACAGGTCGTCGGCTTCGCGCGCCTCGATCGCCTGGCCCAGCTCGCGCACCGGCCGGGTGGCGCGCTGCACCACCATCACCGTGACGCCGGCCACCACCCCCATCAGCAGCAGTTGGCGCCACAGCATGTCGATGAGCAGCTTGCGCGCCAGCGTCTCGCGCAGCTCCAGCGTCTCGGCGACCTGCACCACGGCCATGCCGCGGCCGTTGGCGCTGGCCACCGGCTGCAGCAGCACGGCGATGCGCACCGGCTGCTCGCGGAAGTCGCCGTCGTAGAAGTCGACCAGCGCGGCGTAGGGCGGGCGCTGCGGGATCTGGCCGCGCCAGGGCGCCAGCTCGTCGAAGCCGGAGATCAGCGTGCCGTCCAGGGTCGAGACGCGGTAGTACATGCGGCTTTGCGTGTCGGCCTCGAAGGCCTCCATCGCCGCATAGGGCACGGTGGCGCGCAGTTGCGCGGCCTCGTCGAAGCCCACCACGTCGAGTTGCTCGCCGATGGTCTTGGCCGAGGCCAGCAGGGTGCGGTCGTAGGCGATGGTGGCGGCCACCAGGCTCTGGCGGTACAGGCTCACGCTGTTGATGACGATGAACAGGGCAATCGGACCCAGGATGCCGATCAGCAGCGTGCGCCGAAGGCTGGCATTGCCCGGCTTGGTCATCGGCATCGTCGTCTTCGGCTGCAAGCTAACTTTCTTTGTCTTGTTCTTCTTCGCGCAGCAGGTAGCCCAGGCCGCGCAAGGTCATCAGCGCCGCGCCGGTGCCGGCCAGCTTCTTGCGAAGGCGGTAGACCACCACTTCCACGGCTTCGTACTGCACATCGGATTCGCCCGGAAAGACCAGCTCGAACAGCCGCTCCTTGGTCACTGCGTGGCCGGGCTTGGCCATCAGCGCCTTCAACAGGGCAGATTCCCGCGGCGTCAGGTCCAGCACGTCGCCGCGGTGGTAGATGGCGCCGCTGGCCGGGTCGGCGCGCAGGCCGCCCACTTCCGGCAGGCCGATGGGGGCGGCTTCGGCGTCGGACTTCTGATGGCGGCGGCGCAGCGCGCGGATGCGCGCTTCCAACTCGTCCAGGTCGAAGGGCTTGGGCAGGTAGTCGTCGGCGCCGGCATTCAGGCCCACGATGCGGTCGCCCACGGTGCCGCGCGCGGTGAGCAGCAGCACCGGCGTGGTCAATCCGGCGGCGCGCGCCTGGCTGAGCACCTGCAGGCCATCGAGGTTGGGCAGGCTCAGGTCCAGCGCCACCACGTCGGGCTGCAGCGCGCGCCATTGCTCCAGCGCCTGCGCGCCGTCGCCGCACACGCGCACGTCGATCATGCGGCGGCCCAGCGTGCGCTGCAGGGTGGTTTGCATGGCCTTGTCGTCTTCGACGAGCAGCAGCTTCATGGTGGTGGTGTTCGGTGTTTTCCCCAGTCCGCCAGACAGCCAATTGACAGCCGGGGCGCGCATGATAGCCACGTTCATCGAGCTTCGATGACATCAGATTGCTTCCAAGAACAGGAGACCTCATGCGTCGCGATACCTTTCTGAAGTCCCTGGCGGCTCTTGCAGCCACCGGTGCGCTCCCGCTGTCGGCCTGGGCCGGCGCCAACATCAAGATGATGATCCCCGCCAATCCGGGCGGTGGCTGGGACACCACCGGCCGTGCGCTGGGCAAGGCCTTGTCCGAAACGAAAATGACCGACTCGGTCAGCTACGAGAACAAGGGCGGCGCCGCCGGCGCGCTGGGCCTGGCGCAGTTCGTCAACGGTTCCAAGGGTGACCCGAATGCACTGATGGTGATGGGCGCCGTGATGGTGGGCGGCATCATCACCGGCAAGCCGCCGGTGAGCCTCACGCAGGCCACGCCGATCGCGCGCCTGACCAGCGAATACAACGTCTTCGTGCTGCCGGCCAACTCGCCCTTCAAGACCATGAAGGACGTGGTCGAGCAGCTCAAGAAGGACCCGGGCAGCGTCAAGTGGGGCGGCGGTTCGCGCGGCTCCACCGAACACATCGCCGCGGCCATGATCGCGCGCGAAGTCGGCGCCGATCCGGCCAAGATCAACTACGTGGCCTTCCGCGGAGGCGGCGAGGCCACTGCAGCCATCCTGGGCGGCAACGTCACGGTGGGCGGCTCGGGCTACAGCGAATTCGCCGAGTACATCAAGACCGGCAAGATGAGGGCCATCGCCGTCACCTCCGCCACGCGTCTGCCCGGCATCGATGTGCCCACGCTGAAAGAGCAGGGCATCAATGTCGAGATCGGCAACTGGCGCGGCGTGTACGGCGCGCCCGGCATCAGCGCCGAGCAGCGCAAGGCGCTTACCGACCTGGTGCTGGCCGCGCTCAAGACCCCGGCCTGGAACGAGGCCATGAAGAAGAACGACTGGACGCCGGCCGTCCTGTCAGGCGATGCGTTCGCCAAGTTCGTCGATGACGAATTCGCCAGCTTGCGCGCGACCATGGTCAAGTCCGGCATGGTCTAAGGGGCCCGCCGGGCGGCGCAATTCATCAGGCACGTCCGGTCGGCGTGCTTTTTTTTCGTAGCAAACATAGACAGACAACAACACACAAGGGGTGTGACACCATGACTGCAACGCAAGCACATGAGCCGTCGCCGGATCCAGGCGCGCCGTCTTCCCGGGCCCGGTGGCCGCAGATGCTGGTGGGCCTGGGCGTGCTGCTGATCGGTGCAGCGCTGGCCTGGGGCGCCATCGACATTTCTTCCCAGGCGGGCTACGGCGGCGTCGGCCCCAACTTCCTGCCCTGGCTGGTGTCGGGCACGCTCATGATCTGCGGGCTGTGGATCTTGTGGGAAGTACGCACCGGTGGCTTTCGCCAGCTCGATGAACCCACCGGCTCGACGCACGGCTACTGGTCGGGCTTCGTCTGGGTCTCGGCCGGCCTGCTGCTCAATGCGGCGCTGATCACCATCATCGGCTTCGTGCTGAGCTGCACCCTGTGCTACCTGCTGGCGGTGCAGGGCCTGCGCCGCGCCGGCGGCCAGGCGGGCGCGAACCAGCCGCGCACCTGGCTCACCGACACCTTCACCGGCCTGGTGATTTCCGCGCCGGTGTACTGGATGTTCACCAAGTTCCTGGCCATCAACCTGCCGGGCCTCACCGGCACCGGCTGGCTCTGAGCGGCCGCCAAGAGAAAAAGGGAAGACCCAACCATGGACATCCTCAACGCGCTCTTGCAGGGCTTCGCGGCGGCGGTGACGCCGGCCAATCTGATCTGGTGCCTGGTGGGCTGCGCCCTGGGCACGGCGGTGGGCGTGCTGCCCGGCATCGGCCCGGCGGTGGCGGTGGCGATGCTGCTGCCCATCACCGCCAAGGTCGACGTGACGGCCTCGATGATCTTCTTCTCGGGCATCTATTACGGCGCGATGTACGGCGGCTCGACCACCTCGATCCTGCTGAACACGCCCGGCGAGACGGCCACCATGGTGACGGCCATGGAAGGCAACAAGATGGCCAAGAGCGGCCGCGCCGGCGCGGCGCTGGCCAGCGCGGCCATCGGCTCCTTCGTGGCCGGCACCATCGCCACGGTGATCGTCACCCTGTTCGCGCCCTACGTGGCGGAGTTCGCGGTCAGGCTCGGCCCGCCCGAGTACTTCCTCCTGATGCTGCTGGCCTTCACCACGGTGAGCGCGGTGCTGGGCAAGAGCACCCTGCGCGGCATGACGGCGCTGTTCGGCGGCCTGGCCATCGGCTGCGTGGGCCTGGACCAGATCTCGGGCCAGGGCCGCTACACCGGCGGCATGCCCGAACTGCTGGACGGCATCGAGATCGTGCTGGTGGCGGTGGGCCTGTTCGCGGTGGCCGAAGTGCTTTATGCCGTGCTGTACGAAGGCAAGACTGCGGAGAGCGAGAACAGGCTCAGCCGCGTGCACATGACCCGGCGCGACTGGCGTCGTTCGATCCCGGCCTGGCTGCGCGGCACCGCCATCGGCCTGCCTTTTGGCTGCATTCCGGCCGGCGGCACCGAGATCCCGACCTTCCTGAGCTATGCCACCGAGAAGAAGGCGGCCAAGGACCCGGAGATCAGGGCCGAGTTCGGCACCAAGGGCGCGATCGAAGGCGTGGCCGGCCCCGAGGCGGCCAACAACGCCTCGGTGACGGCGGCGCTGATTCCGCTGTTGACCCTGGGCATTCCCACCTCGAACACCACGGCCATCCTGCTGGGCGCGTTCCAGAACTACGGCATCCAGCCGGGGCCGCAGCTGTTCACCACCTCGGCCGCGCTGGTGTGGGCGCTGATCGCCTCGCTCTACATCGGCAACGTGATGCTGCTGGTGCTGAACCTGCCGATGGTGGGCCTGTGGGTGAAGTTGCTGAAGATCCCCAAGCCGCAGCTCTACGCCGGCATCCTGATCTTCGCCACGGTGGGTGCCTACGGCATGCGCCAGAGCGCCTTCGATTTGTACCTGCTGTACGGCATCGGCGTGCTGGGCGTGCTGATGCGCCGCTTCGACTTCCCGACGGCACCGGTGGTGGTGGGCATGATCCTCGGCCCCTTGGCCGAAGCGCAGCTGCGCAACGCCATGTCGATCGGCGAGGGCAGCGCGGCGGTGTTCTTCCAGCGGCCGATGTCGATCGTGCTGATCGCCATCATCGTCGGCGTGCTGGTGCTGCCGCGCTTGGCGAAGAGGCTGGGGGCGAGGAAGGCTTTGCAGCTGGCTGCTTGAGTTTTTTGCGTTCGCGGGTTGTCGGTTGTGAGTTGCCGGGCGCGTCGGCGGGCGGTGTGTGCCGGAGGCCTTCGCTGTGTCGGCCCTTCGGGCTGCCCTGCAGTGCTCGCGCCTCGTGGGGTCCGCGCAAACTCGCTCCACTCAAACAGTGCGCGGCCCTTTTTCCGCGAGTCGCTGCGCGCTTCGGCGACACAGAGGCGGCCCCCGGCACACACCGCCCGCCGACGTGACAAGTTGGGGTTGAACGCCCCCCAAACGGTCGCGGCAAGCGCGGCCGTTGATCACCCCCCGGAGCCCGGCATGCGCTGCCCGCTGGCGGCCGCCTCTGGGCCGCCGAGCAGCGCAGTGGGCCCGGCCCGCACGCGTGCCGAAGGACACGCGTGCTTCAACATCTAGCTTGCGGCAGCTGTTTGAACGGAGCGAGCGCAGCTCGCGCAGTGAGTTCTGCCGCGGGGCTGGGCTCGCGAGCAGCGCAGGGCAGTCGCGAAGCGACCGGCACAGCGAAGGCCGACAGCGGGCAGCGCATGCCGGGCGGACGCCGCTGTCGTCAAGAACACAGCTTCAGCGCTACTTCTGATCCGCCGGCAACACGATCGTCGCCCGCCCGTCCTTCGACGTGACGCCGTCCGATCCGCTGTTGGGTGGCGGCAGACCGGCCGGGCTGATGATGGTGGCGCGTCCGTCTTCCGAGGTGGTTGGCACGTCGCGTGGCGGCCCATCGGCGCGGTCCAGAGCCAGGCCGGCGTCGCGCACGCAGGCATTGCGGGCCGGGTCGGGCAGCTTGCCGCTGTTGCAGTAGGCGATCTGCCTTTCGTAGCGCTGCTGCGGCGTCAGCTGCTGCGGCTGTCCCTGGGCGGCAGCCAGAAGGCTGGCGCTGCACAGCGCGGTTCCGATCAAGAGGGCGAAGGGCTTGGACGTCATGGCGCGCATTCTCAGCCAGATACAAGCCCTTGTGCAGCACGCGTGAACGCACGCTGTGCCTGCCCGCGACAACCGGCGTTCGTTCAGGCGCCGGCGCCAACGGCCGGGCGCTGGCCGCCGCCCATGCGCGAGCGCGGTGCCCGGGCGTAGCGGCTCATGGCCAGGCCCTCGATGCTGATCTCGGGATGACGGCCGGTCATCATGTCGGCCACCAGCTTGCCGGAGCCGCAGGCCATGGTCCAGCCCAAGGTGCCGTGGCCGGTGTTGAGATACAGGTTCGAAAAGGGCGTGGCGCCGACGATCGGCGTGCCGTCCGGCGTCATCGGGCGCAGGCCGGTCCAGAAGCTGGCGCGGGCCACGTCGCCGCCGGGGAACAGGTCTTGCACCACCATCTCCAGGGTGGCGCGGCGGCGCGGATCCAGGCGCAGGTCGAAGCCGGCCAGCTCGGCCATGCCGCCCACGCGAATGCGGTCATCGAAGCGCGTCACCGCGATCTTGTAGGTCTCGTCCAGCACCGTGGAGCGGGGCGCCAGCTCGGGGTTGACCAGCGGCACCGTCAGCGAATAGCCCTTGACCGGGTACACCGGGATGTCGAGGCCCAGGGCCGACAGGGCCTGGCGCGAATAGCTGCCGAAGGCCAGCACGTAGCGGTCGGCCTTGAGCACCTCCTGGCCCACGCGCACGCCGCCGATGCGCCCGTCGTCGAGCAGCAGCTCGTCCACCTTGGTGTCGAAGCGGAACTGCACGCCCAGCTGCTCGGCCGCCAGTTGCGCCAGCGAGCGCGTGAAGAGGTGGCAGTCGCCGGTCTCGTCCTTGGGCAGGCGCAGGCCGCCTGTCAGGCGGTCCCTGGCCTGGGCCAGCGCGGGCTCCACCCCGGCCAGCTGCTCGGGCGTGAGCATTTCATAAGGCACGCCGCACGCTTCCAGCACCGCGATGTCGCGCTGCGCCGCGTCGACTTGCGCCTGGGTGCGAAACAGCTGCAGCGTGCCGCCGGTGCGTTCTTCATAGCCGATGCCGGTGTCCTGGCGCAGCTGCTGAAGGCAGCGGCGGCTGTACTCGGCCACGCGCATCATGCGTTCCTTGTTGACGGCGTAACGCTCGCTCCCGCAGTTGCGCAGCATCTGCGCCATCCAGCGCAGCTGGAACAGCGTGCCGTCGGGCCGCACGGCCAGCGGGGCATGCTTGGGTTGCAGCATCCACTTGAGCGCCTTCAGCGGAATGCCGGGCGCGGCCCAGGGTGTGGAGTAGCCCGGCGAAACCTGGCCGGCATTGCCAAACGATGTTTCTTCCGCCACACCGTCCTGCCGATCCAGCACGGTCACTTCGGCGCCAGCGCGCGCCAGGTAGTAGGCCGTTGTGGTGCCGATCACGCCGCCGCCGAGAACGAGGACTTTCATGGGTGGTACTGGGTATGTCTGGTGATTTCCAGAGTTTCTTCCATTGCGATCGGCAAAATTCTCTGAAATGATTGCATGTAGCAGTGAATATTTCTTCTGCAAGCCGCCCCGTTGGGCCAAAGACCGCAAATGCTCGAACTCGACCGCATCGACCTCAAGATCCTGGACATCCTCCAGAGCAATGGCCGCATCTCCAACACCGAGCTGGCCGAGCGCATCGGCCTGTCGATGTCGCCCTGCTCGGAGCGCGTCAAGCGGCTGGAACGGGCCGGCGTCATCACCGGCTATCACGCACGCCTGAACCCGGCGGCGCTGGGGCGCACGGTGCTGGTGTTCGTGGAGATCACGCTCGCCTCCAAATCGGGCGACGTCTTCGACAAGGTGCGCGACGAGCTGCTGCTGATGCCCGAGGTGCAGGAATGCCACCTGGTGTCCGGCGGCTTCGACTATCTCGTGAAGGCGCGGCTGCGCGGCATGGAGGAATACCGCAGCCTCTTGGGCGACATCCTCAAGAAGCTGCCGGTGGCGGCGCAGTCGAACAGCTACGTGGTGATGGAAGAGGTGAAAGAAACGCTCGCAATTCGAGTGGTGTGAGCCCTCCCGGGGTGGGGGCAGAATGCTGCCGATTGTCGGAATCGGGCCCAGTTCCTGCCGCTCGCCCGCCCCGGGTCTTCAGCGCTCTCTGCCGCGATGCGAGCGCCAGATCGAGACGATGATCCAGACGCTGTTGACGAACGCCATTAGAAAGCCGAACGATCCGAGCACCGCGAATATCGGGATGCCGAACAGTTTCGGGCCGGAGGTGACCGTCATCACAATCGATGAGCCGATGACGACCGACGCGGTCATGATGCCGATGGTGATGCGATCGATTGTGCTATCGAGCTTACGGACGAAGTTGTCGAGCCGCTTCAGATCGAGATCGATGCGCAGGCGGCCGCGGCGCGCGTCTTTCAGCAGCCGCGCGAGGTCGCGCGGCATCGAGCCGAGCAGGCCGATGAACTGGCCGAGGTTCGCGCCGCCACGGCGCCCCACCTCGGCAGGCGCGTAGCGCGCCGCGAGCGCACGGTCGACGAACGGCTTGAGCCGATCAACCAGGCGAAAGTCCGGATCGTATTTGCGCGCCGACCCTTCGAGGGTGATCAACGCCTTGAACATCAGCGTCAGGTCGGCCGGCAACGCGATGCCGTGTTCGCGCACGATCGCCGTGAGGCGCGCGATGAGGCTGCCGACCTGAATGTCCTTCAGCGGCAGGTCGGCGAAATCGGTCACGAGTTCGTCGACATCAGCGGCCAGCAGCTCCTCGTCGATCGCGTCCTCGCCGGCCCAGTCGAGCAGCACTTCGAGGATGGGCTCGTGGTCGCGGTGTGCGATGCCTGACACCAGATCGATGACCTGGTTTCGACGTGTCGTCGACAGCCGTCCGACCATGCCCAAGTCGATCAACGCGAGCCGGTTGCCGGGCAGGTAGATGACGTTGCCCGGGTGCGGATCGGCTTGAAAGAATCCGTCTACCAGGATCATCTTGAGCACTGCTTCGGCGCCCCGATGCGCGAGCTGTTTCGCGTCGAGCCCCGCACGCTCGATCGCCGCATGGTCTTCGCCGCAGGTGCCGTCGATGTGCTCCTGGACATTCATCAGATTGCTCGTCCACAGCATGAAGACCTGCGGAATCAGGATGTGAGGCTCGTCCCGGAAGTTGCGCGCAAAACGCTCGATGTTGCGCGCCTCGAGCGCAAGATCGAGCTCGCGCATCAGCGAGCGGCGAAATTCTTCGACCACGCGGGTCGGCTGGTAGCGGCGCGCCTCGGGGACTTCGCTTTCGATGACGCGCGCGAGGTGCGCAAGCAGGCGCACATCGGCCTCGATCTTGGCTTCGATGCCCGGACGGCGAACCTTCAGCACGACCTCGCGGCCGTCGCGCAGCCGCGCACGGTGCACCTGGGCGATCGATGCGGAACCCGAAGGTTCGCGTTCAAGGTCGACGAATACCTCGGAGGGCGGCCGGCCGAGCGCTCGTTCGATGACCGGCAGGATCTCTTCGAACGGCACGGGCGCGACGCTGGTGTGCAGGCGCGTTAGTTCTTCGGTCCACTCGGGTGGCAGCAGATCCTCGCGCGTCGCCAGCATCTGGCCGAGCTTGATGAAGGTGGGGCCGAGCTCCTCGAAGGCCAGTCGCAGGCGCTGCTGCGTCTCGAGCTGAGTGCCGCGGGCCACCTCACCCCAATGAAACATGGCGCCTGTGCGTTCGAGGAACGAGGCGACTCCGAGCCGGCGCACGAGGTCGCCGAGCCCGTGCCGGATGAGCACCAGGGTGATCTCGTGCAGGCGCGGCAGATCTCGCACTACGCTCACCGGCGTCTCACGCACGGGTGGGCCTATTTCGCTTTCTTGGATTCCGCCTGCTGGCGCAACGCGTCGGCGAAACCGGCAAGCAGCCCGCTGGTGAATAGCGTCATGTTCGCGCCGTACTCGCGCACTGTCTCGAAGCCCGGGACCGTCCGCGCGCGATATGAGTCGCTCATGCGGTTGGCGAACTCGCTCATCATCTGCGCGATGCCAACGCTCGCGTCAGCGCCGACCCGCTGCGCGTGCAGCGCGAGATCGACGAGATCGCGTCGGATGTTCCCAGTGGTGGCATCGGCGATATGGTTGGCGGCGGCGACGAAGTCGCCCTGCAACTTCTGCAGGGCGGCGAAGGCGTTCTTCAGGTCGTTGTCGGAAAAGTCCTTGCCGCGTGAGGCGAGCGCCGCCAGCGCCTCGTGCGCCGCTTGCGAAGACGTCTGCAGCGCCTGGTCGAGGCCGCGCAGCGCCTGCGCGAAAGCCTCGCGTGCCTGCGTGCTGTCCAGTGGCGGTTTGATGGTGCCGCCGCTCATCGCGCGCACGATTTCCTTGACACCTTCTGTGTCGAGCTTCCCGCCTGCAAGCACCTGGGCGGTCAGCTCGCGCACCCGCTCCCGGATCGCCTGCTCTTCGGCCGGCATGGAGGAATCTGCATTCCCCACCGGCGGTGTCGGATCGGTCATCTCACGACTCCCGTGTGTCGATGTGAGGGGCAGGATAACCCGATTCGTGGACTTGCTGTGCTCGAGTGAGCCGCTCGGGACTCAAGGAGCCATAGCCTTGCCTGCCGATCGGCAGCCACACCAGCGGCCTGGCAAAGCCAGTTCCACGGCGTGGCGCTTGCAGTGCCTCAGCTTGCGCTGGATGCCCGCAAATCGTCGTCGATATGCGGATCTGGCGTCTGCCCGCGCAACTTGCGCGCGGTGCGGCGCAACCAGTGCTGGATGTCGTCGATGTAGGTGAACACCGCCGGCACCACCAAAAGGCTCAGCACGGTGGAGGTGATGAGGCCGCCGATCACCGCCACCGCCATCGGCGAGCGGAAGCTCGCATCCGCCGCGCCCAGGCCGATGGCAATCGGCAGCATGCCGGCGCCCATGGCCAGGGTGGTCATGATGATCGGGCGGGCGCGCTTGTGACAGGCGTCGCGCAAAGCTTCCAGGCGCGTCATGCCGTGGTCGCGCCGCGCCACGATGGCGTACTCCACCAAGAGGATGGAGTTCTTCGTGGCCACGCCCATGAGCATGATCAGGCCGATCAGCGAGGGCATGGAAAAGGCCTTGTCGGCCACCAGCAGGCCGACGAAGGCGCCGCCCAGGGCCAGCGGCAGCGCGCACAGGATGGTGATTGGATGCAAAAAGTCTTTGAACAGCAGCACCAGCACGATGTAGATGCACAGCACGCCCGTCAGCATCGCCAGGCCGAAGCTGGTGAACAGCTCGGTCATCATCTCGGCATCGCCCACCTCGGCCACCCGCACGCCGGGCGGCAGGTTGAGGATGGAAGGCAGCTTCTCCACCGCCATCTTGGCGTCGCCAAGGCCCACGCCCGACAGCTCGATCTCGAAGTTGACGTTGCGCGAGCGGTCGTAGCGGTCGATCACCGCGGGGCCGCCTTCGGTCGTCAGCGCCGCCACCTGGCCCAGCATCACCGGTCCGCGCGCGCCTGGCACGGCCAGTCGGCCCAGCAGCCCCAGGTTCTGGCGCGCCGAGTCTTCCAGCTTGA
Source organism: Variovorax sp. LARHSF232 (assembly GCF_052871435.1). NCBI lineage: Bacteria > Pseudomonadati > Pseudomonadota > Betaproteobacteria > Burkholderiales > Comamonadaceae > Variovorax > Variovorax sp. LARHSF232. The sequence continues at coordinate 862,241 of NZ_JBIXJS010000001.1, read as the reverse complement.
CCACGATCGGCACCTGGCGCTGTGCCAGGTTGAGCTTGGGCAGGTTCTGGTCGTAGTCGCCCAGCGTGGCCACGCGCAAGGTCTCGGCAATGGCGGTGCTGGTCACGCCCAGGTCGGCAGCGCGCGCGAAGTCGGGCCGCACGGCGATCTCGGGCCGCACCAGGCTGGCGGTGGAGGTGATGTTGCCCAGCCCGGGAATCGTGCGCAGGTCCTTTTCCACCGCCCGTGCGGCGGCCGACAGCGCCTGTGGGTCCTCGCCGGTCAGAACCAGGATGTACTTCTCGCCCGAGCCGCCCAGGCCGACGGTGCTGCGCACGCCGGGCATGGTCTGCATGGCGTTGCGGATCTCGTTCTCGATGACCTGCTTGCGCGGCCGGTCGCCGCGCGGATCAAGCTGGATGGTGAGTGTCGCCTTGCGCGTTTCCGGCGTGCCGAAGCTGGCAAACGGGTCGCCGCCGGCGCTGCCGCCGCCAATGGTGGTGTAGACGCTCTTCACATGCGGCACCGCCATCACGCGCCGGCGCGTCTCCTCGGCCGCCGCCTGCGTCTGCGCCAGGGTGGCGCCGGGCGCGAGCTGCAGGTACACCTGCGTCTGCGAGTTGTCGTCGGGCGGGATGAAGCCGGTCTTGAGCAGCGGGATCATCGCCAGCGAGCCGAAGAAGAACAGGGTGGCCAGCACCATGGTCTTGAAGCGGTGCCGCGTGCACCACTGCGCCAGCCACATGTAGGCCTTCAGCCAGCGCGGCTCCTCTTCCGCGGTGACGATCGGCTTGAGCATGTAGGCGGCCATCATCGGCGTCAGCATGCGCGCCACCACCAGCGAGGCGAACACGGCCAGCGATGCCGTCCAGCCGAACTGCTTGAAGAACTTGCCGGCCACGCCGCTCATGAAGGCGGTGGGCAAAAACACGGCGATCAGCGTGAAGGTGGTGGCGATCACCGCCAGGCCGATCTCGTCGGCCGCCTCCATCGCCGCCTGCAAGGGCGTCTTGCCCATGCGCAGGTGGCGCACGATGTTCTCCACCTCGACGATGGCATCGTCCACCAGGATGCCGATCACCAGCGAGAGCGCCAGCAGCGTCACCACGTTGATCGAGAAGCCCAGGAGGTACATGCCGATGAAGGCCGGAATCACCGACATCGGCAGCGCCACCGCCGACACCAGCGTGGCGCGCCAGTCGCGCAGAAAAAGCCACACCACCAGCACCGCCAGGATCGCGCCTTCATACAGCAGGTGCAGCGATCCGACGTACTCTTCCTCGGCCGGGTCGACGAAGTTGAAGGCCTCGGTGAGCTGGATGTCGGGGCGCTGGGCCTTCAACTCGTCCAGCTTCTTCTGGATGGCGCGGCCCACCTCGACCTCGCTGGCGCCGCGGGCGCGCGCCACTTCGAAGCCCACCACCGGCTTGCCGTCCAGCAGGGCGGCAGAGCGCGGCTGCGCAATGGTGTCGCTGATGCGCGCCACCTGGTCGAGCCGGATGCGCCGGCCGTCCGTGAGCGGAATCTGGATGTTGGCCAACTGGTCGGCCGACTCCACCGTGGCCAAGGTGCGCACCGGCTGCTCGCTGCCGCCCAGGTCGGTGCGGCCGCCCGCGCTTTCCACCTGCATCATGCGCAGCTGGCGCGAGATGTCGGCGGCGGTGGCGCCCAGGGCCTGCAGGCGTTCCGGGTCCAGGTCGATATGCACCTGGCGGGTGACGCCGCCCACGCGGTTGACCGCACCCACGCCGGGAATGGTCAAGAGCATCTTGCTGATGTCGTTGTCCACGTACCAGGACATCGCCTCCGCATCCATGCGCGAGGACGAAATGGTGAAGGCCAGCACCGGCTGCGCGGCGAAGTCCAGCTTGGTCACCACCGGGTCGCGCAGGTCGGCCGGCAGGTCGGCGCGCACGCGTTGCACGGCCGAGCGCACGTCGTCCACCGCTTCCTGCACCGGCTTTTCCAGGCGGAACTCGACGATCAGGTTGGCAGCGCCGTCCTGCACCTTGCTCGTGATGTGCTTGAGGCCCTGGATGGTGGCGATGGAATTCTCCAGCTTGCGCGCCACGTCGTTTTCCAGCTGCGAAGGCGCGGCGCCGGGCAGGGCGGCCGTGACGGTGACCGTGGGCAGGTCGATGTCCGGAAAGTTCTGCACCTTCATCGCCGAAAAGGAGAGGAAGCCGCCGAAGCTGAGCAGCACGAACAGCATCACTGCCGGAATCGGGTTGCGTATGGACCAGGCCGAGACGTTCATGGCGCGGTTCCTTCCTTGTTACTTGACGGCGTTGCCGTTGTTGGCCGCGGGCGCATTCACCACGCGCACCAGGTCGCCGTCGTTCAGGAAGCCGGCGCCTTGCACCACCACCCTGGCGTCCTGCGGCAGGGGCGTCTTGATCTCGACGCGGTCGCCGACGCGGCGGCCGGTTTCGACCTTCAGCGCCTGCACCCGCTGGTCGGGCTGCAGGACCAGCACATGGTTGAAGCCGTCGCGCGGCACGATGGACGCCTGCGGCACCGTCTTGGCCTGGTTGCGGCCCAGCTCGAAGTCGCCGCTGGCGAACATGCCGGCCTTGAGCGAGGACTTGCCGCCCATGGCGCCGGGCAGGTCCACATAGACCAGGGCGTTGCGGGTCTGCGAATCCACCGTCGGCGCCACGCTGCGCACGGTACCGCGCACCTGGGCGCCGCTGGCGCCGGTGACCACGGCCGGCGTGCCCACCGCGATGCGGCCCAGCTCGGTGGCCGTGACCTCGGCGCGCCATTCCAGGCGGCCCTGGCGGATCAGCCGAAACAGCTCGGTGCCGGCCCCGAGCACGCTGCCCACGGTGGCGGTGCGCGAGGAGATCACGCCATCGTCCGGCGCCAGCACGCGGGTGTTCTGGATGCGCACCTGCTGCGCGTCCAACATTGCCTTGGCGGCTTCGACCTTGGCCTTGGCGGTCTGCTCGGCCGTCTGGTATTGGTTGATCTGCTGCTGGCTCAGGGCGCCGGTGGCCTGCAGGGTGCGCGCACGCGCGGCGTTGCCCGCGGCGTCGTGAGCCGTGGCCTGGGCCTCGACCAGCGCAGCCTTGGCCTGCGCCAGGTCGGCTTGCACCGCTTCGCCGGAGAAGGTGGCCAAAAGCTGGCCCTTCTTCACCGCGTCGCCAACGTTCACCCGCACCTCGGCCAGGCGCAGGCCGCTGGCTTCCGAGCCCACGCTGGCTTCCTGCCAGGCGGCGATGTTGCCGTTGGCCGGCAGGTCGATGACGAGCTCGGTGTCTTCCGGCTTGGCCACCGTCACCGTCAGCGCAGGGCGCTGTGCGGCGGCGTGCTTTTTTTCCGCCGCATCTTGCGGCTGGCCCTCGCCGGCCTTGGGGCGCATGGCAAAGAAGGCGACCAGCGCCACGATGACCAGCAGGGCGAGCGCGGCGAGCAGGTGAGAGCGTTTGATGTTCTTGATCATGGCGAAGTCGATGCTGCGGCAGAAGAGACGGCGGTGCCGGCGTCGGGCCGTTGCCAGCCGCCGCCCATGGCGCGATAGAGAGTGACGAAGGCTTCGGCGCGGGCGCGCTGCAGGCCGACCAGGTTGGTTTGCGACACGAACAGCGAGCGCCGCGAATCCTCCAGCTCGAACAGGCTGGCCAGTCCGGTGTCGTAGCGCGCCTGGGTGGCGTCGAAGGAGCTCTGGAAGTTGCGCACGGCGTCGGTGGCGTCGGCAAAGCGGTCGTTGGTGCTTTGCAGGGTGACCAGCGCCGACTCGACCTCGCGCACCGCCTGGCGCACGGTGGCGCGGTATCGCGAGGCCGCCTCGTCGTAGCGCACGCCTGCCGCTTCGGCGTTGGCGGCGCGGGTGCCGGCGTCGAAGATCGGCACTTCCAGGAGCAACGGGCCGATGCTCCAGGTGTCGAGGTTCTGGCGGAAGTCGCCCATGCGGAACTGCAGGGCGGCGATGGAGCCGGTGAGGCTCAGGCGCGGATAGCGCCGGGCCTCGGCGGCGCCCGCCTCGGCGCTGGCTGCGGCGACAGCGCGCTCGGCCGCGTAGACGTCCGGGCGCTGGGCGAGGGCGGCGGCGGGCACCGCCTCGATCGCGTTCACCGCCGGCAGGGCCGGCTCCAGCGGGACGGCATCCAGCTTGGCATCGAGCGCGGCGGCGTCCAGCCCGGTCAGCGCCACCAGCGCCTTGCGCAGCAGCGTGCACTGGGCGCGTTGCTGGGTCAGGCGCGAGGCGCCGTCGGACGCGCTGGCGCGCGCACGCGCCGCATCGGCCGGGGCCTGGAAGCCGGCTTTGGCGGCCAGATCGGTCAGGCGCGCCGTCTCGTTGCGCGAGCGCGAGTCAGACAAGCTCACCTGCAGCTCGCGCTGGCAGGCGCGCTCGTCGAAGTAGTTGAGCGCGGTGTCCGCCGCCACCGACACGCGCGCTGCGTGCCAATTGGCACTGGCGCCGTCGAGCTGGGCCTGGGCCGCGTCGCGGCTGGCGGACAGGCCGCCGAAGAGGTCGATCTCCCAGCTTGACGACAGCCCGGCCTGCAAGGTGGTGATCGGCGTCAGGGGCGTGTTGGGCGCGGCGGCGGCGGCCGTGTTGCCGCGGCTGGCCTGCAGGTTGCCGTTGAGGTTGGGCACCAGCGCGGCGCCGGCCGCCACCCGGCTGGCGCGGGCATCGGCGATGCGCGCGGCGGCGCTGGCGATGCTCGGGCTCACCGACTGGGCCGAGTCGATCAAAGCCACCAGCAGCGGATCATCGAGCCGGCGCCACCATTGCGCCATCAGCACCGGAGAGCCGCTGTGCGGCAGCGGCACATGCCATTGCGCGGGGGTGGGGTCGGGCGCCTTTTCCGGCGGGCGGGTGGCGCAGGCTGTCAGCAACAGCAGGGGTGCGCTCAGGCAAAGGAGCGCGGAGAGGCGTCGTTTCGGCATGGTGTCCAGGTCTGCCGCTCGTGGCGGGGTTTGCTGGACCGGCAACCAAGAAAAAGGCCGGGGCCGGTCCGGGTTCGGGCGCGTCGCGTGGCTCGGTGGGCTGGCTTGCGCTCAAGGCGCGGAGCATAGCAAGTTGGGCCACCTGTTTTCGCGAAGCCCTGTCATCAACATTGATGAGTCGTTCGACGCGCATTGATGCCCGACTCGCAGCCCCGCTACGATGCGTGCAACCATGCCAGCTCCTGCCGCATCCCCCGCGCTCCCCCTCGACGCCGACGGCATCCTGTCGCTTGCCGCGCGCTCGATGTTCCAGCTGTTCTCCAGCATCAGCCAGGGCATGTTCCTGGTCGACCGCAGCGGCCGCATCGTCTGGATGAACGAGGGCTACAAGCGCTTTCTGCCGGCGCTGGGCTTCAATTCGGAGGACGAGTTCCTGGGCCACATGGTGGAGGACGTGATCCCCAACACCATGATGCGGCAGGTGCTGGAAAGCGGCGAACCGATCCTGATCGACCTCCTCACCAACAAGGCCGGCACTTTCGTCGTCAGCCGCATCCCGCTGCACGAAGGCGAGGGCGGGGAGAGCGGCAAGCTGGGCCCGGTGATCGGCGCCATCGGCATCGTGCTGTTCGACCAGCCGCAGACGACGCTGGCACCGCTCATCAACAAGTTCGCATTGCTTCAGCGCGATCTGGACGACGCGCGGCGCGAGCTGGCCAGCCAGCGCAACAACCCCTTGTTCAAGCACGCGGCCGACGGCCAGCGGCGCTCCAAGTACACCTTTGCCAGCTTCATCGGCAGCAGCCCGGCGGCGGTGGAGATCAAGCGCCATGCGCGGCGCGCGGCGCAGTCCAACAGCCCGGTGCTGCTGCTGGGCGAGACCGGCACCGGCAAGGAACTGCTGGCGCATGCGATCCATGCGGCGTCCTCGCGGGCCAATGGCCAGTTCGTCAGCGTCAACATCGCGGCCGTGCCCGATACCTTGCTCGAAGCCGAGTTCTTCGGCGTGGCGCCCGGCGCCTTCACCGGCGCCGACCGCAAGGGACGCGAAGGCAAGTTCAAGCTGGCCGACGGCGGCACCCTGTTTCTGGACGAGATCGGCGACATGCCCTTGGGCCTGCAGGCCAAGCTCTTGCGCGCCTTGCAGGAAGGCGAGATCGAGCCGCTGGGCTCCAACAAGCTGGTGCCCTTCGATGCGCGCCTGATCGCGGCCACCTCGCGCGACCTGACGGCGCTGGTGCGCGAAGGGCGCTTTCGCGAAGACCTCTACTACCGCCTGAACGTGCTGCCGCTGCGCGTGCCGCCGTTGCGCGATCGGCGCGCCGACATCCCGGCGCTGGTCGAGGTGCTGGGCGAGGACATGGCACTGCGCAGCGGCGAGGCGCCGCCCGAGCTCACGCCCGACGCGCTGGCGCTGCTGGCCGGCCAGCACTGGCGCGGCAACATCCGCGAGCTGCGCAACGTGCTGGAGCAGGTGGCCATGCGCAGCGATTCGCAGCGCGTCGATGCGGTGGAGTTGGAGCGCCTGATGCGCGAGTCGGGCGTGGAGCGCATCGAGGCCGCGGCTCCGCCGCACGACAACGCATCGGTGCCCGACGAGGCGGCGCGTGCCGCGGCGCTGCTGCGCCCGCTTCAGGATCAGATCGCCGAGCTGGAGCAGCGCGCCATCGCCGCCGCGCTGGCCGCCACCGGCGGCAATAAGCTGGCCAGCTCGCGCCTGTTGGGCATCTCGCGCGCGACCTTGTACGACCGTCTGGTAAACCCTGTATAAAAAGCGATCAATTGCTTGAACGGCAGGCAATGACGATGTTTGAATTTTGTCCTCTTCGAGGGAAAAACTCGGGAAAGTCCTTTGGATGCAAGGGCAGGAAAGCTGGCACGAACTGTGCAATATTCAGCCATCACCAAAAAGGAGACAGAGCAATGCATCGTCGCTATCTCGTGGCCGCCGCCGCCCTGGGCGCCATCGCCGCATCGGCCCTCAGCGTGCCCGCCTGGGCCCAGTCCGACGTCATCAAGGTCGCGCACATCTACAGCAAGACCGGTCCGCTGGAAGCCTACGGCAAGCAGACCCAGACCGGCCTGATGATGGGCCTGGACTACGCCACCGGCGGCACCATGATGGTGGGCGGCAAGAAGATCGAGATCATCGAGAAGGACGACCAGGGCAAGCCCGACCTGGGCAAGTCGCTGCTGGCCGCGGCCTACTCCGACGACAAGGCCGCGTTGGCCATCGGCCCGACGTCTTCCGGCGTGGCGCTGGCGCTGCTGCCGGTGGCCGAGGAATACAAGAAGATCCTCTTGGTCGAGCCCGCGGTGGCGGATTCGATCACCGGCGACAAGTGGAACAAATACATCTTCCGCACTGGCCGCAACTCCAGCCAGGACGCCATCAGCAACGCGGTGGCCTCGGACGCCAGCGACATCTCGATGGCCATGCTGGCGCAGGACTACGCTTTCGGCCGTGACGGCGTGAAGGCCTTCAAGGACGCGCTGAAGAAGACCAAGATCGTCCACGAGGAATACCTGCCGCCGGCCACCACCGACTTCACGGCCGGCATCCAGCGCATGGTCGATGCGCTGAAGGACAAGCCGGGCCGCAAGGTGATTGCCGTGGTGTGGGCCGGCGCCTCGAACCCCTTCAACGCCCTGGCCGATGCCGACCTGAAGAAGCGCTACAACATCGATGTGGGCACGGGCGGCAACATCTTGCCGGCCATGACCGCCTACAAGCGCTTCCCGGGCATGGAAGGCGCCACCTACTACTACTTCGGCATCCCGAAGAACCCGGTGAACGAGGCGATGGTGGCCGCGCACTACAAGCAGTTCAAGGCACCACCGGACTTCTTCACGGCCGGTGGCTTCAGCGCCGCGATGGCGCTGGTGACCGCACTGAAGAAGACCAATGGCGACACCAACACCAACAAGCTCATCGCCACCATGGAAGGCATGAGCTTCGACACGCCCAAGGGCAAGATGACCTTCCGCAAGGAAGACCACCAGGCGATGCAGAGCATGTATCACTTCCGCATCAAGGCCGACCCGGCCTTCGCGTGGGGCGTGCCGGAACTGGTGCACGAGATCAAGCCTGAAGAGATGAACATCCCGATCAAGAACAAGCGCTGATCGGGCCGCGGCGCCCGTGCGGCGCCGCTTCACACATCCAGACCGAAAACGCCGGCCGCGCCCTGGTGCGAGGCCGGTTCCGCCGCCGCATGCGCTAGACGCAGCGGCGCATGCCTCGCCCAGCCGTCAGAGCAATGAAAACAATGAGGAGACACGCCATGAGAAAGAGGATTTCGTCAGCGATTCTTAGGTTCGCCCTGGCCATCTCGGCCATCGCGCTTGCGTCGCCTGCCGCGCAAGCGGCCGTGCCGTTGCCCGCGCTCAATGTCGACACCAGCCAGACGACGGTGTCCGGTCTGTCCGGGGGCGGCTTCATGGCCACCCAGCTCGGCTACGCCTTCTCGGGCACCTTCAAGGGCGTGGGCGTGTTCGCGGGCGGGCCCTACATGTGCGCGGGCCACAGCAACTACACCGCCTGCATGTACAACGCCACGGTCAGCGCCAGCATGCTGAGCACCATGCAGGCCGATCTCAACAACTGGAGCGGCACCGCCATCGATTCGCTGGCCAACGTCGCCGGCCAGAAGATCTACATGTTCGTCGGCAACAGCGACTTCACTGTCGGCCCGAATCCGATGAACGCGCTGCAGACCCAGTACAGCAACAACGGCGTCACCGCCGCCAACCTGGAGTACGCCAAGCGCGCCAGCACGGCACACGTGTTCCCGACCGACTTCGACGCCACCGGCAACAACGCCTGCAGCAGCAGCGCCTCGCCTTACATCAGCAACTGCGGTTATGACGGCGCCAAGGCTGCGCTCAGCAAGTTCTACGGCCCGCTGAATCCGCGCAACGATGCGCCGTCCGCGGCCAACTACATCGAGTTCAACCAGGCGGCCTTCACCACCAATGCCGGCGTGTCGCCAACCGGCTGGGTCTACGTGCCGGCCAACTGCGCCGCCGGCGCCGTGTGCAAGATCCACGTGGCCCTGCACGGCTGCGTGCAGAACTACGCCACCGTCGGCGACAAGTTCATCAAGAACACGGGCTACACGCGCTGGGCCGACACCAACAGCATCATCGTGCTGTTCCCGCAGGCGCGGGTCGACAGCACCAGCCACGCCACGTCGGCCAGCGGATCGCTCGCCAACCCCAATGGCTGCTGGGACTGGATCGGCTGGTACGGCACCAACTTCGCCCAGCGCGCCGGCACGCAGGTGGCCGCGATCAAGGCCATGGTGGATCACCTCGCCTCCGGCAGCGGCAGTGGTGGCGGTGGCGGGACGGCGCTACCGGCCCCGACCGGCGTGGCCACCTCCGGCGCCACCAGCAGCAGCATGACGCTCAGCTGGAACGCAGTGAGCGGTGCCAGCGGCTACAACGTCTACCGCAATAGCAACAAGGTCAATGGCGCCCTGGTCACCGGCACCAGCTACAACGACACCGGCCTGGCCGCATCGACCAGCTACAGCTGGACCGTGGGCGCCGTCGATTCGGCCAGCGCCGAGGGCGCGCTGTCGACGCCGGCGACGGGCACGACACTGGGCGGCGGCGGCACGACCCCGCAATGCTTCACCGCCTCGAACTATGCCCACACGACGGCCGGCCGCGCCCACCAGAGCGGCGGCTATGCACTGGCCAACGGCTCCAACCAGAACATGGGCCTGTGGAACACCTTCGTCACCACCACGCTCAAGCAGACAGCGGCCAACTACTACGTGATTGGCACCTGTCCCTGAACGCGTGATTTGAATAGAAAGACATGCTGGAAACCCGAGATCTCACCATCCGCTTCGGCGGCCACGTGGCGGTGAATGCTGTGTCCTGCGCCTTCGCGCCGGGCACGCTCACCGCCATCGTCGGCCCCAATGGCGCAGGCAAAACGACTTACTTCAACCTGATCTCGGGCCAGCTCAAGGCCAGCAGCGGGACGGTGTCGCTGGACGGCCGGCCGCTCAATGGCCTGTCGCCCTCGGCGCGCACGCATGCGGGCCTGGGCCGGGCCTTTCAGCTCACCAATCTCTTTCCGCATCTGTCGGTGCTGGAAAACGTGCGGCTGGCCGTGCAGGCGACGCGCGAGGGGGCGCACCGGCGCGGCATCAACCTGTGGAGCATCTGGAGCGATCACCATGCGCTCACCGCCCGCGCCGACGAGATCCTGGCCCAGGTGGCGCTCAAGAGCCGCGAGCACGACGTCGTGGCGAGCCTGCCGCATGGCGACCAGCGCAAGCTGGAGGTGGCACTCCTGATGGCCCTCGAGCCGAAGGTCTTCATGTTCGACGAGCCCACGGCCGGCATGAACGCGGCCGAGGCGCCGGTGATCCTGGACCTGATCCGCCAGCTGAAGAAGGACAAGACCAAGACCATCCTGCTGGTGGAACACAAGATGGACGTGGTGCGCGAGCTGGCCGACCGCATCATCGTGCTGCACAACGGCACGCTGGTGGCCGATGGCGAGCCGGCAGAAGTCATTGCATCGCCCGTGGTTCAGGAAGCCTACCTGGGCATTGCCAAGGAGGCCGCATGACGACGAACCTCCTCGCGCTGGACGGCGTGCACACGCACATCGGCGCTTATCACATCCTGCACGGTGTGGATCTCGCGGTGCCCAAGGGCCAGCTCAGCATGCTGCTGGGCCGCAACGGTGCCGGCAAGACCACCACCTTGCGCACCGTCATGGGCCTGTGGCATGCCTCGCAGGGAAGCGTGCGCTTTGGCGACAGGGACATCACGCAGCTGCCGACGCCGCAGATCGCCGACCTCGGCATCGCCTACGTGCCGGAGAACATGGGCATCTTCTCGGACCTGACGGTCAAGGAGAACATGCTCCTGGCTGCTCGCGGCGCGAAGCGTGCGCAGGACATGGATGACGCACGCCTGAAGTGGATCTTCAAGCTCTTCCCCGCAGTGGAGAAGTTCTGGAACCACCCGGCCGGCAAGCTATCGGGCGGGCAAAAGCAGATGCTGGCGGTTGCGCGCGCCATCGTCGAGCCGCGCCAACTGCTCATCATCGATGAGCCCAGCAAGGGCCTGGCGCCGGCCATCATCAACAACATGATCGACGCCTTCGGCGAGCTCAAAGCGAGCGGCGTCACGATCCTTTTGGTCGAGCAAAACCTCCACTTCGCGCAGCGCCTCGGTGACACCGTGGCCGTGATGGACAACGGCCGCGTGGTCCATGCGGGAAGCATGGATGCCTTCTCACAAGACCAGGAACTGCAGCAGCGCTTGCTGGGACTCGCACTATGAAACTCGAAATGGATTGGAAGCCGCTGCTTCTGGCGCCGGTGCTGGCGCTCATCGCCTTGCCACTCACCGGCTCGTTCTCGACCTGGCTCACGCTCACCGTGGCGGGCCTGGCCATGGGCATGATCATCTTCGTCATCGCCTCCGGCCTCACGCTGGTCTTCGGCCTGATGGACGTGCTGAACTTCGGCCATGGCGTCTTCATCGCGCTGGGCGCCTTCGTCGCCAGCAGCGTGCTCGGCCTGATGGGCGACTGGACCGGCTCGCAGGACCTGTGGCGCAACCTGCTGGCGGTGTTCCCGGCCATGCTGGTGGCGATGCTCGTGGCCGGCGCCATTGGCCTCGCCTTCGAGCGCTTCATCGTGCGGCCGGTGTACGGCCAGCACCTCAAGCAGATCCTCATCACCATGGGCGGGATGATCATCGGCGAGGAGATCATCAAGGTGATCTGGGGTCCGGCACAGTTGCCGCTGCCGCTGCCCGAAGCGCTGCGCGGCTCGATCTTCATCGCCGACGCGGCGATCAGCAAGTACCGCATGCTGGCGGTGGCCGTGGGCCTGGTGGTCTTCGGCCTCCTGGCCTGGACGCTGGGCCGCACCAAGATCGGCCTGCTGATCCGCGCCGGCGTGCAGGACCGCGAGATGGTGGAGTCGCTGGGCTACCGCATCGGCCTCCTGTTCATCGGCATCTTCGTGGCCGGCAGCGCGCTGGCCGGCCTGGGCGGAACCATGTGGGGCCTGTTCCAGCAGAACCTCATTCCGCAGATGGGGGCGCAGGTCAACGTGCTGATCTTCATCGTGATCATCATCGGCGGCCTGGGCTCGACCACCGGCGCACTGATCGGCGCGCTGCTGGTGGGCCTGATGAACAACTACATCGGCTTCCTGCTGCCGGCGGCCACGCAGTTCTCCACCATCGCGCTGATGGTGGCGGTGCTGCTCTGGCGCCCGCAGGGCGTGTACCCCGTGGTCAACCGCTGAGGAGGGCCACCGAGATGTTCATGAAAAGACTCCTCTCCAATGACCTGCCGGGCAATCGCCTGCTCGTGCTTTTGCTCGCCGTCATCGTGCTGGGCCTGGCGTTCGCGCCCTTCATCTTTCCGGGGGTCAAGGCGCTCAGCGTGGCGGCCAAGATCCTGGTGTTCATCGTGCTTGTCGCAAGCTTCGACCTGCTCCTGGGCTACACCGGCATCGTGAGCTTTGCGCACACCATGTTCTTCGGCATCGGGGCCTACGGCATCGCGATCTCGGCGTCGAAGCTGGGGCCGAACTGGACTGCGATCGCGGTGGGCCTGGCGGCGTCGCTGCTGCTGTCGCTGCTGCTGTCGCTGGCCATCGGCCTGTTCTCGCTGCGGGTGCGGGCGATCTTCTTCGCCATGATCACGCTGGCGGTGGCCTCGGCCTTCCAGACGCTGGCTTCGCAGCTCTCGGCCTTCACCGGCGGCGAGGACGGCTTGAGCTTCAAGCTGCCGGAGATCATTTCGCCCAGCTTCGAGTTCGCCGAGGAGCCCTTCCTGGGTGCTTCGCTCGACGGGCGGCTGCTGTGCTATTACCTCCTCTTCGTGGCGGCCGTCGTGCTGGTGCTGGCGCTGCTGCGCATCGTCAACTCGCCCTTCGGCCGCGTGCTGCAGGCGATCCGCGAGAACGAGTTCCGGGCCGAGGCCATCGGCTACCGGGTGGTGGTCTACCGCACCGTCTCGTCGATGCTGTCGGCGCTGTTCGCCACGCTGGCCGGTGCCATGCTGGCGATCTGGCTGCGCTACAACGGGCCGGACACCTCGCTGTCTTTCGAGATCATGGTCGACGTGCTGCTGATCGTGGTGATCGGCGGCATGGGCACCATCTACGGCGCGGTGATCGGCGCCGCCATCTTCGTCATCGCCCAGAGCTACCTGCAGGACCTGCTGCGCCTGGCCAGCGAAAGCGCTGCAGCCTTGCCGTGGCTTGCCGCCGTGCTGTCGCCCGACCGCTGGCTGCTGTGGCTGGGCGTGCTCTTCGTGCTCTCCGTCTACTTCTTCCCGACCGGCGTGGTGGGGAAGCTGCGTGCTGCCGCAACAACAACAAGAGCGACTCGCTAGGCACGCCAAGAAAAACAACGACACGAGGAGACAGAAGATGGCAGGTGGCAACTGGAAAGGTTGGCGCGCCCGCTGCGCCGCGGCCGCGTTCGGCTTGCTGGCAGCGGCGGCGGCCAGTGCGCAGCAGCAACAGGGCGCCGAGCTCGTGATCGGCCAGGTGGCGCCGCTTTCCGGCGTGCTGGCCAGCACCGGCGAGCAGATGGTGCTGGGCGGCCGCCTGTACTTCGACTGGATCAACGAGCAGGGCGGCGTCCATGGCGCGCGCATCCGCGTCAAGGTGGTGGACGACGGCTACAAGGTCGACGAGACCGTGCGCCTCACGCGGGAGCTGCTGGCCAAGCCCGAGACCGTGGCCCTGTTCGGCTTTGCCGGCACCGCCAACATCGCCAAGCTGCTGGCCGACGGCGTGCTCGAGCGGGGCGGCGCAGCGCTGGTGGCGCCCTACACGGGCGGCGAGCCGCTGCGCAATCCCTTCAACCCGTGGATCTTTCACGTGCGCGCCGGCTACGGCGACGAGACCGAGCACATGGTGCAGCAGGTCACCACCCTGGGCCTGAAGCGCATCGGCGTGATGTACCAGGACGACGCCTTCGGCAAGGCGGGCCTGGCGGGCGTGAATGCGGCGCTGGACAAGCGAGGCCTCAAGCTGGCTGCTGCGGCCGGCTACGAGCGCAATACCGACAAGGTGGAGGAGGCGGTGCGGGCCATCAAGGCATCGGACGCGCAGGCCGTGATCATGATCGCGGTCAACAAGCCGGCGGCCGCCTTCATCAAGCGCTACCGCGAGGCGGGCGGCGGGGCGCAACTGTTCAACATCTCGGTGGTCGACCCGGCCGAGCTGGTGAAGGGCGCGGGCTTGTCGAACGCGCGCGGCCTGGGTATCAGCCAGGTGGTGCCCTATCCCTACCGGCCCGATCTGCCGGCGGTGCGCGAATACCAGCAGCTCTTGAAGAAGTACGCACCCGGGCAGGAGCCCAACTACACCAGCTTCGAAGAATTCCTCGGCGCCAAAGTGCTGGTCGAGGCCTTGCGCCGCGCCGGTCCCGCGCCCAGCCGAGCGCGCGTTGTGAAGGCCCTGGAGTCGATGGGCAACCACGACCTGGGCGGCGTGTTCGTCAATTTCTCGCCAGCCAACCGCATCGGCTCGCGCTATGTGGAAGTCACCGTGATCGGCAGCAGTGGAAAGCTGCTGAAGTAGTCGTCAAGCCAAGGAGAGGTCCCGCCATGTCACCCGTTTCGCACTACCTGTCTTGCGCAGGCCACGAAATCCACTACGTGGAGTGGGGCGCCGAGCATGCGCGCACCGTCATCGCCTGGCATGGCCTGGCGCGCACCTGCCGCGACATGGACGAGTTGGCCCTTGACCTGGCCGTGCGCGGCTGGCGCGTGATCTGCCCCGACACCATCGGCCGGGGCCTGAGCCAATGGAGCCGCGATCCGGACGCGCACTACCAACTGCGCTTCTACGCCCGCATTGCAGCGGACTTGTGCGCGCAGCTGGGGCTGGAGCGGCTGCACTGGATTGGCACCTCGATGGGCGGCGCCATCGGCACCGTGTGCGCCTCGGGCCTGTTCGAGCCCGCCATGAAAGGCCGCATCGCCAGCCTCACGCTCAACGACAACGCGCCGCAGCTGGCGGCGCCGGCCATCGAGCGCATCCGCTCCTACGCCGGCAGTCCGCCGGCCTTCGACACGGTGAGCGAACTGGAAGCCTTCTTCCGCCAGGTTTACGCGCCCTACGGCTGGCTCAGCGACGCGCAGTGGCGGCGCCTCGCCGAAACCTCCACCCGCCGCTTGGCCGATGGCCGCGTCACGCCGCACTACGACTCGGCGATGGTGCGCCAGTTCACCAGTCATGCGGACGACTACCTGATCTGGCCGCACTACGACGCCATCGAGGTGCCGGTGCTGTGCCTGCGCGGCGCGCAGTCCGACCTGGTGCTGCCCGAGACCGTGGCGCAGATGAAGACGCGCGGCCCCGGGCTTGCAGGCCGCCTGCAGGTGATCGAGGTGCCGGGCTGCGGCCATGCGCCGGCCCTCAACGTGCCCTCGCAACTCGATGCGGTGGCGGATTTTCTGGCCGCCAGCGAGAAATCTCACGGCGCGTGACAATGCGCTCCCTTTGAAGAAACTGGAGCATGCGATGGCGCTTTCGATGTACGAGATTTCCGTTCCACTGATCGTCCGCGGCCTCACTCAACTGGAGCACATCCTGGCCAAGGGCGCCGCCCACGCCAAGGAGAAGGACATCGACCCGGGCCAGCTGGTGCAGGCGCGCCTGGCGCCCGACATGCTCACCCTGGCCGGCCAGGTGCAGCGTGCCAGCGACACCGCCAAGGCCACCATCGCCCGCATCACCGGCGCCGAGGCGCCCGCTTTTCCCGATGAGGAAAGCACCCTCGATCAACTCGTTGCCCGTAGCGGGAAGACCCGAGCCTTCGTGCAGGGCGTGGACCGCGCGCTGTTCGATACCGCCGCCGAGCGCGTGGTGGAGATGAAGCTGGGCGGCAACGTCTTCCAGTTCAGCGGCCAGCAGTACTTGCTGGCCTTCGGCCTGCCCAATTTCTACTTTCACATCACCACCGCCTATGACGTGCTGCGCCATGAGGGCGTGCCAATCGGCAAGCGCGACTTCCTGGGCAACGTGACCCAGTGAGCTGACTCAGCTGCCCGCGCGGGTCGGCCAGCCGGCCAGGTGCTGCTGCGCGATCTCGGCCAGGGCGGCGATCCAGGCCGGGTCGTCGTTCAGGCAGGGGATGTAGTGGAAGGCCTTGCCGCCGGCCTGAATGAAGGCATCGCGGCCTTCCATGTTGATTTCTTCCAGTGTTTCCAGGCAGTCGCTGGTGAAGCCGGGGCAGATCACGTCCACCCGGCCCAGGCCCTGCGCGCCGAAGCCGCGCAAGGTGGCGTCGGTCGACGGCTCCAGCCACTTGGCCTTGCCAAAGCGCGACTGGAAGCTGACGCGCACGTGCGCTGGCGGCAGTTGCAGCCGCTCGGCCAGCAGGCGCGCAGTTTCCTGGCATTGCGCGGCATAGGGGTCGCCCAGCAGCGCGGTGCGCTCGGGCACGCCATGAAAGCTCATGAGCAGCATCTCGCCGCGGCCGTGCTGCTGCCAATGGCGCTGCACGCTGCGCGCCAGTGCGTCGATGTAAGCGGGGTCGTCGTGGTAGCCGTTGACGAAGCGCAATTCGGGCAGCCGGCGAATGCTGCGGCTCCATGCATGGACGGCGTCGATCACGCTGGCGGTGGTGGTGCCCGAATATTGCGGGTAGGCCGGCAGCACCAGCACGCGCTGCACACCCTCGGCCTTGAGTTCGTCGAGCCGCGCCCCGATGGCCGGCTGGCCGTAGCGCATCGCATCCAGCACCCGCACGCTGTGGCCGCGCTCGCCCAGAAAGCCGCGCAGCAGCAGCGCCTGCTTGGCGCTCCAGACCTTCAGCGGCGAGCCCTCCGCCATCCAGATGGCGGCGTACTTGGCGGCCGACCTGGCAGGGCGCGTGCGCAGGATGATGCCGTGCAGGATCAGCCACCAGATGGCCTTTGGAATCTCGACCACCCTCGGGTCGGACAGGAACTGCGCCAGAAAGGGCCGCACCGCGGCGGCCGTGGGCGCTTCGGGCGAGCCCAGGTTGCACCAGAGGATGGCAGTGGAGGGAGCGGAAAGGGTGTTGGGTGCGGGCGGGGCCAGGGGTTCGGGGCGAAAGCGCATGCGTATATTCTCCCGCATGACTTTTCAGCAGGAAGCCACGTCCCAGGGGCTCGAGGTGGCGCGCATCGCCGCCATCACGCTCGACCTGGACGACACCCTTTGGCCGATCTGGCCCACCATCGAACGCGCCGAGCGCGTCTTGCACGCATGGCTTGTACGCGAAGCACCGCGCACCGCCGATCTGCTCATCACGCCCGGCGTGCTGCGCGAGCTGCGCGAGGCCACCGAACGGGAGCGCTCCGACCTCGCGCACGACATGAGCGCGCTGCGCCGCGAATCGATCCGATCCGCCTTGACGCGCGCAGGCGAAGATCCCGCCTTGGCCGATCCGGCCTTCGATGCTTTCTTTGCCGAACGCCAGCGCGTCACCCTGTACGAGGACGCGCTGCCCGCCCTGCAATGGCTCAGTGCCCGCTATCCGCTGGTGGCCGTCTCCAACGGCAATGCCGACATCCATCTGACGGGCGTCGGCCCCTGGTTCCGCGGCGCCTTCAGCGCGCGGGGCTTTGGCAGCGGCAAGCCGCAGGCACCGATCTTCCATGCCGCGGCCGCCTCGCTGGGCCTTGCGCCGGATCAGGTGCTGCACGTGGGCGACGACGCCGCGCTCGATGTGCTGGGCGCCCTCAACGCCGGCATGCAGGCGGCCTGGCTGGTGCGCGACGAGCGGGCCTGGGAGCACGAGGCACAACAGCCGCAGCTGATCGTGCCGGACCTGCACGCCCTGTGCGTGGCGCTTGGCCACTGATCGTCAGCGTCCGCCGACGGCGCGTGCGATGCCCTCGTTCAGGGTGGCGGCCGTGTTGAGGTCCTTCAACAGGCTCATGCCGTTGGTCTGCGCATTGATCACCGTGTGATTGGCGATGCGCTGGTTGCTCAGCGTGTTCTGGATCACCACGCCGCCGAGGCCGCCCAGCGGGCCTTCCACCGTGTTGCCAGGACCGTTCTGCACCAGGTTCAGCGTATTGAGCTGGCGGCTCAGCTCGGTGGCCTGCGCGGCGGTGATCTTGTCGAGCTGGCCGAAGTTGAGCGTGGTCTGCGCCGCGAGCTCGCCGTTGATGTAGACCGCGCGCGTGATGCCGAAGCTCACCAGCAGGCCGGCGCCCAGGTCGAAGCCGCCGCGCTGCGAATCGAGCGTGTGGTCGCTCACGGCCATCCAGGTTTCCTCGGTACGCGCGAGCGGTTTGCCTGGCGCGTCCGCCTGGGCTTGCTGCGCGAAGGCGAGGGCGGCCAGCACTGCGAGCACTGGCGGGAAGCCATGCGCAAGTCGGCGGGCCGGCGCGGGCATCAGAAATCTCCAGGGCCCATCTTGGGCATGGTGAAGTCGCTCATGCTGCCGCGCGAGATGCCTTCGCCCAGCGGCGCGCGCGGCACGACGCGCCATTCGGCGGCGACGTTGAAGCGGGCGCGCTCCATCTGGTTGTGGATCACGAACAGCAGGCTGTTCTGCCAGCGCGCCTCGAAGTCGCGGCGCGACAGGATGCGGGTGCCGCGCGCCGGATCGCCCAGCAGCACGCGATCCGCCGAGACGCCCTTGACCACGACGAAGTGGTGGTAGCCGCTTTCGTTGATGAGCACGATGGCGGGAACGCGTGCTTCGTTGAGCTTGTCCAGCGGCAGCTGGAAGCCATCCGCCTCGAAGCCGCGCGCCTCCAGGAAGCGCTTCATGTCCAGGAGCGAGAAGCCTTCCTTGTGGATCTTGGCCTGGTTGCCGGTGCTGTACATCTCCTGGAACACCGTCTCTTCGCTGACCGGCATGCCGTAGTGATGCGTCAGCAAGGTGGCCAATGCCGCCGAGCCGCAGCTGAAGTCGTATTTCTGGATCAGCGTGGTGCGGGTGCGCGCCTGCTTCATGCTCGTGATCGGCAGGACGTAGTCGCCCCCGCCCATGCTGGGCATGTAGGCCTGCTGGGCGGCCACCGGAGTGGCCGCCGCGGCAAGCAGAAGCAGGGCGCGACAGAGCAATCGACGCATGATCGGTCAGTCCATCTGCACGTTGAGGATCACCGCGTTCTGGATCAGCACGTTGGCACCCGAGTTCTGGATCACGATCGGCAGCCCGCTCATGTTGGCGAACGCGCCGGTGCCGATGCTGTTCGTTCCCGTCGTGACCTCGTAGGCCGAGTTGTCCGCGGTCACACCGTCCAGCGCCATGTTGTTGCGCACCTGCGCACCGCCCCGGAAGCCGGACAGCGTGTCGGCGTCCACCGGTTGGGCGAACAGGCTGGCCGCAGGCCCGCCGGGTTCCACGGTTTGAGCGACCGCAGGCGCCGCGCAGACGAGCGCACAACCGGCGCACGCGAGTAGCAGTCGTTGGGCAGCTTTCATGGCGTCTCCCATGTTGTTGAGCCGGGCACGACCAGCGATCGTGCCCAGGCTTGCAAGGCGCCTTACGGCCCGCCGACCGTCAGGTTGGCCTGCACGTTGACGCTTTGCTGAACCAGCGAGGCAAAGCCGCTGTTCTGGTTCGCCAGCATCACACCGGCCGCTGACTGGCCGACGCTGGTCATGGTGTTGGACATGTTGAAGGTGCCGGCATCGACGGTAATGGTTCCGCCTGCGCCGCCCGTGCCACCTTGTCCTGCACCACCCGTGCCGCCCTGGCCGGTGTTGGTTCCGCCATTGCCGGCGCCGCCTGCACCACCGGTGCCATTGCCGCCGTTGCCGCCGTTGCCGGCGGTGTTGTCGCCGTTGGTGGCGCTGCCATTGGTGGCGCTGCCGTTGGTGGCCGAGCCGCCCGCGCCGCCGGTGCCTGCGCCCGCGGTATGCGTGCCGCCTGCGCCGCCCGTGGCCGTGCCGCCGGCACCGCCCGCACCACCTGCGCCACCGGTGTTGGTGCCGCCTGCGCCGCCAGCCCCTCCAGCACCAGCGGTATTCGTACCACCCGCGCCACCGGCCGCGCCTGCGCCGCCGGTATTCGTACCGCCCGCGCCGCCGGCGCCGCCGGCACCCGTGACACCGCCACCTTCGCCGATATTGCCGGAACGCCCACCGCGACCGCCGCGTGCGAAGCCGGCGTCACCGCCGCCTCCGCCGCCGCCGGCATTGGCGTTGCCGGTGCTGCCGCCGTCGTTACCACCGCCGCCGCTGGCGCCAAGCGCCGAGCCGCCGCGGGCGCCGCTATCGCCGTTGGCCGTGGCGCGTCCGCCGTTGCTGTCGCCGCTGGACCTGCCGCCGCGTCCGTTGCCGCCGTAGCCGGCCGTCGCGCTGCCATTGGTGGCGCTGCCGTTGGTGGCATCGCCGTTGGATGCGGAGCCGCCGTCGGCGCCGACCGCGCCGTTGCCAGTGCCGCCGTTGCCGCCCGTGGCGCTGCCCGTTGCTGTGCCGCCCCTGCCGGTGCCGCCGGTGCCGCCATAGCCCTTGCCGCCGGCCGCGGAGCCGGTGTTGTAGGCCGAGTTGCCGATGTAGGCGACGTTGTTGCCGGTCACCGTGCCGTTCAGCGTGCTGTTGGCCACCACGCGCGTGCTGTTGAAGGCATTGGTGAAGGTGCCGGTCGAGCCGTTGTTGAGCGCTGCCGAGCGCGCCGCGTTGGCATTGGCATCCCCCGTGTCGTTCCGGGTCCTGGTCACGGTCTTGGTAATCGTGGGCGTCACCGTGATCGTGGTCGTGTCCGTTGATGTGTTCGTGCCGCCGTCGCCGCTTGTCTGGTCATTTGCGGTGGCGAATGCCATCCCGCTGAAGGCCATGGCGAGAGCAGACGCTAAGAGTGTCTTTTTCATGAAGGCTCCAGGTTGGTTGATGAAACGCAAAGACAAGCGATCGACTTGCACGTGCGCAAATCGACCGTCGCGCTCTGCAACTTCGGGGCCAGTGCGTCGTGCTTGTGTGTGCGTTCGCTTCGGCACCGAGGAACGGCGCGGGTTGCGCACTGTCGGGTCCGTTGCCGCGCAGGGCCGGCGCCCGCAACGCAAGGGCTTTCGTGCTCGCATCTGTCACGCCTGCTAGACGCTGTTCACAGCACGCACACCTCGTTTGCAATGCGTTGCAGCCGCACGGGCGGCCTCGGCTGGCTTGGTGGCGGTGGCGTGACTGTCACGCCGGCGTGACAGCCGCGTCGGCTCCGCGCTCCTCTCTTTTGTGGAGGCGCCAACGACGCACCATCGGCGTGTCAAGCCGGGGATCGGGACGGAGCGCAAAAACGCTGATGCACCACATCTGAGACAGTGACCCTGTTGGCTGAAGGTTGATTACCTTTGTTTGCAAATTGTGTCTTGCCTGTTTTCGGAAGTAACGCGTACGCTGCCGCACCCAAAGATCGAACCAAGAAACGGGGTCGCGAGGGGGCCATGCAGACATCTCACCGGTGCAGGTTGCGCGTGCTCGTGCTGTGCTCGGCGCTGGCATGCCTGGGCGAGGCCGTGCAAGCCCAAAGCCAGGCGCAGAGCCAGAGCGGACGCAATGCCGTGCCGACGGCCAGGCGGGTCGATACGCTGCAGCGCCAGGTGGAGGCGCAAGGCCAGCAGATCGAGGCGCTGCGCAGCCAATTGGCCGAGCAGGAAGCGCGCTTTCGCGAGATGCAGGAGCGGCTGACGCAATCCCAATCCCAATCGCAAGAGGTTCGGCAGGAGGCGCGCAAGCCGGCGGTCCGGCCACCCGGCACGCCGGTGCCCGATGCGGGTGGCGCCGCCACCGCGGCCAGCGCGGCGGTGGCCGCAGAGAGTGCCGAGGCCGGCGAGCGGCCGGTTCAGGTGGGCGTGGCGCCGGCCGCGCAGGAAGTGGCGCCGCCGATGGCGCAGATCTTCGATGAGCCCAGCATCCTCACGCCGCCCGGGCGCTTCGTGTTCGAGCCTTCCTTCCAGTACAGCTACTCGTCCAACGACCGCGTGGCGCTGGTGGGCTACACCGTCATCCCGGCCATCCTGATCGGCCTGATCGACGTGCGCGAAGTCAAGCGCAACACGCTGGTGCCGGCGCTCACCGGGCGCTGGGGCGTGGGCAGCAAGACGGAGCTGGAGCTGAAGGTGCCTTATGTGATCCGCTCCGACTCCACCGTCAGCCGCGAGATCTTCACCGGCGCCTCGGTCGACAACGTGTTCAACACCAAGGGCAATGGGATTGGCGACGTGGAAGTGGCCATGCGCTACCAGCTCTTCAGCGCCAAGGAGAACTGGCCTTACCTGGTGGGCGGCCTGCGCTTCAAGTCGCGCACCGGCAAGGACCCCTTCGAGGTGGTGACCGACTGCGTCAACCGCTGCCTGGGCAACACCACCGGCACCGGACTGCCGCTGGATGTGCCCACCGGCTCGGGCTTCTATTCGCTGCAGCCCAGCCTGACCTGGCTCTTTCCCACCGATCCGGCGGTCTTCTTCGGCGGGCTGAGCTACACCTACAACTTCGAGCGCGACGACGTCAGCCGGCTGGTGCTCAACAACCAGCAGGAGATGCTGGGCAGCATCAAGCCGGGCGATGTCTGGGGCATGAATTTCGGCATGGGCCTGTCGATCAACGAGCGTTCGTCTTTCAGCATGGGCGTGGAGCTCTATTCGATCGGGCCGACCGAGCAAAACGGCCAGACGGTGCGCGGCTCGGTGCGCACGCAGCTCGCGTCGCTGCTGCTGGGCTACTCGTTCCGGCTCACCGACAAGACCAACATCAATGTCTCGGTGGGTGCCGGACTGACGCGCGACACCCCCGATCTCACCTTGACCGTCCGCGTCCCGATGTCCTTCTAGCGGGGTATGCATGATGCCGCCGCTTGAAGTCCTGTGCCTGACCTTGGATGGGGACGCGGGCGCCGCCGCCGCCCAGCTGGTGGCGCACGACTGGGCCGTGACCCATGCCCATACCGTGCCGGCCGCGCAGCGCATGCTGGCGCACGGCAACTTTCACGTGGGGCTCATGATCGCCGGCGCCACGCTGGGCGTTCCAGCCGCTTCCGTCGAGTCGCTGGTGCATGCGTCCGACGCCACCGAATGGGTGGCGCTGTGCGAGGCGCAGGCCCTGGAGTCGCCCGAGTTTCGCGACCTGGTGCTCGACTGCTTCTTCGACCAGCAGGTGCTGCCGGTGGACTGGAATGGCTTGGCAGTGATGCTGGCGCATGCGCAGCAGCGTGCCTTGCTGCGCCAGCGCCGGCGCAGCGAGACGCGCAGCCACGACGCGCTGGGCATGGTGGGGCAGGGCACGGTGATCGCGCGCTTGCGCGCCGAGATCCGCAAGGTGGCCAGCACCGACGCACCGGTGCTGATCGGCGGCGAAAGCGGCAGCGGCAAGGAGCTGGCGGCCCGCGCCATCCACCAGTGCTCGCAACGCGCGGCCGGGCCCTTCGTGGTGGTGAACTGCGGGGCCATCGCGCCCAGCCTGATCCATTCCGAGCTGTTCGGCCACGAGCGCGGTGCCTTCACCGGCGCATCGTCGGACCGGCGCGGGCTGATCGAGGCGGCCAACGGCGGCACCCTCTTCCTGGACGAGATCGGCGATTTGCCGCTGGACCTGCAGACCAACCTGCTGCGCTTCCTGCAGGAGAAAACCATCATCCGCGTCGGCGCGGTGCGCAACCTGAAAGTCGACGTGCGGGTGGTGGCCGCCTCGCATGTGGACCTGGCCGAGGCGGTGGCGGTGGGGCGTTTTCGCGAGGATCTCTTCTACCGGCTCAACGTGCTGTCGATCGACGTGCAGCCGCTGCGCCGGCGCATGGAAGACGTGCCGGTGCTGGCCGAACACTTCTTCCAGCGCTGCGCCGCCACCAGCCGCACGCGCGCCCGCGGCTTCAGCCGGCAGTCGATGGAGGCCATGCAGGCGCACAGCTGGCCGGGCAATGTGCGCGAGCTCTACAACCGGGTGCAGCGCGCGGTGGTGATGACCGACCGGCGCCTGATCGCGCCGGCCGATCTGGGCCTGTCGATGGCAGACAACGCAATCGGGGTGGCGCTCAACACCGCCCGCATCACGGCCGAGCGCGACATCATCTGCCTGACGCTGAACCGGGTTGGCCGCAACATCACCCATGCGGCGCGCGAACTGGGCGTGTCGCGCATGACGCTGTACCGCCTGATGGACAAGCACAGCATCACGTCGGACGAACCCTCGCGTCAGCCGGCCCCGAGCTGGAATGCGGCGCCGGCGCCGCTGCGGATCGCGCCTTCCAGGGTGGCCGGGTACGGCCCTTCCACGTAGTCGCCGCAGGCCATGAGGCCGGGCGCGATCTGCGCGGGCGGACGCACCAGGCCGGGCGTGCAGGCAAAGGTGGCGCGTTTTTCCACCACCGTCTGCAGCACGCGCAAGCCCGTCTCGCCCAGTTGTTTGGCGGCCTGCGCCAGCACCTGCGCCTGCAGTCCATCGCGCTCGGTGGCACTGGCGCTCACCACGAAGGCCAGCAGGCCGGCCGGGCCGCCCAGCTGCTCGCGGTCGAACACGAACTGCGCCGGCGCATCCGGTCCGTTGCGCAGTGCCAGCATGGGCGCGGCCAGCCGGCGCGACGCGCCTTGGGCGTAGACGGTGGCAATGGCTTCGTAGCGCAAGCCTTCGGCCGCATCCAGCCAGGGGCCTGCTTCGATGCCGGCGCCGCGCACCAGGCGCGCCGCATCCCAGGGCGCGCAGGCCAGCACGACGCGCTCGAAGGGCTCGTCATCCAGTTGCCAGTGCGCGCCCACGCGTTCGAGCGACTGCACGCGGCAGCCGGTACGCAGTTGCGCGCCGTGGCGTTGCAGCCAGGCAGCGGCGGCGTCCGGCAGCAGGCGGCCGAGATCGACGCGCGGCAGCAGCAGGTCGGCGCCGCCGCGCTCAGCGGAAAACAGAGCGTCGCGCAGCACCCGCAAAAAGACCTGCCCGCTGGATTGCGCCACCGGCGTGTTGAGTGCGGAAACGCACAGCGGCTCGACCAACTCCTGCATCACGCGCGGCGTCAGGCCGGCACACAGTTCCGCCACCGAGGCGCTCGGCGCGCACTGGAAGCCGGCGCGGCGCCAACCCAGTGCCGTGCGCAGCAGCGAGGCCTTGTCGCGCCAGTTCCAGCCGCGTGCCGCCAGGATGCCGACGGCCAGGTCCAGCGGCGCCGGCAGCCGCGGCAGGGCCAGTCCGCCGCCGTCGGCAAAGCGCAGTTGCAAGGGTGTGCGCAACAGCGCCGCCTGCGGCTCCACGTTCAGCGAGCGCATCAGTTCCAGCGTGGCGCTGTAGGCGCCGATGAGGATGTGCTGGCCGTTGTCGAGCGCAAGCCCGTTCTCGCCATCGACCCGGCGAGCCCGCCCGCCGAGGGTGCGCGCGGCTTCGAACAGCGTGACGCGATGTCCGGCGCGCGCCGCATGCACAGCGCAGGCCAGGCCGGCCCAGCCGGCGCCGACCACCGCAATCCTCATGTTCGCGCGCTCGTCACAGCCTGCCCAGGGCCTGCACGCGCCACGCCAGCCACAGCTTGCGCAAAGGCGTGAGGCTGACGCGCTGGTTCAAGACCTGGAACTGGTCGCCTTCGATCTCGCGCAGCAGGGTGCGGTAGATGCTGGCCATCATCAGCCCCGGCTTCTGGCTGCGCCGGTCGGTGGCCGGCAGCAGGGCCAAGGCCTCGTCGTAGCAGCGGTGCGCGCGCTCGGCCTGGTAGCGCATCAGCGCCACGAAGCGGTCCGAATGCACGCGGTTGAGGATCTCGTGGGCCTTCACGTCGAACTGCTGCAGCTCGTTCACCGGCAGGTAGATGCGGCCGCGCAGCGCGTCTTCGCCGACATCGCGGATCACGTTGGTGAGCTGCAGCGCCAGGCCCAGCTTGTGCGCGTACTCGGTGGTGGCCGTCTCGCTCTGGCCGAAGATGCGCGCCGCCACTTCGCCCACCACGCCGGCCACCAGGTGGCAGTAGCGCGCCAGGCCCGGGAAGTCGAGGTAGCGGGTTTGCTCCAGGTCCATCTGGCAGCCGCGGATGACTTCCTGCAGCTGGCGTTCCTCGATGCCGAAGGGCTGCACGTGCGGCATCAGCGCCTGCATCACCGGATGGTGCGGCTGGCCGGCAAAGGCCTGCGCCACTTCGGCTTGCCACCAGGCCAGCTTGGTGGCGGCAATGCCGGGGTCGCTGACTTCGTCCACCACGTCATCCACTTCGCGGCAGAAGGCATAGAAGGCGGTGATCGCGGCGCGGCGCGGTTTGGGCAAAAACAGAAAGGCGTAATAGAAGCTGCTGCCGGAGGCCGCGGCCTTGTCCTGTACGTATTGTTCTGGGGTCGTCGTCATGAAGGCTGCGATTGTCGACGCATTCGCAGCGCCCGCCAGGCCAGGCGCGGGGCATCCGTCTTGCCGACGGTGGGGCGCCGCGCGAAGCTGTCGAAATGCATCGCCTCCAGCTTGTCGAGGATGGCCAGGCCGCCTTGCACCACCAGCCGCAGCTCCCAGCCGGCGCGGCCGGGCAGGCGATGCACCAGCGGGGCGCCGCGCAGCATCAGCGCGCGGGTCCAGGCGCACTCGGCGGCCACCAGCGCCAGCGCGGCGGGTGGCGCCGGCATGCCCGCCAGCGGCTGGAAGCGGGAGAAATCCTCGCGCGCCAGGTGATGCGCGGCGCAATCCGAGAGCGGCAGGTAAAAGCGCGATCGCGGCAGGTCCAGGCTGAGGTCCTGCCAGAAGTTGATGAGCTGCAGCGCGCTGCAGATGGCGTCGCTTTGCGCCAGCGCATCGGCTTCATGCACGCCATAAAGATGCAGCAGCAGGCGGCCCACCGGGCTGGCCGAACGGGCGCAGTAGTCCAGCAATTCGGCACGGTCGGCGTAAGCGGCGCGCGCGCGCGTCTTCTCGATGTCCTGGGCAAAGGCCGAGAGCAGGTCGGCCAGCAGCCGTTCCGGCAGCGCGAACCGGGCGATGGCCGCGGCCAGCGGGCCGAATACCTGCGGCCATTGCGAGGAGCAGGGCTGGCCGCGCGCCGCCAGCGCCAGGTCGGCGCGAAAGGCGCCCAGCTGCGCCAGGCGCTCGCTGGGGCTGGCATCGCCTTCGTCCGCGATGTCGTCGGCAGTGCGGGCAAAGGCATAGATCGCCGCGATGGGCGGGCGCAGATGCGGCGGGCACAGCCAGGAGGCGACCGGGAAGTTCTCGTAGTGCTGTCCGGCCACGGCAGGCGCGGCGGCGAAAGTGGAGGGGGAAGTTGGGGAAACCGGCACGCGCGGATTGTCGGGCACCGCGCTGCCGGGCTCGGCGGCCGCGCATTCGCGTTGACATGAATTCACGTTTACCCTAAATTACTAACCGCCCGGTCATTAATGACCCTTTTCACTTCCCAGCTTCAGGTGTCTTCATGACTGTGCCCATCGCTCCAGCCATTTCGTTCCGCACCCTGGGCGCCGCGCTCCTCGTGGCCGCCAGCCTGGCCGCCTGCAAGGAGGCGCCGCAGCCGGCCGAGCCGATCCGCGCGGTGAAAGTGATGGAGGTGGGCAGCGGCTCCTATGGAAGCACCCTGGAATTTGCCGGCGAAGTGAAGGCGCGCGTGGAAAGCCGGCTCGGCTTTCGCGTGGCCGGCAAGATCACCCGGCGCCAGGCCGAGGTGGGCCAGCACGTGGAACCCGGCACGGTGCTGGCGCAACTCGATCCCAAGGACTACCAGCTGGCCGCCGACGCTGCCCGTGCCCAGGCGGCCGCGGCGCAGACGAGCCGCGATCTGGCGGCGGCCGACCTGCAGCGCTACCAGGGGCTGCGGGCCCAGAACTTCATCAGCGAAGCGGAGCTGCAGCGGCGCGAAAGCACCTTCAAGTCGGCGCAGGCGCAGCTGGAACAGGCGCAGGCCCAGGTCGCCTCGCAGGGCAACCAGGCGCGCTATGCCAACCTGGTGGCCGACGTGGCGGGCGTGGTCACGGCCGTGGAGGCCGAGCCGGGCCAGGTGGTGTCGGCCGGGACGCCCGTGGTGCGCATCGCCAACGACGGCGCGCGCGACGTGGTGTTCGCGGTGCCGGAAGACCGGGCCTCGCTCATCAAGCCGGGCTCGCCGGTGCTGATCCGCAGCTGGGCCGAGAACAACGGCCACACGCTGGACGGCACGGTGCGCGAAGTGGCGGCTGCGGCCGACGCCGTGACCCGGACCTACACCGTGAAGGTGGCCATCGATGCCGCCAAGTCGCCGCCGCTGGGCGCCACTGTCTACGCGCAGCCCAAGGCGCTGTCGCTGGCGGGCGCCCAGGTGCTCAAGCTGCCGACCAGCGCGCTGCGCCGCGAAGGGCAGGGCACGGCCGTCTGGGTGCTCGACAAGACCAGCATGACGGTGCGCTCGCAGGCGGTGCAGGTGGCCACGGCCGACGGCAACGAGGCGGTCATCGCCGCCGGCATCACGCCCGGCATGCTGGTCGTATCGGCCGGGGTGCACGTGCTGTCGCCCGGGCAGAAGGTGACGATCTACCACGACAAATACAGCAAGGCCTCCACGGCCCCAGCCGCCGCCGTCGCCGCCAAGGCCGAGCAACGCTGAAGAGGGCGCCCGCATGACGTCCCCCACCAACACCGGTTCGACCGGCGCAGCCGGCGAGGAGCCGCGCAAGCGCGGCTTCAATCTTTCCAAGTGGGCGCTCGACCATGCGCCGCTGACGCGCTACCTGATGGTGGTGCTGATGCTGCTGGGCTTTGCCTCGTACTTCCAACTGGGGCAGGACGAAGACCCGCCCTTCACCTTCCGCGCCATGGTGGTCCGCACCTACTGGCCGGGCGCCACCGCGCAGCAGGTGGCCGAGCAGGTGACCGACAAGATCGAGCGCACGCTGCAGGAGGTGCCGTACGCCGACATCATCCGCAGCTACTCCAAGCCGGGCGAGTCGCAGATCATCTTTCAGATCAAGGACAACTCGAAGCCCGGCGAGGTGGCCGACGTCTGGTACACGGTGCGCAAGAAAGTGGGCGACATCCGCGGCACCTTGCCCGGCGGCATCCAGGGGCCGTTTTTCAACGACGAGTTCGGCGACGTCTACGGCGTGATCTATGCGCTGGAGGCCGACGGCTTCTCGCCGGCCGAGGTCAAGGCCATGGCCGACGACGCGCGCCAGCAGCTGCTCCGCGTGAAGGACGTGGCCAAGGTCGAGCAGTTCGGCGTGCAGGACGAGAAGCTCTACATCGAGGTCTCGCAAAAGCGCCTGGCCCAGCTGGGCCTGGACTTCAACGCCGTGCTGGCCCAGCTGGGCTCGCAGAACGCGGTGGAAAGCGCGGGCAACATCCAGTCGCCGCAGGACGTGGTGCAGGTGCGCGTGGCCGGCCAGTTCACCGAGGTGGAGCAACTGCGTGCCATGCCGATCCGGGGCAGCTCGGGCAACCAGCTGCGCCTCTCCGACATCGCCGAAGTCCGGCGCGGCTACGTCGATCCGCCCGCGGTCAAGGTGCGCCACCAGGGCCGCGAGGTGATCATGCTGGGCGTCGCCATGACCAAGGGCGGCGACATCATCGCGCTGGGCGAGTCGCTGCGCGGCGCCACCGACGAGATCGGCCGGCGCCTGCCCGCGGGCATGAAGCTGGCGCAGGTGCAGGACCAGCCGGTGGCGGTGTCTACCTCGGTCAACGAGTTCGTGAAGGTGCTGATCGAGGCCATCGCCATCGTGCTGGCGGTGAGCTTCATTGCGCTGGGCCTGCACAAGGGCGGGCGGCTGGGCTGGTATGTGGACGTGCGGCCCGGGCTGGTGGTGGCGATCACCATTCCGCTGGTGCTGGCCGTCACCTTCCTGGCGATGAACTACTTTGGCGTCGGCCTGCACAAGATCTCGCTGGGCTCGCTCATCATCGCGCTGGGCCTGCTGGTGGACGACGCCATCATTGCGGTCGAGATGATGGTGCGCAAGATGGAGGAGGGCTACGACAAGGCGCGTGCCGCCACCTTCGCCTACGAGGTCACGGCCAAGCCCATGCTCACCGGCACGCTCATCACCGCGGCCGGCTTCCTGCCGATCGGCCTGGCCAGGTCGACGGTGGGCGAGTACACCTTTGCGATTTTCTTCGTCACCGTGATCGCCCTGGTGCTGTCGTGGATCGTCTCGGTGTATTTCGTGCCCTACCTGGGCACCCTGCTGCTCAAGGTGAAGCCGCACGACCCGGATGCGCCGCCGCACGAGCTGTTCGACACACCCTTCTACAACGCCTTCCGGCGCACGGTGAACTGGTGCGTGGCGCACCGCTGGCTGACCATCGGCGCCACCTTGCTGATCTTTGCCGTGGGCATCGTCGGCATGGGCAAGGTGCAGCAGCAGTTCTTCCCCGATTCGAGCCGCCCGGAGATCCTGATGGACGTCTGGTTCCCGGAAGGCACCTCCTTCGCCGCCAACGAAGAAGTCACCAAGCGCCTCGAGCAGCGCCTGATGCGCGAGGAGGGCGTGAAGACCGTGAGCACCTGGGTCGGTTCCGGCGTGCCGCGCTTCTACCTGCCGCTGGACCAGGTGTTTCCGCAGACCAACGTGTCGCAGCTCATCGTGCTGGCCAAGGACCTGAAGGAGCGCGAACGGCTGCGCGTGGCCTTCCCGGCGCTGCTGGCCGAGGAGTTTCCCGAGGTGCGCGGCCGCGTGAAGCTGCTGCCCAACGGCCCGCCGGTGGCCTATCCGGTGCAGTTCCGCGTGGTCGGTACCGATCCGGCCCTGCTGCGCACCTACGCCGACGAGGTGAAGGCGCAGATGCGCGAGAACCCCAACATGCGCGGGGTCAACGACAACTGGAACGAATCGGTCAAGGTGATCCGGCTCGAGGTCGACCAGGCCAAGGCGCGAACGCTGGGCGTGAGCAGCCAGGCCATCGCCCAGGCGTCGCGCACCATGTTCAGCGGCACCAACGTGGGCCAGTTCCGCGAGAACGACAAGCTGATCGACATCGTGCTGCGCCAGTCGCCGGACGAGCGCGAATCGATCTCCGACATCGGCAACGCCTACCTGCCGACGGCCTCCGGCCGATCCATTCCGCTGTCGCAGATCGCCAAGCCGGTGTTCGGCTGGGAGCCCGGCGTGATGTGGCGCGAAGGGCGCAACTATGCGATCACGGTGCAGGGCGACATCGTCGAAGGCATGCAGGGCGCCACCGTCACCGACCAGCTGCTGCCCTCGCTGCGCAAGCTCGAGGCCAAGTGGCAGGACAACGGCGGCGCCGGCTACATGATCCAGGTGGCAGGCGCGGTGGAGGAGAGCAGCAAGGGCTCTTCTTCCATCGTGGCTGGCGTGCCGATCATGCTGTTCATCATCTTCACGCTGTTGATGCTGCAGCTGCACAGCTTCAGCCGGGCCATGCTGGTGTTCATCACCGGGCCGCTGGGCATTGCCGGCGTGGCGGGGGCCTTGATGCTGTCGAACCGGCCTTTCGGTTTCGTGGCCTTGCTGGGCGTGATCGCGCTGGGTGGCATGATCCAGCGCAACTCGGTGATCCTGATCGACCAGATCGAGATGGACCGCGCGGCCGGCGTGCCGGCCTGGGACGCGATCGTCGAATCGGCGGTGCGGCGGCTGCGGCCGATCGTGCTGACGGCGGCGGCCGCGGTGTTGGCCATGGTGCCGCTGTCGCGCAGCGTGTTCTGGGGGCCCATGGCCGTCTCCATCATGGGCGGCCTGGTGGTGGCCACCGTGCTCACGCTGCTGGCGCTGCCGGCCATGTACGCGGCCTGGTTCCGGGTCAAACGCGAACCGAAGGCGATGGCGTAAAGCGACCCGGAAAGTAGCGCCCCCAAAGCCGATTAAAATACGCGGTTGCCAATTTCGCGGGCGGCTTTTTTCAAGAAGGCGGCTCGCACCTGAAGAATTTTCTGTAACGGCGCGGGTGGCGAAATTGGTAGACGCACCAGGTTTAGGTCCTGACGCTCGCAAGAGCGTGCCGGTTCGAGTCCGGCCCCGCGCACCAGCACAGAACACCCCTCACAAGGAAAAAGCCAAATGACCGTGAACGTTGAAACCCTCGAGAAGCTGGAACGCAAGATCACGCTGACGCTGCCCGTCGGCGTCATCCAATCCGAAGTGGATTCGCGCCTGAAGAAGCTGGCGCGCACCGTGAAGATGGACGGCTTCCGTCCCGGCAAGGTGCCGATGAACGTCGTGGCCCAGCGCTATGGCTACTCGGTGCACTACGAGGTGATGAACGACAAGGTCGGCGAAGCCTTCTCGCAGGCCGCCAACGAGGCCAAGCTGCGCGTGGCCGGCCAGCCGCGCATTACCGAGAAGGAAGAAGCGCCCGAGGGCGAGATGGCTTTCGACGCCGTCTTCGAAGTGTTCCCGGACGTCAAGATCAACGACCTGGCCAACGCCACGGTCGAGAAGGTCGCTGCCTCCGTGAGCGACGAAGCCATCGACAAGACCATCGAGATCCTGCGCAAGCAGCGCCGCACCTTCGCCCAGCGTCCCGCCGACGCGCAGGCGCAGGACAACGACCGCGTCACCGTCGACTTCGAAGGCAAGATCGACGGCGAGCCCTTCCAGGGCGGCAAGGCCGACGACTTCCAGTTCATCGTGGGCGAAGGCCAGATGCTCAAGGAATTCGAAGACGCCGTGCGCGGCCTGAAGGTCGGCGACAGCCGCACCTTCCCGCTGTCCTTCCCGGCCGACTACCACGGCAAGGACGTCGCCGGCAAGCAGGCCGACTTCATGGTCACCGTGAAGAAGCTGGAAGCTTCCAACCTGCCGGAAGTCAACGAGCAGCTGGCCAAGTCGCTGGGCATCGCCGACGCCACGGTGGAAGGCCTGCGCGCCGACATCAAGAAGAACCTGGAGCGCGAAGTCAAGTTCCGCCTGCTGGCGCGCAACAAGAACGCCGTGATGGACGCCTTGATGGCCAACGCCGAGCTGGATCTGCCCAAGGCCAGCGTGCAGTCGGAAATCCAGCGCATGGTGGAAAGCGCCCGCGCCGAGCTGAAGCAGCGCGGCATCAAGGACGCCGACAAGGCCCCGATCCCCGAAGACGTGTTCCGTCCCCAGGCCGAGCGCCGCGTGCGCCTGGGCCTGGTGGTGGCCGAGCTGGTGCGTGCCAACGACCTGTCGGCCAAGCTCGAGCAGATCAAGGCCCACGTGGACGAACTGGCTGCCAGCTACGAGAAGCCGGCCGACGTGGTGCGCTGGTACTTCAGCGATGCCCGCCGCCTGGGCGAGGTCGAGGCCGTGGTGATCGAGAACAATGTCACCGACTTCGTGCTGGGCAAGGCCAAGGTCACTGAAAAGGCCGTGTCCTTCGACGAACTGATGGCGCAGCAGCAGGGCTGAACTGGCGCCCCCACGCTTGCCACTTCGTGTGCTGCGCTGCCCCCCGAGGGGGATCGAGCTTGCTTGGGGCGGCCCGGCGCAGCGCTCGCCTAGCCTGTCCCTGATCCGGCATGGGGCTTGTGCTTTGCCGCACGAGCCCCATTTCGTTTGAGTACAGTACACATCTCATCCGGAGAGCAAATACATGAGCGCACAGGACATCCAAGGCCTCGGCATGGTTCCGATGGTCATCGAGCAGTCGGGCCGCGGCGAGCGGTCTTACGACATCTACTCACGCCTTCTCAAAGAACGCGTGATCTTCCTGGTCGGCGAGGTCAATGACCAGACCGCCAATCTGGTGGTGGCGCAATTGCTCTTCCTGGAGAGCGAGAACCCCGACAAGGACATTTCCTTCTACATCAACTCCCCGGGCGGCAGCGTCAGCGCCGGCATGGCGATCTACGACACCATGCAGTTCATCAAGCCGGACGTGTCCACCCTGTGCATCGGCTTTGCGGCCAGCATGGGCGCCTTCCTGCTGGCGGCCGGCGAGAAGGGCAAGCGCTTCTCGCTGCCCAACTCCAAGATCATGATCCACCAGGTGCTGGGCGGCGCCCGCGGCCAGGCCACCGACATCGAGATCCATGCCCGCGACATCCTGAAGACGCGCGAGCAGATGAACCGCATCCTGGCCGAGCGCACCGGTCAGCCGCTGGAAAAGATCGCGCGCGACACCGAGCGCGACTACTTCCTGAACGCCGACGAAGCCAAGGACTACGGCCTGGTCGACCAGGTCATTTCCAAGCGCGGCTGAGGGCCTTCAGCGGGCCCGGGCAAGGGCCCGGAGGCAGCGCCACGGCAAAGGCGGCGTTTTCCACACGGAGAACGCCGTTTTTGTTTCGTTATCATTGAGTTCAACCCGTTACGAGGCATCCGTCCATGGCCGACAAAAAAGGCTCTTCCAGCGAGAAAACGCTTTACTGCTCCTTTTGCGGCAAAAGCCAGCACGAGGTGAAAAAGCTCATCGCGGGGCCGTCGGTCTTCATTTGCGACGAGTGCATCGACCTGTGCAACGAAATCATTCGTGACGAGCTGCCGGCCGGCGAGGAAAACCGCGAGGCCAAGGGCGACCTGCCCACGCCGTCCGAGATCAAGACCAACCTCGACAACTACGTGATCGGCCAGGAACCGGCCAAGCGCATGCTGTCGGTGGCGGTGTACAACCACTACAAGCGCCTGAAGCACAAGGACAAGGCCAAGGGCGACGACGTCGAGCTGTCCAAGAGCAACATCCTCTTGATCGGCCCCACGGGCTCGGGCAAGACCTTGCTGGCCCAGACGCTGGCGCGCCAGCTCGATGTGCCTTTCGTGATGGCCGACGCCACCACCCTGACCGAAGCCGGCTATGTGGGCGAAGACGTCGAGAACATCATCCAGAAGCTGCTGCAAAGCTGCAACTACGAGGTCGAGCGCGCCCAGCGCGGCATCGTCTACATCGACGAGATCGACAAGATCTCGCGCAAGTCGGACAACCCCTCCATCACCCGCGACGTCTCGGGCGAGGGCGTGCAGCAGGCCTTGCTGAAACTGATCGAAGGCACCATGGCCAGCGTGCCGCCGCAGGGCGGGCGCAAGCACCCCAACCAGGATTTTCTGCAGATCGACACGACCAACATCCTGTTCATCTGCGGCGGCGCTTTTGCCGGCCTGGAGAAGGTGATCGAAAACCGCACCGAGGCCTCGGGCATCGGCTTCGGCGCCGCAGTGCGCAGCAAGAAGCAGCGTAGCCTGACCGACGTGTTCCGCGAAGTGGAGCCGGAAGACCTGATCAAGTTCGGCCTGATCCCCGAATTGGTGGGCCGCATGCCGGTCGTCGCCTCGCTGGCCGAGCTCTCCGAAGACGCCCTGGTGCAGATCCTGACCGAGCCGAAGAACGCGGTGGTCAAGCAGTTCATCAAGCTTCTGCAGATGGAAGGCGTGGACCTGGAAATCCGCCCGGCGGCGCTCAAGGCCATTGCTCGCAAGGCGCTGGCGCGCAAGACCGGCGCCCGCGGCCTGCGCTCCATTCTTGAACAGTCCCTGATCGACACCATGTTCGAACTTCCAAACATGAACAACGTCGAAAAGGTGGTTGTCGACGAATCAACGATCGACGAGAACAAGGCGCCGCTGCTCGTGTACCGCGAGGCGGCCAAGAAGGCCTAGTGGCCGACCAGATTCAGTTATTTGGCCACGCGCATTGCGCGCGTTTTCGGATGGGGTTTTCGCACGCACTTGAAATGCACGCGATTCCGACCATCTTTATTCTCACAACCCCTTGAGAAGGATTGCCATGTCCGGCCATACCCCTTTGCCATCCGATCCCGTCGACCTGCCGCTGCTGCCGCTGCGCGACGTGGTCGTATTCCCCCACATGGTCATCCCGCTGTTCGTGGGCCGGCCCAAGAGCATCAAGGCGCTGGAACTCGCCATGGAGGCCGAGCGGCGCATCATGCTGGTGGCGCAGAAAGCCGCGGCCAAGGACGAGCCCTCGGTGAACGACATGTTCGAGGTGGGCTGCGTCTCGACCATCCTGCAGATGCTCAAGCTGCCCGACGGTACCGTGAAGGTGCTGGTCGAAGGGCAGCAGCGCGCCCACGTCGACACCATCCACGACCACGAGAGCCATTTCACCGCCACCGTCACGCCCTCCGAGGCGGCTGACGGCGCCGCGCAGAAGGGCACCGAAGTCGAAGCGCTGCGCCGCGCGGTGATGCAGCAGTTCGACCAGTACGTCAAGCTCAACAAGAAGATCCCGCCGGAGATCCTCACCTCGATCTCCAGCATCGACGATGCCGGCCGCCTGGCCGACACCATCGCCGCGCACCTGCCGCTCAAGCTCGACAACAAGCAGGCGGTGCTCGACCTGGACGACGTCAAGGGCCGGCTGGAAAACCTGTTTGCCCAGCTCGAGCGCGAGGTCGACATCCTCAACGTCGACAAGAAGATCCGCGGCCGCGTCAAGCGCCAGATGGAAAAGAACCAGCGCGACTTCTACCTGAACGAACAGGTCAAGGCGATCCAGAAGGAGCTGGGCGAGGGCGAGGACGGCGCCGACATCGAGGAGATCGAGAAGAAGATCAAGCTCGCCAAGATGCCCAAGGAAGCGCTGAAGAAGGCGGAGGGCGAACTCAAGAAGCTCAAGCTGATGTCGCCCATGTCGGCCGAGGCCACCGTGGTGCGCAACTACATCGACGTGCTGATCGGCCTGCCCTGGAGCAAGAAGACCAAGATCAAGCACGACCTGGGGCACGCCGAAGACGTGCTCAACGAGGATCACTACGGCCTGGACAAGGTCAAGGACCGCATCCTCGAGTACCTCGCGGTGCAGCAGCGCGTGGACAAGGTGAAGGCGCCGATCCTGTGCCTGGTCGGCCCGCCCGGCGTGGGCAAGACCTCGCTCGGCCAGTCGGTGGCCAAGGCGACCGGGCGCAAGTACGTTCGCATGGCGCTGGGCGGCATGCGCGACGAAGCCGAGATCCGCGGCCACCGCCGCACCTACATCGGCGCGCTGCCGGGCAAGGTGCTGCAGAGCCTGAACAAGGTGGGCACGCGCAATCCGCTGTTCCTTTTGGACGAGATCGACAAGCTGGGCACCGATTTCCGCGGCGACCCGTCGAGCGCGCTTCTGGAGGTGCTGGACCCGGAGCAGAACCACACCTTCGGCGACCACTACGTCGAGGTCGACTTCGATCTGTCCGACGTGATGTTCGTCGCCACCTCCAACTCGATGAATATCCCGCCGGCCCTGCTGGACCGGATGGAAGTGATCCGCCTGTCGGGCTACACCGAGGACGAGAAGACGCACATCGCGCTGAAGTACCTGTTGCCCAAGCAACTGAAGAACAACGGCGTGAAAGAGGGTGAGTTGCTGGTCACCGAAGAAGCGGTGCG
The DNA here is from genome assembly GCF_052871435.1 of Variovorax sp. LARHSF232. Classification (NCBI taxonomy): domain Bacteria; kingdom Pseudomonadati; phylum Pseudomonadota; class Betaproteobacteria; order Burkholderiales; family Comamonadaceae; genus Variovorax; species Variovorax sp. LARHSF232. The sequence continues at coordinate 825,271 of NZ_JBIXJS010000001.1, read as the reverse complement.
AGACATCGTGCGCTACTACACACGCGAAGCCGGCGTGCGCTCGCTCGAGCGCGAGCTCTCCAAGATCTGCCGCAAGGTGGTCAAGGGCATCCAGCTCAAGAAGATGGAGCCGCTGGTTACCGTCAACGGCGAGAACCTCAACGACTTCCTGGGCGTTCGCAAGTTCTCCTTCGGCCGTGCCGAGCAGCAGAACCAGGTGGGCCAGGTCGTCGGCCTGGCCTGGACCGAGGTGGGTGGCGACCTGCTCACCATCGAAGCCGTGACCATGCCCGGCAAGGGCGTCATCGCGCGCACCGGTTCGCTGGGCGACGTGATGAAGGAATCGGTCGAGGCCGCGCGCACCGTGGTGCGCAGCCGGGCACACCGCCTGGGCATCAAGGACGAGGTGTTCGAGAAGCGCGACATCCACATCCACGTGCCGGATGGCGCCACGCCCAAGGACGGCCCGAGCGCGGGCGCCGCGATGACCACCGCCTTCGTCTCGGCCCTGACCGGCATCCCGGTGCGCAGCGAAGTCGCCATGACCGGCGAGATCACATTGCGCGGCGAGGTGACGGCCATCGGCGGCCTGAAGGAAAAGCTGCTGGCCGCGCTGCGCGGCGGCATCAAGACCGTGCTGATCCCCGAAGAGAACGCCAAGGATCTGCAGGAGATCCCCGAGAACGTGAAGAACGGCCTGGAGATCATTCCGGTGAAGTGGATCGACAAGGTGCTGGAGATTGCGCTGGAGAAGCAGCCGGTGCCGCTGTCCGACGAAGAGGTGGCTGCTTCGCAGGCGGCCGTCGCGGAATTGGCCAAGCAGCGTGCGGGGCAGGCGAGCGAAGGCTCGATCAAGCACTAGCCTGACGGCGAAGATTTTTGCGGGCCTTGCGAACCAGCAAAAAACTACGCTATAATTTAAGGCTCGAAACGCGGGAATAGCTCAGTTGGTAGAGCGCAACCTTGCCAAGGTTGAGGTCGAGAGTTCGAGACTCTTTTCCCGCTCCAAATTTGAAAAAGGGAAAGCATTGCTTTCCCTTTTTTCTTGAAGGTGAGTAAAAAAGCGGCGCGTTAGCAAAGCGGTTATGCAACGGATTGCAAATCCGTCTAGTCCAGTTCGACTCTGGAACGCGCCTCCAAACTTCACGGCAAACAGCCCCGCAACCCATAGGTCGCGGGGCTGTTTTGTTTTGGGGTATCTTTGGGCTCCAGCGCATCACGTGATGCCCGAGTGGTGAAATCGGTAGACACAAGGGACTTAAACAATTTGAGCCTTCGGGGGGAAACGCCCGAAGTGAAGCCCGTCAAAGTCGGCGAAAGCCCTGGATGCCTCGCATCCGAGCCAACGCCGAGCCAAGCCCAAGCGCCACGGTTGGGAAGGTGTAGAGAGCAGACGGCGGGCACCTACGGCCGCAAGGCTATGGTGAAGGCGTGCTCCAGCCCACGAACAGTGCATGTGCGCTGGCGGCGAAAGCCGAAGTGGGAAGAAAATCCCTCGCCGCAAGGCGTGCCGGTTCGATTCCGGCCTCGGGTACCAGTCTCGAAAGCCGCCCCTGCTTCTGCCGGGGCGGCTTTTTATTTGGCAGCGCTCAGGGAATTGCCGCAGGGCGCAGCGTCGGCCATGCGGCGAAGGAACGTTTGCAGCGCCACGCGGTCCAACCAACGAAGCTTGCAAGTACGTCGACTCTAAAAGGTCGGCGGCTCTCCAGGGCCATCAGCGTGGACCACCCACCGTTGGCCCTCTTTTTTGGGGCCTACGATGCTGCCGACCGAAGCTGCCGGGCTCGATGCTCGTCAGCCACCGGGTGCACACGCTGAATGGGTGCCTGCTGCACGTCACGACGTGCAATGGCGGCCACTTCCGACATCAGGCCGCGCGCGTCCCAATCGAGCGGCCAGCCCTTCCACAGGCGCAGCGCCCCGTTGACGAACACGGCCTCGATCTGATCGCGATTGGCCAGGCGCACCAACTCCCAGGTCAGGTCCCAGCTCGGCACGAACTCCGGGACGTCGAGGTCGAGCAGCAGGAAGTCTGCGGCCAAGCCTTCGGCAATGCGCCCCGTGACCGAGCCCAGGCCCGCGGCCGCGGCGCCTTCGTGTGTGGCGTGGTCGAGCCAGAGCCAGCCGCCGCCGCAGGAGGAGTCGCCTTTGGCCAAGCCGTGGGTGAGCCGCTGCGTGGCTTCGGCCGAATCCATCAGCCGGAAGCCGTCGGCGCGCGTTCCGTCGGTGCCCAGGCCGAAAGGCACGCCGAGCATGCCGATGAGGCCGGCATCGAGCACCGCGTTGCCCTTCCATGCGCTGGCCACCGGGTTGTAGGCGACTGCGGCGCCGCTGTCGCGCAGCAGACCGATCTCGCGCGGCGTCAGCAGCGTGGCATGCGCCAGCAGGCCCGAGGCGTTGAGCGCGCCACAGGCATGCAGCAATTCGAGCGGGCGCAGGCCCCGCGCCACCAGCGAGCGCTCGACCGCGGCCAGGTGTTCGTTCACATGGGTCTGGAAGCGGCGGCCGCTCTCCAGCGTCAGCGCCGCGACCTCGCGCAACATGCGGTCGCTGGCGGCCTCGGGAATCGAGATCGCCAGCGAGGGATGCACCAGGGCGTCGTGTTCGAGCCGGGCCAGGAAGTCCTGCGCGGCATCGAAGATGCGGCGCCTAGCCGCTTCGTCGCCTTCGAGCCCGGCGTCGTTGCAGATCATGCCGAGCACGCAGCGAATGCCGGTGTCGCGCGCCGCGCCGGCGACGGCGTCCAGCCCGGCCTCGGAGCGTGTGCCGGCGTCCACCACCGTCGTGAAGCCGCCGCGCAGCGACTCCAGCGCGGAGAGCTTGGTGGCAAGGTAGGCCGCATCGGCATCCAGCGTCGACTCCATCGGCACCCAGATGCGCCGGAAGATCTCGGAGGGCTCGCCGAATGCCAGCGCCTTGCCGAAGGACTGCGTGAGATGGGTGTGGGAGTCGACCAGGCCGGGCATCAGGAGGCGCTGCGGCAAGGCAAGCGGCGCGATGCCCGGATGCGCTGCGGCAACCTCGGCCAGCGGCCCGACGGCAGCAAAGCGGCCCTTGCGCACCAGCACCCCCATGGCCTGCCGCGGTCCCTCGGGAAGCATCAGCCATTCGGGTGCGAGCAGCAGGTCGCCGCGGGTGTCCAGGAGGTCGGGAGAAATCATGATGGCTCCGGAAGAAGGTTCAGTTCAGCAACAGCCAGGCGAACCACGCGCCCACCGCCAGCAGAAGCAGCGACACCAGGCGCTGGAGTTGAAGCGTGTCCAGGCGGGCCGCGGCGCGCTGGCCCGCGATCGAGCCGGCCAGCATCAAGAGGCCGAACAGCAACGCGAGCCGCAGGTCGAGCCGGCCTTCGATCGCATGCACGGTGCTGCTCGCGAGCGCCACGGGCAGCTGGATGGCCTGGGCCGCGACCACCGCGAAGAGCACTGGCTGGCGCAGCAGCATCAATAGCGGCAGCACCAGCACCGGCCCGCCCGTGCCGGTAAGGGCCGATCCCATGCCGACCACCACGCCGACGGCCAGGAGCGCCGTGCCGGAGAGCGGGGCGGCCGCTGGCGGCGCGCTGGCCGCCGGGCGCAGCAGGCCGCGCCAGCCGGAAAACAACACCAGTGCGGTCACGCCCGCCATCAGAGCGTTCGCTGGCAACCAGCGCACCAACAGCGCGCCCGCGGCCGCGCCGGCGAGCGCACCGGCCAGCAGGGGTGCGCAGCGCGCCGCCAGTGCCGGCTGCCGGCGCAGCGGCCCGAGCGCCACCAGGGCCGGCAAGGCAAAGCCCAACGACGCCGCCGCAATCGCCTGCGGCACAGGCACGCCGCCCAGCTTGGTCAGCACCGGCACCAGCAGCACGCCTCCGATGCCCACGGCGCCGATCAGCGCGCCGGCCAGCACGATGGCCGGCAGCACGATCCAGGCGCTCGTCAGCGTCATCAGCATGGGGCGGCGCCTCGGGGCCTACTCGACCTTGATGCCGGCGGCCTGGACGACGCCGGCGATGGCCTTGCGCTCCTTCGCCAGGTAGTCGGCAAAGGCCTGTCCGGAGATCACTTGCGGCTTGACCGCAACTTCGCCGAGCTTGCGAACGATCTCCGGGTCCTTGAGCGTGCTGTCGATCGCGGCCACCCAGGCGGCGACAACCGTGGCGGGCGTGCCGGCCGGCGCCAGCACGCCAAGCCAGGAATCCATCTCGAGGCCCTTGAGTTCAGGCGTTTCCGCCAGCGTGGGAATCGAAGGCGCGCTCGGCGAACGGGCCAGCGAGGTGACGCCGAAGGCCTTGACCTTGCCGTCCTTGATGAAGGGCTGCGCCAGCGTCAGGGGCAGCACCGCGAGGTCGACCTGCCCGCCCGCGACGTCGGTCAGCACCTGCGGGCCCGACTTGTAGGGCACGTGCACGATGTCGATGCCCGCGCGCTGCTTGAACATCTCGGCCGTGACGTGCAGCGAGGTGCCGACGCCGTCGGTGCCGAAGTTGAGCTTGCCGGGCTGCGCCTTCGCCAACTTGATGAGTTCGGCCGCCGTGCTTGCCGGCAGCGTTGCCTTGCCGATTAGCACGAAGGGCGAGGTGCCCACGGTCGCGACCGGCACGAAGTCCTTGAAGGTGTCGTAGCGTACCGCCGAGGGCGCCACCAGCGGCGCAACGTTCAGCGGGCTGGCCACGGCGAATAGCATCGTATAGCCGTCCGCCGGCGCGCGCGCCACCTTCTGCGTGCCGATGGTGCCGGCCGCGCCGGCCACGTTTTCGATCACCACCGGCTGCTTGAGCGCTTCGCCCAACTTGGCAGTGAGCAGGCGCGCCGTGGCGTCGACGCCGCCGCCGGCCGAGAACGGCACAATCAGCGAGATCGGCTTGGCGGGATAGCCTTGGGCCTGGACGGCACCGAAGATGGCGCCGAGCGCGAACGCGGCGGCGGTGGAACGAAAAAGGGTTCGGGTTGCAGACATGGTCGTTTCCTCGGTCGATGAATGAACGGAAAGAAAAGCACCCAGACAGTGCGAGAGAATACTCGTTATGACAAGGTATAACAAGCAACGCAAACGGCATGCCAAGGGTTATTCCGGGATCCTCGATGTCTGAACTTCCGCAAACGCTGCACGCGCAGCTTCGGGACGACCTGCGCGCCCGCATCCTCGACGGCCGGCTTGCGCCGGGGGCCAAGCTGCCCTCGGAAGCCGAAATGACGGCCGAGCATGGCGTGAGCCGAATCACGGTGCGCCAGGCACTGGGGGCGCTTCAGGCCGAGGGCTTGATCGTCAAACTGCACGGAAAAGGTGCCTTCGTGTCTCATCCGAAGGCGGCGCAGAGCCTCAACCGGCTGCAGGGCCTGAACGAGGCACTGGCCCTGGGGCAGCACGCCGTCAGCAGCAAGCGTCTTGCATGGCGCGAAATCAAGGCGCCGCCCGCCGTGGCGCGTCAATTGCGGCTCGCACCGGGGGAGAGCGTCTACCACCTGCAGACGCTGCGCTACCTGGACCGAGAGCCGCTCTCGGTCAACAGCTCGTACCTGCCCCGTTTTCTGGGCGAGAAGCTGGCGCGGGTAGATTTCTCCCAGCGCGACCTGATCGACGTCTTCGAGCACGAGGGCGGCCTGAAGATCGGCGAGGCCCAGCTCGAGATCAGCGCAGGGCTGGCCCGCCCGCAAGACGCCAGGTTGCTGCACCTGGCGCACGGTGCGCCGGTGCTGCAGGTCGAGCGCCTACTGCACCTGGCGGACGGCGAGCCCATCCATGTCGAGATCGCAACCTATCGCGCCGACACCTTTCGCTACAAGCTCAGCTTGCGGCGCTGATGCGCAACCGCAGGTTCGGATGTTCGCGCCGCCGGCGCTGTAGCTTCCACGGCGCAGATCAGCGTTGAGCTGCGCTCCGGGTGGACTCCTGATGGGAATGGACTCTCAATAGAATCATGGCTCCCCGGCATCCACGAGAACCGAGATCATGGAACGATCAACCCGTCAACGAACCGCCATCCACGCTGCGATCGCTGCTGCGCAGCGCCCGTTGTCGCCGCAGGAAGTGCTCGAGGCGGCCCGTGCTGACGTACCGGCGCTGGGTGTGGCGACCGTCTATCGCAGTCTTCGCGCGCTGGTCGAGGAGGGTGCGATCGAGGCGGTCACCCTGCCCGGGGACACGCCTCGCTATGAGATGACTGGGCAGGGGCATCACCACCATTTCCAGTGCAACGTCTGTCATCGCGTCTTCGACATTCACGCATGCCCCGGTGGTCTCGGGCATCTGGCGCCACAGGGCTTCTCGGTGGAGAGCCACGACATCACCCTGTACGGGCGATGTGATGACTGTCAGCCCAAGGCGTCCAAACGACACCCAGCGTCGCGCAAGGGTTCGGGCACGGCGTAGCGTCGACCGTCGCCGGCGGCGACGACATCGCCAGGCGCAATCGAGGTTCCGGTGAGCCCAGACCCGGGGTTGCCGGATGGTCCGAGCTTGAACGATAATGAGAAGTCATTATCAAAAACAAGCGCGGCAATCTCATGTCATCCAGCTCGCTCCCGCAGCCACCCGGTCAGAGGGGTGCCGACCCTCGAAGGGCCAGCCCTGTCCCCAGTCTGCTGATGACGGGCGTCTGGAGGAGGGTGTTGGGAGCGCTGGCCCTGATGGCCCTGCTCTGGCTGGCCGTCGCGTGGGCACTGGGCTGATGGACGGGCCGCTCGACGCCGCGTCCATCCGGCTGCGCAACCTCACGGTGGCCTACCGTGGGCATCCGGCCGTGCACCACCTGTCGGGAGAGTTCGCGCCGGGCTCGCTGACTGCCGTGGTCGGGCCCAACGGCGCTGGCAAGACCAGCCTGCTGGCCGCCATCATGGGGCGCGTGCGGCCGGCCGGCGGCGAAGTGCAGTTCGGCGCGGGCTCGCGCAGCCGCATGGCCTGGCTGCCACAGCAGGCCGAGATCGACCGCAGCTTTCCGATCCGGGTGTTCGACCTCGTCGCGCTCGGACACTGGTCCCGGATCGGAAGTCTTGGCGGCCTGCGCACGGCGCAGCACGACGCGGTGCTTCGCGCTCTGGACGCGGTCGGCCTCGGGGGCTTCGAGCGGCGCGGCATCGCCGAACTGTCGGCGGGCCAGTTCCAGCGCGTGCTGTTCGCGCGCGTGCTGCTGCAGGACGCGCCGGTGATCCTGCTCGACGAGCCCTTCAACGCCATCGATGCGCGCACCACCGCCGATCTGCTGTCGGTGGTCGCGCGCTGGCACGCCGAGGCGCGCACCGTCATCGCGGTGCTGCACGACCTCGAACAGGTGCGCCAGCATTTCGACCGCACGCTGCTGATGGCGCGGCGCTGCATCGCCTGGGGCCCCACGGCGGAAGTGCTGCACGCCGAGAACCTGTTTCGCGCGCGACAGATGGCCGAAGCCTGGGACGACGATGCGCCACTCTGCGAGGAGGCGGCATGACGGCGGCCTCCCTGTTCATCCAGCCTTTCGCTGAATACGCCTTCATGCGCCGTGCATTGGTGGCCACGCTGGCGCTGAGCATGGGCAGCGCGCCGATGGGCACGCTGCTGGTGCTGCGGCGCATGAGCCTGGTCGGAGACGCGATGGGCCATGCGCTGCTGCCGGGCGCGGCGCTGGGTTTTCTGGTCGCCGGCTTCTCGCTCGCGGCAATGAGTGCGGGCGGATTCGCCGCCGCGCTGGCGGTGGCGCTGGCCGCGGGCTTCGTCACGCGATCCACCTCGCAGCGTGAAGACGCGAGCTTTGCCGCCTTCTACCTGATCGCGCTGGCGCTGGGCGTGATGCTGGTCTCCACCCGCGGCAGCAGCGTGGACCTGATGCATCTGCTGTTCGGCTCCATCCTCGCCGTCGACGACGCGGCGCTGCTGCTCATCGCCAGTGTCGCGAGCCTGACGCTGGTCGTGCTGGCGGTGATCTATCGCCCGCTGGTGGTCGAATGCCTGGACCCGGGCTTCCTGCGCAACGTCGGCGGACGCGGCTCCCTGGTGCACGGCATTTTCCTGATGCTGACCGTGGCGAACCTGGTGGCCGGCTTTCAGGCGCTGGGAACCCTGATGGCGGTCGGCTTGATGATGCTGCCCGCCACGGCGGCCCGCTTCTGGGCCGGCGAGCTATGGCGCCTTGCGCTGGTGGCGGCCGGCATTGCGGCGGCCTCCGGCTTTCTGGGGTTGCTGCTCTCGTTCCACGCCCAGTGGCCCTCGGGGCCCGCCATCGTGCTGGTGGCCGGTGCCGCCTACCTGATCTCCGTCATCGCGGGTCCGCGCGACGGCCTCCTTTGGCGCCAGCTGCGCCGCTCTCACCGGAAAGCATGAGATGAATCCCTCCCGTCGATCGACGATCGCGACGCTGCTGGCGCTGGCCGTGCCGTCGGCGCTGGCGCAACCCGCGCGCCTGCTGAAAGTCGTCGCCAGCTTTTCCATACTGGCGGACCTTGCTCGCGAGGTGGGCGGGAGCGCCGTGGAGGTCGTGGCGCTGGTCGGGCCCAACGCCGATGCCCATGTGTTCGAGCCCAGTCCGGCCGATGCCCGCCGACTCGCCACCGCCGACCTGGTCGTCGTCAACGGCCTGGGCTTCGAGGGCTGGATGGATCGCCTGGTGCGCGCCTCCGGTTATGGCGGTCCGATCACTGTGGCCAGTGCCGGCGTTGCCGCACGGTGGCTCGGCCGTGGACCCGACCCGCATGCCTGGCAGGACCTGGCGAACACGCAGCGCTACGTTTTGAACCTGCGCGACGCTCTGAGCCGCGCGCGGCCCGCGCTCGCCACCGAGTTCGGCCAGCGCTCGGCCCAGTACATCCAACGCCTTCAAGCCCTCGATCGCGAAGTGCGCGCACGATTCGACGCCGTCCCGCGTCCCCAGCGCCGCGTGATCACCTCGCACGATGCCTTCGGCTACTTCGCCGCCGCCTATGACATCCAGTTCCTCGCGCCGCAGGGCGTAAGCACCGACAGCGAGGCGTCGGCGGCCGCGGTGGCGCGGCTGATCGACCAGATCCGGCGCCACGACGTGCGCGCGGTGTTCGTCGAGAACATCGCCGACCCGCGCCTGGTCGAGCGCATCGCGCGCGAGGGTGGCGCGGCCGTGGGAGGCCGGCTGTACTCCGACGCGCTGTCGCCCCCCGGAACCGAGGCTGACACCTATCTGAAACTCTTCGCCCACAACGCCAGGACCATCGCCTCCGCGCTCCTCGGCCCGCGCTGAGGTCTTCGACCCACCCTCACTCCAGGAACCAGTCATGAGTCTCATCCCCGTCACCATCCTCACCGGCTTTCTCGGCAGCGGCAAGACCACCTTGCTCAACCGCATCCTGACGGAGCAGCATGGCCAGCGCGTGGCCGTGATCGAGAACGAGTTCGGCGAAGCCGGCATCGATAACGAGCTGCTGGTGCAGGAGGAGGGCGAGCAGATCGTCGAGATGAACAACGGCTGCATCTGCTGCACCGTGCGCGGCGACCTGGTGCGCATCCTGGGCGAACTGGCGCAGCGCAGAAAGAGCGGCAGCGCGAAGTTCGAGCGCGTGATCATCGAGACCACTGGGCTGGCAGATCCCGCGCCCGTGGCACAGACCTTTTTCGTCGACGAGGAAATCAGCCAGACCTATCTGCTCGACGCCATCGTCACAGTGGTCGATGCCAAGCACGCCACCGCGCAACTCGACGCGCACCACGAAGCGCAGGAACAGGTGGGGTTCGCCGACCGCATCCTGTTGTCGAAGACAGACCTCGTCTCTGCCGAAGAAGCGCATGCGCTGGAGCAACGCCTTCGGCGCATGAATCCGCGTGCTCCCATCGCCGCAGTGCATTTCGGCCAGACGCCGATCGATGACCTGCTCGACATCCGCGGCTTCAATCTGAACGCGATCCTGGAGATCGAACCCGAGTTCCTGACCGACGTGGACCATGCGCACGACGATGACGTGACGAGCTTCGTCTTCCGCGCGCAGCGTGCCTTCGATGGGGAAAGGCTGGAGGACTTCTTTGGAGCCATCCTCCGCATCTATGGCACCCAGATGATGCGCTACAAGGGCGTGATCGCGGTGGAGGGCCGCGACGAGCGGGTCGTGCTGCAAGGCGTCCACATGCTCATGGGCACCGACACCGGCACCCCGTGGAAGGCGGGCGATCCGCGCGAAAGCCGCATCGTCTTCATCGGCAAGCAGCTACCCAAGGACGTGCTCCTGCAAGGTCTCGAACAGTGCCTGGTTCCGACAGACCCCAAGGGCGCTTCGCGGCGCAGGCAGGCAGGCCGCGCGGATGAGAAGCCGAATTGAAGACCCCGATTGTTCGCGCGCTGGCCGTGGCCGGTGCCGCGCTCGCATCGTCGTCGGCTGCCTGCGCCCAGGCGGCACTGCCGGCCGTGGAGGTGAACGGCACCCGCACCGCGCCCGGCAGCACGCTGGGCCTCGACACGCCCAACGCGGCCGGCTCGCGCCTGGGCCTCGCGCCGCGCGAAACGCCGGCCAGCGTCAGCAGCCTCGGCCGAGCCGATATCGCCGAGCTCAACCTGACCCGTGCGCAGGACGTCGCGGTCCGCATGCCCGGCATCACCGAATCGTCCGCGCCCGGCAACGGCGGCACCAGCCTTGTGGCACGCGGCTTCGCAGGCCACAACTCGGTGGCGCAGATGGTGGATGGCACGCGGCTGGTCGTGGCCGCGGGCACCATCACCTACCCGTTCTCGACCTGGCCCTTCGAGTCCGTCGAAGTGCTGCGGGGGCCGGCGTCCGTGCTGTATGGCGACGGCGCGATCGGCGCGGCGGTGAACTACGTCACCCAGCCGCCGAGCTTCGGCCGCACCGAGCGCGAGGCTTTCTTCAGCCTCGGCTCCTTCGGCACGGCGCAAGGCGGGATTGGCCTGCGCGGGCCCATCAACGAGATGCTCGCGTATTCGGTCTACGTCGACGCGGGAAGAAGCGACGGCTACCGCAGGCTTGAGGACCATGGCCGCCGCAACTACGCGCTCGCGCTGGCGGTGCGGCCGAACAGTGCCCTCAAGCTCACGTTCTCCCTCGATGGCGGCCACAACGACGATGCCCGCTACTTCGGCACGCCGCTGACCCACGGGGTGCTAGACCGGCGGTTGCGCCGCACCAACTTCAACGTGGACGATTCGATCGTCAAGTACGACGATCGCATGTGGCGCGCCAAGGTCGACTACCGGGCGAGCGACAGCGTCCGCCTGCGCAACGAGACCTACCACCTCACATCCGATCGCCATTGGCGTAATGCCGAGGCCGCCACGTTCGACAGGGCAGGCACCCTGGTGAACCGCAGCGACTATCTCGAGATCCTGCACGACCAGGAACAGACCGGAAATCGCTTCGACGCGACTTTCGACGGCAGGCTCGGCAGCCTGAGGAACCGCTTCGTCGTCGGCCTGGACTGGTACCGGACCACGCTGCTGCACACCAACAACGCCCCCTACGGTGGGGCGAGCACGGTCGATCCGTTCCATTTCGCGCCGGGCACTTTCGTCAGTCCCGTGCGCACCACGCCGGGACGGCATGCGACGCTGGAAACCACCGCGCTCTTTGCAGAGGACGTGCTCGATCTCACGCCCCGCTGGAAACTGGTGACTGGCCTGCGCAGCGACCGCATGCAGTTCGACAACAGCGACCTGCGTACAGGCGACAACCTGTCGAAGAAGTACTCGCCTCTGGCCGGACGCGCCGGCGTCGTCTGGATGCCCGGCGACACGCTGTCGCTCTACGGCCAATACGGCACTGGCACCGATCCGCTGAGCGGCGCGCTGTCGCTTCCCGGCGGCGCGGCGAACTTCGACCTCACCAAGGGCCGGCAGGTGGAGGTCGGTGCCAAGGGCGCGTTGCCAGCGGTGAACGGCGAATGGACAGTGGCGCTGTATCGCATCGAGAAGCGCAATCTGCTGTCGCGCGACCCCGAGCGGCCGGACATCACCCAGCAGGTAGGCCGCCAGTCGTCGACCGGCGTCGAACTGGCTTTCGCCGCCGAGCCGCTGCCGGGCTGGACGATCGATGCGAACGCGGCGTTCCTGCGGGCACGCTACGACGACTTCAACGAATTCGCTGCGGGAACCCTGGTCTCGCGCGCGGGCAACGTACCGGCCGGCGTGCCACAGCGCACCGCCAACCTCTGGACCGCCTACCGCTTCCTGCCGAAATGGCAGGCGGGCTTCGGCATGCGCCACGTCGGCGAGCGGCAATCCAATGCGGCCAATACGGCCCGACTGCCGGCCTACACGGTGTTCGATGCCTCGCTCGCGTACGCGTACTCGCGCAGCCTGACGTTCGCGCTCACGGTCAGGAACCTGACGGATCGCGTTTATGCCGTCTCCGGCACCGGCAATGTCCGCTGGCTGCTGGGCGCGCCGCGCACCGTGCAACTGACGGCGCGTGCGACCTTCTGACGCACCGTTCTTCATGACGATGAAGAAGGCGCTGATCTTCCTGCACAAGTGGCTGGGCATCGCGCTCGCGCTGTTCTTCATCATGTGGTTCGCGAGCGGCGTGGTGCTGTACTTCGTCCCCTTCCCGAACCTGACCCAGGCCGAGCGCCTGGGGGCGCTGCCGCCCCTGCGGCTGCGGGCGGGCTGCTGTCTCACCGCCGAGCAGGCGGCACGCCGCGCCGGACTTGGCTTCACCGAAGCACGGCTGGGCATGCACGGTGACGTTCCCGTCTGGCGCCTGCTCGTGGCGCACGCCGACCCGGCCGCTCACACGCCACTTTGGCGGGCCCTCGATGCGCGCAGCGGCGAGGTGACCCCGCCGCTGTCGGAGACGGAGGCGGCCAGGGTGGCCGAGACCTTCAGCGCGCGCCGCACGCGCAGTGCCGAGCTTCTGGAGCGCGACCAGTGGACGGTGCCGCAGGGCCTCGATCCCTACCGGCCGCTGCTGAAGGTGAGGCTCGACGGCAGTGATGGGCTGGAACTCTACGTTTCGCCGGGCGCCGCCGAAGTCGTGCGCGACACGCGCCGAGGCGAGCGCTTCTGGAACTGGCTGGGCGCGGTGCCGCACTGGATCTACCCCACCGCGCTGCGGCAGTTTCCGAAGGCCTGGCACCACGCCGTCGTGTGGATCTCCATCCCCGGCGTGCTGCTGGCCGCGACCGGGCTGGTGCTGGGCGTCTGGCAGCTCTTTCTCAACCGTTCGCGCTGGATTCCTTACCGCAAGTTCTGGTTGCGCTGGCATCACATCGCAGGCCTTGCCGCGGCCGTGTTCACGCTGAGCTGGATTTTTTCAGGGCTGATGTCGATGAATCCATTCGGCGTGTTCTCTCCACGGGGTCCGACGACGGCGGAGCGCATGCTGTGGCGGGGCGCGCCGGCGCAAGCCAGGCTTGATGTCGCGGCTGCGCTGGCGCGGGCCCAAGCCCAGGGGGTTGAGACGCGTGAGCTCGAGCTCTTCAATCTGGCAGGACAGGCCTGGTACCGGCTGCGCGGCGCTGACCGCGACCTGCTGGTGCGCGCCGACATCGAGACGCCGTTGCCGCAGCCGCAAGCCGTGGCTGCGCTTCCCGACGATCTCGTCATTGCCACGCTCGCCGGGCTGCGCAAGGAAGCGGGCTCGCCGGCCGTGCGCCGCATCGTGGCCTACGACGAGCTTTACTACACCCGTGATCCCGCCGGCCCGGACGCACGCCACCAGCGTCCGCTGCCCGCGTGGCGCGCCGACTGGACCGACGGGACCACCCTCTACGTTGACGCGGCTTCGGGAGGAATGCTGCTGCGCGTCGATCGCGCCGGGCGCTGGCAGCGCATCCTGTACAACGGCCTGCACAGCTTCGACTTCGCGCCGCTGCTGGCGCGGCCGTGGCTGCGCCACTCGCTGGTGGTGGGGTTGTCGATGCTGGGCCTGGCGCTGTGCATCACCTCGTGCGTCATCGCCTGGCGTGCCCTGGGGGTGGCGTCGCGTCGGCGCAGTCCTTGAAGCCGACACGCGCGGAGTTCAGTGATGCCCTTTCCAAGGGCGGACTCCGAACCGCTACTTCGACGCAACGATCCCCGGGGGTTTCCAGGTTCCTGCACCGGCCGGCAGGATCGAAGGCGGCGACTCCTTGGGCCAGTACAGGCGCATGACCAGGTAGACGGTGTCGTTCGGCGCGGGCAGCCAGTTGGCTTCGAGCGCCTTGCCGGGCGAGTCCTTCTGGATGTAGAGCGTGAGCGAGCCGTCGGCGTTCTTCTTCATCGCCGGCAGCATCGGCGAGTTGATGAGGTAACGGTTGATCGGGTTCTTGATCAAGAGCTGGCTCTTGCCGTCGTACATCGTGACGGACCAGAAGGAGTTGACGGGTGGAAGCTGCCCCGCGGGGAAGGTGATCGTGTACTTGTGTTTGCTGGTGTCGATCGTCTCGCCGGTCGCCGTCACGCGGGTGAGGGGGTACATCGCTTCGGCGGCGTCGTTGCCGTAGACGCCGGACTTGGCACCGGCAGCGCGCCTGAGCCAGTCGCCGTTGTAGTAGTTGCGATCTCCAAAGTATGAGCCGATGCGCCAGCCGTTGATGCTCTTCACCGCGCTCGCCATGTACTTCTCGACCTTCTCGTCACCTTCCTTCATGGCCAGCAGAATCGCGGCCTTGTGTTCCAGCGAAAGATCCTTGAACTCGAAAGTCTTGCCCGGCCCCATGCCGATGCGGGCGAGCCGGGCCCGAAGCGCCTTGTCTTCGGGGGTCACTGGCACGTACTGAAGCGCGGCGTCCAGGTATTCGAAGTAGTTCTGCTTGATCCCGGCCGTGGTGGCCGGCAGGAAATTGACGGCCGGAGCGGCCGGCGGCGCGGGTCGCTTCAGAAACGCGGACAGCGGCTGCGCCTTGTAGCCAGCCTGCACCTTCTCGACGTTCGAGATGTCCTTCGGGCTGAAGAGTTGCGTGCGGAAAAGCGAGAGTGAATAGGGGGTCGTCGAGGCGAAGACTTTCTTGATGCCAGGAGGCGTCTGGCCTTTCCAGTCCGGGCCGACCACCATGTAATGGCCCGGCTCGTTGCCGGTGGCGCGGGTGCCGATGTAGCCGTAGTTGTAGGTATTGCCGTCGATCAGCTGCACCGAGTAGTAGCGCTTTCTTTCCACGGCGGGCACCGAAATCACCATTGGCTCCGCGCGCAGGTCCAGCCAGAGCACGGAATAGGGGGTGTCGCTGTTGGGCGTGACGACCGCCGTATCCTCGTAGGTGGCAACGTGGTGCTCGTTGCTGATCTTGTTGAAAGGCGCCTTGAACTGGCTGGACTTCGAGTCAACGGCGAACTCATACATCACGGCATAGTTCATCACGATCGGGAGACCGTAGATGAAGGCCTCTTCGGCGATCGCCTTGGTCTCCGCGATGCTCGGTGCAGCGATGCCTTTGGCAGCATCGGCCTTTGCCCCCAGGTTGATCGGATCGACCTTACTGGCGCAGCCAGCCGTCAGGCTGATCGCCGCGGCAAGCACCGTGAGCCATTTCATCCGTTCCGTTTTCATTTTGTCCTTCTGCCTTTCAGATCTTGATCCGCGCACCGTTGCAGCGGGCCCGCGCGATGATGACACCGGCCCCAATGGGCTGGCGGTTTTCTTGCACGCACGGCGACGCCGGTATCGAACGAGAATAGGCATTCGCAGCGCCGCCCGCACCTGCCCTTTCGGGAAGGTGGCGGTGAGTCTCCCGAGAACCCAAAGCAGGATGCGCTACCCGACATGAGTGTTGTTGTCACCGTCATCTGGCCCGTGATCGCTGCGGAGGCAGCGTGAGCGGCAGCGTAGCCATCGTCCACATCGTCGACGACGATGCGTCCTTTCTCGCGGCGACCGCTCGCCTGCTCGCGGCCAGCGGCTTTGCAGTGAAGACCTTTGCCGGTGCCGGCGAATTTCTCGCGCAATGCGGGCCGGACACCCGGGGCTGCGTGATCGCCGACCTGCAGATGCCGGGGCTCGACGGCCTGGCACTGCAGGATGCGCTTGCGCGCTTGCCCAACCCGTTGCCGCTGCTCTTTCTCACCGGCGCGGGCGACATCCCCTCGAGCGTGCGCGCGATGCGCCTGGGCGCCGAGGACTTCCTGGAAAAGCGCGCCCCGCGCGAGGAACTGCTGGACGCGGTGCGCCGCGCCCTGGCGCGCGACCTGCACGAGCGGGAGCAAAGGGCAGGGCAGGAGACGCTGCAGGCCCGCTTCGACAAGCTCTCCGAGCGCGAGCGCGAAGTGCTTTCGCACGTGCTGCTCGGGCGGCTCAACAAGCAGATGGCGGACGACATGCGGATCAACGAGCGCACCGTCAAGCTGCACCGCTCGGCCATCATGTCCAAGCTGGGCGTGCGCTCGGTGGCCGAGCTGGCGCGCCTCGCCCAGGACGCCGGGGTCCGGTAACTTGCGCCTGAGGGCGTCGCCTACTTGACCGTGTAGCCGCGGCCTTCCAGGCAGGCGGCGCGCGCCTTGGCGAAACCGGCCTGCTGCTGCTGCTGAGTGGCAGCAGCCTGCTGCTTGGCCGACGTGGCCGCCGCCGCGTTCTGGCGCCGGCTTTGCCCACGCGCGGCCA
Organism: Variovorax sp. LARHSF232; assembly: GCF_052871435.1. NCBI lineage: Bacteria > Pseudomonadati > Pseudomonadota > Betaproteobacteria > Burkholderiales > Comamonadaceae > Variovorax > Variovorax sp. LARHSF232. Next base: position 808,856 of record NZ_JBIXJS010000001.1, on the reverse strand, counting down.
TGGCGCCGGCGGCGGCACCGGCACCCGCGTCATCGCTGACGATCTCGCCGGCCACGGCACCGCGCATGGCACCGCGGGCGCCGGCGCCGGGCGTGCTGCCGGTGGCGGTGGTGGGCGGCTTGGCGGCGGCCGTGGGTGGTGGCGGCTTGGCCGGGTCGAAGCCGGTCTGCTGGACCGCCCAGGAGTGGCAGGCCGCCTCGTCGTTCTTCTGCTGCTGCGGGCTCTGCCCCTTGGCCGGATAGACGTACTGCTGCGCCCACGCGGCCTGCGAGGCCAATGCGGCCAGCCATGCCGCGCAGATCAATGTTGTTCGCTGCTTCATCTCGCCACTCTGTTCGCCGCCGCAGGCAGCGTCAACTGCCCGTTGGGGAAGGTGCAGGCCCGGGACCCGGCTTGAGGGTATGCCCGCGATTGGCGGAAATTGACAAGCAATTGTCGGCAACTGACTTTGGCGAAAGCGCGCGCACTTTCGATCATCGAGGCACCGCAAGACCTCCGCACAACGCAAGAGCACGCCATGCTTCACGAACAGATCCGCACCTCGGTGATCAACGACGAGTCGATCCCCTGGGTGCCATTCACGCCGCACAGCAGTGAGGTGCTCGTCAAGTACTTCAAGGCCGACCCGATTCGCGGCGAGACCATCCTGTTGATCAAGGCCACTGCCGGAACGCGCCTGCCCACGCACCACCACTCGGGCACGGTGCTCACCTACACCATCCAGGGCAGCTGGAAGTGCCGCGAGCACGACTGGATTGCCGGCCCCGGCAGCGTCGTGTTCGAGCCCGCCGCGTCCAGCCGCACCCCGCAGGTCCTGGCGAACAGCTGCGACCTCATCACGCTCAACATCGTCGCCGGCGATCTGATCTTCGTCGATGACGACGGGCAGGTGCTGGGCATCGAGAACTGGAAGACCGGCCTGGAGCGCTACCTGGCCTATTGCCGGACGGCCGATATCGAGCCCTCCGACATCACCGCCTTCAACTGAATTTCCCCTGCGGGGTTCGCGCCTCGCATTCACGACAAAAAAACTTCGAGGAGATCCTTCGTGCCCCAGCCTGCTTCGCGCCTTCCCTTCGCCACCCATCGCCTCAGTGCAGTGGCCAGCGCCGTGTTGGCTTCCCTTGCCCTCGCCCTGCCATCCCATGCGATGGAGATCGATGTCGGTAATCCGGACCTCAGCATCCGCTGGGACAACACGCTGCGCTACAACCTGGGCTTTCGCACGCAGGCACAGGACGCGGCGATCCTCGCCAACCCGAACTTCGACGATGGCGACCGCAACTTCAACAAGGGTTCGGCCGTCGCCAACCGAGGCGACCTGCTGAGCGAGTTCGACCTGGTCTACCAGAAGAAGTACGGCTTTCGCGTGAGCGGCACCGCCTGGTACGACGCGGCCTACCGCAACCTGGACAACCGCAGCAACGCCACCGCCAACACGCTGGTCAATGGCGTGCCGACGGCCGGCGTGCTGTCCAACTACACCTCGCGCTATGCCAAGGGCCCCTCGGGCGAACTGCTCGATGCCTTCGTGTTCGGCGGCACCACCTTCGGCGAGACCGATGTGAGCGTGCGCCTGGGCAAGCACACGGTGTACTGGGGCGAAAGCCTGCTGGGCGGCGGTGCCGTGCACGGCATCTCCTACGGCCAGTACTCGCTGGACCTGTGGAAGGCCTTCGCCACGCCGGGCATCGAGGCCAAGGAACTCTACCGTCCGCGCAACTCGATGACCCTGCAAGTGCAGCCGGCGCCCGACCTGTCCTTCTCGGCCCAGACCTTCTTCGACTGGGAGAGCGCGCGCTATCCGGAATCGGGCAGCTACCTGACGGTGAACGATGCACTGCTGTACGGCGGCGACTCGCTGATCGCCGGCCCCGGCCAGCGCCTGCTGCAGGGCCAGCCGGGCGAGCCCAAGAAGACCGGCGACTTCGGCCTGTCGGCGCGCTGGAGCCCCGAGTGGCTGGACGGCACCGCCGGCCTGTATGCCCGCCGCACGGCCGACATCCAGCCGCAGATTGCGCTGGTGCCGGCAGTGGCCGCCGGCGTGCCGGCGGGCGCCTGCTCGCGCGCCGGCCTCAGGCCCATCGGCCCCTCGACTTGCTACATCAACCCCGGCGCGGCCAGCATCGCGCAGGTCCAGGCGGGGCAGGTCGGCCAGTACCGCGCCTTCTACGGCGAGGACATCGACATCTACGGCATCAGCCTGGCCAAGAACGTCGGCGGCATCAGCCTGGGCGCCGAGCTGAGCTATCGCCACAACATGCCGCTGCAAAGCGTGCCGGTGCAGGTGCTGCCCGCGGCCCTGGTCAATCCAGCAGCCGGGCAGGTGGCCACCACGGCATTGGACGGCGGCACACCGGGCGCACGCGGCAACACCCTGCACGGTGTGTTCAACCTGCTGGGCGTGCTGCCGAAGACGGCCCTGTTCGACTCCGCCTCCTGGAACGCCGAACTGGTGTGGAACCGCTGGACCAGCGTTTCGCAGAACCCGGGCGCCTTCAAGGGCAGCGACGCCTACCGCGCGAACCCGGCCAATCTCGACGCCGTCAGCAGGGACTACATCGGCTTGGGGCTGAACTTCACGCCAACCTGGTTCCAGGTCTTCCCGAGCGTGGACATCTCGCTGCCGATGAGCTGGTCGGGCGGCCTGACGGGCGTCTCGGCCGTGACCTCGGGCGGCGCCAAGGACAACGGCTCGTATTCCCTGGGCATCGGCGCCGACGTCCAGTCCAAGTACAGCTTCACGTTGCGCTATGTCGGCTTCTATGGCGACTACAGCACGACGCCTTCCGGCGCGATGAATGTCGCGCAGAGCACCAACGCATCCTTGTCCGACCGCGGCCACGTGCTCTTCACCTTCAAGACGACCTTCTGAGTCGGATTCCCTTTGCATCCACGGAGACACATCATGAAATCCCGCACCCTCTGGGCCGGCGCACTGATCGCGCTGGCCGCCCAGGCCGCCATCGCCGCTGTTTCGGCCGAAGAGGCCAAGAAGCTCGGCGCCACGCTCACGCCCACCGGCGCCGAGCGCGCCGGCAGCGCCGACAAGTCCATCCCCGACTACACCGGCGGACTCACGACGCCGCCGGCCGGCTACGAGAAAGGCTCGGGCATCCGGCCCGACCCCTATGCCAGCGAGAAGCCGTTGTTCGCCATCAACGCGCAGAACATGGCGCAGTACGAGGCCAAGCTGACGGCCGGCACCCGCGAACTCTTGAAGAAGTACCCGACGATGCGCGTCGACGTGTACCCGTCGCACCGCTCGATGGCCTTCCCCAAGTACGTCATCGACAACACGCTGAAGAACGCCACCTCGGTGAAGACCACCGAGGACGGCCTGGGCCTGGAAGGCACCTATGCCGGGATTCCGTTTCCGATTCCCAAGACCGGCAACGAAGTGATGTGGAACCACCTGCTGCGCTTCACCGGCCAGAGCTACTACACGCAGTACGACTCGATCAACGTCGACTCCTCCGGCAAGGCGGTGCTGGCCACCACCGGCCAGATCCACATGGACTACCCGTACTACGACCCCAAGCGCAGCGGCCAGTCGGCCGAGAACGACGTCTACTTCCGCACCAAGATCGCCTACACCGCGCCGGCCCGCCGCGCCGGCGAGGCCCTGCTGGCGCAGGACTACATCAATCCGATGAAGAACGGCCGCCGCGCCTGGCAGTACCTGCCCGGCCAACGCCGCGTGAAGCTGGCACCCGACATCGCCTACGATACGCCCAACCCCGGTACCGCCGGCGCCTCGACCTACGACGACGCCTGGATCTTCAACGGCGCCATGGACCGCTACGACTTCAAGCTGGTGGGCAAGAAGGAGATGCTGGTTCCCTACAACACCTTCAAGCTGGTCTATGCCAAGGACCCCTACGCGGTGAGCACGCCCAGCCACATCCACCCCGACTACGTGCGCTGGGAAGCGCATCGCGTCTGGGTGGTGGAAGCCACGCTGAAGGCCGACAAGCGCCACATCTACGCCAAGCGCACCTTCTACGTGGACGAGGACAGCTGGGTGGCGGTGGCCTCGGACATGTACGACGCGCGCGGCCAGCTCTACCGCGCCAGCTTCGTCTACACCAACCCGTCCTACGAACTGCCCGCGCCGGCCGCCATGGGCCAGTCCTTCCACGATTTCACCACCGGCGGCTACAACGTGATGGGCCTCCTGGGCGCCTACAACGTCGGCGTCAAGTTCATCGACCCGCTGTCGGCCAACGCCTGGAGCGCCGACGCGCTGGCCGGGTCCGGCGTGCGCTGAAGAAGAACGCGAGCAAACAGGGAGAACTGCTGTGCAACGCAGAAGTTTGCTGATGGCCGCGCTCGGCGCGGTGGGCGGTGGCGGCGAAGCCTGGGCCAACGAGGTGCTGGACCGGCCGGCGCGCACCAGCGCACTGGCGGCCCGGCGCCTCGTCACCGGCATCGCCAGGGCCGGCGACGCGCTGGTCGCGGTCGGGCAGCGCGGCCATATCGTGCGTTCTACGGACAGCGGCCACAGCTGGACGCAGGCCGCAGTGCCGGTGAGCTCGGACCTCACCGCCGTGCGCTTCGTCGATGCCGAAGCGGGCTACGCGACCGGCCACGATGGCGTGGTGCTCGGCACCCGCGACGGCGGCCGCAACTGGAAGCGCCTGCTGGACGGCCGCACGGTCAACGCGCTCGTGCTCGAACACATGAAGAAGCGCGCCGCCGCCGCGCAAGCCACCGAGCAGGACCGCAAGCTGCTTGGCGAAGCGCAGCGCAACCTGGAAGCCGGCCCCGACAAGCCCTTTCTCGATCTGTACTTCGCCAACGTCAACGAGGGCTTCGTGGTCGGCGCCTATGGGCTGGTGATGCACACCGCCGACGGCGGCAGGCAATGGACGCCCTGGTTCGATCGCATCGACAACCCGCAACTGCTCAACCTCTATGCCATCTGCGCATCGGGCGGCGCGCTCTACGTGGCGGGCGAGGCCGGCCTGCTGCTCAAACTGGACCGCGAGGCAGGGCGCTTCGTGGCGCTGGCTTCGCCCTACAAGGGCAGCCTGTTCGGCCTGACGGCCACCTCCGCCGGCGTGCTGGCCTGGGGCATGCGCGGCAACGCCTTCCTCGGCACGGACGGCGGCGCCGCCTGGGCGCCGGTCACCACCGGCCTGTCTGCCAGCATCATCGGCGCCGCAGTGGCCTCGGACGGCACCGTGGCGCTGGCCGACCAGAGCGGCGGCATCGTGGCCAGCGAGGATGGCGGGCGCAGCTTCGTGCAGTCGCGCCTGCGCTCGCAGGCCCCGCTGGCGGCGCTGGCCTTCGCCGGCGGCAACAACGCCCTCGTCGTCGGCGGCCCGCGCGGCCTGGCCACGCTCGAGCTGGCGACCTAAGGACAAGTCATGACCATTTCAACCGGACTCGAGCGCATGCCGGTCGTGCGCGAGCTCGCCGATTTCCCGCGCAACTCGGGCACCTGGCTCGAGCGCGCCGTCTTCAATCACCGCCTGCTCGTCACCCTGGCCTGCCTTGTGGCCACGCTGGTGCTGGGCTTCCTGGCCACACGCGTCTCGCTCAACGCCAGCTTCGACAAGATGATCCCCGTGGGTCATCCCTACATCCAGAACTACCTGCAAAACCGCAGCGAACTGCGCGGCATGGGCAACACGCTGCGGGTGGTGGTGGAAAACGAGAAGGGCGACATCTTCGATGCACGCTACCTGCAGGCCCTCAAGCACATCAACGACGACCTGTTCCTGATGCAGGGCGTGGACCGCGCCTGGGTCAAGTCGCTGTGGACCCCGGCCACCCGCTGGACCGAGGTGACGGAGGAGGGCTTCCAGGGCGGCCCGGTGATGCCCGACAACTTCGACGGCAAGGCCGCCAGCGTGGACAAGCTGCGCCTGAACGTCGCGCGCGCCGGACTGGTGGGCAGCCTGGTGGCCAACGACTTCCAATCCAGCGCCATCGTGGCGCCGCTGCTGGACGGCAAGGATGGCGACCGGGACGCCCGCCTGGACTACTGGCGCCTGTCACGCGACATCGAGACGCAGATCCGCGACAAGTACGAGAAGGGACTCGCTGCCGACGGCCAGCCCTGGGGCGTGAAGGTGCACGTGATCGGCTTCGCCAAGATCATCGGCGACCTGCTCGACGGGCTGGTGCAGGTGATGATGTACTTTGGCGTCGCCACCGTCATCGCCGGGCTGCTGCTGTACGGCTACACGCGCTGCCTGCGCAGCACCGCCCTGGTGCTGGGCTGCTCGCTGGTGGCGGTGCTGTGGCAGGTGGGGCTGGTGCGCCTGGTCGGGCTGGAACTCGATCCCTACTCGATGCTGGTGCCCTTCCTGGTGTTCGCCATCGGCGTGAGCCATGGCGCGCAGAAGATGAACGGCATCATGCAGGACATCGGCCGCGGCACGCACCGGCTGGTGGCCGCGCGGTACACCTTCCGGCGCCTGTTCCTGGCCGGCGTCACGGCCTTGCTGGCCGACGCCATGGGCTTCGGCGTGCTGATGCTGATCCCGATCCCGGTGATCCGCGAGCTCGCGCTCACCGCCAGCATCGGCGTGGCGGTGCTGATCTTCACCAACCTGCTGCTGCTGCCGGTGCTGCTGTCCTATGTGGGCGTGAGCCCGAAGGCGGCCGCGCGCAGCCTGCTGGTGGAGAAGGCGCAGGCAGCGGGGCAGGGCAGTCGCCTGTGGGGACTGCTGGACAACTTCGCAGCCAAGCGCAACTGGGCGCTGGCCGCGGTGCTGGGCTCCCTTGCGCTGGCGGTGGTGGGATTTGCGGTGAGCCTCAAGCTGCAGGTGGGCGACCTGGACCCCGGCGCCCCGGAGCTGCGCCCGGACTCGCGCTACAACCGCGACAACGCCTACGTCGCAAAGAACTATTCGCTGTCCAGCGACCTGTTCGCCGTGATCGTCAAGACGCCCAAGGAAGGGTGCCTCAAGTACGCCACCCTGGAGCACGTGGACCGCCTGGCCTGGGAGCTGCAGCAGCTGCCCGAGGTGCGCACGACAGTGGCGCTGACCGACGTGGTGCGCCAGATCACCGCCGGCTCCTTTGAGGGCAACCCCAAGTGGCAGACCATTTCGCGCAACCAGGACATCCTGAACTACGGCGCGCAGCAGGCCACGGTGAACAACCCCGAGATGTTCAACGTCGAGTGCTCGGTGATGCCGCTGGTGGCTTACCTGAGCGACCACAAGGCGCAGACGCTGCAGAAGGTGCTGGGCGTGGTGGAGGACTTCGTCCAGGCCAACCCCACCGATCCGGCCCAGGTGCAGATCCTGCCCGCCGCGGGGTCTGCCGGCATCGAGGCGGCGACCAACATCGTGGTGCGCGAGGCCAACCGCACCATGCTGTTGTACGTGTATGCCGCGGTGATCGCCTTGTGCTTCCTGACCTTCCGCTCCTGGCGTGCGGTGCTGGTGGCGGTGATCCCGCTGGTCGTCACCTCCATCCTGTGCGAGGCGCTGATGGTTGCCTTGGGCATCGGCGTAAAGGTGGCCACGCTTCCGGTGATCGCGCTGGGCGTGGGCATCGGCGTGGACTACGCGCTGTACCTGCTGAGCGTGCAGCTCGCGGGGCAGCGCAGGGGGCTGTCGCTGGGCGCGGCCTACGCCGAGGCGGTGACTTTCACCGGCCGCGTGGTGGCACTGGTGGGCGTGACGCTGGCCGCAGGCGTGATCACCTGGGCCTTCTCGCCGATCAAGTTCCAGGCCGACATGGGAATCCTGCTGACCTTCATGTTCGTCTGGAACATGGTCGGCGCCCTGGTGCTGATCCCGGCGCTGTCGCACTTCCTGCTGAACGACAGGCACTTCCTCCTGAAGAAGCAGCAAACCGATCTCGCCGGCGCCATGTCGCCTTCGCAGCCTTCTTTTAGAACGCCATGAACCACCACACTCCCCAAGCCAAGCCCCACGCTTGTTCGGCCGCCTTCTTCAACCACAAGCTCATTGCCGTCGCGGTCGCCGGCGCCATGTCAGGTGTCTTCGGCGCGCCAGCGGCCTACGCGCAGGCGCAAGATGCCGCTGGCCCGGCCACGCCGGGCTTCAACAACAAGATCCCCAAGCAGATCCTGACCCCCGACCGGGTGGAAACGCGCATCGGCTCGCTGCGCTTCGTGGACGGCGTGCCGACGGCCGAGACGGCACGCAAGGCCTACGACAACCTGGATTTCCTGCGCGGCACCGAGGTGTTCCTGAACTTCATTCCGGCCGCCTCTCTCGAGGCCATGCGGCGGGGCAATGCGCAACTGGGCGCGGCCCGCAGCCATCAGGCGATCATCTTCGACCAGCTGCTGGACTCCAACCCGCTGCTGCTCACCGGCAACACCGACACCGTCTACTGCCTCGCCTTCCTGGACCTCCAGGCCGATGGCCCCACGGTGGTCGAAGTCCCGCCCGGCAGCGGCCCGGGCACCGTGAACGATGCGCTGTTCCGCTTCGTGATCGACATGGGCGGGCCGGGTCCCGACCGCGGCCAGGGCGGCAAGTACCTGATCGTTCCCGCCGATTTCAAGGGCGCGCTGCCCAAGTCCAAGGAAGAGGGCGGCGAGTACTACATCGCCCGCTCGCCGTCGTACGTCAATCTGCTGGTGCTGCGCGGCTTTCTCAAGGACGGCAAGCCCGACGCTGCGTCGAAGCTGTTTCGCGAGGGCATCAAGATCTATCCGCTGGGCAAGCAAACCAGCGCGCCGGCGATGCAGTTCATCAATGCCTCGACAGTGCCCTACAACACGATTCACGCCAACGACTTCGAGTTCTATCGCGAGCTGGACCACGTGATCCAGAAGGAGCCGCTGGACCTGATCGACCCCGAACTGCGCGGCTTGGCCGCTGCCATCGGCATGCGCAAGGGCAAGCCCTTCGCGCCCGACGAGCGGATGCGCAAGATCCTGACCGACGCCGTCGCTGTCGGCAATGCCACGACACGCGCGATGGCCTTCCGCAGCCGTGATCCACGCTCGGTCCTGTACGAGAACAGCCAATGGCGAACCGCCTTCATCGGCAGCGACTACCGATGGCTGGACGTCGACGGCGTCTCCGGGCGCAACCTGGATGCGCGCTCCAACTTCTTCTACATCGCCACCGTCAACACGCCGGCAATGTCGGCCAAGCTGGTGGGCCGGGGTTCCCAGTACGCCATGAGCTACGCCGACAGGGCGGGCCAGCCTTTCGACGGCGCCAAGTCCTATCGCCTGAACATTCCTGCCGACGTGCCTGCGCAGGACTTCTGGTCGGTGGTGCTCTACGACACCCAGACACGTGCGGAGCTGCAGACCTCGCAGCCCTTTCCCAGCAAGAACAGCAAGCGCAACAAGCTGGACGTGAATGCCGACGGATCGGTCGACCTGTACTTCGGTCCCAAGGCGCCGGCCGGCAAGGAGGCCAACTGGACGCAGACCGTGCCGGGCAAGGGCTGGTTCGCCGTCTTGCGCCTGTACGGTCCGCTCGAGCCATGGTTCGACAAGAAGTGGCGCCCGGGCGAGTTCGAAGCGCTGAAGTAGGAGCCTGCGATGCGATCTGCAACCTTGACCATCGAAGCAGGCCCGATCGTCACCGCGGCCGAACTGGGCTGGAAGTACGTCAGCTGGGGACTGGGCCTGTTCATCGCCGGCTTCGTGACCGGCTTCGTGCCGATCCTGCACTACATGACCGGCGCCGTGACCGGCAACGTGAGCGCCGAGTTTCTCAAGAACATCACGCTCTGGTGGGGCTGCCCGGCGATCCTGGCCGAGCTGACACTCAAGACCGGCAGCCTGGGCATGATCGGCATCGGCCTGGCCTACCTGGCAGCCGTACGGCAGGGCGCCTCGACCGTCGTATCCAGGCGCGAGCAGCTGGCTGTCGTGCTTTGTGGCTATGGGCTCATCGCCGAGCTGGTGACGGCCAGCGTCGGATTCGTGGTCTGCAACATGATCTGGCCAAGCTTCTACTACCACGCCGTGCCGGCCGGCAAGAACACCTGGCTGGCAATGCAGGGCGTCAGCATTGCCGTGTACGTCATCGGCCTGTGGCACGGCGTGGCGGGCGTGCGCCGGGCCTCGCGGGAGCAGCGGCGGTGACGCGTTCGCTCAAGCTGCTGGGCTTGAGTTGCGCCATCGTGGCCGCTGCCTTCTGGGTCTGGAGCGGCATGCCGATGATCTGCCACTGAGCCGGATTCGGGCTGGGGCTTCTCTGCCCGTACGACCGGTCCTCACGCCTCCCAGTCAGTCGGCCGGCGGCCTGCCGTCGCGCCGGATCTCGCTGGGCGCCATGCCGAACCAGCGCCGGCAGGAGCGCGTCATCGCCGACTGCTCGGAAAAGCCCAGCAGGTCGGCCAGCTGCCCCAGCGGCATCCGCGTCTGGCGCAGGTAGTGCAGGGCTGCGTCCTTGCGCGTTTCCTCGCGCAGGACCTCGAAGCTGGTGCCCTCGGCGGCCAGGCGGCGCTGCAGGGTGCGCGGGTGCAGCGCCAGCAGCCCGGCCACGCCGACCTTGTCGCCGCGCGGCGTGCCAAGCGTGCGGCGCAGGCCCAGGCGCACGCGCGCCGACACGCTTTCGCCGGGCACGCGGAAGTGCCTCGCCAGGTAGTCCTCAGTGATCTGGCGCAGGGCGGGGTTGGTGTCCTGCAGGCGGGCGTCGAGCGTGGCCGGCCCGAGGTGCAGGGCGGCACGCGGCTGCTCGACGTGGACGGGCACGCCATCGAAGAAACGCCGGTAGACGGCCAGCGGCGCGAGCGGCGCATGGGGCAGCGAGACGGCGCGCAGCTCGTAGCTGCCGCCGGCCAACAGGCGGGTGATGGTGTGCATGTCGCCCAGGCACAGGTCGATGGCCTGGCGCTGCGCGGGCAGCCGCGCCAGCCGAAGCTCGAAGCTCATCTCGGCGGCGCCTTCGAAGAGGGCGCTGCGTTCATGAAGGCTCACCACCAGCCCGGGGCTGTGCACGAACATGTGGCGCGACACATCCTCCCAGGCCCTGCGGACGGTGGGTGCGTTCTGCAGCATGATGGCCAGCGGGCCGAGCACGCTCACGTCCTGCATGCGCGACAGGCGCAGGCCGAAGTCGGGGCGGCCGGTCTCGATGGCGCTGGCTTCCAGCAGGTGAACCGCCGCGCGCAGCGAGACCAGCGCATCCTCGCCCGCCAGCGATTCCGGCGCGATGCGGTGGCGGCGCAGCAGCGCCTGCGCGTCGCCACCCAGGCTGTGCATCAGCGCCGCGTAGCCTCGCAGACCACTCGTCCGAACCATGGCTGTCATGTCTCGCAATGTCAAAGACTTGTCTCGTCATGTCAAGAAGAGAAGGTGGGGCCCCGGAATACTTGCGGGCATCCGATCGAACCACCAAAGAGACAAGACATGGCGACAAAACACTACGACGTGCTGATCATCGGTGCCGGCCTGTCCGGCATCGGCATGGCCAGCCACCTGCAGAAGGAATGCCCCGGCAAGCGCGTGGGCATCCTGGAGCGGCGCCAGGCCATCGGCGGCACCTGGGACCTGTTCCGCTACCCGGGCATCCGCTCCGACTCGGACATGTTCACCTTCGGCTACCAGCTGCGCCCGTGGCATGAGCTGAGGGTGCTGGCGGACGGCCCCTCGATCCGCCAGTACGTCGCCGACACGGCCCGCGAATTCGGCATCGACAAAAAGATCCGTTTTGGCACCAAGACCACGCACGCGGCCTGGTCCAGCGAGCACAAGCGCTGGACGGTGAGCGCGGTGGACGAGGCGAGCGGCGAGCCTTGCACCTTCACCTGCAGCTACCTGGTGAGCTGCACCGGCTACTACAACCACGACGCCGGCTACCTGCCGCGCTTTCCCGGCGTGGAGCGCTTCAAGGGGCAGTGCATCCATCCGCAGTTCTGGCCGGAGAAGCTCGACTACCGCGGCAAGCGGGTGGTGGTGATCGGCAGCGGCGCCACCGCGGTGACGCTGGTGCCCAGCATGGCGCAGGACACGACCCACATCACGATGCTGCAGCGCTCGCCCAGCTACGTGTTCTCGCTGCCCTCGCGCGACAGGATCTCCGAGCTGCTGCAGCGCGTGCTGCCCAAGCGCTGGGTTTTCGGCCTGGCGCGGCGGCGCAACCTGCTGGTGGCCCGCCTGATCTACAAGGCCTCCAAGCGCTGGCCCGCGCAGATACGGCGGCTTCTGCTGGCCGGCGTGCGCAAGCAGGTGGGGCAGGACTACGACATGAGCCACTTCTCGCCCGACTACAAGCCGTGGGACCAGCGCCTGTGCGCCGTGCCCGATGGCGACCTGTTCAAGGCGATCCGGGCGGGCAGGGCGTCGGTGGTCACCGGCCACATCGAGACCTTTACCGAGAACGGCATCCGCCTGAAATCCGGCCAGGAACTGCAGGCCGACATCATCGTGACGGCCACCGGCCTGCAGATCCAGTCCTTCGGCGGCATGGCGCTGAGCGTGGACGGCAAGGTGTGCGCGATCAACGAGCTGATGACCTACAAGGGCGTGCTGCTGCAGGACGTGCCCAACATGGGCTGGATCTTCGGCTACATCAATGCCTCGTGGACCTTGAAGGTGGACATGGCTGCGGCGTACATCTGCCGGCTGCTCAAGCACATGGACAGCCAGGGCCACGAGGTCGTGACTGCGCGCGCGCCCCAGGGCCAGGTGCAGGACGAGTCGATCGTCGCCGCGCTGCAGTCGGGCTATGCGCAGCGCGGCTCGGCGATGCTGCCGCGCCAGGGGAAGGGGGTGCCATGGCGCATCCTGCACAGCCCGGAGAAGGACCAGGTGATGCTGCTCAAGGACCCGGTCGACGATGGCGCGCTGGAGTTCGGGACCACTGCCACCGCCGCCGCAGGCACCGGCCTGCGCGGCCGACAACTGGACGCGAGCCTTTCATCGTGAAGCGCATCGCCACTTCCTTCGAGAGCGAAGGCCTGCGCTGCGCCGGCACGCTGCTGCTGCCCGATCACGGCGAGCGGGCGCCGGTCATCGTCATGGCGCACGGCTTCGCCGGCGTGCGCGCGATGCTGATGCCGCATGCGCAGCGCTTCGTCGACGCCGGCTATGCCGTCTACCTATTCGACTACCGCAACTTCGGCGACAGCGAGGGCCAGCCGCGCCATTGGGTGGACCCGTTCCGCCACCTGGAGGACTGGGATGCGGCCATCCGCCACGTGAAGACGCTGAAGGGGGTCGACGTGCAGCGCATGGTGTTGTGGGGCACGTCGCTCTCTGGCGGCCATGTGGTGTGCCTGGCGGCGCGCGGCGGGCACCGGCTTGCCGCGGTGATCGCCGGCCATCCGCTGATGAGCGGCCTGGGCGCCGTTGCGGGCATGCCGCTGCGCAAGACGCTGCGCCTGACCCTTGCCGGCTTGCGCGATCTGGCGGGCAGCTTGTTCGGCCGGGCGCACTACATGCCGGTCGTCGGCCGGCCCGGCGATTTCGCGGTGCTGACCGGCCCCGAGGCCTGGGACGGCATGGTGCAGCTGAGCGCCATCATCGAGGTGCCGTGGGAGAACAAGGTGCTGGCGCGCGTGGCGCTGAAGATCGCGCGCTACAACCCGATCCGCAGCGCACGCCGGGTGCGGGTGCCGGCGCTGGTGATCGCCGGCGCGAAGGACAGCATCGTCCCGGCGCGGATGGCCCGCGAAGCCGCTGCCCGCATGCCGCGGGGCGAGTTCGTGCTGCACGACTCCGATCACTTCCAGCCCTACTACGGCGAATACCTCGACGAGAACGTGCGGGTGCAGCTCGACTTCCTGCGCCGACACGTGGCGGTGTGAGCTGCAAGGCGGGCGCCGGGCGGCTTACTGCGATTGCTCCGACTGCCGCGCCTGCCCCCGGGCCGGCGTGCCCGCCTGAAACTCGCTGGGCGTCAGCCCGCAGTGGCGCCTGAAGGCCCGGCTGAAGTTGGCGGCGTCGCTGAAGCCCAGGTCCTGCGCCACTCGCGAGACGGTGATGCCCGGCTGTGCCAGCTGCTCGCGCGCCCGCTCGAAGCGCACCTGCTGCGACAGGTCGCGAAACTGCAGCTGCTCCTTCTTGAGGTTGCGGTCGATCGTGCGTGCCGAGATGTTCATGCGCCGCGCGATGTCGTCCAGCGTGAGCTGCTGGCCCTGCGCCTCGCGCAGCAGCATGGTGATGTAGTCGCCCCAGCCCGCATGGGGAACCGGGCGCCGCTGCAGGGGCTGTAGCCGGCCCTCGACCTGCTCGACCACCTGCGGCGAGGCCATGGGCAGCGGCTGGTCCAAAAGCCTCGCGTCGATGCGCAACTGGATGCCCGGCAATGCCCGTTCGTCGAAATGAAAGCGCGCGGGCAGCCGCTCCAGGTAGCGCGCATGGTGCGCCGGTGGCGGCATGCCCATGTAGACATCGAAGGCAGCGCCGTCCGGCCCGAGGAGCATCCGGAACTGGTTCTCGACCGAGATGGCGATAGCCTCCATGGCGAAGTGCATGGTGCGCAGCGGCATGGCCACCACTGGGCTGAATACCGCCTCGCCATGCTGTGGCCAACGGCGGTAGCGCAGGGTGAACAGCTCGAGGATGAAGTGGTAGTAGCGGCTGGTCAGCCCCAGCAGGTGGTCCAGATCGCGGCAGCTCAGCATGCCGTAGCCCAGCTGGTCGTGCGAGTTGAGCTTGATCAGCCGCCCCAGCTCGAAGCCCAGGTCGGTGCGACCGGTGAGGTGGTAGGCGGCCACGAGGAAGGCGTCGATCTCGGCCGGGGTCAGCATGCCATCGCTGCGCTCGAAGCGCCCGGCGTCCAGGCGGGCCATGGCCAGCAGGCGCGTGGTGTCCACGCCCTGGACCGCGAGCGCGCCCAGCAGCAGCGCGAAATAGCGCGCCGGCGCGCGCTTGGGCGAGGCCGTCATGCCGGGCCCCCGGGGTACTCAGGGTTAGCCCCGGTTTGTCGGGAATTGACTGGCAAGTGTCGGCAACTGAATCGCTGCGGGGGCGCCTTGAAAACCATCATCGGGGCAAGCCATTCGAAACACGTGACGGGTGGCGATCCTAGCCACATCGGCCATTCCCCACCACTGGAACAACCATGCTCTACGAACAGATCCACACCGCAGTCATCGACGACGAATCCATTCCCTGGGTGCCCTTCGCGCCCTACAGCAACGAGGTGATGCTCAAGTACTTCAAGTGCGACCCGATCCGCGGCGAGACCATCACCCTGCTCAAGGCCCCGGCTGGCGCGCAGCTGCCCAAGCACCATCACTCCGGCACGGTGATCGTCTACACGGTCAAGGGCAGCTGGAAGTACCTGGAGCACGACTGGATCGCCGGCCCCGGCAGCATCGTCTTCGAGACGGCCGCCTCCAGCCACACCCCGCAGGTGGTGGAGAACGGTGGCGAGCTCATCACGCTGAACATCGTGGTGGGCGACCTCCTCTTTCTGGGCGAGAACGACCAGGTGCTGGCCATCGAGAACTGGAAGTCCGGCGTCGAGCGCTACCTGGCCTACTGCCGCGCGGCCGACATCGAGCCGGTCGACATCACGGCATTCCACTGAGGACGGGCACCATGGGCATGAAGCGAAGCCTCCGGGTGCTCGGTGCGATCGCGGCCCTGGCGGTCGCGGCCAGTACCGCGCTTGCGCAGGACAGCCTGCCATTCCCTCCGAGGAAGTCGGGCAGCAAGGCCGGGCCGACCGTCCAGGCCTCGACCTACGCGCCCCTGCCGCCGGCCAGCCACCTGCCCAAGGGCGCGCCCAACGTATTGGTCGTGATGCTCGACGACGTGGGCCCGGCGCTGCCGGACACCTACGGCGGCGACATCCACACGCCGACCTTGTCGCGCGTGGCGAAAAGCGGCATCTCGTACAACCGCTTCCACAACGCCGCCATGTGCTCGCCAACGCGCGCGGCGCTGCTCACCGGGCGCAACCACCACCGCGTCGGCTTCGGGCAGATCGCCGAGCTGGCCAACGACTGGGACGGCTACACCGGCCGCCTGCCCGCCACGGCCGCCTCGGCCGCCAAGGTGCTGGGCTACCACGGCTACAGGACGGCGGCGTTCGGCAAGTGGCACAACACGCCGGCGGCAGAGACCACGCAGCAAGGCCCCTTCGACCTGTGGCCGACCGGGCGCCTGGTCGGCTTCGATTACTTCTACGGCTTTCTGGGCGGCGAGAGCTCGCAATGGGAGCCGGCCGTGGTCGAGAACACGGTGCGCCTGCCCGCGCCGCACCGCAAGGGCTACCACTTCACCGAGGACATGACCGACAAGGCGGTGCACTGGATCCGCCAGCACCAGGCGATCGAGCCCGGCACGCCCTTTTTCATGTACTGGGCACCGGGTGCCTCGCACGGCCCGCACCACATCTTCAAGGAATGGGCGGACAAGTACAAAGGCAGGTTCGACGAAGGCTGGGATGTGATGCGCGAGCGCATCTACGCCCGGCAGAAGGCCATGGGCTGGATTCCGCAAGACACGCAGCTCACGCCGCGCCCCGTGACGCTGCCGGCCTGGAAGGACATCCCCGAGGACGAGAAGCCCTTCCAGCGGCGCCTGATGGAGCTGTTCGCCGGCATGACGGAGCATGCCGACACGCAGGCCGGGCGCCTCGTCGACGAGCTGGAGCGCCTGGGCCTGCGCGACAACACGCTGATCTTCTATGTCTGGAGCGACAACGGCTCGTCGGCCGAAGGCCAGAACGGCACCATCAGCGAACTGCTGGCGCAAAACGGCATCCCGACGAAGGTCAAGGACCACCTCCGCGCCTTGGACGAGCTGGGCGGCCTCGACGTGCTGGGTAGCAACAAGACCGACAACATGTACCACGCGGCCTGGGCCTGGGCCGGCAGCACGCCGCACCAGGCGACCAAGCTGGTGGCGTCGCACTTCGGCGGCACGCGCACGCCGCTGGCGGTGTCGTGGCCCAAGTCGATCGAGCCGGACGCGGCCGCGCGCACGCAGTTCCATCATGTCAACGACATCGTGCCGACGATCTACGACGCGGCCGGCATCCGAGCGCCGAAGCTGGTCGACGGCGTGACGCAGGCACCGATGGACGGCGTGAGCATGCGCTACAGCTTCGGCGAGGCCAAGGCGCCGGGGCGCAAGAAGAGCCAGTACTTCGAGATCATGGGCAGCCGCGCCATCTACCAGGACGGCTGGATGGCCTCGGTCTTCGGGCCGCGCGTGCCATGGGTGCCGGGCCTTCCCAAGAGCATCGCCACCTGGTCGCCGGAGCAGGACAGCTGGGAGCTGTACGACCTGCGCTCGGACTACTCGCAGGCGAACGACCTGGCGGCGGCAAATCCGAAGAAGGTGGCCGAGATGAAGAAGGCCTTCGACGCGCAGGCGAAGTCGAACCGGGTCTACCCGGTCGGCGGCGGGCTGTGGTCGATCCTGCATCCGCAGGACGCGCCGGGCAATCCCGCCACCGAGTTCCGCTACACGCAGGACGTGGTGGCCGTGCCGGAGTTCGCCGGGCCCAAGCTCGGCGCGCGCAGCAACGTGGTCAGCATGGAGGTCGAGCTCAACCCCGACTCCGCCGGCGTGCTTTATGCGCTGGGCGCCTTTTCCGGCGGCCTTGCGCTGTGGGTGGACAAGGGCAAGCTCAGCTACGAGTACAACCTGTTCGAGGTGCAGCGCACCCGCATCGAGAGCAGCGCTGCTGCTGCGGTGGCGCTGCCGACGGGCAAGGTGCTCATCGAGGTCGAGTCGCGCATGGTCGAAAAGCGGCACGCGGCGCCGATGGACGTGGTGATCCGCGTGAACGGCCAGGAGGTGGCCAAGGGCCGCGTGCCGGTGACCGCATCGCTGGCCTTTACGGCGAACGATGCGTTCGATGTGGGGATGGACAGCTATTCGCCGGTGTCGCTGGCGTATTTCGAGCGGGCGCCGTTCAGGTTCAACGGGAGGATTGGGGGGGTGAGCATCCGGTATCTGTAGCCGCGTGTTTGCGGCGCTGGTAGGGCAGATCGGGCGGCGCGCTCTGCGCCAGGCTGCAGCGCTCACCTCGGTCGCACCCGACCCGTTAACAGAGTCAGCCAGCCAGGCGCGCTGCCAGCTGCCGCGCGGTTCGCGCGCTGGCGCCCTTGCCGGTAATCGCCAGCGCCGGGGGGTTGGCCAGCATCCGCTCGAAGACCGCCCGCACTTCTTCCGCTCCGATGTCGTCGATCATCGCAATCGCTTCGGCCACCGGCGTCACGGTCCCGCTGGCGAAGAGCTCTTCGACGGCCTGCTCCATCGTTGCGTAGGTCCGCTCCTGTGCGCGCACGCGGGACACGGTCAGCTGGTTCTTCGCCCGCTCCAGATGCACCGGATCGATGGTGGTGGCCTGCGCACGCAAAAGGCCACCCGTCGCCGTCAGCAGCGCATCCAGCTTGTCCGGGGTTGTGACCGCATGCACCACGAAGTTGGCCCAGACGTCCCCGCTGTCCATTGTGGAATGCGCCGTGTAGGCCAGGCCGAGCTGCTCGCGGACTGTGTCGACCAGGGGCGCCGACATCCCGCCTCCAAACAGGTTGGCTGCCAGTGAAGCCGCAAGGCGCCAGCGCTGCTGCGACATCTCCTCCTGCAGCGCGGGCGCCAGCGGGTAGGCAATGTTCAGGAACACCTGCGACACCTGCGTGAAGCGCCGGGCCATGGCATGACCGATGTACTTCGCGGGCGCCGGCTGTCGCGACATGAGCAGGTTGGCCGACGGGGGCACCGCTGCAAAGAGTTCCCCGGCGAGCGCGACCCAGGCTTCGACGTCGAAGTTCCCGGCCGCAGCGACGACGGTCTTTTCCGCGACGTAGTGGGACTGCACGTGGCGGACCAGGTCATGCCGGGTAAAGCTTTCAATGTTGCCGACGGTGCCGATCACAGGCATGCCCATCGGGTCGTCGCCCCAGATCGCGCGGTCGAGCAATTCGCTGGAGTAATCCTGTGGATCCTCCTCGTACTCGATGGCCTCCTGGCGAATCACTTCCAGCTCGCGCTGCAGTTCACTGTCGGGAAATGTGCTGTTCAAAACGATGTCGGCCGTCATGCGCAGCAACTGCTCCGCGTGCCGGCCCAGGCCGGTCATGAAGTAGCCGGTGGTGTCCTTGCCAGTGAACGCGTTGACATCCGCTCCGAGCCGCTCCGCATCCAGGTTGATGGCCTGAACGGAGCGGGTGGTGGTCCCCTTGAACGCCATGTGCTCCAGGACATGGCCGATGCCGTTGGTGACCGGCGTCTCGTCCCGGGAGCCGACACGCAGGAACACGCCCACACTGGCGCTCTGCACATGGGGAATGTGAATGGCGAGCAGCCTCACCCCGTTTGGAAGCGTGTGGAGGACCGTGGTGGTGCGCTCCGCGTGCAGCCGGACCATGGCTCAGCGGCCTTCCGGCTGCTGCAGCCTGACGCCGACGCCATAGAGCGCGAGCAGGCCCAGCACGTGCCCGATGGCCACGCCGGGCTCACCCGCTTCAATGCGGCCGATGGTTTGGACATGCACGCCAAGGCGCGCGGCCGCGGCGGTCTGGCCCTCGCCGGCCGCTGATCGGGCCAACCTTGCCGCTGCCCCCAATTCTCGGATTGCATGCAAGGCGTCGTCGCCGA
Source organism: Variovorax sp. LARHSF232 (assembly GCF_052871435.1). Taxonomy (NCBI): domain Bacteria; kingdom Pseudomonadati; phylum Pseudomonadota; class Betaproteobacteria; order Burkholderiales; family Comamonadaceae; genus Variovorax; species Variovorax sp. LARHSF232. The sequence goes on along the minus strand of NZ_JBIXJS010000001.1, from coordinate 789,385 downwards.
TGTCTGCCGAGATGCGCTTTCCTTTGGTCATGGGTGCATTGTCGCTGCGCCCGCGGTCTGATCGTTACCGTGATCCGGCGGCCGCTATTGGCCCGCGACCACAGTTCGCGGCCGAGCCTTGCAACGGACTTTCGGAGCGATTGCCCTGCTCGCCAAGAGCTGCTATCGGCGCGTTGACGGCCCGTTTGCGCTTGGATACTCAGGAGCGCATGATGCTTTGGCGCCCACGACGCAGTTTTTCTGCACCGTGACGGTAGGCTCCAACCGAGGAACACAATGGCGAGCGCCCCGATCCTGCCAAAGCTCTCAGCAGTTCTGCTCGCGGCATGCATGGCCGACGCCGCGCAAACTCAGACTGTGCAAGAGATCTCAGGTGCCGCTCTGGTTGAACTGGTCAGCGGGCGAACCTGGGGACTCTCAATCTATGGGACCCCGGAACGCCCTTCGCACACCAACCTCTTTGACTTTCGCAAGGACCGGTCGGTATGCGCGAGAGCGGTTGGGAGCAAGCATACGGACAAGTGCGCGGACCAGGGCAAATGGGAAGTTAAGAACAACGTGCTCTGCTGGGAACTGACATGGATGGGTGCTGAGTCAGGCTTGAAGGCTTCCTGCGTGTCCGTGAGACAGGTCGCCGGCAACCGATTTGAGCTGAGAAGCGAGAAGACGCCGGACCTGGTGTTCGCCGTAATGCAGGTCATGTGAGACTCGACGCGACAGCTCCATTCTCGGCTCCCCGCAGCGACCCTGGTACGGTAGATGAGTCAAAGCCGTGGAGGTTGAGCGCTCCACCGCGCTCTGCATTGAACGTCAACGCCTTCAAGCGGAGTCCCGGCATCCCTCGAACTTGGCTCTTGCGGATGCGACGCTTCACGATCGCGAACTGTAACTGTCGGGCCCAAGTGAGTCACCACGGGAGACCCTGGACCCCGTGGAGCCTGCCGGCGCCCAAGAAGCGCCCGCGCGGCCCGGGCAACGATACGCCATTCGTGATATGGCGAGTTGGCTGTTTGAGGTGTACAAGATTTGCGCCCGATGGGCCTTTGCGCCTGTTTGTTCAACCTCCTGAAGTGGGGGCTTTGGCCCTGGTATCACCGCCCGTGGCGGGGCAGAGGGATAGGTCATGAACAAGCTAATCGGAAAGGCTGTGTTTTGCTCCGCCGCGGCAGCAGCGGCGACGATGATGGGCGCTGCATGGGCGCACCAGGAAGGTCGAATGACGGGTGGCGGAAGCTTTGTCTGCAGTGATCCGGGGCAGCAAAAAGTGACGCACGGGTTCGAGTTGCATTGCAAGGGCGATCCGCCGGCCACGCTCGCAGAGCCAAACAATCTGGAAATCAACTTTTCCGGCGGCGACAATTTCCATCTGACCACTTTGACGAAGGCGGTGTGCACCGACACTGACGCGATCCAGCAACCCCCGAGTGCGAACTTCGACACCTTTGACGGAGCGGGAAGCGGCACCTTCAACGGGCAGCCTGCAGAAGTAACATTTACTTTCACCGATGGCGGAGAGCCTGGCACCAAAGACACCGCGCTGGTCCTCATCAAGCTGACGGGGACCGGACAAACCGTGCTCACTTGCAACACGGCGCCTCTGACCTTCGGCAATCATCAGGCGCACCAGGTGACCGGCAGCAATCAGTAACGACGGTCTCGGCACCCCGAAGGGGCATCGTTGTGGCGAATAGGAAGCGAGGAACGCGCAGGGCGTTGGCAGGCGTTTGTCTGGCAGCGCTGTCTGCGTTTGCGGGTGCATCGCTGTTTGCAGCCGACGCTGAGAAGGTGTCCTCTATCAAGGCGGACTTGATCGAGGAGCTAACTGGTAAGGATGTCGAGCGCGACGAGTCTGGCTCGGTGAGCTTCGGCGGGGCACTCTATAGCCCGTTCAGCACCGCCTTTGAAGCGGTGGCGCAACCCAGTGCCAGTGTTATGCCGACGCGGCAAAACGTGAACGAAGGGACGCCCGACCTTGTGATGATGACCGTCGCCACATCCGTCGCTGCAGGGCTCCTCGTCGTTCTTGTTCGCGTCCTAATTGCGAGCTAGGGGTCAGGCCTCGACGACGTGCCGAAGTTCGTAGCGCCTGCCTGCGACAACTCCACGTCGAGCGGATCTAGGAAAGACTGCCGAGCCACATACGACTGACCGACTTCAAAAGGATGTTTGCGCCAAGTTGAATCCTCGGAGGCCACATGGTCGGGTGGAGGCGAAAACTAAAGGACCGGCCTGAAGGCCGGTTGTGGCCGGACCCGGAAGTCTAGCTTCGGCTAACGACAGTCCGCTTCCGCTGCAAGACTGTCAGGGGAGTGCAGCGCCTGCGCGTCGGGGGCTACTGTCGCGCAAACATCGGCTGCTCGAAATGTGCAACGCGCGTAGTTCGCCCGGCGATGCAGACCTCCCGAAACTGATAGATGAATGCCGCCGTCGGCGCGGCGATCCAGGTCAGTCCCACGGGCATGCGCAGAACAGGCTGTTCGCTGTCCTCTATCGGATCCAGCCACGGTGCGTCGGCGCGCATGAACTCGCTCACCGGGATGCGATGGATGCTTGCAACTTCGCTCGCGCTGGGCTCGAGCTCGCGCGCCTCGCCGGCCCACACGACTATGGGCGTGATTGAGAATCCGGAGCGGGTGACGAAATCGTCCAGGCGGCCGAGGATGCTGGTTTCCTCCAAGCGTAGGCCAACCTCTTCATGCAGTTCGCGCAACGCGGCCTGCTCCGGCGACTCGCTGTCGTCAATGCTTCCGCCCGGCAGCGCCCATTGGCCGGGGTGGTTGCGTAGCCGGGCCGAGCGCCGCGTCAGTAGCACCGCGGCGCTGCGGCTCCAGGCGGTGGGGGCATCGATGCCGGGCAGCAAGGCGCCCGTGCCTTCCTCGATGAGGGCCAACGCCACGGCAGCCCGACGCGAATCGGTCGCACTGAGGCCGCGCTGCTCGAAGCGTCCAAGCCTGCCGGCGATCAGCTCACGTAGGGAGTCGGTGAGGTACATGCTGGCGCATTTCACTACGGAATGCGCCATTGCGTTTGCTTCCCTGTGTACTGAGAAAGATTGGCACTGATTCTTCCGGTGTGGAGGCGTCGCATATCTGAGCAAGTCATGTGATCGCTGCGGGTACCCACTCGCCATCTCGACCCGACGAAGGAGAGGGCACCACATCTCAAGCGAAGGCCTGCAGGTCATCACATCCGCTATCCCGGAGGACCGCTACCGCTGCGAAGCCGGCGGTCGCGTCAGAGGGATCGACCGACATGCCAATGGCCGCTTTGATGCTCATCCCTTCGTCGGCCTCTCAACCCCGTCCCAAGGCTTCGCGATACGCAATCGCTCACGGCATCGACTGACGAACCCACGCGCGACCGCGTCGTGTTCGCACGCCAGTAGGCAGGCCTCGAACATCGGCAGGGCCTCCGCCCAGTGCCCCGCGCGATACGCTGCCAGCGCATTCAAATAGGTTTCGCTGCACGCGCCGATCTGCTCCTGAACCCGCTCGGGCAGGCAGGCCACGCACTCGAACACCTCGAACTCTTCCGAGCGCCCTGCGACCGCGACCTGTCCGAGCGGGCGCAAACCGAAGTGGGCCGGCTGTCGAATCCGCGCCAGCGTGGCGCTGCTCAGCACCAAGGTCGCACCGAAATACTTGGTCAGGCCTTCGATGCGAGAGGCCAGGTTGACGCTGTCGCCCACCACGCTGCACTGAAAGTGGTCCGGGTCGCCGATGGTGCCGAGCGTGAGGCTTCCCCGGTGCAGGCCCATTCCAAACTGCAGTTCCGGGAAGTCCCCGCCTCGTTCGCGGTTGTATCCCTCCAGGCCTCGGCACATGGCAACCGCGCCGCGCAACGCATCGTCGGTGTCGTTCGGAAACAGAGCGAGCACGCCGTCTCCGTAGTACTGCCCGACAAAGCCGCCGTGCGCCGCGATGCCGGGCTGCACATGGGACAGGTAGCGGTTGATCATCGCGATGGTCCCGCTCGGCCCCAGTGCCAACGAGTGCGCCGTGAAGCCGCGCAGATCGACGAACAAGACGTTCATCTCGCGCTCGATGGCCTCGTTCAACTTCACATCGACGATGCTCTTGAAGCCGAGGCCACGCAGGAACTCGCGGGGCACGAAGCGCTGGTTCGCATCGGCGAGGGCGGTTTGCGTCTCCAGTGCGGCCTGGACCCTGCCGTACAGCCGGGCGTTCTCGAGCGCGATGCCTGCCTGGGCCCCCAGCGCGCGCGTGACCTCGACCCGGCTTGCGGTGAAGGCGCCGCGCGCCATGTGGTTCTCCAGGTAGAGCACGCCGATCGTGCGTCCTTGCAAGGCGATGGCCATGGCGAGCAACGAGGCCACGCCGTGCTCGCGCGCATGCGCTTCGCCGGTGAGCAGTTGGGCAGTCGCCGTGTCCTGAACAAGCACCGGCGTTTTTGAGCGCAGCGCCAGATCGACCGCTCGCCGGCTGATCGCCCCGAACGATTCCAGCGGCTCGCACCGGCTCACGGTTTCGTTGAGGCTGGCCTCGGCCTCGACCCGGAGCCGACGCTGCGAATCGAGCAGCAGCAAGAGTCCGCGATCGGCACCTGAAGCCTGCATCAGCGCCGGCATCAGCCGGCCCAGCAATGCCGACTCGTCGATTTCGCTGGAGATGGCGGCCACGGCATCGAACAGGCTCTTGAGGTCGGTGCCTTCCAGCTGGTGGTGATCGCCGGTGGTGCCGATCGAGGTCGTTGTGCGCAGGGCCGCCAGCGGCGCCGCACCGGTGCGCGCCGCCAGGGCTGGCGAGCCCCAGCGCATGAAGCTGTCCGAGGCCTGCAGCGCCGCCGCGGCAGCAGACTGCATTGCGCCTTGCGATTCGAGGATCGAAGCGATGCGCTGTTGCGCCATCGCCTGGTACATGAGCGCGCCGCGCGAGCCTTGCTCGACGGCCGCGTGCAGCTTGAGCAGCGCGTCGGCCGCACGGCCGGCACACCACGCCTGCTCGGCGTCGAGCAGCGAGACGCGATGGTCCAGGTTGAACGGCGCAAAGGCCGCCCAGCGCTTGAGCCGGCCGTGCTGCCGGTGCGCGACCTTCAGCGCGTCCTTGCCCGCCAGACCCTCCGCCACGCGCCGGTAGGCGTTCAGCGCGCGGAAGAAGGCCAGGCTCGGGACGAGGACCTGGCCGACGATGTTCTCTTCCCAGCGGGCGGCAGTCGCGAAGCGTTGCTCGGCGCGGTCGAAGCGGCCGGCGAAGTGATCGAGGATGCCCGCCGCGATCGAGCTGATCGCGATCTGCACGGCGTTGCTGGCCTGCTCGAAGCCGGGCAGCATGCGTGCATAGCCGAACCATTCGCCGTCGAGCTCGCCCGGCAGTTCGGGCAAGCGCAACGCGTCGAACAACTCGACCCACGCCAGGAAGCAGTCCTTGACGTGGATCTGCTCGCAGTCGACCAGATATCGGATCGATTCGCCGTAGCGCTCCTGCGCGTCGAGCGAGCCGCCGGCCATCAAGTGCGTGTACAGCAGCACGCCGGCACAGTACGTCGCGCTTTCTCCATCGCCGCTGTCGCGGTTGCGGGCCCAGTCGGTGTGCAGCAGCGCCGCCACTTCCGGCAAGGGCTCCTTCCAGTGCTTGATGAAGCAGTCGACCACGAAGCGCGCCCGTGCCTCGTCGGCACCGCCATAGCGCTTGCCGACCTCCAGCGCGAGAGTGCCGTAACGGTAGCCGTTGTCGATGCGGCCCAGAACGCCGCACAGCACCAGCGCCCAGACCGCGAAGCCGTAGGGCGATTGGGGCGTCAGGCCATGGCGTATCGAGAGCCTCGTGCAGGTCATGCCGATCAGCGGCAGCAGGTTCGGCTCGGCAAAGTAGGCCGCGTTGGCGATGTTGCAAAGCAGTGAAACCGCGGCGCGAATCTCGGGATCCTTGGCTTCGTGGAGTTCCGCGAAGCTCAGCGCGTCCCTGCGCCCTTGGGCTGCCAGGGCGCGCGCCACGCCCCAGAGCACGTGCGGAATCTTCGGCTTGCGAGGCAAGGCGACACCGAGCGATGCGGCCACGCCGATGCCCAGGTCCACCGCCTCGGCATAGCGGTTCTGGCTCTGCCGAACCCGTATGCGCAGGCTGTGCCCCTCGGAGGCGTGCACGGCGGTGCGTGCATGCTTGATCACGATCGCGGAGGTGGCCTCGAACTCGTCCCCCGACATCAACGCGTAGGCGCATTGGGCCAATGCCAGGTGGATGCCCATTGCAGTGTCGTAGTCCTCGGTCCACGCCTTCGGCGACAACAGGCTGGCGGCGGCGTGAAGCAACTTGCGCGCGCTGTCGAAGGCCAGTCCGCGCTGGGCACGCAAGCCCCCACTGAGCCCCAGGCGGGCCAACCGGTCGCGTTCGTCGCGCGCCTCCAGCATGTGCACGCCGAACACCACGTGGGTGAACACATCGACCACGCGTTGCTCCAGCTCGGCCGCTGGCAGATGCTGGATCAGCAGGCGGCCGATGCGCAGATGGCGCTCTGCCTGCCGCTGGGTGTCCAGCCGTTCGTGCACGGTCTGGCGCACCCGGTCGTGCTGAAAGCGATAGCGTGCGATGCCCAGCTCCGCAGTGGCCTCGTCGGGCATCGCCCAGCCGTCGAGCGACTCAAACACCTTGTAGCGCACGTCCAAGGGCACGATGACGCCGCTGCGCACCGCGGGTGCCAGCGCCACGGCGGCGGCGCTCTGGCCTGCCTCGTGCACGCTGGCGAGCGTGCGAAGGTCGAATTCGCCGCCCACGCACGACGCCGTGTCCAGCAGGTCCAGGCAGGCGGGCGGCAAGCCGCGCAGCCGCTCGGTGATGAGCGCCGCCACGTTGTCGGGCACGCCGTGCTCGTGGATGCGCGCGAGGTCCCACATCCAGGCCTGGTGCGCTTCGTCATAACGGAAGAACCGGCGTTCGCGCAATGCGTGCAGGAACTCGCCGACGAAGAACGGGTTGCCCGCCGAGACGCCGTGAATGTGCGTGCCGAGCGACTGCACCGCGCCGGCGTCCGCATGCAGGGTGTCCGCCAGCAGTTGCACCACATCGGCCGGGCGCAGCGGCCCCAGCTCGATGTCGACGCAGACGCCGGCGCCGCTGCGCAGCAGGCCCAGTGCGGTCTGCAGCGGATGGCCAGGCCCGACTTCGTTGGAACGGTAGCCCGCGATCAGGATCAGGTGCGCCAGGCTCGGGTCGGTCGCGAGGAACTCGATCAGCTGCATCGATGGCGGATCGGCCCACTGCAGGTCGTCCAGGAACATCAAGAGCGGTTGCTCGCGCGTCGCGAAGACCGCCAGGAAGCGAGCCACGACCAGGTGCAGTCGGCGCGCGGCGTCGCGCGGGGGCACCTCTTCCACTTCGGGCTGCGGGCCGACGATGGTGGCGAGTTCGGGCAGAGCGGCAGTCAGCAGTTGCCCGTGCACGCCGAGCGCTTCCTGCAGCGCGCCGCGCCTCGCTTCCAGCCGGTCCTCCGGCTCGGCCAGTTCGCGGCGCAGCAGAGCCCGCATCGCGTGCAGGATGCCCACGTAGGGCAGGTCGGCCTGGAACTGGTCGAACTTGCCCGCGCAAGCACTGCCGCGCGTTGCTGCGATCTGACGCTGAAGTTCGTTGACGAGCGAGGTCTTGCCAATGCCGCTCACGCCGGCCACGGTGACGACCACGCGTGCGCCCTCCGTCGCGAGATCGATGGCCTCGACCAGCCGCCGGTGCTCTGCTTCCCGGCCATACAGCCGATCGGGAATGCGAAAGCTGGAGCTGGCATCGGTCTGGCCGATCGGAAAAGGGCGCACCGTGCCGGTTCGGCGCAGCTCGGTGATGCATCGGCCCAGGTCATGGGCGAGCCCCTGGGCACTCGCATAGCGGTCGTCGGCATTCTTGGCCAGGAGGCGGCCCACCATCTGCGACACCACCGCGGGAAACTCCGGCCGCAGTTCGTGCAGCGGCGCCGGCGCGCGCGCGACGTGGGCGTGCGCCAGCTCAGCGGCCGACTCCATCGAAAACGGCGGGCGGCCCGTCGCCAGCTCGAACATCGTGACGCCCAGGCTGTACAGGTCGGAACGGTTGTCGACCGGGCTGGCGATGCGGCCGCATTGCTCCGGCGACATGTAGGCGAGCGTGCCCTCGATCTGGTCGAGCGCCGGCGCGTCGACGACCTCGCGTTTGAGGCGCATGGAAATGCCCAGGTCGATCAGGCGCACGCCGCCCGCACCCGGCAGCACGAGCACGTTGTACGGGTTCAGGTCCTTGTGGACCAGCCCCGATGCATGCAGCCGGCCCAGTGCGGTGGCCAGGCCGGCGCTGAGCTCGAGCCAGCGCGCCAGGGGCATCGCCTTTGCGGAAAGCAGCGTGGCCAGCGGCACGCCACCCAAGTCCTGCGTGACCAGCGCGACCGACGCATTGAAGCGCACCAGCTCGAGGTGCCGCACCACGGCGCGCTCGTCGGCATCGGCGGCGATGTTGAAGGCCCACTGGTAGCGCGCGATGTCCCGCGGCGTCGGGTTTTCCGTGGTCGGCGTCTTGATGATGACGGGGACCTCGCCCGCCGCCACGCCGCGGTACACGGAGGTGCGAGACGTCTGGTGGATCAGCTCCCGGACTTGGTAGCCACCGATTTCCACGGCAGTCGGGGCGCCGGCCGGATCAAAACTGGATGCTGGCCGGGATGGTCAGCGCGTAGGGCACTTCCGGTGGCCCAGGCTCGAGCGGCGGCGGCGGCTCGACAGCCTTGAGCGGCATGTACTGCGTCAGCGTCTTGTCGGTGCTGACCGAATCGAGGTTGTTGTGGAAGCCCTCTTGCACCAGCCACAGCAGCGGGCTGGTGAACGCGTAGTAGGTCTGGTCCAGGTTGGGCGGGATGGCCGAGGGCATGAAGAACATCGCCTGGGCCATCTCCGAGCGGTAGAGGTCATCGCCCGTGAAGATCTGGCCCGGGGTGACTGGCGGGTCGTTCGGCGAAGTGGGCGGCGCGCGGCGAATGCGCAGGTACTTGTAGACCGGCGGCACGTTCATGGCAAAGCTGTAGTGGTCGGCGCCGTGCGACACCGTCACGTCCCACATGTAGATCGCCAGCGCCTGCGCCAGGCACTTCAGGTCGAGAATCTGCTTCTCGTCGGGAAAGCCGCGCACGCATTGGTTCAGGTAGCGGGCCCAGCGCGTGACGTACGAATCCTTGGGGTCGGCTTCAAGAATCGCAAAGGCAACCGCCTCGCAAAAGGGCAGGAAGGCGCGCTCGTAATACGCCGTCAACCACCGGCTGTAGGGCGTATCGAACACGGGCGACGGCGGCGAATCCTTCAACTTGAGCAGTTGCGGCCGCATGTAGTCGTACGCCGGATAGGAATCGCTGTACGGCTGATCGGGCACGCCCGCGTAGCCGGCGGCGAACAAGAGCTTGAGGTTGTACGCGTTGCCGGTCAGCGGATCGAACCAGGAGCCGCGCGCGTTCTCGTTGACGACCGATTCCGGCCCTTCCAGCACGGCGTTGTCCAGGGCCAGGGTGTAGCTTGTATGCGGATACAGCAGCTGGAACAAGAGGTGCGTGTGCGGCACCGCCGTCTTGGTGATGGCATTGACCGAATCCATCGGGAAATGCAGGGCCGGGTGGACCACGAAAAGCATGTGGTACGCGGCACCCTGCAAGGCGTAGATCTTGGCGAGCCCCCAGGCCTGGTTGGCGGGCGTGACCATCATGCCGTTGACGCGGATACCCTCGACCACCAGCTTGCCTGCCGGCGATCCCGAAATGAAGATCTGGGTGCCGGCGCAATACATGCCTGCCAGCGGCTCGACCAGGCCCATGGCCCTGAAGTCGTACTTGAAGGTCTGGCCGCCCCCGCCGAAGCGGATGTTCTCGCGTTCGAGCAGTTCCGAATCCTCGACGGAGATCGGCTGCAGATAGCGCTGATACGACGTCGTGAACATCATCGTGGCGAACTCGGCGTCCGTCGGGGTGGTGGTTTCGATGTTCTTCGCCGCCCGCCCCGCCGCCATGGGCGGGTAGCCCACCTGGGTCTTCAGGAGCCGTTCGCCGATCGTGGCGTTCCAGAGCAGGGTCTCGATCGGCGGGATGTTGAGCACCTCGTACGCCTCGATCAGCGGGTGCGATGGCGACGGCTGCGGCCAGGGTCCTTTGCGTCCGTAGAGGAATTGATCCGGTGGCAGCGTCGCGTCGGTCATGGAAGCCCCTTCAGCTCGGTGGGTGCGGAAGGGTATCCCAGATAACCTAATCAGGATACGGGTAAATAAATCTTTCGACCTAATTCTCAAGTCCTGGCGAAGGAGGGCCGGCCGCCATTCAGCGCGGTGCATCCTTGCAGTCGTGAATAACAATCACGATGCTATGCATCAACTATCCGAAATCACAAGTCACCTTCTCCAGCGGACTCAGATTGCGCGAGGGATGCGCGTCCTCGACATCGGTTGCGGCAACGGCGAGCTCAGTCGAGCGATATCCGATCTTGTCGGACTGCAAGGCAGCGTAGTTGGCCTCGACGGCAGTCCAAGCGCAATCGAGGCGGCCAGGTCCGCGACTCAGCAGACCGGCCTCCAAAACATCGAATACGTCGTCGGGGACCTGTCCACCCTCAACTTTGAAGCCAACTCCTTTGACTGCATCGTTGGCCGGCGCGTGCTGATGTACGTGCCAAGCGCCCAGGATGTGCTTGCGAGCCTTGCTGCAATTCTTCGGCCAGGCGGGAGGATGGGATTGCAGGAGCATGACGCTACGATGACGCCTGGTCGTACAGGAAGCTGGCCTCTCCATGACCAAGTCCACCGCTGGATATGGGAAGCAGTTCGCCGCGAAGGTGCCAACCCCAATCTAGGCCTGGCGCTTGCGCCGATGCTTCAGAAGGCGGGCATGGCGGTGCAAGCGCTATGGGCGCAAGCCATTTTTGCCGGGTACGAGATGGGTGTGCACTACCCGCTGCATGAGATTGTTGGCTTCATGCAGTCTCGCATCGTCGCACTTGGTGTGGCCACTGCTGAAGAGATAGACGTGCCAACGCTTGGGAACCGACTCGAAGCAGAGCGCCAAAGCCATACTTCGACATACGTCGCAGACATGGCGGTATGCGTTGTCGCGACCAGATCAGAGGCGTCGTAAGACCGTCACGGCGAGACATCGCATGGTTTGAACTTCTGCGGAGTGGGCCGCATGCGTCCTATCCGATCGAAACCGTCGGGAGTTGGTCTGCGCCGGTGCTGGGGAGGGGCGTCACTTCAGCTTTGTTATGTCCGTGATTCGATGGGATAAAGCCGTCCCGGGAATGACGTCAGTTATAAAACCGTTCGTCCCAGTAAACGCCTCACTGAAAACATGTTCGTTGAATCGGTACGTTTGGGTCGACCCAGGGACCTCACTTTTCCCGTCGCCACTAGTAGTACTGCTATAGGATCCATCGGGGGTGCCGGTAAAGCTCACGTGTAGCGTTGCCCCATAAGTGCCAGTGCAGCCCGGCGCGGACGGATCAAGTGTGGCGTTGACAGTGGTTGCGCCGTTGCCCGGATTGACGGAAACAACGTTCGCGTACTGCGGCCCTTCGCAATATAAAAAGGTGAGGGTGGGTCCGGCTAAATAGTAAGCCTCAACAGTCCCGGCCAGCACCCCATTCGCGTCTTTCGTCTCCGCAGTGAACCCGGAGCATGCCCCGCTGATGCATACGCTACCTTGCGCATAGTCCCTCATTGTGTCGAATTTGGTAACGGGTGAGCCGCCCAAAGGGGGCGCGCTGAAGGCAGTGGAAGAAGCGCCCAGGGCAACTGAGGCAAGGCATGCGGTCAAATTGCCAAATTTCATGACCAACACCATTCATATGCCGAGTCCGCGTTGACTGTGTGAACCCAGCGTAGGCCGTTACCATAGTTCGGTTGCGCCAACGCGGCCCGTGTCTGTGCCTCCCGCCATAAGCACTCCAAGCATGATATGCCTGTGACCGGCGCCATGAGTTCATGCGGGTCAAGCGACAGTCCGCTTCCGCTGCAAGCCGAGCACGCGTGCAGCCCTACGCTTGGAGCAGGTGGGACAGCACGCTGCGGCGCGGCGCAGGGCCCACAGTTGGCCCGTAGCCCAGCCGCGCCCACATCTGGATTGTCTGGCCCGACCGCTGTGCGTCCAGCAACTTGTGGATCTGTGCGCGCATCTCGTCCTGCTCCGGATACTCCTGCAGCGCCTGTTGCAGAGGGTGCATCGCCAAGTTGTGCGCCGTGGCGGCCAGTTGTGCGCGCACGTAGGCTTGGCCCGCGAGCAACTGCGTGACGCGCTCGTTGTCGGCCGTCACCATCCAAAAGAACGCCGGCGTTGAATCAATCGCCGCGTTGAACCTCTTGATCTGGCCCTGGATGGCCTGGCTGTCGGGCGCCGAGGGGTGTGAGCGGTCGAACAAGCCCACGGCCGTGAGGAACCGCACCATCGGGTCATTCAGCGACAGCCCGTCACGATGCTGCGCGATTTCCTTCGGCCCCACGCGCAGCACTTTGTACGACTCCAGCAGCGTGCGCGGCGTGCTCAGCTCAATGCGCCACGCCCGCTTGGCGATCTCGCGCTGAACGTCCAGCGCGGCCGCCTGCGTCGGATCGCTGAAGCCCGCTGTCACCGGAAAGCCCGCCACCGCCTCGCGGATTGCCTGCAGCGCCTGTGCGCTGGGCGCCCGCATTTCGTAGGGCGAGCGATTTGTGTGGCGCCGGAACACCTGGGTGAACAATGGATCGGGCCTGATGGCCGCGTCTTCCACCAGGCGGATGCGTGCAGTAGGCCTTTGGTCGGGACGCTTGCGATCAAAGGCTCCAAGGGGAAAGAGCTGCATCTCGGCGCGGTAACCGCGCTGGCGCGCCGCCTGGTTCAGCAATTCCAGAAACGTGCCTTGGCTCATGACCATCTGGCGCGAGTACGGGTCGGTTTCGGGCAGGAGCCGCCCCAGGTCCATGTGGAGCGTGATCACGTCGGGTTCACGCAAGTCGACCAGCCACGACTGCAGGTTGTGCGAATGAGGCGCCAGGATCGCGTGCGCCAGGATCCAGCGCCGCAGGTCGGTTTCGGCGCCCGGGCCTTGCCAGGGGGCCACCGCTTCGGCCGGCAGTTCGTTGCTGCATGCCGTCACGGTCACGGCGACGGTGGCTGCCGCGATCGCCCCTCCGCCAATCAATCGCAAGGCATTGCGCCGGTTCGTCTGCATGAACTTCTCCCGTCGTTGAAGGCCTGAATTGTGAAAGCGGCGCCGCGACAGCACAATTCAAGAATGTTGAGAACAGATATGCATTCATGAATAACGCAAGCTTCGACTGGTCCTTGGTGCGCGCGTTCCTGGCGGCCATGGATCACGGCAGCCTGCTGGCCGCCGCGCGGGACATCGGCACCAGCCAGCCTACGTTGGGCCGCCACATCGTGCAGCTGGAACGTCAGCTCGCCGTCGTGCTGTTCGAGCGCACCGGCCGCGGCCTCGTGCCCACCGAACAGGCGTTGCGGCTGGCCGAAACCGCTCGCGCCATGGAGGGCAGCGCCGACCGGTTATGGCGGCTTGCGCAAGGTGCTGAAGAAGGGGGCAGAGGCGCCGTGCGCCTCAGTGCCAGCCAGCCGGTGGCCTGTGTGCTTCTGCCGCCGCTGCTTGCGCGCATGCGGGAGGTGCTGCCGCAGGTGACGGTGGAACTGGTCGTGAGCAACGCGGTAAGCAATCTGCTGCGGCGCGAGGCCGACATCGCCTTGCGCATGGTGAGGCCGCAGCAGGCCTCACTGATCACACGGCGTATCGCGCAGGTGACCATCGGTGCCTGCGCGCACCGTGACTACCTGCACCGCAGCGGCACGCCACAGCGGCCGGAAGACCTCGGCGCACACCTGTTGGTGGGCGGGGACGAGGAAAACGACGTGCGCGACCATGCCGCGGCATTGGGGATCCCGCCGGATACGCTGCGCTTCGGTCTGCGCAGCGACGACCTGATGGCGCAATGGGCTGCCGTGCGCGCTGGCCTGGGAGTTGGCTTCATCAGCGAATACGTGATGCGCACGGACCCCAAGGTGCAGCCCCTGTTGCCGACGCTGAAGCTGCCGCATTTCCCCATATGGCTCACTGTGCATCGTGAAATCCGCACCAGTCCCCGTATTCGAGCGGTGTACGACTTTCTCGCCGAGCAAGTACCTGTGGCCTTGTCGGCGCAGGGTTCATGAGTGCATGGGGCCCATCGCAAGTCCTCGACGTCCGAGACCGAGATCGAGGTTCCGGTCCCCGGCTCACGCATTCGCACTCAACGGACGTTCGAATGCGGCTCATCACTTGGGAAGCTTCGCGAGTTCCGGTTCTCGGTAGTGCTCGAACGTTCGCTTCATGAGAGCACGCAACCAACTCACGGCCGGGTCGTTGTGAAATCGGGGATGCCAATGCTGGCTCAACGCGAACTGTGGCAGCTCGATCGGTGGCTTCAGGATTCGCAGCGTGCCGTAGTTGGAGAAGACGCTCGCAAGTTCCATGGGTACGGTAGCGATGAGGTCTGGATGCCGATCGAGCAGTAGCGGCACAACAAGAAAATGAGGCGTCGTCAGGATCGGCAAGCCGACGCTGGCGGCCAACAGCTTCGCCGAACTACGCCAGTCTACGGGATCACCAGTCTGCAGCGGATCCCGCTCCCCGCGCTCAGGGATGCGCCGACCTTGTCGGAAGCCGGTCTGAAGGACTTCAATGTCCAGGTGTGGCATGGGCTCTATGCACCCAAAGGCACGCCGCCCGCGGTTCTTGCCAGGATCAACGCCGCACTTCGAGCCACGCTGAAGGACCCCGAGCTGATCAAGCGCGAGGAGGCGCTCGGTCTCGCGATCGTGAACGACGACCGGCTGGGCCCGGCAGGCCACAAGAAATTCCTGGTCGCCGAGACGGCGCGCTGGTCGAAGGTGATCAAGGACGCGGGCGAGTACGCCGACTGATGGCAGGCGCGAGACCAGCCCTCAAGCGCCGACCGTCATCCCCGCCAGCTGCCGAAACGCGCTGGGCGTCGCCCCCGCACGCCGCCTGAACGCCCGCGTGAAGTTGGCCGGATCCGTGAAGCCCAGCTGTTCGGCCACGCGCGCCACGGAGTGGCCGCGCTGCGCAAGCAGCAGGTCGCGCGCCCGCTCGAAGCGCACCCGCTGCGACAGCTCGCGAAACTGCAGCTGCTCTTGCCGCAGCTTGCGGTCGACCGTGCGGGCGGAGATGTTCATGCGCCGCGCGATGTCTTCCAGCGTCACCTGCTGGCCCTGCGATTCGCGCAGCAGCATGGTGATGTAGTCGCCCCAGCTCGCATCCGGCAGCGGGCGCGGGCGCAGCGATTCGAGGTGCTCGTCGATCTGCTCCACCACCTGCGGCGCCGCCAGCGGCAGCGGCTGCTCCAGCGCGGCGGCATCGATGCGCAGCGTGATGCCCGGCAGCGCCCGTTCGTCGAAGCGGAAGCCGTCGGCCGACAGGGCGGTGTAGCGCGCGTGGTGGCGCGGCTGCGACATGCCCAGGCTCAGGCGCCAGCGCCCCTGCTGCGCCTCGCCGGCCAGCAAGGCCAGGTGCTGGTGCACCGACACCGCGATCGACTCCATGTGAAAGCGCAGCACGCACAGCGGCATCGCCGTCACCGGGCTGAACACCGCCTCGCCATGGCCTGCCGCCACGCGGCGGTAGCGCATGCTGAACAGCTCGGTGATCAGGTGGTAGTGGCAGCTTGCCAGGCGCAGCACCTGATCCAGGTCGCGGCAGCTCAGCATGCCGTAGCCCAGCAGGCCGTGCGAGTTGGGCTTGATGCGCAGCCCCACCTCGAAGCCCAGGTCCTGCCGGCCCGACAGCCGGTACGCGCCATCGATCAGCGCCTGCGCCTCGTGCAGCGCCAGCATGCCGTCGTCGGCCAGCGCCATGCGGCCGGGCTCGATGCCAGCCAGCGCCAGCAGGCGCGCGCCGTCGACGCCTTGGGCGCGCAGCCAATCCACCATCAGCGCAAAGTAGCGCACCGGCACGCGCCGGGGTGCGCGGCGCGCAGGTGGTGGTGGTGAGGGCGGCAGCATCGGAAAAAGCGACTCGATTCGGTGCGTGCTCAGGCGATCAGCTTGACCACGCTGTGATAGCTGTTGGGCATGAGGCGCGACAGCCAGAACAGCGGCGCCGACTGGTTGCCCGTGACCACGCGCTTCTTGCCGCGGCGCACTCCGTTGAGGATGGCGGTGGCGCAGTCTTCCGGCGGCGTCGTCAGCAGCTTGTCGGCCAGCACCGAGAATCGCGCTTCCTCGTCGCCGGCGCGCGCGCAGCGGCGCGCGGCCCGCTCGATGTTGGTCTTGATGCCGCCCGGATGCACGCTGAGGGCACGCACACCGGTGCCTTCCAGCTCGCGCCACAGGCACTCGGTGAGGCCGCGTACGCCGAACTTGGAGATGTTGTAGGCGCTCTGCGCGGGAAAGCCGACCAGGCCGAACACGCTCGACATGTTGATGATGCAGCCTTCGCGCTGCGCCAGCATCATCGGCAGGAAGGCCTTGCTGCCGTAGATCACGCCCCACAGGTTGATGCCGAGCAGCCATTCGATCTCCTCGACGTTCATGTGCTCGAAGGTGCCCACGATGCTGGCGCCGGCGTTGTTGAAGACGAAGTGCGCTGTGCCGAAGTCGCGCTTGACGCCGTCGGCATGGTCGAACACGGCCTCCTTCGAGGACACGTCGAGCTTGTAGGCGCGGGCCTCGGTGCCGGCGGTCAGCATGCTCATGGTGACGGACAGGCTCGCCTGATCGATGTCGGACAGTGCCAGGCGTGCGCCGGATTGGGCCAGCTGCATGGCCAGCGCGCGGCCGATGCCGGAGCCGGCGCCGGTCACGACCGCGACCTTGCCTTTGAAAGTGGATTGCATGGGAGAGGCCTTTTTTTCTATCGGGTGAGGATGTGGATGGAGAGGGCGGCTTCCTCGATGCCGAGCAGGCCGCCGCCGTTTTCCTGGATGGCATGGCGCGCGCCATGCACCTGGCGCGCACCGGCTTCGCCGCGCAGCTGGGTGACCAACTCGTGGATCTGGCCGAGGCCGGTGGCGCCCAGCGGATGGCCCTTGGATTCCAGGCCGCCGGAGGGGTTGATCGGGATGCGGCCGCCGATGGTGAATTCGCCGCGCTCGGCCGCCGGCCCGCCCTGGCCGAGCGGCACCAGGCCGAGGTTCTCGGCCTGGATGATTTCGCCCATGGCGGAAGCATCGTGTACCTCGGCCACGTGCATGTCGGCTGGCCCCAGCCCGGCCTGCTCGTAGGCTTGCAGGGCCGCCAGGCGGCCGATGTTGCGGGCCGGCTCGTCGAGCGCGCGTGCGGTGAAGCTGCGCATCACGCTGGCTGCGAGCCTGACGCTGCGCGAGCGCGATGCGCCGATGCGCTTCAATCCGGCCTCGGTGCAGACGATGACGGCGGCCGCGCCGTCGGACAGCGGTGCGCACATCGGCAAGGTCAGCGGGTAGCTGATGGGCGCCGCCGCCAGCACCTCCTCGATGCTGAAGGCCTTGCGGATCTGCGCCAGCGGGTTGTGCACTGAATGCTGGTGGTTCTTGGCCGACACCGCCGCGATCTGGCGCTGCGTGGTGCCGTGCGTCTCCATGTGGTGGCGGCACAGGGCCGCGTAGATGGCCATGAAGCGGCTGTAGGGCTTGTCGGACTCGGAGCCGGGCGGCGGCTCGATGCCCTGGCCCATCTGCAGCAGCGTCTGGTAGTTCTGTTCGGCGCGCGAGACATCCCAGCCGGCCTCGAACAGGGCCATGGCGCGGGCCTTGTCGGGCACGTTCATCTTCTCGGCGCCCAGGGCCAATGCCACGTCGCAGGCGCCGGCCTTCAAGGATTGGACCGCTAGGTGCAACGCACTGCTGCCCGAGGCGCAGGCGTTCTCGACATTGAAGACCGGGATGGCCTCGATGCCGAGTTTGCCCAGCACCACCTGGCCGGGAATCGCGAGTTGCCCCTGCAGCGGGCCGTTGGTCACGCCGGCGTAGAAGGCGGCGCCCAGGTCACCGACGCCGCAGCCTGCATCGCGCAAGGCGCCGGTCAGCGCTTCGCGGGCCAGGTCCTCGAGCGAGCGTTCGAGGTGCCGGCCGAACAGCGTCATGCCGACGCCGGCGACGTAGATCGTGCTCATGGCAGTCTCAGACGGGGGTGCGGCGCAGGAACCAGATGAACAGGACGGCGTAGACGATGTCGCCGCTGACCAGGGCGGCCATCTGTGTCGTCGCGCTGCCGGCCAGCCAATGGCCGAACACCACCGCCACCATGGCCAACTTGGCGAAGGCGCCCAGGGCCGCGATGCCGCGGTTCGCTTTCGGGGACTGCCCGACCATCCAGTAGCCGCAGCCGAAGATGAAGATGGCGGCCAACGTGATCTGGCCGAACAGACTGTCCTGCGGCGGCTGCAGGCCCAGCGGATGCGCCAACAGCGCCAGGATCAGCACGGCGCCCCAGTTGAAGAAGGCGGCGGAATAGAACAGTGGCTTGGTTTGAGGGGGATACATGGTGATTTCTTCTCTTCAGATGGCGCGCTTGCTGCCCGCCCAGTAGGGCGCGCGCAAGTCTTTCTTCAGCACCTTTCCGGCGGCGCTACGGGGCAGGGCGGGGATGAAGTCCACCGTCTTGGGCGACTTCACCGCGCCCAGCTTGTCGCGGCACAGGGTGATGAGTTCCTCGGCGCCGACTTCCTGGCCGGGGCTGAGCTCGACCACCGCCTTCACCGCCTCGCCCCACTTGTCATCGGGCACGCCGATCACGGCGCAGTCCTGCACCGCGGGGTGGGCCCAGATCACCTGCTCCACCTCGCTGGGGTAGACGTTGAAGCCGCCGCTGATGATCATGTCTTTCTTGCGGTCGGTGATGTGCAGGTAGCCCTCGCCGTCCAGGTGGCCGACGTCGCCGGTGTGCAGCCAGCCGTCGACGATGGTCTCGGCAGTCTTTTCCGGGGCCTTGTAATAGCCCTTCATCACCAGGTCGCCGCGTACGCAGATCTCGCCGGTTTCGCCGGTGGGCAAGGGACGGTTCTGTTCGTCCAGGATCTCGACGCGCACCAGCGGGTTGGGCCGGCCCACCGAGGACAGGCGCTCGTCGCCGGCGATGCGGCCGGCGACGAAATGCTCGGCCGGGGTCAGGAAGGAAATCGAGGCCGGGCACTCGGTCTGGCCGTAGCCGCCGGTCATCACCGGGCCGAAGACCTCGATGGCGCGCTTGAGCTTTTCCACCGACATCGGCGCCGCGCCGTAGAGGAAGTAGCGCAGCGTGGAGAAGTCCACCTTCTCGATGCCGGGGACGTCCAGGAGCTTGTAGATCACCGTGGGCGGCAGGAAGAACTCCGTCACCTTGTGGCGCGCGATGGCACCCAGCAGCAGGGCGGGGTCGGGCTTGGAAAGCACCACCACCGTGCCGCCGCGCGCAGTGCAGGGCAGCGACAGCGCGCCGGCAGTGTGCGTCATCGGCGCCGCCGCCAGGTTGACCGGGAACTCGTCGCCGCCGTAGCTCATGCTGGTCATGAAGTGGGCGATGAAGGTCTGCAGGCTGCGGTGCGTGTTCATCACGCCCTTGGGCAAGCCGGTGGTGCCGCCGGTGGGCGAGATCGACACGACGTCGTCCATCTCGCAGGCGACGTCGGGACGGCTGGCGGGCGCGTCGGCCAGCCAGCGCGACATCGGCTCGGCGCCGTCATGGCTGCCGTCCAGGCAGATCCAGCGCTTCACCTTGGGCATGCGCTCGCACAAGGCGGCGATCTGCGCGCCGAAGGCTTCCTGGAAGAACACCACCTCGCAGTCGAAGCTGTCGAGGATGTAGAGGTTCTCCTCGGTGGCGTTGCGCACGTTGACCGGGATCCAGGTCATGTTGGCGCGCCACAGGCCCAGCGTGCAGATCCAGGCGCCGACGTCGTTGCCGGCCCAGACGGCGCCACGCGTGCCGGCCGCAAAGCCGTCCGCCAGGAGCTGGTTGGCGATGCGGCAGGACTGCGCACCCACCTCGTCGAAGCTGTAGCTGCGTTCGTCCTGGATGTAGGCGGCGCCGGTCGGGTTGATGCGCCAGCCGCGGTCGAAGAAGTCGATGATGGCCATGGCGGAACTCAGAGTGGCGTGACGGTGGCGCGCGCCAGGCCGCGCTGCTCCAGGAAGCCCAGCAGGTAGCGGTGGCCGAAGGCCTTGCCGGCGGAGGTGAAGCCGCGCTTGGCCGAGTCGTTGTCCAGGAGCTTGATGGCGGCGGCGGCCTGCAGCGCGCCGGTCGAGATGTAGGGCGTCAGGCCGTGCACGGTGGCGCGCACCGCGGCGAGCTGTCCGCGGCCGATGGCGAAGTCGACCGAGCGCTGGATGGTGGTGCGCTCGCGCGGCGGCATCGTGGGCGTGGTGGAGTCGACCAGGTGCTTGATGACGGCGTCCTGTTCGATCCGGCTCATGTGCTTGTATTCGGCCTCCCACTTCTTGCCGACCTGGTGCACCAGTTGCATCACCGGGTTGTCGTAGAAGCCGACCGCCGAGATGCAGGAGCGCACGCGCGCGTCGTTCTCGAAGAAGACCGGCAGCGAGGTGCCGCCCCAGGGTAGGCTGAAGACCGGCTGGGCGAAGTCGGGCGAGACGATGTTGAAGCTCGAGTCCGGCGCATGGGTCACCAGCTTCTTCTCCCACAGGTAGCACTGCTCGTGGCGGAACGCCTCGAAGATCGAGGCGGTGGAGCCCACCGTCACACCGGCGCCGACGCCGCGCGGGCCGCGGCACAGGGTGGCGGTCTCGAGCGCGTCCACGCCCTCGGTCTCCAGCGCCAGCTCGGCGGCGATTTCGGCAAAGGTGAACATGTAGGAAGTGGAGGGCGCCACCACCAGGCCGGCCTGGGCGTACAGCTTGCCGAACTGGTCGCGCACCTGGCGGATGTAGCCCTGTTCGCCGGTCGTGTCGATGTGGTGGCAGCCGGCCTTGAGCGCCGCTTCCACTGCCACCAGGCCGAAGTTCCCGAAGGGGCCCACCGTGTTGCACACCACCTTGGCGCCGCTGAAGGCGCGGGTGAGCGCTTCGACGCTGTGCTCGCACTCGATGATCTCGTAGGTGGCCGACTCCAGGCGCACCACGCGCTGAGCCATCATCTCGCGGGTGCGCTCGGCGTTGCGCGTGACCGCCGTGAACGGGATGTTCTGGTCGATCAGGACGTCCATGATCAACATGCCGGTGTAGCCGCTGGCGCCATAGACGACGACGGGATGCTTTGCCATTGGGGTGTCTCCTGGGAATGATGTGGATGAACGAAGCAGGGCAGCGGATGCGCTCTGGCTTGCGGGGAAGTTTCCGGTTTCGAAGGCACGCGGCCAATCACGGAAAGCCGCCAAATTGCAGGAGGCAGGGCGTTCACGGAAATCCGTGACGCAGGCTCCTAGGGATCGCCCGCCCCGGTGCGGCACCGGCCCGGTGCGAGAATCGCCGCGCCATGTTGTTGCCCACCCCCAGGCCGCTGTCGTTGAAGTTGTGCCCACCGCGCCCGGCCTCGATGGAGATCGAGCGCAGCGCAGTGGCCACCGCACTCGCCCGGTCCGGTGCCAGCGTGGTCCTGTTCAATGCGCCGGCCGGCTACGGCAAGTCCACCGCCATGGGGCAGTGGCTGCGTGCGCTGCGCGCGCAAGGGCTGCCGGTGGCCTGGCTGACGGCGGATGCCAACGACAATGATCCCGGCCGCTTTGCTTTTCATCTGCAGGCGGCCCTGGCGCCCTTGCTGCCCGATGCGCCACCGGCCACGGGCGGCGAGGTGGAGGCTGCCACCGGCAGCCATGCCTACCAGCTGCTCGACACCTTGGCCGTGATGGAGACGCCCTTCGCGCTGTTCGTGGACGATGCCGAGCACCTGCACAACCCCGAGGTGCTGGCCACGCTGGGCCATGTGATCGACGCCCTGGGGCCGGGGCAACGCATGGTGATCGGCGCGCGCGCCCGGCCGGCCCTGCCGTTGGCCCGGCTGCGTGCGCGCGGCCAGTTGCTGGAACTCGATCAGCTGATGCTGCGTTTCTCCGTCGGCGAGACGCAAGACTACCTGCGGGTGCGTCCGCAAGCGGCGCTGAGCGATGCCGACGTGGCCCGGCTGCAGCAGCGCACCGACGGCTGGCCGGCAGCCCTGCAACTGGCCACCGCCCTCGGCGGCTCGGCGGGCATCGACGCGGTGCTGGGTGCCAGCAGCGACTTCTCGCGCGACCTGGCGGCCTGGCTGGTGGAGGACGTGCTGGCACGCTTGCCGGATGAACAACGCAGCTTTCTGCTGCGGACCTGCCTGTTCGACAGCTTCTGCGCCGGCATGTGCGATGCCGTACTGGGGCGCGACGACAGCGCCGCGATGCTGCGCCAGACCGAGCGCGACAACCTGTTCCTGCTGAGCATCGAGGCGGAGGGCGAATGGCATCGCTATCACCCGCTGTTCCTGGCCTTCCTGCGCAGCCAGCCGGGGCTGCCCACCGCAGAGGAGGCGGTGCGGCTGCACACGCGCGCCGCCAAATGGCTGGCACAGCATGGCCGGCTGATGCCGGCGATCCAGCACGCGCTGGCCGGCGCTCAGCAGGGCCTGGCCGCCGAGCTGATGGCGACGCGCGCGCTGGAGATGGTCAACACGGGCCAGGTCGGCACGTTGCGCAAGTGGGTCGAGAGCCTGCCCGATGACCTGCTGGCGGCCAATCCCGAACTGGCGATCGCCGGCGCCTACGCCATGGCCATCCAGCACCAGCATCGGGCGGTACCGCGCCTGCTGGAGGTGGTCGGGCGCGTCGCCGAAGCGGGCTCGCAACTGGGCTACGAGCTGATGGGCGTGAAGCTGGCGACCCTGCTGTGGGCCGACGAGATGCCGCAGGCCATCGAGCTGGCATCGGCGCTTGTCGAGCGCCTCGACGATGCGCCGCCGCGCGTTGCCGGCATGGTGCACAACACCGCCGCCTTCGATCGCATCGGCTGCGGCGACTACGCCACGGCGCTGCGCTACCTGGCCACCGCCAAGCGGCTCTACGTCGGCGAGATCCACGGGCTCAACCACACCCTGTGCGTGGAAGGTGCAATCGAACTGCTTCAGGGCAATGTGCGCGAGGCGCATCAGCGCTTCGAAGCCACCCTGGGCAAGGTCATCGAGGCCGGCTGCCGCTACACCGATGCATCGGGCGTGGCTGCGAGCCACCTGGCCGAGGCGCTGTACGAGCTGAACGACTTGCAGGCGGTGGAACTGCTGGTGGAGGAATACCTCCCCGTGATCCGCGACGCCTGCATTCCCGAGCACCTGATCGTCGCCTACCGGGTGGCGGCGCGCACCCATGCGCTGCGCGGGCGGGCGGCGCAGGCCCGGCAGACCCTGGCGGAAATGCTGGACCTGGGCGACGCCTGGGGCATTCCCCGCATCGCCACGGCGGCCCGGCACGAGAAGCTGCGGCTGGCGCTGCTCGGCGGGGACGTTGCCAGCGCGCGCCAGCTCTTGAGCCTGATCGAGCAGGGTCGGGGCTGGAAGGCCCAGGCCGGGCAGATTCCCTATTCGGAAGACCTGGACGACAGCTTCATCGCAACGCTGCGCGTGGCCATGCGAACGGGCGCTGCGCCGTCGATGATCCCGCGCATCCAGGAGGCGGTGGCACAGGCCGAAGCGGTGCAGCATCACCGCCGCGCACTGCGGCTCGAGTGCCTGCTGGCTCAAGCCTACGAGGCGGCGCGCAAGCGGTCGGAAGCGCTCGAGGTGCTGGCGCGCGTGCTGCACGTGGCCTGCACCAAGGAATTGCTGCGCACCCTGGCTGACGAGCCTTGGCACCTGGCGCCGCTGCTCGATGCCATGCCACCGAGCGCCGGTGTCGACGCTGCGCACCTGGCGGCCCTGCGGGCAGCGCTGGAAATGCGTGCCGACACCGTTGCGCCCGTGAGCACGCCTGAAGGCATCGACGAGATGCTCAGCCAGCGCGAACGGCAGGTGCTGCGGCTGCTGGCAAGCGGCCTGTCGAACAAGGAATTGAGCCGCAAGCTGTTCATCAGCGAGAACACCGTCGAGACGCACCTGCGGCGCATCAACGGCAAGCTGGGAGCGCGCAATCGCACTCAGGCCGTTTCGCTGGCGCGCGAACTGGGCCTGGTCTGAGCGCCGCGCGCATGGCCTTCCTTCGAGACCGGTAGCGTAAAGCGCAGGCTGGCGCCGCCACCTTCAAGATTCTCCGCCCACAGTCGCCCTCCGTTTGCCTCGACCAGCGTGCGCGAGATCGACAGGCCCATTCCCATCCCGCTCGGTTTGGTGGTGAAGAACGACGCAAAGATCTGCTCGAACCGCTCCTTCGGAATGCCCGAACCATTGTCATTGACGGCGATCTCGACCGTCTCGGCACCGCGACGCCTCGCGGTGACCACAATGCTGCGCACCCTGTGTGCTGCTTCGTCGATGGCGTCCATGCCGTTGGAGATGAGGTTGAGCAGCACCTGCTGCAGATGGACTCGATCGCCAAGGACCGGCGGTAGATGGTGCGCAACTTGCAACACCACGCGAATGTGGCGTGCTGCGGCGTCGGGACGGACCAAAGCCGTGACATCCTCCAGAAGGTCGGGCACGTTCAGCGGCATGACCTCGACCTCGTGGCGCCGCAGCATCGCGCGCATGCGATCGATCACGGAACCTGCTCGCTGGTCATCGGCGAGGATGTCGTCAACGATCGCGCGGATTTCATCGAGGTCCACCCGATCGGTTTGCAGCATGAGTGCTGCGGCTTCGGCATTGCGCAAGATGGCGCCAAGCGGCTGGTTGATTTCGTGGGCCAGAGCAGCCGCCAGCTGACCCATCACGGACACGCGGCCTGCATGAGCGATCTCGTGCCGCAGACGCAACATCTCCTGCTCGGCTTCCTTGCGCGCAGTGATGTCGCTGCAGGCGCCCAGGCTGCGGACAGCGCGCTGGTGTTCGAACTCGAATTGTCCCTGCGCCGAGATCCACCGCGTGCTGCCATCGGAAGCGCAGACGCGAAACTCGATCTGGTAGCGGCCAGCCCTGTCCCCTCCTGCCGCCTCGGAGAACGCCAGACGAACCATGTCCTGGTCGTCAGCATGCACCTTCAACAGCAAGGGCTCCAGATCCAGCGGCTCGCTCGGCGAAAAGCCGAACAGCTGCCGCGTTCTCGGGCTCGCCCAGAAGGTGCCGGACGCGCTGTCACGCATCCACAGGCCCAGGTTCGCGGCTTGCATGGCGAGCGCCATGCGCTCCTCGCTTTCGCGCAACTCGTGCAGCAGTTTCGCCGCGTGACGCACGTTGCGACTCAGTTCGTAGGCCATCGCGAACACGATGCCCAAGGAGAACAAGCTGACCGTGATCGGCATCTCGACAACGCCCCAGAACACCAGCGCCGCCTGACCAACACCGCCCAGGGCGAAGAAGCAGGCCGTGCCGCCAATGGTGAGCGCAGGGGCCCTGCCGCCGCGGCGCCAGGCCGAGAGGCTGGCATCCAGGACAAAGATCGCGAGCAGGACCATCGACAACTGGCCGAGCAGCATCCACGGATTGGGCGTCCCGATGGCGATCGAGACGTTCTCGCCCAGGAACGGAATGGCGCGCAGCGCCGAGATCTCTTTGAAGTTCAGTGACTGTCCGGTCGTGAAGTTGGGCAGCAAGGTGACGGTCCGCAGGACGATGACTGTCCACCCCAACCAGGCGCGACCACTTTTGAGATGGCTGCGCACGAAGCCGACCAGCGACACGGTGGCGACCCAGACCGCCACCTGTCCCGCGCGATTCGCGACGGCATATTCCTCCGGCGACTGCGCTTTCATGATGGCGAGTTCGCAGAAGGCAAGCGCAGCGGTCGCCGCCGCCAGGATCGAAAAGAACAAACTCGGCCAGGCTTGCCGATCCTTCACCCACACCGGCAAATGCACGGTAGCCAGCATGAGGCACGCGGACCCGACCATGGCCCAAACAATGGTGACCCAACTCATGAAGACTCCAATCGGTGACCAGGCCCAATTCTGCCCTGGGTCAATCGGCGTCACCTTCCCCAAGGGGCAGTAGACGCCTGCAGGTTCTGGGCGCAAAGTGGCCCGGAGCCTCGATGATCATGTCTTCGCCGCCCCTCTATGTCGCGATCGTCGATGACGACGAGAGCCTGTGCCGCTCCCTGGCGCGCCTGCTGCGGGCGTCGGGAATGCAGCCCGTCACCTACACCTGTGCCGAAGACTTCCTGGCGGACCGTAAGAGCCCCAGCTTCGATTGTCTGTTGCTGGACGTCCAACTCGGCGGCCTGTCAGGCATCGAACTGGCGCGCAGCCTGAAGGCGCAAGGTGGGTATCCGCCTTTCATCTTCATCACGGCGCACGACGACGCGCAAACGCACGCCGACGCGATGGCCGTCGGCTGCGCTGCCTATTTCCGGAAGAACGATCCTGGTGCGGACATCGTCCAGGCGATCCGGCGGCTGGCCGGTTGACTCACCACCTGAAAGTCGCGCCGAGCATCGGGCCGTTGAAGCGCAGTTCCTCCAGCGGACCGCTATTCGATTTCATGTCATAGGAGATGTAGCGCCACATGCCGGTGAGTTCGCCCCACGAGAATGCATAGCTCAGGCCCGCTGCGGCCTGCCAGGTCAGGCTTGACTCGCCGGTACCCACGTCGACGTAGAAGGGCAGGCTCCACTTGCCCGATTCGCCCACGGCATAGCGTCCCTTGGCCCCCACGATGCCGTCCCACAAGGTTTCCTTGGTTTCGGCCGCGCCCGTTCGCCCTGCAGCGTCGATAGGTCCCAAGTCGCCATGGATGCTCCAGCGCAGCGAGGGCTTGAGCGAGAACATTCGCGCGCCGGCAAGGACATCCAGGGTCAGCTTGGGATCGGTCGGCACCCGGTATTCGCCGCCGAATGTCCAGAGCACGCCCTTGAGGTCCCAACTGAGGTCCGCCGAGGTGCTGGCGGGAATCTGCCCCCGGTTGATCGTGAAGTTCCGGCTGCCCTGCTTGCTCTCGCCGAGGTCGAGATAGATGAAGTCGGTGAAGAATCCGTAGCGTCCGTTGTTGGCGTCGAGGCTGCCCATGAAGGTGAACTTCAGCGCATCGATGATCTTGTCGGCGCTGACGTCGATGGTGGGGCCGCCCGGCGTCGTCGGGGCGCTCGAGGAACCGCTCAGACTGGGAAAGTAGCCGTACACGGACAAGCCGTAGCGCCACTCGCTCACGCTGCTCCCGCCGGCCTGTTGGGCATGCGCTGCCGAGAAGGGCAGCAGTACGAGCAGGGCTGCCATGCAGCGGACGCCGTGGCGTCCGGTTCGCTGGGTCGCAAACACCGCTCTACCTCTTCGGCGCCGGTTCCACCGAGAGTGCCAGCGCCTGCGTGTAGACGGCGTGGATCTGGTCTCCCACCTTGATCAGCTTGAGCTGCTCGGGATCGCGCACCTTCAGGTCGACCACGTGCTCGGGCCCACGCAGCTTGACCATCTGAGTCTTGGTGTTGACGGCAATCACGTCGGCCGTCACCTCCACCTGCTGCGCCGCGGCGCCGCCCGGCCGAGTGCCGGCCTCGGCGCGTGCGCCATCGGCGGTGTCGATCCGGCTGCGCATTTCCTTGCCGTTCTTCTTCAGTTCCAGGGACAAGGCCTGCAAGTAGCGCACGACCACGCGATCGCCCGCCTTCACCTGCGCCAGGTTGCGCACCTCAGGGCCGACGGCGGTCTTGAACACGTTGCCCTTCGGGCCCTTGAGCGTGACGACGCGCTGCTGCACATCGACGGCCTGGACGGTGGCTGTGACGCGCACTTCCTCTGCGAGGGTTGCCTTGCCCGGTGCAGACTGGGCAATCACGGCGCCGTCCGCAACTGGCTTGTCCTGGGCCATGACAGCCAGGGAAAGCGTGCTCAACAAGGTGGATGCCGCGAGGAGGTGTAGGGGTTTCATGTTGATTTTTGTGGATGAAGTGAAAGAGGAGATGGCTGAAAGGCGATCATCGGGGGAACATCAGCTGCGCCTGGAGTCTCAGCGACCACCGAGGTGCGTTGTCGGGTCGCTCGACGTTGTAGTAGGCGGAGGCTTGCAGGTTCACCGGCAGCTTGCCAAGGCGGACAATCTTGCCGACGCCCCCGCCCACTGGCACCGTCCACTTCTGGCCTCCGGCCGCCTCCCAGTTCGCGGTGATGAGCGGAGACGAGGTCAGGTACAAGCCTCCAGCAAAGTTGTAGTTCAGGAATGGCTGCAGTGTCAGCTGGTTGATCTTCGGATCGGTCGATGAGCTGCTCACCGACCAGATGTTGTTGATCAACGCGCCATAGACCCAGGGACTGCCCTTCTCGATCCGAAGCACGACCGCGGTCGGGCCCAGGCCCCAGCGATCGTTGCCGAGGCGATCGTTGGTGTGCGTCGGCAGCTGCGCCACGGCGCCGACGCCCCAGATCCATTCGCCGGAGTTCTTCGGCGACAGGAAGCCGTTGACCTGGATATCGCCGAGGCCGAAGGTCGAACCTTCGAAGGGGATAGAGGCCGGCTGCCAGATCAGCGGCATGATGGTCCGCGAGATCAGGTTCCAGTCTTCGTTGAGGCTGAAGGGCACGACCGGCTGGATGTTGAGCACGTTCTGCGTCCGCTCCTCCGGCCCCGTATCGAAGTTGGTGTTGAGCTGAAACGGCACACTGATCAGGCTGGCCAGCGGGTTCTGCGCCGCCTTGGCGAGTTCCTCGTTGCTGTGTTGCGCCTGGGCAGACGTTGACAGGAGGCCTGCGAACATGGCTTTGGCAAGCCAAATCCATTGACAGGGCAAGCGGTACTTGGTGCGGGATTGAGACATGTCTTTTGGCGCTATCGTGATGTATCGCGCAGGGCAGCGAATCGGCGCGCGAACGCCCCCGACCATTTGTTGAAGGCATCCTGCGCATAGCTCCAGCTGGTGAACGAGCTGACGTAGCCGTTCATCCATGCGACCGCTGCGGTCGTCGCACCCTTGTTCAGGTCGGCGGCGTACTTGAGTCCGATCTCGGTGTCCGCGCATTCGCCGACCACGTTGCCGGTGGCGCCGTCTCTGAACTGTGCCTCCAGCCCGGTCTGGCCCATGTAGGGGGTCGAACCCACAGGCCGTCCGGTCGCCGCGCCCGTGCCCATCTCGGCGATGAAGCCGTAGGGCACCGCCGTGCCGGCCAGGCTGGCAGCGGTGTTGGTGGGGATCAGCGAGGTCAGTGCAAATTTCAGGCGCAACACGCCCGGGCCGGGTTCATCGACGACACGGACGCCTGGCTGGAGGTTCCTGACCAAGGCCGCATGAAAGTAGTCGAGCAGCGCCTTCAGGTCCGTCGGATCCACGGGACGCTGCGTCGCGCTGGGCTCCAGATAGACCTGGATGCGCTCGATCATGACCTTGTCGTAGCTGCCCCACCGGACGTCCGGTTGCAGCCAGCACAGGAAGCCTTCCCCGCCGGGCGTGGGCTTCAACCGGCCCGGCTCCGTCAGAAATCCGACTTTGCTGATCTTGGTCTCGGCATTGTTCGACGCCACGATCCCGGTGCTGCTCGAGCCGGGCGTGGAGCAGCCCGCAAGGAGTGCGGCAGAAGCCATCGCGACGATGGCGAGATGAGGACGAGCTCGACTTCCCACGTTGGCCCCTTGTAGATTGGGCCAGAGCATAGGGGCGAACATGCACGCACGCGCCTTCCCTAAAGGGCAGTAGACGCCGCCCCGAGAAGCTCACACATTGCGCAGACCCTCCAGATGAGTGCGCCAATCCCTTCTCTATGTCGTTGTCGTTGTCGTTGATGGTGATGCGAGCCACTCCTGGGGCGGGCTTCGTGCATATGCAAAGCACACCTTCATCCGCCGGGAATAACCGGCTCGACAAAGGAGACCAATGAATCGCATCTTCCGCATCGTTTGGTCCAGGGCGCTGCGCGCCTGGGTGGTCGCATCCGAACTGGCAACGAGTCACGGGAGAAGCAGCCGGCGTGTCGAGCGCAGAGCAGGCCTTGGCAAGGCCGACCGCGGTGCCGGCGTGCAATCGGCATCGCGCTGGCGGCTGCGGCTGGGCGCATTGGCAGCGCTGCTGGCGATATATGCGCCGGCGCAGGCCGTGGACAGGTACTGGGATTCGAACAACACCGCAGTGGGTTCGGGCGGCGCCGGCATCTGGAACACGACCAGCGCGTTCTGGAGCCCGAACGGCGACGGCGTCAGCGGGCCCTACAGCGCCTGGAACAATGCCGCGCTGGACGATGCCTTCTTCGGCGGCACCGCCGGCACGGTGACATTGGGTGCGCCCATCACCGTGCACAACATGGTGTTCCTCACCAACGGCTACGTGCTGAACGGCGGCACGCTGACCCTGGGCGGAGTCGCGCCCACCATCACGACCAACCCAGGCGTGATCACCACCATCAATTCGGTCATCGCCGGCAGCGCAGGCCTCACCAAGGCCGGCACCGGCTGGCTGTTCCTGACGGGGGCCAATACCTTCAGCGGCAACATCAACGTCAATGGCGGCAGGCTGGACGTCAACGGCAACGCCGCCCTCGGCAACGTCGCCAATGTCGTCAACATGGCCAACGGCACCCGGCTGGATGTCGGCTCGACAGGCGGCGGCCTGGCAGGGCGGACGGTTTCGCTCACCGGAAGTGTCCAGATCTTCGGCAGCGGTGCCGGCAGCGGCTTCTTCACCGGCAGCGGCAGTGCCGGCTTTTTTGCCGTGGCGGTCAGCAACGACCTCAACAACTACACAGGCAGAACCACCTTCAATAGCGGGAGCGCTTCCAGCTTTACCTCCATTGCCGACCTGGGGATGGCCAGCTCTCTGGGGGCGCCCACCACCGTCGCAGATGGCACGATTACCGTCGGTGCTCCCAACCAGACCAACGCTGTTCTTCAGTACGTGGGCGATGGCGACAGCTCCAATCGCAACTGGCAGTTGAACCCCCCTGCCGGTCCGAGCGGTGAGGCGGTGTATCTCCAGAACTGGGGTACAGGCACCCTGACCCTCACGGGCAATATCGCGCTGGCTGGAGGTTCGGGCAATCGCGCTGAATTCGACGCGGTCACCGCCGACATGGAACTGCTGGGCGTGATCAGCAGCAACAACGGCCGCGATGCGTGGTTTGTTTCCAGTGCCGGGCGGACCATCCGCCTCGGTGACGCCAACACCTTCACTGGCCGCGGTGTGGTCCGGGGCGCGGGACAGGTGCAGGTCGGCACCATCGCCAACAGCGGCGTCGCCAGTTCGCTGGGGGCCGGCACCACCATCAACGTCAGTGCAGGCGGGACCTTGAGCTATACGGGCACCGGCGCCAGCAGTGACCGCAACTGGCAGATGGAGAACGGCACCCTCAACAACAACGGCAGCGGCGCGCTGACGCTGAGCGGCCCCATGGCCATCACCAATACCGCCACCCTCGGCGGCAGCTTTACCGGTGCCGACAATATCTTCACCGGTATCGTTTCCGGCAGCGGCAACCTGCGCAGTGGGGGCGATGCCACCTGGGTGCTCACCGGCGCCAACACCTACACCGGCAGCACCATCGTCAATGGCGGCGTGCTGCGCGCGGGTACATCCAGTGCCTTCGGCGCATCCACCGTCGCCCAGGTCAACGGCGGCACCCTGGACCTCAATGGTTTCAGTCGGACTTTCAGCACGCTGTCCGGCACCGGCGGCACCGTGAACCTGGGCAGCGCCACGCTGACCCTGGAAGCGCCGACCGGCACCACGGCAAGCTACGCCGGCAGCATCACCGGCAGCGGCGGCCTGACCAAGCTGGGCGCCAGCACCCAGACCCTGACCGGCGCCAACACCTACACCGGCGCCACGACCATCGGCGGCGGCACGCTCAACCTGAATTTCAGCCCCGCCGGCGGTCCGGCCAGCAACATCATCGCCAGCGCCTCCACGCTCAACATGAGCGGCGGTACGCTCAACGTGACCGGCGCGGCGGGCGAGAGCAACACCCAGACCTTCAACGGCCTGAACATCAGCGCCGGCAACAACACCATCGGCGCCAGTGCCGGCAGCGGCGGCAGCATGACGGTCAACCTGGGCGCGGTCACCCGCACCGGTGGGTTGATGAACTTCAATCTGCCGGCCAGCGGCAACATCACCACCACCAGCACCGCGCTGGGCGGCTGGGCCACGGTCAACGGCACCGACTACGCCAAGGTGGTGGGCGGCAACATCACGGCCTTCACCGCTGCCGATTACACCAACAAGGACAACGCGGCGAACTGGCTGGCCAACGAATTCATCACCGACGCGACCGGTTTCTTCGGCACGGTGAATGGCAGCGTGCAACTGGGCGGTCTGCGCTACACACGGCCGGTGTCCACCACCGTAACCGTGGCGCCCGGCGAGACCCTGGGCGTGGACGGCACCATCATCGTGGCGCCGTCCGTTCTGAACACCAGCCAGGTGATCACCGGCGGCATGCTGACCGGCGCCAATGGCGGCGACCTGGGCATCCAGCAGAACAGCACCGGCAACTTCACCATCGATTCCCAGATCGTCGACAACGGCAGCAGCATGGGCTTCGTCAAGGCCGGTACGGGCCTGGTCACCCTGACCAATTCCAACAACAGCTATACCGGCGCCACCCAGGTGGTGCAGGGCACGCTGTCGGTGAACACCATCAACAACGGGGGCGTGGCCAGCAGCATCGGCGCTTCCGCCGCCGATCCGTCCAACCTGTCGTTGGAGGGCGCCACGCTGAGCTACACCGGCGCTTCCACGACCAGCGACCGCGGCTTCACCTTCGCCAAGTCCGGCGGCATCCTGGGCAGCGGCATCGCGGTCACCAATGCGGGCACCAATCTCACCTTCACCGGTCTGGTCACAAGTCCGGACGATGCGAAGTTCACCAAGAGCGGCGCCGGCACGCTAACCCTGGCCAACGGTGCCAACGATTACGTGGGCGGCACCACCATCACTGGTGGCCTGTTGTCGGTGAGTACCCTGGCAAACGGCGGACAGACCAGCGGCATCGGCCAGTCCAGCAGCGCTTCCGCCAACCTGGTGCTCGACGGCGGTGGTCTGCAGTACACCGGTGCTACCACGACCACCAACCGCGGCTTTACCCTGGGCACCAACAGGGGCACCATCGATGTCACTGTTGCGGCCACCACCCTGACCGTCAGCGGCACCGCTGCGGGCAGCGGCGCGACCCGCTTGATCAAGGAGGGGGCCGGCACGTTGGTGCTGTCTGGTACTAACACGTACGTCGGCGGCAACACCGTCAATGGCGGCACCCTCCGGGCCGCCTCGACCCAGGCGTTTGGCACCCCCAGTACCGCTAACGTCATGACCCTGGCCAATGTGGCCGGCGTCACCCTGGACCTGAATAATTTCAACAACTTCGTCGGCCCGCTGGTTGGCGGCGGTGCCAACGGCGGCAATGTCACCCTTGGCTCGGCCACGCTGCGCATCGGTGGGGGCGGCGGCAACTATTCGGGCGTGATCAGCGGCACCGGCGGCGTCTGGCGCACTGACGGCGGTACCCAGACTTTCAACGGCTGCAACAACACCTACACCGGTGCCACTACCCTGCAGGGCGCCGTCCTGAGCGTCGACTGCCTGGCCAATGGCGGTACCGCCAGCGGCATTGGCGCGTCCGGCAGTGCGTCCACCAATCTCGTCTTCAGTAACGGCAACCTCAACTACACCGGCGGCACTGTCAGCATCGATCGCGGGTTCAGTCTTGCGGGCTATGGCGTCATCGATGTGCTCAGCGGCACCACGCTCGGCTTCAGCGGCCAGGTCGTCGGCGCAGGCGAGTTGTACAAGGACAATGCCGGCACGTTGCTGCTGTCCGGCATCAACTCGTACACCAGCAACACCCAAGTCAGAGGCGGCACGCTGCGCGCAGGGTCGAACACGGCCTTCGGCACCACCAACGCCTTCATCATGGCCAATACCGCTGGCGTATTGCTGGACCTGAACAGCTTCAATGCCAACGCGGGTGCCCTTATCGGTGGCGGCACCGCGGGCGGGAACATCGCGTTGGGCACGGGCACACTGACGATCAGGGATGGCTTTGGTCAGACGTACGCGGGTGCGATCAGCGGTACGGGCAACCTGATCAAGAACGGTGCCGGCACCCAGACGCTGTCCGGCTGCAATAGCAGCTATAGCGGGACGACCACGATCAACGCCGGCGTGCTGGCGGTCAATTGCCTGCCGAACGGTGGCGTCAACAGTTCGATCGGCGCTTCGACGTCCAATCCCGCCAACCTGGTGCTCAACGGCGGCACCCTGCGTTACGTCGGCGCGGGCGACAGCACCGACCGTCAGTTCACCCTCGGCACCAGCGGCGGCACGCTCGATGCGTCCGGCACCGGCATCATCGAGTTCGCTTCCACCGCGCCGGTGACCCTGGCGGGCGCCAACACGGCGCGCACGCTCACCCTGACCGGCACCAACACCGGCTACAACATCCTCGCCGCGCAACTGGACAACAACGGCGCGGGGATTACCTCGCTGACCAAGACCGGCACCGGCACCTGGCGCCTGACCAACGCCAGCAGCACCTACACCGGCGTCACCCGGATCAACGGCGGCGTGCTCAGCGTGGACCAACTGGCCAACGGCGGCCAGGCCAGCAGCATCGGCGCCTCGTCCAACGCGGCGGCCAACCTGGTGATCGGCAACGGCTCCACGCTGCGCTATACCGGCGCGGGCGACTCCACCGACCGCCAGTTCACCCTGGACAGCGGCGTCACCTTCATCGAGTCCTCCGGCAGCGGCGCACTGCAGTTCACCAATACCGGGGCGGTGACCCTGACCGGCACCAACACCGCGCGCACCATCGCCCTGGGCGGCACCAACACCGGCAACAACACCTTCGGCGGCACCATCGGCAACAACGGCACCGGCGCCACCACGCTGGCCAAGAACGACAGCGGTACCTGGATTCTCACCGGCAACAACACCTACACGGGCAACACCGTCATCAACGACGGCAACCTGGTGATCGGCAATGGCGGCACTACCGGCAATGCCGGCGCCGGCAACGTGATCGTCGACTCCGCGACCTCGACGCTGTCGCTGAACCGCAGCGATACCTTCACCTTCAACGGCACCCTGAGCGGCCCGGGCACCCTGGCGCAGATCGGCGCTGGCACCAGTGTGCTGACCTCGGCCAGCAACAGCATCGGCGCCACCACGATCAGCGCCGGCACGCTGCAGGTGAACGGGGCGATGCAGACACCGACCGTCGCCATGACCGGAACCTCGGCGCTGACCGTGAACGGCACGGTGCAGGCCGCTGGCGGCATCCCGGCCGCACTGAGCGGCGATGCCGGGAACCAGACCATCACAGTGGGCACCGGCGGCAACTTGCTCGCCGGCGGCGATCTGGGCGGCGGCAACGACACGGTGAATCTCACCGGCACCCTGAATACCGGCACCGGAGCCCTGGAACTGGGCGACGGCAACGACACGCTGGTCCTCAATGATGGTGCGGCGCTGCTGGGCGGCGGCGTGGATGTCGCCGCTTCGGGCGGCATCGATTCCCTGGTGGTCAACACCGTGCTGGGCCAGAGCCTGGACGGCGGCGACATAGGCGGCTTCGACATCCTGACCAAGCAGAACACCGGTACGCTGACCCTCACCGGTGCCTACGACTTCAGCGCCGGCACCACTATCGGCGGCGGCACCCTGAACGTCGACGGTCCCCTGGTCACGCCCACCGTCGCCATGGCCGACGGCACCACCCTGAACGTGAACGGCACCGTCGAGGATGCCGGCAGCACGCCTGCGACCTTGACCGGCAGCGCGGGCGCCAACACCATCACTGTCGGCGTCACCGGCACGCTGCGCGCGGACGGCGACCTCGGCGACGGCAACGACAGCGTGACCCTGGCGGGGCTCCTCAGCACCGGCGCCGGTACCCTGGCACTGGGCGCTGGCGATGACGTACTGACGCTGCAGGACGGATCGTTCATCGAGAGTGGTGACGGCGGTGTTGCCGCCGGCGCCGGCGGCAACGATCAATTGATCCTGGACAACGCCTCGGCCATGGTCTTCGACGGCGGCCAAACCGCCGGCTTCGAGACGCTGCTCAAGCAGAACAGCGGGACCGCCACCATGACCGGCAGCCAGGGTTTCAGCAACGGCACCACGATCGCGGGCGGCACGCTGGCTGTCGCTGGCGCGCTGCAGACGCCGACCATCGGCCTGGCCGACGCCACCGCACTGATCGTGGACGGCACGGTCGATGCCGGCGCCGGCACGGCGGCGGCGATCACCGGCAGCATCGGCGACAACACGGTGAGGGTGGGAGCGGGCGGCACGCTGCGGGCCAACGGCGACCTGGGCGCGGGCAGCGACGTGCTGGACGTGGCTGGCACCCTGGACACCGGCGCCGGCGTGTTCGCGCTGGGCGACGGCAACGACACGCTGACGATCCACGAGAACACCCGCATCGTGGGCACCGTGTCGGCCGGTGCCGGCATCGACACCTTCGACACCCATATCGACACCGTTGCCGACCTCGGCGCGGTGCAGGGCTTCGAGACGCTGAGCAAGACCGGTGCCGGCGTGCTGAACATCAACGGCCCGATGAGCTCGGACTTCACCACGGTCCAGGTGGCCCAAGGCATCCTGAACGTGACCGCGGCCGGCGATGTGGTTCCGGCGCCCGGCAGCACGCTGGCCACCATCGTGGCTAGCGGTGCGACGCTGAACGTGGACGGCAGCTACGGTTGCGGCACCGGCAACGACACGATGACCGTCGCAGGCACCGTATCGGGCAGCGGCACCATCGACCTGTGCGGCGGCGACGACACCCTGACCCTGCAGGACGGCGCGCTCCTGGGCAACGCCATCAGCGCAGGTCTGGGGACCGCGGATACGCTGGTGCTCGACAATGCCGGCGCGTTGGCCTTCGACGCCGGCAACACCACCAATTTCGAGTTGCTGCGCAAGGACAACGTCGGGACGGCCACCCTGAGCGGGAGCCAGAGCTTCAGCGGCGGCACCACGATCGCCGGTGGCGTTCTGGATGTGGACGGCACACTCGAAACACCCACCATCGACCTGGCCGACGGCACCGAACTGCATGTGGACGGCATCGTGCAGGCGGGCGGCCCGGCGGCAACGCTCATCACCGGCAGCACAGGCATCAATGCGGTGACCGTGGGCGTTGGCGGCACGCTGCGGGCCTCGGGCGACCTGGGCGCCGGTGCCGACGTGCTGGATGTGGCCGGCACCCTCGATACCGGTGGCGGCGTGTTCGCGCTGGGCGACGGCGACGACAACTTCGTGGTGCACGACGGCACCGTGGTGAACGGCACCATCGATGGCGGCGCGGGCCTGGACACGCGCACCTACGCCATCAACACCAGCGCCGACCTCGGCTCGCTGGTGAATTTCGAGGGCGTGACCAAGACTGGCGCCGGCGTGCTCAACATCACCGGCCCGGGCGCCACCGCGCTGCAGGATGTGCAGGTGCTCGAAGGCACGCTGGATGTTCACGCCGGCGCCAGCATCGTCGCCACCGCCGGCAGCGCGTTGAACGCCATCGTGGCCAGCGGCGCGACCCTGAACGTGGGTGGCGAGTTCGGCTGCGGCAGCGGGGCCGACAGGCTGGATGTGTCGGGCACCGTCAGCGGCAGCGGCACCGTCAATCTGTGCGGCGGCGACGACACCCTGGTGCTGAACGACGGCGCCAATCTGGCGGGGTTGGCCAACCCCATCGACGGCGACGCGGGCGCTGACCGGGTGGTACTCAACAACGCCGGCAGCCTCGTCCTCGATGCGGGCAGGCTCGCCAACTTCGAAGTGCTGCAGAAGGACAACACCGGCGAGGCGACCCTGGCCGGCGTTCACAGCTTCACCGGCGGCACCGTCCTCAACGGCGGCACCTTGACCGTGGACGGCACGCTTGAAACGCCTGCCGTTGCCATGGGCGACAACACCGTACTCAATGTCGACAACCAGCTGTCGGCCGCGGGTGGCACCGCGGCAGTCATCACCGGCAGCAGCGGCGCCAATACCGTCAACGTGCGGCAGGGCGGATTGCTGATCGCCAGTGGCGACCTGGGCGAGGGCGAAGACGTGCTGAACGTGGCCGGCACCCTGAACACGGGAGGCGGCGTCCTCGCTCTCGGTGGCGGCAGCGACACCTTTGCCATCGGCGACGGCACGGTGGTGCTGGGCACGGTGGATGGCGGCGCGGGCCTGGATGCCTTCAATCCCGACATCAACACCAGCGCCGACCTGGGTGCGCTGACCAACTTCGAGATCCTGAACAAGACCGGCAGCGGCGTGCTCAACGTCAACGGTCCCGCGCAGTCGGACTTCGTCGACGTGAATGTGCTGGCCGGTACCTTGAACATCGGCCCGGCTGGCGGGATCGGTGGGGTGCAGCACGCCACCGTGGCTGGCGGCGCCACGCTGAACCTGGATGGCAACCTGCTGTTCACGAGCGGCGACGACACCCTGACCGTGGCCGGCACCGTCACCGGCGGCGGCACGCTCGACATGGGCGCCGGCAACGACACGTTCACGATTCAGGACGGCGCGAATCTGACCGCATTGAGCACGCCGGTGCGTGGCGGTGCCGGCACCGATGTCTTCGTGGCTGACCTGGCCGGCAACGCCACCCTCGGCAGCGCCGTCGACTTCGAGACGCTGACCAAGACCAACGTCGGCACCTTGCACATCGCCGGCCCGGCGCCGTCGGCGTTCACCACCGTCAACGTCGACGGCGGCACCCTGGACATCGGCGCGGCCGGCAGCCTGGACGGCGTGCAGGACGCGAGCGTGGCCAGCGGCGCGCGCATGGTCGTGGACGGCTCGCTGCGCTTCACCCCCGGTGCGGACCGCTTCACCGTGGCAGGCAATGTCAGCGGTCTCGGCACGCTGGAGATGCTCGACGGCGACGATACGCTGACCCTGCAGGATGGTGCCGACCTGTCCGGCCTGTCGACGGCCATCGATGGCGGCACCGGCACCGACACCCTGGTCGCGGACATTGCCGGCAGCGCCACCCTGGGCGGCGCCGCCAATTTCGAAACCCTCCGCAAGACCAACGCCGGCACGCTGACCGTCGCGGGGCCGGCGCCCTCGGATTTCACCACCGTGAACGTCGACGGCGGCACGCTGGACATCGGCGCCGCCGGCAGTGTCGGCGGCGTGGTCACCACGACCGTGGCCGGTGGCGCGGCGCTGAACGTCGACGGCAACTACAGCGGCTCGAGCGGCAATGACACGATGACCATCGCGGGCGCGGTCCGCGGCGCCGGTGCCATCGCGCTCGGCGACGGCGACGACGTCGTCACGCTGCACGACGGCGCGGACCTGAGCGGCTTGCGCGGCAGCCTGGACGGCGGCGCGCACAGCGGCGGCGACACCGTGGTGCTCGACAACGCTGCGGCGTTGAGCTTCGGCGCCGGCACCGTCAGCAACTTCGAGTTCCTGACCAAGACCCATACCGGCACGGCGACGCTGGTCGGCACGCAGAGCTTCAGCGGCGGCACCGTGCTCAATGGCGGAACCTTGACCGTGGCCGGCACGCTTGAAACGCCGACCGTCGCCATGAGCGACAACACTGTCCTCAATGTTGACAATGTGCTGTCGGGCGGAGGTGGCGTTGCGGCAGTCATCACCGGCAGCAGCGGTGTCAATACCGTCAACGTGCGGGGCGGGCTGCTGGTCGCCCGCGGCGACCTGGGCGACGGCGCAGACCTGCTGGACGTCGGCAGCACCCTCGATACCGGCGGCGGCGTGTTTGCGCTGGGCGCCGGCGACGACAGCTTCGTGGTGCACGACGGCACCGTGGTCAATGGCACCGTCGACGGCGGTGCCGGCCTGGACACGCGCGTCTACGACATCAACCTGGCGGCCGATCTGGGCGCGCTGGTGAACTTCGAGGGCGTGACCAAGACCGGCACCGGCGTGCTCAACATCACCGGCCCCGGAGCGACCGCCCTTCAGGAAGTGCGCGTGCTCGGCGGCACCCTGAACATCGGCCCTGCCGGCAGCGTGGCGGCGATCGCCGGCAGCCCGCTCGACACGGTGGTGGCTGCCGGGGCGACCTTGCACGTCGACGGCAGCTACGGCTGCGGCGACGGCAACGACACGATGCGCGTGGCCGGCACCGTATCGGGTACCGGCACGATCGACATGTGCGGCGGCGAAGACGTGCTGACCTTGCAGGACGGCGCGGTGCTGGCCGCCACCATCAGCGGTGGCGGCCACGGCAGCGGCGACACGGTGGTGCTCGACACCGCCGGCGCCTTCAGCTTCGACGCGACCCGCACGACGAACTTCGAAATCCTGCGCAAGGAAAACATGGGCGAGGCGACGCTGACGGGCGCGCAGCAGTACACCGGCGGTACCGTTCTCAACGGCGGTACCTTGACCATCGCGGGGCAGCTGGGGACGCCGACCGTGACGATGGCCGACAACACGGTGCTGAACGTCGGCGGCGTGCTGCAATCGATTGGGGGCGCGGCCACAAGCATCACCGGCAGCGCCGGTACCAACACTGTGACGGTGGGCGAGGGCGGCACCCTTCGGGCGGCTGTCGACCTGGGTGACGGCGACGACAGCTTCAGCGCCAGGGGCGCGGTGGTGGGCACGCTCGCCTTTGGCGCCGGCAACGACACCGCGAGTTTCGTGGGCGGTGACATCACGGGCGTGGCCGGCCTGGACGGGGGCGACGGCGGCAACGACCGGCTCAGCTTCAGCGCGCTGAAGGTGGACGCCGATGCCATGTCCATTCCCGGCTGGGAGCGCGTGAACCTGCTGGACGGCGCCACCATGAGCCTGGGCCGCAAGCTTGGCCTGGGCGGCGGCGTATTGGCGATCGACGCGGCATCGCGCCTGCTCGCCAACGCCGGAGCGAGCATTGGCGGAAGCGTCGAGAACGCCGGCACGATCGTCACCGGAGCGAACCGCCTGGCGATCAGCGGCGGCTACACCGGACGCAACGGTGCGCTGCACGTGGCCGTGTCGCCGGGTCGCGGCACCAGCGGCGGCCTGGACATCGCGGGCGATGTCGTGGGGACCACGGCGGTGACTTTCGTCAGCGACGGCAGCGCGGCCGCGCAACTGCCAACCTCGATCCAGGTGATATCCAGTCCCAACGACGATGCCGCCACCGACGGCAGCTTCGTGGCCGCCGGTGCGAGCGATGGCACGCTGCGTTTTGCGGGCAGCGTGCATCCATGGACGCTGGGGAAGCAGGGCAACGGCTGGTACTTGAATTCCGCCGCCGACGTCCTGCTGCCGGAGATCGGTGCGTATGCCGCGCTGCCGAGCATCGCGTATGTGGGCATCCAGGACAGCAACCGGCTGTTGTTCCAGCGCATGGCCGGCATTCGCGGCGACACGCCTCGCTGCGGTGCGGATGAGACAGAGCCCCAGCGTGTCTACTCGAAGCTGACCGGCGAGTGCACTGGCTTCTGGATGGCAGCCACCTATAGCGACATGAAGATGGGCGCCAATCCCGGGTTTGGGTTCAGCGGCCAGAACCGGGGCCTGTACGCGGGTGTGGACCAGCTGCTGGAGGATCACGCGACGCGCACCTGGCGCGGTGGCGTGTTCGTGGGTTTCCAGG
Source organism: Variovorax sp. LARHSF232 (assembly GCF_052871435.1). Classification (NCBI taxonomy): domain Bacteria; kingdom Pseudomonadati; phylum Pseudomonadota; class Betaproteobacteria; order Burkholderiales; family Comamonadaceae; genus Variovorax; species Variovorax sp. LARHSF232. The sequence continues at coordinate 747,965 of NZ_JBIXJS010000001.1, read as the reverse complement.
ACGGCGACTATGGGACCAGCGGCGCCAATTCGACGGGACTGCAGGTTCCTGGCAAGGCCAAGGTGAGCATCAATGCGCCGACGTTTGGCGGATACGGCAGCATGACCTGGCGCAGCGGCACGTATGTCGACGTGACGGCGACGGGGCAGATGGCGACGAAGGCCAAGATCACGACGGCGGATGGCTACGAACAATCCATTCGCAGCGGCAGCATGGCCATGAACGCCCGCCTGGGCCATCGCTTCAAGCCCGGCGACGGCTGGACGGTGGAACCGCAACTGCAGTTGGGCGTCAGCTGGATGGCCGGCGATCATCTGCAGGATGCCAGCGGCAAACAGCTGACCATAGAGGACGCCGTGCTCCGTACGACGCGTGTGGCAGTACGCATGGAAAAGGTGTTCGAGGCGGCTGGCGGCGCACGGATCCGTCCGTGGGCGACGCTTGGACTGCAGGACACCCTGGGCGAGAAGCAAAGCAGCGTGTATGTCGGGGCGGCAGGGTCGGGTGCGGCGCCCCTGGGCTTTCCGAACCATGACCTGGGCCGGACGGCCACGCTGGACATCGGCGTGGAGGCCGAGTTGAACAAATCGGTCAACCTGTTTGTCGTGGGCTCGTATGACAAGAGTGTCGACGGCAGCAAATTCGAACAGCGTCAGGCGAATCTGGGCGTTCGCATCAAGTGGTGATGGAAATCAGCACCCCAGTCTGTGTCGCAGTCGCCGAAGAGGACGACTCCTTGGTCCCAATCAGTTCCGGAGAATTTGAATGAACCTCAACCTGAAAAGAATCACTCATCGGCTTGGCTATGCCTTGTTGGCGGCCTCGACGCTGCTGGGCACCGATCGCGTTGCACTGGCGCAAGAGACACCGGCGCCCACCGCGACAGCCGCGAAGGCGTTCAAGGACGAGCGCGCCCTCGGCTTGCTCAAGGCGATGAGTGACACGCTGGCCGGAGCGAAAACACTTGATTTCAAGATACGGGGCATCGTCCCGACGCCCTCTCCGACGGGGCAGTACGTCAGCCTGTTCGCTTCTTCGCGCGTGGTGATGCAGCGGCCCGACAAGCTGTTCGTGGCGGCGCGCGGAGATCTGTTCCCGAGCGACGTCGTTTACGACGGCAAGACCGTGACCGCCATCGGCGTGGACCGCAAGTTCTATGCGCAACGTGAGGCAGCGGGCGGCGCCGTCGAGTCACTCATGCAGAGCGAGCTGCCGGGGTCCGACGCCACGAGGCCGTTCCTGGATCTTCTCGTTGCGGACCCCTATGCGTTCTTGACGAAGGATCTTTACAGCGCGTTCTGGGTCGGTCGGTCGAGCGTCGGCGGCGTCAAGACGGACCACTTGGCGTTCACTGCCAAGGGGCTGGACTGGGAAGTCTGGATTGGCGCCAAGGACAAGCTACCGCGCTTGATGGTCATTTCCTACCGCGGCGGCGATCGTCAACCGACGTTCACCGTGGAGTTCTCTGATTGGAAGCTCGGCGCACCCGTTGCGTCGCAGACCTTCGTCGCGTCAATCCCCAAGGGTGCGGTGAAGCTCGAGTTCAAGCAGATGGACCCAGTCAAGTGATCACGCAAAGGGCAATGTGATGAAGCATATCAAGACACTCGTCTTCAGCGTCGCGATCGTGGCCGGCACGCTCGCTCCCTTGTCTGCCGCAAATGCGTGGGTCGCCGCTGCAGGAGGCTGGCGCGGCGGCGCCGTTGCGGTCGGCGGCGTGCACCACCCCTACTATCGTCCTGCCGGCTGCTACGGCTGCGGTGCTGCAGCGGGTGCGGTCGCCGGAATGGCGGTGGGCGCCGCGGTTGCGACAGCGGCGCGCCCTGCCACGGTCGTGGTCCAGCAGCCGTCGGCCATCGTCGTCCAGCAGCCCGCGTATGTGGTCGCCCCCAACATGCCGGTCGGCACCCAGCTGGCGAGCGTGCCCGATGGGGCGAGGGACATGGTCGTGAACGGCACCCACTACTACCAGGTTGGTCCAACTTGGTACAAGCCCTACTTCGGCTCCAGCGGGGTCTATTACGAAGTCGTGCCCGCACCCTAGGCCAGTCCGGCTTGGCTCCCTGAACAATCGACAAGGAAAAACCAAAAATCATGAAACAAGTACTGATTGGCTTGGTTGTCGCGGCCGCGATGGCCACGACTGCTTTCGCGCAGCCCTACAAGATGACCACACCCTTCGCGCCGGGCGTCGCCGTGCCGGACAAGATCGAGTCCTCGATCGGGACGCTGAACCTCGATTACGGCTACCCGTCTCCCGACACCGTCGACAAGATCTACGACAACCTGGACCGCTCGCGGGCGCTCCAGGCTTACCTGCTGGCGATTCCGATCGTCAATCAGGCCGGCATGCGCGAGTCGCTGCGCAAGTTCGGACCCGATAACCAGACCAACGTGATCTGGGAAAATCTGACTGATTCGAAGACTGTCGCACTGACCGCCAACGACAACACGATCTACAACTTCATGTGGGTCGACACGAGCAAGGGGCCGGTGGTGGCGGAGATTCCGCCCAAGGTGCTCGGGACGGTCGACGACTTCTGGTACAAGTGGGTGGGCGACATCGGCATCACCGGGGCCGACAAGGGCGAGGGCGGCAAGTACCTCCTGTTGCCGCCCGGATTCAAGGGCGCCATTCCACCCGGGTATCACGTTTTGCGGCCGAGCACCTTCGGCAGCTATCTGGTCTTTCGCTCTTTCCTCGTAGACGGCTCCACCCAACCCGCAGTCGATTCCGCCAAGAAGAATCTGCGCCTCTATCCCTTGGCCGAGGCTGCCAATCCGCCGCGGATGAAGTTCGTCAATGCCTCTGGGATTCCAGCGAACTTCGTCGCACCGGGCGACTACTCGTTCTGGAGCCTGTTGAATCAGGTCATCCAGGAAGAGCCGGCGGATGGCTCCGATCCCACCACCTTGGGCCTGTTCGCCTCGATCGGCATCGTCAAGGGCCAGCCCTTCAATCCCGATGCGCGGATGAAAAAGATCCTCACCGACGCCGCCAACATCGGCGCCGTGACGGCGCGGACGATCGCCTTCAAGATCCGCCCGAAGGATGCGTACTTCTTCCCGGACAGTGCGTGGCGCCTGCCGTTCCTAGGCGGCTACAAATTCGAGTCAGCACCCGGTGTCAGCAACCTGGACGGTGCGGTCTTCTTTTACTACTTTGCCATTGCCGTGACGCCGGCGATGGAGGAGAAGATGGTGGGCCGGGGCTCGCAATACCCCTGGTCGGTGCAGGATGCAAAGGGCAATCCCCTGGATGGCGGCAAGAATTACAAGCTGCGCCTGCCGCCCAACGTTCCGGTCAAGGATTTCTGGTCGGTCATCGTCTACGACAACCAGACCCGCTCGATGGTGCAAACCGACCAACTGGCCCCGAGCGTCAGCAGCCAGAGCAAGGGCGTCAAGACCAATGCGGATGGTTCGGTGGATGTCTACTTCGGACCGAAGGCCCCGGCGGGAATGGAGAACAACTGGGTGCAGACGATTCCGGGCAAGGGCTGGTTCACGCTGCTGCGCCTCTACGGTCCGCTGGAGCCGTGGTTCAACAAGACCTGGCGGCCGGGCGAGATCGAGCTGCAACCCTGATCGTCTTCGGCACGAAGCTGGCTCGTCGAAACCATGCATGCAGAGTGCCTTTTACATCGCGCACCCGGCGATCAACAATCGCTTCATGAAGCGCTTTTCGGGTCACCCTGGGACTGGACGTCCCATGGCCAGCCACGCATCTCGCCGCATTGAACGCAAGATTGCTTCGGTGCTCCTGGCCGTCGGCGCTGCGGTGTTGCTCGGCTGGCTGGTGGTGGAGCTCTACGTTGCGGCTGTGACCTTCGACTGATCGCGGATGAAGGGTGCGAAGGCGAAGACGGAGCCGGTCCGCGGCCGTCGCTGCTGCACCCAGCACCGCCTTTCCCAAGACCACCTGGCCAGGATCGCGCTCAGCGAGCCCCCGGGAGAGCATCGTGAAAGCACCCAGCCCTGTGCCGAAGCGCTGCACGAGCGGGGTACGGTACTGACGCCGAACAGCACGGCCGCCAGCAGCGCCAGGAGAGCGCAGCGCGGGAAGCTGGGTCAGGCGGTTGGGCATCGCCGCGTCACTTGAGCGCAAAGCGCAGGGTGATCGTCTTCTTGTCGGGGGTCGTCAACACGGCGACCACCTTGGCGCCCTTGTCCAGCTTCACCCCTTTGGCTTCGAGCTTGTTGCCGCCGGCGGGCTTGAGTTCCGCTTCGGATTTCTCGGCGCCGTTCAAAGCCGTCAGCTTGCCACGGGTACCGGCGGTGTCGAACGCGTCGTCGTGGTCGACCACGTAGATGGTGGCGCCGTCGCTGGTGGCCACCAGTTCGAAGGACAGGTCACTGGCGCTTTGCACCACGCCGCCGTGCATCGGCTTGGCGGCGCCGTGCGCGAACGCCTGCGTGGTGGCCAGGGTCGAGATGCTCGTCAGTACGGCTGCGACCAGATAGCTCAGGGACTTGCTCTTGATGTTCATGGAATCATTCCTTCTTTCGCATATAGCGCGCTTTGACAGGCGGCGCCGACAGCCTGTGGGATCTTGGTGGGTTCAATAGGCTTCCTGCGGGACCGAGCGTGGGCCCGCTTCGGTTTGCTTGTCTTCTTCGACCAGGCGCTCCGTCCCGCGCCGCCCGAACATCCAGAAGAGCACCGGCGTCAGCAGGGTATCGAGCAGGGTGGAGCTGACCAGGCCGCCGAAGATCACGACCGCGACGGGATGCAGGATTTCCTTGCCCGGCGCGTCGGCGGCCAGCAGCAGGGGCGTTAGCGCGAACGCGGCCACCAGCGCCGTCATGAGCACGGGCGTCAGGCGCTCCAGCGATCCGCGAACGATCATCGCCTGGCTGAAGGTCTCGCCTTCGAACTTGCACAGGTTGATGTAGTGGCTGATCTTGAGGATGCCGTTGCGCGCCGCGATGCCCGCCAACGTGATGAAGCCGACCATGGACGCCACCGACAGGCTCACGCCGGCCAGCCACATCGCCACCACGCTGCCGATGAGCGCGAGCGGGATGTTGACCATGACGATGCCGGTCAACACCGCGGACTTGTAGCGTGCGTAGAGCACCAGGAAGATCATCGTGAGCGAGACCAGCGACAGCCCGATGATCAGGGCCATCGCCTGCTCCTGGGCCTGGAACTGCCCTTCGAGGCTCACGAAGGTGCCGGGCGGCAGCGAGGTCCTGGCAATCACGCCTCGGATGTCCTGGATGATCTTGCCCATGTCGGAGCCGTCCGTGTTGGCATAGACGACGATGCGCCTGCGTCCGTTCTCGCGGCCGATCTGGTTGGGGCCGTCGGTTTCCTCGACGCTCGCGATCGCGGAGACGGGCAAGCGGCCGGCCGGCGTGTCGATCAGCGTGGCAGCGAGGTCCTGCGGGCTGCGGCGCCCGTCCGGCAGACGCAAGACCAGGTCGTAGCGGCGCTGGCCGTCGACGATCTGGGCGCCATGGGCGCCGTCGGTCAGGGCTTGCAGGATCCGGATCGCTTCGCCCGGCGACAGGCCCGTTTGCGCCAGCTTGCGCTGATCGAGCTTCACCGTGATCTGCGGGATCAGAACCTGTTTTTCGACGGTGAGGTCGACCAGGCCCGGGATGCCCGACAGGCTTTGGCGCATCTGCTCGCCCAGCCCGCGCAGGGTGTCGGTGTCGTCGCCGAAGATTTTCAGCGCAATTTGTGCCCGAACCCCGGACAGAAGATGATCCAGCCGGTGCGAAATCGGCTGGCCGATGGCGACCTGCGCCGGCAGCACCGAAAGCCTGGCGCGGATGTCCGCCATCACGGCCTCGCGGTCGCGCGCCGAGCGCTTCAGGTCGACATCGATCTCGGCGGAGTGCACGCCCTCGGCATGCTCGTCAAGCTCGGCCCGGCCGGTGCGCCGCCCGACCTGGACCACCTCGGGCACTTGGGCGATCAAGGTCTCCGCGAGTGCGCCCATGCGGTTCGCCTCGGCCAGGGCGGTGCCGGGATTGAAGACCATGCCCAGCACCAGCGATCCTTCGTTGAAGGCCGGCAGGAAGGCCCGAGGGAAGAAGGGCACGCTCGCCGCCGCGGCGGCCACCGCGAGCGCCGCGATCGCGATCAGCAGCCTGGCGCGGGTAAAGGACCAGGCGAGGATCTTCTCGTCCCAGCGCTTGAGCCGCGCGACCAGCGGGCTGTCGCCATGCTTCAGGCGCTTCATCTTCGGAAGCAGGTAGTGGCAGAGGACCGGGGTCACGGTCATGGACACCAGCATGGAGGCCAGGATCGAGACGATGTAGGCGATGCCCAGCGGCGAGAACAGGCGCCCCTCGATGCCCGGCAGCGCAAACAGCGGCACGAAGACCAGCACCACGATCACGGTCGCATAGACGATGCCCGATCGCACCTCGACGCTGGCCCGGCGCACCACCTCCAGCGTGGGCAGAGGATTGTTCGAGACCCGGTTCTGCTTGAGACGGCGCACGATGTTCTCCACGTCGACCACCGCATCGTCGACGAGTTCGCCGATGGCGATCGCGAGGCCGCCCAGCGTCATCACGTTGATCGACTGCCCGAGCAGCTTGAACACCAGCGCCGTGACCGCCAGCGACAGCGGAATCGCCACCAGCGAAATGAGCGTGGTGCGCGCCGATAGCAGGAAGGCGAACAGCACGATGGCCACCATGATGGCGCCGTCACGCAGCGCCTCGCTCACGTTGCGGATCGATGCCTCGATGAAGTCGGCTTGGCGAAACAGCACCTTGGGTGCGGCCAGGCCCGGCGGCAAGCCCTGCTTGAGCTCGCCGAGGGCCACTTCGATCGCGTGGGTGAGCTGCACGGTGTCCGCAGCGGGCTGCTTTTGCACGCTCACGATGACCGCCGGCGCCCCGTTGTAGCCGGCATCGCCGCGCTTCATGCCGGCGGCAAACCTCACGTTGGCCACTTGGTCCAGCAACACAGCGCGTCCGTCCTTCCAGGCCACGGCGATGCCCTGCAGGTCCTCGACCCGGTTCGTGCGCCCGAGATGGCGGATCAGGAACTCCCGGCTGTTGAGATCGATGAAGCCGCCACCGGCATTGCCCGCGAAGCCGCGCAAGGCCTGCTCGACCTGGCTGAGCGACACGCCGAACTGCGCCATGCGGGCCGTGTCGGGCTCCACGCGCAATTGCCGGACATCGCCACCGATCGGGATGACCTGAGAGACGCCGGGGATCGACAACAGGCGCGGGCGCAGCACGAAATCGGCATACTCGCGCGCCCGCATCGGGTCGGCTGCCGCCCGGCCTTCCGCCAGAGGCAGTGCGATCAGCATGACCTCTCCCATGATCGAAGAGACCGGGCCCATGATGGGCGTGATGCCACCAGGCAACTGCTCGCGCACCAGCGCCAGGCGCTCGGCGACGAGCTGGCGGTTGCGGTACACATCGGTGCCCCAGTCGAACTCGGCATAGAGGATGGACAGGCCCACGCCAGAGGTCGTGCGCACCCGGGTCACCCCCGGCATGCCGTTGAGCGCGGTCTCCAGCGGAAAGGTGACGAGCTGTTCCACCTCCTCGGGCGCCATGCCACCGGCTTCGGTAAGGACGGTGACCAGCGGCTTGTTGAGGTCGGGGAACACGTCCACCGGCGTGCGCCAGGCAGTGACGGCGCCGTAGACCAGCAGCAGCGCGGCCACCGCCAGCACGAAGAGGCGGTTGTGCAGGCTGTGTTGAACGATCCAGTTGAACATTTGCGCGCTCCGGTCAGCGGATCTGCGCGATCAGCGGTGCGCCTTGCACCACCACGCGGTTGTCGGCGCCGAGGCCCTGGGTGACGATCACGGTGCCGGCGTCCAGCGCCCGGTACTGCACCGGCTGCGGGATATAGCGCTCGGCACCGGACTTGATCCAGACGATCGGCTCGTTGGCGCTGTTGCGCACGACCGCCTGCGCGGGCAGGACGAAGCCCTTGATGCGCTCGTTGAGCGACGCAAGGACCGTGACAGGCTGGCCCACCGCCAAGGGCATCGCGGCGCCAGGCTTGTCGGGCTGTGCCTGGAAGGTGATCGGCAGCACGCCTTCGCGCAGCGAGCGAGCGGCGCCCAGCAGCTTTAGCTTGACGCCGGGGATGCCCTGCAGGGAGGCGTCGCCCACGCGTGCAGGCAGGGCTGCGTCCGCGGTCGTCGCCTCGACCAGGACGCGCGACGGATCGATCACTTCGAACAGAACGTCGCGCGCCTCAACGATCTGGCCGGCCACGGCGTCGGCGCGCGCGATCACGCCGGAGACGGGGGCGGAGAGCGCTTCGCGCACGCCCAGGCTCGCACCAATGCTCTTCTCGCGCGCGGAAAGGCTCTGCAGTTCGGCGCGCGCAGCGTCGATTTCCTTGCGGGGCACCGTGCCTTCGAGCGATTGCAGCCGCTGCACACGCTGTGCGGCCAGTTCGCGGCTGCTGCGCAACTCCGCCAGCTGGGCCTGCTGGTTGGCGAGCGCATAGGGCTCGGCGTGGTGCTGCACAAAAGCCAGCACTTCGCCTTTGCGTACCGCCTGGCCGGCCACAGGCAAGCCACGCGGGCCGGCCTCCACGCGTCCGCCGTGCACGGCTTGGATCCGGCCGCCGGCGTTCGGGTCGATCACGATCCGACCCGGCATTTGCACCGTGGCGGCGGCGTCGGTCTCCGTGGCCAGAACGGTCCTCACGCCGAGCCGGCGCTGGGCCAGCATTGGTACTTGCACGCTGCCATCGGGCAGGCGGGCGAGTCCCGACGTTGTGCTGCCGCCTCCGGCCGCGTCAAGATGCTCGCCATTGGGTCCGTGAGCGCCGGGGGATGCGAAAGCCGATCCCAGCGTGGTGCAACCGAGCACAAGAGCAAGCGCAACCAATGCGGACGAACGCCGTGCCGCCCGGCGCGAAATATGGGGGATTGGCGAATTCATTGCGCTGCTCCGGTCGCCGCCCGGTGGCGGCGGTTGAGGAAATAGATGGCGGCACCCAGCGCCAAGAGCGCCAGCAAAGCCCACGCTGCTCGGGGAAGCCCATGGCTGTGCTCATCATCATGGGCGTGGCCATGCGCTTGCGTCGCGGTGGCGCCCGCGCTCCTGAGGGTTCCGTCGAGGAGGTCCGACTCGGCTCCTGCCACGATGGTGACCACGATCGCATGGTCTCCCGGCGCCGCCAGTGCCTTCAGGAAGGCCGCATCATCGACGGCATAGTCGCCCAGATCGGCATGGAACTTGGCGGCGGCCTTGGTGCCACCGGACTCGACTTCGACCTTCGCTTCCAGAACCGGCTCGTTGGTCTCGAAGCGATTGATGAGCATCGAGAACTCGTCGGCGTGCAGGAGACCGACCAGCTCGAAGGCCTCCGATTTCGCCTCCAGGCGGGGCGCGCTGCTGCCGCCCACGGCGGCCTGCGCCGGCACGTCGAGATGCTCGCCGTTGGGGCCGTGCGCACCCGGCGCGGCCATGGCCGCTGCGCCCAGAAGCAGCATGAAGGGAAGGATGGCCGCCAGCACCAGATGGCTCGGCGTGCGGCGGTTGACGAAAGAGGGAGCTGTCATGGGAAAAGTCCGAGTGCTTGTTGAAGTTGGGCATGCGCCAGGCCGAGCGCGGCTTCCTGCCGCGCAAGCGCCGCTTCCGCCTGGGCCGCGGCATTCGCGGCGCGCAAGAGCTCCGGCAGAGAGCTTTCCCCTGCCTTGAAGGAGGCGTCGATGAGGTCGGCGCGCTCGCGCAGCAGCCGTGCCCGGGCGCGCGTGCTGTCGAGCTGCCGCGTGGCGCTTTGCAAACCGTCGCGCGCGACGGCAAGGTCGGCGGCCTGGCGTTCGCGTAGGCGCAGCTCCATGGTCTCGGCGACATCGAGCTCACCCAAGGCAGCGGCCTGCAGCGGAGCGTTGCGGGCGTCCGTGCCCAAGGGAATCTTCAGGCCGATGCCGATGCCGCGTTGGCTGGCCTCGCCCGGGCGGGGCGTCTCTTCGCGATAGCGCAGCGAGAGTTCCGGTGGATCTCGCCGCGATGCATTGACCGCATCGACCCGTTTGCGCGCCCGTTCCACGGCCTGCGTCGCTGCGAGCATCTCCGGGTGATGGTCGACGGTTGGGGCGGCGTCCGCATCGGCCGAGATCGAAGGCCGGGTCAGCGCCGGCATCGCATCGAGCCCGGTCAGCGTTCGCCATTGCGCCCGCGCTGCATTCACACGTTGATCGGCCTCGCTGCGAGCGGCCTCCGCTTCCAGCAGCTCCCCACGCGCTGCCAGATCATCTGCGCGCGCCAGATCGCCAGCATTCACCCGGCGCTGCACGTCGTCTGCAATTCCCCTCAGGTAGCGTGCCTGTGCTGCAACCGACGCTGCCTCGGCCAGCGCAGCCGCAAGTCTCCAGGCGGATTCGCGCACCTGCCCGACGATGCGCAAGCGCGCGGCGTCCGTCGCGGACTCGGCGAGCCTGAGTTCGGCGTCGGCCGCAGCCGCGCGCGCGTCACGCTGGCCCGGCATCCAGATCGGCCAGATGAAGCCCACCTCTGTTTCACGAAGGCCCGTGCTGGAGTGAAGGCGATCGTTGAAATGGCTCAACTCGACCTCTGGCGGTGCCGCCCAGAGGCCCGAGGCCGCCGTCTGTTCGGCACGGGCGCGGCGTGCCTGCGAATCGGCTTCGCGGGACAGGACTGCACGTTGCCAAGCGGCATCGCTGGCTTGGGCGAGTGTGACACTGGCCGGCACCGCGTTGGTCGGCGCCGAGGGCGCCGGCTGGCGTGCGAGCGCCGGCGCCGTCGCTGAAATAAAGAATCCTGCAAGGAGGCAGGAAACAGACCATGGAACGCAAGAGAAAGGGATCACGGGACCTCTGCTGACTTGCGACCATCAGCGCGGGAATACCGGACACGCATAAGCGCGCAGGGATGTCCGAACGATGATGGACCGCGTGAAAACCGCTCAGCGCGCGCAGGATGCGGCGCTGAGCAAGAGCGTTTCAGGTCGTCAGTCGAGGAGGTCGTCGAAGGCCGTCGAGATACGGCCACGGAGGTGCGGGCTCGCTGCCCAAGAAAGGTCGCTCTATGGCAGCCGGGATGAACAACGAAATGGTCGCAGGCAAGACCGCGGCGCCACCCAGGCAGCCGTCAGCGACGATGTGCTGAACGGACTCCTCCGAGACATCATGCGAAACCGAGCCATCGTCGTGGTGATGGTGCGGCTGCTCTTGCCAGTGGATCACTGCATGCGCGGCCTCTTCCAGGTCGCCCAGAGCTTGCGCGTGGCCTCCGACGGCCAGGGCCTGCCAGAAAGCAGAAATCAGCAGCAACAGAACGGGGAGCCGGCGGAGCATCGGGCGAGTCTAGCCGAGGTGGTCCACCGCTCGCGGAGGCACCTACCCCATTGCGGCGCGCCCCGGTCCGGGGGCGCCGCTCAAGTCAACTCAGGGCAAGGTGAAGTTGGTGGCGAAGGTCGCGCCCCCCGCCAGCGTCGGCGAGGACGCGGTCTTCACCGCGCCGGCCGCGCTGGCTTCCACCACGTACTTGCCAGCCGCCGCCGTGTTCGGCGCAAAGACCAGCGACGCCGGCGCAGCCACATAGGGCGCCACCAGCGGCGCATTCACCGGCACCGCGTAGGCGTAGGCGCCAGTGTCGCTGTCTACCGGGCGGTCGGCCACGACGATGGTCGGGCCACCGGAAAGCGGCTGCAGGGCACGCACCTGCGCTTCGATCGGCGAACTGCCAGTGCTCACGGCACCCGACAAGCTGGCCGTCGACGAGGTGGGCACGGCGAGCGCCGCAGTCGACGCATTGAGCGTGGTCACGGTTTCATCGGCAACGGGCACGCTGGTCACGACTGCAGTGGTGCGGCCGGGCGCCGTCAACACCAGGTGGTACGTTCCCGCAGGCACCGGCTGCAGCAGGAACTTGCCGGCGCTGTCCGGCACCGTCGCCTTGACGATGACCCCGTTCTGCTGCAGCGAAACGCTGGTCTGCGGACCGACCACGCCGACGTCCACATAGCCGAGCACGCCAGAGACCAGGCGCGGCACCACGCTCAGCACCGGCTTGAGCAGGTACTGGCCTGAGTTGCCGGCCTTCACCACTGACTTGCAGGCGTCGAAGTCGATCACGAAGTCGGCGAGTTGGTTGGCCGCCACGTCGATGTTGGCATGCACCTTCAGGCCCGATTGCTGGCCGCTGGGCGTCTTCAATGGCAATTCAGTCCCGTCGCCGCCGGTGAGGACGACCGAATTGGCCAGGGGCGTGCTGCCGCCGTTGTCCACCAGCACCAGGCGCAGTTGCGTGTACTTGCCGACCGGCAAGGTCGTTTCGCCGAGTGGGAACAGCTTGCCGTTGGTAAGCGTCAGCAGGTCGATGCGCGCGGGCGGATCCACCGGCAGTTCCGACCAGCCGGCTTCGCTTTCCGAAGCGGCGGCGCTCTGGTGCACGCGCACCGATTTCACCGTGACGTTCACCTCGTCATAGCCGCAGGCTGGCGCGTCGGTCATGGCCAGGCGCAGCGTGCCTTTCTCGGCAACGGGAGTCGAGCCCCCGTCGCCGCCTCCACCCCCTCCGCAGGCCAGGAGGGATCCCAGCACTACCGCGGATAGGGCAGTACGCAAGCAGGTGAAAGTTTTCATTTTTTGATCTCCGGAATGGAACGTGGGAATATTTCACATTCTGCGCATGCGCGGTCATTTCCAGCAAGCCGCGCGCCTGTAGATTGCGGCCTGTTTGCAACGACGCCCAGGGCCCCGATCCGATGCGACGCTATGCTCGAACCCAACGATAGAAAGGTCACTTCATGAAGAAGCTAATCGCTGCGCTTTTCGCAACTGCCATGCTCGGAGGCTGCGTTGTCTACCCCGAGGGGCCTGGGCACCCCGGTGGCGGATATGGAAAGCAATGTCCGCCCGGACAGGCAAAAAAGGGAAACTGCTAGCCCCTCGCGATCGGGTCCTGGCTTGAAGACCTTGCAAGGTGTATCCAAGTTGAGAAGTGCCCAGGGCGGGGCTTATGCTGTGGCTTAAAATCCGTCGCTTCCTGATAAGGGGACGTACCGGTTCGACCTCCCGGTTCCGGGCACCACAACACGACAAAGGGAGCAAGACATGTCCCGCTATAACGCTCCATTCGAAATCCATGTGCACGGCGACGTGCCCCTGCGCAGCGACGTCGGCTTCGCACAGATCCAGGAAGCCCTGAAGCCCCTGTGGATCTACGCGGGCGCCAAGTCGCTGGCCGATGGCGCTGCCAGCAGCTACGAGGAAGAGCCCGGCATCCGCTTCGACCAGAAAGAGCACGTGCTGCAGATCTGCTGGACGGTGGCCGGTGACGAAGACTTCCGCCATGCGCTCGACGAGATGTGCATGGGCGTGAACGAACTGGCAGAGCAGGGCGCCGCCATCGAAGTCACCTTCTACGACACCGACTACGACGAGGAAGAGGGCGACCCGAACGAGGAGTCGCGCGACGACTTCCTCATGCTCTTCGTCGGCCCCAATCCCGCCGCCATCATGCAGGTTCAACGCGACCTCTTGGTGGAAGACGTGGTGAACCTGATGGAGCGCCACTTCGAAGGCGCCGAGCTGGGCGGCGTGGTGGCCGAGATCGACAAGCTGTTCTCCGACCGCTTCGACGCGCTCGTGAACTCGCTGGAGATCGGCAAGCGCCCGCGCGGCGGCACCGGGGGCCCCGGCAGCGGCGGCCACGGCGGCGGGCGCCGCCCCAGGCATCTTCATTAGGGCCTCCCGGCTTTTCACTCCGCTTCGCTACGTGTAATTCGCCACCTCCCAAGGAGGGGACCTCACCTGCGGCCCGGCAAAGCCGGTTCCGCGGTGCGGGACTGGCACAGCGATCCGGAATGACATGTCGCTCCGCTATGCTCGCGGCGAATTCCGTTCTTCGTGGAGACGCCGTTGGCCCTGTTCCCCCTGTCCGCCCTGCGACCCGGCGTGCGCAAGCGCGAGGTGTTTGGCTGGGCCATGTACGACTTCGCCAACTCGGGCTACACCACGGTGGTGATCACGGCGGTGTTTGCCGCCTACTTCGTCGGCGGGCTGGCCCAGGGCGCGGCCTGGGGGCCGCTGGCGTGGACCGTGGCGCTCAGCATCTCCTACGCGGTCGTCATGTTCACCATGCCGGCGATCGGCGCCTGGGCCGACCTGCATGCGGCGAAGAAGCGCCTGCTGATGGCAGCGACCGCCGGCTGCGTGCTCGGCACCGTGGCGCTGGCCTTCACGCCGGGCCTGGCCGGCACGGCGGGCGGCATTGCGCTGGCGATGGGGGTCATCGTCATCTCCAACACCTTCTATTCCTATGGCGAGTCGCTCACCGGGGCCTTCCTGCCTGAACTGGCCGATGCCGAGGGCATGGGCAAGGTCAGCGGCTGGGGTTGGGCTTTCGGTTATCTGGGTGGCATGCTGACGCTGGGCATCTGCCTGGCCTATGTGCTGTGGGCCCAGGCGCAGGGGCTGCCGGCGGCGCATTTCGTGCCGGTCACCCTGCTGATCACCGCGGCCATCTACGGCGCGGCTGCCTGCGTCACCTTTGCCCTGCTGCCCGAACGCGCGCAGCCCCAGGCGGCGCGCGGCAAGGACAGCGCCTGGCGCCAGTTGCGCAAGACCTTCGGCGAGGCGCGAGCGCATCGTGACTTCATGTGGCTCCTGGCCTGCACCGTCTGCTACCAGGGCGGTGTGGCGGTGGCCATCACCCTGGCGGCGATCTATGCCGAGCAGGTGATCGGCTTCAAGCCCAGCGAAACCATGATGCTGATCTTCGTGCTCAACGTTGCCGCCGCGCTGGGCGCCTTCGGCTTCGGCTACGTGCAGGACCGCGCGGGGCACCGCCGTTCGCTGGCCGTGACCCTGGTGGCCTGGATCGTGGTGTGCCTGGTGGCGGCTTCGGCCACCAGCAAGGGCGAATTCTGGGTGGCGGCCACCATCGCCGGCTTGGCCATGGGCTCCAGCCAGTCGGCCGGCCGTGCCATGGCGGGTGTGCTGGCGCCACCTCGGCAGCTGGCCGAGTTCTTCGGCCTGTGGAGTTTTGCGACGCGTCTGGCCGGTATCGTCGGTCCGCTCGGCTACGGCCTCATCACCTGGGCCACCGGTGGCAACCAGCGCATCGCCATCCTGGCGACGGCAGGCCTGTTCATGGCGGGCATCGCGCTGTTGAAGCCGATCGACATGCAGCGCGGCCGCAGCGCGGCGCTGGCCGCTTAAGGCCCGGTCAGTTGCGCAGCGGCAGGTATGCCGCGCCGTCGTAGCGCAGGGTCAGTTCGCGGTAGCGGGCCGGATGGCTGCTTTCCACGCATTCCCCGCCCTGCAGTTCGTTGAAGGATTTCCAGTCGCTGCGGCGCACCACCAGGTCAGCCAGGCCCTTGGCGGCCGACGACCTGGCCACCGACACCTGGCTCTGCTGCTTCTCGAATTGCCCGCTGCAGCTCATGTCCCATTGGCCGCGCTCGCGCCGGACTTCCAGTTCGTCCAGCAGCAGACGCAGCTTGCTGTTGTTGCCTTGCAAGGCATAAAGCGACAGCGTTTCGCTCGACGCCGGCGCCTGCAGCGAGGTGCTGCGCCGGCTGATGCGAAGGCCGAAGCTGCGCAGCTCCGGCGCCAGCCGGTAACGGGCGCCATCGAGCGCAATGTCCGACACTGTCCATTCGTCCTTGCCGCCGGTGCGGATCGACTGCTGCAGTTGTGCCAGCACCGTGGCGCGCTCGCTGTTGCCGTTGTCGGGCTGCTGCACCACCAGCACCTCGAGATCGAGTGAATCCGCTGCATCGCCCTGCATCGGCAGCACGACCACGCTGCGCCCCAGGTGGCCGCGCCAGGCTTCGCACACGGCCAGTTCATGCAGTAGCCCGCGCTGGGGATGGCGCTTGGCGTGCAGGCGTTCGGCCAAGCCGGTCTGGCAGGCGGCCTGGGCCGTCAATTGAAAGGCGGCCAAGCCAAGGAGCAGCGCCAGGCGCCACATCACATCACGCGGTCGGCAAAGGCAGCGGCCGCAGCCAGCGCGCCGCCGCGCCTTGCAGTGCGGCGGGCTCGCCGCTGGTGAGCAGCCGCAGCGAACCGGGGCCGCCGGCCGCGAGCCGCCCCTGGGCCGCCAGCAAGCGGCGGGTCTGCTGGGCCACCGGCTCGCCGGTCTCGATCAGCTTCACGCCTGGACCGGCCAGGTGCTGCAGCTCGGAAACGATGAAAGGGTAGTGGGTGCAGCCCAGCACCATGGTGTCGATCTCGCCGGGCAGATCGCCGAAGCGGCCCAGGCCCTGCACGTACTGGTGCGACAGCGACCGGATCGCCTGCGCGTCCAGGCGCTCGATGGCGCCGGCCAGGCCGTCGCAGGGCATCAGGCTGAAGCGCACGCGGCCGCCTTGCAGCGAATCGTGCAGGGCCTTGAACTTGAGGCTGACAAGCGTCCCACGCGTGGCCAGCACGCCCACGTGGCCGGTGCGGGTGGCGGCCGCTGCCGGCTTGAGGGCCGGCTCCACCCCCACCACGATCAGCCCGGGGTGCGCCGAGCGCAACAGCGCGATGGCCGCCGCGGTGGCTGTGTTGCAGGCCACCACCAGCGCCTTGATGCCGTGTTCGTCGACCAGCCGCCTGGCCACGGCCAGCGTGCGCTCGATGACGAAGGCATCGCCGCGCTCGCCATAGGGCGCGTTCGCGGCGTCGGAGAAGTAGACGAAAGCCTCGTCGGGCAACTCGGTGCGCAGGGCGGCCAGAACGCTCAGGCCGCCCACGCCGCTGTCGAAAACGCCGATGGACGCCGGAACGCTCAAGCCGGTTCCAGCGTGATGGTCTTGAACTCGCCGCTGGCGATGCGCTTTTGCCACTCGGCCGGGCCGGTGATGTGCGCGCTGGTGCCGCCGGCGTCGACCGCCACGGTGACGGGCATGTCGACCACGTCGAACTCGTAGATGGCTTCCATGCCCAGGTCCTGGAAGCCGACCACCTTGGCCTTCTTGATGGCCTTGCTCACCAGGTAGGCGGCGCCGCCCACCGCCATCAGGTAGGCGCTCTTGTGCTTCTTGATGGCCTCGATGGCAACCGGGCCGCGCTCGGCCTTGCCGATCATGGCGATGAGGCCGGTCTGGGCCAGCATCATCTCGGTGAAGCCGTCCATGCGGGTGGCGGTGGTCGGGCCGGCCGGGCCCACGGCTTCGTCACCGATCGGGTCGACCGGGCCGACGTAGTAGATGACGCGGTTGGTGAAGTCCACCGGCAGCGGTTCGCCCTTGGCCAGCATGTCGGCGATGCGCTTGTGGGCGGCATCGCGGCCGGTCAGCATCTTGCCGTTCAGCAGCAGGGTCTGGCCCGGCTTCCAGCTGGCCACCACTTCGGGCGTGAGCGTGTTCAGGTCGACGCGGGTGCTCTTTTGCGTGTCGGGCGCCCAGTCCACCTTGGGCCACAGGTCCAGCGAAGGCGCTTCCAGGTACACCGGGCCGGCGCCATCCAGCACGAAGTGCGCGTGGCGGGTGGCGGCGCAGTTGGGGATCATCGCCACCGGCTTGCTGGCCGCGTGCGTCGGGTACATCTTGATCTTGATGTCGAGCACGGTGGCCAGGCCGCCCAGACCCTGCGCGCCGATGCCCAGCGCGTTGACCTTCTCGTAGAGCTCCAGGCGCAGCTCTTCGACTTGCGTGAGCTTTTCCTTACCGTCCTTGGCACGTTGGGCCTTGGCCTGCAGCTCGTGCATGTCCAGGTCGTCCATCAGGCTTTCCTTGGCCATCAGCGCGGCCTTCTCGGCGGTGCCGCCGATGCCGATGCCCAGCATGCCGGGCGGACACCAGCCGGCGCCCATGGTGGGCACGGTCTTGAGCACCCAGTCGACCACGCTGTCACCCGGGTTGAGCATGACGAGCTTGCTCTTGTTCTCGCTGCCGCCGCCCTTGGCGGCCACTGTCACTTCGACGGTGTTGCCCGGCACGATCTCGGTGAAGATCACCGCCGGCGTGTTGTCCTTGGTGTTCTTGCGGGCGAATTGCGGATCGGCCACGACCGAGGCGCGCAGCGTGTTGTCGGGATGGTTGTAGGCGCGGCGCACGCCTTCGTTCACCGCGTCGTCCAGGCTGCCGGTGAAGCCGCCCCAGCGCACGTCCATGCCCACCTTCAGGAACACGTTGACGATGCCGGTGTCCTGGCAGATCGGCCGGTGGCCGATCGCGCTCATCTTGCTGTTGGTGAGGATCTGCGCCATCGCGTCCTTGGCCGCGGGGCTCTGCTCGCGCTCGTAGGCCTTGGCCAGGTGCGCGATGTAGTCGGCCGGATGGTAGTAGCTGATGTACTGCAGTGCGGCGCTGATCGATTCGATCAGGTCGGCCTGCTGGATCGTGGTCGTCATGTGGGGGCTGTCCAGAGTGGGGAGGGAATCCCCTGATTATCTCAGCCAGGCCATGCCCCCCGGGGCCCGTCTGGAACCGCCGCCCCTGGGCAGGGGCGGCGCGGCGCATCAGGACTCGGCGGCGGCGCGTGCCGTCGCGATCCAGCCGTCGAACTGCTTCTGGTGTGCGCGGATCCAGCCGTCCACCTGTCGTTCGATGTCCTGCTCCGAGTTCTGGCCCTGGCTCATGCGCAGGTTCTGCGCGCCGATGTCGCCGATTGGCAGCTTCATGATCTCGAACAGCTTGGCCGCCGCGGGGTTCTCGTTTGCGAAAGCCTTGTTGGCCACGATCTGCTGCTTGTCGGGCGGGAAGCCGTAGTTCCTGCCGTTGGGCTGCATGGTGTCCATGTCCTTGGCCTCGGTGGCCGAGAAGGGCACTTGCAGCCACACCACGTCCTTGCCCGGGCGCAGCACGGCGCTGACCCAATAGGGCGTCCAGGTGTAATAGAAGATCGATTTGCCGGCCTTGTAGCGTGAGATGGTGTCGGCCATCAACGCGGCGTAGCTGCCCTGCTTGTGGGTGATCTTGCCGCGCAGCTTGTACGCCGTGAGCTGGTGCTCGATGGACAGCTCGCAGCCCCAGCCGGGATTGCAGCCGGTCAGGTCGGCCGTGCCGTCGCCGTCGGCGTCGAAGAGCGCGGCGATCTTCGGCTCCTTCATCTGCTCGATGTTGGTGATGTGGTACTGCTCGGCCGTCTTGCGGTCGATCATGTAGCCCTGCACCGCCCCGTCGGAATACGAGCCCTTGCGATAGAGCTTCGCGTCGCCGCCGCTGTTGGCATAGAAGCTGCCTTGCAGAATGGGCCAGTGGTTCGCCATGAAGGTGGCGTCGCCGTTGGCCACCGCGAGGTGCGCGGTGGCGGGTTCGAGGTCCTTCATCGGCTCGACGGTGTAGCCCAGCTTTTCCAGGGCGCGGCCCACCAGCAGGGTCTGGAAGCTCTCCTCGGCCAGCGAGCTCTTCACCGGCGTGACGGCAATGCCCTTGCCAGGCAGGGTGTCGGCCGCGTGGGCTTGGGTGGCCAGGCTACCCAGCGCGACCACGGCGCCGGCCAGCAGGCTGCGCGGCGCGAGACGAATCTTCTTGCTGTTCATGCGTTGAACTCCTTCGATGCTCATGTCGGGGATTAGTGCGCTTGGGCACCGAGGGCGGCGGCCGCTGGCGTTTGTGCCGGACGCGGCGTGCCGACCAGGCGCAGGGCAGCGCCCAGCGGGCCGGTTTGCCACCAGTGACGCGCTTCGTTGCGGTGCGAACGGCCCAGGGCCTGCGTTAGCCGGTCCAGCGTGATGGCCAGCAGCACGATGCCCACGCCGCCAACGGTGGCCAGGCCCATGTCGAGGCGGCCGATGCCGCGCAGCACCATCTGCCCCAGGCCACCGACGGCGATCATCGAGGCGATCACCACCATCGACAGCGACAGCATCAGCGACTGGTTGATGCCGGCCATGATGGACGGCATGGACAGCGGCAGCTGCACCTTGAACAGCATCTGCGCCGGCGAGGCGCCGTAGGCGCGCGCCGCTTCGATCAGGTCCGGCCGCACCTGGCGCAGGCCCAGGTTGGTCAGGCGCACCAGCGGCGGCAGCGCGAACACGATGGTGACGATCACGCCCGGCACGTTGCCGATGCCGAACAGCATCACCACCGGCACCAGGTAGACGAAGGCCGGCGTGGTCTGCATGGCGTCGAGCACGGGCCGTGTGAGGCGCTGCGCCCGGTCGCTGCTGGCCAGCAGCACGCCCAAGGGCAGGCCGATGACGATGCAGAACGCCAACGAGGTCAGCACCAGCGATAGGGTCACCATGGCTTCGGGCCAGATGCCCAGCATGGCCACCAGCAGCAGCGACACGACGGTGCCGATGGCCAGCGCGCGGCCGGCAAACTGCCAGGCCAGCAGGCCGATCAGGCCGATCATCGCCAACGGGGGCAGGCCGTTCAGCAGGCTCTCGACCGAGTCGAGGGTGGCGTCGATGGGCATTCGCGCCGACTGGAAGAGGGGGCGGAAGTGCTCGACCACCCAGCCCAGTCCCTGGTTGATCCAGGCTTCGATGGGAAGCGAGCCGTCCCAGAGCTGCCGGATGTGGAAGCCGCTCGCGCTGGGGTCGGCTGCCGCTGCCTGGTGCGCGGCGTCGAGCGTGGAGGCTGGTGCGTCCAGCCATGCGGTGCTGCTGCCGGAAGCAGACTCGTTGTAGAGCGCGGCCCAGGGGTCGACGTAGGAACCTGCCGTGGCGTCGTCGAGCGGTGCGAGCGTGGTGGTGTCGTTCATGATCTGTCCAATCTCCCTTGGGGCTTTCAGTGCGCGGCAGCGGCGGCGACGGGGGCGGCGGTCGTGGATGGCGCCTCGATCGGCGGCGTGTCGCGGTCCAGGAACTTCAGCAAGGTGGTCTTGCTGATCGCGCCGCGAAAGCGGCCGTCGCTCTGCACCACCGGCAGCGCGCAGGGCGCCTGGCCCACCTGGCCGATCAGGCCGGCCACGGGTGCGTCGGCGTCGATCGACGGCACATCGGCCAGGAAGGCATGCTGCAGGCCCAGCAATCCCGAGTGCCCGTCGAGCGCGGCGCGCAGCGAATCGGCCGACACCGTCCCGAGGTAGCGCTGCGCCGGGCTCACCACGTAGGCGAAATCACGATCCTGGTCCTCGAGTTGCTTGAGCGCGGCCCGCGCGCCGCGATCGGCGTGCTCGGACACCACGGTGAGCGATTTGCGCGCGATGTCCGCCGCCTTGAAGACCGCCGCGGTGTCCACGCCGCGCACGAAGGCGCGCACGTAGTCGTTGGCCGGGCTGCGCAGGATCTCGTCGGGCGTGCCGACCTGGATCACCTGGCCGTCCTTCATGATGGCGATGCGGTCGCCGATGCGCATGGCCTCGTCCAGGTCATGCGAGATGAAGACGACGGTGCGGCGGCGCTCCTGCTGCAGGCGCAGCAGTTCCGATTGCATCTCGGTGCGGATGATCGGGTCGAGCGCCGAGAAGGCCTCGTCCATCAGCAGGATCGAAGGGTCCGACGCCAGGGCGCGAGCCAGGCCCACGCGCTGCTGCATGCCGCCGGAAAGCTCGTCCGGGTACTTCATGCCCCAGCCCGCCAGGCCGACCTGCGCGAGTGCCGCATCGGCCTGCGCCAGCCGCTCGGCCTTGCCGGTGCCCGACAGCTCCAGGCCAAAGGCCGTGTTGTCGCGCACCGTCATGTGCGGCATCAGCGCGAAAGACTGGAACACCATGCTGATGTCCTTGCGGCGCAGCGCGCGCAACTCGCCGTCCGAGAGCTGGTTGATGTCGGCGCCGTCGATCACGACGCGGCCGGCCGTGGGCTCGATCAGGCGGTTGAGCAGGCGCACCAGCGTCGACTTGCCGGAACCGGACAGGCCCATGATGACGAAGATCTCGCCGGCCTGGATCTCGAAGCTGGCGTCGAACACGCCGATCGATTGGCCGGTGCGCGCCAGGATCTCCTCTTTGGAGTGGCCCTTGCGAACCAGTTCCATGGCATGTGCCGGCGCATCGCCGAACACCTTGAAGACGTGGTCAATGAGGATTCCCTTGGCCATCTGTTGGCTCCCTTTCCGAGTGGGTGGACAGTGGTCACGCCATACGGCAGTTCGACGCGGGCGCGTTGCCTGCAAGAAGAAGCCTGGCGTGGCATGGGCCGGAGCGAGTCCGGCTGTTGTTGTCGGGCTAGGCCCGACGAATGAGCTCTGCACCGCGACGGGATTCGAGGATCCGCGAGTAGTGCAAAGAGCAAGGCTTCAACATATCGTTGTTGATGGCCATTGGTGATTAATTATAACTTTTTGGCATGATGAACGTCAAGCCCGTGCACCCTTCAAGTGCTCCGCTTCGCTGTTCAAATGGCTGTTCGCCTCAACTCGCGGAGCTTTCTCACATGACCACCACTGCCAAGCCGCGCATCGAGCGCGACACCTTCGGGCCCATCGAGGTTCCGGCCGAGCGCCTGTGGGGCGCGCAGACGCAGCGCTCCCTGCAGAACTTCGACATCTCTGGCGAGCGCCAGCCGCGCGAGATCATCAAGGCGTTGGCGCAGGTCAAGCGGGCCTCGGCGGTGGTGAACCATGCGCTGGGCCTGCAGGACGAAAAGAAGACGCAGGCCATCGTCGCGGCTGCCGACGAAGTCATCGCGGGCGGGCACGCAGACGAGTTTCCGCTGGTGGTCTGGCAGACGGGCTCGGGCACGCAGACCAACATGAACGTCAACGAGGTGCTGGCCAACCGCGCCAGCGAGCTCTTGGGCGGCGAGCGCGGCGAGGGGCGGCTGGTGCATCCCAACGACGACGTGAACCGCAGCCAGTCGAGCAACGACGTGTTTCCCACCGCTATGCACGTGGCGGCGGTGGACGCCGTCACGCACAAGCTGCTGCCGGCCATTGCCAAGCTGCGCGCCACCTTGGCGCAGAAGGCCAGGGACTTCGACGGCATCGTGAAGATCGGCCGCACGCATTTGCAGGACGCCACGCCGCTCACGCTGGGCCAGGAGTTCTCTGGCTATGCGGCGCAGCTCGCGCATGGCGAGGCGCACGTGCGGGCAGCCTTGCCGCATCTGCGCGAACTGGCGCTGGGCGGCACCGCGGTGGGCACCGGCCTGAACGCGCCCAAGGGTTACGCGGTGGCGGTGGCGGCGGAGATCTCGCGCGTGACGGGCCTGGAGTTCGTCACTGCGCCCAACAAGTTCGAGGCCATGGCCAGCGTCGACGCGCTGGTGCATGCGCATGGCGCGCTCAAGACCCTGGCGGCCAGCATGACCAAGATCGCCAACGACGTGCGCTGGCTCGCCAGCGGCCCACGCAGCGGCATTGGCGAATTGAGCATTCCGGAGAACGAGCCGGGCTCGTCGATCATGCCGGGCAAAGTCAACCCGACGCAGAGCGAGGCGGTGACCATGCTGGCGGCGCAGGTCTTCGGCAACGACGTGGCGATCAACATCGGCGGTGCCTCGGGCAACTTCGAGCTCAATGTGTTCCGCCCGATGGTGGCGCACAACTTCCTGCAGAGCGTGCGCCTGCTGGCCGACGGCATGGTGAGCTTCAACGACCACTGCGCGGTGGGCATCGAGCCCAACCGCGAGCGCATCGCCGAACTGGTGTCGCGCTCGCTGATGCTGGTGACGGCGCTCAACACCCACATCGGCTACGACAAGGCGGCCTTCATTGCCAAGAAGGCGCACAAGGAAGGCACCAGCCTGCGCGAGGCGGCCATCGCCTCGGGGCACCTGACGGGCGAGCAGTTCGATGCGTGGGTGGTGCCTTCAAAGATGACCGGGCGCTGAAGCCCGGCGGTCAGTGCTTGTTGTTGCTTGCCGCCGACATCATGATCTTGTCGGTATAGGCGATGGCGATGGCCGAGAGCAGGAAGGTGATATGGATCGCGGTCTGGGCGATCAGCACCTTGTCGGTGTAGTTCTCGGCATTGATGAAGGTCTTGAGCAGGTGGATCGAGCTGATGCCGATGATCGACATGGCCAGCTTCACCTTCAGGACCGACGCATTCACGTGGCTGAGCCATTCGGGCTGGTCCGGGTGGTCGCGCAGGTCCATGCGGCTGACGAAGGTCTCGTAGCCGCCGACGATCACCATGATCAAGAGGTTGGAGATCATCACCACGTCGATCAGCGCCAGCACCACCAGCATGATCACCGTCTCGTTCAGGGTGGTGATGGGGGCCTGGGTCTTGTAGCCGATGCTGGTGACCAGGGCCTCCAAGGCGGTCGAGCTGCCGAAGGCGGCTTCGACCAGGTGCAGCAGTTCCACCAGGAAGTGCATCACATAGACGCCCTGCGCGATGATCAGGCCCAGGTACAGCGGCAACTGCAGCCAGCGGCTGGCAAAGATCATCTTGGGCAGCGGGCGCATCGGCGACCCGCCGGCGACGGTGGTCTTGTTGGCGTTGGATGACATGGTTTTGGGGTTTTCCGGAAGAGGTCGCGCTTGCACCGGGCGGCGCAAAGCCGCAAATTCTATTCGGGCGAGATGACGCAACGACGCCAGCAGCTACCATGCATCGTCAGTGGCCCGTAAGACCGGGCCGCCATATTCCTGCCGCAATCCCGACAAGAACTGGAGGCAAGCGCAATGAGTACCGCATCGACGACGAAACCCGCAAGCAGCAACATCGAATCCGTGCTGGTCGAAAACCGGGTGTTCCCGCCCGACGAAAGGGCCAGCAAGGGTGCCCGCATTTCCAGCATGGCCGCCTACGAGGCGCTGTGCAAGGAGGCCGAGACTGATCTGGCGGGCTTCTGGGCCAGCCGCGCCCGCGCCAACCTGGCGTGGACCAAGCCCTTCACCCGCGTGCTGGACGAATCGAACGCCCCTTTCTACAAGTGGTTCGAAGACGGCGAACTGAACGCCTCGGCCAACTGCCTGGACAGGCACATGGGCACGCCGGTCGAAAACAAGACCGCCATCATCTTCGAGGCCGACGACGGCGCCGTCACCCGGATCAGCTACAAGGATCTGCTCACCCGCGTCTCGCAGTTTGCCAACGCGCTCAAGCAGCAGGGCATCGGCAAGGGCGACCGCGTGATCGTCTACATGCCCATGACCATCGAGGGCGTGATCGCCATGCAGGCGTGCGCGCGCATCGGCGCCACCCACAGCGTGGTGTTCGGCGGCTTCTCGGCCAAGGCGCTGCAGGAGCGCATCATCGACGCGGGCGCGGTGGCGGTGATCACGGCCAACTACCAGCTGCGCGGCGGCAAGGAGCTGCCGCTCAAGTCCATCGTCGACGACGGCATCGCCCTGGGCGGCTGCGAGTGCGTGAAGACCGTGCTGGTCTACGAGCGCACCCTCCGCGACTGGCAGCGGGTGGAAGGGCGCGACAAGACCTTCACCGAGGTGCTGGAAGGCCAGAACACGCACTGCGAGCCGACGCCGGTGGGCGCCGAGCATCCGCTGTTCATCCTCTACACCTCCGGCTCCACCGGCAAGCCCAAGGGCGTGCAGCACGCCACCGGCGGCTACCTGCTGTGGGCGAAGATGACGATGGACTGGACCTTCGACATCCGGCCCGAAGACGTGTTCTGGTGCACCGCCGACATCGGCTGGATCACCGGCCACACCTACGTGGCCTACGGCCCGCTGGCGGCCGGCGCCACCCAGGTGGTGTTCGAGGGCGTGCCCACCTTCCCGCATGCCGGTCGCTTCTGGCAGACCATCGAAAAGCACAAGGTCTCCGTTTTCTATACCGCACCGACCGCGATCCGCTCGCTCATCAAGGCGGCCGACGGCGACGAGAAGGTCCATCCGAAGAATTGGAACCTGGACAGCCTGCGCATCATCGGCACGGTGGGCGAGCCCATCAATCCCGAAGCCTGGATGTGGTACCACCGGAACGTGGGCCATGAGCGCTGCCCGATCGTCGACACCTTCTGGCAGACCGAAACCGGCGGCCACGTGATCACGCCGCTGCCCGGCGCGACGCCGCTGGTGCCGGGCTCCTGCACCCTGCCGCTGCCCGGCATCATGGCCGCGGTGGTGGACGAGACCGGAAAGGACATCCCCAACGGGGGCGGCGGCATGCTCGTCATCAAGCGGCCCTGGCCCGCGATGATCCGAACCATCTGGGGCGATCCGGAGCGCTACAAGAAGAGCTACTTCCCCGAAGAAATGGGCGGCACGATCTACCTGTGCGGCGACGGCGCGGTGCGCAGCCCCGACCGCGGCTACTTCCGCATCACCGGCCGCATCGACGACGTGCTCAACGTCTCGGGCCACCGCCTGGGCACCATGGAGATCGAATCGGCCCTGGTGGCCAAGACCGACCTGGTGGCCGAGGCGGCGGTGGTGGGCCGGCCCGACGACGTCACCGGCGAAGCGGTGTGCGCCTTCGTCGTGCTCAAGCGCCCGCGCCCCACCGGCGAAGAGGCCAAGCAGATCGCCGCCGAGCTGCGCAACTGGGTGGCCAAGGAGATCGGCCCGATCGCCAAGCCCAAGGACATCCGCTTCGGCGACAACCTGCCCAAGACGCGCAGCGGCAAGATCATGCGGCGCCTGTTGCGCAGCATCGCCAAGGGCGAGGCGATCACGCAGGACACCTCCACTCTCGAGAACCCGGCCATCCTGGAACAGTTGGCAGAGGCCAACTGATCCAGGTGCGGCGTCAGCCGCGGCGGCGCGTGAGCGCGGTGCACGCCCGTGTCCGACACGGGGCTACATCGAAGTACGTTACAAACGGGCCTTCAGAAAACAAATCAGGAGGTCCCGAATGCGTTTGCGTACTGGAATTTTGCTTGTCGTCGTGTTGTTGATCGCGGCGCTTGCCACCTTGAACTGGGGCTTGCTGTCACAGCCCACGCCCATGTCGCTGGGCCTGACGCAGGTGACGGCGCCACTGGGCCTGGTGATGCTCGGCCTGACGGCGGTGCTGGGCGTGGTGTGCCTGGCCTACGTGTTCTATCTGCAGAGCACGGTGATGCTGGAAACGCGCCGCCACAACAAGGAGCTGCAGGTGCAGCGCGACCTGGCCGACAAGGCGGAGGCCTCGCGCTTCACCGAGCTGCGCAACTACCTCGATGCGCAGGAACAGAGCCGGGCCGCGCGCAATGCCGATCTGCAGGCAGAGCTGGTCAAGCGCATCGAGCAACTGGAGCTGGGCATCAAGTCACGCGCCGACCAGTCGGACAACACCACGGCTGCGCACATCGGCCAGCTGGAAGACCGCATCGAGCGCCGTACGGCGCCCTCCGATATAAATCCACAGATCTGAGGCCTCCCGGCTTTTCACTTCGCTTCGCTGCGTGTAATTCGCCACCTCCCGAGGAGGGGACCTCACCTGCGGCCCGGCGAAGCCGGTTCCGCGGTGTGGGGCTGGAAGGGTCGCGGTGGCGGCTGCGTTGTTACTTGGTTTGAAGCACCCAGGCGGCCAGCTTCTTCGCGTCGGCCTCGCTGACTTGCGTGTTGGCCGGCATCGGCACCGGGCCCCAGACGCCGGCGCCGCCCTTCACGATCTTGCCGGCGAGCAGGTCTACTGCGCCCTTGCTGTCCTTGTACTTGGCGGCCACGTCCTTGAAGGAGGGGCCGATCACCTTCTTGTCGACCGCATGGCAGGCCATGCAGTTCTTTGACTGGGCAAGTGCCAGGTCGGCCAGGGCAGGCGTCGACAACAGGCTGGCGAAAAGAGACAAAAACAACAGTGCTGATTTCATGGGGCTCTTTGTGGTCGGGGCTGCGCTAAAGTCGGCGCGAAGCCGTGCGCGCCATTGTAGGCAGCGGTGGCAAGACAACCCCGAAGGGAAAAGCAATGTGGTTCCTGGCCCTGGGCCTCTTGAGCGTGGCGCTGAAATTTTTCGAGATTGGGCCGATCGCGCAGTGGTCCTGGCTCATCGTGCTGAGTCCTTTCGGCATGGCGATGGCCTGGTGGGCCTGGGCCGACTGGTCCGGCTACACCAAGCGCAAGGCGGTCGAGCGCGAAGACCTGCGCAAGCAGGAGCGCATCGATCGCCAGCGCAGTCAGCTGGGCATGCTCAACCGCTCGCGCAACAAGCGGCGCTGAAGGACGCGGCGCCGAAGGCGGCCGCGTTATCGCCTTAGTATTTATCGAGCACCGCGCCCGAGCTGGCGCTCGAGGCATTGAAGGCGAACTTGGCCTGCACGCCACGCGTGTAGCGCGGCGCCGGCGGCGTCCAGCCTTCGCGGCGCTTGGCCAGCTCGGCCTCGGGCACGTTCAGCTCCAACTTCAGTTGGTGTGCGTCGATGGTGATCGAGTCGCCTTCATTCACGAAGGCGATGTTGCCGCCCGCAGCCGCTTCCGGCGCCACGTGGCCCACCACCATGCCCCAGGTGCCGCCGGAGAAGCGGCCGTCGGTGACAAGGCCCACGCTCTCGCCCAGGCCGGCGCCGATCAGCGCACCGGTGGGGGCCAGCATCTCGGGCATGCCGGGGCCGCCCTTGGGGCCCAGGTAGCGCAGCACCATCACGTCGCCGGCCTTGATCTTGCCGGCGAGGATGGCCGCCAGAGCCGACTGCTCGTCGTCGAACACGCGCGCCGGGCCGGTGATCACCGGATTCTTCAGGCCGGTGATCTTGGCCACCGCGCCCTCGGGCGACAGGTTGCCCTTCAGGATCGCCAAGTGGCCTTGTTCGTACATCGGGCTGTCGATGGAGCGGATCACGTCCTGATCGGCACGCGGGGTGTCGGGCACGTCCTTCAGCACGTCGGCAATGGTCTGGCCGGTGATGGTGACGCAGTCGCCGTGCAGCAGGCCGGCGTTCAGCAGCACCTTCATCACTTGCGGAATGCCGCCGGCCTTGTGCAGGTCGACCGCCAGGTACTTGCCGCTGGGCTTGAGGTCGCAGATCACCGGCGTCTTCTTGCGGATGCGCTCGAAGTCGTCGATGGACCATTCCACGCCGGCCGCATGCGCGATCGCCAGGAAGTGCAGCACCGCGTTGGTTGAGCCGCCGGTGGCCATGATCACTGCCACCGCGTTCTCGATCGCCTTCTTGGTGACGATGTCGCGCGGCTTGATGTCCTTCTTGATCGCTTCGATCAACACCTTGGCCGACTCCTTGGCCGAGTGGGCTTTTTCGTCGTGCGGATTCGCCATGGTCGAGGAGTAGGGCAGCGAGATGCCGAGCGCTTCGAAGGCGCTGGACATGGTGTTGGCGGTGTACATGCCGCCGCACGACCCCGTGCCGGGAATCGCGCGCTTCTCGATCTCGTTGAGATCCTCGTCGCTCATGTTGCCGGCGGCGTTCTGGCCCACGGCTTCGAACACGCTGACGATGTTGAGGTCCTGGCCCTTGTAGTGGCCGGGCAGGATGGTGCCGCCGTAGACGTAGATGGCAGGCACGTTGGCGCGCAGCATGCCCATCAGGCCGCCGGGCATGTTCTTGTCGCAGCCGCCGACCACCAGCACGCCGTCCATCCACTGGCCGCCCACGCAGGTTTCGATGCAGTCGGAGATGACTTCGCGGCTCACCAGCGAGTACTTCATGCCCTCGGTGCCCATGGCCATGCCGTCCGAAATGGTGGGCGTGCCGAACACCTGCGCATTGCCGCCCGCTTCCTCGATGCCGGCGATGGCCGCGTCGGCCAGCTTCTGCAGGCCGGAGTTGCAGGGCGTGATGGTGCTGTGGCCATTGGCCACGCCGACCATCGGCTTCTTGAAGTCGGCTTCCTCGTAGCCCATGGCATAGAACATGGAGCGGTTGGGTGCGCGCGACTTGCCTTCGGTGATGTTGGCGCTGCGGCGGTTGATCTGGATCGGCTTGGTGTCCATGGCGGTCTCTTGATTCGGTCTCGTGGGGCCCCAAGTATCCGCGCCTTCATTGATTGCTTCCAATCCAATTTGTCTGGTCTATTGATATGCTTGGCGAATGAGTCGGAGCATCGACCTGCGCGTCTGGCGCCAGTTCCTGGCGGTGGCGGAAGAACTGCACTTCGGCCGCGCCGCTGCGCGCCTGCACATGACGCAGCCGCCGGTGACGCAGGCCATCGCCCAGCTGGAGAAGACGCTGGGCGTGCTGCTGTTCGACCGCACACGCCGCCGCGTCGCCCTCACGCCGGCCGGCGAGGCGCTCGTGCCCGAGGTGCGCGAGCTGCTGGCCCGCGCCCAGGCGTTGCCGGCGCGCGCCCGCGCAGCGGCGGCGGGCGAAGTGGGGCGGGTCCGCCTGGCCTTTGTCTCCACCATCGGCTTCGAGCGCCTGCCGGCCTGGGTGCGCGACTTCCGCGCCGCCAGTCCGCAGGTCGCGCTGGAACTGGTGGAAGCCACCGGCGACGTGCAGCTGGAGGCTTTTGCGCGCGGCGAGATCGACGCCGGCCTGATGCTGCATTCGCCCGGCTTCGCGCCACCCGACCTGCAGCGCCTGCCGGTGGCCAGCGAGCCGCTGGTGCTGGCCGTGTCGGCGCAGCACCCCCTGGCGCGTGCCGAGAAGGTGGCGCTGGGCGATGTGCTGACCGAGCCGCTGGTGATCTTTCCGCGCCGCATCGTGCCTTCGCTGCACGACGCCATCTTCGGCCTCTACCATGCGGCCGGACGCACGCCTCGCGTGGCGCAGGAGGCGATCCAGATGCAGACCATTGTCAACCTGGTATGGGGCGGCCTGGGTGTGGCCTGGGTGCCGGAAAGCGTCACGCAGTTCCGGCGTGCCGGCGTGGTGTATCGCCGCGCGGCCGAGTTTGCTGCGCCGGTGGCGCGGCGGCGCGGACAGGGCAGCAAGCCGGCGACGCTGCCTTCTTGCGAGACCAGCCTGGTGTGGCCGGCAGAGGGCGACCAGCCGGCCCTGCAGCGCTTTGTCGATTTCGTGCGGGCCTCGGCGTCGCGAGAATCCGACGCTTCCGGCTGACAACGCTGCACCGCCCGCAGATTTGATTGGCTCCGGCGCCGGGCGCTCGCTAGGATCGCCCTTCACACCTGTTCATCCACGCCGAAAGGAGGCCTTCCATGACGACGATGCCCATGCCATTGCCGATCTCCATGCCCCCTCTTCGGCGGAGCGTGAACGCCTGAGGCCTCAAGCCCCCCGGCAGCGCCGGTCTCGTTTCACGCTTTCCGCCTGAGTTCAACGCGCTTCCGCGGCGTGTGCCGTGGCAGCTTGGCCACTCTTTTTTCTCAGGCAGACCATGAACAGTTCCTTGGATCGCCGCGCAGCGGTCGAATTGCAATTTTTTGATCCGGCCACGGCCACCGGCGCCGAATGGCAGCGTCTGCACGGCTACCGGCGCCAGCGGGCCGCGGAAGATGCGCCGGACGACCCGGTGATCAGCGACGCGGAATTCGAGACCGACCTGAAGACCCATCGGCCCTTGCACCAAAGCCAGCGGATCCTGGCCCTGCGCGATGACGCCATCGTCGGCAACCTGGTGCTCGGATTCAGGCGCCCCGGCTCGCCGGAAGCCGAGGACCATGCCGATCACATCGACGTCGGCGGCGGTGTGGCGGCAGCCCATCGGCGCCAGGGCGTTGGCCGGACGCTGGCTGCCGGCCTGGTCGATTTCATGGCCCTGCATGGCAAGTCGATCGCGACCGGCACGGTCCACTTGCCGCAAGGGCATCACTTCATGAAGATCGTCGGTGCGGCCTGCAACTTTCGGAAAGTGCAAAACCGGCTTCCCCTCTCGAACGTCGATTGGGATGCGCTTGGCCAGTGGGCGTCGTGGACGTTGTCGCGCGATCCGCGCACGGTCGGCCTGAGATGGGAGCTTCATGCCGGGCGCGTGCCGATGGACGTCCTCGCTCCACTGATGGGGCCACTGACGGTGCTGATCAACCAGCAACCGCTGGACACGCTGGACCAGCCGCGTATCCGCTACCAGCTCGAGGGCTACGAGACCTGGTACGCGGACATGGACCGCCGCGGCGGCGAGCATTTGATGGTGCTGCTGCGCGACGGCGACGAGTTGGCGGCGGTCTGCGACGCCAGCTGGGACCAGCGCTTTCCGGACCGGCTGCACCAGGCGCTCACGGCCGTTGCGGCGCCTTGGCGCGGCCTTGGGCTCGCCAAGGCCGTGAAGGCGCGCATGCTGCTGCTGGTGCAGCAACGACTGCCGCAAGTGCAGATGGTGAATACCTTCAATGCGCAGGCCAACGCGGCGATGCTGTCCATCAACCGGCGGCTCGGCTTCGCCGTGCACAAGGAGGAGGCGATCTACCAGATCACCCGCGAAAGGCTGTGCGCCTATCTGAGCCCAAAGGCCTTGGCACAATAGCCCGATGCTGATGTACCCACAGATCAACCCGGTTGCCCTGCAACTCGGGCCGATCGCCATCCACTGGTATGGCCTGACCTATCTCGCCGCCTTCGGGCTTTTCTATTTCCTGGCCACGCGGCGCCTTGCGCACGAGCCTTTCCGCTCGGTCAAGGCGCCCACGGTGTGGACGCGCAAGGACGTGGAAGACATCCTGTTCCTGGGCGTGATGGGCGTGGTCATCGGCGGGCGCCTGGGTTATTGCCTGTTCTACAAGCCGGGCTACTACCTCACGCATCCGCTGGAGATCTTCTTCGTCTGGCAGGGCGGCATGAGCTTTCATGGCGGCCTGCTGGGCGTGATCGGCGCCATGGTCTGGTATGCGCGCTCGCGTGCGCGGCCCTTCTGGCAGGTGATGGACTTTGTTGCGCCCTGCGTGCCCACCGGCCTGGCGGCGGGGCGCGTAGGCAACTTCATCAACGGCGAGCTGTGGGGGCGCTTCTCGAGCCCGGATCTGCCCTGGGGCATGGTGTTTCCGCAAAGCGGCTCGATGCTGCCGCGCCACCCTTCGCAGGTCTACCAGTTCCTGCTGGAAGGCCTGCTGCTTTTCGTGCTGCTGTGGCTCTATGCACGCAAGCCCCGGCTGGAACGCCGCGTGTCGGCGATGTTCCTGATCGGCTACGGGACCATGCGATTCATCGCCGAGTACTTCCGCGAGCCCGATGACTTCCTGGGCCTCCTGGCGCTCAACATGAGCATGGGCCAGTGGCTGTGCGTGCCGATGCTGGCCTTTGGCGCATGGCTCTACTGGAGCGCGGGGCGCAACGCGCCGGCCGCGCTGGCACAGCGCTGAGCTTTTTCAGCCGGGCGCCTGGGTCTCGAAATCCAGCGTGCGGCGGCTTTCGAAGCGGCGCGCCTGCCCGGTGATCGGATCGACAAAGGACACCGACTTGGCCAGCAGTTGCAGCGGCCGCGCGTAATCGTCGCTGCCGGCCGGGCGCAGCACCGGATAGAAGTCGTCGTGCAGGATCGGCATGCCCAGCGCCGCGCAATGCACGCGCAGCTGGTGCTTGCGGCCGGTCACCGGCGAGAGAAGCAGGCGCGCATGGCCGCCTTGCACTTCCAGCAGTTTCATGTGCGTCTCGGAGTTCGCCTCGCCGGGCGCCTCGCGCGTGCGCAGGAACGACGCGTCGTCCATCAGATGGCTGCGATGCACGCTGGGCACGATGGCGCCTTCTTGCCAGGGCACGATCGCTTCGTAGTGCTTGCGCACGGCGCGCTCGCGAAACAGGTTCTGGTAGCGGTCGCGTGTGGGTGGCTGCACTGAGAACAGCACCAGCCCGGCGGTCAGGCGGTCGATCCGGTGCATGGGTGCCAGGGTCTCGATGCCCAGCTTGCGCTTGAGCCGCACCAGCAGGCTGTGCTGAAGATAGCGGCCGGTTGGCACCACCGGCAGGAAATGCGGCTTGTCGGCCACCACCAGAAAATCGTCCTGGAACAGCACGCTTTCTTCGAAGGGGATGGCGTCCTCCTGCTCCAGCGCCCGGTAGTACCACAGCCGCAGGTGAGGGCGGTAGGCGTCGTCCGGGTCGATCGGCCCGCCCTCTGCGTCGACCACTTCGCCCACGCGCATGCGCGCACGCCAGTCCTCGCGCGTCACCAGCGGGAAGCGCTCGGCAAAGAAATCGCCGAAGCGGGCCCAGGGGCCGGCCGGCAGCGACACCCAGCTGGCGCTGACGCCGTCGCGCATCGGCAGCGGTGATATGGCGCGCACCCGGCGGCGTGGTTTTGGGGGCAAGGGCTTGCCAGATGCATTCGTCCTTTTCATAATTACGCGTAATTATCGAAAATTTCCAGTTCGTGGCGCCGATGCCGTCATTGGCAAGGCGCCTTGCAAGGAGTCGAGCGAAGGCCGGATTTCAACATGCGCGTGGTCCATAACTCCCTTCACGACGAGGTCGCCGCCAGTCTGCGCGAGGAAATCTTCGCCGGCCGCCTGGCGCCGGGCAGCTTCGTCGACGAGGCGGCGCTGTGCACCCGGCTGGAGATCTCGCGCACGCCGCTGCGCGAAGCGCTGAAGGTGCTCACCGCCGAAGGCCTGCTGCGCCACGAACCGCGGCGCGGCTGCTTTGTCAGCGAAGTCACCCAGCGCGACCTGGACGAAATCTTTCCGGTGATCGCGCTGCTCGAGGGCCGTTGCGCCTTCGAGGCGGCGCGCAATGCCAACGACGCCGACATCGCCGCGCTGGAGGTGCTGCACGACAAGCTGGAGCGGCATGCCAAGGCACACCGCATCAACGAGTACTACGCCGCCAATTTCGCCATTCACGAAGCCATCATCCTGCTGGCCGATAACCGCTGGCTGGCCCAGGTCATTGGCGATCTGCGCAAGATACTGAAATTGGCGCGCCTGCAGCAGCTGCGTGCGCCAGGCCGGCTGGAGCAGAGCCTGTCGGAGCACCTGGCGGTGTTTGCCGCACTGAAGGCACGCGACAGCGAGGGCGCGGAAGCCGCGATGCGCACCCACCTGAACCGACAACGCGAGGCGCTGCGTGCCGTGGCGCTCTTGCAGACCACGAGGATTGCAACCACATGAACAGCACCACCCTCCTGCGCATGGCGCCCGGCATGCGCGCCACTTCCTCCGCCTCTTCCGCCGACGCCAAGCCGGCCGAGCGCTCGCTGGATGTGCGCATGGCCGCCACCCTGCGCCGCTTTGGCGAAGGCCTGTCGCCGCGCGCGTTGCGCCGGGCCCTGGCCGACCTGCAGGCGGTGGTCGATTCGCGCATCAGCGAGGTGGAGGCCGGCCGCCGAGCCGCTGCCGTGGCGCAGTGGTACGCGGGCCTGGACGCCGGCGAGCGGCGCGATGTCTGGCTTTTGATGAGCGAGCGCTTCGCCCCCGACGCCAAGAAGATCCAGGCCGCACGCGAGCACTACGACGCCGTGGTCGAAGGCGCCGAAGCGGGGCACGCCGAAGTTCACCTGCGCCGTGCCCTGGTGTCGCCGCGCGCGCGCCTGCTGCAGCGCTTCGCGGTGGGCGAGCCCGGCCTTCGCTTCCTGATCGACCTGCGCGCCGAGCTGCTGCCGCACCTCAAGGGCGATTCGCGCCTGGTCGCGCTGGAGGCCGAGCTGGAGCACCTTTTTTCCACCTGGTTCGACGTCGCCTTTCTCGACCTGCGGCGCATCAGCTGGGACTCGCCCGCCTCGCTCATCGAAAAGCTGATTCGTTACGAGGCGGTGCATGACATCCGCAGCTGGGCCGACGTGAAGAACCGGCTCGACAGCGACCGCCGCTGCTACGGCTTCTTCCACCCGCGCATGCCCGGCGAGCCGCTGATCTTCGTCGAGGTGGCGCTGGTCGACCACATCAGCGACGGCATCACGCCGCTGCTGGACGAGGCCGCCGCGGTGGGCGACATTGCGCGCGCCACCACCGCCATCTTCTATTCGATCAGCAACACCCAGACCGGCCTGCGCGGCGTGAGCTTCGGCGATTCGCTGATCAAGCGGGTGGTCGAGACCCTGAGCGCGGAGTTTCCCAAGCTCAAGGTCTTTGCCACGCTCTCGCCGATCCCGGGCTTTCGCAGCTGGCTGGGCAAGCATGCGGGCGAGCTGCTCGACGGGCTGGACGAGAAACGCAGCACCGAGCTGGCACGCGCCCTGGGCGTCGACAAGCCCGCGCCGGCCGACCTGATGCATGCGGCAGAGCAGGCCCTGGCGCTGGAGGCCAAATCGCCGGTGCGCCAGCTGCTGCTGCGCGCCGCCGCCCGCTACCTGGGGCGCGAATTGCCCGATGGCCAGGCGGCCGATCCGGTGGCACGCTTTCACCTGGGCAACGGCGCGCGGGTGGAGCGGCTCAACTGGGCCGGCGACCCGTCGGCCAAGGGCCTCAAGCAGTCCTTCGGCCTCATGGTGAACTACCTGTACGACCTGAAGCGGCTGGACAAGCACCGCGCCCTGCTGGCGCAGGGGCGGGTGCCCGTCTCGCGCGAGATCGATGGTCTGCGCGCCTGATTCTTTTCTTCGACGACTTCCGACTAAAAAAG
The DNA here is from genome assembly GCF_052871435.1 of Variovorax sp. LARHSF232. Lineage (NCBI taxonomy): Bacteria > Pseudomonadati > Pseudomonadota > Betaproteobacteria > Burkholderiales > Comamonadaceae > Variovorax > Variovorax sp. LARHSF232. Next base: position 711,982 of record NZ_JBIXJS010000001.1, on the reverse strand, counting down.
ACTGGAGACACAAGCAATGAACAGCACCATTCATCGACGCGAAATTCTTCTCGGGGCCGCGGGGCTCGCGGCCTGGCCCCTCGCAGGCCTGGCGCAGTCGCCCTGGCCGGCCAAGCCGGTGACCCTGGTCGTGCCTTTTCCGGCCGGCGGCGGCACCGACGCCTTCGCGCGGCCCCTGTCGGCCCAGTTCTCCAAGGTGACGGGCAAGACCCTGGTGGTGGACAACCGCGGCGGCGCCGGCGGCACGCTGGGCGCGAGCATCGCGTCCAAGGCGCAGCCTGACGGCTACACGCTGTTCATGGGTGCTGTGCACCATGCCATCGCGCCCTCGATGTACCCCAAGCTGGACTACGACATCGAGAAGGACTTCATCCCGCTGATGCTGCTGGCCAATGTGCCGCAGGTATTGGTGGTGAATCCCAAGCGCGTCACCGCCAACAACTTCAAGGACTTCCTGGCCTACGTGAAGGCCAATCCCGGCAAGCTCAACTACGCCTCGGCCGGTGCCGGCACCTCGCACCACCTGGCGGGCGAGCTGTTCAAGCAGCAGACGGGCACCTTCATCACCCACATTCCCTACCGCGGCGCCGGGCCCGCGCTGCAGGACCTGATCGCGGGCAACGTCGATTGCATGTTCGACGGCCTGGGCTCCTCGGCGCAGCACATCAAGGCCGGCCGCATCAAGGCGCTGATGGTGTCTGGCAAGAGCCGCAACCCGGCCTTCCCGGACGTGCCCTGCGCGGCCGAGGTGGGCCTGCCCGACTACACCGTCACCACCTGGTATGGCTTGTGGACACCCAAGGGCACGCCGGCCGACGTGCAGGCACGCATCATCGAGGACATGAAGAAGTCGCTGGCGGGCGACGAGATCAAGGCAATCTGGGCCAACAACGGCGCCGAGATCCCCACGATCACGCAGGCGCAGTTCTCCGCTTTCGTCGGCACCGAGGTCAAGCGCTGGGCGGCCGTCGTCAAGTCGTCGGGGGCCGTGCTGGAGTGAAGCTGGCTGCACCTGCACCTGAAATCCGCGTGGAGCGCGAGGGCGCCCTGGCCTTCGTGACGCTGTCCAATCCGGCGCGCCTGAACGCCATGACGCGCGCCATGTGGCTGCAACTGCGCGCGGCCTTCGACGCGCTCAACGCCGACGGCGAGCTTCGCTGCGTGCTGATCCGGGGCGAGGCCGGCGCCTTCTGCGCTGGCGGTGACATCTCCGAATATCCGTCCTTCCGCTTCGACGAGGGGACGCTGGCCAACTTCCACGAAGCGGAGGTCTGGGGCGCACTGCAGGCGCTGCTCGATTGCCCGGTGCCGCTGGTGGCGCAGATCGAGGGCGCCTGCATGGGCGCCGGCCTGGAGATCGCCAGCTGCTGCGACATCCGCCTGGCCGGCAGTGCCTGCCGCTTCGGCGCGCCCATTGCCAAGCTGGGCTTTCCGATGGCGCCGCGCGAGGCCGCACTGGTGCGTGGCGCCGTCGGCGACGTGTTGGCGCGCGACATGCTCTTTTGCGCCGGCGTGCATTCGGCCGAGCGCCTGTACGACGCCGGCTTCCTGCTGCGCGTGCTGCCCGATGGCGACGTGGCCGGCGAGGCCCTGACCAGCGCCCAACGCATCCTCGAACTCGCGCCAATTGCGGCGCGCGCGAACAAGCGCAGTTTTGCCGCGCTGCAGGCTGCGCAGGTACCGCCCGGACTGCTGGCCGATGCCTACCGCTACGCCGGCGTGGCCGAACACCGCGAGGGCATCGCCGCCTTTCTGGAAAAGCGCGTTCCCAATTTTTGAGCTTGATTGACGATGAAGACCAACGCCAACCTGTACGCAGCCCTGCGCGCCGCCTTTCCCGCCGACCTCGACGCCGTCGCGGTCGAGACCGACAACGGCCTCCACTATTCCTGGCGCGACCTCGAGCGCGCCAGCGCCATGATCGCCAACCTGCTGGACAGCCTGAAGCTGGAGCCCGGCGCACGCGTCGCGGTGCAGGTGGAAAAGTCGGTCGAAGCCATGATGCTGTATCTGGCCACCTTGCGCGCGGGCTACGTCTTCCTGCCGCTCAACACCGCCTACCAGAGCGCCGAGATCGACTACTTCATCGGCAACGCCGAGCCGGCGGTGGTGGTGTGTTCCAGCCATAACGAGCCGTGGGTGCGCAAGATTGCGCAGGCCGCCGGCACGCGCCATGTCTTCACCCTGGACGACAACCGCAGCGGCAGCCTGCTGGAAGCGGCCGCGCGCTGCAGCGACCGGCACGCGGTAGCCAGCAGGGGCGCCGACGACCTCGCCGCGATCCTCTACACCAGCGGCACCACGGGCCGCAGCAAGGGCGCCATGCTGACGCACGGCAACCTGCTGTCCAACGCGCGGGTACTCAAGGACTGCTGGGGCTGGCGCAAGGGCGACGTGCTGATCCACGCGCTGCCGATCTTCCACGTGCACGGGCTCTTCGTGGCCATGCATGGCGCGCTGCTCAACGGCAGCAAGATGATCTGGTTTTCCAGGTTCGATCCTAAGAAGACCGTGGCGCGGCTGCCCGATGCCACCGTCTTCATGGGCGTGCCCACGCTCTACGTGCGCATGCTGGCCGAGCCGGCGCTGAACAAGTCGGCCGTGCGCAACATGCGCCTTTTCGTCTCGGGCTCGGCGCCGCTTCTGATCGAGACCTTCAACGAATGGCGCGAGCGCACCGGCCACACCATCCTGGAGCGCTACGGCATGAGCGAGACGGTGATGCTCACCTCCAACCCCTACGACCCGGCCCAGGGCGAGCGGCGCGGCGGCACCGTGGGCTTTGTCTTGCCCGGCGTGCAGCTGCGCGTGCGGGACGACGAGGGGCGCGACCTGGGCGCCGGCGAGATCGGCGGCATCCAGGTCAAGGGCCCCAACGTGTTTGCGGGCTACTGGCGCATGCCGGAGAAGACGAATGAAGAGTTCACCGCCGACGGCTTCTTCAAGACCGGCGACGTGGGCAAGGTGGATGCGCGCGGCTACATCAGCATCGTCGGACGCAGCAAGGACCTGATCATCAGCGGCGGCTACAACGTCTACCCGGCCGAGATCGAGGGCTACATCAACGAGCTGCCCGGCGTGGCCGAAAGCGCCCTGGTGGGCGCCCCGCATCCGGATTTCGGCGAAGTGGGAGTGGCGCTGGTCACGCTCAAGGCGGGCGCCAGGCTGGACGCCGATGCCATCCTGGCCGAGCTCAAGTCCAAGCTCGCCAACTTCAAGATTCCCAAGCGCTGCTTCGTGCTGGAAGAACTGCCGCGCAACACCATGGGCAAGGTGCAGAAGGCCCTGCTGCGCGACCAGTACAAAAATCTCTTCCTGAACTGAAATTTGCTTTTGGGAGTACCAGTCCCACACCGCGGAACCGGCTTCGCCGGGCCGCAGGTGAGGTCCCCTCCTCGGGAGGTGGCGAATTACACGCAGCGAAGCGAAGTGAAAAGCCGGGAGGCGGTCATTTGACCAAGAGGACTGAGACCTTGCTCTCGGCCACCACCTTGGTCGCCACCGAGCCCATCAAGGCACGGCCGAACAGGCCGTGGCCATGCGTGCCCATCACGATCAGGCCGGCGCCGTTGTGGGTGGCCGACTCGATGATCTCCTCGGCCGCGTGGCCGTGGCGCGCGTCGACCTTGTAGTTGGCAATGCCGCGGTCGGCCAGCAGCGTCTTCAGCGGTTCGATCACCTTGGTCTGCTCTTCGGTGTAGTAGTCCTGCACCACATCCTTGCTGACGTGGCGCGCCACGTGGCCAGGAATGCCCGGGCAGACGTGCACCAGGATCAGGTCCTGGCCGTCCACGAACATGCCGCGGTTGGCGGCCACGTAGTCGATGGCCTTGGTGGTGTAGGCGCTGCCGTCGACGGCAAGAATGATCTTCATGAGTACCTCTCGTTGTCTGAAGTTGCGGTGCAGGCGGCGTGCGCGCCGTGCATCCCGATGGTACTCAGTGCCCCGTCAAACCCTTCCAAAGCATGTAGGCGCCAAGGACATAGAGAATGCTGGCGAACACGCGCTTGAGCCTTTTCACCGGCAGGGCGTGCGCCGCCTTCGCGCCCAGCGGCGCGGTGAACACGCTGCACAGCGCGATCACGGCCAGCGCGGGCAGCCAGATGTAGCCGAAGGCGCCGGGCGGCAGACCGGTGGCGCTGCTGCCGCTGGCGATGTAGCCGACCACGTTGGCCACCGCAATCGGAAAGCCCAGGGCCGCGCTGGTGGCCACCGCGTTGTGGATGGCCACGTTGCACCAGGTCATGAAGGGCACGCTGATGAAGCCGCCGCCCGCGCCCACCAGGCCCGAGAGAAAACCGATGAGGCCGCCCGCCGCCAGCTGGCCGGCGCTGCCGGGCATCTGGCGCGAGGGCGCCGGCTTCTTGTCGAGGAACATCTGGGTGGCCGAGAAGGCGACGAAGAGGGCAAAGAAGATCGCCAGCCAGTGGCCCTTGAGCAGCGCAAACACGCCCATGCTGCCCGCCAGGCTGCCCAGCACGATGCCGGGCGCCAGGCGGCGTGCGCTGTCCCAGCGCACCATGCCGTGCCGATGGTGCGCGCGCACGCTGGAGATGGAGGTGAAGATGATGGTGGCCATCGAGGTGGCGATCGCCATCTTCACCGCCAGCCCCGAAGCCACCCCACGCTCGCTCAGGATGATGGTGAGAAATGGCACCATCACCATGCCGCCGCCGATGCCCAAAAGCCCCGCCAGGAAGCCCGTGCCGATGCCCAGCAGGGCAAGTTCGAGGACGAGAAGCGGTTCGATCGACATCAGCTGGAGGCTTTCGGACAGGACAAAAGAAACGGCCCCGGAAGTCGGGGCCGTTGCTCGGAATCAGTGTGAATCAGGGTGAACGACCCGGGTATTTTACCGGGTGAACCGAGGGTTTGCCCGAGGTCGATGCAAGGCATGGAAAAGCCGCCCGCAAGGAGGCAAAAAGCCTCCGCGAAGGGAGGCTTTTTTCAAGGGAAAAAGGTGTCTGCGAATGCCGCTGGACCGTCATCCTGAACGCAGGGTTCAGGTGGGCGAGGGCAGCAGGGCTTCGGGTTCATCTGACGCGAGATGATCACGCCCGCCAAGCAATTTACCAAGCCCGGGCTCCATAGAGCATTGGTTCAAGGAAATATAAAGCCCAACGCGCACCGCAGACAGATGCGATTTTACGCGCCTCGGTGTGACGCTCCCGCGAATATTTCCTACAGCAGGTGGCCGTCGCCGGCGAGCGCCTGGTCCAGGCGCTGCACCAGTTGCGTCAATCGCGGATCGGTGGCTTCGTTGCTCGATACCGGCGCCGGCGCTTGGGCATCGTTGGCCGGGGCCGCCTTGGCCTTTTCCACTTGCCCCAGGTCGAAAGCCAGGTTCAGCGCAGCCAGCACCGCGATGCGGTCGCGCGCCTTCACCTTGCCGGCGTCGCGGATCTTGCACATGGCGGAATCCACACGGTCCACGGCTTCGCGCAGTTGCGGCTCTCCGCCTTCGGGACAGCCAAGCACGTAGCTCTGTCCCATGATCTGTACGTCAATGTGCTTCATGCCTGATGCGCGTCATTCGAAGAAGAGGAAGAGGGCTCGTCCAGCGGCAGCTTCTCGAGCACCGCGTCCAGCCGTGCCCGGGCCGCGGACAGGCGCGACTTGAGGGCGTCGCGCTCGCGCGTCAATACCTCGACCTGTTCCTGCAACAGCGCATTGGTGCGTTGCACCTCTTCGTGGCGAACCAGAAGGCGCTCGACTCGCTCGGCGATCTGGTCGATGGGGCTGGCGGCGGACATGGTTTTGATTGTAGGGGGCGATGCGCACCGTCAACCGGCGCGCACGCGCTCGGCGGCGGCGCGCCCGGCCAGCATGGAAAGCGCGCCGAGCGCCAGCATCGCCGCGGTCAGCGCGAGGATCACCCTGCCCACGCCCCATGGCGCGGCGAAGGCGCCCACTGCCAGCCCGGCCAGCGGCTGTGCGAGGTTGTTGAGCAAGGCCATCACGCCGGTCGTCTTGCCGTAGTCGGACGCCGGAATGATGCGCTGGCGGCTGCTGCGCATGTAGATGCTGAACATCTTGTCGAAGCCGATCACCAGCAGGAAGCCGAGCGCGTAGCCCCATGCGGCGGTGCTCACTGCGGTGAGCAGGCCGCCCAGCGCAATCAGCATGAATCCGGCCAGGCCGAGCCGGTGCGCCGGGATGCGCGTGTGGGCGATGCCCATGAGGATCAGCACCGTTGCGGTGGCGCCGGCGGTCTGCAGCGCGCCGTACCAGGCGGTCGATTGCGCGTGCAGGCCGGTGACCAGCGCCGCCGAACTGGCCAAGGTCACACCGACGACGAGATTCACGCCGGCCGCCTGGATCACGAGCCTGCGCAGCCCCGGCAGGCGGATCAGATGCGCCGCTGCCGCCACCAGGTCGCCGACCAGGTGCTTGCCGCGATGGCCGGCGTGCGGGCCCAGGTCATCAGCGCGCAAGCCCCGTCGCCAGTAGCTTGCGGCGGCATCGGCCAGCAGGAAGATCGCCGCCGTGCCGCCCACCACCGCCTGCCAGGGTCCCCACGCCAGCAGCAGCGCGGCCAGCACGGGCCCGAGCACCGCGCCCGACTGGTCGGCGGTTTGCGAATAGGCCAGCACTTTTTCGAAGCGGTGCTGGTGGAAGGCGCGCGGCAGGATCACCTCTTGCGCCATCAGGCCCTGGGTCGTCAGCACGCCGCAGATGGCGGACGCGGCGATCAGCCAACCCACGCCGCCGAAGGCATGGCCCAGCAGTGCGCCCGCCACGCACACCGCGCCGCGCCAGAGCTGGCTCCAGCGCATCAGGCGCACCGGCGAGACGCGGTCGCACAGCGCGCCGCAAACGGGAAAGGACAGGAAGCGCGGGAAGGTTTCCAGCGCGAAGGCCAGGCCCGACCAGCCCACGTCCTGCGTCGTCTGGAACACCACCAGCGGAACCAGGAACAAGAGGATCTGGTCGGCAATCTTGGACAGGAACAGCGACGCAAGAAAGGCCTGGAAATTCGCCGGCGCCGGGCGCGGCTCCTGCAGCTCGCCAGGAGCCATGGGCATCGACACGTCGTGATCCTTTCGCGCGGCCGAAGCTGCCCGCATCGCGCAATCGTACGATGAAAGCAAGGGGCCACGGCAAGGCCATGCGTGGGCGCATCGCTAGAATCGCGCCCGTTGGTGCTCGCGCCGTGGTTCACGCGGCGCAGTTCAACGGGAAGCAGGAGCTCCCCGCCGTCCACACGGCGACGCCCGCCTGCGCTGCCCCCGCAACGGTCAAACAGCCGGAAGCCGCGAGTTTTTTTCTTGCGCCTCTCCACTTTCATCATTCAGCCACTGGGCGCCCTGAAACAGGTGCCTGGGAAGGCGATGAGAGCTGCGCTGCCAGCCCGGATACCGGCCAACGACGCGGCTGCCGAGCCTCAAGCCCGGCGGCCATATGCCCAAGTGCCGGCGGGGAAGCCGGCGACGGGTAGTTCTCCGTGAGTGTTTCAACCATCATGCCCACCTGCGAATCCAACGCGTGCTTTCAGACACGTGCGTCCACGCTTGCCCTGGCCCTTGCCGCCGCGCTGCCAGTCCACGCTCAATCCACCACCGGCGCCCTGGCCGAAACTGTGGTCACCGCCACCCGAACGCCGACCCGCGCGGACCAGTTGTTGTCCGACGTCGTGGTGATCGAGCGCGAGCAGATCGAGCAGCTCAACGACCGCACGCTGCCGGAGATTTTGGCGCGCACGGCCGGCGTGCAGATGACCGCCAATGGCGGCTCGGGCAAGAACAGCGGCGTGTTCATCCGGGGTACGGATGCGCGCCACACCATCCTCCTGATCGACGGCGTGCGCTACGGCTCGGCCACCGCGGGCACACCGATCTGGGACAACATCCCGGTCGACATGATCGAGCGCATCGAAGTGGTCAAGGGGCCGGCGTCGGCGCTGTACGGCAGCGATGGCGTGGGTGGCGTCGTGCAGGTGTTCATGCGCAAGGCCAAGCCCGGCGAGCCGGCGTTCCAACCGCGCGCTTCGGTCACCGTCGGCAGCGACAGCTATGCCCAGGGCTCAGCCGGTTTCAGTGGCGCCGCCGACGCCTTCACCTATTCGCTCGACGTGCAGAAGACGCGAGACAAGGGCTTCTCTTCGACCAACCAGAAGGTGCCGTTCGGCAATTTCAACCCCGACCGCGACCCCTACTACCAGGACGCGGCGAACCTCTCGCTCGGCTTCCAGATCAACCCCGACTGGAAGATCGACGGCGGCGTTCTGTACTCCGCCGGCGAGAACCACTTCGACGACGGCCCGGGCCGCGACACCTGGAGCAAGCTGCGCACCGAGACCGGCTACGTCGGCGTGCGCGGCAAGGTCATGTCCAACTGGACGACGCAGCTGCGCGCTTCGCGCGCCACGGACAAGTCGAACGCGGTGGTGGCCACGCCCTTCAACCTGCCGGGCGTCTTCGAGACGACCCAGGACCAGTACACCTGGCAGAACGACATCGCAACACCGATCGGCACCGTCGTGGCTGGCCTGGAGAGCCTGCACCAGAGTGTGAACAGCAGCACCGCCTACACGGTCGACAGCCGCACCATCAACTCGGGATTCGTCGGCCTGAACGGCAACGCCGGCGCGCACAGCTGGCAGGTCAATCTGCGGCGCGACGACAACTCGCAGTTCGGCGGCGAAAACACCTGGTTCGCCGGCTACGGCTACCGCATCACGCAGAACTGGCGTGTCAACGGCTCCTACGGCACCAGCTTCGTCGCGCCGTCCTTCAACCAGTTGTATTTCCCGGGCTTCAGCAATCCGGCATTGCAGCCGGAAGAGGGCAAGAACGCCGAACTGGGTGTCCAGTGGACCGAGGGCGCGCACAGCGTGAAGCTGGTGGGCTACGACAACAAGATCCGCGGCTTCATCACCAACACCACGCTCCCGCAGAACATCCCGCGCGCCCGCATCCAGGGCGCGACGCTGAGCTACGACGGCACTGTCGATGCGCTCGGCCTGCATGCAAGCTACGACTACCTCGACCCACGCAACGAGATCACGGACAAGCTGCTGCCGCGCCGCGCGCAGAACCAGGCGAACCTCGGTATCGACTACACGGTCGGGTCCTGGAAGATGGGCGCCACGGCGCTGTACGTCGGCACGCGCTATGACGATGTGGCCAATTCCGCGAACCGGAAGCTCGATGCCTACACGACGATCGACCTGTTCGCCGAGTACAAGATCACGCCCGCCTGGGCCGTGCAGGCCCGCGTCGCGAATCTCACGGACGAGACCTACGAGACCGCCTATGGCTACAACCAGCGCGGGCTGGCCGGCTACCTGACGGTGAAGTGGGCGCCGCGCTGATGTCGGCAGGCCGCGAGCTGATCTTGGGCGGCCAGAAGAGCGGCAAGTCGCGGCGTGGCGAGTCGCTCGCCGGCGACTGGCTCGCCCAGTCGCCGGCGCACCGCGCAGTCCTGATCGCCACCGGCCAGGCTCACGACGAGGAAATGCGCGAGCGCATTGCCCGCCACCGCGCCGACCGGATGGCGCGAGCGCCGCGCCTCGAAACCGTGGAAGAGCCGATCGACGTCGCCGGCGCGCTGCGTGCGCTCGACTCTCCGCAGACGCTGTTGGTCGTCGACTGCCTCACACTCTGGCTCACCAACGTACTGATGCCCGCCATGCAGCAAACCCAGGCCACTTCTTCCTTCGATGCGAGCGCGCAGACCGACGCACTGCTGGCTGCGCTCGCCGACGCGCGTGGCCCGGTGGTGCTGATCGGCAACGAGATCGGGCTGGGGGTGATCCCGCTGGGCCGCGAGGTGCGTGCCTTCGTCGACGCGCTGGGCCTGCTCAACCAGCGCGTGGCGGCCGCCTGCGAGCGCGTTACTCTGATGGCGGCCGGGCTGCCGCTCGCCCTGAAGGGGGCTCCCCGGTGAGTTGGCGCGGCCTGTGCCTTGCGGCGCTGCTCGGATGGGTCGGCACCGCCTTCGCGGCCAGCCTGAGCGATGACCGCGGAGTCGAGATCAGCCTGCCGCAGCCGCCGCAGCGCATCGTCTCGCTGCTGCCCTCGCTCACGGAGACGGTGTGCGCGCTGCAGGCCTGCGACCGCCTGGTCGGGGTCGACACCTTCTCCAACTGGCCGGCCTCGGTGCAGTCGCTGCCGCATCTGGGCGGGCTGGAGGATGCCAACGTCGAGGCCATCGTCGCACTCAAGCCGGATCTGGTGCTGCTGGCCAAGTCGGCGCGCGTGACGCCGCGGCTGGAGGGCCTGGGCCTGCGGGTCATGGCGCTGGAGCCCAAGTCGATGAAGGATGTGGAGCGCGTGCTTGGCAAGCTCGGCCAGGCGCTTGGCCGCGAGGCACAGGCACAGGCGCTTTGGCGGCAGCTCGACACCGGTGTGGATCACGTTGCCGCCGCGCTGCCGGCCGGCGCGCGCGGCAAGCGCGTGTACTTCGAGGTCAACAACGGGCCCTATGCTGCCGGCGAGGCCTCCTTCATCGGCGAGACGCTGCTGCGGCTCGGGGCGAAGAACATCGTGCCCGCGGCGCTCGGTCCCTTTCCCAAGCTCAACCCTGAATTCGTGGTGCGCGCGGACCCGCAGCTCATCATGGTGGGCGACCGCAATGCCTCGGCGTTGTCCGGCCGTCCGGGCTGGCAGGCAATCGAGGCGGTGCGGACGAACCGCGTCTGCGTCTTCAGCGCCGCCGAAGGAGATGTGCTGGTGCGGCCAGGGCCGCGCATGGTCGAAGCGGCGCAGATCATGGCCAACTGCCTCAAGGACCGGTTCAAATGACCAAGGCGGGCCTTGCGCTCGGGCTGCTGGCCGTCGGCATCGTGCTGGCTACGCTCGGCCTGTGCATCGGCAGCACCGGTTTCGAGAGCCTGCGCCTGGTTGCCAGCGATGCGGCAGCGCTGCAGATCGTGCGCGACATCCGCTTGCCGCGCACGCTCGGCGCCTGGCTGGCCGGTGCCCTGCTGGGCCTTGGCGGCGCGCTGGCGCAGGGGTTGTTCCGCAATCCGCTGGCCGACCCCTACCTGTTGGGCAGCTCCTCGGGTGCCCACTTCGGTGTCTCGCTGTTGCTGGTGGCGCTGGGTGCCTCGCCGGCAGCCGGCGGATGGGCCGCGCGCCTGGGCCTGACGGGCGCCGCCTTCCTCGGCGCGGTGCTGGCGGTGCTGATCACCCTGGGGCTGGCGCGCGGCGTGCAGCAGACGCTGCGTCTGTTGCTGGCCGGCGTGGTGGTCGGCATGGTGCTCGGGGCCGCCGGGTCGCTGGTCGTGCTGTGGGTGCCCGACATCATGCGTGCCATGCAGGCCTTCATGCTCGGCACCACCGGCTTCCTCGGGTGGGAGAGCGTCGGTCTCATGGGCGCGGCGCTGGCGTTGTGCCTGCTGCCTTCGATCGGTTTCGCGCGCGCGCTCGACGCGCTCACGCTGGGCGAGGCCAGCGCACGCAGCCTGGGCCTGGCGCTGCCCTGGGTGCGAATGGCGCTGATCGCGGCGCTGGCGCTTGCCACCGGCGCGGCCGTGGCGCAGGTCGGACTGGTGGCCTTCGTTGGCCTGGTGGCGCCGCACCTGGTGCGTGCCTTGATCAAGCCGACGCATGGCTGGCTGGTGCTGCTGGCGTCGCTGATGGGAGGCGCGTTGCTGCTCGCCGCCGACGTGGTGGCGCGCTGGCTGCTGGCGCCGCAGGAACTGCCGGTGGGTGTGGTGACGGCCGTGCTGGGCGGCGGCTACCTCTTGTGGCTGATGCACAGGAGGCGGCTGTGAGCGCCGAACGGCCCGCGCTGTCCGCACAGGACCTGCAGGTGAGGCTGGGCGGGCGCCTGATCGTCGACGTTCCCGCGCTGGCCCTGCCAAGCGGACGCTGGACGGCTGTCGTCGGCCCCAACGGAGCGGGCAAGACCACGCTGCTCAAAGCACTGGCGCACCTGCTGCCCGCACACGGCCAAGTGCAGCTGAACGGGCGCGATATTCAGCAATGGCCCGGCAAGGCACGTGCGCGCGCGATGGCCTGGCTGGGCCAGAGCGAGCCGGGCGCCGACGACCTGCTGGCCCACGACGTGGCGATGCTGGGGCGCCTGCCGCACCAGCCCTGGCTGGGCGCGCCGAGCGCCGAGGACCGGGCGGCGGTGGAGCGCGCGATGCGCCAGACCCAGTGCTGGGACTGGCGCGAACGGCCGCTCGGGCAACTGTCCGGCGGTGAGCGCCAGCGCGTGCTGCTGGCGCGCGCGCTGGCGGTGGAAGCGCAAGTGCTGCTGATGGACGAACCCCTGGCCAATCTCGATGCGCCGCACCAGGCCGATTGGCTGCTGACCGTGCGTGCGCTGGTCGCGGCCGGTCGCACGGTGGTGAGCGTGCTGCATGAGCTTGGCATGGCACTGCAGGCCGATGAACTGCTGGTGCTCGAGCGCGGCCGTGTGGTGCACCAGGGGCCAAGCACTGACCCGTCGAGCCACGCGGCGCTGCGCGCCGTGTTCGAGCATCGCATCGCCTTGCACCAGGTGGCCGGCCAGTGGGTCGTGCTGCCGCATTGAAACGAGAATTACGGAAACCGACCATGCAGATTGAAACGCCCCCCACCGAGAAGCCGTACGAAAAGCCGGAAGGCGAGCGCCGGGGCCTTTTGATCATCAATACCGGCGACGGCAAGGGCAAGAGCACGGCGGCCTTCGGCCTGGCGCTACGCGCCCATGGACGCGGCAAGGCGGTGAAGATCTTTCAGTTCATGAAGGTGCCGAGTGCCCGCTTCGGCGAGCACCGCATGTTCGAGCAGATCGGCATCCCGATCGAAGGGCTGGGTGACGGCTTCAGCTGGAAGAGCCAGGACCTGGAGCGGTCGGCGCAACTGGCGCGCGACGGCTGGGCGCGGGCGGCTGCCGCCATCGCATCGGGCGAGCATTTTCTGGTGGTGCTGGATGAGATCACCTATCCGCTGATCTACGGCTGGCTGCCGCTCGAGGACGTGCTGCGTGTGCTGCGCGATCGTCCCCGCGAAGTGCACGTGGTGCTGACCGGCCGCCGCGCGCCGCCGGAGCTGGTCGCGCTGGCCGACACCGTCACCGAGATGCAGATGGTCAAGCACGCCTTCCAGGCCGGCATCCCGGCGCAACGCGGCATCGAAGATTGATGCGCTCCGACCCGGCCCTGGTCGGCATCGCCGCGCTGTGGCTGGCGCTGCTGCTCGACCGCCTCTTCGGCGAGCCGCCGGCGCGTTGGCATCCTGTCGTGTGGATGGGCCACTACCTGGGCTGGATGGGGCGGCACATCGCGCCGCATGACGAGACGCCGCTGGGCGCCGATTTCAAGCGCTTCTTTGCCGGTGTGCTGGCGTGGTGCCTGGGCGCCGGCACGGTGGCGGGGCTGGCGCTGCTCGTGCAATGGGCGGCAGAGGCGCTGCCGATGTGGGCGGCGGCAGCACTGATGGGCGTGGCCCTCAAGCCGCTGCTGTCCTGGCGCATGCTGCGGCGCGAAGTGCTGGCCGTGGAGCAGGCCCTGGCCCAGTCGCTGGAGGCCGGCCGCGACCGGCTGGGGCATCTGGTCAGCCGCGACGTGACGCGCCTGGATGAAAGCCTCGTGCGCGAAAGCGCCATCGAATCGCTGGCCGAGAACCTCAACGATTCGCTGGTGGCGCCGCTGTTCTGGTTTGCCGTCGCCGGCCTGCCGGGCGCCGCGCTCTACCGCTTTGCCAACACGGCCGATGCCATGTGGGGCTACCGCGGCGTGCGCGGCGGCCGGGTCTGGGAATGGGCTGGCAAATTCGCGGCGCGGGCCGACGATGTGCTGTCGTGGATTCCGGCGCGCATCACCGCCGCGCTGCTGGCGCTGGCGGCCCTGCGCTGGCCGCGGGGCCTCTGCAAGGAAGCGCGGCGCACCCCTTCTCCCAACAGCGGCTGGCCGATGGGCGCCATGGCACTGCTGCTGGATGTGCGGCTGGGCAAGCCCGATTTCTATGTGCTGCATCGCGAGGGCCGGGAGGCGCAGCCCTACGACATCGGGCGTGCCTTGTGGCTGGGCTCGCGCGTGGTGGCGCTGGCCGGCGCGCTGGTCACGGCCGCGTTGCTGCTCCAGTGACCGGGGCCGGAGTTGCAATGACAGCGCCGCATGCCGCGCACGGCGGGCCCGATGCGCAGGGCACGCCGCTGCACGATTTCTCCACCAACGCCAATGCCTGCGGTCCCTGTCCACAGGCATTGGCCGCGCTGGCACGGACCGATGCCGCGCACTATCCCGACCCGGCCTATGGCGCACTGCGCGAGCGCCTCGCGGCCTTCCATGGCGTGCGTCCGGCGCAGGTTCACCTGGCGGCCAGCGCCAGTGAATTCATCGTGCGCATGACGGCCGCCGTTGCGCGCCAGGGCGGGCAGGGCGTTCATGTGCCGCTGCCCGGTTATGCCGACTACGCGCGGGCGGCGCAGGCCCTGGGCTTGAGGCGAGCGGCGGCGGCGGCCGATGCGCAGCTGGTCTGGCATGGCGATCCCGCCAGCCCCACCGGGCAATCGGCGCCAGCGCCGCAGCTTGCGCCGGGCGCCGTGGGCGTGCTCGACGCCGCCTATGCACCGCTGCGCCTGGGCGGCGAGGCCGCGGCGTGCGACGGCTACTGGCAGCTGTGGACGCCCAACAAGGCGCTGGGCCTGACGGGCGTGCGCGCCGCTTACGCCCTGGCACCGCCGGCGCACGACGAGGCGCTGGCCCGGACCCTGGAGGCACTGATGCCGTCCTGGCCCATCGGCGCCCATGGTGTCGCGCTGCTGCAAAGTTGGACCGAGCCCGAAGTCCAGCAATGGCTGGCGAGCTGCCTGCCGGTGCTGCGCGCGTGGAAGCTGCGCCAACTGGCCGTGTGCGAATCGCTGGGTTGGCGCTGCCTGCCTGGCGATGCCAGCTTCTTCTGCGCCGAGCCTGTCACCGTGCGCAATCTGCCTTCTCTGTTGGCGCACCTGCGCACGACGCGCGGCATCAAGCTGCGCGATACCACTTCGCTGGGCCTGGCCGGCCATGTGCGGCTCAACGTGATGCCGCCGGCATCGCAGGACGCGCTGCACGAGGCCGTCCTCGTGCATAGGCCCTAGTCCGTTTGCCGTGTTGCCGCAACGAGTGCCGCGGCTTAAGGTGCCACGCCTGCTTGGGGGCGCCACAGGAGACGAACATGCTGTTGGTCAAGGGCAACGAGGGTGCGGCGGTCAAGGCACTGAAGGCGCGGCTCTCGGCGGAACTGGGCGCGGATGCGCCGGCCTTTCCGGGCTTGGCGGCGGGTGCGGTGTTCGACGCCGACACCGAAGCCGCAGCGCGGCGCTGGCAGGCCGGCGTGGGCATCCTGGCCGACGGCATCGTCGGCCCCTACTGCCAGGTGCTGCTGGGCCTGGCGCAGCCGCGGCCCCTGGCCTTGTCGCTGGATCTGGCGTCGGTGCGGCGTCTGTTTCCGGCCACCAAACCTTCCAACATCGCGCGCTACCTGCCCTACGTTTGCGCGGCGCTGTCGGCGCTGGAGCTGACCGACCGGCCCATGATCCTGGGCGCGCTGGGCACCATCCGCGCCGAGAGCGAAGGCTTCCTGCCGATCTCGGAATACCCCTCGCAGTTCAATACCAAGCCCGGGCTGCCGCCCTTCAGCGCCTATGACGGCAGGCTGGGCAACAACGCGCCGGGCGACGGCGCGCGCTATCGCGGCCGCGGCTTCGTGCAGCTCACCGGCAAGGCCAACTACAAGACCTATTCAGAGCGCATCGGCGTCGACTTGCTGAACAACCCCGACTGGGCCAACGCGCCCGAGGTGGCGTCGCTGCTGCTGGCCGGCTACCTGGCCGACCATGCGGGCGCGATGCGCAAGGCGCTGGCCGCCGGCAACACTGCGGCGGCGCGCAAACTGGTGAACGGCGGCTCGCACGGGCTGGATCGCTTCAAGAGCGTGTTCGACATCGCGGGCGCCATCTGGCCCCTGGTGGCGGCGCCGTCGCCGGCCCCGGCCACCAGTCCGCTCGCGCCCGGCCTGGCCGCCACCGGCCGCCGGCGCGCGGGCGCCAAGAAAGCCGCCGCGGTGGCCGCCGTGGTGGCGCTGCCGGTGAAGCCGGCACGCGCCCTCGATGCGCGCAAGGACCCGGTCGACCTGCGCGACCGACCCTACCAGCCGCCGCCTTTGACCCTGCCGGACGAGTACCCGTCGCGCGAGGAAGTCGGCGCCTTCCTGCACATCTACACGCAGGCCAGGCTGATCCTCGACCAGGGCCAGGAGGGCGCCTGCACCGGCTTCGGCCTGGCCTGTGTCATCAACTACGCGCGCTGGCGCAAGGCCAGGCATCCGGTGAAGCTGGATTCGGTGAGCCCGCGCATGCTCTACAACTTCGCGCGCCGCTATGACGAGTACGCCGGCGAGGACTACGACGGCTCGAGCTGCCGCGGCGCGCTGAAAGGCTGGTTCCACCATGGCGTCTGCCTGGAAGGCGACTGGCCCTACGAGGCCAGCGGCATCGCGCGCCCGCGCTACGGCTATGCGCAGCGCGCCAGCGACCTGACCCTGGGCGTGTACTACCGCATCGACACCAAGTCGATCACCGACATGCAGGCCGCCATCTACGAGGTGGGCGCGGTGTACGTGTCGGCCAACACGCACGAAGGCTGGCAGAACGTGCCCTGGGTGAAGAGCAGGAAGATCACGCACGACAGCCTGCCGGTGATCGAGTTCGACGGCCAGCCTTCGCAGATCGGCGGCCATGCCTTCGCCTTGGTGGGCTTCAACACGCGCGGCTTCGTGGTGCAGAACTCCTGGGGCGAGCGCTGGGGCGCCGGCGGTTTTGCGCTGCTGCGCTACGAGGACTGGTTCGCCAACGGGATGGACGCCTGGGTCGCCTCGCTGGGGGTGCGCGGCGTGGTGCTGGGCCGGCTGGCCAGCGGCGCAGGCGTGGCCCGCGCGCGGGCGGGCGCGGCGCCGGCCAGCGTCTGGGACGAGGCCCGCGCCTACGAGCACAGCGTGGTGTTCGGCAACGACGGCCGCGTCTGCCGCTACCTGACGCAGGACGAGCTCAGCCGCACCTTGCTGTTCCAGGCCTGCGGCCTGCCGGACCAGTGGTTCCGCGACCCGGCCAGCCCGAAGTCGCCGGACGGCAAGAAGCGCCTGGTGATCTACGCGCATGGCGGGCTCAACAAGGAAAGCTCGGCCATCGACCGGGCCCGCGCGATGGGGCGCTACTTCGTCGGCAATGGCTGCTACCCGCTGTTCCTGGTGTGGAAGACGGGCCTCATGGAGTCGATCTGCAACATCGTGACCGAGGCGTTCGGCCGCCAGCCGGCGCGCGCCGGCGGCTTGCGTGACAGCCTGATCGAGGCCTCCGACATGCTGGTGGAAAAGACCATTGGCCGGCCGTTGGCGCGTCCGCTGTGGAGCGAAATGAAGGAGAACGCCGAGTTCGCCTGCAACCCCACGCGCGGCGGCGACCTGCTGGTGACCGCGCTTTCGAACCTGGCGCAGACCTGGGGCGATCAGCTGGAGATCCACCTGATGGGCCATTCGGCCGGCTCCATCATCCTGGGCCATCTGCTGGGCGTGCTGGCGGCGCGCAAGCTCGATGCGCGGGTGGCCTCGATCCATCTGTATGCGCCAGCCTGCACGGTGCAGTTCGCCAACCGCCACTACGCGCCGCACCGGGAGCTCATGCAGCGGCTGCACCTGTCGATCCTGTCGGACAAGAACGAGCGCGACGACAACGTGGCGGCCATCTACCGCAAGTCGCTGCTGTACTTCGTCTCCAACGCGCTGGAGCCTGACGTGCGCACGCCGCTTTTGGGCATGGCGAATGTGCTGGACGCGGCCTACAAGGCCTGGGACGGGTCATCGGCCACCGGCGAGGCGCTGGGCAACTGGCGCACTGCCGCCGCCGCCTCGGGCCTGGGCGCGCGCACCCGCATCATCGAGCCTGACAAGGTGCCGATAGCGCTGCCCGATCAACACATCAGCGCCAATCACGGCAATTTCGACAACGACGTCGAGCAGGTCGGCCGGACCCTGGCCGCGATCACCGGGCAGCCGGCGCTGCCTTTGCCGGTGACGGACCTGCGGGGCTTCTGAGGCTGCCGCCCGCGGCCCGGAACTGGCGGGGCGTGCTGCCGACCTGCAGGCGAAAGCGGCGGCTGAAATAGACCGCGTCGCCAAAGCCGCATTGCTGCGCGATGTCGCCGATGCGCGCGCTGGAGGTGAGCAGCAGTTCCTTGGCGCGCTCCAACCGGCGCTCGGTCACCAGCTCGGTGAAGGTGCGCTCGGTCTGCTTCTTCAGCAAGTGCGCCAGGTAGTTGGGCGACAGCATCGCCGCGGCCGCCGCCTCGTTGAGCGACATCTCCTGGTGCAGGTGTTCGCGCACGTAGGCCATCACGCGCTGCAGCGCATCGTGCCGCGACAGCTGGCCGCGATGGCGGCCGGCCTGTGCCAGGAGCTTTTCCTCGTGCCGGTGGCAGGCCAGGCCCAGCAGCTGGAGCAGCACGCCGCGAATCGCGCTCGTCGTGCCCAGGCGCCGGGTCTGGTTCAGGGTAGCCAACTCATCGAGCCAGCCCAGGATGCGGCCGAAATCATCCGGCGCGAAATGAAAGTCCAGATGTTCCTGGAACAGGAAGGGCGCCAGTTCGGGCAAGCGGCGGATCGGCACGTCTTCCAGGTCCAGTGGCGCGACGTCCAAGTCCGGCCAGAGGAAGCCCTGGTCGAAGTTGACGATGGCGTAGCGCGCCCCCGGCGGATGCGGCACCACGTGCACGCGATAAGGCAGCACGAAGCTCAGGTGCCCTTCGGAAAAGGGGCGCATGGAGCCGCCGATGAGCTGCTGCGAACCGCCTTCGATACTCACCTGAATCTGAAAGTACTCGTGCCGGTGCGGGCGCGCCAGCACGTCGCGCGCGCCCTCGAAGCGGATGTCGAAGTCCAGGTGGTCGGCGCGTTCCTGCATGCCGTACAGGCGCAGGTTGGAGGGGCGGGGCGGCATGGCGCGATGCTAAGGCGTGCCGCTGCTGTGTTGCCGCAGTCCTGCTTTTGCGTAGATGCGTGCGGCACAGCGCTGCCGTGGGCTTGCAAGATGGGCCGGTTATTCCAAGCTTAGGAGACAGCATGTCCAGTTCACGTCGCGGCCTGTTGGCCGCATCGGCCGTCGCGGCCGCCGGCGGTGCCCTCGGCGGTTGCGCGTTGCCGGCAGGCGCCGCGCGCTCGCCCGGCACGCCTTTCCAGATCGAGTCGACGACCATCCCGATCGCCGGCAGTACCCAGGCCTTTCCGGTGCGCCGCGTCTATTGCATCGGCCGCAACTACGCGGCGCATGCGCGCGAGATGGGTTCCGACCCGACGCGCGAGCCGCCCTTCTTCTTCCAGAAGCCGGCCGACGCGATCCAGGTGGTGCAGCCCGGCACGGTGGCCGACCATCCCTATCCGAGCCTGACCAAGAACTACCACTACGAGGTGGAACTGGTGGTGGCCCTCGCCAAGGGCGGCCGCAACATCCCGATCGCCAGCGCGCTGGACCATGTCTACGGCTATTCGCTGGGCCTGGACATGACGCGCCGCGACCTGCAGCGCGAGATGGGCGACCAGAAGAAACCCTGGGAGATTGGCAAGAGCTTCGATCACTCGGCCCCGGTGGGCCCGATCCATCCCGTCGGCCAGGTCGGGCACTTCGCCGATGGTGCGATCTGGCTCAAGGTCAATGGCCAGACCAAGCAGAACGCGACGCTCAAGCACATGATCTGGTCGGTGGCCGAGCAGATCAGCCGGCTTTCGCAGGCCTTCGAGCTGATGCCGGGCGACATCATCTATTCGGGCACGCCGGAGAACGTCGGCCCGGTGGTGCGCGGCGACCTGATCGAGATCCATATCGACGGCTTGCCGAACCTCTCGGTGCGGGTGGTCTAGCCGCTGCAAGCTGCTCGCCGTCATGCACACTCGGGTCAATGAAATCCCGATGTGTGATGGTGCTGGGCACGACCAGCGGCGCCGGCAAGAGTTGGCTGGCCACGGCCCTGTGCCGCTGGTATGCGCGGCGTGGCCTCAAGGTGGCGCCCTTCAAGGCGCAGAACATGAGCAACAACGCCCGCGTGGTGGAGGGCGGCGAGATCGGCAGCGCGCAGTACTTCCAGGCGCTGGCGGCGCGCGCCGTGCCCGACGTGCGGATGAACCCGCTCTTGCTCAAGCCCGAGCGCGACACCCACAGCCAGGTGGTGCTGCTCGGCCAGGTCCACGAAGAACTCACCGCCATGCCCTGGCGCGGCCGCAGCGAACGGGTCTGGCCGCAGATCGCGCGCTCGCTCGATGAATTGCGCGAAGAGAACGACCTGGTGGTGATCGAAGGGGCTGGCTCGCCGGCCGAGATCAACCTGATGGCGTCCGACATCGTCAACCTGCGGGTGGCGCGCCATGCCGACGCGCGCTGCCTGCTGGTGACCGACATCGACCGCGGCGGCGCCTTCGCCCACCTGTACGGCACCTGGGCGCTGATGCCGCCACAAGACCGGCAGATGCTGCGCGGCTTCGTGCTCAACCGCTTCCGCGGCGACGCCTCGCTGCTGGCGCCGGCGCCGCAGGACCTGGAGCGCCTGACCGGCGTGCCCACCGTGGCGACGCTGCCCATGTGGTGGCAGCACGGCCTGCCCGAAGAAGACGGTTTGTACGACCAAGGCGCACACGGCGCGGCCGTGCACGACGGCACGGCACGCACCGTGGCGGTGATCGCCTATCCGCGCATCAGCAACCTCGACGAGTTCCAGCCGCTGGCCGGCCTGCCCGGCATCCGCCTGCGCTGGGTGCGCACGCCGGCCGAGCTGGAAGGCGCCCACACCATCGTGCTGCCCGGCTCGAAGAACACCAGCGGCGATCTGGCCTGGCTGCGCACGCAAGGGCTGGACCGCGCCGTCGCCGCGCATGCGCAGGCCGGCGGCGCCGTGCTGGGCATCTGCGGCGGGCTGCAGATGCTGGGCGAGGCGCTGATCGATCCGCACGGCATCGACGGCAACGCGCCGGGCCTGGGCCTCTTGCCCCTGGTGACGGTGTTCGAGCGCGACAAGACGGTGCGCCGGCGCGAAGCCGTCTTTGGCGGCAACGTGCCGGGCCCGTGGGCCGCGCTGTCTGGCGTGGCGCTGCAGGGCTACGAGATCCACCATGGCCAGACGGCCCAGCATCCGGCGCTGGCGGCGGCGGGCGAGCTGGCGCACGCCGTGCTGCCCGATGGCCTGGGCTGGCGCAACGCCGCCGGCAATGTGCTGGGCTGCTACCTGCACGGCCTGTTCGAAGATGCGAAAGTGCTGCGCGCGTTGTATGGTTCGCAGGTGCCGACCTTGGACAACGTTTTCGACGGCCTCGCCGATTTCATTGACCAACATTTCGACGCCGGCGTGCTGCCCGGCCTGATCGACTGAATGACAACAACAAGCCAAGAACAACGCATTCCCGCCGTTGCCGACCTGCACGACACGGCCCTTTCCGCGGCGCTCCTGCGCGCGCTCGACAACAAGACCAAGCCGGTGGGCGCGCTGGGCCGGCTGGAGGCGCTCGCGCTGCGCATCGGCCAAGTGCTGGGCGATACGCAGCCGTGCCTGCAAGCACCGCAGATGCTGGTGTGCGCCGGCGACCATGGGTTGGCGGCGCGCGGCGTCTCGGCCTATCCGAGCGACGTCACCTGGCAGATGGTGCACAACTTCCTGCAAGGCGGGGCCGCGGTGAGCGTGCTGGCGCGCCAGCACGCGTTGGCGCTGACGGTGGTCGATTGCGGCGTGCGCCACGACTTCGAGCCGCAGCCCGGCCTCTTGATCCGCAAGATCGCGCCGGGCACGGCCGACGCGTCGGCGGGCCCGGCCATGAGCCAGGCGCAATGCAACGAGGCGATCCGCAACGGCCGCGAGATCGTGCGCGGCCTGCCGGGCAATGCGTTGTTGCTGGGCGAGATGGGCATCGGCAACTCCTCGGCGGCTTCGCTGCTGCTGGCGCGCCTCGCTGGCGTCGAACTGGATGCCTGCGTGGGTGCCGGCACCGGGCTGGACGCCTCCGGCATGGCGCGCAAGCGCGCCGTGCTGGCCGAGGTGCTGGCACTGCACGAAGGCGCGCGCGCGCCGCTGGCGGCGCTGGCGGCCTTCGGCGGCTTCGAGATCGCGACCCTGGTCGGCGCGGTGCTGGAGGCGGCGGTTCAGCGGCGCGTGATCGTGATCGACGGCTTCATCACCGGCGCTGCCGTGCTGGTGGCGCAGGCCCTGCAGCCGGCGGTGGTGCAGCGCTGCGTGGCCGCGCACGAATCGGCCGAGCCCGGGCATGCCCTGCTCTTGCGCCAGTTGGGCCTGGTGCCGCTGCTGCGGCTGGAGCTGCGCCTGGGCGAAGGCTCCGGCGCGGCGCTGGCCTGGCCGCTGCTCGAATCGGCCACCCGCATCCTGCGCGAGATGGCCAGCTTCGAGGCGGCCGGCGTGTCGCGCAAGGAAGAAGAGGGCGGTGAGGGCGGTGCCGTGGGGGCAACACCTTGAGCGGTGTCCGCCACTTCCTGCTGGCCCTGCAGTTCTTCACCCGCATCCCGGTCACCGGCGCGCTGGCGCAATGGGTCGGCTACAGCCCGGCCATGCTGCGCGAAAGCGCCGGGCACTTCCCGGGCGTGGGCTGGGTGGTGGGCGCCGTCGGCGCCGCGGTGTTCGGCCTGGCGCTGGTCCTTCTGCCGGGCGAGGCCGGGGCGCTGGCGGCGGCGCTTCTGTGCATCGTCGCCACCGTCTGGCTGACTGGCGCCTTCCATGAAGACGGGCTGGCCGACGTGGCCGATGGTCTGGGCGGTTCGCGGGAGCGGCTGCGCGCGCTGGAGATCATGAAGGACTCGCGCGTCGGTGCCTTCGGCGCCATCGCGCTGGTGCTGGCCATCGGCCTCAAGGCGGCGCTGCTGGCGGTGCTGGCCGGACAGGACGAACTCGGCGCGGCGGCGGCCGTGCTGGCGGCGCACGTGCTGGCGCGCTTCGCGCCCCTGTTCGTGATGCGCGCGCTGCCCTACGTGGGCGGCGAGGCCGGCAAGTCCAAGCCGCTGGCCGATGCCGTCAGCGCCGGCTCGCTGGCGGTGGCGGCTGCCTGGTCGCTGCCGGCGGTGCTGCTGCTGTGGACGACGCAGCCGCTGGCCAATGTGCTGGCGGCTGGTGTGCTGCTGGCCGCCGCCACTGGCTGGCTCATTCATCGCTTCCGATCGCGGCTTGCGGGCTTCACCGGCGACTGCCTGGGCGCCACCCAGCAGGTGTGCGAGCTGGCCATCTACCTGGCATTGGCGGTGCGGACGACATGAGCCCCCGGGCCGTTCCATGACCAAGCTGTGGCTGCTGCGGCACGGTCCGGTGGAATGCGCCGAAGGCACTTGCTATGGCGCCTCGGACATCAAGGCCTCGGAGCGGCACTCGCGCGAGATCGCTGCCCGCGCCGCTTCGCAGCTGCCGGCCGGCCTGGACTTCTATGCCTCGCCGCTCGCGCGCTGCGCGCAGCTGGCTTTTGCACTGGAGGCGCTGCGCCTGGACCTGCAGGCGCAGTTCGACACGCGCATTGCCGAGATGAATTTCGGCGATTGGGAGGGCCGCGCCTGGAACGACATCCCGCGCGCCGAGTTCGACGACTGGCTGCGCGACTTCGCGCATGCGCCGGCCGGCGGGAGCGGCGAAAGCACCAACGGATTCATGGACCGCGTGGGCGATGCCTACGACGACTGGCGCGCCAGCGGCCAGGACGCGGCCTGGGTCACCCATGCCGGCGTGATCCGCGCCGTGCTGCTGCTGCACGAGGGCGTGCGCAAGGTGGAGCGGGCCGACCGCTGGCCGACGCGCACCATCGCCATGGGCGAGCTGGTGCTGATCGAGGCGACCTGAAGGTTCACCGGGCCTTGGGCGCCGGCGTCTTGGGCTTGTAGTCGCAGAAGGTCGCCACCGCGCATTCCCAGCACTTGGGCTTGCGCGCCACGCAGACGTAGCGGCCCAAGAGGATCAGCCAATGGTGCGCATGCAGCCGGTATTCGGGCGGCACACGCTTTTCGAGCTTCAGTTCCACCTCGAGCGGCGTCTTGCCCGGTGCCAGGCCGGTGCGGTTGCCGACGCGAAAGATGTGCGTGTCCACCGCAATGGTGGCTTCGCCGAAAGCCACGTTGAGCACCACGTTGGCCGTCTTGCGGCCAACGCCCGGCAGCGCCTCCAGCTCGGCACGGGTCGCCGGCACCTCGCCGCCATGCAGTTCCAGCAGCATGCGGCTGGCCTCGACCAGGTGCTTTGCCTTGCTGCGGTACAGGCCGATGGTCTTGATGTATTCCTCGAGTCCTTCGACGCCCAGATCGACGATGGCCTGCGGCGTGTTGGCCACCGGAAAGAGCTTGCGGGTGGCCTTGTTCACGCCCACGTCGGTGGCCTGCGCCGACAGCAGCACGGCGGCCAGCAGCTCGAAGGGCGTGCCGTATTCCAGCTCGGTCTCGGGCGTTGGGTTGGCCGCGTGCAAGGTGGCGAAGAAGGGGACGATGTTTTCTTTTTTCATGGGCGCGCGATGATGCCCCAGGAAACCGATTTCACACCACAGGGCCTGGGGCACTGCAAGCCCGTGATTCGCCTAGTGCCGGCCGCGCCAATGCGTGCGAAAAAGATCGCTGTCCAAGAATGACAGGAGACATGCATGCACGCTCGTTCACGCCGTTCCTTCTTCTCGCGCCTGGCGCACCTGGCGAGTGCCGCCCTCGGCGGCCTGGTCTTGCTGAGTGCCGCTGCGCCCGCGCTGGCGCAGGGTTACCCGACGCGGCCCATCACGCTCATCGTGCCCTGGGGCGCCGGTGGCGGCACCGACGCCACCGCCCGCATCATCGCCAGCCTGCTCGAGAAAGACCTGGGCCAGCCGGTCACGGTGGTCAACCGCACCGGCGGCAGCGGCGTGGTGGGGCATGCCGCCATCGCCTCGGCCGCGCCGGACGGCTACACCATCGGCCTGGCCACGGTGGAGATCGGCATGATGCATTGGCAGGGCCTCACCGAGCTGACCGGCGCTTCCTACACGCCGATCGGCCTGGTCAATGCCGACCCGGCCGGCATCCAGGTGCGCGCCGACGCGCCCTACAAGAGCCTCGCCGAGCTGCTGGCGGCGATCAAGGCCAACCCCGGCAAGCACAAGGCCTCCGGCACGGGGCAGGGCGGCATCTGGCACCTGGCCATCGCCGGCTTGCTGCGCGACCAGAAGATCGATCCGGCGGCCGTGCCCTGGGTGCCCAGCAACGGCGCGGCGCCCGGCCTGCAGGACATGGTGGCGGGTGGCGTCGACATCGCGCCGGTCTCGTTGCCCGAGGCGCGCTCGCTGATCGATGCCGGCAAGGTCAAGAGTCTGGCCATCATGGCCGACAAGCCGGCGGGGCTGTACCCCAACGTGCCCACGCTCAAGGCCGCCATCGGCAGCGACTGGACCATGGCCGCCTGGCGCGGCATCGTGGCGCCCAAGGGCATTCCCAATGACGCGCGCGACAAGTTGGCCGCTGCCGTCAAGAAGGTGGCGGCCAGCAAGGAGTACACCGAATTCATGGCCTCGCGCGGCTTCGGCGTGACCTATGCCGGGCCGGAAGACTTCGGCAAGTTCATGGCCAAGTCGGATGCCGAGCTGGGTGCGACGATGAAGGCGGTCGGCATCGCCAAATGAAGCTGAACGACGCGATCTTCGGCGCCTTGCTGCTGGCGCTGGGCCTGGCGGTGCTGCTTGTCGTGCAGGGCTACCCCAAGATCCCGGGGCAGCAGGTCGGGCCGGCCCTCTTCCCCGGTCTGATCGCGGTGGGGCTTTGCGTGAGCGGCGCGCTGTTGATGCTGCGCGGCTGGCGTGAGCGCGCTGCCGCGCCCTGGCTGCGCCTGGGCGACTGGGCGCGTTCGCCGCGCCACGTGCTGGCGCTTTGCACCGTGATTGCCGGCGTCCTGTTCTACATGCTGGCCTCGCAGGCGCTGGGCTTCCTGATCTGCGCCTCGCTGCTGCTGTTCGCACTGATGCTGGCGCTGGGCGTGGCGCCCGGTCGCTCGCTGCTGGTGGCCGTGCTGGCCTCGCTGCTCATCCACTTCGCCTTCTACAAGCTGCTGCGGGTGCCGCTGCCCTGGGGCGTGCTGACGCCCATCGCCTGGTAGCGCCGATGCTGACGACCGCTGCGCTCGCCCAGGCCTTCGCGATGGTGTTCGAGCCCACCACCCTGGTGGTGATGGTGATCGCCTCGCTCTACGGACTTTTTGTCGGCGCGGTGCCGGGCCTGTCGGCCACCATGGCGGTGGCGCTGCTGGTGCCGGTGACCTTCTTCATGGCGCCCATCCCGGCCATTGCCGCCATGGTCACGGCCACCGCGATGGCGATCTTCTCCGGCGACATCCCCGGCTGCCTGCTGCGCATTCCCGGCACGCCGGCCTCGGCCGCCTACACCGACGAAGCCTTCGCCATGACGCGCAAGGGCCAGGCCGAGCTGGCGCTGGGCGCGGGCCTGGTGTTCTCCGCCGTCGGCGGCCTGTTCGGCACCGCGGTGCTGATCGTGGCCTCGCCGGCGCTGGCCGAGTTCGCGCTCAACTTCTCGTCCTTCGAATACTTCTGGCTGGTGCTGCTGGGCCTGACCTGTGCCGTCTTCATCACCTCCGACCGGCCGCTCAAGGGCCTGGTCACCTTGCTGCTGGGCCTCTTGGTGGCGTGCGTGGGCCTGGGCAATCCGGCGGGCTTTCCGCGCTTCACCTTCGGCAACACCGAGATGACTGGCGGCATCGGCATGATCCCGATGATGATCGGCATGTTCGCCATCTCCGAGGTGATCCGGCATGCGGTCGACACCTTGCCGCCGGGCGAACTGGTGGTGGAGAAGGTGGGCGGCGTGCTGCGGGGCCAGTGGGCGCTGGCGAAGAAGTACCCGCTGCAGATCCTGCGCGGCAGCACGCTGGGCACGGCGGTGGGCGCACTGCCCGGCGCCGGCGCCGACATCGCGGCCTGGATGTCCTACGCCATGAGCAAGAAGTTCTCCAAGGAGCCGCAGAAGTTCGGCACCGGCCATCCGGAGGGCATCGTCGAATCCGGCGCCGCCAACAACAGCGCGCTGGCCGGGGCCTGGATTCCGGCGCTGGTGTTCGGCATTCCGGGCGACTCGATCACGGCCATCGTGATCGGCGTGCTCTACATGAAGAACCTGAACCCGGGGCCCACGCTGTTCACCACCAATCCGCAGAACATCTATGCGGTGTTCATGCTCTTCATCATCGCCAACATCATCATGATTCCGCTGGGCATCCTGTGCATCAAGGTGGCCAAGCGCATCTTGAAGGTGCCGCGCAACGTGCTGATGCCGATCATTCTGCTGTTCTGCATTGTCGGCACCTTCGCCATCAACAACTCGCTGTTCGACGTGGGCGTGATGCTGGTGGCCGGCGTGCTGGCCTGGCTCTTGGAAGAGAACGGCTTTCCGATCGCGCCGGCCATCCTGGGCGTGGTGCTGGGCGGCATGCTGGAAGAGAATTTCATCACCTCGGTGATCAAGTCGGACGGCAGCTTGCTGGGCTTCGTGAACCGACCGATCGCGGTCGGGCTGGCGATCGTGACCCTGCTGGTCTGGGTCGTGCCGCTCTTCAAGCGCTCGTTCGGGCGGCGCGCGCAGGCGTAGCGGCGGGCTTCGGTGTTCAGCGCAAGCCTGATTGCCGGTCTGCCGCGCCCACCAGCTGCATCAGCCCCGGCCCGATGGTGTCGAGCAACTGCGCCTTCTTCGTGCGAAGGCCGGGCACCGCGCAGTTGAACAGCAGCCGGCGCGGGCCGTAGTGCAGGCGCGCGGCCACGCCGACCGCCAGCACGCCGAAGCCGGCGTCGCCCAGGTTGATGGCGAAGCCGCGCTTGGCATAGTGCGCCACGCTTTCGCGCGCGCCCTCGCTGCAGCGGGTGAACTCGTCGGGGCGCTCGCGCCGCACGCGTGACAGGAAGGCCTCGCGCTCGCCGGCCGGCAGCTGCGCCAGCCAGGCGCGGCCCATGGCGGTTTCGAGGATGCCGCGCACGGCGCCCACGCCGGGGCGCTTGAGCGTTCCTTCCTCGTAGGTGCAGGTCTCGACGTAGACCACGTCCAGGTCCATCGTCACGCCGACCGATACCGCGCCCTCGATGCGGTCGGCCAGCTGCTGCATGGCCGGGCGCAGCGATCCCAGCATGGGCGTGTTGATCACGTAGGGGTAGCCCAGCGTGACGGCGGCGGGGCCGATGAAGTAGCGGTCCAGCCGCTCGTCGTGGTCGAGGAAGCCGAGCGTGCGCAGGCTGCGGCACAGGCGCGACACGGTGGGGCGCGACAGGCCGAGCTTGGCCGCGAACTCGCTGTTGGCATGCGCGCGCGGGTCGCTCACGAAGGTCTGCAGGATCAGCAGGCCCTTCGCCAGCGTGCCGGCGAAGTAGGGGTCTTCTTCGCGGACGCGGCGCAGGTCGTCGTGGTCCTTCATCTAGGGCCTGTTCACACTACAAACGGAGATCGCGTTGGCCCGCATTGGGGCTGGATGCAAGGCGCCCGCGCGCAGCAATGCTGAAGCATTGCAAGCGCGGGCAACGCCGCAGACGGCCCCAATGCGGGCCAACCCGGAGGGAAGGCATGCCAAAGCGGCCAACTCCGCGTTGCACGCCTTGCGTGTGCCGGCGCACACGCGGCGTCGTGCGCCTTGATTTGCCCGCTTTGGCATGCCTTCGCGACTCCGTATGTAGTGTGAACAGGCCCTAGCCCACGATGGCGCGCAGCTCGGCCAGGACCTGGGCCGAGGGCGGCCGCACGCCGCGCCAGATCTGAAAGGCTTCTGCCGCCTGCTCGACCAGCATGCCCAGTCCGTCGCGCGGCGTGGCGCCGTTCTCGCGTGCCCAGGCCAGGAAGCCGGCCGCGGCGGGGCCATACATCATGTCGACGGCCAGGGCGCCGGGCTTGAGCACGCTGGCCGCCACCGGCACGGCATCGCCTGCCAGGCTGGAGGCGCTGGCGTTGATCACCACGTCGAAGCTGCCGTCGATGTCCTGCAGGGCCTGCGCCTCGACGTCGGCGTGATGGGGCAGGGCGACGGCCGCATGCCGCTGCACCAGCGTGATGGCCTTGGCCAGGGTGCGGTTGGCCACCACCACGCGGCGCGCGCCGGATTCGAGCAAGGGGCCCAACACGCCGGCCGAGGCGCCGCCGGCGCCGATCAGCAGCACGTCGTGGCCGGCCAGCGCCACGCCGGCATGCAGCGTGATGTCGTTCACCAGGCCGACGCCATCGGTGTTGTCGGCGTGGATGCCGTCGTCACGAAAGCTCAGGCAGTTCACCGCCTGCGCCAGCACCGCGCGGGGGCTGAGGTGCTGCGCAACCGCGGCCGCGTCGAACTTGAAGGGCACGGTGATGTTGCAGCCGCGCGCCGTGCCGTTCGTCGTGTCGGCACGAAATTCCGCCAGCGCTTGCGCGAAGCCGTCGATCGGCACCAGACGCCGGCCGTATTCGAGCGCTTGCCCGGTCAGTTCGGCAAAGCGGGCATGAATCCAGGGCGAGCGGCTGTGCTCGACCGGGTTGCCCATCACGCAATAGAGATCCATGTTGTGTGCGCTCGCTACGGCCTGCCCGAGGACACCTGCGTTTCCAGCGTCTCGTCGCGCGTGAACTTGAAGCGCGAGGGCAGCACGATCTGGTCGGTCTGGCGCCGCATCGCATCGCTGAACTTGCCGAAGTTGCCGATGCTGCGCACGATGGCCTGGGCGCGCCGGTCCAGGAGCTGGTTGCCCGAGCCTTCCACCACTTCGGTGCCCAGCACGCTGCCGTCGAAGTTGACCGTCACCAGCATGGTGAGTTCGCCATACAGCTTCTTGCCGGCGGCGGTGGGGAAGTTCTCGGTGCCGCGCGCCTCGATGCGCCGGCGCAGCTGATCGACGTAGACCGCGTAGGCCGCCTCTCGGGTGGCGGGGCTCACGTAGCGTTTGCGCGGGCGCGCGTTCTCCTCGTTCACCCGGCGCTCGATCTCGGCCAGCAGCTCCACCAATTGCTTGCGCTTCTCGTCCTGTGCCTTGTTCTCGGTCGGTGCGCCGGGGTTGCGCGGATCGGGCAGCGGCATGGCAGCCACCTGCTGCTTGAGCTGCGCCAGGAGCAGCATCTGCTGCGCCTGCATGGCCTCGATCTGGCGCTGCGCGTCATCCAGCGAATCGCCGACGGCGGTGAAGGCCGAGGGCGGTAGCGGGCTGGTGGCGCGGCCGCGTTCCAGGTCGCCGCCGCCGGCCAGCGAGGTCTGGGCAATGGCGCGGGCCTTGTCCGGCTTCTCGTTGGTCCTGGCGTTCACCAGGATCACTTCGAGCGCGGTGTCCTCGAACACGCGGTTGAAGGCCTGCGGGTCGACGAAACGCACGGCGAGCAAGGCAGCGTGCGCCAGCACCGAAATGCCGATCGCGATTTGCAGGGTGCTGAGGTCGCGCAGGTTCATGCGGCTGTGTTGGCAGGGGAGGAGGGGGATTCGCTCGCGGCTTCACCTTCGTCGAGGTCGACCGCGATGGCCAGCGGGCCGGCGACTTCTTCCTCGTCTTCGCCGGATTCTTCTTCCACCGCGGCGGGCGGCGTATCCAGCCGCTCGAGCACGCTGCCGTGCACGTCCAGCGAGATCTCGTCGATATCGGTCAGGCGCGCGCGCACACGGGCACCACGCGCCAGGCCCTGGGTGCCAGTCAGGGAGAACACCAGCGGCAGCGAATCGGCACGGGCCAGGGCGCCGTTGGGAATGTCCTTGATCAGGGTGGCCTCGATTTCGCTGATGCCTTCCTGCGCCAGATACTTCAGCGTCCAGAAACGCTCCATGGCGCCCTGGTAGCCGTTGTAGGTGCTGTAGGCGGCGTCGAAGCCCGAGAGGATGGAGAACAGGTCGGCGTCCTTGGGCTTGAAGGGCGCGGCCAGCGCCGCCGTCTTGCCGTGGCGTGCCGCCGCGATGATCTGCCACTGGTTCACCAGGTCGGTGTAGCGGCGCAGCGGCGAGGTGCTCCAGGCATAGCTCTTCACGCCCAGGCCGGCATGCGGCAGGGCCTTGGTGCCCATGCGGACCTTGACGCCGGGCGCCAGGCTGGCCTGGCTGCGGTACAGCCCGGGCACGCCGAGTTCGCCCAGCCAGCCGCCCCAGCTGCTGTTGGCCAGGATCATGGCTTCCGAGACGATCAGGTCCAGCGGCGCGCCGCGCGAACGGGTGCCGATCTGCACCTGCTCGCTGCCGTCGGGCTCGCCGTCGCTGCCCACCTTGTGAGCCCCCAAGCCCCCCGAGGGGGGATTCGCGCCTTGGGGCGGCCCGGCGTCGCGAATGAGGCGGAAGGTGTAGTCGGGCCGGTTGAAGTTTTCCGGCTTGCCGCGCACCACCTCGCGCTGCGCCTTCAGGTGCTTGGCCAGGCGGAACAGGAAGGACAGCGGCTCACGCAGGCCCGCTGCCGGCTGCGGCACCTCGGCGCCGGGCACGGCCGGGTCTTCCAGCCAGGCCTGGGTGATGAAGGCGTCGAGCTTGTCGTGGCGCAGATTGGCCACGATCGGCACGCGCTCCAAGCGTGTCTCGGTGCCCTGCAGCGTCAGGCTGGCCTCGTCGAAGCGAGCGTAGAGCGACACGGCGGGGCAGTCGCGCCCTTCTTCCAGCGTGTAGGCGGCCACCACCTCGTCGGGCAGCATGGTGATCTTGTGGCCCGGCATGTAGACGGTGGACATGCGCGCGCGCGCCACCTGGTCGATGGCGCTGCCGGGCGTGAGCGCCAGGCCCGGCGCGGCGATGTGCACACCCACGGTGATGGTTCCGCTGCCCAGCCCCTGCACCGACAGCGCGTCGTCGATCTCGGTGGTGTGCGAATCGTCGATGGAAAAGGCCTGCACGGCGGCCAGCGGCAGATCGTCCTGGATCGCTGGCGCGCTGAGCGCCGGAAAGCCCGTGCCCTTGGGGAAGTTCTCGAACAGGAAGCGCTTCCAGTGGAACTGGTAGGGCGAATCGATGGCGCCGGCGGCCTCCAGCAGCTCGAGCGGCGGGCGATGCGTGGCGCGTGCGGCTTCCACCACGGCCTTGTATTCGGGGGCGTTCTTGTCGGGCTTGAACAGGATCTTGTAGAGCTGCTCGCGCACCGGCGTCGGGCAGCTGCCGGCCGCCAGCTGCGTGGCCCACTCGCTGATCTGCGCCTGGATCTGCTTCTTCTTCTCGATGGCGGCCAGGGCCTGCTGCACGATCTCGGCCGGCGCCTTCTTGAAACGGCCCTTGCCGGCGCGGCGGAAATAGTGCGGCGCTTCGAACAGGGCCAGCAGGGCAGCCGCCTGCTGGGCGATGCTCGGCTGAGTACTGAAGTAGTCGGATGCCAGATCGGCAAAGCCGAATTCGCCCTCGGGCGCAAATTCCCAGGCCAGGTCCAGGTCCATGCCGGCGGCCAGTTCGCGCGCCTCGGCCAGCAGTTGCGCCGGCGCGGGCTTCTCGAAGCGCAGCACGATGTTGGCGGCCTTGACCTTGACCCGCTTGCCGCTGTCGAGCTCGACCTGGGCCGAGGACTCCGCTTCCGACAGCACGCGCCCGCCGAGGTATTTCCCGGCTTCTTCAAACAATACAAACATCCGGCAATTGTCCCTCAGGGCAGCGCCAGAAATTCCACCACCTCGCGCAGATGCGCCGACTCGAAGTCCGACAGCGCATGGTCACCACCCTCGAGCAGCTTGATCCGGCTGCCCGTATGGCGCGCCGTCATCTCGCGCCAATCCAGCACTTCGTCGCCCTTGGCGATGATCGCCAGGCAGCGCTCGGGATGTTGCAGCGGCCCCACTTCCAGCGCGCGCAGCTCCTCGATGTATTCGGGGCGGAAGTAGAAATGCACTTCTGGCGCATGCCACTGTGTCTGGTCGCCGATGTAGCGTGCCAGGTCGCGCGCCGGGTTCACGGCCGGGTTGAGCAGCACCGCTCGGCAGCCGGTGGCGGCCGCCACATGGGTGGCGTAGAAGCCGCCCAGTGACGAGCCCACCACCGCCATCGAGGCGTGTGGCCAGTCGCGCGTGCCTTCCATCACCAGTTCCATGGCAGCGCGCGGCGAGGGCGGCAGCTGCGGCGCCCACCAATGCAGCGCCGGGTGGTGGGCGGCCACATGGCGCGCCATGACCTGCGCCTTGGCCGAGCGTGGCGAGGAGCGAAAGCCGTGCAGGTAGAGCAGATGGGTGGTGGCGGTCGTCGTCGGCATGGCGGCCATGCTATCCGTCCCTTCGCGGCGGTCGGCCGTCGGCTGCGGGGATAATTGCGGCCCCATGTCAGCCGCCTTCAACCAGCCCTCGCTCGCGCGCCGCGTCGCGCCCATCTTCCAGGGTTATGACGGCTTTCTGGCCTTTGCCGTCTTGTTGCTGGCCTGCGCCGGCATGGTCACCATGTATTCCTCGGGTTTCGATCACGGCACCCGCTTTGCGGACCATGGCCGCAACATGCTCCTGGCCGGCTTCATCATGTTCGTGGTGGCGCAGGTGCCGCCGCAACGCATCATGAACTTCGCGGTGCCGATCTACGTCGTGGGCGTGGCGCTGCTGGTGGCGGTGGCCATGTTCGGCATCACCAAGAAGGGGGCCACGCGCTGGGTCAATGTGGGCGTGGTGATCCAGCCCAGCGAGATTCTCAAGATCGCCACGCCGCTGATGCTGGCCTGGTGGTTCCAGCGCCGCGAGGGGCAACTGCGCGCACTCGACTTCGTGGTGGCCACCGTGCTGCTGGCGGTGCCGGTGGGCCTGATCATGAAGCAGCCCGACCTGGGCACCTCGCTGCTGGTGATGGCGGCGGGCTTGTCGGTGATCTTCTTTGCCGGGTTGTCGTGGAAGCTGATCGTGCCGCCGGTGGCGATCGGCATCGTGGCGGTGGCGTTGATCGTGAGCTTCGAGCCCACCCTGTGCGCCGACGGCTTCGACTGGAAGGTGCTGCACGAATACCAGAAGCAGCGCATCTGCACCCTGCTCGACCCCACCAAGGACCCGCTGGGCAAGGGCTTTCACATCATCCAGGGAATGATCGCGATCGGCTCGGGGGGCGTCGGCGGCAAGGGCTTCATGCAGGGCACGCAGACCCACCTGGAGTTCATCCCGGAGCGCACCACCGACTTCATCTTTGCCGCCTATTCCGAGGAGTTCGGGCTGGTGGGCAATCTCTTTCTGATCTGCGCCTTCCTGTTCCTCATCATGCGTGGCCTGTTCATCGCCATCGACGCGCCGACCCTGTTCTCGCGCCTGATGGCCGGCGCCGTCACCATGATTTTCTTCACCTATGCCTTCGTCAACATGGGCATGGTGAGCGGCATCCTGCCGGTGGTGGGCGTGCCGCTGCCCTTCATCAGCTACGGCGGCACGGCCATGGTGACCCTCGGGCTGGGCCTCGGTATCCTGATGTCCATCTCCCGCGCCAAGAAGCTCGCCGCCAAGAACCCCGACCGAATCGAGATCGGCTAGCGCGTGCAGCGCCCAAACCGCGCACAGCCGTCGCTAGCGACACACCGCGGAACTGGCTTTGCCAGGCCGCAGATGTGGTCTCCCCCTCGGAGGGTGGAGAATTACACGAGCGGAAGCGAGTGAAAAGCCGGGGGGCATAATGTTTTTATGATCTCCCGCGAACCCACCATCGAGCGCCTGGCCACGGCGCAGCAGCTCCTGCTCACGCCCTTCGGGCTGGACGAATCGCACCTTTCGCGCGCACTGGCCGAGATCCGCGCGCACAAGGTGGACGACGCCGACCTGTACTTCCAGTACACGCGCAGCGAAGGCTGGAGCCTGGAAGAGGGCATCGTCAAGACCGGCAGCTTCAGCATCGACCAGGGCGTCGGCGTGCGGGCCGTGAGCGGCGAGAAGACGGCCTTTGCCTACTCCGACGATATTTCGGAAGCCTCGCTGCTCGACGCAGCACGCACTGTGCGCGCCATCTCGGCGGCCGGCCGCTCGGCCAAGGTCAAGGCAACGGCGCGCAAGATCGCACCCAGCCGCGCGCTCTATGGCGGCATCGATCCCATCGCGACCCTGGACAGCACCGCCAAGGTGAAGCTTCTGGAGAAGACGGAACAGCTGGCCCGCTCGCGCGATGCGCGCATCGTTCAGGTGATGGCGGGCCTGGCCAGCGAGTACGACGTGGTGCTGGTGGCGCGTGCCGACGGCACCCTGGCGGCCGACGTGCGGCCGCTGGTGCGCCTGTCGGTGACGGTGATCGCCGAGCAGAACGGCCGGCGCGAGATGGGCTCTGGCGGCGGCGGCGGCCGCTTCGGCCTGGCCTATTTCGACGATGCCCACATTGCCCAGTACGTCGACCAAGCGGTCGGCGCCGCGCTGGTCAACCTGGAATCGCGCCCGGCCCCGGCCGGCGAAATGACGGTGGTGCTCGGCCCCGGCTGGCCCGGCATCCTCTTGCACGAGGCGGTGGGCCACGGCCTGGAGGGCGACTTCAACCGCAAGGGTTCCAGCGCCTTCTCCGGCCGCATGGGCCAGCGGGTGGCAGCCAAGGGCGTCACCGTGCTGGACGACGGCACCATCGCCGACCGCCGCGGCTCGCTCAACGTCGACGACGAGGGCCATGCCAGCCAGCGCAACGTGCTGATCGAGGACGGCATCCTCAAGGGCTACATCCAGGATTCGCTCAACGCCCGCCTGATGGGCGTGGCGCCCACCGGCAACGGCCGGCGCGAAAGCTACGCCCACGTGCCGATGCCGCGCATGACCAACACCTACATGCTCAGCGGCGACAAGGACCCGAAGGAAATCGTCGCCAGCATCAAGAAGGGCCTGTACGCCACCAACTTCGGCGGCGGCCAGGTCGACATCACCAGCGGCAAGTTCGTGTTTTCCGCGAGCGAGGCCTACTGGGTGGAGAACGGCAAGATCCAGTACCCGGTGAAGGGCGCAACCATCGTCGGCAACGGACCCGAGGCGCTCAAGCGCGTGAGCCTGATCGGCAACGACATGCAGCTCGATACCGGTGTCGGCACTTGCGGCAAGGAAGGCCAGAGCGTGCCGGTGGGCGTGGGCCAGCCGACCCTGCGCATCGACGGATTGACCGTCGGCGGCACCGCCTGATACGGGCTTCGCCAAGAAGCTGTGCTAGAGTCGCCGCTCATGTCCGCCCTCCGCGCTTACTTTTTTGCCTACTTTTGGTTCCCGGTTTCCGGCGGACGAGAGGCGCGCGCGTAAAGCAAGCAGACAAGCAGAACCTCCCAAAACCGCCGGTGCCAAAAGCCCCGGCGGTTTTTTTTCGCCCCATCGCTTCCACCATCCAGATCAATTTCCAAAGGACCCCAGATGAGCAGCAGCACGAACACCGCCTCCGCCAGCGACGCCTGGTATGCGCACGTCGAGAAAACCAGCAAGACCGACGACGAACGCATCAAGGACATCAACGTGCTGCCCCCTCCCGAACACCTGATCCGCTTCTTCCCGATCCGCGGGACGCCGGTGGAATCGCTCATCACCCACACCCGCAAGTCCATCCACAAGATCATGGCCGGCAAGGACGACCGCCTGCTGGTGGTGATGGGACCGTGCTCCATCCATGACCCGGCCGCCGCGCTCGACTACGCGCGCCGCCTGAAGCCCCTGCGCGACAAGTACGCCGACAGCCTGGAAATCGTGATGCGCGTGTATTTCGAGAAGCCGCGCACCACCGTCGGCTGGAAGGGGCTCATCAACGACCCTTACCTGGACGAGAGCTTCCGCATCGACGAAGGGCTGCGCATGGCGCGCCAGCTGCTCATCGACATCAACCGCATCGGCCTGCCGGCGGGCAGCGAGTTCCTGGACGTGATCTCGCCGCAGTACATCGGCGACCTGATCTCCTGGGGCGCGATCGGCGCGCGCACCACCGAAAGCCAGGTGCACCGCGAGCTGGCCTCGGGCCTGTCGGCGCCGATCGGCTTCAAGAACGGCACCGACGGCAACATCCGCATCGCCACCGACGCGATCCAGGCGGCGGCGCGCGGCCATCACTTCCTGTCGGTGCACAAGAACGGTCAGGTGGCGATCGTGCAGACCCAGGGCAACCCGGACTGCCACGTGATCCTGCGCGGCGGCAAGGCGCCCAACTATGACGAAGGCAGCGTGGCCCAGGCCTGCAAGGACCTGGCCGCATCCAAGCTGCCGCCCACCCTGATGGTGGACTGCAGCCACGCCAACAGCGCCAAGCAGCACCAGAAGCAGATCGACGTGGTGGCCGACATCTCGGCGCAGATCGAAGCCGGCTCCAGGAGCATCTTCGGCGTGATGGTGGAAAGCCATCTGGTGGCCGGCGCCCAGAAGTTCTCGCCCGGCAAGGACAAGGTGGCGGGGCTGGAATACGGCAAGAGCATCACCGATGCCTGCATCGGCTGGGATGACTCGGCGCAGGTGCTGGACACGCTGGCGCGCGCCGTCAAGAAGCGCCGCGGCTGATCCTGTTCAGATCAGCGCCGCCAGCTCCGGCCAGTGATGGCGCATCGCGGCGGCTTCGTCGCCGTCCGGCGCCATGAAGGAGAAGTCGTCGAAGTCGAAGCCCGGGCCGACGGTGCAGGTGACGAGCGTGAAGCCGGCTTCTCCAGTGGGAATGATCGGCCGCGCCGCCTGCCATTGGCCGGCCGGCACCACATGCTGCGGGTGGGCGCCATGCATGTCCACCGGCCCCAGCTTCACATGGCGGGGCGCGGTGCGCAGCTGCGCGTCGCAGCTGTAGAGCGCCAGCGGCACGCCGCCCAGGTAGACCCAGACCTCGTCGGACAGCACCCGGTGCCAGCGCGAATGCTGGTGCGATTCCAGGAGAAAGTAGATGGTGGTCAGCGCGTCGCGCGCCGGCCGCCCATCGGCCGGCGACACGCTGCTCGCCGAGCGGTACACCTCGCGGTACCAGCCGCCCTCGGGGTGCGGCGCGAGCCCCAGCGTTTCGATCAGTTCACGCGCTTGCATGATGAGGACACTTTAGGCCGCCGCGGCCAGCGCGTCGAGCAGCTTCTGGTGAATGCCGCCGAAGCCGCCATTGCTCATGCACACCACATGGTCGCCGGGCCGCGCCGCAGCGACGACCTGGCGCACCAGTGGCTCGATGGCATCGGCCACCAGGGCACGCTCACCCATCGGGGCCAGTGCCGCGGCGGCGTCCCAGCCCAGGCCGGCGCTGTGGCAAAAAGCCAGGTCGGCCGCTTCCAGGCTCCACGGCAGTTGGGCCGCCATGGCGCCCAGCTTCATGGTGTTGCTGCGCGGCTCGAACACGGCCAGGATGCGCTCGTTTTTTTGCGCGGCGTCGTCCAGCTTGCGGCGCAGGCCATCCAGCGTGGTGCGGATGGCAGTCGGGTGATGGGCAAAGTCGTCGTAGACGCGGATCGCGCCGCCGGCGCGCGCCACGCTGCCGCGCAGTTCCATGCGCCGGCGCACGTTGCGAAAGCTGCCCAAGGCCGCCGCCGCCTCGCCGGGCGCCACGCCGACGTGCTCGGCCGCGGCGATGGCGGCCAGGGCGTTCATCTGGTTGTGCAGGCCCGAGAGTTCCCATTGCACCCGGCCGACGCGCTCGCCCTTGTGAATCACGTCGAAGGCGTCGTGCGTGCCGCTGGCTTGCCAGTCACCGCGCTCGCCGCCAAAGCCCGCCACCTCGCTCCAGCAGCCCTGGGCCAGCACGCGCGCGAGGCTTTCCTCCGTGGCGTTGACCACCAGCCGGCCGGTGGACGGCACCGTGCGCACCAGGTGATGGAACTGCCGCTCGATCGCCGCCAGGTTGTCGAAGATGTCGGCGTGGTCGAACTCCAGGTTGTTCAGGATCGCCGTGCGCGGCCGGTAGTGGACGAACTTGCTGCGCTTGTCAAAAAAAGCGGTGTCGTATTCGTCGGCCTCGATGACGAATGGAGCCCCCACGCTTGCCACTGCGTGTGCTTCGCTGCCCCCCGAGGGGGCGCTCGCTTGCTTGGGGCGGCCCGGCGCTGCGCTCGAAGCGCTGCCAAGCCGTGCCGAGACGCCGAAGTCGAGCGGTACCCCGCCCACCAGGAACCCCGGCGCCTTGCCGCAGCGCTCCAGGATCCAGGCCAGCATCGAGGTGGTGGTGGTCTTGCCGTGCGTGCCGGCCACCGCCAGCACGTGGCGGCCCTGCAGCACGTGTTCGGCCAGCCACTGCGGGCCGCTGGTGTAGCGGGCGCCGGCCTCGAGGATGGCTTCCATCAGCGGGAACTTGGGCGAGCCGTCGTCCAGCCGGGCGCGCGAGACCACGTTGCCGATCACGAAGACGTCGGGCGCCAGCGCCATCTGGTCGGCGCCGAAGCCCTCGATCAGTTCGATGCCCAGGGCGCGCAGCTGGTCGCTCATGGGGGGGTAGACACCGGCGTCGCAACCCGTGACGCGGTGGCCGGCCTCGCGGGCCAGGGCGGCCAGGCCGCCCATGAAGGTGCCGCAGATGCCGAGGATGTGAATATGCATCGGCCGATTCTAGAAGTCGCGCCGGGGCCTGCCCGGCGCGGCTTCAGCGCATCACGCGCGCAATGCCTTGGGCTGCGTTTCTCAATTTGTCCAGCTGCAGCAATGCGCTCGGCAAGGACATGCGCACGGCGGGCGCCTGCAGGGCGACGGCGCAGCGCACCGGGCCTTCGGGCTCGTCGCGCACCGGCACCGCCACGCAGACCAGGCCGTCGATGAACTCCTCGGCGTCCTCCGAGTGGCCTTCGGCGCGGATGCGCGCCAGCTCGGCCTCCAGCCGTGGGCGGCTGTCGATGGTGTGGTCGGTGAAGCGCTGGTACTGCAGGCCGTCCAGCAAGCGCTCGCGCTGCGAACGCGGCAGGTGCGCCAGGAAGAGCTTGCCGCTGGCCGAGCAGTGCAGCGGAACCCGCGAGCCGGGACGCAGGTCCATGCGCAGCGGAAAGGCGGTTTCGACCCGGTCGATGTAGAACACCTCGGCGCCCGACAGGGTGGTGAGGTTGCAGGTTTCGCCCACGTCCGCCACCAGTTGGCGCAGCAGCGCATGGCGCACGCCGGTGGTGCTGCTGGCACGCAGCACGGTTTCGCCAAAGCGGATCAGGCGCGGCGTGATGGCATAGCGGCGCGCACCGCTGCCGCGCGCCAGCAGGCCGCCGGCCTCCAGCTGCTGCAGCATGCGATGCACCGAGGGCTTGGGCTGGCCGCTCAGCCGCACCACGTCCGCCAGGGATTGGGGCTCGCCGGTCGAGGCCACGAGTTCCAGCATCTGGAGAAGGCGAAGGCCAGGCGTGTGGGCTTGCTCGGCTTCTTCGCGAGCTTCGGCGGCGGATTCAGTCAAACCCATGGTGTCGTTTCGTTTTTCGAGACTAATTGTCAGTGATTTCGAGATTGTCCCTCCAGAATCGTTAAAATGAATGACTTCTGAAGCTTTTTTCGATGGCTCACCCACTGGACAACCTCGTGATCACCGGCGCCTGCGGCGGCCTCGGCCGCGCCTTGGCGTCGGCTGCGCTGGCGCGTGGCGCCAAGGTGTCCAAGGTCGCGTTGGTGGGCCTGGACCGTGGCGTGCTGGAGACACTGGCGGCTTCTGCGCCACAGCGTTGCGCGATCTACACACCCGATGTGAGCGACGGCGCCGCCATGCAGGCCATGGCCGGCGACTGGATGGCGCGCTTCGGCGTGCCGGATGCGGTGATCGCCAATGCCGGCGTGGCCGGTGGCTTCGACACCGCGCAAGCGGCCGACCTGGCGGTGTTCAGGCGCATGCTCGAGATCAACCTGCTGGGCGTGGCCGCCACCTTCCAGCCCTTCGTGCAGCCAATGCGCGAGCGCGGCCACGGCGTGCTGGTCGGCATTGCCAGCATTGCCGGGCGGCGCGGCATGCCCGGCAATGGCGCCTACTGCGCCAGCAAGGGTGGCCTGATCCGCTATCTGCAAAGCCTGCGCGCCGAATTGCGGGGCAGCGGACTCACCGTGTGCACCGTGAGCCCGGGCTACCTGCGCACCCAGCTCACCGCCGGTAACCAGTTCCTGATGCCGGGCCTGATGGGGCCCGAGACCGCGGCCGAGGCGATCCTGCAGGCGCTGGCCAAGGGACGCGAGCAGCTGGTGCTGCCGCGCCGCGTCGGCTGGCTCTCGAACCTGCTCGAACTGCTGCCCGAAGCCTGGCATGACGCCATCCTTTTGCGGCAGCCCCGCAAACCTCGCCCCGGTGAAGCGGGTGCCACGGCCATTCCCGGCCTGGGCGCCGCGGCCCCGGGCGGCGCAGCCAGTGCCGCCGATTCACCGACCGAAACGATCGCGCGCTGACAGCGCGCGGTCCGTCGTCTTCCCCTGGAGCCTTTCGTGCCCCCTCCCGTGTCCGCACTCGTGCCTACCCACCAGCAGATCGCCCTGATCGGCGCTGGCCCGTCCGGCCTCGCCGGCGCGCGCAACCTGCACAAGCTGGGCATTCCCTTCCAGGGCTTCGAGGCCCACAGCGACGTCGGCGGCTTGTGGAACATCGACAACCCGCGCAGCACGGTCTATCAGTCGGCGCACCTCATCTCGTCCAAGCGCACCACGGAGTTCAAGGAATTCCCGATGTCCGATGGTGTGGCCGACTACCCCAGCCACACCGAGCTGGCCCGCTACTTCAGCGACTTTGCCGAGCACTTCGGCCTTCGCCAGCACTTTCGCTTCAACACCCGCGTGTTGCGGGTGGAGCCGGTTACCGAATGCGCCTCCACCTTGTGGCGAGTGAGTGTGGACGCCGGCAATGGCCGCATCGAAACGGCCGACTACAAGGGCGTGGTGATCGCCAACGGCACCCTGTCCGAGCCTTCCATGCCGCGCTTTCCCGGCTACTTCGACGGCGAGCTGCTGCACACCAGCGCCTACAAGGAGGCCAGCCTGTTCACCGGCAAGCGCGTGCTGGTGGTGGGGGCCGGCAACAGCGGCTGCGACATCGCGGTCGACGCGGTGCACTACGCGAAGAGCGTGGACATCTCGGTGCGCCGCGGCTACTACTTCGTGCCCAAGTACATCTTCGGCAAGCCGGCGGACACCCTGGGCGGCAAGCGGCCGCTGCCGGCCTGGATCAAGCAGAGGCTGGACGCCAAGGTGCTGCAGTGGTTCACCGGCGATCCGGTGCGCTTCGGCTTTCCCAAGCCCGACTACCTGATGTACGAGTCGCACCCGGTGGTCAACTCGCTGATCCTGCACCACATCGGCCATGGCGACATCGGTGTGCGGGCCGACATCGAGCGCCTGGCGGGCGACACGGTGCACTTCAAGGACGGCAGCGCGCGTGACTACGACCTGGTGCTGTGTGCCACCGGCTACAAGCTGCACTACCCCTTCATCGACCGCACCTGGCTCAACTGGCAGGGCATGGCGCCGCGGCTGTACCTCAATATCTTCGCGCCCGGCTTCGACAATCTCGCGGTGCTGGGCATGATCGAGGCCAGCGGCATCGGCTGGCAGGGCCGCTACGAGCAGGCCGAGCTGCTGGCGCGCTATTTCAAGGCGCAGGCCGATGGCAAGCCCCAGGTGGCGGCGCTGAAGGCGGCCAAGACCGGGCCCATGCCTGATCTATCGGGTGGCTACCAATACCTGAAGCTCGAGCGCATGGCCTACTACGTCAACAAGGACGCCTACCGGCGGGCGGTGCGCGACGCTTCGGCCAGGCTGGCCTGAGGCCGCGCCTTCTTTCCCATCTTCCACATCACCAGGACGCGCCATGCTCCCTGTCGACGAAATTCGGCTGAACTTCAATCCGGCCTCGCTGGTGCTGCTCAACGTGGTGCTGGGCTTCCTGATGTTCGGCATCGCG
The DNA here is from genome assembly GCF_052871435.1 of Variovorax sp. LARHSF232. NCBI lineage: Bacteria > Pseudomonadati > Pseudomonadota > Betaproteobacteria > Burkholderiales > Comamonadaceae > Variovorax > Variovorax sp. LARHSF232. The sequence continues at coordinate 669,389 of NZ_JBIXJS010000001.1, read as the reverse complement.
CTGGACACCCGCGTGGCCGACTTCAAGCGGGTGGCGCGCATGCCGCTGGCGATGGCGGTGGGCATCGCGGCGCAGTTCATCGTGCTGCCGGCGCTCACCTTCGGCCTGACCCTGCTGCTCAAGCCCGCGCCCAGCATTGCGCTGGGCATGATCCTGGTGGCCTGCTGCCCGCCGGGCAATGTGTCGAACATCCTGACGCACCGTGCCGGCGGCAACGTGGCGCTGTCGGTATCGATGACGGCCATCTCCAACCTGATCTCGATCGTGGTGATGCCGCTCAACTTCGCCTTCTGGGGCGGCATCCACCCCACGGCCTCGGCCCTGCTCAAGACCATTGCGCTGAATCCGGGCGAGATGGTGCTGCACATCATCGCCATCATCGGCTTGCCATTTGTGCTGGGTCTGTCGATCGCGCACTTCTTTCCCACCCTGACCGGGAAGGTGAAGAAGCCGGTGCGCATCCTGAGCTTCGCGTGCCTGATCGGATTCATCGTAGCGGCCATCGCGGGCAACTGGCGCTACTTCCTCGACTACGTGGGCCTGGTGCTGCTGGCGGTGGCCTTGCATGATGCGCTGGCTTTCGCCACCGGCTACGCCTGCGCCTCGGCCACCCGCCTGGCCGAGTACGACCGGCGCGCCGTCAGCTTCGAGGTCGGCATCCGCAACGCGGGCCTCGGGCTGGTGCTGATCTTCAGCTTCTTCGGTGGCCTGGGCGGCATGGCGGTGGTCGCCGGTGTCTGGGGTTTCTGGGACATCATCGCCGGCCTGGTGCTGGCTGCCTGGTGGGCACGCCGGCCGCTTTCATCTTCTTCCTCATCCGCCGCGCGTTCGGCCTGACTCCGCTCTCCCTCCCTATGGATATTTCTTCGCCCCTGCCGCCACGGCGCGTGCTGATTACCGGCGCCGACGGCTTCCTGGGCCGCACCGTGGTGTCGGCCCTCGCGCATCTGCCCGACATCGACAGCGTGGTGGCGCTCGACGTGCGCGAGGTGCCGACCTCGCGCCGCGTTCCAGGCGTCACCTACATGGTGCAGGACGTGCGTGCGCCCGGCCTCGCCGACACCATGGCGCAGCATTCGATCGATGCGGTGGTGCACCTGGCCGCCATCGTCACGCCGGGCGCCGGCAGCAACCGCGAGTTCGAGTATTCGGTCGACGTGCTGGGCACCCGCAATGTGCTCAAGGCCTGCGTGGCCGCCGGCGTGAAGCATCTGGTGGTTTCGTCCAGCGGCGCCGCCTACGGCTATCACGCCGACAACCCGGCCTGGATCGACGAAGACCAGGCGCTGCGCGGCAACGAGAGCTTCGCCTATTCGCACCACAAGCGCCTGGTCGAGGAAATGCTGGCCGACTACCGCCGCCGCTATCCGAAGCTGGAGCAGACAGTGCTGCGCATCGGCACCATCCTGGGTGAGCGGGTCAACAACCAGATCACGGCGCTGTTCGACAAGCCCCAGATCCTGGCGATTCGCGGCAGCGACAGCCCCTTTGTCTTCATCTGGGACGAGGACGTGACGGCCTGCATCGTCCACGCCATCAAGACCGGCCGGGCCGGCTGCTTCAACGTGGCCGGCGACGGCGCGCTGACCCTGCCGCAGATCGCGGCGCTGCTGCACAAGCCCTTGCTGTCGCTGCCGGCGCCGCTGCTCAAGCTGGCCCTCGCGGTCGGCACGCGCCTGCGCATCAGCCGCTACGGGCCGGAGCAACTCGACTTCCTGCGCTACCGGCCGGTGCTGTCCAACGAACGGCTCAAGACAGAATTCGGCTACGTGCCGCGCAAGACCAGCCTGGAGGCTTTTCTCGCCTTCAAGGCGGCGCGCAAGGTGCGAAGCCGCCAGGGCACGCTGATGCTGGCTTGAGCACGCCTGCGCGGCAGGCAGGCCGCAGTCCTGTCACGGCATTCGCGCATTGATCTTCTGCCTTGAATCCAGCACGGGCAAAATGGCTTGATGGACACCTTTTCATCTTCCTCGAAGCGAGAAATCGCCGCCTGTGCAGCACGCCTCGTGGTGGAAGAGGGGCTGGAATACGGGCCGGCCAAGCGGCGCGCGCTGCGCGAGCTGGGCCTGCCGGCGCGAACGGCGCTGCCCAACAACGATGAGCTCGAAGCGGAAGTACGCGACTACATCCGCCTGTATTGCGCCGACACGCAGCCTCAGGAACTGCATGCCCTGCGCGTGCTGGCACTGGAGTGGATGGAGCACATGGCCGCATTCAGGCCGCACATCGGCGGGGCGGTCTGGCATGGCACCGCCACCCGCTTGTCGGACATCTACATCCAACTCTTCTGCGACGACCCGAAGTCGGCCGAAATCGCCCTGATCGACCACCACGTCGACTATGAGCCGCGCATGGTCACGGGCTTTCATGGCGAGCAGGTGGAGGCGCTGAGCCTGCATGCCCGCAGCCAGGAGTTGGGCGAGGAGGTCGGGGTGCACCTCATGGTCTATGACCTGGACGACCTGCGTGGCGCGCTCAAGCCCGATTCGCAAGGCCGCGCGCCGCGTGGCAACCTGGCGGCCTTGCGCCGCCTGCTGGAAAAGGACAACTCTCCCTCATGAACGACAACAAGCCCGCTGCGCCGCCGAGCAATTCTTCCCGCCGGATCTGGCTGTATGGCGCCGCCGCGGTGCTGGCCGCCGCCGCTGGCGCCGGGGCGGCCTGGTGGAAGCAGCGCCCGGCCGGATCCGGCGGTGGAGAGCCGCTTGGCGCCGCCTTCTGGAACAAGCGCTTCGAGCGCCCGGACGGCGGCGAACTGGCCTTGGCCAGCTTGCGCGGCAAGCCGCTGCTGCTCAACTTCTGGGCCACCTGGTGCGCACCTTGCGTGGAAGAAATGCCGATGATCGACCGCTTCTTCCGCGAACAATCTGCCAACGGGCTGCAAGTTGTCGGCTTGGCCATCGATCAGCCTAGCGCGGTGCGCAAGTTCCTGCAGCGCACGCCAGTCTCCTATGCCATCGGGATGGCGGGCCTGGATGGCACCGAACTGATCCGCGAGCTGGGCAATACGGGTGGCGGCCTGCCCTTCACCTTGGCGGTGACTGCCGAAGGCATTGTTGCAGACCGTAAAATGGGGAAGCTCGAGCAGGCCGACCTCGACGCCTGGCGCCGCGTATTTTTTCACGGTTAGAATCCGACGCCTGCACTCAAGCATTTGGCGCCTGTACGCCGAAGTTCGCCGATTTTCAGGCGAGTTAATTCTAATAATCGGCTCTCTGCCGGCGATGGAGTCCCATGGATCTGCGCAAACTCAAGACACTGATCGACTTGGTGTCTGAATCCAATATTTCCGAACTGGAAATCACCGAAGCCGAAGGCAAGGTTCGCATCGTCAAGGGCGGCACCGCTGCGCCAGCTGTCCAGTACGTGCAAGCGATGCCCGCGCCTGCCGCGATCGCGCCCGTTGCCGGCGCCGTCGCAGCACCCGCCGCCGGCGCACCGGCTGCAGCCCCGGCCGCCCAGCAAGGCCACGTGGTCAAGTCGCCCATGGTCGGCACCTTCTATCGCTCGTCCAGCCCGGGCGCTGCACCCTTCGTGGAAGTGGGCGCGCAGGTCAAGGAAGGCGACACGATCTGCATCATCGAGGCCATGAAGATCCTCAACGAGATCGAGGCCGACAAATCCGGCACGATCACCCAGATCCTCGGCGAAAACGGCCAGGCGGTCGAATACGGCCAGCCGCTGTTCATCATCGAGTAAGCATGTTCAAGAAGATCCTTGTCGCCAACCGCGGCGAGATTGCCCTGCGGATCCAGCGTGCTTGCAGCGAGCTGGGCATCAAGGCAGTCATGGTCTATTCAGAGGCCGACCGCGAAGCCAAATACGTCAAGCTGGCGGAAGAGGCGGTGTGCATCGGCCCGGCGCCGTCCACGCAAAGCTATCTGAACATGCCAGCCATCATCTCGGCGGCCGAAGTCACGGATTCCGAGGCGATTCATCCAGGCTACGGCTTTCTGAGCGAGAACGCCAACTTCGCCGAACGGGTGGAGCAGAGCGGCTTCCAGTTCATCGGCCCGACGCCCGACAACATCCGCACGATGGGCGACAAGGTCTCGGCCAAGCAGGCCATGATCAAGGCCGGCGTGCCTTGCGTGCCCGGCTCCGAAGGCGAGCTGTCGGACGATGCCGCCACCAACAAGCGCATTGCCCGCGCCATCGGCTACCCGGTGATCATCAAGGCAGCGGGCGGCGGCGGTGGCCGCGGCATGCGCGTGGTGCACACCGAGGCCGCGCTGGTCAACGCCATCCAGATGACCAAGGCCGAGGCGGGGGCCGCATTCAACAATGCGGCGGTGTACATGGAGAAGTTTCTCCAGAACCCGCGCCACATCGAAATCCAGGTGCTGGCCGACAAGCACCGCAATGCGGTCTACCTGGGCGAGCGCGACTGCTCCATGCAGCGGCGCCACCAGAAGGTGATCGAGGAGTCGCCCGCGCCCGGCATCCCGCGCAAGCTGATCGAGCGCATCGGCGAGCGCTGCGCGGCGGCCTGCAAGAAGATCGGCTACCGCGGCGCCGGCACCTTCGAGTTTCTCTACGAAGACGGCGAGTTCTATTTCATCGAAATGAATACCCGTGTGCAGGTGGAGCACCCGGTGACCGAGTTCACCACCGGCATCGACATCGTGAAGACGCAGATCATGGTGGCGGCGGGCGAGAAGCTGCCCTTCACCCAGCGCCAGATCGAGATGCGCGGCCACGCCATCGAGTGCCGCATCAATGCCGAAGACCCTTACAAGTTCACGCCTTCGCCGGGCCGCATCACCATGTGGCATCCGCCCGGCGGCCCCGGCGTGCGCGTGGATTCGCACATCTACACCAACTACTTCGTGCCGCCCAACTACGACTCGATGGTCGGCAAGATCATCGTCTACGGCGACACTCGCGAGCAGGCCATGGCCCGCATGCGCACCGCGCTGAACGAGACGGTGGTGGAAGGCATCCAGACCAACATCCCGCTGCACCGCGAGCTGATGGTGGACGCCAAGTTCATGAGCGGCGGCACCAACATCCACTACCTCGAAGAGTGGCTGGCAGCGCACAAGCGCTGAAAGCAGAAAGAGCGAGGCCACCCGTGTTCGAACTGCGCCTTCTCGCGCCCGAAGACAAGATCGAGATCGTGGGCGAGGCGCTGGATGCGCTCGATGCCCTGAGCGTCTCCGTGGAAGACGCGGATGCGCAGACCGATGCCGAGCAGGCGCTGTTCGGCGAGCCCGGCATGCCGCCGCCCAAGGAGGGCTGGCAGCGCTCGCGCGTGATCGCCCTGTTTCCGGACGAGACCTCCGCGCGCGAAGCCGGCACGGTGCTGTCGGCGCAGGATTTCTTCGAGGGCTGCGAGCTGGTCGGCGTGGCCGACGTGCCCGAGCAGGACTGGGTGCGGCTCACCCAGTCGCAGTTCGCCCCGGTGGACATCACGCCCGAATTCTGGATCGTGCCCACCTGGCACGAGCCGCCCGCGGCGGCCAGGCAGGTGATCCGGCTCGACCCGGGCCTCGCCTTTGGCACCGGCACCCATCCCACCACCCGCATGTGCCTGCGCTGGATCGCCGCCCAGGCAGATCTGGCCGGCCGGCGCGTGCTCGACTACGGCTGCGGCTCCGGCATCCTGGCCATCGGCGCTGCCAAGTTCGGCGCCACCGACATCGACGCGGTGGACATCGACGAGGCCGCGGTGGAGTCGACCCGCCTCAACGCCGATGCCAACGGCGTGAAGCTGAAGGCCGGCTTGCCCGAGGCCGCGCGCGGCAGCTACGACGTGGTGCTGGCCAATATCCTGGCCACGCCGCTGAAGGTGCTGGCGCCTTTGCTGTGCCAGCACGTGGCGCCCGGCGGCGCGCTGGTGCTGGCCGGCATCCTGGCGCGCCAGGCCGACGAACTCAAGGCGGCCTACGCGCCCTACATGCAGCTCGAAGTCAGCGACAGCGAAGAGGGCTGGATCCTGATGACGGCGCGCCGGTGAGCCCTGCTGCGGCTTTGGCGCGACGCCTGGCGCGAAGCCTGAGAAGAGGCGCCCCTACAATTTGCGCCACATGAGACTCGTCACCCGCTGCCCCGCTTGCGCGACCACTTTTAAGGTCGTCCGGGACCAGCTTCGCATCTCCGATGGTTGGGTTCGTTGCGGCCGCTGCAGCGAAGTCTTCGACGCCACCCTGGATCTGCACGAGACGGATGAAGAGGGCGTGCCGATCGTGCCGCCGCCGGCCTCGTTGGCCCAAGGCGCAGCATCGACGGCCGGTCTGCAACCCGGCCGGCCACAGGCACAGGAGAACCTGCTGCCCCCGTCCACCCTGGGTGCGGGCCTGCCGGCGATGAGCTGGCCAGCCGCCGATCTGCTCGACCTCGGCCCGAAGTCGCCGTCGCTGCCCACTGCGCCTGCTGCCGAGTCGGAAGATCCGGTTCCCATTCCCACGCTGGATGGCAGCGAGCTTGGCGAAGAGCCCTGGTTCGACGAGGTCGAATTCGACGCCAAGGCGAGTTCCGCGCCGCTGGCCGAGTCTGCTGCTGCGCTGGCTGCATCGCTGTCGGCATCGTCGTCCGCTTCGCCATCCGCGCGGCAGGAGCCCGGCTTCACGCCGTCGCTGACCGCGCCTTCGCCGATCGAGGAGGCGGTCAACGCCCAGCTGCAGAAGGCGCTGCGGCGCGAGCGCATCAAGGCATTGCGCAGCGAGCGCGCGCAGCAGAAAGAGCGCGAGCGCGCGGAACAGCCCGGCGCGCCGGCCGCGAAGGAAGAAGCCGCGCAGCCCGGCACGCCGGAGCCGGTGCCTGAAGCCCTCTTGCTGGAGGCGCCCTCCGCCCCCGTCGGCCTGGCCGACGAAACGGCGGATGCGCAGGGCGAATCATCCGGCCGCCTTCGCCGCGTGCTGATCGCCGCCGGCTGCCTGCTGGCCCTGGTTCTGCTGGTGCTGCAGGTGATGCGGCACGAGCGCGACACGCTGGCCGCGCGCGAGCCCCGCTTGCGGCCCGTGCTGCAGGCCCTGTGCGAGTGGAGCAGCTGCGAGATTTCCGCCCTGCGCCAGATCGGCGCCATCACCATCGACGGCGCCTCTTTCTCGCGCGAAAAAGAGGGCGATGGCTACCGCTTGGTCTTCACCTTGCGCAACGGCGCCCGCATCCCGCTGGCCATGCCCTCCGTCGAGCTCACCCTGCTCGACACGCAGGAGCGCGCTCTGGTGCGGCGCGTGCTGTCGCCGGCGCAGTTCGGCGCACCGGCCGTGCTGGGCCCCAATGCGGAGCGCAGCGCATCGCTGCCGCTGCAACTGGCGGGCAGCCAGGCCGAGGGCCTGGCGCCGGTCGCCGGCTACCGGTTGATCGCCTTCTATCCCTGAGCGTCGTTTTTTCGAACGCTTTCTCGTCGTCTGCACGACCCATCCAAACCATCTTTTCCATGGCTACTGTCATTTGCGGCTCCCTCGCCTTCGACACCATCATGACCTTCGAAGGGCGCTTCGCAGACCAGATCCTTCCGGATCAGCTGCACATCCTGAACGTGTCCTTTCTGGTGCCGGCGCTGCGGCGCGATTTCGGCGGCTGCGCCGGCAACGTGGCCTACAGCCTCAACGCGCTGGGCGGCCGCGCGCTGCCGATGGCTACCGTGGGCAGCGACGGCGTCGACTACCTGGCGCGGCTGCGCAGCCTGGGCATCTCGACCGAGTTCGTGCGCGAGGTGCAAGACACCTACACCGCGCAGGCGATGATCATGACGGACCGCGATAACAACCAGATCACGGCCTTCCACCCAGGCGCCATGCAGCAGGCGCACATCACCCGGATCCAGGCGCGCGACGACATTCGCCTGGGCATCATCTCGCCCGACGGCCGCGATGCGATGCTGTCGCACGCCGAACAATTCAAGACAGCGGGCATTCCCTTCGTCTTCGATCCGGGCCAGGGCCTGCCGATGTTCAACGGCGACGAGCTGGCCCATTTCGTCGGCCTTGCCGACTGGGTCACGGTGAACGACTACGAGGGCCGCATGCTTTGCGAGCGCACCGGCTGGGACAGCGCCGAGGTCTCGCGCCGCGTGCGCGGGCTGATCGTCACGCTGGGCGCCGAGGGCTGCGAAGTCTGGGAGCAGGGCCAGATGACGCGGGTGCCGGCGGTCAAACCCAAGGCGGTGATCGATCCCACCGGTTGCGGCGATGCCTGGCGCGGCGCACTGCTCTACGGCCTGGAGCAGGGCTGGCCGCTCGAGCGATGCGCGGCCCTGGGCAACAAGTTGGGCGCGCTCAAGATTGCGCAGCGCGGTCCGCAGAACTACGAAGTGAATGCGGCCGAACTCGGCCTTTGATCTGGAGCGCCAACAACAATAAAAAAGCCCGGCACCTCGCGGTGCCGGGCTTTTGCCTTTCAGCCTGACGCTGGATCAGGGCTTGCCAGCCGTCGGGAACGGCCAGGCTGCCTGAGGGTTCAGCGTCGTTTGCGCAGCAGGCGCGGGGGCAGGCGCGGCCTTGGGGGCAGCGGGTGCTTTCGCAGCTTTCTTCGCAGCGGGCTTTTTCGCGGCTTTCTTGGCGGCGGGCTTCTTGGCCGCTGCCTTCTTCGCGACGACCTTCTTCGCAACCTTCTTCGCTGCCGCCTTCTTCGCCGGCGCCTTCTTGGCCGCTGCCTTCTTGGCAACGACCTTCTTCGCGACGACCTTCTTCGCGACCTTCTTCGCAGCGGCCTTCTTCGCCGGTGCCTTCTTGGCCGCGACCTTCTTGGCCACAACCTTCTTGGCGACAGCCTTCTTCGCCGCGGTCTTCACGACCTTCTTGGCGACAGCCTTCTTCGCGGCGGTCTTCACGACCTTCTTCGCCACGGCCTTCTTCGCAGCGGCCTTCACGACCTTCTTCGCAGCGGCTTTCTTAGCCGGCGCTTTCTTTGCAGTTGCCATTTCTTTCTCCTAGATCAAGTTGAAAAATCAACCTTCCGAAGCACTTCACGTCTTTCTTGTGAGCTCGTGAAGTGATCCATGGGGTTGGGGACGGATCCCCAGCACCATGAACACCTGAGCCCCGGGCGCCGCACTCTGCCGGTGCATTGGGCGCCAAGGGCGATTCCTGAATACTTGTTTTCTTCTTGTTGAACGCGAAACTCAATCCCAAGAAAGGGCGCCACCCGACTGGTATTCGATCACTCGGGTTTCGAAGAAATTGCGCTCTTTCTTCAGGTCAATCATTTCGCTCATCCAGGGGAACGGGTTTTCCTCGTTCGGGAAGAGCGCTTCGAGGCCGATCTGCGTGGCACGCCGGTTGGCGATGTAGCGCAGGTAGCCCTTGAACATGGAGGCATTCATGCCGAGCACGCCGCGCGGCATGGTGTCTTCGGCGTAGCGGTATTCGAGCTCGACGGCCTTCTGGAACAGCGCCTTGATCTCGGCCTTGAACTCGGTCGTCCACAGGTGCGGGTTCTCGAGCTTGAGCTGGTTGATCAGGTCGATGCCGAAATTGCAGTGCATCGACTCGTCGCGCAGGATGTACTGGTACTGCTCGGCGGCGCCGGTCATCTTGTTCTGCCGGCCCAGCGCCAGGATCTGGGTGAAGCCGACGTAGAAGAACAGGCCTTCCATCAGGCAGGCGAAGACGATGAGCGACTTCAGCAGCGTCTGGTCGTTTTCGTGCGTGCCGGTGTGGAAGTTCGGGTCGCTGATCGCCTCGATGAAGGGGATCAGGAACTGGTCCTTCTCGCGGATTGACGCGACCTCGTTGTAGGCGTTGAAGATCTCCGACTCGTCCAGGCCGAGCGATTCGACGATGTACTGGTAGGCGTGCGTGTGGATCGCTTCTTCAAAAGCCTGGCGCAGCAGGAACTGGCGGCATTCGGGTGCCGTGATGTGGCGGTAGGTGCCCAGCACGATGTTGTTGGCGGCCAGCGAATCGGCCGTCACGAAGAAGCCGAGGTTGCGCTTGACGATGCGGCGCTCGTCTTCGGTCAGGCCGTTCGGGTCTTTCCAGAGCGCGATGTCGCGCGTCATGTTCACTTCCTGCGGCATCCAGTGGTTGGCGCAGGTGGCGAGGTATTTTTCCCAGGCCCACTTGTACTTGAAGGGCACCAGCTGGTTGACGTCGGTCTGGCCGTTGATGATGCGCTTGTCGGCAGCATTGACGCGGCGGGCCGCAACAGGCTGTGCGGCGGTGGGAGCAATTTGCGAAGTCGGCAATTCCATCGAGCGGCTGATCGGCGAGATCGGCGCAACGCTGTTCGATGAGTGCTGCAATCCTTGTTGCATGTCCTTTGACAAGGTGGGCTTGACTTCTTCGTCCCAGGTCAACATAAAAAATCCAATGCTCAAATTATGTGAGCAACGATGTGAGTTGAAAAGTGCTCGTCCACATCGCGCTCGATTATCTCGTTCTTATGTTGTTCGCATGCATCGCACTGTGTCAGGCGATGCCGCGAATTCACGTCGTATTTACTGGCAGGCCTCGCAGCCCGGATCGTCGATCGCGCAGAACTTGATGTCGGTCGCAGGCGTTGCATTCATCTGCGCTTGTGCAGCGGCCGCGGCGGCTTCGAGTGCGCTCATCTGCGGCGGCTCGCTGCCCGAGGACACGGCGTTGAGGCGCCCCGATTGCACGGTGGACTTCTCGGCGTGCGTGGCGCTGATGGTGCGCAGGTAGTAGGTGGTCTTCAGGCCGCGCAGCCAGGCCAGCTTGTAGGTGTCGTCCAGCTTCTTGCCCGACGCGCCCGACATGTAGATGTTGAGCGACTGTGCCTGGTCGATCCACTTCTGGCGGCGCGCCGCGGCTTCCACCAGCCAGGTGGTTTCCACCTCGAAGGCGGTGGCGTAGAGCGCCTTGATGTCCTGCGGCACGCGGTCGATCGGGCGCAGCGAGCCATCGAAGTGCTTCAGGTCCATCACCATCACGTCGTCCCACAGGCCCAGGCGCTTGAGGTCGCGCACCAGGTAGTGGTTGATTACGGTGAATTCGCCCGACAGGTTCGACTTGACCGACAGGTTGCCGAAGCAGGGTTCGATGGACGCGTCCACGCCGATGATGTTGGAGATGGTTGCGGTCGGCGCAATGGCCACGCAATTGGAATTGCGCATGCCGTCCTGCTTGATCTTCTGGCGGAGCTGCTCCCAGTCGAGCGAGGCCGAGCGGTCCACCTCGACATAGCCGCCGCGCGCCTTCTCGAGCAGTTCCAGCGTGTCCAGCGGCAGCACGCCCTTGTCCCACAGCGAGCCCTTGTAGCTCGAATAGCGGCCGCGCTCCTTGGCCAGTTCGGTCGATGCCCAGTAGGCGTGATAGCAGATCGCTTCCATCGAGCGGTCGGCGAATTCCACCGCTTCCTGCGAGGCGTAGGGAATGCGCAGTTCGTAAAGCGCGTCCTGGAAGCCCATCAGGCCCAGGCCCACGGGACGGTGCCGCAGGTTGGAGTCGCGCGCCTTCTTGACCGCGTAGTAGTTGATGTCGATCACGTTGTCGAGCATGCGCATCGCGGTGGAAATGGTGCGCTTGAGCTTCTCGTGGTCGACCGCGCCGTCCTTCAGGTGCTGCAGCAGGTTGACCGAGCCCAGGTTGCAGACGGCGGTTTCGGTGTCGCTGGTGTTCAGCGTGATCTCGGTGCACAGGTTGGACGAGTGCACCACGCCGGCATGCTGCTGGGGCGAGCGCACGTTGCAGGCATCCTTGAAGGTGATCCAGGGATGGCCGGTCTCGAACAGCATCGTGAGCATCTTGCGCCACAGGTCGCTGGCCGGCAGGGTGCGGCTGGGCTTGATGTCGCCACGCGCGGCCTTCTCTTCATAGGCGACGTAGGCGGCTTCGAAGTCGGCGCCGAACTTGTCGTGCAGGTCGGGCACGTTGCTCGGCGAGAACAGCGTCCAGTTGCCCTTTTCCATGACGCGGCGCATGAACAGGTCGGGAATCCAGTTGGCCGTGTTCATGTCGTGCGTGCGGCGGCGGTCGTCGCCGGTGTTCTTGCGCAGCTCCAGGAACTCCTCGATGTCGAGGTGCCAGGTTTCCAGATAGGTGCAGACCGCGCCCTTGCGCTTGCCGCCCTGGTTCACCGCCACGGCGGTGTCGTTCACCACCTTCAGGAAGGGGACGACGCCTTGCGATTCGCCGTTGGTGCCCTTGATGTGGCTGCCCAGCGCCCGCACGCGGGTCCAGTCGTTGCCCAGGCCGCCGGCAAACTTCGACAGCAAGGCGTTTTCCTTGATCGACTCGTAGATGCCGTCCAGGTCGTCCGGCACGGTCGTCAGGTAGCAGGAGGACAGCTGCGAGCGCAGGGTGCCGCTGTTGAACAGGGTGGGCGTCGACGACATGAAGTCGAAGGACGACAGCACCTCGTAGAACTCGATGGCGCGCGCTTCGCGGTCGATTTCGTTCAGCGCCAGGCCCATGGCCACGCGCATGAAGAAGGCCTGCGGCAGTTCGATGCGAGCCTTGCGCACATGCAGGAAGTAGCGGTCGTACAGGGTCTGCAGGCCCAGATAGTCGAACTTCAGGTCGCGTTCGGCCTTCAGGGCGCCGCCCAGCTTGACCAAGTCGTACTGCAGCAGCTTTTCGTCGAGCAGCTCGTTCTCCACGCCCTTCTTGATGAACTGCGGGAAGTAGTCGGCGTAGGTCTGGGCGCGCTCGGCGGGCATGACTTCGCGGCCGACGATCTCCTTGAAGATCGTGTGCAGCAGCAGGCGGGCGGTGGCGAAGGTGTAGTCGGGATCCTTCTCGATCAGCGTGCGGGCGGCCAGGATCGAGGCCTTGTAGACCTCGTCCAGCGGCACGCCGTCGTACAGGTTGCGCATCGTCTCGGCGACGATCGGCTCGGCGCTGATGGATTCGCCCAGGTCCGTGCAGGCCGATTCGATCAGGCCCTTGAGCTCGCCCAGGTCGAGCGCCACGCGCTCGCCGCGATCCAGCACGTGCAGGGTCGGCAGGGCCGGCGCTTCTTGCGGCTCGCCCTGGCGCACGCGCTCCTGGCTGCGGCGCTCGCGGTAGAGCACGTAGGCGCGGGCAATCTCGTGATGGCCGCCGCGCATCAGGCCCAGCTCGACCTGGTCTTGCACGTCTTCGATGTGGAAGGTGCCGCCGCTGGGGCGCGAGCGCATCAGCGCGCGCACCACGGCCTGGGTCAGGCCGTCGACCGTCTCGCGCACGCTGGCCGAGGCCGCGCCCTGGGTGCCGTGAACTGCCAGGAACGCCTTCATCATCGCGATGGCGATCTTGTTCGGCTCGAAGGGCACCACGGCCCCGTTGCGTCGAATGATCTGGTAGTTGGCGAGGGCGGCGCTGGTGGGCGAGCCGGCCACATCACGGGCCGGGGCCGAGGTCGGCACTTGGCGGGGCACGGCGGACGAAGGGTTCTGGACAGTTTGCATTCGGGGTCCTTATGAGCGACTTTTGTTGTAGGGGCGATGCCGCGGCACCGGCTTCGCAGGGGGCTGGCGACATCGTCAGCGGCCTGCGGTTCGCACACTATATATGGGGTCTGAGGGGGCCACAATCTACTACAGGTGGTGTTTTTCACCTTTCTTGACGCTGCACTGCAGCAGCCTTCCTGCAGCCCATCGGCGCGGGCACGCGCCAACTCTGGCTCAAGCAGCGCGAAGCCAGCAAGCTCGCGGCCTGCAGCCCGATTCAGGCCGCAAAGCCGCATGGTTGCTGGCATGGCCCTTCGAATCTTTTGACTGACAGTGTGGCGCCGCGTGTGCATCGGCGCCACGGGCGCGATTGAGAAAATTCAGCGTGCCAGCACGGCTTGCGGAAAAACGCGGTCCGGCCAGCCCAAGGGGCGGCGCAAACGATGCCAGTCGAAGCCGGGGCCCGGGTCCAGCTTGCGGCCCGGCGCGATGTGCTCGTGCCCGGCCACGTGGGCGATCGGATAGCGCTGCGCGATGGCCGGCAACAGGCTCTGAAGCGTCTCGTACTGCCCGGCTTCGAAGGCCTCGCCTTCCAGGCCCTCGAGCTCGATGCCGATCGAATCGTCGTTGCAGTTGTCGCGGCCGCGCCAGCACGAGGCACCCGCATGCCAGGCGCGCGCATCGCAGTCGACGAACTGCCACAGCGCGCCGTCGCGCCGCACATAGAAATGCGCCGAGACTTCCAGCCCGCGGATGGTCTGGAAGTAGGGATGCGCATCCCAATCGAGGGTGTTGCTGAACAGGCGCTGCACCTCGTCGCCGCCGTAGCGGCCGGGCGGCAGGCTGATGGAATGCAGCACGATCAGATCGATCTGCGCGCCAGCGGGGCGCGGCCCGAAATTGGGCGAAGCCTGCCAGCGGGCAAAGCGGTAGCGCCCGCCCTGCCAGAGCTGGGAAGCATCCGCACTATTCATCGGCGCCACTGGCGGTCGCGTCGTCGCCGTTCGGGGTGGTGATGCCCAGGCGCGCGATGCGGTAGCGAATCTGCCGCAGGCTCAGGCCCAGACGGGTCGCGGCCGCGGTGCGGTTGAAGCCGCTTTCCTGCAGGGCGCGCACGAGGATGTCGCGCTCCTGCTTGTCCAGGTAGGCCTCAAGGTCCGAGGGCAGCGCCGTGCGCGGCATGGGCATGGCAGCGACAAACTCCGGCGGCGCGGGGCGCGCCACGGCAACGGGTGCGGCATTCAGCGACGCGCGCGCTTCCATGGCCAGGCCATCCGGCTCGGTCGGCTCGAAATCCAGATGCAGTTCGTCGCCATCGGTGAGCGCGACGGCACGATGCAGCAGGTTCTCCAGCTCCCGCACGTTGCCGCGCATGGGATGTGCGGCCAGGCTGGCCAGCACCGACGCGGACAGCTGCGGCACCGGCATGCCGCTGTCGCGGGCAATGCGCGTCAGCAGGGCATTGCACAAGGCGGGCAGGTCGCCGCGCCGCTCGCGCAACGCGGGCACCGCGATCTCGATCACGTTGAGGCGATAAAAGAGGTCTTGCCGAAAGCGACCCGCCGCCACCTCGGCCTGCAGGTCCTTGTGGGTGGCGCTGACGATGCGCACGTCCACCGCGTCTTCCTGCGTCGAGCCGATCGGCCGCACGCTGCGCTCCTGGATGGCGCGCAAGAGCTTGGACTGCATGGCCAGCGGCAGGTCGCCGATTTCGTCGAGGAACAGCGTGCCGCCGCGTGCCGCCTGGAAGTAGCCGTCGCGGTCGGCGGCCGAGCCGGTGTAGGAGCCCTTGCGCGCGCCGAAGAACTCGGCCTCCAGCAGGTTCTCGGGAATGGCGCCGCAGTTGACCGCGATGAAGGGGCCGTCGCCGCGCTGGCTGCAGGCGTGCACCGCGCGCGCCACCAGTTCCTTGCCGGTGCCCGACTCGCCGCGCACCAGCACCGGCGCCATGCCGCGCGCCACCTTGGCGATGCGCGACTTGACCAGGCGCATGGCTTCCGAGTCGCCGACCAGCCGGTCCAGTGCCGCATCGCTGGTGCTGGGCGGCGCGCCGGTCTTGTCGCTGACAGCGTCGGGCAAGGCGGGTGCCGGCGCCTTGGCCGGCGGCGGCACCGCCTGATCGCGCACTGCGGAGGCGACCACCGCGCGGAACTGCTTCAGGTCGACCGGTTTGGTCAGGTAGTCGAAGGCACCGGCCTTCAAGGCTTCCACTGCGTTCTCGGCCGAGCCGTAGGCGGTCATCACCACGCAGCGCTCGCTGCGCTGTGCCTGCTGGATGCGATGCAAGAGCTCCATGCCCAGGCCGTCGGGCAGGCGCATGTCGGTGATCACCGCATCGAAGCGTTGCGCCTGCAGGGCCTGCCAGGCTTCGGCCACCGTGCCGGCGGCTTCCACGCGATAGCCTTCGCGCAAGAGCGTCAGTTCGTAGAGCGTGCGCAGGTCCGGTTCGTCGTCGACGACCAGGATCTGGGCAGGGCGTGCGGAAGGGGGCTGGGGGCTGTTCACGGTCTTTATTGTGTCAGCCGCCTTTCGGCGGGCGCGAAGGAAACATAAAACTCGTTGCCTTCCGGCCCATTGGCCGCCAGGGCACGGCGCTCGTAGCCGATGCTGGCGCCATGGCGCTCGCACAGCTCGCGGCAGATGAAGAGGCCCAGGCCCGAGGAGCGGCTTTCCGATGAGAAGAAAGGCTCGAAAAGATGGCGCTGCACCGCGCCTTCCAGCGGCGCGCCGTCGCTCCACACCTGCAGGTTGGCGCGGCCGTTCGGCGCGACGCGGGTGGCGACCTGGATCGAGCCTTCGCGATCGCCGGCATAGCGCGCCGCGTTGTCCAAGAGATTGACCAGGATGCGGCGCAAATGCTCCACGTCGAAGCGCACCGCGCAGCCGCTGGTGTCGAGTTGCAGCAGCACGCCCTGGCGCTGGCTCTGGTGCACCCACTCCTCGGCCAGGGTGCGCACCGTGCCGTCCAGCACCAGCTGCTCACCCAGCGGCAGCATCCGCTGCTGTCGGGCCCGCGAGACGTCGAGCACGTCATCCACGATGCGTGCCAGGCGCTGTGCGTTGTGCTGCACCATCTCGGTCAGCCTGCGGTGGCCGGGCTCCTGCAGATCTTCGCCCAGCAGTGCGCTGGCCTGGGTGATGGCGGCCAGCGGGTTGCGGATCTCGTGCGCCACGGCGGCCGACATGCGGCCCATGGCTGCCAGCTTCTCGGTGCGGATGCGCGCCTCCAACTCTCGCAGGTCCTGCAGGAACATCACGCAAAGGCCGTCGATGCGCTGGTCGATGGAGGGCGTGAGCCGCGTGCGCACGCGCACTTCGCGTGCCGACCCTTGAGCTTGCGCCACCGGGATCTCCTGCGACAGGCCCTTGCCGCGCGCGAAGGTTTGGCGCGCCAGCGCCGCCAGCGCCTGCCAGGCCGGCCGGGTGTCCAGGGCAAAGGGCAGGGCCAGCTTGGCCAGGCCTTGGCCCAGGATCTCGTCGGCCGCGGGGTTGGCGGCATGCACCTGGCCCTTGGCATCGATCACCAGCACGCCTTCGCTGAGCGTTTCGATCACCAGGTCATTCACCAAGGCATGCAGTCGGGCGGTGCTGCGGTTGCGCAGCGCGATGGTTTCCTCGCGCGCCAGCCGCAGGGCCAGCTCGTGCGCCAGCAGGGCCACGACGAAGAGGCCGGTGCCGGTGAGCGCCGCCTGGACGAAGCGCGTCGGCGAGTCGCCGCCCGATTGGACCCAATGCCAGCCGGCGTCCGCCAGCAGCAGCAAGGTGGCGGCGGCCGTGGTACCCAGGCCCACCGACACGCTGCCCAGCACCGCCGCCATCAGCACCGGCAAGGCAAAGAGCGGGGCATAGTTGATGTTGCCCACCTGCAGCAACTGCAGCAGGGCGAAGACCGACAGATCGATGCCGATGGTGGCAAGCCAGGCGCCGCCAAAGTGCGGGATCGGCGGCATCAGCCGTGCATAGCGCCACCCGAGCAAAGTGGCGACGAGGTAGCCCCCTGACAGCGCCAGCAGCACCGGCGGCGTGGCGGTGCCGATGCCGTAGGTGAAGCCCTGCAGCATCACCAGCACCACCGCGACGAAGCAGCGCGCCGTCATGAAGCCGCGCAGCAGGCGCAGCAGGGCGGCGCTTCGGATGCTGCCGCGACTGTCGAGCCCGCCCCAATCCGTCGCAGACTCGCCGCGCGACCAGAGCAAGCGGGTCATGCTGCCCCCACGCTCGGCACTGGCGTGTCCTCGCTGCGCCCCGAGGGGGCGCGAGCTTGCTTGGGGCGGCCCGGCGCTGCGCTCATCGATCGGCCTGTCGGTGCGCGGCGCAGCAGTACATCTTGCCGCCTGCGCCCGGCAGGGCATCGGCGGCCGGCAGGTGGACACCGCAGAGGGCGCAGCGCAGCATGGCCTGCGGCGGCGGCACGGCAGGCGGCGCGCTGGGCGGCGGCGGGGCGGCGCGCGATTCGTCCTGCCGGTTCGCGCGCCAGATCATGTAGGCGACCCACACCACCAAGAGGACCAGCAGGTACTTCATACAGCGCGATGCAGAACCACTTCGAGCACGAAGCGCGAACCCACGTAGGCCAGCAGCAGCAGGACGCTGCCCATATAGAGAACGCGCGTCGCGGCGCGGCCGCGCCAGCCAAAGCGCGCCCGGCCGATCAGCAGCACGCCGAAGGTGACCCAGGCGAGCAGCGAAAACACGGTCTTGTGGTCCCACTTCCAGGCGCGCACCGAGGTGCCGTAGAGCACTTCGCTGAACAGGAAACCGGCCAGCAGGGTGGCCGTGAGCAGCACGAAGCCGCCGCTGACGAAGCGGAAGGTGAGGCGTTCCAGCGTGAGCAGCGGCACGCCGCCGGCCGGCCCGCTGGCACTGGCCTGGCGGATCTGCTTTTCGGCGCGGCTCATCAGCCAGGCATGGATGACCGCCGCACCGAACAAGCCGTAGGACGCAATGCCCAAGGCCAGATGCAGCGGCAGCCAGGGCGAGGCGGACACATGCAGCGGCGTGCCGGGAAAGGCGATGGCCAGCAGCACCGCCAGCGCGCCCAGCGCGGGCAGCACGCGGCGCACACTCAGGTGCGGATAAAGCTGGCTCTCGACCGCATAGACGGTGAGCACCAGCCAGGCGGTGACCGACAAGGCCGGGGCAAAGCCGAAACGCGGCTGCCCGCCCGCCAGCCCGCAAGCCAGGGTGGCGAAGTGCAGCAGCCAGGCCAGGCCGAGCAGCCATTGGGTGGCCGATCGGTTCAAGCGGGTGGCAGCGGCGGCGGCGATCCCGTAGGCGGCCGCGGTGGCGATGCCCAGTGCCACGCCGAGTGGGGAGGGGCTCGCTAAAATCATCGCTCGGAGTTTAGCCGTACACCTCAGGCGCCCCGCTTGTCGGAGCGCGTCCCAGCGTCCCCCTCACCCCGCCCTGTTGTCGGGCAGCATCATGGCCACCGCCCTCACTGAAAAATTCTCCCGCCTCGTCAAGCAGATGAGCGGGCAGGCCCGCATCACCGAAAGCAACGTGCAAGACATGCTGCGCGAGGTGCGCATGGCCCTGCTCGAAGCCGACGTGGCGCTGCCCGTGGTGCGCGACTTCGTGGCGCGGGTCAAGGAAAAGGCGCTGGGCCAGGAGGTGCTGGGCTCGCTCAAGCCGGGCCAGGCCCTGGTGGGCATCGTCAACCGCGAGCTGGCGGCCACCATGGGCGAGGGTGTGTCTGACATCAACCTGGCGGCCCAGCCGCCGGCGGTGATCCTGATGGCCGGCCTGCAGGGCGCCGGCAAGACCACCACCACCGCCAAGCTGGCCAAGCATCTGATCGAGAAGCGCAAGAAAAAGGTGCTGACGGTCTCCGGCGACGTCTACCGCCCGGCTGCCATCGAGCAGCTCAAGACGGTGACCCGGCAGGCCGGTGCCGAGTGGTTTCCCAGCACGCCCGACCAGAAGCCGCTGGATATCGCGCGCGCCGCCATCGACCATGCGCGGCGCCATTTCTTCGATGTGCTGCTGGTCGACACGGCCGGACGCCTGGCCATCGATGAAGTGCTGATGAACGAGATCCGAGAGCTGCATGCCGCGCTCAACCCGGTCGAGACCCTGTTCGTGGTCGACGCCATGCAGGGTCAGGACGCGATCAACACCGCCAAGGCCTTCAAGGAGGCGCTGCCGCTCACCGGCATCATCCTGACCAAGACCGACGGCGATTCACGCGGCGGCGCGGCCTTGTCGGTGCGCCAGGTGACCGGCGTGCCGATCAAGTTCGCCGGTACCAGCGAGAAGATCGACGGGCTGGAGGTGTTCGACGCCGAGCGCCATGCCGGCCGCATCCTGGGCATGGGCGACATCGTGGCGCTGGTGGAGCAGGTCACGGCCGGCGTCGACGTGGCCGCGGCCCAAAAGCTCGCGGCCAAGGTCAAGAGCGGCGGCTTCGACCTCAACGACTTCCTGTCCCAGCTGCAGCAGATGAAGCAGATGGGCGGCTTGTCGAGCCTGATGGACAAGCTTCCGGCCCAGATGGCGGCCAAGGCCAGCGAGGCCGACCTCACGCGTGCCGAGCGCGACATCCGGCGCAAGGAAGGCATCATCAACAGCATGACGCCGCTGGAGCGCCGCAAGCCCGAACTGCTCAAGGCGACGCGCAAGCGCCGCATCGCCGCCGGTGCCGGCGTGCAGGTTCAGGAAGTGAACCGGCTGCTGGGCGAGTTCGAGCAGATGCAGGGCATGATGAAGAAGATGAAGGGCGGCGGCCTCATGAAGATGATGAAGAAGATGGGCGGCATGAAGGGCGGCCTGCCCGGCATGGGCGGCGGTGGCGGCGGTGGCGGCGGCATGCCGCGCTTCTAAGCAGATAGAGGACGCCCAAGAAAAAACCCGGCCAAGGCCGGGTTTCTTGTTCAGGCCAGTTCTAGGCGAACTCGGCCAGCGATTTCTTCATCTTCTTCATGGCGGCCACCTCGATCTGGCGGATGCGCTCGGCGCTCACGCCATAGTCGGCCGCAAGTTCGTGCAGGGTCATGCCGCCCGAGCCGTCGTCGTTCACCTTCAGCCAGCGCTCTTCCACGATGCGGCGGCTGCGCGGGTCCAGCGCCAGCAGCGCGGTGCTGATGCCGTCGCTGGACAGGCGATCGCGCTCGCGCGATTCGATCTGCGCGGTGGGTTCCTGCGAGGCGTCGGCCAGGTAGGCGATCGGGCCGAAGGCTTCGTCGCTGTCATCCGAGGGGCTCGGGTCGAGCACCACGTCGCCGCCCGAGAGGCGGGTTTCCATCTCCAGCACCTCTTCGCGCTTGACCTTGAGCTGGCTGGCCATCTGCTCGACCTCGGCTTCGCTCAGCGTGTCGCGGTGGGTGTCGGCGTCAATGGCAGCCGCGTCGGCCTTGAAACTCTGTTTCATCGAGCGCAGGTTGAAGAACAGCTTGCGCTGGGCCTTGGTCGTCGCGACCTTGACCATGCGCCAGTTCTTCAGGATGTACTCGTGGATCTCGGCCTTGATCCAGTGCATGGCGTAGCTCACCAGGCGAACGCCCTGGTCGGGGTCGAAGCGCTTCACTGCCTTCATCAGGCCGACATTGCCTTCCTGGATCAGGTCGCCGTGCGGCAGTCCGTAGCCCAGGTACTGGCGGGAAATGGAGACGACCAGGCGCAGGTGCGACAGGATCAGCGCGCCGGCGGCGTCCAGGTCGTTCTGGTCGCGCAGGCGGCGTGCAAAGCCCTGCTCTTCCTCGAGGGTGAGCAGGGGCAGCCGGTTGGCGGCCGAAATATAGGCGTCCAGATTGCCCAGCGGCGGCACCATCGCCCATGGGTTGGCGACGGCAAGCTGGTTGGCAGAAGCTCCAGACAGACTCATGAGGGAACCTCCTTCTTGGGTTTTCATATTAGCACTCGATTGGAGGGAGTGCTAAGTGAAGGGTTCCCCGATGGATGCTATCCGCGTGATAGATATTTGCTACCAGCGAATTCCGAAGCGATTCAGGATCCAGGCCACGACGAACAGGGGCCCGACCCACAGATATTGGATGTCTTCGAAGAAAGAAGGTTTCTTGCCTTCGATCTTGTGGCCGATGAACTGGAAGATCCAGCCCACGACAAAAAGCCCGGCTGAAATTGGCAGTACATGGGGCCCCATGGCGTAGACCAGGGCGAACATCACCACCGTCCAGACCGCCATGATCGCCAGCAGCACCGGCGCCTTGAGCCGCAGGTAATAGACCATGCTGGCCGCCACGAAGGCGTAGGCCACCCAGGGGTGCAGGGCGTAGAGCAGGCCCACGATGCTCACCATGATGGCCGGGATCGCCACCACGTGAATCAGTTCGTTGGTCGGGTTGCGGTGGCTTTCGCCATAGTGGGCCAGCAGGCGGTCGACCTTGCGGGTCTCCCCCTCGAAGGCATGGAAGGCGGTGTCGCTCATCGTCTGTCTCCTCGTCTTTTTTGGACCGGACTCAGTCAACCCAGGAGCGCTTGTGCGAACTCTCGGGCATCAAATGTTTCCAGATCCTCGAGTTTCTCACCCACGCCGACAAAGTAAACCGGAATCGGCTTCTCGCGGGCAATGGCGCACAGCACGCCGCCCTTGGCCGTGCCGTCCAGCTTGGTGACGATGAGGCCGGTAAGACCCAGCGCGTCGTCGAAGGCGCGAACCTGGGCCAGGGCGTTCTGGCCGGTGTTGCCGTCGATGACGAGCAGTAGCTCGTGCGGCGCGGTGCCATCTGCCTTGGCGATCACGCGCTTGATCTTCTTGAGCTCGTCCATCAGGTGCAGCTGCGTCGGCAGGCGGCCGGCCGTGTCGACCAGCACCACGTCCTTGCCGCGAGCACGCCCGGCGTTCACCGCGTCGAAGCTGACAGCCGAAGGGTCGCCGCCCTCCTGGCTGATGATCTCCACCGTGTTGCGGTCGGCCCAGACGCCCAGCTGCTCGCGCGCCGCCGCCCGGAAGGTGTCGGCCGCGGCCAGCAGCACCGAGCAGCCTTCGCTGGCCAGGTGCTTGGTCAATTTGCCGATGGAGGTGGTCTTGCCTGCCCCGTTCACCCCCGCCACCATGATCACGGTGGGCGTGTACTGGCCGATCACCAGCGGCTTTTCCAGTGGCTTGAGCAGTTCGGCAATGGCTTCGGCCAGCAGTACCTTGACCTGGGAGGCGTCGGTGGCCATGCTGGACTTGACCCGGCGGCGCAGGTCTTCCAGGAGGAATTCCGTTGCCTTCAAGCCGGTATCCGCCATCAACAGCGCCGATTCGAGCTCTTCATACAGAGCCTCGTCGATCTGGGCATTGACGAACGCGGCCTGGATGCTGGTGCCGGTCTTGCGCAGGCCGGTCTTGAGGCGGTCGAGCCAGCGGCCGCGCTCGGCCGTGGCCGCCGGGGCTGGCATCGGCGCGGGAATGGGCGCTGGCGCGGCAACCGGAGGCGGTGGCGCCGGGGCCACTTCCGGGGCGACAGCTGGCGCGGGAGCGGCGGCGACGTCCGGTATGTCGATGGGCGGCGCGGGTGTCAGGGTAGGCTCCGGCTCCCTGCCGCCGCCACCAAACCAGGTGGAGGGCGAAAACATCGAGCGGCCGGCTGCTGGAGCTGGCGCTGGAGCTGGCGCCTCCGGGGCCGTTTCCGGCGCCGGCGCAGGCACCGGCGCGGCTTCGCCACCGGGCAGGGGCGCCTCGACGGGCGGTTTTTTCTTGAAGAAACTGAACATTGAGGGCTTTTTACAATCCGAACGATTCTATGAAACACCCCTCAGAACAGCTTTTCGTGCGTCGGCGGCCCACAGCGGCCGCTTTTTTGCGCGGCATCTGCGGCATCTGCGCGGTGGCGCTGTCCGGGGCCCTGGCGGCCGGTCCGGCGCTTGCCCAGGCCGATCCAACGCCAGCCGGCGCGGCCAGCCGCACCGGCGCCAGCCGCGCCCAGCAGTTCACCCTGGCCAATGGCATGAGCCTGATCGTGCAGCCCGATCGCCGCGCGCCGGTGGCCGTGCAGATGCTGTGGGTGCGTGCCGGCTCCATGGAGGAGGTGGACGGCACCTCGGGCGTGGCCCATGCGCTGGAGCACATGATGTTCAAGGGCAGCAGCAGCACCAAGCCAGGCGAGTTCTCGCGCAAGGTGGCGGCGCTGGGCGGGCGCGAGAACGCCTTCACCACGCGCGACTACACCGGCTACTACCAGCAGATTCCGGTGGAGAAGCTGGAAGAGGTGATGAAGCTGGAGGCGGACCGCTTCGCCCACAACCAGTGGCCCGATGAAGAGTTCAAGCGCGAGATCGAGGTGGTCAAGGAAGAGCGCCGCATGCGCACCGAAGACCAGCCGCGTTCGCTCTTGATCGAGCAGCAGAACGCCGCCACTTTCGTCGCCTCGCCCTACCACCGGCCGGTGGTCGGCTGGATGAGCGACCTGGATGCGATGCAGCCTGATGACGTGCGCGACTTCCATCGCCGCTGGTACGTGCCGGCCAACGCCGCCCTGGTGGTGGCCGGCGACGTCGACGTTGGCGA
Source organism: Variovorax sp. LARHSF232 (assembly GCF_052871435.1). Lineage (NCBI taxonomy): Bacteria > Pseudomonadati > Pseudomonadota > Betaproteobacteria > Burkholderiales > Comamonadaceae > Variovorax > Variovorax sp. LARHSF232. The sequence goes on along the minus strand of NZ_JBIXJS010000001.1, from coordinate 645,654 downwards.
GGTGAAGCGCCTGGCCGAGAAGTACTACGGCGCGATTGCCGCGCGCCCGGTGCCGGCTCGCAAGCCCCGCACCGAGCCTGAGCAGCGTGGCATCCGCCGCATCGAATTCAAGGCGCCGGCCGAGCAGGCTTACGTCTCGCTGGCTTTCCGCATGCCGCAGATCAGCCGGATCGACGATGAGCAGAACGACACCTGGGCGCTGGCCGTGCTGTCGGCGGTGCTGGACGGCTATGCCGGCGCCCGGCTGGACCGCGCCCTGACCCAGGGGCCGGACCGCGTGGCCGATTCGGCGGGCGCCTATGCGGGCTTCGTCGGCCGCGGCCCGCAACTCTTCGGCCTGGACGGCGTGCCGGCCGCGGGCAAGACGCCCGAGGCGGTCGAGGCGGCACTGCGCGCCGAGGTGGCGCGCATTGCCAAGGATGGCGTGTCGCCCTCCGAGCTGGCCCGGGTCAAGACCCAGTGGGTGGCCAGCCAGACCTACAAGCTCGACTCGGTGATGTCGCAGGCGCGGGAACTGGGCGCTAACTGGGTGCAGGGCCTGCCGCTGGACGCCAGCGAGCGCATCCTGGCGCGCCTGCAGGCGGTGACCCCGCAGCAGGTGCAGGCAGTGGCCGCGCGCTACTTCGGCGACGATCAACTCACCGTGGCCACCCTGCGCCCGCTGCCGCCAGACAGCGGCAAGAAGCCGCGCCCGCGACCGAGCCCGGCCCCGGGCCGCGAGGGAGAGTTGCACTGATGATGATGAAAAAGATGAATGCAGGCGCCCTGCGCCTGCTGGCCCCTGCTGCGCTGGCCCTCGCCAGCCTCGGCGCGCAGGCCGCGCTGCCGATCCAGCATTGGACCCAGCCCAGCGGCGCCAGGATCTACTTCGTGGCCACCGATGCGCTGCCGATCGTCGACGTGCAGCTCGACTTCGATGCCGGCGATCGCCATGACCCATCCGTCCAGGCCGGCCTGGCCAGCGTGACGGCAGACATGCTGGAAAAGGGCGTGGCCGCCAAGGGCGCCGAGCCCGCGCTGGACGAGAACGCCGTCGGCGAAGCCTGGGCCGACCTGGGCGCCAGCTTCGATGCCGGCGCCGGCAGCGACCGCATGAGCTTCAGCTTGCGCAGCCTGTCCCGGCCCGATCTCCTGGACCAGGCGGTCGCCCTGGCCGCGCGCGAGATCGGCGAGCCGGCCTTTCCCGAGCACATCTGGCGGCGCGAGCGCGAACGCATCGTCGCGGGCATCAAGGAGGCCAACACCAAGCCCGGCACCATCGCCGGCCGCGCCTACGGCAAGGATGTCTATGGCAGCCATCCCTACGGCTACGAGCCGACCGAGGAAACGCTGGCGCGCATCGACGTGCCTGCCATGCGCGAGTTCTACGCGCGCCATGTGGCGCCTTGCCGCGCCAAGCTCAGCATCGTCGGCGCGCTCGACCGCGGGCAGGCCGACCGCATCGCCGCGGCGCTGTTGGCCCGCCTGCCGGCCTCGTTCGACTGCGGCGCGCTGGCACCGGTGCCGGAGGTGGCCGCGCTGGCCGCGCCCAAGGTGGAGCGCATTCCATTTGCCTCGGCCCAGGCCCATGTGCTGATCGGCCAGCCCGGCTACCCGCGCCGCGACCCGGACCACTTCGCCCTGACCCTGGGCAACTACGTGCTGGGCGGCGGCGGTTTCGTCTCGCGCCTGACCGAAGAGGTGCGCGAGAAGCGCGGCCTGGCCTACAGCGTGTACAGCGGCTTCTCGCCGGGGCTGCATGCCGGCGCCTTCACCATCGGTTTCCAGACCCGGCCCGACCAGGCCGACGCGGCAGTGAAGGTGGCGCGCGAGGTGCTGCGCAAGTTCGTGGCCGAAGGCCCCACCCCGGCCGAACTGCAGGCCGCCAAGGACAACCTGATCGGCGGCTTTCCGCTGCTGCTCGACAGCAACCGCAAGCTGGTGGGCAACGTCGCCAACATCGCCTGGAATGACCTGCAGCTCGACTACCTGGACACCTGGCGCTCGCGCATGAACGCCGTCACGGTGGCGGACGTGAAGTCCGCCTTCCAGCGCAAGCTGCGCCCTGACGACATGGTGACCGTCATCGTCGGCGCGAAGCCTTGATCCACCCCGGAATCTGGCGGCGCGCTTTCACCGGCGCGTGAAAGGCTCGGCGGCGAAGTAAAAGCCGCTGAAGGACCCAAACGAGCATTCCGGATGGCCCGGCAGGTACAGCGACCGTTCGTACACCTGCCAATGGTCCTTGAGCGCGTAGCCCAAGGCCTCGATGTCGCGAACGAAGCGCTGGCGATTGAGCACTTGCACTGGTGCAAAGCAGCCCTCGCCGATGTTCTGCGCGGTGACGAAATCATCGCCTTCGTACAGCGGCACCCTGTTGAGCAGCACATGCGCGGGCATTGAAGCGCATCGCTGGAGCAGCTCGGCCGGCCGCGCGTTCTCCATGTATTGAAGTGCGCCGGCGGCGATCCAGATGTCGATGCCGCGCATGGCGAGGGCTTCCTGCAGATCCGCGGTGAAGCTCAACGCGCTGCACCCGCGCGCGGCCGCGAGCGCCTGCCCGATGGTGACCATGACCGGAACTTCGACGATGCGCCAGCAGAGCGCCTCTGGCATGTCGATGTACGACCGGTAGGCGTGGTAGTGCACGCCCACGGAGCCGCCGATGTCGAGGATGCGACTGGCACCGGCGCCAAGGGCCCGGGCCAGCCACCACATCACCGGGTAGTCGTATTCGAAGACCTGCACGGTCCGGACGTTGACGTATTCGGCGGCCAGCGCGCCGAAGTTGAATCCCGGATTCGTCGGCAACCAGGCGCGCGCGGCGGCGAAGCTGTCGAACAGCCCGAAATAGGAGCCGAAACCCTCCTCGGAGAGAAACTGCCGACGCCGCCACCGCATCAGGGCGCCTCGCGTCAGGGGCCCCTCCAGGAAGGCACGCACCGCCTGTGACGTGCTCGCGTGTGCCATGCGCTTGTCCTGTGCATGGGTTCGGCTCAGCGCGCCGCCTCGAGCCGGGTCACGGTGTACTTCCCGTCGATCTTCTCCGCCAGGAAGCGGACCTTGTCGCCAGCCTGGACCTTGTCCAGCATGGCATCGTCCTTCACTTGGAACACCATCGTCATGCCCGGCATGTCGAGGTTCTTCAGCGGCCCGTGCTTGAGGGTCAGCTTCTTGTTGTCCTTGTCGACCTTGCGGACCTCGCCTTCGGAAAGGTCACTGGATGCAGATGCCTCCTTTGAGGTGGCGGAGGGCATCTGGCTGGGCTGGGCCTGGGCCAATCCAGCGAACGCGAATGCGACGGTGGCGGCAATCAATGCCGAACGGGCGTTGAACATATTCGATCCTTGGAAGTAGATGGGAGTCCGGCGTGGAGGCCCTACTCGGCCGCGTGCTTGCTGGAAGACCTGGCCACGTTCACCGCGCCCTTCATCCCTGCGTCATAGTGGCCCGGCTGCAGGCAGGCGAAGTCGACCCTGCCGGCCTTGGTGAACTGCCAGACCACCTCGCCTGTCTTGCCCGGGTCCAAGGTCACCATGTTCGGATCGGCGTGCTCCATCTCGGGGTTCTTCTTCATGACTTCGTAGTGCTCCTTCAATTCCTTCTCGGTGCCCAGCACGAGTTCATGCTTGATCTTTCCGGAGTTGCGCACGATGAATCGCACCGTCTCGTTCTGCTTCACGTCGATATTGGCCGGTGTGAAGCGCATGTTGTCGGTCATGTCGATCTTGATTGTGCGCGTTGCCTTGCTCGCAACGCCGGGCTTGCCGATGGCGGCATCGGCGTCGTGGCCGTGGCCGCCGGCGTGGTTGCCGGCGGCGTAGGCGCTTGCGACCGCAAATGCGGCGAATGCACTCAGGGCGAAGAGGCGGAGGGTTTTCATGTGGATCCTTTCGTTGCAGTCTTGAAGAGGGGAAGTCAATGGCCGGCGTGGCCACCGGGTTTGCGTACCTGCACTTCAATGTTCTTGGCAGGCATGTTCTGTGCGGGCATGGCAGCCGAGCCGGCATCTCGCGCTCGAGGCGGCTCGGCCGTCGGAGCGTTCAGCGCATAGGCCACCGTGCCCTTCGGGTGCTTGAACCACCCGGGGTTGCGAAAGTCGCCGGGCTTCTGGTTCCTGCGCACCTTCAGCACACTGAACATGCCGCCCATCTCGACCGAGCCGAAGGGGCCGGCGCCGGTCATCATGGGCGCGGTGTTGTCCGGGATGGGCATCTCCATCTCGGTCATGTCGGCCATGCCGCGTTCGCCCATCACCATGTAGTCGGGCACGAGCTTCGTGATCTTGCGCACCATGTCCTGATGGTCGACGCCAATCATCGTGGGCACGTCGTGCCCCATGGCGTTCATTGTGTGGTGGCTCTTGTGGCAATGAAAGGCCCAGTCGCCTTCCTCGTCGGCCACGAACTCGATCTGGCGCATCTGTCCTACAGCCACGTCGGTCGTCACCTCGGGCCAGCGCGCAGCCAGTGGCGTCGGGCCGCCATCGGTGCCGGTCACCTGGAACTCGTGCCCGTGCAGGTGCATGGGGTGGTTCGTCATGGTCAGGTTGCCCATGCGGATGCGCACCTTGTCGCCCAGCCTGACATTGAGCGAATCGATGCCGGGGAAGATGCGGCTGTTCCACGACCACAGGTTGAAGTCCAGCATGGTCATGATCTTGGGCGTGGCGCTGCCCGGCTCGATGTCGTAGGCGTTGAGCAGAAAGACGAAATCTCGGTCCACCGGCTCGATCAGCGGGTGCGCGGCCCTGGGGTGCGTGACCCAGAAGCCCATCATCCCCATCGCCATCTGCACCATCTCGTCCGCATGCGGGTGGTACATGAAGGTGCCGGGCCGGCGCGCCACGAACTCGTAGACGAAGGTCTTGCCAGGCTGGATGGCCGGCTGCGTCAGGCCGGTGACGCCGTCCATGCCGTTGGGCATGCGCTGGCCGTGCCAGTGAATGCTGGTGTGCTCGGGTAGCCGGTTGGTGACGAAGATGCGCACCCGGTCGCCTTCCACCACCTCGATGGTGGGGCCGGGCGACTGGCCGTTGTAGCCCCACAGGTTGGCCTTGAAGCCGGGCGCCATTTCGCGCACCACCGGCTCGGCCACCAGGTGGAATTCCTTGACGCCCTTGTTCATGCGCCAGGGCAGGGTCCAGCCGTTGAGGGTGACAACCGGGTTGTAGGGGCGGCCGTTGGTGGGCGCCAGCGGCGGCATGGTGTCGGGCTTGGTTTGCAGCACCGGCTCGGGCAGGGCGGCCATGGCCACCTTGCTCACGGTGGCGGCGGCAATGGCGCCCGCGAGGAAGTTGCGTCGGTTGTTCATAGCTTGAATCTCTGAATGGAAAGGGCCGCGCCTCAATGCGCGGCGCTCGAAGCGGCGGCGCGCGGGGCGGCGCTCGCGCCGGACATGTCCGCGCCCACCGGCCGGCCCATCACCTGGGCGCCCAGGGCGGCATCGGCCAGCCAGAACTGCTGTTGCGCCTCGATGGCATTGCGCACGCTGGCGACCTGGTCGCGCGCCTCGGCCAAGAGCTCGAACACGCCGATCAGCATGCCGTTGTAGCGAAGCACGTTTTCTTCCTGCATGGCCTGGCGCAAGGGCACGACCTCGTCGCGGTAGTGGCGCGCGATGTCGTGGCTGGTGCGGTAGGCGCCGTAGCTTTCGCGCAGCTGCGAGGTGGCGGCACGCGCCGTCGCCTCGTAGCGGTTGGCGGCAGCCAGCGATTGGGCGTCGAGCTGGTCGCGCCGCGCCGAGCCCCAATCGAACAGCGGCAGCACGATGTCGAGCTCGAAGCCGCGGCGCGTGCCCCGGTGGCCTTCGGCGTTGTCGAAAATCGTGTCATGGCGCAGGCCCAACTCCGCGTCGACGTAGGTCGACAAACGGTTGATGCCTTGCGATTGGCCGGCCAGGTCGAGCTGTGCGCGGGCCAATTGCAGGTCCAGCCGCTGCTGGGCGGCGCTGGCCGATACCTCGCCGCCTTCGCGCGGCGCCTGAGGTAGATCGGGCAGGCGCTCGGGCAGCTTCAGGGCGGCGGCTTGCGCGTCGGCAAGGCCCAGCGCACGCACCAGGGTTTCGCGCGTGGACGTGCCGGCCTGGCGTGCCAGCGCCAGCTGCGTCGTGGCATCGGCATAGAAGGCCTGCTGGCGGGCACGCTGCAGCTTGCTGAAGTTGCCCACCTGCTGCATGCGGCGCGCCAGCTCGGCGCTGGCGGCGGCCGATTCATTCACCTGCTCGGCGTACTGCAGCGCCTGCTGCGCAGCCACGGCACGCACCCAGGCCTGCTTGACCTGCGTGACCTGGTCCACCACCGTGCCGGTCAGCTGCAGCTTGGCTTGCGTGGTCTGCTGCTGCGCCATCGACAGGCGCCGCGGCAGCAGCAAAAGATCGACCAGGCCGAAGGAGATCAGGCGGCCGATTTCCAGCTCGTCGCCCAGACGCATGCGCTCGAAGCTGAACACCGGGTTGGGCATGCGCCCGCTCTGGTTGGCGGCCGAGAGCTGGGCCCAGTTGTCCGCCAGCAAGGCTTGCAGAGCCGGGCTGTTGGCCAGGGCCAGGCGCACTGCATCGTCTTGCGACAGCGGCTTGGCCAGCAATTCCTCGGCCAGGGCGGCGCGCCTGTCGCGCGATTCCTGACTGCGGCTGAGCTCCAGCTGGCCCTGGGTGAACTGGGGCGCGCGCTCGTTGCTTTCCTTCAGCGCATCGTCGATGCCGACGCTGGCGCAGCCGGCCAGCAGCAGGGCGGCGGCCGCGGTGACGCCAAGACGGAACAGAGGCTTCATCGCTGCTGCTCCTTGCTTGCCGGCGCGGCCGGTGCCGGCATGGCATGGCCCGCATGCCCGGCGTGGGGATCGGCCTTGGGATCGGCCTGGGCGCCGCCTTCCGCCGTCGCCTCCTTGGCATAGGCGCGCCAGCCGCCGCGCTGGTTCACGGTGTCGTTGGCTTGCTTCCAGTCGACCGCCTTGTCGTCTTGCTGGAAAGGCCGGTAGCCCTCGAAGGCGGAGCGGTAGGGCAGGGCCGGCGGCTCAGCCGGTCCTGGTGGATGGGATGGCATTGCCTGCGCCAGGGCATTCGGTGCCGCGATGGCCGACAGGACAGCCAGCCAGGCGGCCGGCAAAAATTGAAACATGGATTCCTCGCGAGGTCATGAACGAAACGCGTCGGCGGGCCCGCGAACGCGGGCCCTGGCGACGGGCGATGCATGAGCGGCCGCGTGCTGCGGCCGCGGCTCAGGCGCGAGGAGGTTTGAAGAGCGCGCGCGGTGCCAGGCTGGCGCGCGCGTCAATGGGCTCTGCCAGGCGGGCTTGCGGCAGGGGATGGAAGGCGTCGGGCAGCGGCGCGCTGATCAGCGCGGCGGCATGACAGCTGCCACAGGTGCTGCATTTGTGCTGCGTGGCGTCGACGGCCACCTGGTCGTGGTCGGCGCTGTCGTGCGCGTCGTCCTGCTGCGCCATCTCGCCATGCTGCATGTGCTTGGCATGGTCATGCGCTGCCGCCGGACCGGCATCGTTGCGCACGCCGGCCTGCTGGGCCGGCAAGGCGCACAGCACCATGGTCGCAGCCGCGTAGCCCTGGAAGGGCACGGCGAGCATGAGAACCCACAGCAGGAGGGCGCGCAGACGAGGCATGGCGAAGCATTTTATAGACGCATCGCAGGGCCGTGCATGACATCCCCGTCATGTCGTCAGGATTGCGAGTGGCATAGACTCGCGCCGATGACCATGACGCGCAGCTTCAAGCAATGGATCGGCCGCGGCCTGATCGGCTTGCTGCTGTTTGCGCAGCTGGCGGTTGCGGCCTATGCCTGTCCCGCGCTGTCCCAGGCGCGGGCCGATTCGACCGCCGCCGTCGTCGTCCGGCAACAGCAGCAGCCCCAGGACATGGCCGGCATGAACTGCGAGCAGATGGCCGGGCCGGCCGACGAGGCTGCGCCCAATCTGTGCGCCGAGCATTGCCGCTTCGGCCAGCAGCAGGGGGTGCAGCCGCTGCCGCAGCCGCTGCCGGCTTTGCTGGTGGCGCTCTACGTGCTGGCTCCGGCACCAGCCGAAACCGGGATGCCGGATTTGAGGCCCGCCACGCCGTCTGACGAAGACCTGGCTGCGGCCTTTCCGCCGCACGCCATCCTGCACTGCTGCCTGCGAACCTGATCTCTCGTACGAACGCGCGCTGACGCTTCCCCGAGGGGGCGTCGGCCGCCATGCGCGCGTCGCGCCTGTGCGTGGCCCGCGACTGCACCTGTCGTCGTCCGGAGATTCCATGTTCATTCTTTCCTTGCTTCGCACAGCCTGGCTGCCGACCCTGCTGCTGCTATTGCCAAATGCCTATGCCCAACCGGCGCCGCTCGGCCTGGAGCAGGCCCTGCAGGCCGCCCAGGCCCGCTCGCGCCAACTCGCCGCGCAAGACACCGCCGCCAGCGCCGCGCGCGACATGGCGCTGGCCGCCGGCCAACTGCCCGACCCCATGCTCAAGGCCGGCATCAACAACCTGCCGATCAACGGTCCGGACCGCTTCAGCCTGACCCAGGACTTCATGACCGAGCGCGCCATCGGCTTCTCGCAGGAGTTCACCCGCGAAGGCAAGCGCCAGGCCCGCACCGCCCGCTACGAGCGCGAAGCGGAGGTGGCCGAGGCCGGCAGGCAGGCGGCGCTCGCCAATCTGCGGCGCGACACCGCCCTGGCGTGGCTGGAGCGCCATCACCAGGAGCGCCTGCGCGAGCTGCTGCGCGCCCAGCGCGCCGAGGCGGCACTGCAGATCGAGGCCGCCGAAGCCGCCTACCGCGGCGGGCGCGGCGCGCAGGCGGACGTGTTCGCCGCCCGCTCGGCCGTCGCCCAGATCGACGACCGCATCCTGCAGACCGATCGCGACGTCGCCACGGCCAGAACCCGACTGGCGCGCTGGGTGGGTGGCGAAGGCGCCGACCGACCGCTCGCCGCGCCGCCCGATCTGTCGGCGCTGCGCAAGCTCGAGGCGGCCGGCCTGCAGGCGCATGTGGCGCATCACCCGCAGCTGGCGCTGCTGGCGCGGCAGGAAGACGTGGCGCGCGCCGAGGCCGAGATTGCGCGGAGCAACAAGCAGGCGGACTGGAGCGTGGAACTGATGTACAGCCAGCGCGGGCCGGCCTATTCGAACATGGTCTCGCTCAACTTCCTGGTGCCGCTGCAGATCGACCCGGCCAATCGGCAGGACCGCGAGCTGGCCGCCAGGCTGGCGCAGGCCGAGCAGGTGCGCGCGCAGCGCGACGAAGCCCTGCGCGAGCACCTGGCCGAAGCGCGCGCCTGGCTGCAGACCTGGCAGGGCAACCGCGAACGCCTGGCGAACTACGACAAGGCCCTGATTCCGCTGGCCGCCGAGCGCACCCGCGCCGCGCTCGCCGCCTACCGGGGTGGCGCCGGGCCGCTCGCGGCGGTGCTGGATGCGCGCCGCATGGAGATCGACACGCGCGCCGAGCGCTTGCGCCTCGAACTGGAAACCGCCGCCCTGTGGGCCCGGCTCGAGTACCTCATTCCACCTGAACACACGGCCATGGCTTCGGCCGCGCTGGAGCAACCATGACGAAATCCAAACTGATCCTGATCGGCCTGCTCGCCACCGGCCTGCTCGGCGCGGCGGGCTATGGCCTGTACGCCACGGGCATGCGGCGCGGCATGGAGGTGGGTGGCGCACCGCCGGCCGCGGGCGTCGAAGCGCCGCCCGCGGCGGCGGTGCCGGCGACTGCGGCGGCGGACAACGAGTCCGGCGAAGACGCGACCCGCCGCCACATGGCCGCCGGCATCAAGGCGGGCGACGTCGACCCGGCCAACGGCAAGAAGGTTCTCTACTACCACGACCCGATGGTGCCGGGCAACCGCTTCGACAAGCCGGCCAAGTCGCCTTTCATGGACATGATGTTGTCGCCGGTCTACGCAGGCGGCGACAGCGACCAGGGCAAGGTCACGGTGAACCCGCGCGTCCAGCAAAACCTCGGTGTGCGCACCGCGCTCGTGGCCGAAGGCACCTTGTCGCCCCAGGTGGCGGCGGTCGGCAGCATCGCCTTCAACGAGCGCGACCAGGTCATCGTGCAGGCCCGGGCCACCGGCTTCGTCGAGCGGCTGCACGTGCGTGCCACGCTCGACCGCGTGCGCAAGGGGCAGCCGCTGGCCGAGCTCTACGTGCCGGACTGGATCGCGGCCCAGGAGGAGTACCTGTCGGTTGCGCGCATGCGCGGCACCGACCTCGCGCCGCTGCTGGACGGCGCCCGCCAGCGCATGCGGCAGGCCGGCATGAGCGAGGGGCAGATCGAACTCGTCGCGCGCAGCGGGCGCACGCACCCCCGCATCACCCTGGCGGCGCCGATTGCCGGGGTTGTCACCGAATTGGCGACGCGAGAGGGGATGACCGTGATGGCGGGCGCCACGCTGTTCCGCATCAACGGCCTGTCGACCGTCTGGGCCAACGCCGAGGTGCCCGAGAGCCAGTCCGCCCTGGTGCGCCCGGGCGCCAAGGTGCAGGCCAGGACGCCGGCTGTGCCGGGGGAGGCCTTCGAAGGCCAGGTGCAGGCCATCCTGCCCGAGGTGGACCCGACAACCCGCACGCTGAAGGCGCGGCTGGAACTGGCGAACCCGGGCGCGCGCCTGGTGCCCGGCATGTTCGTCTCGATGCAGTTCATGGACATGCGCGAGCACAAGTCGCTGTTGATCCCGACCGAAGCCGTCATCCAGACCGGCAAGCGCACCGTGGTCATGCTGGCCGAAGAGGACGGGCGCTTCCGCCCGGTGGAGGTCGAGATCGGCATCGAAAGCGGCGGCCAGACCGAGATCAGGCGCGGTTTGCAGGCCGGCCAGCGCGTGGTCGTGTCCTCGCAATTCCTGATCGACTCGGAAGCCAGCCTCAAGGGTGTGGAGGCGCGTATGAACAGCGTGCCGGGCGCCGGCGCCGAGAGCAGCGCCCAAAAGCATGTGGGCGAGGCCAAGGTGGAGAGCATCGGCAGGGATGCCATGACCCTGTCGCACGACCCCATTCCCACCATGAAGTGGGGCCCGATGACGATGGACTTCAAGCTACCCGCCGGCGGCGCGCCGCGCAACGTCAAGGCTGGGGACCGCGTCACCTTCGAGTTCTTCATGGGGGCGGACGACGTGCCGCAGCTCACCCGCGTGACGCCGATGGCCGCCCAGGCCGGGGCGGCCTCCGAAACGGGTCGCAAGCCATGATCGCCAAGCTCATCCGCTGGTCGATCGCCAACCGCTTCCTGGTCCTGCTGGCGACGGTGATGGTCAGTGCCTGGGGCGTGTACTCGGTGCTGCGCACGCCGCTCGACGCGCTGCCGGACCTGTCCGACGTGCAGGTGATCATCCGCACCACCTACCCGGGCCAGGCGCCGCGCATCGTCGAGAACCAGATCACCTACCCGCTGACGACGACCATGCTGTCGGTGCCGGGCGCGAAGACCGTGCGCGGCTATTCGTTCTTCGGCGACTCCTTCGTCTACGTGCTGTTCGAGGACGGCACCGACCAGTACTGGGCGCGTTCGCGCGTGCTGGAGTACCTGAACCAGGTGCAGTCGCGCCTGCCGCCCAGCGCCAAGGCCTCGCTGGGGCCCGACGCCACGGGGGTTGGCTGGATCTACCAGTACGCGCTGGTCGATCGCAGCGGTACGCTGGATGCGTCCCAGCTGCGCGCCCTGCAGGACTGGTTCCTCAAGTACGAGCTGAAGACGGTGCCCGACGTCGCCGAGGTCGCCTCGGTGGGCGGCATGGTGCGTCAATACCAGGTCGTGCTCGATCCCGACAAGCTGGCGGCCTACCGGATTCCCCACACCAGGGTCGTCGACGCGATCCAGAAGGCGAACCAGGAAGCCGGCGGCTCCGTGCTCGAGCTGGGCGAGGCCGAGTACATGGTCCGCGCCTCGGGCTATCTGCAAAACCTGGATGACTTTCGCAAGGTGCCGCTCGCGACGACCGATGCCGGCGTGTCGGTTCGCCTGGGCGACGTGGCGCGCGTCCAGGTCGGCCCGGAGATGCGCCGCGGCATCGGCGAGCTCGACGGCGAAGGCGAAACGGCCGGCGGCGTGATCGTGATGCGCTCGGGCAAGAACGCGCTGGAGACCATCGCCGCGGTGAAGCAGAAGCTCCAGGCGCTGCAGGCCGGCCTGCCGCAGGGCGTGGAGATCGTGCCGACCTACGACCGCTCCAGCCTGATCGAGCGCGCGGTGCAGAACCTCGGGTACAAGCTGCTGGAAGAGTTTCTCGTGGTCGCGCTGGTGTGCTTCGTCTTCCTGTTCCACCTGCGCTCCGCCTTCGTGGCGATCGTCTCGCTGCCGCTGGGGATCCTGGCTGCCTTCATCGTCATGCGCTATCAGGGCGTCAACGCCAACATCATGTCGCTGGGCGGCATTGCCATCGCCATCGGCGCCATGGTGGACGCGGCCGTGGTCATGATCGAGAACGCGCACAAGCACCTGGAGCAGTGGAACCACGCGAACCCGGAGAAAACCCTGGCGGGCGAGGCGCGCTGGCGCGTGATCGGCGAATCGGCGGCCGAGGTCGGCCCGGCGCTGTTCTTCTCGCTGCTGATCATCACGCTGTCCTTCGTCCCGGTGTTCACGCTGGAGGCGCAGGAGGGGCGGCTGTTCTCGCCGCTGGCCTTCACCAAGACCTATGCGATGGCGGCCGCGGCGGGCCTGTCGGTGACGCTGATCCCGGTGCTGATGGGCTACCTGATCCGGGGCCGCATTCCCGACGAGAAGACCAATCCGTTGAACCGCTTTCTCATCGCGGTCTATCGGCCCCTGCTCGACGTGGTGCTGCGCTGGCCGAAGCTGACGCTGGTCTTCGGCGCGGCCGCGCTGGTGCTCAGCCTGTGGCCGCTGCAGCGCATTGGCGGCGAATTCATGCCGCGGCTGGACGAAGGCGATCTGCTCTACATGCCTTCGGCGCTGCCCGGCCTGTCGGCCGGGAAGGCCGCCGAACTGCTGCAGCAGACCGACCGGCTGATCAAGACGGTGCCCGAGGTGGCCAGCGTGTTCGGCAAGGCCGGGCGCGCCGAGACGGCCACCGATCCGGCGCCGTTGGAAATGTTCGAAACCACCATCCAGTTCAAGCCGCGCGATGAATGGCGCCCCGGCATGACCCAGGACAAGCTGGTCGAGGAACTCGACCGCGCCGTCAGGGTGCCGGGCCTGACCAACATCTGGGTGCCGCCGATCCGCAACCGCATCGACATGCTGGCCACGGGCATCAAGAGCCCAGTCGGGGTGAAGGTGGCCGGCAACGACCTGGCGACCATCGACCGCATCACCGGGGAGATCGAGCGCGTGCTCAAGGACGTGCCGGGCGTGTCGAGCGCGCTGGCCGAGCGGCTCACGGGCGGACGCTACGTGGACGTGAACATCAAGCGCGACGAGGCCGCGCGTTTCGGCATGAACATCGCCGACGTGCAGTCGGTGGTCGCCTCCGCGGTGGGCGGCGAGAACATCGGCGAGACCGTCGAAGGCCTGCAGCGCTTTCCGATCAACGTGCGCTATCCGCGCGAAATCCGCGATTCACTGGAAAAGCTGCGCACCCTGCCGATGGTCACCGAGCGCGGTGCGCGCCTGGTGCTGTCCGACGTGGCCGACGTGCGCATCACCGACGGCCCGCCCATGCTGCGCAGCGAGAACGCGCGGCTGTCGGGCTGGGTTTACGTGGACATTCGCGGGCGCGACCTGCGCTCGGCGGTGCAGGAGATGCAGCGCGTGGTGGACAAGCAAGTGAAGCTGCCGCCCGGCTACTCGGTGTCCTGGTCGGGGCAGTTCGAGTTCCTCGAGCGCGCGACGGCCAAGCTCAAGGTGGTGGTGCCGTTCACGTTGCTGATCATCTTCGTGCTGCTGTACCTGACCTTCAAGCGCTTCGACGAGGCGCTGCTGATCATGGCGGCGCTGCCCCTCGCGCTGATCGGGGGCATCTGGCTGATCTACCTGCTGGGCTACAACCTGTCGGTGGCGGCGGCGGTGGGCTTCATCGCACTGGCGGGCGTGGCCGCCGAGTTCGGCGTGATCATGCTGCTGTACCTCAAGCAGGCCTGGGCCAGGCGCGTCGAGGCCGGCCAGGCCGGCGAGGCGGACCTGCTCGACGCCATCCGCGAAGGCGCCGTGCTGCGCGTGCGGCCCAAGGCCATGACGGTGGCCGTCATCCTGGCCGGGCTGGCGCCCATCATGTGGGGCGCGGGCACCGGCTCGGAAGTGATGCAGCGCATTGCCGCGCCGATGGTGGGCGGGATGATCAGCGCGCCGCTGTTGTCGATGTTCTTCATCCCGGCGGCCTATCTGCTGATGCGGCGGCGGACGAGGGAACGTGCTTCATGATGACGCGCCCTCGTATGCGCCTGGCGCTATCGGCCGGGCTGCGTGCTGGCCTGGTCGGATCCTCGCGGCGCACCGGTGCCCGGCGCACCCAGGCGTGCTGCCTGTTCCCAGCCGGGGCTGCGGCGCGCCGCTTCCAATTCGGTCACTACTTGGGCGCGTGTCTTGCCGGGCCCGCTCGCCGGACCGGTCGGCGGTGCGCCGTAGCGGGATACGGCGTCCCAGTTCGGTTGCCGGCGCGCCTCCTCGAATTCAGCGGCGACCTGTGCGCTCGACTTGCCTGGCCCGGCATGCTCCGGGTGGTAGGTCACGCCGGCTTCGGTCGGGGCGGGGTGGACCGGATCGGCATTCGCAGTGGCCCAGGGCAGGGCGAACAGCGCGAGCGCCAGGGCAGGGGTCTTTTTCAACAGCATGGCGGATCTCCTTGTGGGTGGTCCCGGATCGACCACCGATCCGGACAGGCCTACGCTAAAAATCCAGGCCGTCAATTGCCCGGCGCCGCGATGACAAAGTTGTAATGCGTACGCCGCCTGCCCCCAACCAGAATCGCAAGATGCGCATCCTGGTCATCGAAGACGAACCCAAGCTCGGTGACTACCTGCGCAAGGGTTTGTCGGAAAGCGGCTTTGCGGTCGACCTGGCGCGCGACGGCATCGAGGGCCGCGCTCTGGCGCTGGCCGGCGACCACGAGCTGCTGGTGCTCGACGTGATGCTGCCGGGCATCGATGGCTTCGCCGTGCTGCAAGCGGTGCGGGCCCAGCACGCCATGCCGGTGCTGATGCTGACCGCGCGCGACGAAGTGTCCGACCGGGTGCGTGGCCTGCAGTCCGGCGCTGACGACTACCTGGCCAAGCCCTTTGCCTTCTCCGAACTGCTGGCCCGCATCCAGGCGCTGCTGCGGCGCGGCCCGTTGCGCGAAGTCGTGCACTACGGGCTGAAGGACCTGGAACTGGACCTGATCAGCCGCAAGGCCACGCGCGCCGGCCGGCGCCTGGACCTGACGGCCAAGGAGTTCGCCCTGCTGGCGCAGCTGATGCGGCGCCAGGGGCAGATCCTGTCGCGCACCCAGTTGGCCGAGCAAGTGTGGGGCATGAACTTCGACAGCGAGACCAACATCGTCGAGGTGGCGATCCGTCGGCTGCGCAGCAAGATGGACGACCCTTTCGGCGAAAAGCTGCTGCACACGGTTCGCGGCATGGGCTACGTGCTGGAAAGCCGCCGGGACGAAGACTTGTGAGCGCCGGCCGTTCGATCCAGGGCTTGTTGACCCGTTGGCTGGCCTTGCAGACGTTGGCGGGCCTGAGCCTGATCTGCGCCTCCATCTACGCTGTCACCGCCTGGAGCTTCCATCTCAAGCAGGACGACGGGTTCGAGCGCGGCATCGGCATGGTGCGCCACCTGATCGAGGAATTCGGCGACGATCTTGATGAAGCCAAGCTGCGCCACCGGCTGGAAGATGGCTTCGCGCAGCACCAGGGCAACGCCATCGTCCTGCGGCGCGACGGCGAGATCATCTACAGCGACACGCCGGCTGGCTCCGCGGCGCGCTGGATCTGGCGCAACAGCGAATGGCAGGACGCGCGGCAGCCCGGCTCCCATTTGCAGTTGCAGGTTGGTCTGGACGTGCAAGAGGACGCGCGGCTGTTGCGGCGCTTGGGCTGGACCTTGCTGGCAGCGGTGCTGCTGGGCACCTTGTTGGTTTCACTCACCGGGGCGCTGCTGGTGCGCCGCGGCTTGCGACCGCTCAAGGCACTGGCCCGGCAGACCGCGGATACCGGCCCCGCTCATCCAGGCCGTCGCATCGACGCCGCGCACTACGCAGCCGAACTGCAGCCCTGGGTCGCACAGTTCAACGCGGTGCTGGAGCGCGCCGAACTGGCCTACGGCCAATTGGAATCCTTCAACGCCGACGTGGCACACGAACTGCAGACGCCGCTGGCCAATCTTGTTGGCGAGATCGAGGTGGAATTGGTGCGGCTGCGCTCGGTCGAAGAGCTGCGCGACCGGCTGCTGTCGAACCTGGAAGAGGCGCGGCGCCTGTCCTCCATCGTCAAGGCCATGTTGTTCCTGTCCCAGGCCGACCGCGGCGCACTGGCGCTGCGCTCGGAGCCCGCCAGCCTGGCGCAGCAGGTGCGCGCTGTCGTGGAGTTTCACGAGGCGGCGCTGGAAGCCGGCGATCTGCAAGTGGACATCCAAGGCGACGCGCGTGCCGCCGTCGACGTGTCGCTGCTGCGCCGGGCCATCGCCAATCTGCTGGGCAACGCGATGCGCTATTCCCCGGCGCGGTCCCGCATCGCGGTCACGATCGAAGCGCAGGGGGCCTGGGTCTGGCTGACCGTGGGCAATCAAGGCCCGGCGATTGCGCCCGATGCGCTGCCTCATCTGTTCAAGCGCTTCTTTCGAGCCGAGCGCTCGCGCGTCGGCTCCTCGGAGCATCACGGCCTGGGTCTGGCCATCGTGGCCGCCATCGCGCGCATGCACGGCGGCCAGACGCGGGCCGCCTCGGGTGGCGGACGGACCGAGATCGGGTTTTCGATCCATATCGGGCCTGGCAGTCCGGGCACGGCGGGAACTCAGGTGTAATCCGGCGCATGAGCAGCAGCAGAAAAGCCCCGTCCGCGCCCGCCAAGAAGAGCGCCCCCGCCCGGCCCGCGCGCGCGAACGAGGTGCGCATCATCGGCGGGCAATGGCGGCGCACCCGCCTTGCGGTGGCCGACAAGCCCGGCCTGCGCCCGACGCCGGACCGGGTGCGCGAGACCCTGTTCAACTGGCTGGCCAGCATCGCCGGCGCCGGCGGCGGCGAGTTGCCGGGCTGGCATTGCGTGGACGTGTTTGCCGGCACCGGCGCGCTGGGCTTCGAAGCCGCCTCGCGCGGCGCCGCCTCGGTCGTCCTGTGCGAGCAGGATGCCGCGTTGGTGGCCCAGCTCAAGACGGTGCAAGTCAAGCTGGACGCCAAGGCCGTGCAGGTCGAGCGCGGCAATGGCCTCGCCTGGCTGGCCCGCTGCGCGCCGCGCAGCCTGCAGGCGGTGTTTGTCGATCCGCCCTTCGAGCAGGCGGCGCTGTACCCGCAGGCGCTGCGCGCCGCCGTGCCGGCGCTGGCCGAGGGCGGGGTGGTCTATCTGGAGGCGGCGCGGCGCTGGGAAGATGCGGAACTGGCTGAGTTCGGCCTTTCGGTCTTCCGGCACCTGAAGGCCGGGGCGGTGCATGCACACCTCCTGCGTACATAATCCGCCGAAATGACGCATACCCCGCATTGAGGAGGAATCACCCATGTCCAGCGTGATAGCGGTCTACCCCGGCACTTTCGACCCCATGACGCTCGGGCACGAGGACGTCGTGCGGCGCGCGACGCAGCTTTTCTCCAAGGTGATCGTGGCGGTCGCGGCCGGCCATCACAAGAAGACGCTGTTCACCCTGCAAGAGCGCATCGAGATGGCGAGGAACGTGGTCGCCCCCTACAGCGATCAGGTCTCGGTGGAAAGCTTCTCCGGCCTGCTGCGCGATTTCGTGGTGGCGCGCGGCGGCAAGGCCATGGTGCGCGGCCTGCGTGCCGTGACCGACTTCGACTATGAATTCCAGCTTGCCGGCATGAACCGCTCCCTGATGCCGGAGGTTGAAACCGTGTTCCTCACGCCCAGCGACAAGTACCAGTTCATCTCCAGCACCTTCGTGCGCGAGATCGCGGTGCTGGGCGGCGAGATCGACAAATTCGTCTCGCCCCAGGTGGCGCAGCGGCTGGCTGCCAAGGTGCGCAGCCTCGGGCGGGAATGAGCGCCGCCCGGCCGCCCGAAGGCGCGAAAGCCCCCTCGGGGGGCAGCAAGCACACGCAGTGGCGAGCGTGGGGGCTGGAATGAGCACGGCATTGCCGCGTCTGCACCCGTTGGGCGATGCCGCGCTGCTGTGCGAGCTGCCGGCGCCGGCCACGCTGGAGGCGCAGCAGAAGATCTGGGCACTGAGCGCCCGCGCGGCCGAGTGGCCGGGCGTTGGCGAGATGTTGCCCGGCATGAACAACCTCACCCTCTGCTTCGACCCCGAGCGCATCGCGCTGGCGGAACTGGAAGCCCAGGTGCGCGACGCCTGGCCGAAGCTCAAGGCCACCGCCATCGCCGGGCGCCGGATCGAGATCCCGGTGGCCTATGGCGGCGAAGACGGCCCCGACCTGCACGAGGTGGCGCGCCATACCGGCCTGACGGCGCAAGAGGTGGTGCGGCGCCACAGCCAGGCCGACTACCTGGTGTACTTCCTGGGCTTCCTGCCCGGCTTTGCCTTTCTGGGCGGCTTGCCGCCCGAGCTGTCCACGCCGCGCCGCAGCGAGCCGCGGACAGCGGTGCCGGCGCGCTCGGTGGGCATCGGCGGCGAGCAGACCGGCATCTATCCGCTGGTGTCGCCGGGCGGCTGGCAACTGATCGGCCGCACCCCGCTGGAACTGTTCGACCCGGAGGCCGAATCGCCCACCTTGCTGCGGCCGGGCGACAGCGTTCGCTTCGTCGCGGAAAGCATCACCGCGTGAGCGCAGCGCCGGGCCGCCCCAAGCGAGCTCGCGCCCCCTCGGGGGGCAGCGAGGACACGCCAGTGCCGAGCGTGGGGGCTGCATGAGCGTTTTGATTCTTAGGCCGGGGCCGCTGGCCTCGGTGCAGGACCTGGGCCGCTACGGCCATCGCCAGCTCGGCATCTGCCCCGGCGGCGCCCTCGACAGCGTGTCGCTGGCCCTGGCCAACCGCCTGGTGGGCAATGCCGATGGCGCGGCCGGGCTCGAGTTGACGCTGGGCGGCTGCGAGATCCGCTTCGAGCAGCACACACGCATCGCGCTGGCCGGCGAGGCTTTTGGCGCCAGGCTCGACGGCATGCCGCTGCCGCCTTGCTGGAGCGTGCCGGTTGCCGCCGGCCAGACCTTGAAGCTGGGCGGCGCCGCGACCGGTGAGCGCCCGGGCTTGCGCAGTTGGCTGGCGGTGGCCGGCGGCATCGACGTGCCGCCGGTGCTGGGCTCGCGCAGCACCGACCTGAAGGCCGGCTTTGGCGGGCTGGAGGGCCGTGCCCTGCGCAAGGGCGACCGGCTGGCCATTGGCAGCTCTGTCCTCACCGAAGCGCAGCGCACCCGCCGCGCCTTCGGCGTGCGGGCACCGGACGCCGGCGACGCGTCCGGCGCGCCCACCACCCTGCGCGTGCTGCCCGGGCCCGAGGCCGAGCAGTTCCTGCAGGCCGCGCGCAAGCAACTTCATGCCGAGACCTGGCGCATCACGCCGCAAAGCAACCGCATGGGCAGCCGCCTGGCCGGGCCCGAGCTCAAGCGCAAGCGGGGCAGCAGCGACATGCTTTCGGCCGGCGTGGTGCCCGGCACCATCCAGGTGCCGCCCTCGGGCCAGCCGATCATCCTGATGGGCGACGCGCAGACCACCGGTGGCTATCCGCGCATCGCGGTGGTGATCCGCGCCGATTTGTGGAAGCTGGCGCAGGCGCCGCTGGGCGGCCTGCTCCAGCTGGTCGCCGTGGACGAACAAGCCGCACGCGATGCATGGAATGCGCAGCAGCGTTATCTTGCGTCGGTGGCACAGGGACTCTCGTTGATGGGGTGGCCACAAGGAGCACAAGATGGAAATTGACCTGAACGCCGACCTGGGCGAAGGCGCCGGCAGCGACGAAGCGCTGCTGGGCCTGGTCAGTTCGGCCAACATCGCTTGCGGCTGGCATGCCGGCGACGCTCAGACCATGCGCCAGTGCGTGCGCTGGGCGCTGCAGCATGGCGTGGCGATCGGCGCGCACCCGAGCTTTCCGGACCGCGAGAACTTCGGCCGCAGCACCATGCACCTGCCGCCCGAGGAGATCACCGCCGGCGTGCTCTATCAGATCGGCGCCCTGGCGGCCATCGTCAAGGCTGAAGGCGGCACCCTGGCGCACGTCAAGCCGCACGGCGCCCTGTACAACCAGGCCGTGAAAGATCCGCAGCTGGCCGAGGCCATCGTCGATGCGGTGCGCCACTTCGACCCTAGGCTCAAATTCTTCGGCCTGGCCGGCAGCGGCATGATCGATGCGGCCCTGCGTGCCGGCCTCGAGCCGGTGGAAGAAGTCTTCGCCGACCGCGGCTACATGCCCGACGGCAGCCTGGTGCCGCGCAGCCAGCCCGGCGCCCTGATCGAGGACGAAGAGCAGGCGCTGGCCCAGACCCTGTCGCTGGTGCGCGACCACCAGGTCCGGGCCATCGACGGCAGCACCGTCGCGGTCAACGCCCAGTCGGTCTGCCTGCATGGCGATGGCGCCCATGCCCTGGCTTTTGCGCGCCGCATCCGCGAGCGGTTGACGGTCGAAGGCATTGCCATCAAGCCGCGATGAACAAGTGAATGAAGGCGGTTCTCCTCACCGGCTTCGAGCCCTTCGAGCGCGACAGCGTCAACCCTTCGTGGGAAGCGGCTCGGGCGCTCGACGGCTGGCGCTGCGAGCTGCCGGATGGCGATGTGGCGCTGGTGCATGCGCGCCGGATTCCCTGCGCGTTCGGCGCGGCGCTGCACGCGCTCGACCAGGCCATCGATGAAGTGCAGCCGCAGCTGGTGCTGGCCATCGGCCAGGCCGGCGGGCGCAGCGAGATCACGCCGGAGCGGGTGGCCATCAACGTCGACGACGGCCGCATCTGCGATAACGCGGGCTGCCAGCCGATCGACGTGCCGGTGATCGAGGGCGCACCGGCGGCGTACTTCTCCACGCTGCCGATCAAGGCCCTGGTGCATGATCTGCGCGCCGCCGGCATTCCGGCTTCGGTGTCCAACAGCGCCGGCACCTTCGTCTGCAACCACCTCTTCTTCGGCCTGATGCACCGCATCGCGACCCGGCCGGTGTCGGGGGGCTTGCGCGGCGGCTTCATCCACATACCGCTGCTGCCCGAACAGGCGGCGCGCAAGCCGGGGGCCTTGCCCAGCCTGGCGCTGGAGACGGTGGTGGCGGCCCTGCGCATCGCGGTGCGCACCGCGCTCACGGCGGGCGAAGACATCCGCGAAGGCGGCGGTGCCTTGCACTGAATCGGAGAGGACTGAAGGCATGCGGATACTGCTCGTCGAGGATGACCGCGTGCTGGCGGACGCGCTGTCGCGCGCGCTGGTGCAGTCCGCCCATGCGGTGGACGTGGTCGCCACCGGCGAAGAGGCCGACCATGCCCTGGCGCTGGGCATCTACGACCTGGCGATCCTGGACATCGGCCTGCCGGGCCTGAGCGGCCTGGACGTGCTCAAACGCCTGCGCGCACGCAAGTCCACCACGCCGGTGCTGATGCTCACCGCCTTCGACACCCTGGCCGATCGCGTGCGCGGCCTGGACCTGGGCGCCGACGATTACCTGGCCAAGCCCTTCGACCTGCCCGAGCTGGAGGCGCGCGTGCGGGCGCTGCTGCGCCGCGGTACCCAATCCACCCCTTTCCTCGAACACGGCCCGCTGCGCTTCGACACCGTGGGCCGGCGCGTCTACGTCGACAAGAAGCCGCTGGACCTGTCGCCGCGCGAACTGGCCGTGCTGGAACTGCTGCTGATGCGCGCCGGCCGCGTGGTGAGCAAGGAGCACATGGTCAACCACCTCTACGGCTGGGGCGACGAGGTGGGCGACAACGCGATCGAAGTCAATGTGTACCGCCTGCGCAAGAAGCTGGAGCCGCTGGGCTGCGAGATCCGCACGGTGCGCGGCATGGGCTATCTGATCGACAGCAGCAGCGATGTGGAAGGCTGAGCCCAGGCTGCAGCGCAAACTGCTGGCCTGGCTGCTCGGGCCGCTGGCCGTGCTGCTGGTGCTGGATACCGGCGCCGCCTACTGGAACTCGCTGCGCTTTTCCAATCTCGCCTACGACCGCGCGCTGCACGAGATCGGCCGCGAGATCGGGCTGCACGTGAAGCTCGATGGGGCGCGCCCCCGGCTCGAACTGTCGGAGGCCGCGGCCAACATCCTCTTGCTCGACCAGGAGGACCAGCTGTTTTACCGCGTCGTCAGCGAGGACGGCACCGAGCTGGGCGGCAATGCGCAGATGCCGGCGCCGCGCATGGACAAGTCGGCCCAGCCCTACTTCTATGGCGATGCGGTGGGCGGCGAGCCGGTGCGCATGATGGCGGCCTGGATGCCGCTGGGCGGGGATGCGGGGCCGCCGCTGGTGCTGGTGCAGGTGGCCGAGACGCTGAACAAGCGCACCCGCTTCACCTGGGAGATGGTGGCCAGCGTGGTGCTGCCGCAGCTCTTGCTGATCGTGATGGCCACCGCGGTGGTCTGGTTCGGCGTCTCGCGCGGCCTTGCGCCGCTGCAGCGGCTGCGGCGCGCCGTCTCGAACCGCTCGCACCTGGACCTGAGTCCGATCGACACGCACGACGTGCCGGGCGAGGTGCGTCCGCTGGTGGACGAGGTCAACGAGCTGATGGCGCGCTTGGGGACCACCTTCGATTTTCAGAACCGCTTCGTGGCCGACGCCGCGCACCAGTTGAAGACGCCGGTCAGCGGCCTGAAGGCGCAGATCGAGTTGGCGCTGCGCGAAAGCGACCTGCAGCGGGTGCGCCATTCGCTGGCGCAGCTTTACATCAGCGCCGACCGGCTTTCGCGCCTGGTGCGCCAGCTGCTTTCGCTGGCGCGCAACGAGCCGGGCGCGCTCGACTCGGTTGCGCTGCAGCCGCTGGATCTGAATGCGCATGCGCTGGAGGTCAGCATGGACTGGGTGCCGCAGGCGATCAAGCGCAACATCGACCTGGGCTTCGAGGGCGCGGAGCATCCGCTGATGATCGGCGCCGACCCGGATCGCCTGCGCGAACTGGTCAACAACCTGATCGACAACGCCATCCGCTACAGCCAGGAGGGCGGCCGCGTCACGGTGCGCACCAGCCAGATCGGCCAGGACCAATGCCGCCTGGCCATCAGCGACGACAGCCGCAGCATCCCGGTGGCCGAGCGTGCCCGCATCTTCGAACGCTTCCACCGCCTGCTGGGCACGCAGGAGGACGGCAGCGGCCTGGGCCTGGCCATCGTCAGCGAGATCGCCAGCCTGCACGGTGCGCGCATCACGCTGGAGGAGGATGCCGACGGCGTGGGCAACACCTTCAGCGTCTTCTTCCCCCTGCGCTCGGAGGACTGAGAAGTTGAGCCTGTCAGCTGGCTGACAGCTTGGCGATAGGCGGCTGACAGGTGGCCGGCAGCAAGGTGACAGGACGGCTCCCTAAGCTCGATTGAAGCGGAACCAGCGTGGTTCCGACGAACCTTCAATCGAGGAGACACCGTGTCCTTTCTTTCCAGCCCGGAGTTCTGGGTCGCCCTGTCGCAGATCATCCTGATCAACATCGTCCTCTCAGGCGACAACGCCGTCGTCATCGCGATGGCCTCGCGTTCGCTGCCGCCGGCGCAGCAGAAGAAGGCGATCCTGTTCGGCAGCGTCGGCGCCATCGTGCTGCGCGTGGTGCTCACCTTCTTCGCCGTCTACCTGCTCACCTTGCCCTACCTCAAGCTGGTGGGTGCCGCGCTCTTGCTGTGGATCGGCGTCGGCCTGCTGCAAGGCGGTGAAGGCGACGAAAACCTGGAAGGCCACTCCAGCCTGGCCGCCGCCATCAAGACCATCGTGGTGGCCGACCTGGTGATGAGCCTGGACAACGTGGTCGGCGTCGCTGCCGCGGCCAAGGGCAACGTGCCGCTCCTGGTGTTCGGCCTGGTGATCAGCATCCCGCTGATCATCTTCGGCAGCACGCTGATCCTGAAGCTGATGGACCGCTTCCCGGCCATCATCACGCTGGGTGCCGCCCTCTTGGGCTGGGTGGCCGGCGAGATGGCGATGAACGATCCGTCCATTCACCACTGGGCCGCCGAGCAGCACGTGCTGCACAAGGTGGTGCCGGCGCTGGGCGCGGTGCTGGTGGTGGTGGTCGGCAAGTGGCTGAACTCGCGCACCCCGGCGCCGAAGACCGTCAAGCCGATCGCCGAGCATCCTGTCGACCAGCCTGCTGCCTGACGGTGCCCCGGTGAGCCGCATCCTGCTGCCCATCGATCCGGACCAGCCGGCCCGCACCCGCGCGGCCGTCGAGCAGGTGCTGCGCATGCGCGTCAGCGGGCCGGTCACGGTCCGGCTGCTGCGCGTGCAGCCCAAGCTGTCCGGCCACGTCGCCATGCTGTTCGGCACGGGCGAACTGCACGAGCTGCTGCAAAAGACCGGTGCCGAAGACCTGCAGCTCGCACAGACCCTGCTGGAGCTGGCCGGCGTGTCCTACACCAGCACGGTGCTGGTGGGGCGCAGCGCCGAGACCATCGTGACCGCCGCGCGAGACTTCCACTGCGACCGCATCGTCTTCGGCCGCGACGAGCCTGGCCTGGCCGGAAAGCTGTTCGGCTCGCTCGCGCAGCAGGTGCGCCAGCTGCTGGACGACGCCAGCGGCGGTCCCCAGGTCATCGGCTGATGGCGTTTCTCAAGCAAATGTGGCTTTGCCACTTTGCTTGATCCCCCACGGGGGGCGGGCCGGGCTGGCCCGGCCCTGGGGGCTCAGCGGGCGACGAACTGCACCAGCCAGTCGCCCAGCACCGCGTTGACGAAGCGCGGCTTCTCCATCGTGAGCATGTGGCCGCACTCGGGCACCCAGCGCAGTACGGCGCCGGGCACCAGCGCGGCGATCTCGCGCGAACAGGCGGGCGGCGTCAGCAGGTCTTTTTCGCCACACATCACCAGCACCGGGCAGCGCAGCTGCGGCAGGTGGATGCGCGCATCGGGCCGCTGCATCAAGGCGCGGTTCTGCGCGATGAGCTGCTGTGCGCCCGCGTCCAGGATGATCTGCAGGTAGCGCTGCACCAACGCCTCGTCCTGGGCCTGCTTTGGATGAAAGGCGAAGGCGATGTTGGGTTCCAGCACCTCGCGCACTTCGCCGCGCTCGAACAGCGCGATGGCGTCGGCCCGCAGCTGATAGGTCTCGGGTGATTCGGGCTGGGCATTGGTGCCCAGCAGCGCCAGGCCGGCGATGCGCTCGGGCGCCTGGCGTGCCACTTCCATCGCGACCATGCCGCCCATGGAGGCGCCGCACAGCAGCAGCGGGCCGCCTTGCTCGCGCAGCACCGCGGCGGCCATGTCCTCGATGCGTCCATGGCGCATGTGGGCATCGCTGACGCGCGGATTCAGGGCCGCGGGAAGCGCCGGCATCTGGGCCAACCAAAGGCGCTCGTCGCAAGCGAGGCCGGGCAGCAAGACAAGCGTGGGAGTAGGCATGGGCGGCAATTTTGCGCGATGAGCGGGCGCCCGTTCAGTCCACCGTTTGGTGGATGCGCCGTGCGTTCGCCGCCGCTAGAGTGAGCGCCTGCATTCCTGACGAACCGAGGTCTGTCATGGAAAAGGAATCGAAGTCCGGCGGTGGTGTTTCCTCCAGCGGCATCATCGCCGTCGTGATGCTCACGGCCGGCGTGCTGTTCATCCGCGAAGTGCCGCTGGAAACCACGCGCTTGCCGGTGAACGAACCGCGCATCCAGCAAAGAAGCGTGGTGCAGGACGTCGATGCCCGGCTCTGGCAAGACCCCTTCGGCGCCGTGGCGCGGGCCCGCGAGGAGGCCTACAAGGCCGACAAGGACCTGGCCCGGAAGGCGGACGAGCGGCGCAGCCCACAGCACCTCAAAGACGAAATCGTCACGCAGATGGCGCGCACGGCGCGTGCCGTCGAGGTGCTGGCCGTCATGCTGCCGGGCGGCCCCTATTCCGAGAACCTGGAGACGCGGCGGCGCGTGCGCTATGCGGTGCTGGCCGGCCTCAATGCCAGCCGGCTGGCGCCCTTCGACGCCGAGCACGTGGCGTATTTCTTCCCCAAGGGGATTGCCGTGGACGAGGGCGGAAAGCCGCGCATCCTGACCTACGGGCAGATCGTGGCGCACGAGCCGATCGTGCCCTACGAGTGGTTCGAGCCCATCCCCTCCTCGGCCCAGCGGCCGGGCGACGACGTGCGGCCCGCAGTGCTGGTGCTGTGGCTGGACGGTGACGCCTTCGGCGCGAAGCCGCTGTCCGGCATGCGTGACCTGGTCCGCTCCCTGCACCCCTTGCAGCTCAGCTGGCGCGTGCTGGGGCCCGGCGGCTCCGACGGGCTGCGCGGCATGGTGGATGAGCTGCGCCAGCAAGGGCCCGAGCAGCCGATCTCGAGCGACTTCATGCAGATGCGGCTGCGCTACTACTCGGCGTCTGCCACCGCGCCGGATGCGCGCATCTTCGGCACGCAGCCGGCGCTGCAGACGCCCGGAGACAGTCTGTCCGACTTTCTGGCTCGCCATCACGTTGAGCTGGTGCGCACCATCGGCGACGACGACAAGCTCGCCAAGGCGCTGATGGACGAGCTCGGATTGCGCGGCGTGCGTGCCGGCATGGTGCCTGTCAGCCCGGGTGAGCGCGACGCGGCGAAACCGTGGGCGGATAACCGCGCGGCCTGCGACACGCACCGCTCCGGCGGGCCGAAGCTGCCGAGCCACATCGCCGTCATCTCGGAGTGGGACACGCTGTACGGCCGCACGCTGCGCAGCGAGTTTCGCGCCGGCGCATCCGAGCCCGGCTTCTGCGTCAACGCCTTCAGCTATGTGCGCGGGCTGGACGGCCAGTTGCACGGCAGCGGCGCCGAGGGCGCGGCCAAGTCGGGGAGCGGCAAGGCGGGCGACGGCAAGGAAGAGGGCCGGCGGCGCGACGGCACCTACGTCGAGCTGGCCGAGGGCCAGAGCCAGTTCGACTACCTGCGGCGGCTGGCGCTGCGCATGGCCGAGCGCGACCGCGAGCTGCGCGAGGCCAGCCCGGACGGCAAGGGCCTGCGCGCCATCGGCGTACTGGGCTCGGACGTGCACGACAAGCTCCTGGTGCTGCAGGCGCTGCAGCCGGAGTTTCCCAACGCGATCTTCTTCACCACCGACCTGGACGCGCGCTTCCTGCATCCGCGCGAGAAGGCCTGGACGCGCAATCTGATCGTCGGCTCCAACTTCGGGCTGCGCCTGGCCGACCGGC
The DNA here is from genome assembly GCF_052871435.1 of Variovorax sp. LARHSF232. Taxonomy (NCBI): domain Bacteria; kingdom Pseudomonadati; phylum Pseudomonadota; class Betaproteobacteria; order Burkholderiales; family Comamonadaceae; genus Variovorax; species Variovorax sp. LARHSF232. The sequence goes on along the minus strand of NZ_JBIXJS010000001.1, from coordinate 618,424 downwards.
TGCAGTCCACCGCGCCGCCGTTTCGCGACAGCTACCAGGTCTCGGCCTTCCTCTCGACCCGCGTGGCCATGGACGACGCGCGGCGCGCCCTGATGGCGCAGTCGCCGGCCGCGGCCGGCATGGCGCCTGGCGCCTTCGGGCCGACGCCGCAAGCCATCATCGACAGCTGGTTCGCCACGCCGCGCCTGTTCGAGATCGGCCGCACCCAGGCCTTCGACTTCAGCCCGACGGCGCCCGCCGTGCCGGCCATGCCGTCGATGCCGACCGAGCGGTCCGACCGAGCCGGCCCGCAGGCCCTCTTCATGCTGCCCGTGTCGGTGGCGCCTCCTTCTCTGGCCTTCGCGCCGGGCGCCAGCGGCCGCTGCGAAGGTCCCTTGTGGGAACGCTGCGGCGGCATCCATCCGCGGCCCAGCGCGCTTTATCCCAAGCTGCGCACCGCCACCCTGGTGTTCGTGCTCGGCTGGCTGATCCTGCCGCTGTGGCTGGCGCCGATCCTGGCCAGCCGGGCGCTGCGCAAGCGCCTCGCGTACTTCCTGACGGGCAAGGGGCAGGCCCGTGTCGCGGCCTGGCGCCGCGCCGGTCTGGTGGTGTTCCTGCTGCTGCTGAATCTGGCGCTGCCCTGGTGGCTGGCCGGCCAGTGGGAGCCCTTTGCCATCTGGCTCACGCGCGAAGGCAAGCCCTTGCTCGGCTTGGAGGGCATCAGCATCTGGCCGACCGAGGCGATCCGCCTCATCACGCTGGTGCTGTGCCTGTACCTGATCCTCATCGGCTGGACCGCGCTGGCGCAGAACCTGGACGACATCATCGACCGCTTCAAGCTGGACCGCACCCGGCAGCAGCTGGTGGCCGAGCAGCGCGACGCCGAGCGCGCGCTGACGCGCTGGCAGCGCTTCGTCAACATGTTCGCGCTGAACTTCGTGTATCCGCCCGGCGTGGCCAGCGCAAGCGGCATGCAGCCGGAGACGGTGGAGTTCTGGCGCCGCTACATCGTGCAGAACCGTTTCAGCGCCCGCGCCACCCGCACCTTGGCCTGCGTGCTGCTGGCGCTGGCGGTGAGCGTGTTTCTCTGGGCCGCGCTCGACGACGCCTGGTACGTGCCGCAGCGCGGGCCGCTGTCGCTGGCGGTGCACCAGGGGCTGCACGGGCTGATGTTCGGCGCCATCTACTTCCTGGTGTTCTTCGTGGTCGATGCCACCGCCTTCTGCGTAACGTTCGTGCGCGGCCTGCGCCAGCAACGCACCAACTGGCCGGCGCCCACCCTGGCCAAGTTCGAGCGCGAGCTGCAGATTCCGCGCGCCTACCTGGACAACTGGATCGACCTCGAGTTCATCGCCTGGCGCACCCAATGCGTGACGCGGCTGATCTACTTCCCCTTCATCGTGCTGTCGCTGTTCCTGGTCTCGCGCAGTGCCGCCTTCGACGACTGGTACATGCCCACCACCGGCATCGTGCTGGCGGTGCTGGGCGCCAGCGTGGCGCTGGCCTGCGCGGTGGCGCTGCGCTATGCGGCCGAGGCCTCGCGCCGCCACGCCATGGAAAGGCTGCGCGACGAGATCACGCGGGTGAGCGGCGAGCCGCCCCCGCCTGCGCCGGCGCCGACGACGCTGAAGCCGCCCGCCATTCCGCTGGGCCACGTGCCGCCACCGGACCCGCCGAAGCCGGCCCAGCTCAACCTGCTGCTGTCGCGCATGGACCACCTGCACGAAGGCGCCTTCGCGCCCTTCTGGCAGCAGCCCTTGCTGAAGGCGGTGCTGCTGCCCTTTGCCACGCTGGGCGGCACCAGCCTGCTGGACTACCTGGCGCTGGTCAACGTATGAAGACCGCTAGCGGCCCCAGCGCAGCACCAGCGGATCGAGCCGCCGCGCGGTTTCGAGAAGGCCTTCGCGTGTGGCTGGGTGCATCGGCGGAAAAGGGTGGCGCGGCGCCTCGCAATCGATGATGCCGCCCGCCTTCATCAGCGCCTTGGCGGCCAGCAAGCCGCACTGCCGGTTCTCGTAGTTGATGAGCGGCAGCCAGCGGCCGTAGGCATCGACTGCTTCCTCGCGCCGTCCGGCACGGTAGGCATCGACGATGGAACGGATGCCGTCGGGGAAGCCGCCGCCGGTCATGGAGCCGGTGGCGCCTGCCTCCAGGTCGGGCAGCAGGGTGATCGCTTCTTCGCCGTCCCACGGGCCTTCGATGGCGTCTCCGCCCAGGCGCAGAAGCTCGCGCAGCTTGGCGGCGGCACCGGCGGTCTCGATCTTGAAGTAGCTCACCTGCTCGATCTCGCGCGCCATGCGCGCCAGGAAGGCAGCCGACAGCGGGGTGCCGGCCACCGGCGCGTCCTGGATCATGATGGGGATGTCGATGGCCTGCGACACGCCGGCATAGAACTCGAAGATCTTCTCTTCCGGCACGCGGATGGTGGCGCCGTGATAGGGCGGCATCACCATCACCATGGCGGCGCCGGCCTCCTGCGCGCGCCGGCTGCGCTCGGCGCAGATGCGCGTGCCGAAGTGCGTGGTGGTGACGATCACCGGAACCCGGCCCGCCACGTGCGCGAGGATGGCGTCGGTGAGCACTTCGCGCTCGGCGTCCGACAGCACGAACTGCTCGGAGAAGTTGGCCAGGATGCACAGGCCGTTGGAGCCGGCATCGATCATGAAATCGACGCAGCGCTTCTGGCTGGCCAGGTCCAGCTCACCGCTTTCGGTGAAGGTGGTGGGCACGACCGGGAAGACGCCCTGGTAGCGGCGGATGGGGCGGATGGACGTCATGGCGATTCCTTGTGGCTTGCAACGACACCGAAGCGATGCACGGTGCAACTGGTGAAGATTTCGCCGGGCCGCAGCACGGTCGACGGAAAGCCCGGCTGGTTGGGCGAATCGGGGAAGTGCTGGGTCTCCAGGCACAGGCCATCGCTCTGGCGCAGCACCTGGCCGTGGGCGCCGGCGAGGCTGCCGTCGAGGAAGTTGCCTGAATAGAACTGCAGGCCAGGCTCGGTGGTGTGGATCTCCATCGTGCGGCCTGATGAAGGCTCTTCCAGCCGCGCGGCCAGGTGCAAACCCGGCGTGTTGTCGTCCAGCACGAAGTTGTGGTCGTAGCCGCGGGCGCGCAGCAGCTGCAGGTGCGGCGTGCGGATGCGTTCGCCAATCGGCGTCGGCTGGCGGAAGTCGAAGGGCGTGCCATCCACCGGTGCGATGCCCTCGGGGATCAGCGTGTTGTCCACCGGGCAGTAGCGGCTGGCGGGAACCGTCAGCCGGTGGCCCATCACGTCGCCGGTGCCGCCGCGCAGATTGAAGTAGTCGTGGTGGCTCAGGTTGCAGACCGTGGGCCGGTCGCAGGTGGCGCGGTAGTCGATGCGCCACTGTGGGCCAGGCCCCAGCGTGTAGCGCACCTCCACGTCCATGCGTCCCGGGTGGCCGCCGTCGCCGTGCGCGCTGCTGTGGCGCAGCAGCAGGCTCGCGCTGCCGTCGGCCGCCGGCGCTTGCTGCGGCTCGATGTCCCACCAGCGCTTGCCGAAGCCGCGCGGGCCGCCATGCAGGGCATTCGCGCCGTCGCTGGCTTCCAGTTGCACCGCCTCCCCATCCAGCGTGTAGCGGGCCCGTGCGATGCGGTTGGCGTAGCGCCCGACGATGGTGCCCATGTGCGGGTTGCGCGTCTCGTAGTCCGCCAGGCTGGGCAGGCCCAGCACGATGTTGGCGAGCCGCCCTTCGCGGCCGGGCACCAGGAGCTCGGTGACGATGCCGCCCAGGTTGATGGCCGACAGGCGCAGGCCCGCGGCGTGCAGCGTGTATTGCGTGACGGGCGTGCCATCGGCCAGCCGGCCGAACTCGCGTTGCTCGGTGCGTGCGGGCGCAGCGCCCATGCTCAGGTCCAGCCGCCGTCGACGACGAAGTCCTGCGCAGTGCACATGGCGCTGTCGTCGGCCGCAAGGAACAGCGCCATGCTGGCGATGTGCTGCGGCATCAGCGGCTGGTTGATGCACTGGCCCTTGGCGATCTCGTCTTTCGACTCGGGCTTGACCCACAGGCGCAGCTGCTTGTCGGTCATGACCCAGCCCGGCACCAGCGTGTTGACCCGGATGTTGGACGGCCCCAGGTCGCGCGCCAGGCTGCGCGTGAGGCCCTGCACCGCCGACTTGGCCGTGAGGTAGACCGGCATGCTGCCCTGCTTGAGCATCCAGCTGACCGAGCCCAGGTTGATGATGGAGCCGCCGCCGGCCGCGCGCATGTCCGGCGCCACCGCTTGCGCGGAAAAGAACTGGTGCCGCAGGTTGACGGCGATGCCCAGGTCCCACGTCTGTGGCGTGGTTTCCTCGATACTGTGGCGCTTGTCGTTGGCCGCGTTGTTGAGCAGCACGGTGATGAGCCCGTTGCTGGCGCGAATCGCCTCGATGGCCACCTTCAGCGCCGCGATGTCGGTGAGGTCAGCGTGCACGAACAGCGGTTCATGGCGCGCCCCGGTGGCCAGCGCGGCCGCCAGCGCATTGCCGTTGCCCGCGTCGATGTCGATGAAGCCGACCTTCGCGCCCTGCGCCACGAAGTTCTCGACCAGGGTGGCGCCGATGCCGCTGGCGCCACCGGTGATGAGCACGCTGCGATCCTGCAGGCTGGGATAGAGAGCATTCATTGGGGGTCAGATTCCAATTTCGTCGCGGGGTTCATCCGGCGAATTGCGCCGCCGGCAGGCCCGGGCTGTCCAGCGTCACGGCGAAGAGGGCGCCGGCCAAGGGCTGGGCGGCGCGCTCTTCGGTCGTGAGGCCGCTCCAGGCGCTGGTGATGTAGAGCGTGCGCAGATCGGGGCCACCAAAGGCGCAGTCGGTGATGTTGGCGGCAGGCAGCTCGATGCGGCACAGCTCCGCGCCGCTCACCGGGTCCAGGCAGCTGACGCGCGAGCCGGCCCAGTGGCAAAGCCAGAGGCGGCCGGCAGCGTCGGTCGTCATGCCGTCGGGCAGGCCCTCGCCCTTGGCCAGCCGCAGCCATTCGCGCTCGTTGCGGAGGGTGCCCGATTCAGGCTCGAAGTCGTAGGCGCGGATGCGGCCGCGCACCGTTTCGTTGAAGTACAGGGTGCGGCCGTCGAGCGACCAGGCCGGGCCGTTGCTCACCGCCACGCCTTCGATGTGGCGCGTGCAGCGGCCGTCGGGGTCGAAGCGGTAGAGCGCGCCGGTGGGCGCTTCGCATGCGTAGTCCATGCTGCCGCCCCAAAAGCGCCCTTGCGCGTCGCACTTGCCGTCGTTGAAGCGGTTGCTGGCCGGCTCCGTGTCGGGTTTGTGCAGCATGCGTGGCACCGGCTTGTCCGCGTTCGGATCGAACAGCGCGAAGCCATGGCGCAGCGTGACGATCAGGCCCTGGCCGTTGGCGCGTTCGGCCAGCGCGGAGATCTCCTCGTCGAAGTCCCAGCTGCTGCGCGCGCCGTCGCTGGGGCGATAGCGGTACAGCTTGCAGCCCAGGATGTCGAGCCAGTACAGCGCCTGTTCGCGCTCTGACCAGACGGTGCCTTCGCCCAGTTCGGCGCCGGCGTTCCAGATGACGCGGGGCGCGTCGAGCACGCGCGGCGCGGGCAGGGATGAGGTGGCGGGGTTCAGGGCTTGTCTCCTTCGTTGTCGTTGGCGGCCGATGCTAGCGCCGACGACCCATGCTGGAAAGACGGCAAAAAGGCATCGATCGATGCCTGCTTTGTTATGTCAGTCCATCTCCAGCCGCACTCCATACACCTCGCCGCTGGCGGCCTTGAGCGCGCGCATCATCACCTTGGCGGCAGGCGAGAGCAGGCGGTCGGTGCGGGTGATGATGCCGAAGGCGTCCATGTGGCAGTTCATCGCCACCGGCAGCACCGCCACGATGCCGTGCGCCGCGTAGTAGCGCGCCACGTCAGTCGCCACGATCGCCACCATGTCGCTTTGCTGCAGCATGCGGGTCGTGAAGAGCAGGGCCGAGGTCTCGATCAGGTTGATCGGCGGCGCCAGGCCTTCTTCCTGGAACATCAAATCGAAGCGGTGCCGCAGCACGCTGCCGGCGGGCGGCACGATCCAGCCGCTGGCGACCACATCGCGCAAGGTCAGGCCGCTCATGCCCAGCAAGGGATGGCCGGGCCGCACCAGGGCGCTGATGGGTTCTTCCACCAGCGCCTCGTAGCGCAGCTGGGTCTTGTCGTGCTCGGCAAACAGGCGCGCCACCAGCATGTCCAGCTTGCCCTGGGCCAGGCGCTCCAGCAGCACCGGGCTGGTCTCGATCTCCAGCGACACCTGCAGGCTGGGGTGCTCGCGCTTGACCATCGCCACCGCCGGCGGCAGCAGCGACAACCCGGGCGCGGTGATGCAGCCCACCGCCACCTGGCCGAAACGCCCGGCCTTCAGGCCGACCAGCTCGTCGTGCGCCTGGTTCAGGCTCGCCAGCGCCACCCGGGCGTGGCGGATCATGGTTTCCCCGTACCAGGTCGGGCGCATGCCGCGCGGCAGGCGCTCGAACAGCGGCACCTCCAGCACGTCCTCCAGGTCCTTCAGGAGTTTGGAGGCGGCCGGCTGCGTCATGTTCAGCACCTGGGCGGCGCGGTGGATGTTGCCTTCTTCGGCCAGGGCCACCAGCAGGAGGAGCTGGCGGGTCTTCAGGCGCGCGCGGATGTACCAGTGGCTGTAGTTGGTCATTGATGTCCAAGGGTTTTCGTCAATCCGATTTCTGATATCGATTCAGCCCAAATCTTCATTGGAAAGCTATCGGTGACATTCCTACACTCCGCGACACCTTGAAGCGAAGCGACCTCCAGCACAAAGCCCGCCAGTACATCAACGGCCGTTGGGAAACGGGTGTCACCACGGGCATCAGCCGAAATCCGTCCGACACGGGCGAGGTCGTGGCCGAGTACGCGCGGGCCGATCGCAGCCAGGCCGAGCGGGCCATCCGTGCCGCCGCCGACGCCTTTGCCTCCTGGAGCCACAGCACGCCGCAGCGGCGCGCCGATGCGCTGGACCAGATCGGCAGCGAGATCCTGGCGCGCAAGGACGAGCTGGGCCTGCTGCTGGCGCGCGAAGAAGGCAAGCCCTTGCCCGAGGCAGTGGCCGAGGCCGCCCGCGCCGGCCAGATCTTCAAGTTCTTCGCCGGCGAGGCATTGCGCAGCCCGGGCGAGACGGTGGCGTCGCTGCGCCCCGGCGTGCAGGTGGACGTGACGCGCGAGCCGGTGGGCGTGGTGGGGCTGATCACGCCCTGGAACTTCCCCTATGCCATTCCGGCCTGGAAGATCGCGCCGGCGCTGGCCTTCGGCAACAGCGTGGTGTTCAAGCCCTCCGAACTGGTGCCGGCCTGCGGCTGGGCGCTGGCCGAGATCATCAGCCGCGCGGCCCTGCCGGCCGGCGCCTTCAACCTTCTGATGGGCAGCGGCCGCGAGGTCGGCCAGGCCATCGTCGAGCATCCGGCGGTGGACGCGCTGAGCTTCACCGGCTCGGTGCCGGTGGGCGAGCGCCTGCTGCAGGCGGGCGCCGCGCGGCGCGCCAGGCTGCAGCTGGAGATGGGCGGCAAGAACCCGCTGGTGGTGATGGCCGACGCCGACCTGGAGCGCGCGGTGGAATGCGCGCTGCAGGGCGCTTTCTTTTCCGCCGGCCAGCGCTGCACTGCCTCCAGCCGCCTGATCGTCGAGTCATCGGTGCATGACAGCTTCGTCGCCCGGTTGCGCCAGCGCATGGCGGCACTGAAAGTCGGCCATGCACTGGAGCCCGGCATCGAGATCGGCCCGGTGGTGGATGGCCCCCAGCTGCAGCGCAACCTGGATGCGGTGCAGGCCGCCCGCGAGGAAGGGGCCGAGCATGTCTGGGGCGGCGACCTTCTGCAGCGCGCGAGCCCGGGCCATTACATGAGCCCGGCGCTCTTTCTGGCGCAGCCCGAGCACCGGGTGGCGCGCGACGAGATCTTCGGCCCGGTGGCCTGCGTGCTGCGCGCCGACGACTACGAGCACGCGCTGCAGCTGGCCAACGACACGCCCTTCGGCCTGTGCGCGGGCATCTGCACCCGGTCGCTGGCCCATGCCACGCATTTCCGGCGCCATGCCAAGGTCGGCATGACCATGGTCAACCTGCCCACGGCCGGCGTGGACTACCACGTGCCTTTTGGCGGGCGCAAGGCTTCCAGCTACGGCCCGCGCGAACAAGGCCGGCAGGCGGCCGAGTTCTACACCGTCACCAAGACCGGCTACATGCAAGCCTGAGCATTCTTCGCTTTCCGTCCGCTCATTCAAACCAACCACAGGAGACAACCATGAGCATCAACCGTCGTACCCTCACTGCCGCCCTGGCCGCGGCCTCGGTCACCGGCGTCCTGCCCCTGTCGGCCTTCGCGCAAAAGAAGATCGTGCTGGGCTTCGCCCAGGTCGGCGCGGAAAGCGAGTGGCGCACCGCGAACACCGAATCCATCAAGTCGGCCGCGCAAGAGGCCGGCATCGAGCTGAAGTTCTCCGATGCCCAGCAGAAGCAGGAGAACCAGATCAAGGCCATCCGCTCCTACATCGCGCAGAAGGTGGACGTGATCGCCTTCTCGCCGGTGGTGGAGACCGGCTTCGAGACCGTGCTGCGCGAGGCCAAGGCGGCCAAGATCCCGGTGGTGCTCACCGACCGCTCGGTCAACGTGAAGGACGACAGCCTCTACGTCACCTTCATGGGCTCGGACTTCACCGAGGAAGGCCGCAAGGCCGGCCGCTGGCTCGTCGAGAAGATGAAGGGCAACCCGGGCCCGGTGAACATCGTCGAGCTGCAGGGCACGGTGGGCTCGGCGCCGGCCATCGACCGCAAGAAGGGCTTCGAGGAAATCATCAAGGCCGACCCGAAGTTCAAGGTCATCCGCTCGCAGACCGGCGACTTCACCCGCGCCAAGGGCAAGGAGGTGATGGAAGCCTTCCTCAAGGCCGAGGGCAAGAAGATCAATGTGCTGTACGCGCACAACGACGACATGGCGATCGGCGCGATCCAGGCCATCGAGGAAGCGGGCATGAAGCCGGCCAAGGACATCGTCATCATCTCGATCGACGCCGTGAAGGGCGCCTTCGAGGCCATGATGGCCGGCAAGCTCAACGTGTCGGTGGAATGCAGTCCGTTGCTCGGGCCGCAGCTGATGAGCGCGGTGAAGGACATCAAGGAAGGCAAGCCGGTGCCCAAGCGCATCATCACCAAGGAAGGCATCTTCCCCATGGAGATCGCCGCTGCCGAATTCCCCAAGCGCAAGTACTGATTCGAGCAAGCCTCAGGAGCAACAGACATGAAGAGACACTTTCTCAAGCGCCTTCTGGGCGGCCTGGCGGCCGCCGGGCTGTTCTGCATCCCGGCGCTCGCCTTGTCGCAGGACAAGGGCCTGGTCGCCGTCTCGATGCCCACCAAGTCGTCCGCGCGCTGGATCGCGGACGGCTCCAACATGGTCAAGTCGCTGGGCGAGAAAGGCTACAAGGCCGACCTGCAGTACGCCGACGATGACATCCCCAACCAGCTGGCCCAGATCGAGAACATGGTCACCAAGGGGCCGAAGGTGCTGGTGATCGCCGCCATCGACGGCAGCACCTTGTCGGACGTGCTGCAGAAGGCGGCTGACAAGGGCATCAAGGTGATCGCCTACGACCGGCTGATCCGCGGCTCCAAGAACGTCGACTACTACGCCACCTTCGACAACTTCCAGGTCGGCGTGCTGCAGGCGCAGTCGATCGAGAAGGCATTGGATCTCAAGGCCGGCAAGGGCCCCTTCAACATCGAGCTGTTCGGCGGCTCGCCCGACGACAACAACGCCTTCTTCTTCTACAACGGCGCGATGTCGGTGCTCAAGCCCTACATCGACAGCGGCAAGCTGGTGGTGCGCAGCAAGCAGATGGGCATGGAGAAGGTGGGCACGCTGCGCTGGGACGGCGCGGTGGCGCAGGCGCGCATGGACAACCTCTTGTCGGCCTACTACAGCAAGGAGCGGGTGCATGCGGTGCTGTCGCCCTACGACGGCTTGTCGATCGGCATCCTGTCTTCGCTCAAGGGCGTGGGCTATGGCTCGGCCTCGCTGCCGATGCCGGTGGTGACCGGGCAGGACGCCGAGGTCCCGTCGATGAAGTCCATTTTGCGCAAGGAGCAGACATCCACCATCTTCAAGGACACGCGCGAGCTGGCCAAGGTCACGGTGAGCATGGTGGACGCGATGATGGCCGGCAAGAAGCCCGAGGTGAACGACACCAAGACCTACGAGAACGGCGTGAAGGTGGTGCCCTCGTACCTGCTCAAGCCGGTCAGCGTCGATGCCTCCAACTGGAAAGCGGTGCTGGTCGACAGCGGCTACTACAAGGAAAGCCAGATCAAGTGATGCCCCAGGGCGACACGATCCTGGCGATGCGCGGGATCACCAAGACCTTTCCAGGCGTCAATGCGCTGGACAACGTCAACCTTGCGGTGCGCGCGGGCGAGATCCATGCGGTGGTGGGGGAGAACGGCGCGGGCAAGTCGACCTTGATGAAGGTGCTCAGCGGCGTCTACCCCGCCGGTTCCTACGCCGGCGAGATCCACTTCGACGGAGCGCCGCGGCGCTTTCGGGACATCGGCGACAGCGAGAAGCTGGGCATCATCATCATCCACCAGGAGCTGGCGCTGGTGCCGCTGTTGTCGATTGCCGAGAACATCTTTTTGGGCAACGAGCGCGCGCGCGGCGGCATCATCGACTGGACGCTGGCCTACGGCCAGACGCGGGCGCTGCTGGCCAAGGTGGGCCTGCGCGAATCGCCCGGCACGCTGGTCACCAACCTGGGCGTGGGCAAGCAGCAGCTTGTGGAAATCGCCAAGGCGCTGTCCAAGGACGTGCGCCTTCTGATCCTGGACGAGCCGACCGCCAGCCTCAACGAAAGCGACAGCGACGCGCTGCTGGCCCTGCTGCTGGAGCTGAAGGCGCAGGGCATTGCCTCCATCCTCATCTCGCACAAGCTGGGCGAGGTCGCCAAGGTGGCCGATGCGATCACGGTGTTGCGCGACGGCGCCACGGTCGAGACGCTGGATTGCCGCGCGGGCCCGGTGAGCGAAGACCGCATCATCCGCGGCATGGTGGGGCGCGACATGGCGCACCGCTACCCGCAGCGCCAGCCCCGCATCGGCGAGACCATCTTCGAGGTGCGCGACTGGCGCGTGCGCCATGCGCAGCACGCCGACCGCGAGGTGGTGAAGGGCGTGAACCTGACGGTGCGGCGCGGCGAGATCGTCGGCATTGCCGGCCTCATGGGCGCGGGGCGCACCGAATTCGCCATGAGCGTGTTCGGCCGCAGCTATGGCCAGGGCATCAGCGGCAGCGCCTTCATGCATGGCCAGCCGGTGGACATCGGCACCGTGAGCAAGGCCATCGCCCATGGCATCGCCTATGTCACCGAAGACCGCAAGGCCCTGGGCCTGGTGCTGGAGGAAGAGATTCGCACCAACATCAGCCTGGCCAACCTGGCCGGCGTATCGAAGGCGGGCCTGCTCGACGCGGGCCGCGAGTTCAAGGTGGCCAGCGACTACCGCAAGGCACTGCGCATCCGCTGCGCCGGCGTGACGCAGCATGCGGTCGACCTGTCGGGCGGCAACCAGCAGAAGGTGGTGCTTGCCAAGTGGCTCTTCACGCAGCCCGAGCTCCTGATCCTGGACGAGCCCACGCGCGGCATCGACGTGGGCGCCAAGTACGAGATCTACACCATCATCGACCAGCTGGCGAGCGAGGGCAAAAGCATCCTGATGATCTCTTCCGAACTGCCGGAACTGCTGGGCATGTGCGACCGCATCTATGTCATGAACGAAGGCCGCTTCGTCGCCGAGATGCCGGTGGCAGAGGCATCGCAGGAGCGCATCATGCGGGTCATCGTCAACTCGGGGAGCGGCGATCATGGGCAGCAGTGAAGCAAAGGTGGCGGCGGAACCGGTGCGCGCACCGGGTCTGCCGGTGGCCGCCACGTCGGCGCACAAGGGCTTCGTGCAGAGCAACCTGCGCGAGTACGGCATGCTCATCTCGCTGGTCGCGATCATGGCGCTGTTCCAGGTGCTGACCGACGGCACCCTGATGCGGCCGCTCAACCTGACCAACCTGGTGCTGCAGAACAGCTACATCGTCATCATGGCGCTGGGCATGCTGCTGGTGATCGTGGCCGGCCACATCGACCTGTCGGTGGGCTCGGTGTGCGGCTTCATCGGCGCGTTGGCGGCGGTGCTGATGGTGCAGTACGACTGGCCCTACCTGCCCACCGGGCTCTTCTGCATCGTGGCCGGCGCGCTCATCGGCGCGGCGCAGGGCTGGTTCGTGGCGTACGCGCGCATGCCTTCCTTCATTGTCACGCTGGCCGGCATGCTGGTGTTCAAGGGGCTCACGCTGGCGCTGCTGGCGGGCCAGTCGGTGGGACCTTTTCCGACGGCCTTCCAGAAGCTCAGCTCGGGTTTCGTGCCCGATCCCTTCGGCGCCGAGTCGCTGCGCCTGGCCTCGCTGGTGCTGGGCGCGGTTGCGGCGCTGGCGCTGCTCCTGTCCAAGCTGCGTGGCCGCGCCCAACTGGCGCGCCACGGCATGGAAGAGGAGCCCTTCGGCTTCTTCCTGGTGAAGAACCTGTTCTTTGCAGCAGCCATCCTCTATTTCTGCTACCTGTTGGCCACCTACCGCGGCCTGCCCAACGTGCTGATCGTGATGGCGGTGCTGATCGTGGCCTACGACTTCGTCACGCGCCGCACCACCGTCGGCCGGCGCATCTACGCGATGGGCGGCAATGAAAAGGCAGCGCGGCTGTCGGGCATCCACACGCAACGCCTGGCCTTTCTCACCTTCGTGAACATGGGCGCGCTGGCGGCGCTGGCGGGCCTGGTGTTTGCGGCGCGCCTGAACACGGCCACGCCCAAGGCGGGCCTGGGCTTCGAGCTGGACGTGATCGCGGCATGCTTCATCGGTGGCGCCTCGGCCTCGGGCGGCGTGGGCCGAGTGATGGGCGCGGTGATCGGCGCCTTCATCATGGGGGTGATGAACAACGGCATGTCGATCATGGGCATCGGCATCGACTACCAGCAAGTCATCAAGGGGCTGGTGCTGCTGGCGGCGGTCTTCATCGACGTCTACAACAGGAACAAATGATGGCCGACGCACTGCCTGCCGCGTTGGAGCTGCGCGGCATCCACAAGCGCTTTGCCGGCGTGGCGGCGCTGCAGGACGTGCAGCTGGTGCTGCGCCCCGGCGAGATCCATGCGCTGATGGGACAGAACGGCGCCGGCAAGTCGACCCTGATCAAGGTGCTGACGGGGGTCCACGCCGTCGATGCGGGCGACATGCGGTTGAATGGCCAACCGATCCGGCCGGGTTCGCCCCTGGAGGCGCAGCGCCTGGGCATCAGCACCGTCTACCAGGAAGTGAACCTGTGCCCCAACCTGTCGGTGGCCGAAAACATCTTCGGCGGCCGCTATCCGCGCCGCAGCTGGCTTGAGGGCCGGCGGATCGACTGGGCCGCGGTGAACCGGGGCGCGCGCGAACTGCTGGCGCGGCTGGACGTGGACATCGACGTCTCGCAGCTGCTGTCCAGCTACCCGGTGGCAGTGCAGCAGATGGTGGCGATTGCCCGGGCACTGGGCGTGTCGGCGCGCGTTCTGATCCTGGACGAGCCCACGTCCAGCCTGGACGAGGACGAGGTGCAGAAGCTCTTTTCGGTGCTGCGGCGTTTGCGCGGCGAGGGCCTGGCCATCCTGTTCGTCACGCACTTCCTGAACCAGGTCTATGCCATCTCGGACCGCATCACGGTACTGCGCAACGGCCGCTTCGTGGGCGAATGGCCGGCCGCCGGACTGGGGCCGCAGGCCCTGATCACGGCCATGGTGGGGCGCGAGGTCGACCTGTCCGCTGGCGGCGCGGCGGCGCATCGCCCGCCGCTGGCGGCCGACGCGCCGGTGCTGCTGCAGGCCGAGCAGATCGCGCAGGCCGGCCAGCTGAAGCCGGTGGACCTGCGCCTGCGTCGTGGCGAGGTGCTGGGGCTGGCCGGCCTGCTGGGCTCGGGTCGCACCGAACTGGCCCGCCTGCTGTTCGGCCTGGCCAGGCCCGACCAAGGCAGCTTGCGCATCGATGGCGAGGAAGTGCGTTTCGCCAGCCCGGCCGAGGCGGTGCGGCGCGGCCTGGCCATGTGCCCGGAAGAGCGCAAGAGCGACGGCATCGTGGCCGAGCTCTCCTTGCGCGAGAACATCGCGCTGGCGCTGCAGGCCAGCCTGGGCCTGAAGCGCAACCTTTCGCGCGCCGAGCAGACCGCGCTGGCCGAGCGCTTCGTGAAGGCCCTGGGCATCAAGACCACCAGCGTGGAAACGCCGATCGGCCTCTTGTCCGGCGGCAACCAGCAGAAGGCCATGCTGGCGCGCTGGCTGGCGACCAACCCGCGTCTTCTGCTGCTGGACGAACCCACGCGCGGCATCGACGTGGCGGCCAAGCAGGAAATCATGGACGAGATCCTGCGCCTGGCCGACGGCGGCCTGGCGGTGCTCTTCATCTCGTCGGAAATGAACGAGGTGGTGCGCGTGTCGCACCGCATCGCGGTGCTGCGCGACCGGCGCAAGGTGGGCGAGCTGCCGGCCGGCAGTTCGGAAGACGCGGTGTACGAACTCATCGCGGCACAGACATGAGCAGCAGCACCGCAAGCCTTCTGCAGCGCTGGGGCCAGCATCGCCTCCTGTGGCCGCTGGTCACGCTGGTGCTGCTGCTGGCGATCAATGCCGCCTTCAACCCCACCTTCCTGCACATCGAATGGCGCGACGGCCACCTGTACGGCAGCCTGATCGACATCCTGAATCGGGCCGCGCCGCTGATCCTGGTGTCGCTGGGCATGACGCTGGTGATCGCCACCCGCGGCATCGACATCTCGGTGGGCGCGGTGGTGGCCATCGCGGCGGCGCTGGCGGCCTACATGATCGGCGGCTCGCTGGTGGTGAAGGACGGCGCGGCGGCCGAAGTCAGCCGCTTTCCGATGTGGCTGGCGATCGCCTCTGCGCTCGGGGTGGCGTTGGCCTGCGGCCTGTGGAACGGCATCCTGGTGGCGCGCATCGGCATGCAGCCCATCATCGCCACCCTGATCCTGATGGTGGCCGGGCGCGGCATCGCGCAGCTCATCACCGGCGGGCAGATCATCACGATCTACTACGCGCCCTATTTCTTCATCGGCAGCGGCTACCTGCTGGGGCTGCCGTTCTCGCTGTTCATCGCGCTGGCGGTGTTTGCCGTCTTGTACCTGGCCATCACGCGAACGGCGCTGGGCCTGTTCATCCAGTCGGTGGGCATCAATCCGGCGGCGGCCTACCTGTCGGGCGTGCGGGCGCGGCGGCTGATCGTCGGCGCCTACATGTTCTGCGGCTTTTGCGCCGGCGTGGCGGGCCTGCTCGTCAGCTCCAACGTGAAGAGCGCGGACGGCAACAACGCCGGCGCGCTGCTGGAGCTGGACGCCATCCTGGCCGTGACCCTGGGCGGCACCCTGCTGACCGGCGGGCGCTTCAGCCTGGTGGGCAGCGTGATCGGCGCGCTCATCATCCAGACCCTGACCTACGCCATCTATTCCCTGGGCGTGCCGCCGGAGATCAACCTGCTGGTGAAGGCGGTGGTGGTGTTCCTGGTGATGCTGCTGCAGTCGGCCGAGTTCCGGGCCTCGGTGCGCGGGCTGGTGCGCCGTGCGCCGCGCGGGGCGGGTGTGCGATGAGTTCGGCGGTGTCCATCCGGCGCGACGCTGCGCCTGAATCAAAGCGCAGCCCGCGTCACCCGCCTCGACTGCAGCCCCGCTACCTGCCGCTGGCCGCCACCATCTCGCTGTTCGTGCTGATGGCGGCGCTGGGCTCGGTGTTCTATCCGGGCTTCTTCTCGCTGCAGGTCTTCCTCAACCTGCTGATCGACAACGCCTTTCTCTGCGTGGTCGCAGTCGGCATGACTTTCGTGATCCTGTCGGGCGGCATCGACCTGTCGGTGGGCGCGGTCATCGCGCTCAGCACCATGGTGTCGGCCGCGCTGGTGGAAAAGCACGGCTGGCCGCCGCTCGCGGTGATTCCGCTGGTGCTGGCCATGGGCACGCTGTTCGGCGCCTTCATGGGATTTTTGATCGAGCGCTTTCGGCTGCAGCCCTTCATCGTGACCCTGGCCGGCATGTTCCTGGCCCGGGGGCTGTGCTATGTGATCAGCATCGATTCGATCAGCATCGGCCACGAAACCTACGCCGACATCGCGCAGCTGCGCGTGCCGGTGTGGGGCGACGCATCGATCACGCTGTCAGCGCTGATCGCCCTGGCGGTGGTGGCGCTGGCGGTGTTCGTGGCGCACTACACCGCCTTCGGCCGCACCGTCTACGCGATCGGCGGCAACGAGCAATCGGCGCTGCTGATGGGGCTGCCGGTGCGCAGCACCATCGTGGGCGTCTACACGCTGTCGGGCTTTTGCTCGGCCCTGGGCGGTGTGCTGTTCACCTTCTACATGCTGTCCGGCTACGGACTGCATGCGATGGGGCTGGAACTGGACGCCATCGCCGCCGTGGTGATCGGCGGAACGCTGCTCACCGGCGGCGTGGGCTATGTGGTGGGCACCCTCTTCGGCGTGATGATGCTGGGCATCATCCAGACGCTGATTGCCTTTGACGGCACCCTGAGCTCCTGGTGGACGCGCATCGTGGTGGGGGCGCTGCTGTTTGTGTTTTGCCTGCTGCAGCGCCTCTTTGGCGCGCGGGCGGCAGGCGGCCCTAGTTGAGCTGCGGCCGCGAAGGGATCGGTGTCACCGTCTCGCGGATGGCGCCGCCGCCCAGCACGCTGCCGTCGATCGAGGTCACGCCGGTGCCGAGCACGCGGTCCTCGCAGGCCGTGCGGTCTTCTGCCGGCTGCACCTGGCAGCGGGCCAGCGCGTTGTTGCGGTAGACGTCGGTCGGGGCATTGGTCAGGGCGCCCTGGCGCGCTGCCTGCTGGGCAGCGCCGGCTTCGCGGATGCAGGCGGCACGGTCTTGCTGGATGTTGTCGCACAGCGCGCGTTCGGCCTGGTATTGGCTGCCGCCGGCGCCGGCTCGGCCCGACGGACCCGCGGCGATGGCGCTCGAGGCGGCCAGCAGGCTGCCGGCGGCCAGCAAGGCCGAGCAACCTATTCGAATCGAGTAATTCATGGCTTCGCTCCTTGAATTGGCAGGCAACACGCCACGACGGCGCGTTTCTGCCAGTTCAGTTTGCGAGCCCCGCCGCACCGGCCTTGTCGGACGGCCCCGGCCCTGCCCGCGGCGTCGCCGGCGCCTGTCGGCGTAGGACGAGTCCTTCGAGAAGGCCTTGAAAAAAGGCCTCAGGCCTCGGCAATGCGCTTGGCCAGGTGCTCCAGCGCTTCTTCCACCTGATCGACCAGGATCAGCGACAGGTCGCCTGGTTCGAGCCGCGCCAGCGCCTTGTCGATGGCGATGAACTCGCCGCGGATCTCGTCGATGTAGCGGGTGCGGGTGGCGCCCTGCAGGCCCTGGCGCAGGAGGCCCATCACCTCGCCGTCGGCGCGCCCGCGCTGGGCCGCGTCCTGGTAGAGGAGGACGTCGTCGAAGGCCCGGCCCAGGATCGCGGTCTGGTCGCGGATGTCCTCGTCGCGCCGGTCGCCGGCCCCGCTGATCACCACCGAGCGGCGCTTGGCCGGCATGGTGTCCACCGCGGCCACCAGGGCGCGCATGGCGTCGGTGTTGTGGCCGTAGTCGGCGATCACGGTGGCGCCGCGGTAGTCCATCACGTTGAAGCGGCCCGGCACGCCGTGCGTGTCGCTCTTGAAGCTGGCCAGACCGCTGCGGATGGTGTCCCAGTCCAGGCCCACGGCCCAGGCTGCGGCCACCGCCGCCATCACGTTGTCGACCTGGAAGCCGATGGTGCCGTTGCGGGTGATCGGCACGTCGCGCAGGGGCACGCGCTCGCGCCATGAGCCTTCGGAGGCGACGATCGCGTCCTGGTCGACGAACACGGTGCGCTTGCCCTGGGCGCGGTGCGTGGCCATCACCGGGTGCGAGCGGTCGGCGGTGAAGAAGATGACGCCGCCCGGGCAGCTGGCGGCCATGGCCGCCACGGTGGGATCGGCCGCATTGAGCGCCGCGTAGCCGCCGGGCGCCACGTTGCGCACGATCACGCGCTTGAGCACGGCCAGCTCGTCCACCGTGGTGATGTAGTTCAGGCCCAGGTGGTCGCCTTGCCCCAGGTTGGTGACCACCGCTACCTGGCAGCGGTCGAAGCCCAGGCCTTCGCGCAGGATGCCGCCGCGCGCCACCTCGAACACGGCCGCGTCCACGTCGGGGTGCAAGAGCACGTTGCGCGCGCTCTTCGGGCCGCTGCAGTCGCCGCTGTCGGTCTGGCGGCCGTCCACGTAGACGCCGTCGGTGTTGGTCATGCCGGTGCACAGGCCGCTGGAGGCCAGCAGGTGGTTGATGAGGCGCGCGGTGGTGGTCTTGCCGTTGGTGCCGGTGACGGCGATCACCGGGATGCGGCCGTCGTCGCCGGCAGCGAACAGGGTGTCCATCACCGCTTCGCCCACCGGGCGGCCACGGCCGAAGGAGGGCGAGATGTGCATGCGCAGGCCGGGCGCGGCGTTGACTTCGACCACGCCGCCGCTTTGCTCTTCCAGCGGCACCAGCATGTTCTCGCACACCATGTCGACGCCGCAGATGTGCAGGCCCACCATCTGCGCCGCATCGACGGCGCGCGCGGCGATCTCGGGATGCACCGTATCGGTCACGTCGGTGGCGGTGCCGCCGGTGGACAGGTTGGCGTTGTTGCGCAGCACCACGCGCTGGCCCAGCTCGGGCACGCTGTCGGGCTTGAGGCCCTGGGCTTCGAGGCGGCCGACGGCGATGTCGTCCAGCCGGATCTTGGTGAGCGAGGTGGCGTGGCCCTCGCCGCGGCGCGGATCGAGGTTGACGGTGTCGACCAGCTGGCGCACGGTCGAGACGCCGTCGCCGATCACCTGCGGCGGATCGCGGCGCGCCGCGGCCACCAGCCGGTCGCCCACCACCAGCAGGCGGAAGTCGAATCCGGGCAAAAATTTCTCGACCATCACCTCGCCGTACTCGGCGGCGGCGGCATAGGCAGCCGCCAACTGCTCGCGCGAAATGATGTTGACGGTGACGCCCTTGCCCTGGTTGCCGTCCTGCGGCTTGACCACCACCGGCAGGCCGACTTCAAGGGCGGCGGCCCAGGCATCGTCGACATCCTTGACGGGGCGGCCCAGCGGCACCGGCACGCCGGCGGCGTTGAGCAGCTGCTTGGTGAGCTCCTTGTCCTGCGCGATCGACTCGGCCACGCCGCTGGTGGCGTCGACTTCGGCGGCCTGGATGCGGCGCTGCTTGGAGCCCCAGCCGAACTGCACCAGGCTGCCCTTGGTGAGCCGGCGATAGGGAATGCCGCGCGCCACCGCCGCATCGGCGATGGAGCCGGTGCTCGGGCCCAGGCGCTCGGATTCGTCCAGGTCGCGCAGTTGCGCGATGGCGTCGTGTGCGTCGAAGGCGGTGCCGCGCAGGGCCGCTTCGATCAGCTGCTGCGCCAGCTTCAGCGCGAGCCGGCCCGCGGCTTCTTCGCCGTACTGCACCACCACCTGGTAGACGCCCTCATCGGTGGTGGCGGTGGTGTGGCCGAAGTTGACCGAGCAGCCGGCCTGCGCCTGCAGCGCCAGCGCCGCGTGCTCCAGCACGTGCGCCAGCGCCAGCGGCTGCCCCAGCACGATCGGGTGCAGCTCGCCGATGGTGGGGAACAGGGCACGCAGGTGCTGCTCGAAGCCGGGCAGTTCGCTGATGGCGTTCTCGGCGCCCTGGCAGGCGACGATGGCTTCGATGGCCGTGTGCCGGCTCCAGAGATTGGGCCCGCGCAGGGCGCGGATGCGGGTGACTTCCATGGGATCTTGTCAGCTCAGGCGAGTTGTAGTGGTTGCGTCTCTAGAAATGGCACGCTTTGCGACAGCTGCAGCGAGGCCAGGGCCGACTGCAGGTCGGCCTCGAAGGCTTCCACGCCGGCGCCGATCAGGTTCAGCGGAATGCCCAAGGCCCAGACGGCGGCCACCGCGGCCAGCAGGCTTTCCAGGCCGACGCCGGCATGGCTGGCGCGCCAGACGGTGAGGCGGCCCAGGCCCGGCAGGAAAGATTCGCTGCTGCCGTTGGCCAGCACGATGCGGTCTTGCCGCACCAGCACCGCCTTGCCGCCCTTGGCCTGGTGTTCGGCCAACGATTGGGCCTGCGGGTCGGCGCAATAGAGGATCACGTCGCCATCGCACAGGGGCGCCAGGCCCGCCACGCGCGGGTCGGCGCCATTGAGCACCGCGGTGCCTTCGGCCAGCACCACGTCGACCTGGGTGCGCAGCACCTTGACCATCTGGTCGCTTTCGCTGACGTCGAAATGGCCCAGCGCTTCGAAGCCGTCCAGGTCGGTGACGATGCCGATCTGGCAGCGGTCGTAGGGCAGGCCGTCCCTCAGGATGGTCTCTGCCCCGTTCTCGATCACCACCGCCTGCACCGAGCGGTTCACCAGCAGGCGGTGGCCGGCTTCCCAGTTGGCGCTGTCGCGCGCGTCGACGCGGCGGCGCTCCAGGAACAGGCCGTCGCGGCAGGCCAGGCCCGTGTGCAGGCCGGACAGGCCGACCAGCCAGGCCACCAGGCGCGCCAGCACGGCGGTGCCGTGCGAGCCGGCCACACCCACCACCGGGATGCGGCCGGGGGCGGCGTCGATGCCGTCGTCGGGGAACAGGTGGTCGCAGATGGCGCGGCCCACCGGACGCGGCGAGCCGATGGCGGGTTTCAGGTGCATCAAGAGGCCCGGCCCGGCGTTCACTTCGACGATGGCGCCGCCCTGGGCCTGCAGCGGCTTGGCGATGTCCTGCGCCACCATGTCGATGCCGGCGATGTCCAGGCCCACCACGCGCGCCGCCAGCACCGCGGCATGCGCCACTTCAGGATGGACCTGGTCGGTGCAGTCCACGCCCAGGTTGCCGTTGCGCTGGATGGTGACCACGCGGCCGGCCGCCGGCACCGAGGCGCCGTCGAGTTCCTGGCGCTTGAGCTCGAGCTGCAGCTTGGCGTCGGTGTCCAGCACGATGATGTCCAGCGGAAATTCTTCTTCGGCGCCGCGGCGCGGGTCGCTGTTGAGCTGGCTGTCGATGAGCTGCGCCACCGTCTGCTTGTCGTCGCCGGTCACGGTGATGATCTCGCCGCGCGCGGCGGCCACCACCTGGCCGCCCACCACCAGCAGGCGATGCTCGGAGCCGCGGATGAAGCGCTCGACCATCACGTCGCTGCCTTCGGGCTCGGCCACCGCAAAGGCGGCCATCACTTCCTCGCGCGTCGTCAGTTCCAGCGAGACGCCGCGGCCGTGGTTGGCATCCGAGGGCTTGACGGCCACCGGCAGGCCGATGTCCTGCGCGGCTTCCCAGGCTTCCTCGGCGCTCTCGACCACCCGGCCTTCGGGCACCGGCACGCCGCAGTTGGCCAGGAGCGACTTGGTGAGCTCCTTGTCGCTGGCGATGGATTCGGCAATGGCGCTGGTGTAGTCGGTCTCGGCGGTCCAGATGCGGCGCTGCGTGGCGCCGTAGCCCAGCTGGACCAGGTTGCCCGCGTTCAGGCGCATGGAGGGAATGTCGCGGTCGGTGGCGGCGCCGACGATGGCGGCGGTGCTGGGGCCGAGGTAGCAGTCTTCCAGCTTGGCTTTGACCGCATCCACCGCGGCCTGCACCTCGGCCTTGCCGAAGCGGTCGTTGTTGATGGCCGCCATCAGCAGGCGGTGGCCCTGGGCCAGCGCCACGCGGGCCACCTGCTCGTCGCGGGCGCGGAACACCATGCGGTAGACGCCGTGCTTGGAGGTGCTGCGCGTCTGGCCGAAACCGGTGGGCATGCCGGCCAGGTTCAAGAGTTCGATCACCACGTGCTCCAGAACGTGGCCGGCCCAGGTGCCCTCGGTCAGGCGCTGGATGAAGCCGCCGCGCTCGCCCACGCCGCAGTGGTGCTCGATCAGCGCCGGCAGCAGGGTGGTGAGACGATCGGTGAAGCCGTCGATCTTGTTGGAGGGGAAGTCTTCCAGGGCTCCGAGATCGAGCCAGACTTCGAGTACCGGACGGTAGGTCCAGATGTTGGGACCGCGCAAATAGTTGACGCGAAGAAGTTGAATGTCGTCGAAACGGGTCATGGAAACGTTCGTAGGGCGTTCAGGCGCGCGTCATGCGCGGCCCGGGCGAAAAAAGCGCCTGGGGTATCAGTCAAAATCGGCGCCCGCGGGACACCTGAATAAGGTCCAAGTATCGGCTCACGGCCCGCCATCCATAAATACATGCAATATCTTGATTCACCGGGCGCCCGTGAGGGCGAGGCCACCAGGGCCTCGGATGCGCTGAAAAGCCAGCTCGTTGCCGGGGAAAACGTTCTGGCCACCCTCGTGGTTGACCTCGACGCCCAACTGCGCTTTGGCGCCGGCCTGCTGGCGCTGACCGATCAGCGCTTGCTGGCGCGCGATAGTGCCGGCGGGCAGTGGCGTCAGTGGTCGCTCGCTGCGCCGCAACTGGCGCTGCAGCTGGCCGACCATGCCGGCGTCGGTACCCTGGACCTGGCCGATGGCCGGCAGATGCTAGGTCGTTGGCATTACACCCTGGCGGGCCAGGCCGCGGCCTTGCGGCTCTTGAAGCTGTTCGGGCAGCGCGGCGCCCGCGCCGAGCTGGCCGAGGAGGAGGCCGCCGCCCCCGAGGCGGACACCGACACCGAACTCCAGATCCCGCCCTCCACCTGGGTGCTGCTGCGCCTGGGCCGCTTTGCCCGGCCCTATCGCAAGCAGCTCATCATCGGTTTCCTGCTGACCCTGGCCTCGACCGCGGCCACCCTGGTGCCGCCCTACCTGACCATCCCGCTGATGGACGACATCCTGATTCCGTTCCAGAACGGGCAGCAGATCTCCTTCACCAAGGTGGCGCTGTTCCTGGGCGCGCTGCTGGCCGCGGCGCTCACCGGCTGGGGGCTGGGCTGGGCGCGCACCTACCTGCTGGCGCTGGTCTCGGAGCGCATCGGCGCCGACCTGCGCACCACCACCTACGAGCACCTCCTGACCCTGCCGCTGGACTACTTCGGCGGCAAGCGCACCGGCGACCTGATGGCGCGCATCGGCTCGGAGACCGACCGCATCAACGTCTTCTTGTCGCTGCATGCGCTGGACTTCCTCACCGACGTGATCATGATCGGCATGACGGCGGCGATCCTGATCTCCATCAACCCATTGCTGGCCGTCGTCACGCTGGTGCCGCTGCCCTTCATCGCCTGGCTGATCCACGTGGTGCGCGACCGCCTTCGCACCGGCTTCGAAAAGATCGACCGGGTCTGGGGCGAGGTCACCAACGTGCTGGCCGACACCATCCCCGGCATCCGCGTGGTAAAGGCCTTTGCCCAGGAAAAGCGCGAGGCCGACCGCTTTCGTGCCGCCAACGCCTACAACCTGAAGGTCAACGACAAGCTCAACAGGACCTGGTCGCTGTTCACCCCCACGGTCTCGCTCCTGACCGAGATCGGCTTGCTGGTGGTGTGGGGCTTCGGCATCTGGCAGGTGGCGCGCGGCCGCATCACGGTGGGGGTGCTCACCGCCTTCATCGCCTACATCGGGCGCTTCTACACGCGGCTCGATTCGATGAGCCGCATCGTCTCGGTGACGCAGAAGGCGGCCGCCGGGGCCAAGCGCATCTTCGACATCCTGGACCACGTGAGCAACGTGCCGGAGCCGGCCAACCCGGTGAAGCTCGATTCGGTGCAGGGGCGCATCGAAATGAAGGAACTGGGCTTCCGCTATGGCAGCCGCGCGGTGATCCGCGACCTCGACCTCGTCATCGAGCCCGGCGAGATGATCGGCCTGGTGGGCCACAGCGGCTCGGGCAAGAGCACGCTGGTCAACCTGATCTGCCGCTTCTACGACGTGACCGATGGCGCCATCAAGGTCGACGGCACCGACATCCGCCGCTTTGCGGTGGCCGACTACCGGCGCCACGTGGGCCTGGTGCTGCAGGAGCCCTTTCTCTTCTTCGGCACCATTGCGCAGAACATCGCCTACGGCAAGCCGGACGCGACGCGCGAGGAGATCGTGGCCGCCGCCCGCGCCGCCCACGCGCACGATTTCATCCTGCGCCTGCCCCAGGGCTACGACTCGCTGGTGGGCGAGCGCGGCCAGGGTCTGTCGGGCGGCGAGCGCCAACGCATCTCGATCGCGCGCGCCCTCTTGATCGACCCGCGCATCCTGATCATGGACGAGGCCACCTCGGCGGTGGACACCGAGACCGAGAAGGAAATTCAGAAGGCGCTGGACAACCTGGTGCAGGGCCGCACCACCATCGCCATCGCGCACCGCCTGTCGACGCTTCGCAAGGCCGATCGCCTGGTGGTGATGGACCGTGGCGAGATCGTCGAGGTCGGTCCGCACGATGAATTGATGGAGCGCCAGGGCGCTTATTGGCGCCTCTATCAGGCGCAGGCCCGCCAGGTGGATGACGACGGCGAGATGCCGTCGCCGGCGCCGGCGCCCGCCCATGCGGCCCATCCGGCAGGAACGGCTTGATGACGATGACAGACATGAACAAGCTCCACCTGGAACGCGACAGCCTGGGCCGGCTGGCACTGCTGCCGGACGACGGCGCTGCACCGGAACCCGTGGTGCCCGTGCGCGCCTTTCCGCTGACGGCGCCGGACCACGGCATCTCGCTGGTCGGCGGCGATGGCCGCGAACGCGTCTGGATCGACGATCTGCAGGCGCTGCCCGAAGCATCGCGCCGACTGCTTGCCGAGGTGCTGGCGGTGCGCGACTTCGCGCCCACCTTGCTGGCGCTGCACAAGGTATCGAGCTTCGGCGTGCCCAGCACCTGGAGCGTGAGCACCGACCGCGGCGACACCAGCTTCGTGCTCAAGGCCGAGGAAGACATCCGACGGCTGGAGGATGGCGCCTTGCTGATCGCCAGCGCGGCGGGCGTTCAGTTCCGCGTGCCGGAGCCGGCGGCGCTGGACCGGCATTCGAGAAAACTGCTGGAGCGCTTTCTGTGAGGTGCGTCCGAGCCTGATCAGGAGGCGGAAGGCTGAAGCAGCGCGCCAGGATCGAGGTAAAACATGCGCATCCAACCGCGCGATGCGTCGCTGTAATGCCACGGCAGCGGGAAAATCGAAACGATGGCGTAGTGAAGGTGCGGCGCTTTGCCTGCGGCATTGCCCGTCGTGCCGACCTGGCCGATGCGGGATCCACGCGCGATGAGCAGCGGTACTTGAAGGTTGCTCTCGGAAAGATGAGCGTAGTAGTGGATGCGCCATTTCGGCCCAAGAACTGCAACCACATTGCCACCGAGGCGGAGCTTTCCTCGATAGATGAGGATTCCCGAAGTGGCCGAGAGCACATCCGTTTCCAATGGAGCAAAGATATCGATGCCCTTGTGAACGCCGGAGACTCCCCAGGGTTCAAACCAGAAGGATTTCGGATTCCAATCCTGACTGGTCGCGCCGCTCACGGGAATGACGGGCGCGCCAGGCACGAGGAAGCCGGCGCCAAGCAGCAGCACGAGCGCCACGAAGGTGTAGCCCCGTTGCCCGGGGCCAGTTTGCTTCTTCATGGACTCCGCCTGCCTCATGTCAATGCACCGCCAGACTAAGCACAGTGATTGTCGTTGCGACCACCGCAAGGAGCATGCCTCCTGCTCCAAGTCGCCAGACAAGCGTTCGGCTCGTCGCGCCAACAATCCCTCCGGCAAGCATGCCTGCGATTGGACATAGGAGCACTGTTCCACTCATCGACAAGGCGACCCAGGTGGGACAGAGCTCGTCGCAACGCGGCGTCCAGAAGTGCCACAAGGCTGCTCCGACTGAGGCGCCAGCGATGGCCGATACGATGAGCAAGACCTTCACCGCACCTCCCAAAACAAAATCTCCGTTGCCTTGCCGAGATCCGAGTAGCCAAGCCCGCTTTCGAGGCCCAAGTTGAAGCGAAAAAAGTTGGTCATTGCGCCCCGGACACTCCCCGACGTCATCCGAGATCCCTTCCATAGGTCAATATGTCCCCCACTGGGAGCTGACTGCCCAACGCGAATCCAGTAATTCTTGAACGCGACGATGCCGGTGCGGCCCTTGATCTTCTCCTGCCAGTTCTTCCCGGTGATGTTCTCGGGCGTGCCCATGCTTGCCATCGGCTTCAAGCGCAGCCAATCGGCCATCTCCGAAGCCAGAACAGCCGTACGTTTGCCGTCCAATCGAATCTGGCCTTTGCCTCGAAACGAGTGCATTTCGACGCCGACCTTGTGCAGCGTCACGCTCAAGCGGATCGCGCATTGATTCTCAAAACCTTGTGGCACCTCGCCTGTCTTGGGGTCGACGTAAGGGGTACCGCCTGGATAGGCGTCCCACAACTCTGCAAAGCGGACCTTCTTGAGTTGTACCGTCGCCCTGGAGTCTGGTGTTGTGTTGGTCGGAACCCGCTGCGCTCTATTAGGCATCGTGGTCTCCCAATTGCTTCGCTAGGGCCTCGTCTCCCCAGTAGAGCGTCAGCGAACCAGCGGCCATCGTGACGATGCGGGGCAACTGCCCTTGTTCATCAGTGTGACCGAACAAAGACCGGCCATCGGAGGTTTCAACGAAGTACGGGTAGTCGGCAATGGGACCTTCCGACGTATGTGCAACGACAAGCTCATCGAAGTCTTCCGCACCTCCGCAAATGCGGCCGGACCTGATTCAGGCGATTCGGCCGCCGCCTCTCCGCCGCCCATGTCTTCAAAGTACGCATCGCCAGCCAAAGTGGCGACGATGCGTTGAGGACGCGCGCACCTGCACAGCACCACGTCACCATCCAGCGCCACTTCGCCCATGAAGTTCATGCGACGTGGCCCGCCGGCCTTTGCAATCCTGCCGGTGCTCTTGCAGGCTTCGCAATACGCTTGGCCGCCAATCAGAGCGGCTTGGTGCCTCGCTTCACCGAAAGTAAAGCTCGGTCCTGAGTAGGGCTGTATCGTTCCTCCGTTTTGCAGTGCATCGCCCACGGCGGCAAATCTGCGCATCATGGCCGCGCCTCCACGCTGGCGCTTGCTGGCTTGTCAGTCTGCATATTCGAGATCTCCCTGATCGTTGTCCGCGCAAATCTACACTGGCATGCCATTGGGAACAAACAACGTCACACAGAGTTTTCATGCATACATCTGCCCTCGTTCTTTTCTCCGGCGGCCAGGACTCCACCACCTGCCTGGCCGATGCCCTGTCGCGCTACGAACGGGTGGAGACGCTGGGCTTCGACTACGGCCAGCGGCATCGCATCGAGCTGGATGTGCGCCTCATCGTGCTGGCCAAGCTGCGCGACGCCTTTCCGGATTGGGCCGGCAGGTTGGGCGAGGACCATCTGCTGAAGGTCGACGTGCTGTCGCAGGTGAGCGAATCGTCGCTCACGCAGGACATTGCCTTTTCCATGCAGTCCAACGGCCTGCCCAACACCTTCGTGCCGGGACGCAACCTGCTGTTCCTGACGCTGGCCGGCGCGCTGGCCTACCGGCGCGGGCTCGACGTGATCGTCACGGGCGTCTGCGAGACCGATTACTCCGGCTACCCCGATTGCCGCGACGACACCATGAAGGCGATGCAGCTGGCGCTCTCGCTGGGCATGGACAAGCGCCTGGTGATCGAGACGCCGCTCATGTGGATCGACAAGGCCGAAACCTGGGCCATGGCCAGGCGCCTGGGCGGCGAGGCGCTGCTGCGCCTCATCGTCGAAGACACCCACACCTGCTACGAAGGCGAGCGCGGCCAGCTGCACGCCTGGGGCCACGGCTGCGGGCGCTGCCCGGCCTGCGCGCTGCGCGCCCGGGGCTGGGAGCGCTACGCCGCTTCCGAGGCCGCCACCCGATAGCGGGCCGCCGAGCCCTGCGGCTCGGGCACCAGGTTCCAGCGCTTGCCGTGGTGCTCGCCCACCGCGGCACGGTGCGCAATCGACACCATCGCGCCGCCGGCGGCCTGCACCTGTTCCACCAGGCGCCGATAGAGCGTGCGCTCGGCCTCGGCGTCCAGCGCGCTGGTGGCCTCGTCGGCAAAGAGCCAGGACGGCTTCTTCAGCAGCACCCGCGCGATCGCCAGGCGCTGCTGCTCGCCGCCGGACAGCTTCTGGCTCCAGGCGTCGCTGTCGTCCAGGCGGTCTGCCAGGTCAGGCAGCAGTGCGTCCGTCAGTGCCTGGCGCAAGGCTTCGTCGCTGTAGGCGCTGGCCGGCTCGGGATAGGCCAGGGCATCGCGCAGCTTGCCGTCCGGCACATAGGGCCGCTGCGGGATGAACATGGCGTCTTGCGGCACCTGCGCCTGGCCGCGCGCAAAGGGCCAGATGCCGGCCAGGGTACGGAACAGGGTGGACTTGCCGCTGCCCGAAGGGCCTTGCAGCAGCACCGTGTCGCCCGGCTGCACCGCCAGGGTCGTGTTGGCCAGCAGGGCGGTGCCGTCCGGCAGCGCAATCGACAGGCCGTCGGCGCGCAGCGCGGGCGTGGCGCCGGCCGGTACCGAGCGCTCCACCTCGCCCGCTTCCTCGGTATGCGCGCGCATGGCGGCCTCGAAGCTGGTCAGGCGATCGGCGGTGGCGCGCCACACGGCCACGCGGTCGTAGTTGTCGACAAACCAGGACAGGGCGTCCTGCACCCGCCCGAAGGCCGAGTTCACCTGCATCAGCTGGCCCAGCTGGATGGCGCCGGAAAAGAAGCGCGGCGCCTGCACGATGAAGGCGAAGACCACGGAGGCCTGGCCGAAGAAGGAGGTGAAGGCCACCAGGTTCTTCTGCTGCTTGATGAGTCTGAGGTAGTTGCCCAGCACCGAGCCGAAGCGCTTGTTCAGCTGGCCGTGCTCCACCGGGGCGCCTCGGTCCAGGGCAATGGCCTCGCTGTATTCGCGCACCCGCACCAGGTGATGCCGGAAATCGGCCTCGAAGCGCTGCTGGCGGAAGTTGAGCCCGATCAGCGGCCGGCCGATGTAGTGGGTGATGATGGTGCCGACGATACAGTAGCCCAGCGCGACCCACACCATGGAGCCGGGAACGCTGAACTCGCGCCCGCCCAGGCTCCAACTGACGACGCCCGACAGCCCCCACAGCAGGCCGATGAAGCTCACCAGCGTGAGCACCGCGTTCAAGAGGCCCATCGACAAGGTCATCGTGTAGTCGGTGAACATCTGCATGTCTTCCTGGATGCGCTGGTCCGGGTTGTCCGGCGGGCCGTCGCCCGATTGCGCATAGCGCGCCAGCTCCAGCCGGTAGAAGGTGTTGTGCGACATCCAGCGCGTGAGATAGCTGTGCGTCATCCAGGTGCGCCAGCGCAGCTGCAGAAGTTGCGTGATGTAGAACTTCAGCACCTGGATCGCGATGTTGAAGAAGGCGATCCAGCCGAAGACGCCCATCTCCCGCCAGAACACGGCGGCGTCCTTGTTCTGCAGGGCGTCGTAGAAGCGGCCGTACCACTGGTTGCCCAGCACCAGCACGTACACCAGCGCGATGTTGAGCGCGATGACGACGAGCAGCATGCCGCGCGCCCTCCAGCGCTCTTCGCTGTGCATGAAGTAGGGTGCGGCCAGCGCGCCGATCCGGCGCAAGGTGGTGGCAAGGGGGGTGCGGGGCGTTTCGGCAGTGGCCATGGTTCTCGTGGGGGCTGCGCCACGCGGCGCGATGACGCATCCTAGCGTCCACCGTGCCAGCGTCCTTAAGCGGCGCTGAAAATCCGCCGCTGCGTGCTCAGCCCTTGTCGTTGCTGATGCCGCTGGCCACATGCCCCGCCGGCACGTGGCGGGCAGCCGAATCCACGTGGCCGGTCTGGTCGTCGAAGAAGAAGTCGGGCTCGAATTCGCGCAGGAACTCGCCCTTTTGCAGGCCGGCGAGGAACATCGCCTCGTCGACCCGGATGTTCCAGTTCATCAGGGTCTGGATCGCGCGGCGGTGGGCGGGCGCGCCGCGCGCCGTCACCAGCGCCGTGCGGATGCGCATGCCGGTGCTGGAAGCCTGCTGCAGGCGGTGCAGCGCCACCAGGAAGGGCTTGAAGGGGCCGGCGCCCAGCGGCACCGCGGCCTTGCTCGTCTCATGGGCCTGGAAGGCGTCCAGGCCTTCGCGCTGGAACACCTGTTCCGCCTCGTCCGAAAACAGCACCGCGTCGCCGTCGAAGGCGATGCGCACCTCGTCCGGATGCAGCGCACTGGCCAGGGCGCCGTCGACGCGCACGTGGGCGGCCGGGAAGCCGGCGGCCAACGCCTCGCGCACGTCCGAGGCATTGGCCGACAGGAAGATGTCGGCATTGAGCGGCTTCAGATAGCGAAAGGGCGGGCGCCCCTGGGTGAACACGCCGCGCTGCACGCGCAGCTCGGCCGCCGCG
The DNA here is from genome assembly GCF_052871435.1 of Variovorax sp. LARHSF232. Lineage (NCBI taxonomy): Bacteria > Pseudomonadati > Pseudomonadota > Betaproteobacteria > Burkholderiales > Comamonadaceae > Variovorax > Variovorax sp. LARHSF232. The sequence continues at coordinate 588,146 of NZ_JBIXJS010000001.1, read as the reverse complement.
CCGGAGTTGAAGATGCGCATGCCCGACACCGGGTCGTTGCGCGACAGGATCACCACCTCCACCCGCTGCACCCCATCGTCGTTGAAGCGCAGGAGCTTGCGGATCATCGAATAGGCGATGCCGGGCGCGGCGGGCACGTCGACCCGCTCGAGCTGAAGGCGCATGTAGGCGTCGGGATCGCCGGCGTCGAACAGGCGGTTTTCTTCCTCGAGGTTGAACAGGGCGCGCGAGGAGATTGCCACCACCAGTTTGTCGTCGAGCGTGACCGGCATGGCGCTACTTCACTTCACGAACTGGTTGAGCTGGATGATGGGCAGCAGAACGGCGAGCACGATCATCATGACGACGCCGCCCATGGCGACGATCAGCAAGGGCTCGAGGATGGTCGCCAGCTGCATGGCGCGGCGCTGCACCTCGCCGCTGAGCTGGTTGGCGGCGCGCTGCAGCATCAGCGGCAGCTGGCCGGTCTGCTCGCCCAGGCGGGCGAACATGGAGACGATGCCGGGAAAGCGCTTTTTCTGCGCCAGCGCGGAGGCCAGCGGCGCGCCTTCGCGCACCAGCACCAGCGCATCGAGCGCGTCGGTGCGCATGGCGCGGTTGTTCAGTGTCTCGGAGGCCGCCTGCAACGCGCGCAGGATCGGCACGCCGGCGGTCGCCAGCATCGCCAGGGTGCTGGCAAAGCGCGCCGCGTTGTAGCCGCGCGCCAGCCGCCCCACCAGCGGCAGGGTCAGCCACAGGGCGTCGAACCTTTCGGCGACGGCGGGCCGCGCCAGCGCCACCCTGGCGGCGATGCCGGCGGCAACGAGGGCGCCGAGCATCAGCCAGCCGTAGTTGCGAACCAGGTCGCTCAGGCCCAGCATCATCACCGTGAGAAAGGGCAGGGCGCGCTTGGTGCCGGCAAACACGTTGGCCACCTGCGGCACCACGTAGCTCACCAGGAAGATCACGATGGCGATGGCCACCAGGGTCACGATGGCCGGGTACAGGGCGGCGCCCATCAGCTTTTGCGCGAGGGCCTGGCGCTGTTCCAGGTCATCGGCCAGGCGCTCCAGCACCAGGTCCAGGCTGCCGCTTTGCTCGCCGGCGCCGATCACGGCGGTGTAGATCGGCGAGAAGTCGCGCGAATGGCCCGAGAGCGCACGTGCAAAGGGCGAGCCGGCATTGACTTCGGCGCGCAGCGAAGCCACCAGGTTGCGCTGGCGCTCGCTGTCGGCTTCTTCCATGAGGGCGGTGAGCGCGCGCTCCAGCGGCAGGCCGGAAGACATCAGGCCGGCCAGCTGGCGCGTCCAGACCGCCAGGCCGGTGGCGCTGAAGACGCGGCCGCCGCCCAGCCAGCGCTGCCAGCCGCCGCCGCCCGCGTGCGCCTGGCCGCCGGCCACCGGGTTGACCGCGAGCGGAATGAGGGACTGGGCGCGCAGCAGGCCGCGCGCCGCGCGGGCGGTGTCGGCTTCCAGCACGCCCTTGCGCGGCTGGCCTTGCTGGTCGATGGCTTCAAAGGAATAGGCAGGCATGTCGTCCAAGCGCCAGAATGGCGTTTCGGGGTCATTGTCGGCGAGCCGCGTGACCGGATCGCGCGTGTTATCCAGAACGCACATTATTGGAGACAGCCATGTACCAGAACTCCCTTCTTGCGGGCCAGCGCATCCTGGTGACGGGCGGCGGCACCGGCCTGGGCCGGGCGATGGCCGAGCGCTTCCTGGGCTTGGGGGCGGACGTGGCCATCTGCGGCCGGCGTGTCGCGGTCTGCGAGGAGACGGCGGCTGTGTGGCGAGCGCAGTTTCCGGGGCGCCGCATCGACACCTTTGGCGTCGACATCCGCAACGCGCAGAGCGTGGACGAGATGGTCGAGAGCCTGTGGCAAAGCGGCGGCCTCACCGGCCTGGTGAACAACGCGGCCGGCAATTTCGTCTCGCCCACCGAGGCGCTGTCGCCGCGCGCCTTCGACGCCGTCGCCAACATCGTGTTCCACGGCACCTTCTACGTGACGCAGGCGGTGGGCAAGCGCTGGATCGCCGAAGCCAAGTCGGGCCAATGGAAGGCCGGCTCGCCTTACCGCAGCGTGATGAGCATCATCGTCACCTGGGTCGACACCGGCAGCCCCTACGTGGTGCCTTCGGCCATGAGCAAGGCCGGCATCGAGGTGATGACCAAGTCGCTGGCGGTGGAATGGGCGCGCTACGGCATTCGGCTGAACGCGGTGGGTCCGGGCGAGATCCCGACCGAAGGCATGAGCAAGCGCCTCAACCCGGGCGAGGAGCCCGGCCAGCGCAGCCGCGAGCACAACCCGATGGCGCGGCCCGGCCAGATGAGCGAGCTGCAGAACCTGGCCACCTTCCTCTTGGCGCCGGGCCAATGCGACTGGCTCACCGGCCAGAGCATCATGATGGACGGTGGCAATGCCCTGGCCACCGGCGGCACCTTCTATGCGCTGCGCGAATGGAGCGATGGCGACTGGCAGGCCGCACGAGAGCGCATCGAGGCGCAGAACGCGAAGGACAAGACCCAGCGCTGAAGACGCGCGCCTAGTCTCTTGTTACGCGCAGCAGCTCGGCGCGCGAGGTGATGCCCTCGGCGACCAGCCGTTCGCCGTCCTCGCGCATCGAGCGCAGGCCGCCCTTCTCGCCCGCCACGAAGAGCTGGCTCTCGGGCGCCTTGCTGTGGATCAGCGACTGCACCGTGTCGTCGGCCACGAGCAGTTCGAAAATGCCGGTGCGGCCCTGATAGCCGGTGCTGCCGCAGGTGTCGCAGCCCGCGCCCTGGCACACCGGGCAGATCTTGCGCACCAGCCGTTGCGCCAGCACGCCCAGCAGCGACGAGCTCAAGAGGAAGGGCTCGACGCCCATGTCGGTCAGGCGCGTGACGGCGCTCACCGAATCGTTGGTGTGCAGGGTGGCCAGCACCAGGTGGCCGGTGAGCGAGGCCTGGATGGCGATCTGCGCGGTCTCGAAGTCGCGGATCTCGCCGATCATGATCACGTCCGGGTCCTGCCGCAGGATGGCGCGCAGGGCCTTGGCGAAGGTCAGCTCGATCTTGGCGTTGACCTGCGTCTGGCCGATGCCGGGCAGCTCGTATTCGATCGGGTCTTCCACCGTCATGATGTTGCTGTGGCTCGAATCGAGCCGGCTCAACGCCGCATACAGGGTGGTGGTCTTGCCGGAGCCCGTGGGGCCGGTCACCAGGATGATGCCGTGCGGCTGCTCGATCAGGCGCTCGAAGCGAGACAGCGTGTCGCCCTGCATGCCCACCGCCTCCAGCGTGAGGCGGCTCTCGTTCTTGTCCAAGAGGCGCAGCACCGCGCGCTCGCCGTGCGCACTGGGCAGGGTGGAGACGCGCACGTCCACCGCCCGCGTGCCGATGCGCAGCGAGATGCGGCCGTCCTGCGGCAGGCGCTTCTCGGCGATGTCCAGGTCGGCCATGATCTTCAGGCGCGAGATCAATGCCGCGTGCAGCGCACGGTTGGGCTGCACCACCTCGCGCAAGCTGCCGTCGATGCGAAAGCGCACGGACGACGTGCGCTCGTAAGGCTCGATGTGGATGTCGCTGGCGCCGTCGCGCGCGGCCTGCGTGAGCAGGGCGTTGAGCATGCGGATGATCGGCGCGTCGCCCGCCGATTCCAGCAGGTCTTCCACCGCCGGCAGCTCCTGCATCATGCGAGACAGGTCGGCATCGCTCTGCACTTCGCTCACCACCGAGGCGGCGCTCGATTCGCCCTGCGCATAGGCGGTGCTGATGCGCTGCGCCAGCTCGGCAGCGGGCAGCGGCTCGAAGGCGCCCACCCGGTACTTGCGCAGCACCTCGCCCAGCGCGCTCTTGGCCGGCGACTGCGGCATCCACAAGGTCAGGCTGTCGTCGTCGGCCTGCTCCAGCAGCAGCTGCTGGGTGCGGGCAAAGGCATAGGGCAAGGGGTAGCGCATGGCAGGCCTCGTCAGGGCAGCTCGCGGCCGGACGACGGGTCGGCGGTCGGCGGCAGCGCGCCCTTGAGCGGGCCGGGCTGCAGCTTGGTGTCGAGCGGCGCCATGGGTGGCGGAATCAGGCGCGTGCCCTCCATACGGGTGCTGCCCGGCCTCGCCGCATCGGCCGCGGCAGGTGTCTGCGGCGGTGCCATGGGCGGCACCAGAGGTGACGTCTTGATGTTGTTCATGAAGATGTTCTCCTGCGGCTGCTGGCGCGTCTGCATCGAGCGGATGGACTCGTAGCGGTCGTAGGCCAGCACATTGCCGACGTTGTTGTCGCGCACCACCACCGGACGCAGGAAGACCATCAGGTTGGTCTTCTTGCGGGTGCGCTGCTCGTTGCGGAACAGGTAGCCGAGCACCGGGATGTCGCCCGCCAGCGGCACCTTGTCGATCTGGTTGCCGTACTCGTCCTGCAGCAGGCCGCCCAGCACGATCATGTTGCCGTCGTCCACCACCACATTCGATTCGATCGAGCGCTTGTTGGTCGTGGGGCCATTGGCATTGAGCAAGGTCCCGGGCTGGATCGTCGAGACCTCCTGGAAGATCTGCAGCTTGACCGTGTTGTCCTCGTTGATGGTCGGGCGCACGCGCAGCGTGAGGCCCACGTCCTTGCGCTCGATGGTCGTGAAGGGGCTGACCGAGTTGCCGACGCCGCCGGTGTTGGCGTACTGGCCGGTGACGAAGGGCACGTTCTGGCCGATGACGATCTTGGCTTCCTCGTTATCCAGCGTCAGCAGGTTGGGCGTCGACAACACGTTGGCGTCGTCGTTGCTCTGCAGGAAGTTGGCCAGGAAGCCCAGTACGCTTTGTCCGTTGATGGTGGTGCCGATGCCGATGTTCAGGCCGGTCGACGGCGTGCCGCTCGGCGTGGTGCCGCCCAGCGACAGGTTCAGGATGTTGGCGCCGGTCACACCGGAGTTGGTGCCGATGAACTGGTTGTCCTTGCCGCCGATCAGGCCCTGCCATTGAATGCCGAACTGGGCCAGCTTGTCGGTGCTGACCTCGGCGATCAGCGCTTCCACCAGCACCTGCGCGCGCTTGCTGTCCAGCCGGTCGATCACGGCGCGCATCTGCCGGTACTGCGGCTCGGAGGCGGTGATGATCAGCGAGTTGGTGGACGGGTCGGCCTGTACCTGGCCGCCGGTGGACGGCTGGTTGGTGGCCAGCGGCGCGGTGGACTGCGGGCTGGCCCCGCCTTGCATGCCGGCGGTGGCGCTGACCGGCGTCGTGGCCGGTTGCTGCTGCTGCCCCGGCGTGGTGCCGCCGGGCGCGCCGGTGGTGCCGCCGCGTCCATCGGAGGACACGGCCGCGCGCAGGGTGGTCGCCAACTTCACCGCATCGGCGTTCTTCAGGTAGACCACGTAGATGTTGCCGGCGGCGCCGTTGCCGGTGGTGTCCATCGGCGCCTTGTCCAGCTTTTCGATCAGGGTGCGCACCAGCTGTGCGCGCGCCGGGTTGGCGGCGCGCAGGATGATGGCGTTGCTGCGCGGCTCGGCCAGCAAGGTGGTGCGGAAGGTGGCGTCGGCCTGCCCCGGCGCGGCGCCCGGCGCTCCGGGGGCGCCACTGCCACCGCCTTCGACCAGGCGCTGCACCAGCGGCACCAGGTCGGTGGCGATCGAGTGGCGCAGCTGGATCACCTCCACGTCCGAGGCATTGGGCACGTCGAGCGCGGCAATGATGCGCGCCAGGCGCCGCATGTTTTCCGCATAGTCCGTGATCACCACCGAGTTGTTGCCGGGGTTCACGTTGATGGTGTTGTTGGGAGCGATCAGCGGGCGCAGCACCGGCAGCAGGCTGTTGGCCGACTCGTAGTTGAGCTTGAAGACCTGCGTGACGATCTGGTTGCCGGCCACGCGCTGGGTCTGCCCGGTGGTGGTGGTGACGGTGTTGGACTGCAGCTTGGCGTCGGCCTCCGGCACGATCTTGTAGAGCCCTTCCGACTCCACCACCGCGAAGCCCTGCAGCCGCAGCGCGGCGGCAAACTGGTTGAAGGCGGCGGCCGGCGGCACCGGCCGGTCGGTCACCAGGTTGATGGTGCCTTTCACGCGCGGGTCGACCACCACGTCGCGGCCGGTCACCACGGCCATGGTGCGGGCCACCGATTCGATCTCGGCGTTGCTGAAATTCAAGGTGATCGGCTCGCCGCGCTGCGGCGCCGCCGTGCTCTCCTGCGCCATTGCGGGCAGGGTGCCGAGGCTGGTTGCGGCCAGCAGCAGCTGCGCTGCCAGCGCCAGGGCGCCGATGCGAAATCCGTATGGCGAAGTCGATGAAGGCTTCATGGTCAACCCAGGTTGATGATCGTACGCGCGCCTTCGCGCCGCCCGATGATGTTCAAGAGATTCGAAAGTGCGTCTTCGCGCCCCGGCGCGGCGCTGGCTTCGCCGGAAAAGCGCAGCCGGTTGCCGGTCCAGCGGCCGCTGCCCGACAGCCGCAGGCTGCCTTCGCGCGTGGTCAGGAGCAGGCTGGGCGCGCTGCCGCCCTCCAGCACGACGCGATAACTGCCCATCGGCCGCAGGGTCGACAGGCTGGACGAGATGTCGGTGGCATCGAGCGTGGCGCGGCCCTGGAAGGCTAGCTGCTGCCGGTTCAGGTGCAGTTCCAGCCCTTGGGTGCTGAGGTCCAGCACGCCTTCGGGCTTGAGCGTATTGAAGGGCGCGCCGAAGCCGCTGAGCAGCGCGGCCGGCCAGCGCGACTGGCCGTCGCGCAATTGCAGGTGCAGGCCCTGCACGCCGGGCCGGGCGACCAGCGCCAGCGGTTGTTGCGTGCAGCAGGGCAGGTCGAGCGCGGCCGACAGGCCGCGCCAGGCCGGCCGCAGCTTCCAGGCCAATGCGCCTGGCAGCGAGATGGAATCGGCGCCGCCGGCACCGCTGGCAAACACCACGCTGGCGACGCCGTTCCAGACGGTGCCGCGCGGGTTGACCAGCACCAGGTGGCCAGCGGACTGTTCACGCAGCAGGGCGGCGAGCCAGCGCGCCGGCGCGAACAACGCCAGGGTCAAGAGGCCGCCCAGCAGCGCTCCCAGCAACGCCCAGCGCCAGCCATGGCCGCGCGATGCGGGCGGGCGGAAGGACGCGGTGCGCGTGGCCATGGCGTGCGGCTCTCAGCGGGCGGCCGGCAGGCTCATGACGAGCGTGCCGTCCCAGCGTGGCTTGGCCGGGCCATCGGCGGGCGCGGGGGGCGGGGTGGGAGCGGCGGGCGCAGTCCTGGGGTTGGCGCCCGGCGCGGGCGCACTGGCGCGGGTCAGGTGCACCTCGCGCGGCACCGCCCGCGCATTGCCGCGGGCTTGTGCCAGCCATTGCGCCAGCGCGTCGGCCGGCACGTTCTTGATGCTGACGTTCACGCCTTCGGCGCTGCCTTGCTGCTGCAGTTGCGCAGCCGGGCCCAGGCTGGCGCTGACGCTGCCTTCCAAGGCCTTGAGCGCCTCGTCCCGGTTGGCGCGGGGCTGGGCCTGCAGGGCTTTGGCCTGGGCTTGAAGGGTGGTCATCTGCTGCAGCTGCGCGTCCAGGCGCGCGTGCTCGGCGGGGGCCGCGCGCAGGGTTTTCAGGGCCGGCGCCAGCGCGATCCACCACAACAGCGCAATGCCGACCAGCGCCGCCGCCATGCCGGCCAGGCGCCGCTCGCGCGCGTCCATCGCCGCCCAGCGGGCGCGCAGTTGGGCAAGAAGGGCGTTGGCGTTCATCGCGCCGCCTCCGCCTGTACCAGCAGCAGGTCGCCTTCGCCGCGCGCCTGGTAGCCGCGCGGCGCCAGTTGCCCGGCCAGGCGATTGAGTTCGTCCGGCGTCAGCGCCAGGCCGCGCAGGCGCAGCTGGCCGGCGCTGTAGTCGATGGCGGTGGGTACGCGCCCCGGGGGCAGGGCGCCGCCCAGGGCCGCCAGCATGGGCTCCAGGTCGAGCCGGGCCACGCCGCCGGTGGCCTGCTGCAGCGCAGCCACTTCGCGCGCCATCTGCACCGGCGCGTCGACCACCAGCTTCACCGAAGGAAAAGTCTGGGTCAGGACAGTTTGAATGGCGCTGCGTTTGGCATCCAGCGCACGGCGCTCTTTCCAGGCCCAGGCATTCAGGCCGATCAGTTGGGCCAGCACCAGCACCACGGCGCCCCAGCGGGCGGCGCGCCAGCGCGGCGCGTGGCGCAGCTGCTGCCACCAGGAGGCGAGCTTCTTGCCGGCGCGCATCCGGTTGCTGCTGGCCAGGTCGAACTGCGCCAGGTCCCAGGGGCCGCGCGCGGCCTGCAGCCAGCGTTCGGCACGCTGCACGATGGGCAGGCGCATGCCCAGCAGCGCCTCCGCTTGCGCCGCCACGGCCGGCTCGCCGCTGGCGATCACGGTGTCGACCGGCGCGCTGGCGGCGGCGGCCAGGTTGGCGGCATTCAACGGCAGGGTGACGACGCCGTTGGCATCGCAGACCGTGAACTGGGGTGTTTCCGGATCGCCGGTGACGAACAGCAGCGTGGGCGCGGCGTCCGGCTGCGGGGCGAACTCGGGCACGATGCGCGTCACCCGCTTGCCGGCGCCTTCCAGTGCATGGACCGCGTCACGCAGCGCCGCGCGGCCGCACACCGCCACCCAGGCCGGGCTGCTGGCCTTGGCGCCGGGCGCCAGTGCGAAATGCAGGGTCTCGGCGTCTTCCAGCAGGCGTTCTTCCAGCAGGCCTTCGAGCACGGATCGAAGGCGGGTGTTGCTCCCCAGACTGCCGGGCGGCAGGGTCAGGCTGTGCCAGGACAAGGCAGCGGCGGGCACCAGCAGGGTGACTTCAGGGCTCGCCGGCAGCAGTGCCAGCGGCGCGCTGCCGTGACCGGCGACGGCAGCGCCGTCATCGGTGGCACGCACCCAGCCGTATTCCGCGCCGGCCGAGGCCGGATTCAGCGGGGAGGTGACGAGCATCAGGGGCATCTTGTTGTCGGCGCAGAACCGGCCATTGTAGGTCGGGCAACTGAAGGTCTCGCTACAGATTTGATAGCTGGCAGCGCAGGAACCGTAAGGCTTTTTCGCCAAACTGTGCCAGCGGTTTATGACTGCGGTCCGTGTGTCTCAGGGTTTGTTGGGGGGTGGCGTGGCGCCGACGCCACGCTGGCGCCAGACGATGGACAGCTGCGTGCCGTCGCGCCGGAGCAGGGAGTGCTCCTGCACCCAGATCCGGTCCAGCCGCAGCCGGGCAATCACTTCGAAATAGCTGGTGCCCACGCTTTGCTGGCCTTCGGCGAACTGGGCCGTGCTTTCGGGGATCAGCTTGCGGGCGTCGTCCAGGGTGGCGAAAAAGCGGGCGGTGCGCTGCACCACCAGGCGCTTGGCGCTGGCCAGGTCCAGCCCCGGCACGCTGGCCGCCAGCACTTCGGCGCTGGCGGTGTTGATGTTGACCGGCGTCGAGATCGGCAGGATGGTGACGTAAGGTTCCAGCGCCGCCGCGGTCGAGGATGACACGCCCAGCCAGGCCAGCTGCGGCAACTGTTGCGGCATCAAGGGGGCGCCGCCCCCCTCGCTGTCCTGGAGTCCGGCGCCGATTTCGCTGCCGCCGCCGCTGCTGCCGGTACCACCAGTTCCACCGGTTCCGCCAGCTCCACCGGTTCCGCCGGTTCCGCCGGTGCCGGTGCTTGGGGTCAGTCCGGCGCCGGCGCGAACCAGATTGGCTGTCAGCACGCCCACTTCCTGCGTCGGCAGGCCCAGCAGGCCGAACAGCTTGGTAAAGGAGGTGACGGCGGCCTGCACCGGCTTGCCGCCCACCACCAGGTTGTTCACGTTCAGCTTGGACTGCGCATCGATGATCCGGCCGGACATGAAGGCGTCGGGCAGGCCCTCGATGGCGTCGCTCGCGATGTTCTTTTCGGCCGCCAGGAAGCTGGTCAGCCGTGCCTCTTCCAGCGGCACCGCCCAGGGTTCGGCCAGGTGGTCGGCGCCGCCGGCGCGACCGTCCTCGCGCAGGATCAGGCGCGACCAGTCGAGCGCCCCCACCAGCACCCAGGCCGACTGCACCCGCGTGCGTTCGGCCGCTTCGACCTCGACGGCGCGCCATTGCTGCCACATGGCGGCCGCAGCCAAGGTGGCGACCAGGGTCACGGTCAGCATCGCGGCCAGCAGGGCCGCGCCGCGCTGGCGGTGTCCGCTTCGATGCTCGGGCTTGCGCGTCATGACTTGGTGTAGGTGGCGTTGGGGCGCACCCAGTCCAGCGAGATGGCGCCGGACAGGCCGGCGCCGGGCGGCAGTTCCAGCAGCAGGCGAACGCCGTCCGGCAGGGCCACGTTGGTGCCCAGCGCCTCGGCGCTCACGGCCGGGCCCCAGGCGTCGTTGCGGAAGTACAGCACTTGCCAGGACGCGACTGGCATCAGGGCGACTGCGCTGCCGCCCTGGATCGAGTTGTTGCCTTCCTGGGCCCAGCTGCCCGCCTGCTGCCAGGCTTGCTGCCAGTCGCCGCGGGTGCTGAGCGGCACCGACTGCCAGCGCTCCCACCGCATGCCGGTGGCGTCGCCGCGCAAGGTCCAGGCGACCACCAGCATCGCGGGGCTGCCGCCGGCGCTGCTGCGGCGAGTGAGGCGCAGTGCCCGGCCGCTCCAGTCGATGGTGCGGGTCGGGGCCATGGCCACGGCGTTGTCCAGGTCGCTGTTCCATTGGGCCAGCGAGGCCTGCAGGGTGAGCACGGCATCGGCGCGTTCGCGCAGCTGCGATTGGGCGCGGGTCATGCCGTCGATGCCGCGCCAGCTCATCACCGCCAGCAGGGCCAGCACCGCGATGGCCACCAGCAGCTCGATCAGGGTGAAGCCGCAGTCGGCAGCGGAAGGGCGCCGCATCTTCATCATCATCAGTAGCGCCCCACCACGGTCGACAGGCGCAGGATGGGTGATTCGTCGACGGCGCGCACCTGCACGTCGACGCGCCGGAAATTGGGGTTCAGGGTGGGCGTGGTCGAGACCGTGACGTTGAAGGCGTTGTCGGCCTGACGGCACACCAGGCCGGCGTCGCCGACGGCCGGCATCTGGCGCGCCAGCCGGGCCTTGATCAGTTCGTTCTCGGCGCAGATCTGCGCCAGCAGAAGGTCGGATTCGCGCTGCGCGTTGCGCACCAGCGCCGTGGTGGCCTGGGTGCCGGCCGCCAGCGCGATGGCGACGATGCCCAGCGCCACCAGCACCTCGATCAGGGTGAAGCCGCGTGGGCGGCGAGAAGGGCGCCTCATGGCGTGCTCACCGAAAAGGGGCGCAGGCCGTCGGTGGCCACCAGCAGGCTGCGCCCGGGCAGGTTGTCGGCGCCGATCGTCACCTGCTGGGCCGCGATGATGGGTTCGGGCCCGAGCTGGATCGCATCCGCCCGCAGGCCATTGGCCGTGAGGCTCTGCACCTGGATGCCGTTGGCCAGCCATTGGGTCGGCAGGGTGTTGTCGTCGACGCCTTCGAAGATGAAGCCCTGTTCGGTGAGATGCCAGCGCACCGGCACGCCGCTGGCGCGCGACTGGGCGCGTGCCGCTTCGAACAGGGCGGCCAGGCGCTCGGCCTCGCGGTCCAGCGTGGCCTCGCCGCTGTCACGCATGGCAAAGGCCACGCCGGCCATGGCCAGCGCGATGATGGCCATCACCACCAGCAATTCGATCAGCGTGAAGCCGCGGCCCGCGCGCGCGGCGCTGCCTCGGCGCGCGGGGAGGAAATGCAATGGCCGCTTACTGCCAGCTGCCAACGTCGGCATTCCTGGCTTCGCCGCCCGGCTGGCCGTCAGCGCCGAGCGAAAACACGTCGATCTCGCCCTTCACCCCGGGGTTCAGGTACTGGTAGGGCTGGCCCCAAGGGTCCTTGGGGAGCTTTTCGACGTAGGGCTTCCAGTTGGGCGCCGCCGGGCCGGTGGTGGGCCGTGTCAGCAGCGCCTGCAGGCCTTGCTCGGAGGTGGGGTAGCGCTGGTTGTCCAGGCGATAGAGCTTGAGCGCCTGCATCAGGTTGTTGACGTCGGTGCGGGCGGCCGTGACGCGCGCATCGTCGGCGCGGTCGATCACGTTGGGCACGATCAGCGCGGCGAGCACGCCGATGATCACCAGCACCACCATCAGCTCGATCAGGGTGAAGGCGCGTTGCAGGCGCTGGCGCGAACGGGTGGCAAATCGCTTCATGAGGGGGAATGGGGTCGAAGGGGTGAGGGGGACGCCGCATGAAGCGGCACGCTCGGTGAATGATAATCCGGCCCCATGTCAGCATTACTCGATGCGTCGCCGCGCTGGCCTGCGGCCCTGGGCACCACCTGCGTGTGGGCGCTGGCCGCTGCCTGCTTGATGTTCTGGGGACTCAAGCTGGCAGCGCCGCCGGAGTCGGTCGCGCCGCCCGCGCTGGTGAGCGCGCCGGTAGCGGTCGATCCGGCCGAGGTGGCGAAGCTGTTCGGCGCCACGCCCGCGCCGCTGGCCTCGCTGGCGCCCGATGCGGGCAATCGCTTCATGCTGCTGGGTGTGGTGGCCGACGGCGACATGCAGGGTGCCGCGCTGATCGCGGTGGACGGCAAGGCGCCGCGGCCCTATCGCGTGGGCCAGCAGGTCGGCGACGGCTACGTGCTGCAGTCGGTGGACGTGCGCGCCGCCACGGTGGGCGCGGGCGCCGACACGCCGCCGCTGCTGACCCTGCAGATGCCCAAGCCGGTCAGTGCGCCGGGCGTCACGCCGGCTTCGCAAAGGCCCGACGCCAGACGTCCTGCGCCTGCGACGGCGCCCCGCTGAAGCGTCTGCCCGGCTGAGTTCAAGCCTGCAGGAACAGGCGGTAGGCCGGGTTGGCTGTCTCTTCCACGAACGGGTAGCCGAGCGTCTCCAGGAAGCCGTTGAAGGCTTCGCTGTCGGCCGGCGGCACCTGCAGCCCGACCAGGATGCGGCCGTAGTCCGCCCCCTGGTTGCGGTAGTGAAAGAGGCTGATGTTCCAGTTGGGCTTGAGCAGGCTCAGGAACTTGAGCAGCGCGCCCGGGCGCTCCGGAAACACGAATCGCAGCAGCCGTTCTTCGTGGGCCAGGCCGGTGCGCCCGCCCACCATGTGGCGCAGGTGTTCCTTGGCCAGCTCGTCATGCGTCAGGTCGAGCGCGGCAAAGCCGTGCGCGCCGAACGTGTCGGCGATGGTCTTCGATTCGCCGCGCGTGGTGGTCGTGAGGCCGACGAAGACGTGGGCCACCTCGGCATCGCTGATGCGGTAGTTGAACTCGGTGACGTTGCGCGAGGCGCCCGGCAACTGGCCGACCAGTTCGCAAAAGCGCCGGAAGCTGCCGCGTTCCTCGGGAATGGTCACGGCGAACAGGGCTTCGCGCTCCTCGCCCACTTCGGCGCGCTCGGCCACGAAGCGCAGCCGGTCGAAGTTCATGTTGGCGCCGCACAGGATGGCGGCGTAGGTTTCGCCGCGCGTGCCACGCTCTTCCACGTACTGCTTGATGGCCGCCACCGCCAGCGCGCCCGCCGGCTCGACGATGCTGCGCGTGTCGATGAAGACGTCCTTGATGCCGGCGCAGACGGCGTCGGTGTCGACCGAGATGAATTCGTCCACCAGGTTGCTGGCGATGCGGAAGGTTTCCTCGCCCACGAGCTTGACGGCGGTGCCGTCCGAGAACAGGCCGACGTCGGGCAGCGTGACGCGCGCCTTCGCCGCGACCGACTGCAGCATGGCGTCGGAGTCGTTCATCTGCACGCCGATCACGCGGATCTCGGGGCGCAGTGCCTTGATGTAGTTGGCCACACCCGAGATCAGGCCGCCGCCGCCGATGGCGACGAACACCGCATCCAGCCTGCCTTGGTGCTGGCGCAGGATTTCCATGGCGATGGTGCCCTGGCCGGCGATGACGTCGGGGTCGTCGAAGGGATGGACGAAGGTCAGGTCGTGCAGCTTTTGCTGCTCCAGCGCGTAAAGGTAGGCGTCCGAGTAGCTTTCGCCGTGCAGATGCACTTCGCCGCCCAGGGCGCGCACGGCGTCGACCTTGAGCTGCGGCGTCGTCACCGGCATCACCACCACCGCGCGCGCGCCCAGCTTGTGCGCGCCCAGGGCCACGCCCTGCGCATGGTTGCCGGCCGAGGCGCAGATCACGCCGCGCGCCAGCTGTTCGGGCGACAGGTGCGCCATCTTGTTGAAGGCGCCGCGCAGCTTGAAGCTGAACACCGGCTGCTGGTCTTCGCGCTTGAGCAGCACGGTGTTGCCGAGCCGGGCGCTCAGGGCGCGGGCCGGCTCCAGGGGCGATTCCACCGCCACGTCATAGACGCGGGCGGTGAGGATCTTCTTCAGGTAGTCGGCAGGCGTGAGCGCGGCGGCGGAGGCCGTCGCTGGCGCAGCGGGCGAATTGGGCTTCGGGGAGGCGGAGGAATTCATGGTGGCAGCCCAGCATGATACGAGCGCGCCGTCATTGGGCCGGGCCAGGCGCCACCGCAAAGAAAAAAGCCCCAAGCCTTGCGGCTCGGGGCTAAATCCACCAATTGGGAGGGTGGAGGAGACAACTTGTGCACGTCCAAACGTGCGATGAAATAAAGTATACCCAGTGCTTGCTGCATTGCAACAAGTCCTGAGTGATTTTTTTCATGGAAGCTTTCAAGCAATGGAATGCACAGTCAGCTGGACCGGCGGTGCCGGGACCGACTCCGCCATGGGTTTTGTGGCCGAGACCGGCAGCGGCCATGTCCTGATGATGGATGGCGCGCCCGATGCCGCCAAGCCTGAGAACGGCGGCCGCAACCTGGCCCCGCGCCCGATGGAGACGGTCCTGGCCGGCGCCGGCGGCTGCACCGCCTACGACGTCGTGCTCATTCTCAAGCGCGGGCGCCACAAGGTGGAGCGCTGCAGCGTCAAGTTGACCAGCGAACGCGCCGAGAGGGATCCAAAGGTATTCACCAAGATCCACCTGCACTTCACCGTGGCCGGCAAGGCAATTCCGCCCGCAGCGGTGGAACGGGCCATCCAGATGAGCCACGACACCTATTGCTCGGCCACCATCATGCTGGCCAAGACGGCCGAAATCACCACCAGTTTCGAGCTGATCGAGGTCTGATCGCGCTAGATGCGGTGCGCCACGGTGGTCATGACGCGGGCCGCCAGGCGCATCATCGAGCGGGCCGGCGCCGGCAGTTCTGCTGCGCCGGCACTCCAGGCCTGCGCCGCGTGGCGTGCTTCGTCCAGCTTCATCTGGGTGACGATGGCGCGCGATGCGTGATCGGGCGCGGGCAGGCGGTCCAAGTGGCCGTCCAGGTGGGCCTCCACCTGGCGCTCGGTTTCCGCCACGAAGCCCAGGCTGAGCTTGTCGCCCAGCCGCCCGGCCACCAGGCCCAGGCCGAAAGCACCGGCATACCAGAGCGGATTGAGCAAGGAGGGCCGGGCGCCCAGTTCCTCCAGGCGCTGCCGCGTCCAAGCCAGGTGATCGGTCTCTTCGCGCGACGCTTCCAGAAAGTGCTCGCGCAAGGCTGGGTCGCGCGTCGATGCCGCTTGCGCGGTGTAAAGCGCCTGGGCGCAGACCTCGCCCACATGGTTGACGCGCATCAGCGCTCCCGCCTCGCGCCGCTGGGCTTCGCTCAGCGGCTCATCGAAGGTGACGGGCCTGGGCACCTCGCGGGTGGCCGCCGGACGGGCGAAAACGGTGCGCAGGGCATCGTCGGCGAGCTCGAGCAATGAATCAATCGACCGGTTCATCGCCCAATTGGAACCCAATCGCCGGCAGGCCGGGCATTGAGGCCTTTGTATTCCATATGGTGAAGCGTGGTTGGCGCCTGTTTCTCTGTTGCACCACTGCAACGAAACGGCTCGCCCCATAGATATTTAGGCTGAATTGCTTTGCCCTTGCGCATGTCGTCTGGTGCAATAGCGACAACTTCCCAAAAGGAGGTTGGCCCGGGGTCCGGTGGGAGCACAAAAGTGCCAGTCACAGTGTGAGCCCTCTGCACCGGAGCCCTATGTTTAACCTTGGAGAAACTTGCAATGAAAAAATCTCTAGTTGCTCTGGCTGCTCTGGCCGTCGCCGGTGCCGCCTCGGCTCAGTCGTCTGTCACGCTGTTCGGTATTCTGGACGCTGGCATCAGCTATTACGAGAACGAAAACTTCAACGGCGTGAAGGCCAGCCGTACGGACCTGTCGACCTCGGGTTACAACTCGAGTCGCATCGGTTTCCGCGGCACGGAAGATCTGGGCGGTGGCCTGGCAGCTAGCTTCTGGCTCGAAGCCGGCCTGGGCAACGACGTCGGCACCGCCGGTAGCGGCAGCCTGACCACGGCAAGCAGCCAGCTCTTCAACCGTCGTTCGACCGTCAGCCTGTCGGGTCGCTTCGGTGAAGTTCGCCTTGGCCGCGACTACACCCCGACCTTCTGGAACGACACGATCTTCGATCCGTTCGGCACCAACGGTGTGGGTACCAACGCTGTCTCGACGACCGGCGGCGGCACGCTCCTGGGTAACGCCCTCGGCCTGGCAAACAACAGCAACTACGTTCGCACGAACAACACCGTTGGCTACTTCCTGCCGGCCAACCTGGGCGGCTTCTACGGTCAGTTCCAGTACGGCCTGCCCGAGCGCGTCGAGTTCGACCCGTCGGCCGCTACGCCGGCCACGACCGCACTGACGTTCGACGGCCGCTTTGTGGGCGGTCGCGTCGGCTACGCCAATGGCCCGCTGGATGTGGCTATCGCCTACGGCGAGAACGTGATCACCCGCAACTTCCAAGGCGGTGGTCGTGCTGAAAGCAAGATCGGCAACCTCGGCGCTTCGTGGGACTTCGGCTTCATGAAGCTGATGGGCGAGTACAACCAGACCGACGTGAACTCGGACGTGCTGATCCCCGCAACCGGCACCCGCCCGATCGTCGATGCTTCCAGCAAGGGCTACCTGATTGGTGCGACCTTCCCGATCGGCCCCGGCCTGATCCGCACTTCGTACTCGTACACGGACTTCGATCTGGGTAACGTTGGCGACGATCCGGAAGCACAGAAGTTCGCGATCGGCTACGTGCACAACCTGTCGAAGCGCACCGCCCTGTACGCGACCGCTGCCTACGTGAAGAACAAGAACAACGACACCGCCGGCGCTGCTGGTACGGCTCTGAGCGTGATCACCGGCGGCCCGCTGCCCGGTGGCGCGGTCGAGAAGTCGTACGGCTACGACTTCGGTATCCGTCACTCGTTCTAATCTGAAGCTGGCCTAGTGCCAGCTCGGATCGAATGATCGAAGCCACACGATGCAAATCGTGTGGCTTTTTTCTTTGCCGCCGTGCGTCCCGCATGGGATGAAGCCGGGCATGCGCCTTGCTCTTCCTGAACAAGATAGATACAACCTGAAACGATGTTCGCATTCGTTCTTCGCCGTCTGGCTCAAGCCATCGTCGTGATGGTGGTCGTGGCATTCATTGCCTTCCTCTTGTTCCAGTACGTCGGGGATCCGGTCGTCTTCCTGCTCGGGCAGGACGCGAAGCCCGATCAAATCCGCCAATTGAGGGCGGACCTGGGTCTGGATCGGCCCTTTTTCGTGCAGTTCTGGCACTTCCTGATCAATGCGGCCCAAGGCGAATTCGGCCTGAGCCTGCGCCAGGGCGCCAAGGTCTCGCGCCTCATCGTCGAGCGCCTTCCGGCCACCCTGGAGTTGTCGATCGTCGCCGCCATCCTGGCCCTGGTCATCGGCCTGCCGATGGGCGTCTACGCGGCGCTGCGCCGCGGTACCTTCATGAGCCAGGCTCTGATGGCGCTGTCGCTGCTGGGCGTGTCGCTGCCGACCTTCCTGATCGGCATCCTCTTGATCCTGGTGTTCTCGGTCGGGCTGGGCTGGTTTCCCAGCTTCGGGCGCGGCGACACGGTCAACGTGTGGGGCTGGAGCACCGGCTTGCTGACCCGCGACGGCTGGTGGCACCTCGTCCTGCCGGCCATCACCCTGGCCATCTTCCAGCTCACGCTGATCATGCGGCTGGTGCGCTCCGAAATGCTGGAAGTGCTGCGTACCGACTACATCAAGTTCGCGCGTGCACGCGGCCTGTCGGACCGCGCCATCCACTTCGGCCATGCCCTGCGCAACACGCTGGTGCCGGTCATCACCATCACCGGCCTGCAGCTGGGTTCGCTGATCGCCTTTGCCATCATTACCGAGACGGTGTTCCAGTGGCCTGGCATGGGCCTGTTGTTCATCCAGGCCGTCACCTATGCGGACATCCCCGTGATGGCGGCCTATCTGTGCCTGATTGCGCTGATCTTCGTCACCATCAACCTCGTTGTTGACTTGCTTTATTTCGCGGTCGATCCCCGGCTCCGTGTTTCGGTGCGGGGAGGCCACTAGGATGAAACTGCCCCCACGCTCATCGCTTCGCGTATCGCTGCCCCCCGAGGGGGCGAGTCAGCGGCTACGGGCGGCCGGGCGCCACTGACATGACCACTGTTCGTTACCAGGCCTCCGGCCGCGCCTTCGCCCATATCGCCCGCTTCCATCCCGAGATCGCCGCCTTGCGGCGTGATCTGCATGCGCATCCCGAACTGGGCTTCGAAGAGGTCTATACCAGCGCCCGCGTGCAGGAGTCGCTCAAGGCCTGCGGCGTCGACGAGATCCACACCGGCATCGGCAAGACTGGCGTGGTGGCGGTGATCCGCGGCCGCTCCAGCGCCAGCGGCCGCATGATCGGCCTGCGTGCCGACATGGACGCGCTGCCCATGCACGAGGACAACGACTTCGCCTGGCGCTCCGCCAAGGGCGGCCTGATGCACGGTTGCGGCCACGACGGCCACACCGCCATGCTGGTCGGCGCGGCCCGCTACCTGGCCGAAACCCGCAACTTCGACGGCACCGCCGTGCTGATCTTCCAACCCGGCGAAGAAGGCTTTGCCGGCGCCCGCGTGATGATCGAGGACGGCCTGTTCGAGCGCTTCCCGGTCGACTCGGTGTTTGCCATGCACAACTGGCCCGGCATGGCGCCGGGCACGGTGGGCATCAACTCGGGCCCCATGATGGCCGCGGCGGACCGCATCACCATCGAGGTGGCGGGCAAGGGCGGGCACGGTGCCCATGCCTACCTCACGGTCGATCCGGTGGTGGTGTCGGCGCACCTCATCACCGCCATCCAGACCATCGTTTCGCGCAACGTACGGCCGATCGACACGGCGGTGATCAGCATCTGCGCCGTGCAGGCGGGCGACCTGGGCGCGATGAGCGTGGTACCGGGCCGGGCAACCCTGGTGGGCACCGTGCGCACCTTCAGCGCGAAGGTGCAGGCCGAGGTCGAAAAGCGCCTGGTGGAGCTGTGCAGCGCGGTGGCCTCGGGCTTCGGCGCCAGCGCCACGGTCAAGTTCGAGCGCATCTACCCGGCCACCATCAACTCCGCCGCCGAGGCGCTGTTCGCCGGCGATGTGGCCCAGGCGCTGGTGGGCGCGCGCAATGTGGAGCGCAACATGGAACCCAGCATGGGCGCGGAAGACTTCTCCTTCATGCTGCAGAAAAAACCCGGGGCCTATCTGCGCATCGGCCAGGGCGTGAAGGACGGCGCCTTCCTGCACAACAGCCGCTACGACTTCAACGACGAGATCCTGCCGCTGGGTGCCGCCATGCACGCCAGCCTGGTCGAGCAGGGCATGCCGCTGGCGGCCGAGCGCCCAATGGAAAACGCCAAGGCTCAGGCATCCAAATTGCACGCATCATCCGCCGCACATTAGTCAATCTTGTTATCTAGGAGTCCCTCCATGAATTTTCAGCAAAAGTTGATCGCAGCATCCGTCCTGGCGCTGGTGTCGGCACTGGCCGGCGCGCAGACCGTCCGTATCGCCAACCAGGGCGATGCGCTCTCGCTCGATCCGCACTCGCTGAACGAGTCGCTGCAGCTCAGCGTGACGCAGAACGTCTACGAGACCCTGACCGGCCGCAACAAGGACCTGAGCCTGGCCCCGCTGCTGGCCACCAGCTGGAAGCAGACCAGCCCCACGGTGTGGCGCTTCGAGCTGCGCAAGGGCGTGCAATTCCATGACGGCACCCCCTTCACCGCCGACGACGTGGTGTTCAGCTTTGCCCGCGCGGCCGGCGAGGGCTCGGACATGAACAGCTACACCAACGACATCAAGGAAGTGCGCAAGGTGGGCGACCATGCGATCGACATCGAGACCAAGGCGCCTTTCCCCATCCTGCCGGACGTGATTTCGCAGGTGGCGATGATGAGCAAGAAATGGTGCGAGGCGAACGGCGCCGCCCGTCCGGTGGACCGCCGCAAGGGCGTGGAGAACACCGCGTCCTTCAAGGCCAACGGCACTGGCCCCTTCCGCGTGCGCGAGCGCCAGCCCGACGTGCGCACAACCTTCGTTCGCAACGGCACCTACTGGGGCAAGATCGAGGGCAACGTGCAGGACGTCATCTTCACCAAGATCGGCAACCCGTCGACCCGCGTGGCAGCCCTGCTGTCGGGCGAAGTGGACGTGATGGAGCCGGTGCCGGTGCAGGACGTCGCGCGCGTCAACGCCAGCTCCAACGCCAAGGTGATCGTCGGCCCTGAACTGCGCACCATTTTCCTGGGCATGGATCAGAAGCGCGACGAACTCTTGTATTCCAGCGTGAAGGGCAAGAACCCCTTCAAGGACAAGCGCGTGCGCCAGGCCTTCTACCAGGCCATCGACATCGAGGGCATCAAGCGCACCGTGATGCGCGGTGCCTCGCGTCCCACCGGCCTGATGGTCGGCCCCGGCATCAACGGCTGGACCGATGCGCAGGACAAGCGCCTGCCCTACGACACCGAAGCCGCCAAGAAGTTGATGACCGAGGCCGGCTATCCGCAGGGCTTCGAAGTGTCGATGAACTGCCCGAACGACCGCTACGTCAATGACGCGCAGATCTGCCAGGCGGTGGCGGCGAGCTTGGCCAAGATCAACGTGAAGATCAACCTGGTGGCCGAGACCAAGGGCACCTACTTCCCGAAGATCCTGCGCCGCGACACCAGCTTCTACATGCTGGGCTGGACGCCCTCGACCTACGATTCGCACAACGCCCTGAACGCGCTGATGGCAACCCCTGACGCCAGTGGCACCGGCCAGTTCAACCTGGGTGCCTACAGCAACCCCAAGGTGGACGCGCTGACCAAGCAGATCCAGGGCGAGACCGACATGGCCAAGCGCACCGCGCTGATCAAGGAAGTGTTCACCGTGCACACCGACGACGTCGGCCACCTGCCGCTGCACCAGCAGTCGCTGGCCTGGGGTGTCAGCAAGAAGGTCACGCTGACCCAGTTGGCCGACAACTTCATGTTCTTCAAGTGGATGAGCGTGAAGGGCGATTGATCCCGACCTGCCGCCCGCGGGGCGGCCTGCATGCCCGCCGGCCACAAGCCTGCGGGCATGCCATTTGCACCAACCGAATGCATTCCGTCCGCACTTGATGATCAAGCAAATCTCGCGCTGGTTCGACAGCGACATCGGCTATAGCTTCCGTACTTCGCCCGTGGCCATTGCCGCGGCCATCGTCGGCGCCATCTGCCTCTTCTGTGCGGTGTTCGCGCCCTGGATCGCGCCGCACAACCCCTACGACCTGTCGACGCTGGAGCTGTCCGATGCGCGCCTGCCGCCGGCCTGGTATCCGGAAGGCAGCAGCAAGTACCTGCTGGGCACCGACGAGCAGGGCCGCGACATTGTCTCCACCCTCATGTACGGCGCGCGCATCTCGCTGGTGGTGGGCGTGGCTTCGGTGCTGCTGTCGATGCTGGTGGGCGTCACGCTCGGGCTGATCGCCGGCTTTCGGGGCGGCTGGGTCGATGCCTTCCTGATGCGCCTGTGCGACGTGATGCTGTCCTTCCCGGCCATCCTGGTGGCCCTGCTGATCGCTGGCGTGGGGCGCGCCCTGTTTCCGGATGCGCACACCACCGTGGCCTTCGGCGTGCTGATCCTGGCCATCTCGCTGACCAAGTGGGTCGACTACGCGCGCACCGTGCGCGGCTCGACGCTGGTGGAGCGCAACAAGGAATACGTGCAGGCGGCGCGGGTCACCGGCGTCTCGCCGCTGCGCATCATGCGCAAGCATGTGCTGCCCAACGTGCTGGGGCCGGTGTTCGTGATCTCCACCATCCAGGTGGCGACAGCCATCATCACCGAGGCCACCTTGTCCTTTCTGGGGGTCGGCGTGCCGCCCACCTCGCCGTCGCTGGGCACCCTGATCAGCAACGGCAACCAGTTCCTCTTTTCGGGCGAGTGGTGGATGACGGTGTTCCCCGGCATCACCCTGGTGCTGATCGCCCTGAGCGTCAACCTGCTTGGCGATTGGCTGCGCGACGCGCTCAACCCCCGCCTGCGCTGAAGCACACCATGTCTCTGCTCGAAGTCCGAAACCTCATCGTCGAGATTCCCGGCCGGCGCGGCACCTTGCGCGCGCTGGACGACATTTCCTTTTCCATCGCGCCGGGCGAGGTGCTGGGCGTGGTGGGCGAGTCCGGCGCCGGAAAGTCGCTGACCGGCGCCGCCATCATCGGCCTCCTGGAGCCGCCGGCTCACGTGGCGGGCGGCGAGATCCTGCTGGAGGGCCAGCGCATCGATCGGCTGAATCACGCGCAGATGCGCCACATCCGCGGCAAGCGCATCGGCGCCATCTTCCAGGACCCGCTCACTTCGCTCAACCCGCTCTACACGATAGGTCGCCAGCTCGAGGAAACCATCCGAGCGCACCTGCCGGTGACGCAGGCGGAAGCGCGCCGGCGCGCCATCAGCCTGCTGGAAGACACCGGCATCCCGGCGGCGGCGCAGCGCATCGACCACTACCCGCACCAGTTTTCCGGCGGCATGCGCCAGCGGGTGGTGATTGCCCTGGCGCTGGCGGCCGAACCCACGCTGATCGTGGCCGACGAGCCCACCACCGCGCTGGACGTGTCGATCCAGGCGCAGATCATCAGCCTGCTCAAGCGCCTGTGCCACGAGCGCGGCGCGGCGGTGATGCTGATCACGCACGACATGGGCGTGATCGCCGAAACCTGCGACCGCGTGGCCGTCATGTACGCCGGCCGCATCGCCGAGGTGGGACCGGTGCATGACGTGATCCATGCGCCCGCACATCCCTACACGGTCGGCCTGATGGCCTCCATTCCCGACATGAGCCAGGAGCGCGAGCGCCTCAACCAGATCGATGGCGTCATGCCGCGCCTGAACGCCATCCCCACCGGCTGCGCCTACCACCCGCGCTGCCCACGCGCCTTCGATCGCTGCTCGCGCGAGCGGCCCGACCTGCTGGCGGCGGGCAGCACCCGCGCGGCCTGCTGGCTGCATGACGTCAAGGAGGCGGTGGCATGAACGCGCAAACCTTGGTCAAGCCTCTTGTGCAGGTCGAAGACCTGGCCAAGACTTTCGACGTGTCGCTGCCCTGGCTGAATCGCGTGATCGAGCGGCAGCCGCGCACCCTGCTGCATGCGGTGGATGGCGTGAGCTTTGCCATCGAGCGCGGCAAGACCCTGGCCTTGGTGGGCGAGTCCGGCTGCGGCAAGAGCACGGTGGCGCGCCTGCTGGTGGGGCTGTATGAGCCCACCCGTGGCCGCGTCGATTTCGATGGCCAGGATGCGCATGCGGCCTTTGCGTCGAGCGGCGGGCGCAAGCTGCGCAAGCGCATCCAGATGATCTTCCAGGACCCGTACGCCAGTCTGAATCCGCGCTGGACGGTGGAAGCCATCATCGGCGAGCCCCTGCTCGAGCATGGCCTGGTGACCGAAAAGTTTGCCCTGCGCGAGCGCGTCGGCGAGCTTCTCCTGTCGGTGGGCCTGAGCCCGCTGGACCGCATCAAGTACCCGCACCAGTTCTCCGGCGGCCAGCGCCAGCGCATCTCGATTGCGCGGGCCCTGGCCACCGCGCCCGAGTTCCTGGTGTGCGACGAGCCCACCTCCGCGCTCGACGTCAGCGTGCAGGCGCAGGTGCTCAACATCATGAAGGACCTGCAGCGCGAGCGCGGCCTGACCTACCTGTTCATCTCGCACAACCTGGCCGTGGTGCGCCATGTGAGCGACAGCGTCGGCGTGATGTACCTCGGGCGCATCGTCGAGATCGCCGACAAGGAGCGCCTGTTCGGCAACCCCCGCCATCCTTACACCCGCATGCTGCTGGACGCGATTCCGCAGATGCATGCCACCGGCCGCGCCCGCACGCCAGTGCAGGGCGAGGTGCCCAACCCGCTATCGCCACCCACCGGCTGCAGCTTTCACCCGCGCTGCCCGCACGCCAACGCGCGCTGCGCCGCCGAGCGCCCGGCCTTGCTGGGGATCGGCGGCATCCGCGTCGCCTGCCACGCCGTGGAAGAGGGACGCATCTAAAGCTCCCGGCACGCCTGCGTTCCAGCCCCACACCGCGGAACCGGCTCTGCCGGGCCGCAGGTGAGGTCCCCTCCTCGGGAGGTGGCGAATTACACGCAGCGAAGCGCAGTGAAAAGCCGGGAGGCCTTTTACTGTTCCTCGCCCCAGGCAAAGCCATCGCGGGCGATCATGGCGCTGGAGGCGCTGGGGCCCCAATTGCCGGCCGCATAGGGGCGGGGCGTACCGTCGCTCGACCAGGCATCGAGCAGCGGCTCGACCCAGCGCCAGGCTTCTTCCTGCTCGTCGCGGCGCACGAAGAGGTTCAGGCGGCCGTCGATCACGTCCAGGAGCAGGCGCTCGTAGGCGCCCACGCGCTCGGCCCCGAAGCGCTTGTCGAAGTCCAGGTCCAGCTGCACCGGCGCCAGGGGCGGCGTCACGCGCACGCCGCTCTTCTGGCGCTTGTCCTGCGCCTGGGCCAGCAGGTGCAGCTCCAGCCCGTCCTTGGGTTGCAGGTTGATCACCAGCTTGTTGGCATTGCCGGCCGGCAGCCGGAAGATGGCATGCGGCGCCGGGCGGAAGTTGACCTCGATGCGCGCGTCGCGCGAAGCCAGCCGCTTGCCGGTCCGGATGTAGATCGGCACGCCGGCCCAGCGCCAGTTGGCGATCTCGGTGCGCAGGGCGACGAAGGTTTCGGTCTTGCTTTCCGCATCGACGCCGGGTTCCTCGCGGTAGCCGACCACGCGTTCGCCGTAGGCGGTGCCCGTTGCGTACTGGCCGCGCACCGCGTGCAGGCCGATCTCCTCGGCTGTCCACGGCTTGAGCGAGCGCAGCACCTTGAGCTTCTCGTCGCGGATGGCGTCGGCGTGCGAGTTGATGGGCGGCTCCATGCCGATCGCGCAGACCAGCTGCAGCGCGTGGTTCTGCACCATGTCGCGCAGCGCGCCGGTCTGGTCGTAGAAGCTGCCCCGCTTTTCCACGCCCAGGTCTTCGGCAATGGTGATCTGGATGTTGGCCACGTGTTCGCGGCGCCAGATCGGCTCGAACAGCGCGTTGCCAAAGCGCATGGCAAAGAGGTTCTGCACCGAGGGCTTGCCCAGGTAGTGGTCGATGCGGAAGATCTGGTTTTCCGACAGCACCCGCTGCACCGCGTCGTTGATGGCGCGGTTGGACTTGAGGTCGTGCCCCAGCGGCTTCTCGAGCACCATCCGCGTGTTCGGCGTGTTCAGGCTGGCGGCGGCGATCTGCTCGACCACCGCGGTGAACAGGGCGGGGGCGGTGGCCAGGTACATCACCACCGTGTCGGCATTGCGCGCCTTCAGGAGCTCGGCCAGCCGCGCGTAGTCGTGCGGCTTGGACAGGTCCATGCGCAGGTAGTGCAGCATGGAGGCGAACTCCTTGAATTCCTCCGGGCTGGGCCGCTTGGCGCCTTCCACTGCCTTGAAGCGCGACTGGATCAGCTCGCGATAGGCGTCATCCGACAGGTCATCGCGCGCCACGCCGATGATGCGCCCGCCCTCGGGCAGACTGCCGTGGCGAAAGGCCTGGAACAGGGCCGGCATCAGCTTGCGCCATGCCAGGTCGCCGGTGCCGCCGAAGAGAACGAGGTCGAAGCTCATCTGCAAGTGTCCGTGGGTCGGGAAAGCCGGATTCGTGCCAAGCCCGCCACTTTAACGGCACTTGCTGGCGCGGACCGCTCGGCCCGCGCTGCTGCAGGTGATGGGTGTTGCAACGGGGCCGCGCCCGCGTCGGCACGGCCCGTGCGCGATCGAACTCAGTGCGCCGTGCGCACCACCTTGTCGACCTCGAAGCCCAGGGTGCGCGCGTAGTCCAGTTCGGTCTGCAGGCTGGCCTCGTCCAGTTGCGGCACGCGCGACAACACCCAGAGGTAGCCGCGGTCGGGCGAGCCGACCAGCGCCACCTGGTAGTCGCGGTCCAGCTTGAGGATCCAGTAGTCGCCCCAGGCAAAGGGCATCCAGCCCAGCCAGCCGGGCAGGAAGCGCACCTTCAGCCGGCCGGCGCCGGGCATGCCAGGCATGTTCACCGGGCGGGCGACGCCCACCGCCTCTTCGGTCTGCCCGTCTTCGCGCTGGCAGCGATTGCGTACCTCCATGGTGCCGTCCGGCAGCGGGGTGTAGTGCGCCGTCACCGGGCCGGTGCCGGCCTTCTGGAAGGGGTTGGGCAGGCGTGCCTGCTCATACCACAGGCCCGCGTAGCGCTTCAGGTCCACCGGCGCGACCACCTGCAGCGGAGCGCGCATCAGCGGCGCCCCGTCCGCCGGGCCAGCCGGCGCTGCGGTGCGCAGCGTGCGTGCGCGGCGCAGGGCCAGCAGGGCCATCGCGCCGCCGACGGCAAAGGCTGTCGCCAGGGCACCCATCGAGGCGCCATGCGTGGCCGCTGTTCCGTGCGTCCTGGAAGCCGGCCGCAGGGTGTCGTGCTTGAGATGCAACATGGCTGGATCTCCAAACGTTTGACGTGTGTTTCAAGCTAACCGGTGCCAGGAGTACAGGCCGTCGGACGCAGAGCACATGTTCTGTAGTTTTGCGGCGGGATAATGTTTGGCATGAACCAGCTCGAAGCCCTCCGCCAATGGACCACCGTCGTTGCTGACACCGGCGACTTCCGTCAACTCGATGCCTTCAAGCCCCAGGACGCGACCACCAACCCGTCGCTGATCCTCAAGGCGGTGCAGAAGAGCGACTACCGCCCCCTGCTGGACGAGGTGCTGGCCAGGCACCGCGGCGCGCCGCTGGACCAGGTCATCGACCGGCTGCTGGTGCGCTTCGGGTGCGAGATCCTGTCGATCATCCCGGGCCGGGTGTCGACCGAGGTGGATGCGCGCCTGAGCTTCGATACCTCCGCCACCATCGCCCGGGCCGAGCGCATCGTGGCGCTGTACCGGGCCGAGGGCATCGACACCCAAAAGCGCCTCCTGATCAAGGTCGCTTCCACCTGGGAGGGCATCGAGGCCGCCCGCGTGCTGGAGCAAAAGGGCATCCACACCAACCTCACGCTGCTGTTCTCCTTTGCCCAGGCGGTCGCCTGCGGCGCGGCCGGGGTCAAGCTGATCTCGCCCTTTGTCGGGCGCATCTACGACTGGTACAAGAAGTCGGCCGGCGCCGGCTGGGTGGAAGCCGACAACGCCGGCGCCAACGACCCCGGCGTGAAGTCGGTGCGCCAGATCCACGACTACTACAAGCGCCACGGCATCGCCACCGAGGTGATGGGCGCGAGTTTCCGCAACACCGGCCAGATCGCCGCGCTGGCCGGCTGCGACCTGTTGACCATCAGCCCGGACCTGCTGGCCGAGCTGGCAAACAGGCCCGACAGCGACGCGCCGCTCATCCGCGCCCTCGACCCGCAGGCGGCCCAAGGGCGCGACATCCCCGGCGTGACCTACGACGAGGCGGGCTTCCGCTTTGCCCTCAACGAAGACGCGATGGCGACCGAGAAGCTGGCCGAAGGCATTCGGGCCTTTGCCGCGGACGCCGTCAAGCTGGAAAAGCTGATGACGGAGGCTTCTTCATGACCGTGCGCTGCGACCGCACCCCCGCCTGGCAAGAACTGCGCAAGCACTTCGAGGCCACGGCGCGCCAATTCGACTTGCGTCAGGCTTTCGCCGCCGACCCCGGCCGCTTTGCGCATTTCAGCCAGAGCGCACCGGCGCTTTTTGCCGACCTGTCGAAGAACCTGATCGACGCGAAGGCAGAAGAACTGCTCTTCGCCCTGGCCCGCCAGTGCGGCCTGCAGGCCCGCATCGACGCCATGTTTGCCGGCGAGCGCATCAATGCCACGGAAGACCGGGCCGTCATGCACTTCCTGTTGCGCGCCGGGGCCGCACCGGCCGGCAGCCTGGCGGGCGAACTCGGGCAGGTGCACACCACCTTGGACGCCATGCTGGCCTACGCCGACGCCATGCGGGCCGACCACACCATCACCGACGTGGTCAACATCGGCATCGGCGGCTCCGACCTGGGGCCGCAGATGGCGGTGCTGGCGCTCGACGAATTCGTGGCGCCGGGCAAGCGCTTTCACTTCGTCTCGAACGTGGATGGCCACGAGCTGGCCGGCGTGCTCAAGGGCTTGGCGCCGGAGCACACGCTGTTCCTGATCGCCTCCAAGACCTTCACCACGGCCGAGACCATGGCCAACGCGCACTCGGCCAAGCGCTGGTTTGAGCAGTCCGGTGGCACCGACATCGCACGCCACTTCGCTGCGCTCACCACCAACGTGGAGGCGGCGCGCGAGTTCGGCATCAGCACCACCTTCGGCTTCTGGGACTGGGTGGGTGGGCGCTATTCGCTGTGGTCGGCCATCGGCCTGCCAATCGCGCTGGCCATCGGTTCCGAGGGCTTCCGCGCCTTGCTGGCCGGCGCCCATGCGATGGACGAGCATTTCCGCAACACGCCGCTGGAGCGCAACCTGCCGGTGCGCCTGGGCCTGCTGGACGTCTGGTATCGCAATTTCCACGGCTTCACCAGCCGCAGCATCGCGCCCTATCACAGCGCGCTCAAGCGCCTGCCGGCCTACCTGCAGCAGCTGGAGATGGAAAGCAACGGCAAGCGGGTCGACCTCGCCGGCGATGTGCTGCCCTTCGGCACCTCGCCGGTGTTGTGGGGCGAGCCCGGCACCAACGGCCAGCATGCCTACTTTCAGATGCTGCATCAGGGCACCGACGTCGTGCCGCTGGAGTTCATCGCGGTGCGCGATGCCTCGCACGATCTGGCAGGCCACCATGCCAAGTTGCTGGCCAATGCGCTGGCGCAGGCCCAGGCGCTGATGGTCGGCAAGGAAGATGCCGGCGGGCACCGCCACTTTCCCGGCAACCGTCCCAGCACCTTCTTCGTGCTGGAAAAGCTCACGCCGCAAGCGTTGGGCGCCTTGATCGCCCTGTACGAGCACCGCGTGTTCACCAGCGGCGCCCTGTGGGGCATCAACAGCTTCGACCAGTGGGGGGTGGAGCTGGGCAAGGTGCTGGCCAGGGACATCGAGCCGCGCCTGTCCTCGGGCGACGTGGCCGGGCTGGATGCCTCCACCGCCGGCCTGTTGGCGCGGCTGCGCCAGGGTTGAGTTCAGCCGGCAACAACGGCTGCCTATTGCGTCCGGGCCTTATGATGCCCCCGGGGAATTTGTCCCGGGGCATCAAAGAGGAGTTGACTCATGAACTTTGTCCAAGCGGTCCAGGTCTGTCTGCGCAAGTACGTCGACTTCGAGGGCCGCGCGGCCCGACCGGAGTTCTGGTGGTTTGCGCTGTTCCAGGTTGTCGTGCTGGTGGTCGCGGCGATGCTGGGCCGAACCGTCTACACCATTGCCGCGCTGGCGCTGGTGCTGCCCTCGCTGGGAGTGGGCGCACGCCGCCTGCACGACATCGGCAAGAGCGGCTGGTTCCTGCTCATTCACCTGATCCCCGTCATCGGCATCCTGGTGCTCATCTATTTCTGGGTGCAGCCGACCCAGCCCGAGAGCAATAACTACGGGGCGCTGCCGGCCTGATGAGGTCCGGCCCGGGCGCACTGCGTCCGAAACGCCATGCCAAGGGCCGCTGATGCGGCCCTTTTTTTTCGGGTGCTTGTTGCCGGCTCTGCGGCGTGGGGCTGGCTTCTGGCCGATCTTGCGGGCACGGGGGTTGCATGCATTGCCGACTCGTACATCCATCAGGAGCGAAGCCAGATGAACCGCAACGACGTCACCGAAAAGATCATCACCGCCAAGGTCGCCAAGGGCCTCACGTGGGATGCCGTGGCCAAGAAGATCGGCCAGTCGAAGGAATGGACCACGGCTCTGTGCCTGGGCCAGATGACGGCCACCGCCGAGCAGGCGCAGGTGCTGGGCGAGGTCTTCGGCCTTGCGGGTGAAGAGCAGAAGTGGCTGCAGGTGGTGCCCTACAAGGGCTCGCTGCCGACCTCTGTGCCCACCGATCCATTGATCTACCGCTGGTACGAGATCGTCAGCGTGTACGGCACCACCATCAAGGAGTTGATCCACGAGGAATTCGGCGACGGCATCATGAGTGCGATCGATTTCAAGATGGACATCACGCGCGAGGCCGACCCCAAGGGCGATCGCGTCAACGTGGTGCTGTCGGGCAAGTTCCTGCCGTACAAGACCTATTGAACGCTTTTCGAGCGGGCATAAAAAAAGCGCGGCCGAGGCCGCGCTTCTTGTTGTGGCCCGAAGCACTGCGAGGTGCTCCGGAGCGACACGTGGCAATTACATGCCCATGCCGCCCATGCCACCCATGCCGCCCATGTCGGGCATGCCGCCGCCAGCACCGCCTTCATCCTTCGGTGCGTCGGCGACCATGGCTTCGGTCGTCAGCAGCAGCGAGGACACCGAAGCGGCGTTCTGCAGCGCGGTGCGGGTCACCTTGGTCGGGTCCAGGATGCCCAGCTCGAGCATGTCGCCGTAGGTGTCGTTGGCGGCGTTGAAGCCGAAGTTGCCCTTGCCGGCCAGCACGGCGTTGACCACCACCGAGGCTTCGCCACCGGCGTTGTTCACGATCTCGCGCAGGGGCGCTTCGATGGCCTTGAGCACCAGCTTGATGCCGGCGTCCTGGTCAGCGTTGTCGCCCTTGAGCTTGTCGCCCACGGCTTGCTTGGCACGCAGCAGGGCCACGCCGCCGCCGGCCACAACGCCTTCTTCCACTGCAGCGCGGGTGGCGTGCAGGGCGTCTTCGACGCGCGCCTTCTTTTCCTTCATTTCGACTTCGGTGGCAGCGCCAACCTTGATCACGGCAACACCGCCGGCCAGCTTGGCCACGCGCTCTTGCAGCTTCTCGCGGTCGTAGTCGCTGGTGGCTTCTTCGATCTGCACGCGCACTTGCTTGACGCGGGCTTCGATGTCAGCGGCAGCGCCGGAGCCGTCGATGATGATGGTGTTTTCCTTGCCCACTTCGATGCGCTTGGCTTGGCCGAGGTCGGCCAGCGTCACCTTCTCGAGGGTCAGGCCCACTTCTTCGGCGATGACCTTGCCGCCCGTCAGGATGGCGATGTCTTCCAGCATGGCCTTGCGGCGGTCGCCGAAGCCAGGCGCCTTGACGGCCACGACCTTCAGGATGCCGCGGATGGTGTTCACGACCAGGGTCGCCAGGGCTTCGCCCTCGACTTCTTCGGCAATGATCAGCAGGGGACGGCCAGCCTTGGCAACTTGCTCCAGCGTGGGCAGCAGGTCGCGGATGTTGCTGATCTTCTTGTCGAACAGCAGGACGAAGGGGTTGTCCAGAATCGCGGATTGCTTTTCCGGGTTGTTGATGAAGTAGGGCGACAGGTAGCCGCGGTCGAACTGCATGCCTTCGACGACGTCGAGTTCGCTGTCGAGCGACTTGCCGTCTTCCACGGTGATCACGCCTTCCTTGCCGACCTTGTCCATCGCGTCAGCGATCAGCTTGCCGATGGTCTCGTCGCTGTTGGCCGAGATCGAGCCGACTTGCGCGATTTCCTTGGACGTGGTGGTCGCCTTCGAAGCCTTCTTCAGCTCGGCGACCAGGCTGGTGACAGCCTTGTCGATGCCGCGCTTCAGGTCCATCGGGTTCATGCCGGCGGCAACCAGCTTGAAGCCTTCGCGAACGATGGCTTGTGCCAGCACGGTCGCGGTGGTGGTGCCGTCACCGGCGTTGTCCGAAGTCTTGGAAGCCACTTCCTTCACGAGCTGGGCGCCCATGTTCTGCAGCTTGTCCTTGAGTTCGATTTCCTTGGCCACGGACACACCGTCCTTGGTCACGGTAGGGGCGCCGAAGGAGCGCTCGAGCACCACGTTGCGACCCTTGGGGCCCAGGGTCACCTTGACTGCGTTGGCCAGGATGTTCACACCCTCGACCATGCGCGCGCGGGCTTCGCCGCCGAAGACTACGTCTTTTGCTGCCATGTTCTTTAACTCCGAAATTCAGTTAATTAATCAGTTGGGGACAGAGCAGTCAGCCGCTTCGCGCCTGCCTGGTCTGTCCCGCAAAATCACTTTTCGACGACTGCGAAGAGGTCGTCTTCCTTCATCACCAGCAGCTCGTCGCCGTCGACCTTGACGGTCTGGCCCGAGTACTTGCCGAACAGGACGCGGTCGCCGACCTTGATGTTCATGGCGATCAGGTCGCCCTTGTCGTTCTTCTTGCCCGGGCCGACGGCCAGCACTTCGCCTTGATCCGGCTTTTCGGCGGCGTTGTCGGGGATGACGATGCCCGAGGCGGTCTTGGTTTCGCTTTCAATGCGCTTGACGATCACGCGATCGTGCAAAGGACGAAGTTTCAATTGCATCTCCTGATATGAAACGGGGGAAGGAACCGGGCCCCAGGCGGGGCGCCAGCGGCCAAATCGACTGGAGGAGGGTGCCGTTGTTAGCACTCAACCTCAGCGAGTGCTAATCATAAGGGTTTTTGTGACGCTTTCAAGAAGGCGGGCAGGGGCGCAGGGGCAAACCCAGGCCTCGACGTAGGCGCCGATGAGGCCGACCCGTCGGACGGCGGGAGGCGCCGGCCCCCGCCGTTGGCCGTCGGAGCACGCCGTCAGGCGAAGGGGCAACTGGCGCCCGGCTCGCAGCGAAAGCAGAGGACGGACGGTGCTATCGGCCAGCGCCATGCTGGCGTCACCGTGAACAAGAACGAGGAGCCCGCCATGCCGATCCCGATTCCCCGCCCCGACCGCGATCCGATCCCGCTGGTGCTGGGCGCGCCCCTGCCGCCCCATCAAGCGCCGGTCCAGGCCCCCAAGCCGGCGCCATGCAGCATGCCACCGGCGATGCCGTCACACGAGTCGAAGTAAGGCGGTCGGGAGGGCTCAGCCCAGGCGCCCTTGTGCCCGCAGCTGCGCGCCGATGCGCGCGATTTCTGCCTCGCCCTTCGCCAACGCCTGCGGGCTCGTATGCACCGAGTAGTGACCCATCACCAGATCATGCGGGTGCTTGCGGGCCGAGCCCAGTACAAAGGCTGTCTCGCCGTGCGCCACGAAGTCGATCGCATCGCCGGACTCTTCGAGCATTGCCAATTCGCCCGCACCGATCGGATCTGAGTCCCCGGCGTCGAGCCGGCCGGCATTGACGGCGACCCACGCCACCGTCTGGCCGGCAGGAGGCGTGAAGCGCCAGCGTTGGCCGTCTTGCAGATGCACGGCCAGATAGGTCATTGGCGCCGGTGCAGGAACGGGGCTGGTCGCCGCCCCGTAGCTGCCGAGCAGCACCCGCGCCGGACCATCCCGCGGCACCTGCGCAGGAGCCAGGTAGAGGCTGTGCGCTGGCGCGTTCTCCGTGTCGGCCGGCAAAGCGACCCATAGCTGGAAGCCGCGCACGCGCGCCACGCCGGGCGCCGGCGCACCCGTGTGCCAGACGCCGTTGCCGGAGCGCATCCATTCGACGCCGCCACTTCGCAGCACACCCTGTTCGCCGGTCGTGTCTTCATAGAGCGTGTCGCCTTCGATCAGATAGGTCAGCGTGGCGATGCCCGAGTGGGGATGCATGCCGAAGCCCTTGTGCCCGCCCGCGGTATCGAAGCCGAAGAGGTCGAGGAACACGAAGGGCTTGAGGAATTCGCCCAGGTCGCTCGGGCTCACCAGCCGCGTGATCGGCCCATGCGTGCTGCCGCGCGTGCGGTAGACGATGGCGCGCGGCTGGGCCGTGGCAGGGCTTGACGCCAGGGCGTCGGTGCCGATGTCGAAATGTTGTTGTTGCGAGCGCATGGTCTGCCTTCGAGAAAAGGGATGCCCTGAAGATAGGGCGCCGTTCATTGCTCGACTAGACGGCACAATTGGAATTAACTCATCCAAAAATACGACGAATCACCCGCAGAATGCTCGACCTGAATGACATCGCCATCTTTGTGCAGGTCGTGCGCTGCGGCAGCTTTGCCGAAGCGGCGCGGCGCCTGGGCATGCCGTCCAACACGGTGAGCCGACGGCTCCAGCAACTCGAAGCCCAGCTGGGCGCGCGCCTTTTGCAACGCTCCACCCGCAAGCTCACGCTGACCAGTGCCGGCCGGGACTTTCACGAGCGCTGCGCCGGCGCTGTGGACGGGCTGATCGAGGCCGGACAGGCCCTGGCGGCCGGCGGCCAACAGCCCAGCGGCCTGGTACGCGTGGCCGCGACGGCCGATTTCTTCGACTTCTTCCCGATGCAGTGGGTGGCGCAATTCCTGGCCGCGCACCCGTTGGTACGTCTGGACTTCGTACTCAGCGACGAGAAGGCCGACCTCATCGCCGACCAGATCGACGTGGCCATCCGAGGCGGCCCCTTGCCCGATTCCGGCTACGTCGGCCGGCAGCTCTTTGGCGCGCGCAGCGGCGGCCTGGTGGCCAGCCCTGCCTACATCGCAGCACGCGGAGCGCCCGGCACCTTGCAGGCGCTGACGCAGCACGACTGCGTGACGTCGGCGCCCCCGAGCGGCCGCATCAGTTGGCGCCTGACCGGGCCCGACGGCGTCGTGGAGCAGGTCCAGGTCAGCGGACGCTTCAGCGGCAACACGGCGCAGGCGCTGCGCAAGGCCGCACTGGCGGGCCTGGGCATTGCGCTGCTTCCGCCCGCCGTCGCCCTTCGCGACATCCAGGCCGGGTTGCTGGTGCCGGTGCTGCCGCAGTACCAGCACACGCGCCACGGCCTGAGCGTGGTGTATCCGAGCCGTCGGCACCTGCCGCTGGCGGTGTCGGCGTTCATCGCCCTGGTGACTGAAAAGATGAGCTCGGGCTGGCTGTCCTGACAAGGCGCCGGCCAGGGGCTGGGTGCGCCGGATCGCAGCGTTGCACTGCCCCCGGGGGCTAAGTTCTAGGGGTTTGCGGCGGGTACGCGGGGCTGTCGTTCCACCGCAGAATCCGCTGCGTCATGAAAGCTCCGCTGCATGCCACCGCCGTCCTTGCCGTGTTCGCGCTCGCGTCGCACGCGCAGGAAAACGGCGGCGAGGAGCCGGTGCGCAGCCTGGCGCCCATCACCGTGACGACGCCGCGCGGCGCCGCCCCGCCGCTGACGGTGCCGGCCTCGGTGGACGCCGTGGACGGCACGCAACTGCGCAACGCCCAGATGCAGGTCAACCTGTCGGAATCGATGGGCAGCGCGCCGGGGCTGCAGATCCAGAACCGGCAGAACTACGCGCAGGACCAGCAGCTGTCCATCCGCGGCTTCGGCGCACGCTCCACCTTCGGCGTGCGCGGCGTGCGCATCTACGTGGACGGGGTGCCGTCCACCATGCCGGACGGCCAGGGCCAGACCTCCAACATCGACATCGGCTCGGCCGATCGGGTCGAGGTGCTGCGCGGGCCCTTCTCGGCCTTGTACGGCAACTCCTCGGGCGGCGTGCTGCAAGTCTTTACCGAGGATGGCGAGGGGCCCCCGCGCCTGGGCTTCGGCGTGGCGGGCGGCAGCTTCGGCAGTTGGCGCGAGAGCCTGCAGCTGAGCGGCTCCAACGGCCCCTTCAGCTACCTGCTGAGCGGCAGCCATTTCGAGACCGACGGCTACCGCGACCACAGCGCGGCCGAGCGCAGCATCATCAACGGCAAACTCGGCTTTGCGCTGCAGGACGACAGCAAGCTCACGGTGGTGCTCAACGGCGTGCGCATCCGTGCCCAGGACCCGCTCGGCCTGACCCCTGCGGAGTACCAGCAGGACCGACGCAGCGCCGCGCGGGCGGAGCAGTTCAACACCCGCAAGACGGTCGGCCAGATGCAGGCGGGTGTGATCTATGAGCGGCGCCTGAATGCCGACAACGACCTGCGCCTGATGGTCTATGGCGGCGAGCGCAGCACCACGCAGTTCCAGGCCATTCCGCCCACGGCCCAGCTGGCGCCCTCGAGCGCCGGCGGCGTGATCGATCTGAAGCGCGACTACGCCGGGCTCGATGCCCGTTGGACCACGCGCGGCCTGCTGGCCGGACGTCCCTTCGAGCTGAGCACCGGCCTGGCCTACGACACCATGGACGAGGACCGCAAGGGCTACGAGAACTTCACCGGCAGCGCGCAGGCGCCGACCGCGCTGGGCGTGCAAGGACGCCTGCGGCGCGACGAGCGCAACGACGTCTACAACGTCGACCCCTATGTGCAGGGCCAGTGGCGCTTTGCCGACCGGTGGACCCTGGAGGCCGGCCTGCGCTACAGCAGCGTCAAGTTCAAGTCCGCCGACAACTATGTCCGCCCGGGCAATGGCAACGACAGCGGCTCGGCCAGCTACGAGCACGCCCTGCCGGTACTGGCGCTGCGCTTTGCGCCGGCGCAGGACCTGTCTTTCTACGGCACCTGGGGCCGCGGCTACGAGACGCCCACCTTGAACGAGCTGTCCTACAGGCCGGACGGGCGCAGCGGCTTCAACTTTGCGCTGCAGCCGGCGGTCAGCAGCAGCTTCGAGCTGGGCGCCAAGGTGCGCATCGCCAGCGGATTTCTGACGGCTGCCATTTTTCAGACGCGCACCGACGACGAGATCGTGACCAACGCCAATGTCGGCGGCCGCTCCACCTTCCGCAACGCGCCGAGCACCAAGCGCGACGGCTTCGAGTTGGCCTGGTCGCAGGAGACGCCCAGCCATTGGCGCACCCAGCTGGCCTACACCTGGCTGCGGGCGCGCTACAGCGATGCCTTCTGTTCGCCCCTGCCGTGCACCGGCGCCAACACGGTGCTGGCCGGCAACGAAATCCCGGGCGTGGCGCCCCAATCCTTCTTTGCCTCCTTCGGCTATGTGCCGCCGCAGGGCTGGCGCGCCGGCGTCGAGATGCGGGCGCTGGACAAGATCTGGGCCAACGACTTGAACACCCTGAGCGCGCCGGGCTATGCGGTGCTGGGGCTGTATGCCGGCTACCTCTGGAAATGGGAGCGCTGGGAGCTCAATGCCTTTGCCCGGGTCGACAACCTGCAGGGCAAGCAGTACATCGGCGCGGTCATCGTCAATGAGGCCAATGGCCGCTACATCGAGGCGGCGCCGACGCGCAACTGGACAGCGGGGCTGGGCGCGGCGTATCGTTTCTGATACGGGCCGCCGGGGCCCGCTGCCCCATGAAATTCGAGAACCGTCAGCAGGCAGGCAGGCGCCTGGCGCAGGCGCTGATGGCTTGGCATGGCCGCAAGGATCTGCTCGTGCTGGCGCTGCCGCGCGGCGGCGTGCCGGTGGCGGCCGAAGTGGCCAAGGCCCTGCAGGCGCCGCTCGACGTGGTGGTGGTTCGCAAGCTGGGCTACCCGGGCCAGGAAGAATTCGCCATGGGCGCCATCGCTTCGGGCGGGGTGCAGGTGATGTCGGACGTCGCCGGCGGCTGGCCCGTCTCCGAACAGGCGGTGCGCTCGGCCGTGCAGCGCGAGCAGGCGGAACTGCTGCGGCGCGAACAGGCCTATCGTGGCCACAAGCCACCGCCGCGCATCAAAGACCAGGTGGTGATCCTGGTGGACGATGGGCTGGCCACCGGCGCCACCATGCGCGCCGCGGTCCAGTCGGTCCGCATCGGCCAGCCTGCACGCATCTTGGTGGCGGTGCCGGTGGCATCGAGCGACGCGCTCGCCAGCGTCGGCAGCGTGGCCGACGAGGTGGTGTGCCTGCAGACGCCCGAGCCCTTCCATGCGGTCGGGCTCTGGTATCGCGACTTCGATCAGACCTCGGACGAGGAGGTCGCGCAGTTGCTGGGGCGGGCTACTTGAGGCCGGCAGCAGCACGCAGCAAGGCAGCTTTGTCCGTTCTTTCCCAGCTGAACTCCGGCTCTTCGCGCCCGAAGTGGCCATAGGCGGCGGTCTTGGCGTAGATCGGGCGCAGCAGGTCCAGCATCTGGATGATGCCCTTGGGACGCAGGTCGAAGTGCTCCTGCACCAGGTCGGCGATTCTTGCGTCGGGGATCACGCCGGTGCCTTCGGTGTAGACCGTCACGTTCATCGGGCGGGCCACGCCGATGGCGTAGGCCACCTGGATCTGGCACTGGCGCGCCAGGCCGGCGGCCACGATGTTCTTGGCGACGTAGCGGGCTGCGTAGGCGGCCGAGCGGTCGACCTTGCTCGGGTCCTTGCCGGAGAAGGCGCCGCCGCCGTGCGGGCAGGCGCCGCCGTAGGTGTCGACGATGATCTTGCGGCCCGTCAGGCCGCAATCACCCTGCGGGCCGCCGATGACGAAGCGGCCGGTCGGGTTGATCAGGTACTTGGTTTCCTTCAGCCACTCCTTGGGCAGCACCGGCTTGATGATTTCCTCGATCACCGACTCAATGAAAGAGGCCTTCATCTTGGTCGGCGTCTCGCTCTGGTCGGGATGGTGCTGGGTCGAGAGCACCACGGTGTCGATGCTGTGCGGCTTGCCGTCCACGTAGCGCATGGTCACCTGGCTCTTGGCGTCCGGGCGCAGGAAGGGCAGGCGGCCGTCCTTGCGCAGCTGGGCCTGGCGCTCGACCAGGCGGTGCGCGTAGTAGATCGGCGCGGGCATCAGCTCGGGCGTCTCGTCGCAGGCGTAGCCGAACATCAGGCCCTGGTCGCCGGCGCCGGTGTTGAGGTGGTCGTCGCTGGCATGGTCCACGCCCTGGGCGATGTCATTGGACTGCTTGTCGTAGCAGACCATCACCGCGCAGCCCTTGTAGTCGATGCCGTAGTCGGTGTTGTCGTAGCCGATGCGCTTGATGGTGTCGCGCGCCACCTGGATGTAGTCCACGTGCGCGTTGGTGGTGATCTCGCCCGCTAGCACCACCAGGCCGGTGTTGGTCAGCGTCTCGGCGGCGACGCGCGAGCGCGGGTCCTGCGCGAAGATGGCATCGAGGATCGCATCGGAAATCTGGTCGGCAACCTTGTCGGGATGGCCTTCGGAAACCGACTCGGAGGTAAAGAGAAAATCGTTCGCCATGTGCTGAAACTCCGTCTTATTGAAAAGGTGGATTGGCGCGTTTGCCGACCCCTGGAGTTCTGGCGAACGCTTTAGCAGTGGTTGTTTAACGTCGCCCTGCAAGTAGTTCCGTAACTCGGCGACAATTTGCATTCTATAAGAGCCGCGCTTCGAGTGCCCCGAGCAATACGCTGCGCGCGCGTCCGGTCTTTCTTCCCCTGTCGTTTTTGGATGATCACCCTGTTCCGCCTGCTTGCCCGCGTGCCCCTTTCCCTGATGCATCGGCTGGGCACGCTCTTGGGCTGGATGGTTTGGTGGGGGTCGTCGGGTTACCGCAGCCGCTTCAAGGCCAACGCGCAGGCGGCCGGCTTCGCGCCCGAGCAATACCGCCGGGCCATCGCCGCCGCTGGCGCCGCCCTGGCCGAACTGCCCTGGCTGTGGGGCCGACCCGCCGGTGAGAGCGTGCTGCCCAAGGTGGCGCGCTGGAGCGGGGTTGAAGAAGTGGAGGCCGCGCTTTCGGCCAAGAAGGGCGTGATCTTCATCACCCCCCACATCGGCAGCTGGGAAATGCTGGGTCAGGCGATCGGTGAGCGATTTGTCGATGCGCATGGCCCGATGACCGCGCTGTACCGGCCGGCGCGCAAGGCCTGGATGAGCGAGCTGGTGGCCGGCTCGCGCGAGAACCGGCGCGGCCTGAAGATGCTGCCCACCAATACCATGGGCGTGCGCGGCCTGATGCGCGCCCTGAAGTCCGGCGGCTACACCGGCATCCTGCCGGACCAGGTGCCGCCGCTGGGGCAGGGCGTCTGGGCGCCTTTCCTGGGGCGACCGGCCTACACCATGACCCTGCTGCCGCGCCTGGCGCAGCAGACCGGTGCCCGGGTCTTTCTGGCCGCGTGCGAGCGGCTGGCGCCGGGCCAGGGCTATGCCATCCGTTTCGAGGCCTTGAACGACACGGCGCTGAACGACCCCAAGGCCACGCCCGAGGCGGCCGCCACGGCGATGAACGTCGGCATCGAGAAGCTCATCCGCGAGTTGCCTTCGCAGTACGTCTGGGACTATGCGCGCTACAAGGAGCCGCGCAGCGAGATGGAGATCGCGCAATGAGTTTTTCAGCGCGCTTGGGCATCGGCTTCATGAAGGTGATCGCGCACCTGCCGCTGCCCGTCTTGCGCGGCGTCGGGGCCGGGCTCGGGCGCCTGTTGCATTCCGTCGCCCTGCCGCGCCGGCGCGTGGTGGATGCCAACCTCAGGTTGTGCTTTCCCGAGCTGACGGAAGAAGAGCGCCAGCGCATATCCCGCGAGACCTTCGTCTTCGTGGCGCAGTCCTGGCTGGACCGCAGCTGGCTCTGGCATGCGCCGCGCAAGGTGGTGGAAAGCCGGCTGCGCCTGCGGGGCAGCGAACAGGACCTGAGCGAGCTGGCGAACGGCGAGCAGGCCGTGATTCTTTTTGCGCCGCACTTCTACGGCCTGGACGCGGCCGCCACCACGCTGACCATGCACCTGGCGCGCCCGTCGATGACGATCTACACGACGCAGCGCGATCCGATGATCGACGCCTGGGCGCGCGAGGGCCGCACGCGCTTTGGCAACGTCACCGCGCTGGAGCGCACCGACGGCGTCAAGCCGGTGCTGCATCGCCTGCGCCGGGGCGAGGTGCTGTACCTGCTGCCGGACATGGACTTCGGCCCGAGCCAGTCGATCTTCGTGCCCTTCTTCGGCGTGCAGGCGGCCACTGTGCCTTCGCTGTCGCGCTTCTCGCAGCTGGGCCGCGCCATCGTGATGCCGGTGCTCTCGCGCCTGACGCGAAGCGGCTACGAGATCGAGCTGCTGCCGGCCTGGCAGGACTTTCCCACCGGCGACATCGAAGCCGATACCGCGCACATGAACAAGATGCTGGAGGGCTACATCCGCGCCATGCCCTCGCAGTA
Organism: Variovorax sp. LARHSF232; assembly: GCF_052871435.1. Classification (NCBI taxonomy): domain Bacteria; kingdom Pseudomonadati; phylum Pseudomonadota; class Betaproteobacteria; order Burkholderiales; family Comamonadaceae; genus Variovorax; species Variovorax sp. LARHSF232. Next base: position 547,364 of record NZ_JBIXJS010000001.1, on the reverse strand, counting down.
CTACTGGGTGCACCGGCGCTTCAAGACGCGCCCCGAGGGCGAGCCGACGATTTACTAAGTTCTAAGGAGAAGGCCGCGCGAAGCGCTCGATCTCGCGCGCCACCAGATCCGGCTGCTCGTGCACGATCCAGTGCGTCGCGCCGGAAATCTTCCTGAGTTGCATCTTCGGTACGTAATCTTCCAGCCCGTCCAGCAGGCCAGGCAGCAGCGCGATGTCGTCCATGGCCCACAGCACCAGGGTGGGCAGCTCGACCGTGAATCGTTCGCGCGGCAGCTCGGGAAAGACGCGCGGCAGCTCGGGAAAGACGCGCGGCGGCTCGCCCGGTGCCGCCGGCTTGAGCGGCGTGACGCGGTACAGGTTGCAGGCGCCGGTGAGGCCCGCATCCCACACCTGCCGGTACTGCGCCTTCACCTCGTCGGTGAGCCACTCGCGTCCCGGCGGTGCGGCGAAGAAGGGCCACAGGCGCCGGTAGTCGTCCTCTGCCAGCAACTGCTCGGCATCGGGGCGCGACAGGAAGCTCATGTAGGCACTGGCCTCCTGCTGCGCCGGGCTGCTCTGCAGTTCGCGCAAGAAGGTGCCTGGGTGCGGCGAGTTGATGATGGCCAGCCGATCCAGCCGCCCCGGATGCGCATTCGCCAGGCCCCAGCCGAAGGCGCCGCCCCAGTCGTGCGCCACCAGGGTGTCGATGTGGCCGCCGGGGCCTTCCAGCGCGGCCAGTTCGAGAATGTCCTTGACCAGCAGGTGCGCCCGGTAGGCCTCGACCTCGGGCGGCGAACTGGACTGCTCGAAGCCGCGCAGGTTGGGCGCCAGGCAGCGGTAGCCACCATGCTCGGGCTGCGCGAAATATTCGAGCAGCGGGTCCCAGATGAAGGCCGCTTCCGGAAAGCCGTGCAGGAACAGCATCAGGGGCCTTCCGGCTTCGCCCGTGGCGCGGCAACTGAGGGTGATGCCGTGGGGCAGGGTGCGCTGGAAGGTCTGGATCATGGCGTGCTGTCTCCGTGCGGGCTACGGCGCAGCTGCAGGTTCTCCTTGCGCGGCGCCGTCTTCTTGTGGATGCACCCAGCGCCACAGCAGTTCGGCCGCTTCGCCCACGCCCTGGCGCTTGAGTGCGGAGAATAGTTTGACCTCGCCGCCGCCGGCTTGCAGTCGCGTGATCGACAGCGCCTTGGCGCCTTCGGAGCGGGTCAGCTTGTCGGCCTTGGTCAGCAGCACCAAAAATTTCAGGCCCTGTTCGACGCGCGGGCGGATCACGTCCAGCAGGATCTCGTCCAGTTCGGTCATGCCGTGGCGCGGGTCGCACATCAACACCACGCCGCGCAGGCTGGGCCGCGTCATGAGGTAGTTGCCCATCACCCGCTGCCAGCGCAGCTTGGCTTCGCGCGGCACCGCCGCATAGCCGTAGCCCGGGAGGTCGGCCAGCACGGCGTCGTCGATCTTCTGCTTGCCCACGCCGAACAGGTTGATGTGCTGCGTGCGCCCCGGCGTCTTGGAGGCAAAGGCCAGGCGGGTCTGCTGGGTCAGCGTGTTGATGGCGGTGGACTTCCCCGCGTTGGATCGGCCGACGAAGGCGATCTCGGGCAGCTCGAGCGTAGGCAGGTGCTCCAATTGCGGGGCGCTGGTCAGAAAATGGGCAGTGTGCAGCCAGCCCAGGGCCACGCGCTCGCGCGCGGCGGCATCGTCCTTTGCGGTGGAGGGCGTGGCCGGCGAGTGTGGCGGGGGGGTCATTACTGAGCTTTCGTTATGAGGTTGCCATTGTAGAATCGCAAGGTTTTGCGCCCTAAAACCAAACCCCTCGATATGAAGTCGCTTCACTTTCTGCGCGCAGCCGTGTTGGCCGCGACTGCCCTTGTCAGTGTCAGTGCCAGCTTCGCGGCTGATGGTCATGCCGATGCGCCCGCTGGGTCCGCTGCGGTGGCGGCGGCGCCCAAAGCCGCCAAGCCCGACCTCGCCAAGGGGGAAGCCATCTTCAATGCAACGCCGGCCAACAGCCAGAGCTGCGCGTCTTGCCACAACGCCGACGGCAACTCGTCCATCGCCGCCAATCCCAAGCTGGCGCAACAGCACCCCGAATACATCCTCAAGCAGCTGCAGGACTTCAAGTCCGGCAAGCGCAAGAGCCCCATCATGAAGCCGCTGGCCACGGCGCTGAGCGATGAGGACATGCGCAATATCGCCTGGTTCGTCGGCTCGAAGAAGGGCAAGCCCGGCTTCGCCAAGGACAAGGAACTGGTCGGCCTGGGCGAGAAGATCTATCGCGGCGGCATCGCCGACCGCCAGGTGCCCGCCTGCGCCGGCTGCCACAGCCCCAACGGCGCCGGCATGCCCGCCCAGTACCCGCGCCTGTCGGGCCAGCACGCCGACTACACCACCGCCCAGATGGTCGCCTTCCGCGACGGCCAGCGCCAGAACAACCCGGTGATGAACGGCGTGGCCGCCAAGCTCAACGACCGCGAGATCAAGGCAGTGGCCGACTACGTTGCCGGCCTGCGCTGATCCAGGGCGCGCATTGGTCTTGAACTAAACCGCCGCACAACAAACCCAACAAGGCGGGCCGATCCAGCGGGATCGCCCGCCTTTGTTTTTTTCTTTTCCATCGAGCATGTCCGTTTCCACCCACGGCCTTCGCGTTCATCGCGGCCCGCACGCCTGGCGCGTGGCGGTGGAGCTGCTGTCGTCGATGCGCTTTGCCATCGCGCTGCTGACGGTCATCTGCATCGCCTCGATCATCGGCACCGTGCTCAAGCAGCACGAGCCGCTGGTCAACTACGTCAACCAGTTCGGTCCCTTCTGGGCCCAGGTGTTCCGGGCGGCGCAACTCGATTCGGTGTACAGCGCCTGGTGGTTCCTGCTGATCCTGTTCTTCCTGGTGGTGAGCACCACCTTGTGCATCGTGCGCAACACGCCGCATATCGTGCGCGAGCTCCGGACGGTGAAGGAAGACATCCGCGCCAGCAGCCTGCGCGCCTTCGGCCAGCGCGCCGAAACCCTGCTTGCCGGCGAGACGCCAGAGGCCGCGGCCCGGCGCATCGGCCAGCTGCTGGCCGGCGGCGGCTGGAAGGTCAAGCTGCAGCAGCGCGAGGCGCCCGAAGGGGCGGCCGGCTGGATGGTGGCCGCGCGCGCCGGCGGCGCCCACAAGCTGGGCTACCTGGCGGCGCACAGCGCCATCGTGCTGGTGTGCCTGGGCGGCCTGCTCGACGGCGACCTGGTGGTGCGGGCCCAGACCTGGTTCAACGGCAAGAGCGTCTACACCGGCGGCGGCCTGATCGCCGACGTGCCTGCGGCGCATCGGCTGTCGCCGGCCAACCCGACCTTCCGCGGCAACATCCTGGTGCCTGAAGGCCAGCGTTCCAGCGTCGCGATCCTGAACCAGGAAGGCGGCGTGCTGCTGCAGGACCTGCCTTTTTCCATCGAGCTGAAGAAATTCATCGTCGACTACTACTCGACCGGCATGCCCAAGCTCTTTGCCAGCGAGGTGGTGCTGCATGACCGCGAGACCGGCGAAGAAGTGCCGGCACGCATCGAGGTGAACCATCCGGCCAGCTACAAGGGCGTGGAGATCTACCAGTCCAGCTTCGACGACGGCGGCTCCAGCGTGAAGCTCAAGGCCGTGCCGATGGGCGCGGCGGCAAAGGCCTTCGAGATCGAAGGCACGATCGGCGCCAGTGCGCGCATCACCAACGGCAGCGACCAGCTCACGCTCGAGTTCACCGCGCTGCGCACCATCAACGTCGAGAACTTCGGCTCGCCGCAGGGCGGCAGCGCGGTGGACGTGCGCAAGGTCGACCTGCGCCAGCAACTCGAGTCGCGCCTGGGTGCGGCCCACAAGCCGAACCAGGAAAAGGAGCTGCGCAACATCGGCCCGAGCATCGGCTACAAGCTGCGCGACGCCGCGGGCCAGGCGCGCGAGTACCAGAACTACATGGTGCCGGTCGACACCGGCGACGGCCAGGCGATGTTCCTGCTGGGCGTGCGCGAGCAGCCCAACGAGCCCTTCCGCTACCTGCGCGTGCCGGCGGACGAGCAAGGCTCGATGGACGGCTTCGTGCGCATGCGCGCCGCGCTGGCCGACGGCACCTTGCGCCAGAAGGCGGTAGACCGCTACATCGCCCGCGTGGCCGACGCCAAGCGGCCGGAACTGGCCGAGCAGCTGCGTGTTTCGGCGGCGCGTGCGCTGGCCCTGTTCGCCGGCAGCGAGCGGGCCAGGGCGGACGCCACCAGCCAGGGTGGCTGGCAGGCGATTGCCGAGTTCATGGAAGCCAATGTGCCCGAAGGCGAGCGCGAGCGCGCCGGCGGCGTGCTGGTGCGCATCCTGAACGACGTGCTGTTCGAGGTGCTTAACCTGAGCCGCGCCCAAGGCGGCCTTCCCGAACTGCCGACCGACGAAAAGACCCAGGCCTATTTGACGCAGACCGTGCTGGCGCTCAGCGACATCTACTTCTACCCGGCCCCGGTGGCCATGATGCTGACCGACTTCAAGCAGGTGCAGGCCAGCGTGTTCCAGGTGGCGCGCGCCCCTGGCAAGAACATCGTCTATCTGGGCTGCCTGTTGCTGATCGTGGGCATTTTTGCCATGCTCTACGTGCGCGAGCGCAGGCTGTGGGTCTGGCTGGCGCCGGGGCGCGAAGCGCAGGGCGCCGCCGCCACCATGGCGATGTCGGTCAACCGCAAGACCCTGGACAGCGACCGCGAATTCGAGCAGCTGCAGCGCAAGCTGCTTGGCATCCAAAAGGAACAGTCGCCATGACGACGACCACCACGACACTCTCCTTGAACGACAGCTGGCTGGCACGCCGCAACGCCTTCGACTGGATCTTTGCCGTGCTGGTGCTGGCCGGCGGCCTCTTTGCCTTTGCGCGCTATGCCGGCGCGATGGACGTCTACGAGAAGGCCATCTTGCTGGGCGCCATGCCGGCCGCCATCTGGCTGGGCTGGTTCTGGCGGCCGCTGGCGGTGCTGGGGCTGGTGGTGGCCGCGGCCTCGCTGCTGGGCATCGTCTCCTATCAGGGCGAGCTGGCGCGCGCCGACAGCGTGTTCTGGCTCAAGTACTTCCTGTCGAGCCAGTCGGCCATTCTCTGGATGAGCGTGCTCTTCTTCATGAGCACGGTCTTCTACTGGCTGGGCTTCTTCGGCGGTTCGCAGGCCGACACCATGGAGCTGATTGGCTCACGCATCGCCTGGACGGCGGTGACCATGGCGCTGATCGGCACCATGGTGCGCTGGTACGAGAGCCACCTGCTGGGCCCCGACATCGGCCACATCCCGGTGAGCAACCTGTACGAAGTCTTCGTGCTGTTCTGCTGGATCACCACCGTCTTCTATCTGTACTACGAGTCGCACTACGGCACCCGCACGCTGGGCGCCTTCGTGATGCTGGTGGTGAGCGCCGCGGTGGGCTTCCTGCTCTGGTACACGCTGGTGCGCGACGCGCAGCAGATCCAGCCGCTGGTGCCGGCCTTGCAAAGCTGGTGGATGAAGCTGCATGTGCCGGCCAACTTCATCGGCTATGGCACCTTCGCGCTGTCGGCCATGGTGGCGTTTGCCTATCTCATCAAGCAGCAGGCCACCGAGACGCGCTGGTACAAGCTGACGCCGATCTGGCTCCTGGGCGTGGCGCTGTGCTTCGTGCCGGTGGCCTTCCGCCAGCGCGCGCAGGAAGCCGGCGGCAGCTACTGGCTGGTCTACGCCGCCATTTCGGCGCTGATCGCGGCCGGCATCCTCCTCTCGCGCAAGCGCATTGCTGCGCGCCTGCCGGCGCCGCAGGTGCTTGACGACGTGATGTACAAGGCCATTGCCGTCGGCTTCGCCTTCTTCACCATTGCCACCGTGCTGGGGGCGCTGTGGGCGGCCGATGCCTGGGGCGGCTACTGGAGCTGGGACCCGAAGGAGACCTGGGCGCTGATCGTCTGGCTCAACTATGCGGCCTGGCTGCACATGCGCCTGGTCAAGGGCCTGCGCGGCACCGTGGCGGCCTGGTGGGCGCTGGCGGGGTTGGCGGTGACCACCTTCGCCTTCCTGGGCGTCAACATGTTCCTCAGCGGGCTGCACAGCTACGGCACGTTGTAGCGGCCCACCGGCCTTTGGTTTGTGAACCAATTTGCGTGTCCGGGTAACCAACAGCTCGGACGGCGCGAACTAAAAGCGACGCGAAATCAAACCGAAAGGCGATCCATGCTGATTCACTCCCCAGACAAGGGCTTTGTGCACCTGCGCTCCAGCGAAATCACGCCGCGCAGCGTGTACGAAGGCCGGCGCGATCTGCTCAAGCTGCTGGCTGGCGGCGCAGCCGGTGCGGCACTGGCCTCCTGGGCCGGCCGCGAGGCGCTGGCTGCCGTGCCGGCGCCGGGCAAGCTGGCTGCGCTCAAGGGCGTGCCCTCCACGGTGCCTGGCGCGCAGACGATGGAAAAGCTCACCGACTACAAGGACGCGTCGAGCTACAACAACTACTACGAGTTCGGCACCGACAAGGGCGACCCGGTGAAGAACGCCCACACCTTGAAGACCCGGCCCTGGACGGTCGAGGTCGAGGGCCTGGTCAAGAAGCCGGGCAAGTACGGTATCGAAGACCTGCTCAAGCTCAGCGCGCAGGAAGAGCGCATCTACCGCCTGCGCTGCGTCGAGGGCTGGTCGATGGTGATTCCCTGGGTGGGCTATTCGCTGGCCGAACTCATCAAGAAGGTCGAGCCGCAGGGCAATGCCAAGTACGTCGAGTTCGTGACGCTGGCCGATCCCAAGACCATGCCCTTCGTCGGCTCCCGCATTCTCGACTGGCCCTACACCGAGGGCCTGCGCATGGACGAGGCCATGCATCCGCTCACCTTGCTGAGCTTCGGCATGTACGGCGAGGTGCTGCCCAATCAGAACGGTGCGCCGGTGCGCATCGTGGTGCCCTGGAAATACGGCTTCAAGTCGGCCAAGTCGATCGTGAAGATCCGCTTCGTGGAGAAAGAGCCGGGCACCGCCTGGAACAAGGCGGCGGCGCAGGAGTACGGCTTTTATTCCAACGTCAATCCCGAGGTGGACCACCCGCGCTGGAGCCAGGCGACGGAGCGGCGCATCGGCGATGGCAGCGGCTTGTTCGCCAAGCGCCACAAGACGCTCATCTTCAACGGCTACGAGGCGCAGGTCGGCCAGCTTTACGCCGGCATGGACCTGAAGAAGTTCTACTGAAGAGGGCCGGGCCCATATGAACGCGCTGCTCTTGAACAAGGCGGCCAAGCCGGTCGTCTTCTTGCTGAGCTTGCTGCCCTTTGCTTGGCTGGTCTGGGGTGCCTTCACCGATGGCCTGGGTGCCAACCCCGCCGAGTATCTGATTCGCGCCACCGGCGACTGGACCTTGCGCTTCCTGTGCATCGTGCTGGCCGTGACACCGCTGCGCGTGATGACGAAGACGCCGGCGCTGGCGCGCTTTCGGCGCATGCTGGGCCTGTTTGCCTACTTCTACGTCTGCGTCCACCTGCTGAGCTACGGCTTCTTCGACATGGGCCTGGAGCTGGGCGAGATCGCCAAGGACATTGCGAAGCGCCCCTTCATCCTGGTGGGCTTCTCCGCCTTCGTGCTGCTCACGCCGCTGGCGGCCACTTCCTTCAACCGCGCGATCAAGGCGCTGGGCACCCGACGCTGGCAGTTGCTGCACAAGCTGGTCTATCTCATCGCCGGGCTCGGCCTGCTGCATTTCTTCTGGATGCGCGCTGGCAAGAACGACTTTGGCGAAGTGTTCGTCTACGCGGCCATCATCGGCGCGCTGCTGGCCTGGCGCGCCTGGAACGCCTGGACCAAGCGGCGCGCGCAAGTATTGCCGGCTGCACGCGCGCAGCTGTCCAAATAAGGCTTCAGTCGCTGCCGGCCAGCTCGTTGCGAAGCTGGTCTTCGAAGGTCTCGCGCCGCCGGATCAGCGTGGCGCGATCGCCGCTCACCAGCACTTCCGCGGCGCGGTTGCGGGTGTTGTAGTTGCTGGCCATGCTCATGCAATAGGCGCCGGCGGACAGCACCGCCAGCAGGTCGCCGCTGCGCACATTCAGCAGGCGGTCGCGGCCGATCCAGTCGCCGCTTTCGCAGACCGGCCCCACCACGTCGTAGGTCTGCGCTTCGCCCTGGCCGCGCGCCGACACCGGCACGATGCGATGGAAGGCCTGATACATGGCCGGGCGCGGCAGGTCGTTCATGGCCGCATCGACGATGCAGAAGTTCTTGTCTTCGCCCGGCTTGGTGTAGAGCACCTCGGTCACGCAGACGCCCGCATTGCCGACCATCGAGCGGCCCGGCTCGATGATGAGCTTTCGGCCGCCGAAGCCGCGCGCATCGATGCGCGCCAGCAGCTGCTTCCACAAGGCATCGGCAGCCGGCGGCGTGTCGCCGTTGTAGTCGATGCCCAGGCCGCCGCCGAAGTCGATGTGATGCAGTGCGATGCCGGCGGCCTCGATCGCCTCGACCAGGTCCAGCACGCGCTCCAGCGCGTCCAGGTAGGGCGAGGCTTCGGTGATCTGCGAGCCGATGTGGCAGTCGATGCCCACCACTTGCAAGCCCGGGAGCGATGCGGCATGCCGATACGCGTGCAGCGCGCGGTCGTGCGCGATGCCGAACTTGTTGCCCTTGAGCCCGGTCGAGATGTAGGGGTGGGTCTTGGGGTCGACGTTGGGATTGATGCGGATGCTCACCTTGGCGCGCTGGCCTTCGGCGACTGCCACCTCGTTGAGCACATCCAGCTCTTCCTCGCTCTCGACGTTGAAGCAGCCGATGCCGGCGGCCAGCGCCTGGCGCATCTCGCCGCGGGTCTTGCCCACGCCCGAGAAGATGATCTTGGACGGTTCGGCGCCAACGGCCAGCACGCGTGCCAGCTCGCCGCCCGAAACGATGTCGAAGCCGCAACCGGCCTTCGCAAACACACGCAGGATGCCCAGCGAGGAGTTGGCCTTCATCGCGTAGCACACCAGCGCGTCCCGTCCTTCGAAGCCGCGCTGGTAGGCCGCCAGCGCATCGAGCATCCATTGCTTGGAGTAGACGAACAGCGGCGTGCCGTGCTCGCGTGCCAGCGCCTCGAGCGAGACCTGCTCGACTTGCAGCAGATCGCCGTGGCGCGCAACATGGGGTTGGCCGGGCAGCGGCGGCGAAGTTGGGTTGCTCATCGTGCGGTCCCGGTCGGGGTGTCGTTGCGCTTGTTGGGAGGGTTGGTGGCCTGTTCGCCCTGCGGCTGCACCGTGGTGCTTTCGCTGCGCGGCGGGATTGGCAGCAGCAATTCCGGCAAGGTGGCGCGCGAGGCCGCGGCCGGGTCGGTGGGCAGGTACAAGGGTCCGCGCTGGCCGCAACCAGCGAGGCCAACCCCGAGCGCGGCAAGGCCAATGGCGCTCACTAGAATTTGGCTGACATTCAACATAACGAAATTGTAATGACCGACCCCGAGTACATGGACCGCGCGGAGGCGGCCTTAGCTGCCATCGAGCGCGGCTGCGACCGCATCAATGACGCCACCGACGCCGACATCGACAACCAGCGCGTGGGCGGCATGATCACCATCACCTTTCGCAACGGCAGCCAGCTGGTCATCAATCTGCAAAAGCCTTTGCATGAGATCTGGCTGGCGGCGCGCTCGGGCGGCTATCACTACCGCCACGATGGCCAAGCTTGGGTAGACACCAAGACCGGCGCCGAGTTCTTTGCCCAGCTGTCGCGCGAAGCGACGACGCAGGCGGGGCAGCCGCTCGGCTTTTCCGCGGACTGAATAGCGCGCCGCGGGCGAGCGCCCGGCCCTAGTTCCTGAACAGATCGAGGATGCGGTTGCGCTCCTCGGGTGCCGGCCCTGGCGCGGCAGGCGCAGGCGCGCCAGGAGACGCCTCGTTGCCCGGCGCAGGCGAGGTATCGACGCCCAGGGAACTCACGCCGCGGCCCGGCGCGTATTCGTCGAAGTACCACTCGCCGCCCATGTTGACGACGCCGCTGGACGGCGGTGCCACTTCGGCAACCGCGACGCCCTTGAGCGCGCTTTGCATGTAGTTGATCCAGATCGGCAGACTCAGGCCGCCGCCGGTTTCCTTGTCGCCCAGGCTGCGCGGCGTGTCATACCCCATCCAGGCCACCGCAGCCATGGTCGGCTGGAAGCCGGCAAACCAGGCGTCCAGCGAATCGTTGGTGGTGCCGGTCTTGCCGTACAGATCGGCCCGCTTGAGCATGCGCTGCGCGTTGGCGGCAGTGCCAGAGCGCGCCACCTCCTGCAACAGGCTGCTCATGATGAAGGCGTTGCGCGCCGACACCGCGCGCATCGTTTCGTTGGGCAGGGGAGGTTGCTTGTCGACCAGTACCCGATCCTTGTGGTCGGTGACACGGGTGACCAGATAGGGATTGACGCGATAGCCGCCGTTGGCAAAGGTCGAATAGCCCACCGCCATCTGCATCGGCGTGACCGAGCCGGAGCCCAGCGCCATCGGCAGGTAGGCGGCGTGCTTCTCGCGGTCGAAGCCGAAACGCGTGATCCAGTCCTGCGCGTAATGCGTGCCGATGGACTGCAGGATGCGGATCGACACCATGTTCTTGGACTTTGCCAGGGCCCGCCGCATCGACATCGGCCCGTCGAAGCCGCCACCGTAGTTCTTGGGCTCCCAAGGTTGGCCGCCGGTCGTGCCGGCATCGAAGAAGAGCGGGCCGTCGTTGATCACGGTGGCCGGGGTGAAGCCTTTTTCCAGTGCGGCCGAATAGATGAAAGGCTTGAAGCTGGAGCCCGGCTGGCGCCAGGCCTGGGTGACGTGGTTGAACTTGTTCTTGCCGAAATCGAAGCCGCCCACCATGGCCTTGACAGCGCCGTCGCGCGGATCCATGGCGACGAAGGCGCCTTCGACCTCGGGCAACTGGGTGATTTCCCACGAATCCTTGGGCGTGCGCGCCACGCGGATCACGGCGCCGCGGCGGATCTTGATGTTGGGCTGTGCCTTGTCCGACAGGCCGGACTGCGCCGGCCGCAGGCCTTCGCCGATGATCTGGACGGCCTCGCCGTTGGCCCGAACTGCCTGCACTTCCTTGGGCGAGGCCTTGAGCACCACCGCTGCCAGCACGTCGCCGTTGTCGGGGTGGTCGGCCAGGGCTTCGTCCACCGCATCGTCCAACTCGCCGGGCGCGTTGGGCAGGTCGACGAACTTCTCGGGCCCGCGGTAGTACTGCTTGCGCTCGTAGTCCATGATGCCCTTGCGCAGCGCCTTGTAGGCAGCCTCCTGGTCGGCGGCGACGAGCGAGGTATGGACCTTCAGGCCACGCGTGTAGGTGCTGTCGCCGTACTGCGCATACATCAGCTGGCGCACCGTTTCGGCCACGTATTCGGCATGCAGGCGGTCCGGGTTGGCGCCGTCGCGAAGATGCAGGTCTTCTTTGCGTGCCTCTTGCGCCTGCTGCTCGGTGATGAAGCCCGCATCGACCATGCGGTCGATCACGTACAGCTGCCGCGCACGTGCCCGGCTCGGGTTGTTCACCGGATTGTTTGCGCCCGGCGCCTTGGGCAGCCCCGCCAGCATGGCGGCCTGGGCGATCGTGATGTCCTTGAGCGGCTTGGCGAAATAGGCTTCTGATGCGGCGGCGAAGCCGTAGGCCCGATTGCCCAGGTAGATCTGGTTCAGGTAGATCTCCAGGATCTGGTCCTTGCTCAGCAGGTGCTCGAGCTTGAAGGTCAGCAGGATCTCGTAGATCTTGCGCGTGTAGGTCTTTTCCGAGCTCAGGTAGACGTTGCGCGCCACCTGCATCGAGATGGTCGAGGCGCCCTGGCTCTTGACCCGGTTGAGGTTGGCCAGTGCCGCGCGCATGACGCCCTTGTAATCCACCCCGCCGTGCTCATAGAAGCGCGAGTCCTCGGCCGCGAGGACGGCGTCCTTCATGACCTTGGGGATGCTGTCTATTGGAGAGAGATTTCTCCGCTCTTCGCCGAATTCGCCAATCAGCACGCCCTCAGAAGAAAATACTCTTAAGGGCAATTTCGGCCGGTACTCCGACATCTCCGAAATGTCGGGCAAATTGGGATATGCCACGGCCAGCGCCACTGCAATCACGAAAAGCAGCGAAAGCGCGCCCGCAGCCAGCAAGCCGAAGCTCCACAACACGAGGCGCAAAACCCATGTGAGCCACGTGGGGCGCTGGGAAGGAGGGGGTGATGCGGACTTGGAGGTTTGCCCGGAGGGGCGATTCTTTTCGGGCATGGAGTCGGGCGAAGTCGACGCTCATTATAAAAACGCGTCCCTCGCGAACGGCTCTATCTGCGCCTTTAAGACCCAAGTACTCGAATTTGTGACCTAAGTTGCACGGACACGCATTTACGTCAGCTTTTGACAACGAATGTTGCCGAGTGCGTAGCTTGCCGCTTGGATCGCTGGAGAGCTTGCACTAGCATCAGCCCGAAGCCGGAATTTTTACGCACATTTTTCGAATCGTTACAACTCATCGGGATCGAACTTGGCTGCAATTGGATCGCTGTTTCGCCGTCAGTCCGCGCCGTTGCTCGGACTGGACGTTAGTTCGTCCAGCGTCAAGCTGGTCGAACTTGGGCGCGACGCGTCGGGCAAGTTGGTGCTCGAGCGTTGCGCGATCGAGCCGCTGGAGCGTGGCTGGATCACCGACGGCAACGTCGAGAAATTCGATGAAGTCGCCGAAGCCGTGCGTCGCGTGGTGCGCAAGAGCGGCACCCGCACCAAGCATGTGGCGCTGGCGCTGCCGCCTTCCGCGGTGATCACCAAGAAGATCGTCCTGCCGGGCGGCCTGAGCGAACAGGAGCTCGAGATCCAGGTCGAATCCGAGGCGAACCAGTACATCCCCTTCTCGCTGGACGAAGTGAGCCTGGACTTTTGCGTCATCGGGCCGGCCAACAATTCCACCGGCGACGTCGAGGTGTTGATCGCCGCCTCGCGCAAGGAGAAGGTGCAGGACCGCCAGGGCCTGGCCGAGGCCGCGGGCCTGAAGGCGATGATCCTGGACGTCGAGTCCTATGCTTCTCGCCTGGCGGCTTCGCGCCTGATCGAGCAGCTGCCTGGCCAGGGCCAGGACGCGGTGGTGGCCCTGTTCGAAGTTGGCGCATCCACCACCAGCATGCAGGTGCTGCGCAACGACGAGGTGCTGTATGACCGCGACCAGGCTTTTGGCGGCGCACAGCTCACCCAGCTGATCGTGCGCCAGTACGGCTTTTCGGCGGAAGAGGCCGAGACCAAGAAGCGCAGCGGCGACCTTCCCGATGACTACGGCAGTGGCGTGCTCAAGCCCTTCGTGGCCAGCATCGCCCAGGAAATCGCCCGCGCATTGCAGTTCTTCTTTACCAGCACGCCCTACAACCGGGTGGACTATGTGCTGCTGGCCGGTGGCTCGGCATCGTTGCCGGGCCTCACCAGCGCCGTGACGCGCCAGACTTCTTTCGCGTGCTCGCTGATCAATCCCTTCGATGGCATGGAGATGGCGGCCGGAATCCGCGAGAAGAAGGTGCGGCGTGAAGCGCCTTCTTATCTAACCTCGTGCGGCCTGGCCATGCGGAGGTTCCAGCAGTGATCCTCATCAACCTGCTCCCGCACCGCGAGGCCGCGCGCAAGCGTCGGCGCGACAATTTTTATGCTGCCCTGGGCGCCTCGGCGCTGATCGGTGGCCTGATCGCCGGTGCCGCCTACGTCTGGTACGAAGCCCAGATCGCCAGCCAGAACTCGCGCAACCAGTTCCTGCAGGCCGAGATCACCAAGCTGGAAGCCGAGATCCGCGAGATCTCCACCCTGCAGGCCGAGATCGCTGCACTGCGCGCGCGCCAGCAGGCCGTGGAAGACCTGCAGGGCGATCGCAACATGCCGGTGCATCTGCTCAATGAGTTGGTGCGGCAGCTGCCCGATGGCGTCTACCTCACGACCATGAAGCAGGACAACCAGACGGTCACCCTGCAGGGCATGGCGCAGTCCAACGAGCGCGTGTCCGAGCTGCTGCGCAACTTGGGCAACAGCAGCCCCTGGCTGGTCAAGCCCGAGCTGGTCGAGATCACGGCGGCAACGGTTTCGCTGAGCGCGCGCGATCAGCGCCGGGTGGCCAATTTCACGATGCGTATCGGCCTGAAGCGGCCGACCGACGCGAACAAGCCTGCGCAGGACGCGCCGGCCGGCAAGGCGCCGGCCACGGCGGCAAAGGGGTAAGGGCGTATGGCAAAGAAACGCTCCACGCAAAGAATCGACGTCGCCGCCTCCGCGCGGCGCATGGCCAACCAGTTCCGGGGCCTCAACCCCAATGACCCGTCGGTCTGGCCGACGCTGCCGCGCTACGCCCTGTTCCTGCTGGTGGTGGTGGCGGTGCTGGTGGGCCTGTGGTTCCTCTGGCTCACCAACTCGAACGACGAGCTGGAAGCGGCGCGCGCCAAGGAAGTGAGCTTGCGCGAGGACTACAAGAAGAAGGTGGCGCAGGCTGCCAACCTCGATTTGCTGAAGAAGCAGCGCGAACAAGTTCAGCAGTACGTGATCCTGCTCGAGAAGCAACTGCCCAGTAAGGCGGAAATGGACGCGTTGCTATCCGACATCAACCAGTCCGGCCTGGGCCGCAGCCTGCAGTTCGAGCTGTTCCGGCCCGGCCAGGTGTCGGTGAAGGACTACTACGCCGAGCTGCCGATCGCCGTGCGCGTCACTGGCCGCTACCACGACATGGGCGCCTTCGCCGCCGACATCGCCAACCTCTCGCGCATCGTGACCTTGAACAACCTGGCGATCACGCCGCAGAAGGATGGTGCGTTGACGATGGACGCCACCGCCAAGACCTTCCGTTACCTCGATCCGGAAGAGCAGGCCTCCCAGAAGCGCGCCGCCGCGCAGAAGGGTGCCAAGAAATGACCCGCCTGTGCAACATCGCCTGGATGGGGCTCGCCCTGCTGGCATTGACCGGCTGCGTGGGCTCGGACCGCGAGGAACTCCAGCAATGGATGGCCGAGCAGCGCGCCCAGGTGCGCCCGAACGTCCCGCCCATTTCCGAGCCGAAGAAGTTCACGCCGCAGGCCTACAGCGAAGGCGCTGCTTTCGAGCCCTTCAACAGCATGAAGCTGACGCAGGCGCTGCGCCGTGATTCCAACCAGCCCAGCATGTCCGGCCTGATCGCGCCCGAGCTTGCTCGCCGCAAGGAGGCCCTGGAGGCCTATCCGCTGGACGCCATGGCGATGGTCGGCAGCCTGGCTCGAAATGGTCAGCCGGTGGCGCTGATCAACGTGGACAAACTGCTTTATCAAGTACGGGTGGGCAACTACCTGGGTCAGAACTACGGGCGCATTACCCGTATCACCGAAACCGAACTCGGCTTGCGTGAAATCGTGCAGGACGCCGCCGGTGAATGGATCGAACGCCCGGCGACGCTGGTGTTGCAAGAGAGGTCGAAGAAATGAATCAAAGAAAAATCGCGATGGCAACGTGGCTGCGTGCCGTTGGCGCCACCGTGCTCGCGCTTGGTGCGGCCTGCG
This sequence comes from Variovorax sp. LARHSF232, assembly GCF_052871435.1. Taxonomy (NCBI): domain Bacteria; kingdom Pseudomonadati; phylum Pseudomonadota; class Betaproteobacteria; order Burkholderiales; family Comamonadaceae; genus Variovorax; species Variovorax sp. LARHSF232. Next base: position 531,939 of record NZ_JBIXJS010000001.1, on the reverse strand, counting down.
CGGCCCATGCGCAAAACGCGATCGAGTCGGTCACCAGCTCGATGCAGGCGGGCAGCGAGCTCATCCGCATCGACCTGACGCAGCCGCTGTCGGCCTTGCCGACCGGCTTCGCCATCCAGTCGCCGGCGCGCATTGCGCTCGACTTCCCCGGCGTGACCAATGCCATTGGCCGTTCGACCATCGACGTGAATCAGGGCAACCTGCGTTCGGTCAACGTGGTGCAGGCCGGCGAGCGCACGCGCCTGGTGCTCAACCTGAAGGAAGCCACCACCTACAAGGCCGAACTGCAGGGCAAGTCGGTGCTGGTGCAGCTGGGCCAGGTGGCCGGTGTGGCGCAGGCGCAGTCCGCGACGTCCCAGTTCGCCGAGAACCGCAACCGCGACTCGCTGCCGCTGCGCGACATCGACTTCCGCCTGGGCTCGGACAAGACCGGCCGCGTGATCGTCGATCTGGCCAACAACCAGGTGGGCGTGGACATCCGTCCCCAAGGCAAGAACCTGGTGGTCGAATTCACCAAGACGACCTTGCCTGAAGGCCTGCGCCGCCGCCTGGACGTGGCCGACTTCGGCACGCCGGTGCAGACCATCACCACCCAGCAGCAGGGCGAGCGCGTGCGCATGGTGATCGAGCCCAAGGGCGAGTGGGAGCACAGCGCCTACCAGAGCGACAACCAGTTCGTGGTGGAAGTGCGTCCCCGCAAGATCGACCCGACCAAGCTCACCCAAGGCGTTGGCTACAGCGGCGAGAAGCTGTCGCTGAACTTCCAGAACATCGAGATCCGCTCGCTGCTGCAGGTCATTGCCGACTTCACCAACTTCAACATCGTCACCTCCGATTCGGTGACCGGTGCCCTGACCCTGCGCCTCAAGGACGTGCCCTGGGACCAGGCGCTGGACATCATCATGCAGGCCAAAAACCTGGGCATGCGCAAGAACGGCTCCGTGCTGTGGATCGCGCCCAAGGACGAGATCGACGCCAAGGAAAAGCGTGAGTTCGAAGCCCAGGCAGCGATTGCCAACCTGGAGCCGCTGCGCACCCAGTCCTTCCAGCTCAACTACACGAAGGCGATCGTGATCGCCCAGGGCTTGACCGGCCAGGGCCTGGCTGGCGGCGGCGGTGGCGGTGGCGGTGGCGCCAACAACACCCGCATCCTGAGCCCGCGCGGCAGCGTGATTGCCGAATCGCGCACCAACCAGCTGTTCGTGTCCGACATCCCCTCGCGCCTGGCCGACGTGGCCGAGCTGATCACGAAGCTGGACATACCGGTGCGCCAGGTGCTGATCGAGGCGCGTATCGTGGAAGCTTCCGACACCTTCGGCAAGTCGCTGGGTGTGCGCATGGGCGGGGCCTTCATCAACAACAACAGCTCCATCGGCACGCAGCCGACCCTGTCGGGCAACACCGCCACCTTCGGCTCGCCGACGTCGGGCAACTTCGTGAACCTGCCGGCCATCAGCCCCAGCGGCACCGGCAACGTGCCGGGCACCTTCGCGATCTCGCTGTTCAACTCCAGCTTCTCGCGCCTGCTGAACCTGGAAATCTCCGCCCTGGAAGCCGACGGCAAGGGCAAGGTGGTGTCCAGCCCGCGGGTGGTGACGGCTGACCAGACCAAGGCACTGATCGAGCAGGGCACCGAGCTGCCCTACCAGGTGGCGACCTCCAGCGGCGCGACCTCCATCGCCTTCCGCAAGGCCAACCTCAAGCTCGAGGTGACGCCGCAGATCACGCCGGAGGGCAACATCATCCTGACCCTGGACGTCAACAAGGACACCGTGGGCCAGCAGACCCTGGCGGGCTTCGCCATCAACACCAAGCACGTGCAGACCGAAGTGCTGGTGGAGAACGGCGGCACGGTGGTCATTGGTGGTATCTTCGAGATGACCGAAACCAATGACGAATCGCGCATCCCGGTGCTGGGTGAGGTGCCTTATGTGGGGGCACTGTTCCGGACGCGCAATCGCACTGCGAACAAGACCGAAATGCTCGTCTTTATCACCCCGAAGATGATTACCGACCGTAACGCCGCGCGCTGACGCGCGGGGCGTGGCGCCCGCTGTGTGGCGGTAGCACTCGTTGGCCTTCCCGGTTCCGGGAAATCTGCAGTCGGGCGACGCTTGTCGCAGCGACTGCAGTGGCCTTTTGTGGACACCGATCAGCTCATCGAGCAGCGCATCGGCTGCTCGATCCGCGACTATTTCGATCGTGAGGGCGAAGCCAGCTTTCGCGACATCGAGCAGGCCGTGATTGCCGAGTTGGCGCAGGCGCCCACCGGCGTCCTGGCCACCGGCGGCGGCGCCGTGCTGCGCGAGGCCAACCGGCACCAGCTGCACCGCAGCTTCCACGTCATCTACCTGCGCTCTTCCCCTGAAGACCTGTTCCGACGGCTGCGGCATGATGTCAAGCGGCCGCTGCTGCAAGTGCAGGACCCGCTGGGCCGCCTGCGCGAGCTGCACACGGCGCGCGACCCGCTGTACCGCGAGACGGCGCACGACATCGTCGACACCGGCCGCCCCACGGTGGCCATGCTGGTCAATCTGATCGTGATGCAGCTGGAACTGGCCGGCATCGCCGTTCCGCCAGCGGACGACACGCCAATTTGATTGGCCTGCCGCAGGGCGCGGCCTTGGGCCAGCGCCTAAACTCGACGGCTATGCCAGTGCCAGCCCCCCATGCGCGTGTCGAGATCGAACTCGGCGAAAGAAGCTATTCCATCCTGATCGGCAGCGGCCTGCTGCAGGAGCCCCAGGCGCTCGACGCGCTGCCCCGCGCCGCCAGCGCGCTCATCGTCACCAACTCCACTGTCGGCCCGCTGTACACCGCCCAGCTGCGCGAAGCGCTGGCCGGGCGCCACGCCCAGGTCCATGTGCTGGAGCTGCCCGACGGCGAGGTCTACAAGGACTGGGCCACGCTCAACCTGATCTTCGATGCACTGCTGAGCCACGGCTGCGACCGCAAGACGGTCCTGTATGCACTGGGCGGCGGCGTGGTGGGCGACATGACCGGCTTTGCCGCGGCCAGCTACATGCGCGGCGTGCCCTTCGTCCAGGTGCCGACCACCTTGCTGGCCCAGGTCGATTCCTCGGTGGGTGGCAAGACGGCCATCAACCACCCGCTGGGCAAGAACATGATCGGCGCCTTCTACCAGCCGCAGCGCGTGCTGTGCGACCTGGCAACGCTCAAGACCCTGCCGCCGCGAGAGTTGAGCGCGGGGCTGGCGGAGGTCATCAAGTACGGGCCGATCCACGACATGGACTTCCTGGCATGGATCGAGGCGAATCTGCAGGCCCTGCTCGCGCGCGAGCCGGCCGCGCTGGCCCATGCGGTGCGCCGCAGCTGCGAGATCAAGGCCCTGGTGGTAGGCCAGGATGAGCGCGAAGCCGGCCTGCGCGCCATCCTCAACTTCGGCCACACCTTCGGCCATGCCATCGAGTCCGGCCTGGGCTATGGCGAGTGGCTGCATGGGGAAGCGGTGGGCTGCGGCATGGTGTTGGCGGCAGAGCTCTCGCAGCGCCTGGGCGGTGTCGATGCCGCCTTTGTGCAGCGGCTCACGAAGCTGATCGAGGCTGCCGGCCTGCCGGTGCGCGGGCCCGCGCTGGGGGCCGAGCGCTACCTGGCGCTGATGCGCGTCGACAAGAAGTCCGAAGCCGGCGAAATCCGCTTCGTGGTGCTCGACAAGCCGGGCTCGGCCGTCGTGCGCAGCGCGCCTGACGCCATGGTGCGTGACGTTCTCGCCGCTTGCTGCGAGCCGCTCTGAGATGAGCCTGGCGCCTTACGCGAGCCATGCGGCAGCGTCGCGCGGCAGGCGCCACGCGGAGCCGCCGGCGCCCACGCGCGACGACTTCCAGCGCGACCGCGACCGCATCGTTCACTCCACTGCCTTCCGGCGCCTGGTCTACAAGACGCAGGTCTTTCTCAACCACGAGGGAGACCTGTTCCGGACCCGGCTCACCCATTCGCTGGAAGTGGCGCAGCTGGGCCGTTCGGTGTCGCGCTCGCTGCAGCTCAACGAAGACCTGGTCGAGGCCATTGCATTGGCGCACGACCTGGGCCACACGCCCTTCGGCCATGCCGGCCAGGACACGCTGAACGACTGCATGGCGCAGCACGGCGGCTTCGAGCACAACCTGCAGAGCCTGCGGGTGGTCGACCGGCTGGAGCACCGCTATCCGCAGTACGACGGCCTCAACTTGAGCTTCGAGACGCGCGAGGGCATCCTCAAACATTGCTCGCGCGCCAATGCCGAGCGCATCGAACAGGGCGAGCCGCACGGCGTTGCGCACCGCTTCCTCGCGCGTACGCAGCCCAGCCTGGAAGCCCAGCTGTGCAACCTGGCCGACGAGATCGCCTACAACGCACACGACATCGACGATGGCGTGCGCTCCGGGCTGATCGATATCGGCCAGCTGGCGCAAGTCGAGCTGTTCGAGCGCTTCCGGCGCGAAGCCGTGGCCGAGTACCCCCAGCTGGCCGGCCGCCGCCTGCTTTATGAAACCATCCGCCGCATGCTCAGCGCGCAGGTCTACGACGTGATCGATGCCACCCGCGCGGCCCTTGCCGAGGCTGCGCCCGGCGATGCCGACGCCGCGCGGCGGTGCCCGCCGCTGGTGCTGTTCAGCGATGCGATGCGGGTCCAGTCGAGCGAGCTCAAGCGATTCCTGTTTGCCAATCTGTACCGCCATCCGCGCGTGGTCCAGACCACCACCCAGGCGCAGGACGTGGTGCGCGAGCTGTTCGACGCCTACCTGGCGCAACCCGCGGAAATGCCCCAGGCCTATGCGGAGCAAGCCGATCTGCACCGCGCCGTGGCCGACTACATCGCCGGCATGACCGACCGCTACGCCATGCGCGAGCACGAGCGCCTGACGGGCCGCACATGGATCGCCTGAACACGCCAGCTGCCGGCGAGCGGCGCGATGGCTCGGTGCCGGCGGCGGCCTTCGCCGTGGTGGCGGCCGGTGTCGCCGCCGCCCTGCACCTGGGCAAGCTGCCGCCAGCGGTGCCCGCGCTGCGCGAAGCGCTGGGCATCAGCCTGGTGGAGGCCGGCTTTCTGCTGTCGCTGGTGCAGTTGGCGGGCATGACGCTGGGCCTGGTGGCGGGCCTGGCGGCCGATTCGCTGGGCTTGCGACGCAGCATGCTGATCGGGCTGGCCCTCGTCACCCTGGCCGGCAGTGCCGGCGCATTCGTCGATCCCGGGCCGCACGCGCTGACTTTCTTGCTGGCCCTGCGCGCGCTGGAGGGCGTGGGTTTCCTGCTGACCGTGATGCCGGGGCCCGGCCTGATCCGCGCGCTGGCGCCGCCCGACGCCGAAAAGAGCGCGCTGGGTTTGTGGGGCGCCTACATGCCGCTGGGCGTGGCGCTGGCCTTGCTGGTCGGGCCGCCGTTCATCGCTCGCAGTGGCTGGCCTGGCTGGTGGTGGCTGCTGTCGGCGATCTCGGCCGTCGCGGCGATCTGGGTCGTGCGTGCGGTGCCGCCCGATGCCCGACCGCAAGGCGGCCCGGCCACCGCGCCAGCTTGGCGCGAGCGCCTGTCACAGACCTTGGGCGCGGCCGGGCCGCGCATGCTCGGCTTGGCATTTGCCGTCTACTCCGCGCAATGGATGGCGGTGATCGGCTTCCTGCCTGCCATCTATGCCGAAGCCGGCATCGCGGCCGGCTTGAGCGGCGTGCTGAGCGCGGCGGCGGCCGCGGCCAACATCGTCGGCAACCTGGCCGGTGGTCGGCTGCTGCAGGCGGGCGTTGCGCCCGAGCGGCTGCTGCGCTGGGGCTTTGGCGTGATGCTGGTGGGCAGCGTGGCCGCCTTCGCGCAGTGGGGACATGGCGACGAAGTCCGGGCGCTGCCGGCAGCGCTGCGCTACGCTTGTGTTTGCCTTTTTTCGCTGGGCGGCGGCATGGTGCCGGCGACCCTGTTCATGCTGGCGGTGCGGCTGGCGCCGTCGTCCACCACCGTATCGACCACGGTTGGGCTGATGCAGCAGGCTTCATCGCTGGGACAATTCTTCGCGCCGCCCGCGGTCGCCTGGCTGGCGCACCGTGCCGGTGGCTGGCAATGGACCTGGGTGGCCACCTTGGCCTGCTCGCTGGTCGGCATGCTGGCGGTGGCGCGGCTGGCGGCCCTGCGCCAGCACCTGGCAGGGACCACAACCACGGCGAGCAACACATCGGCATCACCATGATGATGAACATCGACGACGCGATCACGGCGCGCGACAACGCCTATGAAGAGCGCGTGCTGGCCGACACCCGGCGCTGGCTGGAGCGCGCCGTCATCGGCCTGAACCTGTGCCCCTTTGCGAAGGCGGTGCATGTGAAGCAGCAGATCCACTATGCGGTCTATCACCAGGCCGACGAAGCGGGCCTGCTGGATGCCCTGATGTTCGAGGCCGCCCAACTGCTGGCGCACGACGCGGCGGTGCGTGACACCACCTTGCTGATCGCGCCGCAGGCGCTGGCGGACTTTCTGGATTTCAACGACTTCACCGGCCGGGCTGAGCGCCGGCTGGCGCGCGCGGGCTACGACGGCGTGCTGCAGCTGGCCAGCTTCCACCCCCGATTCCAGTTCGCCGGCAGCGAGGAGGGCGACATCGCCAATGCCACCAACCGCTCGCCCTATCCCACCCTGCATCTGCTGCGCGAGGACAGCGTGAGCCAGGCAGTCGATGCCTTTCCCGATGCGGCCGACATCTTCGAGCGCAACATCGAGACACTGGAGCGCCTGGGCCCCGACGGCTGGGTTGCGCTGGACGTCGGCCCCGGCGGAGACATGAAATGACCCTGGCGCTCAAGCTTTCCAAGACCGAGAAGGCGCAGGCCGAGGTGCAGCAGGAGCTGCGGCCGGGGCAGTCGATCGAGCTGCTCAAGGAGTTGCACATCCTCACGCGGGAAGGGCGGCTCAACCAGGATTCGCGGCGCAAGCTCAAGCAGGTCTACCACCTGTTCCAGTTCATCGAGAAGCTGCTGCTGGAGCTGCCCGAGGAGGGCAAGCATGCAAGCCTGGCGGACCATGGTGCCGGCAAGTCCTACCTGGGCTTCATCATCTACGACCTGTTCTTTCGCGCGCGCGGCGAAGGTGGGCTCAGTGGGCACGATGGGCATGTTTACGGCATCGAGACGCGTTCCGAGTTGGTGTCGCGCTCGCGCGAACTGGCGGCGCGGCTGGGCTTCGACCGCATGTCCTTCCTCAACCTCAGCGTGGCCGAGGCGACCGGCGCGGCCGAGCTGCCCGAGCGCATCGACGTCGTGACCGCGCTGCACGCCTGCGACACCGCCACCGACGATGCCATCGCCTTTGGTCTGGCCAAGAAGGCCCGCTTCATGGTGCTGGTGCCCTGTTGCCAGGCGGAGGTGGCGGCCTGCCTGCGCGAAAGCAAGGCGCTGGCCTTGTCTCGCACGCCGCTGGCCGAGCTGTGGCGCCATCCGCTGCACACGCGGGAAATCGGCAGCCAGCTCACCAACGTGCTGCGCTGCCTGTTTCTGGAGGCGCACGGCTACCAGGTCACGGTGACGGAACTGGTGGGCTGGGAGCACAGCATGAAGAACGAGCTCATCATCGCGCGCCACACCGGCCACCGGAAGGCGAGTGCGGCGGCAAGGCTTTCGGAGTTGCTCTCCCAGTTCGGGCTGGAGTCCTTGCTGGAAAGCCGCTTTCGCCTCGGCTGAGCGGCCGCGCTTCGGGCAGCACCATGGCACGCCTTCCCCGCCTGACCTTGCCGGGCCAGCCGCACCATGTGATTCAGCGCGGCAACAATCGCCAGCCCATCTTTGCCGACCGAGAGGATCGCGAAATGCTGCTCGCGCTGATCGGCGAGCATGCGGCCCGGCTGCAGGTGGCGCTGCATGCCTACGTGCTGATGGACAACCACTTTCACCTGCTGGCCACGCCATCGACCGGCGACGGCTTGCCGCAGTGGATGCAGGCGGTGGGGCGGCGCTACGTGCGCTATTTCAACGACCGCCATGGGCGCAGCGGCACCTTGTGGGAGGGCCGCTACCGCTCCACCCTGATCCAGACCGATCGCTACTTCCTGGCCTGCATGGCCTACATCGATCTGAATCCTGTGCGCGCGGGGATGGTCGCCGATGCACGCGACTACCCCTGGTCCAGCCATGGCCACTATGCGGGGCTGCGCAGCGACAAGCTGATCACGCCGCACCCGCTGTACTGGTCGCTGGGCAACACCCCCTTTGCCCGCGAAGCGGCCTACGCCGAACTGGTGCACGCCGGTGTTGCGCAGGCCGACATCACGCTCTTGACCGAAGCCACCTTGCGCGGCTGGGCGGCTGGCGATGCTGGTTTTGTGGAATTGCTACAAAAGAACACTGATCGTCGCGTGGTCAAGGGCAGGCCAGGACGACGCCCACGGGTCGAAAAAAGCTAGTCTGAATTGCGGCTCGGCATTGCCCAGCTTGGTTGGGTTGCTACCATTTTTGATATGCCCCCATTTAAATTCCGAGCAAATTACTTGGAATTTAATTAGAATCTGACCCCCATTAAAGTGGTTGGCATTGATTGTGCAACGCAATATCCTTGCGATCCCTGCGAAAAACTGTCCAAGGAGTGCGCCATGACGACGGCTGCCGAAATTCAATACCTGCAAGAACATGGCCTGTACTCGGGCGCCAATGAGCATGACGCGTGCGGCGTCGGCTTCGTGGCCCACATCAAGGGTGAAAAGAGCCATGCCATCGTCCAGCAGGCGCTGAAGATCCTCGAGAACCTCGACCATCGTGGCGCCGTCGGCGCCGACAAGCTGATGGGCGACGGCGCCGGCATCCTGGTGCAACTGCCCGATCTGCTCTACCGCGAAGAAATGGCCAAGCAGGGCGTGACCCTGCCGCCTTTGGGCGAGTACGGCGTGGGCATGATCTTCCTGCCCAAGGAACACGCCTCGCGCCTGGCCTGCGAGCAGGAAATGGAGCGCGCCATCAAAGCCGAAGGCCAGGTGCTGCTGGGCTGGCGCGACGTGCCGGTGAACCGCGAGATGCCGATGTCGCCCGCGGTGCGTGAAAAGGAGCCGATCCTGCGCCAGGTCTTCATCGGCCGCGGCGACGACGTGATCGTGCAGGACGCCCTGGAGCGCAAGCTCTACGTGATCCGCAAGACGGCCAGCGCCAACATCCAGCGCCTGAAGCTCAAGCACAGCAAGGAGTACTACGTTCCCAGCATGTCGAGCCGCACGGTGGTCTACAAGGGCCTGCTGCTGGCTGATCAAGTGGGCACCTACTACCTTGATCTGCAAGACAATCGCTGCGTCTCGGCCCTGGGCCTGGTGCACCAGCGCTTCTCGACCAACACCTTCCCGGAGTGGCCGCTGGCCCACCCCTACCGCTACGTCGCCCACAACGGCGAAATCAACACGGTCAAGGGCAACTACAACTGGATGAAGGCGCGCGAAGGCGTGATGTCTTCGCCCGTGCTCGGCGCCGACCTGGCCAAGCTGTACCCGATCAGCTTCGCCGGCCAGTCCGACACCGCGACCTTCGACAACTGTCTCGAACTGCTGACCATGGCCGGCTACCCGATCAGCCAGGCCGTGATGATGATGATTCCGGAGCCGTGGGAGCAGCACGCCACCATGGATCCGCGCCGCCGCGCCTTCTACGAGTACCACGCCGCGATGCTGGAGCCGTGGGATGGCCCGGCCTCGATCGTGTTCACCGACGGCCGCCAGATCGGCGCCACGCTGGACCGCAATGGCCTGCGCCCCTCGCGCTACTGCGTGACCGACGACGACCTGGTCATCATGGCTTCCGAATCCGGCGTGCTGCCGGTGCCGGAGCAGAAGATCGTGCGCAAGTGGCGCCTGCAGCCCGGCAAGATGTTCCTGATCGACCTGGAACAGGGCCGCATGATCGACGACGAGGAAGTCAAGTCGACGCTGGCCAACAGCAAGCCCTACAAGCAGTGGATCGAGAACCTGCGCATCAAGCTCGACAGCGTGCAGGCCGAATCGGTCACGGTGCCCAAGTCCGAGGTCAAGCTCCTGGACCAGCAGCAGGCCTTCGGCTACACGCAGGAAGACATCAAGTTCCTGATGAGTCCGATGGCGCAGGCGGGTGAAGAAGGCATCGGCTCCATGGGCAACGACAGCCCGCTGGCCGTGCTGTCCAGCAAGAACAAGCCGCTGTACAACTACTTCAAGCAGCTGTTCGCGCAAGTGACCAACCCGCCGATCGACCCGATCCGCGAGGCGATCGTGATGTCGCTGGTGTCCTTCGTCGGCCCGAAGCCGAACCTGCTGGACATCAACCAGGTCAACCCGCCGATGCGGCTCGAGTTGTCGCAGCCGGTCCTGGACTTTGCCGACATGGCCAAGATCCGCGACATCGGCAAGTACACGCAGGGCAAGTTCAAGAGCTATACGCTGGACATCACCTACCCGCTGGCGTGGGGCGATGAGGGCGTGGAAGCCAAGCTGGCTTCACTGTGCGCGGAAGCGGTCGATGCCATCAAGGGCGGCCACAACATCCTGATCGTCAGCGATCGCGGCGTCAGCGCCACCCAGATCGCCATTCCGGCGCTGCTGGCGCTGTCGGCGGTGCACCAGTTCCTGGTACGCGAAGGCCTTCGCACCACCGCCGGCCTGGTGGTGGAAACCGGCTCGGCGCGCGAAGTGCATCACTTCGGCGTGCTGGCCGGCTACGGCGCCGAAGCCGTCCATCCCTACCTGGCGATGGAAACCCTGGCCGCCATGCACGAAGACCTGCCCGGCGACATGAGCGCCGAGAAGGCCATCTACAACTATGTGAAGGCGATCGGCAAGGGCCTGTCCAAGATCATGTCGAAGATGGGTGTGTCCACCTACATGAGTTATTGCGGCGCCCAGCTGTTCGAGGCCATCGGCCTGAACACCGAGACGGTCGAAAAGTACTTCACCGGCACCGCCAGCCGGGTCGAGGGCATCGGCGTGTTCGAGATCGCGCAGGAAGCCATCCGCACGCACAAGGCCGCCTTCGGCGACGACCCGGTGCTGTCCAACATGCTGGACGCCGGCGGCGAATACGCGTGGCGCACCCGTGGTGAAGAGCACATGTGGACGCCCGACGCGATTGCCAAGCTGCAGCACAGCACGCGCGCCAACAACTTCAGCACCTACAAGGAATACGCGCAGCTCGTCAACGACCAGAGCCGGCGTCACCTGACGCTGCGTGGCCTGTTCGAGTTCAAGTTCGATCCGACCAAGGCCATCCCCGTGGACGAAGTCGAGCCGGCGGCCGAGATCGTCAAGCGCTTCGCCACCGGCGCCATGTCACTGGGCTCCATCAGCACCGAGGCGCATTCCACGCTGGCCATTGCCATGAACCGCATCGGCGGCAAGAGCAACACCGGCGAGGGCGGCGAAGACCCGGCGCGCTACCGCAACGAACTCAAGGGCATCCCGATCAAGAAGGGCGACACGCTCAAGAGCGTGATCGGCGAAGCCAACGTCGAGGTCGACCTGCCGCTTGCGGATGGCGACTCGCTGCGCTCGCGCATCAAGCAGGTGGCTTCGGGCCGCTTCGGCGTCACCGCCGAGTACCTGTCCTCGGCCGACCAGATCCAGATCAAGATGGCGCAAGGCGCCAAGCCCGGCGAAGGCGGCCAGCTGCCCGGCGGCAAGGTGTCGAACTACATCGGCGCGCTGCGCTACTCGGTTCCGGGCGTGGGCCTCATCTCGCCGCCGCCGCACCACGACATCTACTCCATCGAAGACCTGGCGCAGCTGATCCACGACCTGAAGAACGTGGCGCCGCATTCCAGCATCAGCGTCAAGCTGGTCAGCGAGGTGGGCGTGGGCACCATCGCCGCGGGCGTCGCCAAGTGCAAGAGCGACCACGTGGTGATCGCCGGCCATGACGGCGGCACGGGCGCATCGCCCTGGTCGTCCATCAAGCATGCCGGCAGCCCCTGGGAAATCGGCTTGGCCGAAACCCAGCAGACCTTGGTGCTGAACCGCCTGCGCGGGCGCATCCGGGTGCAGGCCGACGGCCAGATGAAGACCGGCCGCGACGTCGCCATCGGCGCGCTGCTGGGCGCCGATGAATTCGGCTTTGCCACCGCCCCGCTGGTGGTGGAGGGCTGCATCATGATGCGCAAGTGCCACCTCAACACCTGCCCGGTGGGCGTGGCCACGCAAGACCCGGTGCTGCGCAAGAGGTTCACCGGCAAGCCCGAGCACGTGGTGAACTACTTCTTCTTCGTCGCCGAGGAAGTGCGCCAGATCATGGCCCAGCTGGGCGTGCGCAAGTTCGACGACCTGATCGGCCGCGCCGACCTGCTCGACATGCGCAAGGGCATCGAGCACTGGAAGGCACGCGGCCTGGACTTCAGCCGCCTGTTCGCCAGAGCCGAGGTGCCGGCCGAAGTGCCGCGCTTCCATGTGGAGAACCAGGACCACGGACTGGAAAAGAGCCTGGACGTCAAGCTGATCGAGAAGTCGCGCCCCGCCATCGAAAAGGGCGAAAAGGTGCAGTTCATCGAGGTGGCGCGCAACGTCAACCGCTCGGTGGGCGCGATGCTCTCGGGCGCGCTGACCAAGGTGCATCCGCAGGGCCTGCCGGACGACTCGATCCGCATCCAGCTGGAAGGCACGGGCGGCCAGTCCTTCGGCGCCTTCCTGCAGCGCGGCATCACGCTTTACCTGATCGGTGACGCCAACGACTACACCGGCAAGGGCCTGTCGGGCGGCCGCGTGGTGGTGCGCCCGAGCCTGGATTTCCGCGGTGAAGCGATCAAGAACACCATCGTCGGAAACACCGCGCTCTACGGCGCGACCACCGGCGAGGCCTTCCTGTGCGGCGTGGCCGGCGAGCGCTTTGCCGTGCGCCTGTCGGGCGCCACGGCGGTGGTCGAAGGCACCGGCGACCATGGCTGCGAATACATGACCGGCGGCACGGTGGCCGTGCTGGGCAAGACCGGGCGCAACTTCGCGGCCGGCATGAGCGGCGGCGTGGCCTTCGTCTACGACGAGGACGGCGAATTCGCCTCGCGCTGCAACCTGTCGATGGTCTCGCTGGACAAGGTGCTGACCTCGGCCGAGCAGACCGCCAGCGTCAAGCGCGCCGTCTGGCACGGCGGTCAGACCGACGAGGCGCTGCTGCGCAAGCTCTTGGAAGACCACCACCGCTGGACCGGCAGCAAGCGCGCACGCGAGCTGCTGGACCACTGGGCGACGGCGCGCACCCGCTTCGTCAAGGTGTTCCCGAACGAGTACAAGCGCGCACTGTCCGAGATCCACGACCGCGAGGTGGAAGCCAGCAGCAGCGGCAACAACGCGCATGTGGGCCTGGAGCCGCATGCCACGCGCCAGCCGGCCAAGGTCTGAGCCCAAGGCAGCAGCACACACAAGAACACAAGGACAGCACGATGGGAAAAATCACCGGCTTCATGGAGCATGAGCGCATCGAGGAGGGCTACAAGCCCGTCAAGGAGCGCGTCAAGCATTACAAGGAATTCGTGGTCGGCCTGAACGCCGAACAGGCAAAGGTCCAGGGCGCACGCTGCATGGACTGCGGCACGCCCTTTTGCAACAGCGGCTGCCCGGTCAACAACATCATTCCGGACTTCAACGACCTCGTTTATCGCAACGATTGGCAAAGCGCCTTCGCGGTGCTGGATTCGACCAACAACTTCCCCGAGTTCACCGGCCGCATCTGCCCGGCGCCCTGCGAAGCCGCCTGCGTGCTCAACGTGAACGACGACCCGGTGGGCATCAAGTCGATCGAGCACGCCATCATCAACCGCGCCTGGGAAGAGGGCTGGGTCGAGGCGCATCCGGCGCGCCACAAGACCGGCAAGAAGGTGGCGGTGGTGGGTTCCGGCCCGGCCGGCATGGCGGCGGCGCAGCAGCTGGCGCGTGCCGGCCATGACGTCACCCTGTTCGAGAAGAACGACCGCATCGGCGGCCTGCTGCGCTATGGCATCCCCGACTTCAAGATGGAGAAGTCGCACATCGACCGCCGCGTCGAGCAGATGAAGGCCGAAGGCGTGGTGTTCCGCACCGGCGTGGTCGTGGGCGCTGCCAAGGATCCGCTGGGCAAGGGTTCCAAGGTCACCAACTGGGCCAAGGAAACGGTCACGCCCGAAGAGCTCGACAAGGAGTTCGATGCGGTGGTGCTGACCGGCGGCGCCGAGCAGTCGCGCGACCTGCCGGTGCCCGGCCGCGACCTGGACGGCATCCATTTCGCGATGGAGTTTCTGCCGCAGCAGAACAAGGTCAACGCCGGCGACAAGGTCAAGGGCCAGATCACTGCCTCCGGCAAGCACGTTATCGTGATCGGCGGCGGCGACACGGGCTCCGACTGCGTGGGCACCAGCAATCGCCACGGCGCCGCCAGCGTCACGCAGTTTGAACTGCTGCCGCAGCCGCCCATCGAGGAAAACCGTCCGATGACGTGGCCCTACTGGCCGATCAAGCTGCGCACCAGCTCCAGCCACGAAGAAGGTTGCGAGCGCGAGTTCGCCATCTCGACCAAGGAATTCATCGGCGAGAAGGGCAAGGTCACCGGCCTCACGACCGTTCGCGTCGAGTGGAAGGACGGCAAGATGGTCGAGGTGCCCGGCAGCGAGCAGGTGCTCAAGGCCGACCTGGTGCTGCTGGCCATGGGCTTTGTCAGCCCCGTCGCGCCGATGCTGGAAGCCTTCGGCGTCGAGAAGGATGCGCGCGGCAATGCCAAGGCCACGGTCGAGTTCATCGGCGGCTATGCCACCAACGTGCCGAAGGTGTTTGCCGCCGGCGACATCCGCCGCGGCCAGTCGCTGGTGGTGTGGGCCATCCGCGAAGGCCGCCAGGCCGCTCGCGCGGTGGACGAGTTCCTGATGGGCTTCAGCGACCTGCCGCGCTAGGAGGCTGTCGGGCTTGGGCATGGCCCCGCGTTGCGCGAGGCAGGGCGCAGGCAAGGCGCCAAGCGCAAGCTGGACTGAAGTCCAGCGAGCATTGGCAACGCCGCATGCGCCCTGTCTCGCGCAACCCTTCGCGCTGCCTGGGACTGCCATGCCGCGTTGCGGGCTCGTTGTGTGGCTCGCCACACGGCCTCGCCCACGCCTTGCCTGGCAGTCCCAGGCAGCGGCGCGGGGCCATGCCCAAGCCCGACGGCCTCCTAGTGTTGGAAAAACGCCAGCCATCGCGTTCATTTATCATCGTGTAACCGCAGAGCCGGGATTCCCTCATCGGAACACCCGGCTCTCTTTTTTTTGCACGATGACCGCCTTGGCCATTCCCTCCTCACTCGTCGAATTCAGGAACCTTGCCTTCGGCTACGACACACGCGTCATCCTGGACGGCGTGTCGTTTCGCGTTCCGCGCGGGCGGGTCACCGCCATCATGGGCGCGTCCGGCGGCGGCAAGACCACGGTCCTGCGGCTGATCGGCGGGCAGTTGCGCGCCCAGCGCGGCGAGGCCTTGTTCGATGGCCAGGACGTCGCCAGCCTCGACCGGACGCAGCTTTATCAGGCGCGCCGGCGCATGGGCATGCTGTTCCAGTTCGGCGCGCTGTTCACCGACATGAGCGTGTTCGACAACGTCGCCTTTCCGCTGCGTGAGCACACCCCGCTGTCCGAGGCGCTGGTGCGCGACATCGTGCTGATGAAGCTGGAGGCCGTGGGCCTGCGCGGCGCGCGCGACCTGATGCCCAGCGAAGTTTCCGGCGGCATGGCGCGGCGCGTGGCACTGGCGCGCGCCATCGCGCTCGATCCCGAACTGGTGATGTATGACGAGCCCTTTGCCGGACTCGACCCGATTTCGCTGGGTACCGCCGCGCAGCTGATCCGGCGCCTGAATGACTCGCTGGGGTTGACCAGCATCGTGGTTTCGCACGACCTGGAGGAAACCTTCGGCATCGCCGACCACGTGGTGATCCTCGCCAACGGCCGCGTGGCGGCCGAGGGCTCGCCGGCCGAGGTGCGCGAAAGCACCGATCCGCTGGTGCATCAGTTCGTCAATGCGCTGGCCGACGGGCCGGTGCATTTCCACTATCCGGGCGTCAGCGTGGACGATGATTTCGGCAACGCCGATGGGGGGCGGGCATGAGTATTTGGCGCCCGTCCGACCTCGGCTTTGCCGTGCGCTCCAAGCTGTCCGACCTGGGCTGGGGGGCGCAGCTGTTCGTGCGCCTGCTGGCACAAGCCGGCGCCAGCGCGCGCCGCTTTGGCCTGGTGCGCGACCAGATCCACTTTCTGGGCAACTACTCGCTGGCGATCATTGCGGTCTCGGGCCTGTTCGTCGGCTTCGTGCTGGGGCTGCAGGGCTACTACACCTTGCAGCGCTATGGCTCCGCCGATGCGCTGGGGCTGCTGGTGGCGCTGAGCCTGGTGCGCGAGCTGGGGCCAGTGGTGGCGGCCTTGCTGTTCGCTGGCCGCGCCGGCACCTCGCTGACCGCAGAGATCGGCCTGATGAAGGCGGGCGAACAACTGAGCGCCATGGAGATGATGGCGGTCGACCCGGTGCAGCGCATCCTGGCGCCGCGCTTCTGGGCGGGCGTCATCACCATGCCGCTGCTGGCGGCGGTGTTCAGTGCTGTCGGCGTGGCCGGCGGCTATGTGGTGGGCGTCGTCATGCTGGGCGTGGATTCGGGCGCCTTCTGGGGCCAGATGCAGGGCGGTGTCGATGTCTGGCGCGATGTCGGCAACGGCGTGGTCAAGAGCCTGGTGTTCGGCGTCACGGTCACCTTCGTGGCGCTGCTGCAAGGCTATGAGGCGCAGCCCACGCCGGAAGGCGTGTCCCGGGCCACCACGCGCACGGTGGTGATGGCGTCGCTGGCGGTGCTGGGGCTGGACTTCGTGCTCACCGCCATGATGTTCAGCATCTGAAAAAGAGCGTGCGGGCGCTGAAGAGATAGAAAAGAGAAGGGTACAAGAAATGCAACGTTCCAAGAACGACATCTGGGTCGGCCTGTTCGTGCTGATCGGCGCTGCTGCCTTGCTGTTCCTTGCGCTGCAGTCGGCCAACCTGCTGAGCCTGAGCTTCCAGAGCACCTACAAGGTGAGCGCGCGTTTCGACAACATCGGCGGGCTGAAGCCGCAAACCGCGGTCAAGAGCGCCGGCGTGGTGGTGGGGCGTGTTGAATCCATCACCTTCGACGACAAGAACTTTCAGGCAGACGTAACATTGGCGTTGCAAAGCCGTTACAGTTTCCCCAAGGACAGCTCGCTCAAGATCCTGACCAGCGGCCTTCTCGGTGAACAGTACATTGGCATCGAGGCAGGCGCGGAAGAAAAAAACCTGCAGGCGGGCGACACCATCACGGCAACCCAGTCGGCGGTAGTCCTTGAAAACCTGATCAGCCAATTCCTCTACAGCAAGGCCGCGGAAGGCAGCCAAGCTGCGGGGGGCACGTCCAACAACAAGAAATGAAGCCAACTTTGATCCGCCACGGGGCGGGTAGCGCGCCCGGCAGCACGGCCCGCCGGCTCGGGGCCGTGGCCCTGGTCGCGGCCTGCCTGGGCGGTTGTGCCACCGGCCCGCAAGCCAATCCAGTCGACCCGCTCGAGCCCTTCAACCGCGGCGTGACGCGCTTCAACGACGTCGTCGACGGCGCGGTCATGCGGCCCGTGGCCGTGGCCTACGAGACCGTCGTTCCGCAACTGCTGCGCACCGGCGTCACCAACTTCTTCAACAACCTGACCGACGTCTGGAGCTTTGCCAACAGCGTGATGCAGCTGCGTGGCCAGCAAAGCGCGCAAACCTTCATGCGGGTGAACGTCAACACCTTCTTCGGGCTGGGCGGCTTTCTCGATGTTGCCAGCGAGGCGGGCATCGAGCGGCATCGCGAAGATTTCGGCCAGACCCTGGGACGCTATGGCGTGGGCGCGGGCCCCTACCTGGTGCTACCCATCCTCGGGCCGTCGACCGTGCGCGACACGGCGGCGTTGCCGGTGGACTATCAAGGTGGGCTGATCTCCAACGTCGACAACATTCCGTTGCGCAACTCGATGTATGCCTTGCGTCTGGTGGATGCCCGGGCCGAATTGCTGAAGGTCGACCGCATGCTTGACCAGATGGCCCTCGACAAGTATTCGTTCACGCGGGACATCTTCCTGCAGCGCCGGCGCAATGACGTCTACGACGGCAATCCGCCTGACGAGCCTTGAGCCACGGCGCGCGCGCCTACAACACAACGGGAACCTCGCGCACGAAACCGGCCCCTAAGCGGGCAGGAACATCGTGCGAGCGCATCGAACAAGGGATCTTTCACATCATGCACAACAAGACGACCACTGCCACTCTTCATCAACGCCGCGGCTTCGGCCGTGTGCTGCTGGCCGGCGCGCTGCTGGTGGGTGCGGCCGTCGGGCTGGCGCCCTTGGCGCGCGCCGCCGACGAGGCGCCCGATGCGCTGGTCAAGCGCCTGACCACCGACGTGCTGCAGACGATCAAGTCCGACAAGTCGATCAAGGCCGGCGACATCAACAAGATCATGCTGCTGGTCGACACCAAGATCATGCCCAACGTCAACTTCCAGCGCATGACCGCCTCGACCGTCGGCCCGAAGTGGCGTGAAGCCACGCCGGAGCAGCAAAAGCGCCTGCAGGAAGAATTCAAGACGCTGCTGGTGCGCACCTATGCCGGCGCGCTCGACCAGGTCACCGACCAGGAAGTCACCGTGCGGCCCTTCCGTGGCTCAGCCGAAGACAAGGAAGTGCTGGTGCGTACCGAGGTGCGCGGCAGCGGCGAGCCGGTGCAGCTCGACTACCGCCTGGAAAAGACCCCGGGCGAGGCCGGTGGCTGGAAGATCTACAACCTCAACGTGCTGGGCATCTGGCTGGTCGATACCTATCGCACCCAGTTCACCCAGGAGATCAACAGCAAGGGCATCGACGGCTTGATTGCCTCCCTGGCAGCGCGCAACAAGGCTGGTGTCACTGGCGTCAGCGGCGCCAAGAGCTGAGGCGCGGGCGCTTTCCAATGGCCATGATGCTGGTTCTGCCCGCCAAGCTCACGCACGACGACGTGCCCGCCTGCCTGCGCATGCTGCAGCAAGGCGTGGCGGGGAGCAACGGCTCGTCCACGGTGGTAGACGCCAGCGCGCTCGCCCAGTTCGATTCCTCCGCGCTGGCCGTGCTGCTCGATTGCCGGCGCGAAGCCCTGGCCCTGGGTCGCGGCTTCGCCGTCAAGGCCCTGCCGACCCGCCTGCGCGAACTGGCCTCGCTCTACGGCGTCGCCGCGCTGCTGCCGGCCGCACCCTGAGCCGGTCGCACCCTGAGCCGGCCCGGTGTGGCCGGCGCGGGGCGGGGATTTCCCCGGGCCCGTAAAATCGCGCCCTTCCATGCCCGCCATCTCGTTTCAGTCTGTTTCCAAGACTTATCCCCCCTCGCGCCAACAGCGCGCCCAAGGCAAGGCGGGTCTGCAAGCCCTCGACAACGTCAGCTTCGACATCGAGCCTGGCGAATTCTTCGGGCTGCTGGGGCCGAACGGCGCCGGCAAGACCACCCTGATCAGCATCCTGGCCGGCTTGTCGCGGCCCACGACCGGTGCGGTGCGCGTGCATGGCTTGGACGTGCAGGCCCAGTTTGCCGATGCCCGGCGCCAGCTCGGCGTGGTGCCGCAAGAGCTGGTGTTCGATCCCTTCTTCAACGTGCGCGAGGCGCTGCGTATCCAGTCGGGCTACTTTGGCATCCGCAACAACGACGACTGGATCGACGAGTTGCTGCACAGCCTGGGCCTGTCTGACAAGGCCGGCGCCAACATGCGCCAGCTTTCGGGCGGCATGAAGCGCCGCGTGCTCGTGGCGCAGGCGCTGGTGCACAAGCCGCCGGTGATCGTGCTGGACGAGCCCACCGCCGGCGTCGACGTCGAGCTGCGCCAGACGCTCTGGCAGTTTGTCGCCAAGCTCAACAAGCAGGGCAGCACCGTACTGCTCACCACGCACTACCTGGAAGAGGCGGAAGCCCTGTGCAGCCGCATCGCCATGCTCAAGCAGGGCCGCGTGATCGCGCTGGACCGCACCAGCGAGCTGCTGCGCGCGGCCGCCAGCAACGTGCTGCGCTTCAAGACCGACGGCCAGCTGCCCTGGGAGATCGCCCGCCACGCGCGCATCACCGGCCGGATCGTGCAGCTGCCGGCGCAGAACGCACACGAGGTCGAGCAGTTGCTGGCCGCCATCCGCCAGGCCGGCCTGGCCGTGGAAGACGTCGAGATGCGCAAGGCTGACCTCGAAGACGTGTTCATCGACCTGATGGCCGGCGAGCAGACGCCGCTGGAGGTGGCAAGATGATGATCACCGCCGTTGGCTGGCGCGCGCTGCTTTACAAGGAGGTCCTGCGCTTCTGGAAGGTCGGCTTCCAGACCGTGGGCGCGCCGGTGCTCACCGCCGTGCTTTACCTGATGGTGTTCGGCCACGTGCTGGAAGACCACGTGAAGGTCTACGGCAGCGTCAGCTACACCGCCTTCCTCATTCCCGGCCTGGTGATGATGAGCGTGCTGCAGAACGCCTTTGCCAACAGCTCGTCCTCGCTGATCCAGAGCAAGATCATGGGCAACCTGGTGTTCGTGCTGCTCACGCCGCTGTCGCACTGGGGCTGGTTCTTTGCCTACGTGGGCTCCTCGATCGTGCGCGGCATCGCAGTGGGCGTGGGCGTGTTCGCCGTCTGTCTCTTCTTTGCCGTGCCCGGCTTCGTCGCGCCGCTCTGGGTCCTGGTGTTCGCCTTCCTCGGCGCTGCCATGCTCGGCACACTGGGGCTGATCGCCGGCCTGTGGTCGGAAAAGTTCGACCAGATGGCGGTGTTCCAGAACTTCCTGATCATGCCCATGACCTTCCTGTCGGGCGTGTTCTATTCGATCCATTCGCTGCCGCCCTTCTGGCAGAAGGTGAGTCACCTCAATCCCTTCTTCTACATGATCGACGGCTTTCGCTATGGCTTCTTCGGCGTGAGCGATGCGTCGCCCTGGCTCAGCCTGGCCATCGTCGGCGGCGCCTGGCTCATCGTGAGCGCCCTGGCCGTGCACCTCTTGCGCATTGGCTACAAGATCCGCGGATAACGCACCATGACCCCCACGCTCATCACTTCGTGTATCGCTGCCCCCCGAGGGGGCGCAACGCCCTTCGGGCGGCCGGGCGGGCGTTGACATGACCGCCGAAGAACTGCAATCCATCATCGCCGCCGGCCTGCCGTGCGAGCACATCGCGCTCGAGGGCGACGGCCGGCACTGGTATGCCACCATCGTTTCGGCCGAATTCGAGGGCAAGCGCCTCATCCAGCGCCACCAGCGGGTCTACAAGACGCTCGGTGAGAAAATGCATACGGACGAGGTGCATGCCCTCTCGATGAAAACCTTCACGCCGGCCGAGTGGGCCGCCCAATCGCGCTAGCCCTCATCTTTCTGGACTGCTCATGGACAAATTGCTGATTCGCGGCGGGCGCCAGCTTCGCGGCGAAGTCCCCGTTTCCGGCGCCAAGAACGCCGCCCTGCCCGAACTCTGTGCCGCCCTCCTGACCGAGGAGCCGGTCGTGCTGCACAACGTGCCGCGCCTGCAGGACGTGGCCACCATGCTCAAGCTGGTGCGCAACATGGGCGTCGTGGCCGATCGCGACGACAACGGCACCGTGCGCTTGAACGCACGCGACCTCACCCACCCCGAAGCGCCCTACGAGCTGGTGAAGACCATGCGTGCGTCCGTGCTGGCCCTGGGCCCGCTGATCGCGCGCTTCGGCCATGCCAAGGTTTCGCTGCCGGGCGGCTGCGCCATCGGCTCGCGTCCGGTGGACCAGCACATCAAGGGCCTGCACGCCATGGGCGCCGAGATCAGCGTCGAGCACGGCTACATGGTCGCCACGCTGCAGAAGGGCCGCACCCGCCTGCATGGCGCGCGCATCACCACCGACATGGTCACCGTCACCGGCACCGAGAACTTCCTTATGGCCGCCGCCCTGGCCGACGGCGAGACGGTGCTGGAGAACGCCGCCCAGGAACCGGAGATCACCGACCTGGCCGAGATGCTGATCGCGATGGGCGCGAAGATCGAAGGCCACGGCACCAGCCGCATCCGCATCCAGGGCGTCGAGCGCCTGCATGGCTGCGAGCACCGCGTGGTGGCCGACCGCATCGAGGCCGGCACCTTCCTGTGCGCGGTGGCGGCGGCCGGCGGCGACGTGCTGCTGCGCCATGGCCGCGCGGATCACCTGGACGCGGTGATCGAAAAGCTCATCGAAGCCGGCGCCGAAGTCACGGCGGTGGAGGGCGGCATCCGCGTGCGCGCCAGCGGCCGCCTGAAGGCGCAAAGCTTTCGCACCACCGAATACCCGGGCTTCCCGACCGACATGCAGGCCCAGTTCATGGCGCTCAACGTGATCGCGCAGGGCACCTCCACGGTGACCGAGACCATCTTCGAGAACCGCTTCATGCACGTCGACGAGATGCTGCGCCTGGGCGCCAAGATCCAGACCGACGGCAAGGTGGCCGTGATCGAAGGCGTGCCGCAGCTGTCCGGCGCCACCGTGATGGCGACCGACCTGCGGGCGTCGGCCAGCCTGGTGATCGCCGGCCTGGTGGCCGATGGCGAAACCCTGGTCGACCGCATCTACCACCTGGACCGTGGCTACGACCGCATGGAAAGCAAGCTGCGCGCGATCGGTGCCGACATCGAGCGGGTGACGGGAGCCGCAGCGTGATCACCCTGGCGCTTTCCAAGGGCCGCATCTTCGAGGAGACCCTGCCTCTGCTGGCCGCTGCCGGCATCGAGGTGACGGAAGACCCCGAAAAATCGCGCAAGCTCATCCTCGCCACCACCCGGCCCGACGTGCGCGTGGTGCTGGTTCGCGCCTCCGACGTGCCCACCTATGTGCAGTACGGTGGCGCCGACCTGGGCGTGACCGGGCTCGACGTCTTGCTCGAGCATGGCAACCAGGGCCTGTACCAGCCGCTCGACCTGAAGATTGCCGCCTGCCGCCTGAGCGTGGCGGTGCGCGCCGACTACGACTACGCCTCGGCCGTGCGCCAGGGCGCGCGCATCAAGGTGGCGACCAAGTACGTCGGGCTGGCGCGCGAGTTCTTTGCCAGCAAGGGCGTGCACGTCGACCTGATCAAGCTCTACGGCAGCATGGAGCTGGCGCCGCTCACCGGCCTGGCCGACGCCATCGTCGACCTGGTGTCCACCGGCAACACGCTCAAGGCCAATCACCTGGTCGAGGTCGAGCGCATCATGGACATCAGCGCCCGCCTGGTGGTGAACCAAGCCGCGCTCAAGCTCAAGCGCGAACCCATCCGCCACATCATCGACGCCTTTGCCAAGGCGACCCCCGGCAACCCATGACCCTCACCGCCGCCCCCGCGCGTCTGTCGACCGCCTCCGCCAGTTTCGAAGCCGACTTCAAGGCGCGCCTGCATTGGTCGGATGAAACCGACGCGGCCATCGAGCAGCGGGTGGCGGACATCCTGGACGACGTGCGCCAGCGCGGCGACGCGGCAGTGCTCGAGTACACCGCACGCTTCGACCGGCTCGAGGCCAAGGACATGAAGGCGCTGGAACTGAGCGCCGCCGAGCTGCGTGCTGCCTTCGACGGCCTGCCCGCCGCGCAGCGCCAGGCGCTGGAATCGGCCGCACGCCGTGTGCGCAGCTACCACGAGGCGCAAAAGAAGGCCTGCGGCGAAAGCTGGAGCTATCGCGACGAAGACGGCACCCTGCTCGGCCAGAAGGTCACGCCGCTGGATCGCGTCGGCATCTACGTGCCGGGCGGCAAGGCCGCCTATCCTTCCAGCGTGCTGATGAACGCCATTCCGGCCCACGTGGCCGGCGTGGGCGAGATCATCATGGTGGTGCCCACCCCGGGCGGCGAAAAGAACCCGTTGGTGCTGGCCGCTGCCCACGTGGCCGGCGTCACGCGCGCCTTCACCCTGGGCGGCGCCCAGGCGGTGGCGGCGCTGGCCTACGGCACCGCCAGCGTGCCGGCGGTCGACAAGATCACCGGCCCCGGCAATGCCTACGTGGCCGCGGCCAAGCGCCGCGTGTTCGGCACCGTGGGCATCGACATGATCGCCGGCCCCAGCGAGATCCTGGTGCTGGCCGACGGCACCACGCCGCCCGACTGGGTAGCCATGGACCTGTTCAGTCAGGCCGAGCACGACGAGCTGGCGCAAAGCATCCTGCTGTGTCCGGATGCGGCCTACATTGACGCCGTGCAGCGCGAGATCGACCGCTTGCTGCCCACCATGCCGCGCGCCCAGATCATTGCCGCGTCGCTCAACGGCCGCGGCGCCCTCATCCACACGAAGAGCATGGAAGAGGCTTGCGAGATCAGCAACCGCATTGCGCCGGAGCACCTGGAAGTGAGCAGCCGCGAGCCTGCCCGCTGGGAACCGCTGCTGCGCCATGCCGGCGCGATCTTCCTGGGCGCCTTCACCAGCGAAAGCCTGGGTGACTACTGCGCCGGCCCGAACCACGTGCTGCCCACCAGCGGCACCGCGCGCTTCTCCAGCCCGCTGGGCGTCTACGACTTCCAGAAGCGCAGCAGCCTGATCGAGGTGAGCCAGGCCGGGGCCCAGGTGCTGGGCCCGATCGCCGTGACCCTGGCCGAGGGCGAGGGCCTGCAGGCGCATGCCGAAGCCGCTCGCATGCGGCTGGACAAGTAGTCATGCGGGTGGTTCGCGCGTCGGCCGTGCTGGCCCTGCTCTTGGCTGCCGCCGGCGCACAGGCCATGAGCATCCGGGAAATGCGCACGCTGGAAGCCAACGAGAAAGAAGGAAAGATCTACGCCAGCTACTACCTGGTCGGCGTGATGGAAGGCCTGCGCGAAGCCAGCGACATCGCCCTGCGCAATGGCCAGAAGCCGAGCTTCTGCATCGAAGGCCGGCGCCTCGAGCCCACCATGGCGCGCGCGCTCTACCAGAGCGAACTGAGCCGCAACGCGGACAGCTACGAGGCCGACATGCCCGTGCAGCTGGTCGTCAAGGCGGCCCTGCAGAACAGCTTTCGCTGCACCCACTGAATTCTTCCTTCATGAACGCAACCGAGCCCATCGCCAAGTCCCCCCTGCAACGCATCCGCGCCGACGTGCAGGGCATGCATGCCTATGCGGTGCAGGATTCGCGCGGCCTGGTCAAGCTCGACGCCATGGAGAACCCCTTCGGCCTGCCGCCAGCGCTGCAGGCCGAGCTGGGCCGGCGCCTGGGCGCGGTAGCGGTCAACCGCTATCCCGGCGAACGCATCGCCGACCTGCAGCGCGCGCTGGCCGCCCACGCGGGCCTGCCGGAGGGCTTTGCCCTGATGCTCGGCAACGGCTCGGACGAGCTGATCTCGCTCTTGGCCATGGCCTGCGACCTGCCTGGCGCCACCATTCTGGCGCCGGTGCCCGGCTTCGTGATGTACGCCATGAGCGCGCAGCTGCAGGGCCTCGCCTTCGTCGGTGTGCCGCTCACGGCCGACTTCGAGCTCGACGAGGCCGCCATGCTGGCCGCCATCGCCAAGGAACGCCCGGCCATCGTCTACCTGGCCTACCCCAACAACCCGACGGCCAACCTGTGGGACGACGCGGTGATCGACAGGATCATCGAAGCCCAGGGCGCGCAGGGCGGCCTGGTGGTGATCGACGAGGCCTACCAGCCCTTTGCCGCGCGCAGCTACATCGACCGCGTGGCGAAGTACGGCCACGTGCTCTTGATGCGCACCCTCAGCAAGTTCGGCCTGGCCGGGGCGCGCCTGGGCTACCTGATGGGGCCGGCCGCACTCGTCGCCGAGATCGACAAGCTGCGCCCGCCCTACAACATCAGCGTGCTCAACTGCGAGTGCGCGCTCTTCGCGCTCGAGCATGCAGAGGTCTTCGCCCACCAGGCCAGGACCATCCGCGAACAGCGCGCCTGGATCTTCGAGGCGCTGGCCCGCTTGCCGGCGGTGAAGAGCTGGCCCAGCCAGGCCAACATGATCCTGGTGCGGGTGCCCGATGCCAGCAAGGCCTTCGAGGGCATGAAGGCGCGCGGCGTGCTGGTCAAGAACATTTCTAAAATGCACCCATTGCTGGCCAATTGCCTGCGGCTCACGGTCGGAACGCCCGACGAGAATCGGCAGATGCTGGCAGCCCTCGAACAATCTCTATGAACACCCCCACGGCTCCCGAAGCAGTCACCAGCGTTGCAGTCGGCGCGCGCACGGCGCAGGTCGAGCGCAATACCGCTGAAACCAAGATCAAGGTGAGCGTCAACCTCGACGGCACCGGCCGCGCGCAGCTTTCCACCGGCATCGGCTTCTTCGACCACATGCTCGACCAGATCGCGCGCCACGGCTTGATCGACCTGGAGATCGACTGCAAGGGCGACCTGCACATCGACGGCCACCACACGGTGGAAGACGTCGGCATCACCCTGGGCCAGGCGGTGGCCAAGGCGGTGGGCGACAAGAAGGGCATCCGCCGCTATGGCCACGCCTATGTGCCGCTGGACGAAGCGCTGTCGCGCGTGGTCATCGATTTTTCCGGCCGGCCGGGCCTGGTGATGGACGTGCCCTTCACCAGTGGCATGATCGGCGGCTTCGACAGCCAGCTCACTTATGAGTTTTTCCAGGGCTTTGCAAATCACGCCTTCGTCACCTTGCACATCGACAACCTCAAGGGCGTCAATGCGCACCACCAGTGCGAAACCGTTTTCAAGGCCTTTGCCCGCGCGCTGCGCGCGGCGCTGGAGCTCGATCCGCGCTCCGCGGGCGTCATTCCTTCCACCAAGGGTTCGCTCTAGTCCACCTTTGGCTTCCCTCGTGATGTTTTCAGTTTTCCGCTAGCAGAACGCATGGCTAATACCGTTGCGGTCGTCGACTACGGCATGGGCAATCTGCGCTCCGTGTCGCAAGCCGTCCAGCACGCGGCCGACGAGGTCGGCGTGCAGGTTTTCGTCACCTCCGATCCACGGGTGGTGCGTGACGCCACCCGTGTCGTGCTGCCGGGGCAGGGCGCCATGCCCGACTGCATGCGCGAGCTGCGCGAATCGGGCCTGCTCGAATCGGTGCTCGAGGCGGCTGCCAGCAAGCCGCTGTTCGGCGTGTGCGTGGGCATGCAGATGCTGCTCAGCCACAGCGAGGAGGGCGCCACCGACGGGCTGGACCTGATCCCCGGACGCGTGGTCAAGTTCGAGCTTGCAGGCCGCCTGCAGCCCGATGGAAGCCGCTACAAGGTGCCGCAGATGGGCTGGAACCAGGTGCGCCAGGCCCAGCCGCATGCGCTGTGGGCCAAGGTGCCGGATGAGGCCTGGTTCTACTTCGTGCACAGCTTCTACGCGCGGCCGATGGATCCGCGCCACAGTGTGGGCGAGGCTGAATACGGTGAACGCTTTACCGCTGCCGTGGCCCGCGATAATATTTTTGCGACTCAATTCCACCCAGAGAAAAGTGCGGAATTCGGGTTGCAGCTCTATCGAAACTTTCTCCACTGGAACCCCTGAGCCCCCTGCCGGGGTGCCCTTGCCATGCTGTTGATTCCCGCAATCGATCTCAAAGACGGCCGCTGCGTTCGCCTGAAACAGGGCGACATGGAGCAATCCACCATCTTCAGCGAAGACCCCGCCGCCATGGCGCGCAAATGGGTCGACGCCGGTGCGCGCCGCCTGCATCTGGTCGACCTGAATGGCGCCTTTGCCGGCAAGCCACAGAACCACATCGCCATCAAGTCGATCTTGCGTGAAGTGGGTGACGACATCCCGGTGCAGCTGGGCGGCGGCATCCGCGACCTGGACACCATTGAGCGCTACATCGACGACGGCCTGCGCTACGTGATCATAGGCACCGCCGCGGTGAAGAACCCCGGCTTCCTGAAGGACGCCTGCAGCGCCTTCGGCGGTCACATCATCGTCGGCCTGGACGCCAAGGACGGCAAGGTCGCCACGGACGGCTGGAGCAAGCTCACCGGCCACGAGGTGGCCGACCTGGGCAAGAAGTTCGAGGACTACGGCGTCGAGTCGATCATCTACACCGACATCGGCCGGGACGGCATGCTCTCGGGCATCAACATCGAGGCCACCGTGCGCCTGGCGCAGGGCCTCACCATCCCGGTGATCGCCTCGGGCGGACTGTCGAACATGCAAGACATCGAGAAACTGTGCGCGGTGGAGGGCGAGGGCGTCGAGGGCGTGATCTGCGGCCGTGCCATCTACACCGGCGACCTCGATTTCGCCGCCGCCCAGGCCCGCGCCGACGAGCTGGCCAACGCCTCCTGACGAGGGCCTGTTCAGGCCCTGCTACTTCTCTGGCTTGACCGCCAGTTGCTCGATGATGCTGGCCAGCTGGGCGCTCATCGGCAGGTCGATGCTGCTGCCGGTGGGGAGTTTGCGCAGGAACCAGCGCTTGTACTGGCGATCGATCTCGCCGTCCTGGGCCAGGATCTGGAAAGCCTCCTGCACCACCTTGGCCAGTTGCGGATCGTCCTTGCGGAACATGATGCCGTAGGGGTCGTAAGAGAGGTAGTCGCCCAGCACGACATAGTCGGCCTGGGCTGCGCGCTGGGCGATCAGGCCGTAGAGCAGCACATCGTCGGTGGCAAAGGCATCCGCCTGTCCCTTGGCCACCAGCTCGAAGGCCTCTGCATGCTCGGACGACGCAACGATCGCCATGCCGAGCTTGAACTTGGCATTGAGCTCGTGCAGCGTCTTCTCGTTGGTGGTGCCGGCGGTCACGGCCACCCGCTTGCCCGCCAAGTCGCGAAACGAGCGTATCGGCGAGCCCTTCTTCACCAGCAGCTTGGTGCCCGAGACGAAGATGGTGGGCGAGAAGGCCACGCGCTTCTGTCGTTCCAGGTTGTTGGTGGTGGAGCCGCATTCCAGGTCGATCTGGCCGCGCTCCACCGCGTCGATGCGCGAGGCGGCGGTCACCGGCACCCAGCGCACCGTGAGGCTCTTGTTGATCGCGTCCTCGATCGACGTGACCAGCGCCTTGCACAGCTCCACCGAATAGCCCACCGGCTCGTTGCGCGGCGACAGGAAGGAAAAGGGCACCGAAGATTCGCGATAGCCCAGCGCGATGCTGCCGCTGGCCCGCACCTTGGCCAGGGTGCCCGAGAGTTCGACCGGCGCCGGCGTGACGGTGGGCGGCGTGGCGTCCTGCTCGATTTGCGCGCGCGCGGCCGGCGAAAGCAGCAGCAGGCCGCCCAGCAGCGCCATCAGCAGGCCGGCGGCGCCGCGCCGGGCCACGGGTGAGGCGGGCAATGCCGGCATCTGCGGCCCCCTTTGCTCAGCCATGCGCCGCTTGCGTGGCGGGCACGGGTTCGGCGGTGTCCAGGGTGAGCGCATTGGCCGCGGCTTCGTCCTCGGGCATCAGTTCGCCCTCCCACTTGGCGACCACCGCGGTGGCGATGGAATTGCCCACTGCGTTGGTGGCCGAGCGCCCCATGTCCAGGAAGGTGTCCACGCCCAGGATCAGCAAGAGGCCTGCCTCGGGAATGTTGAATTGGTTCAGCGTGGCCGCGATCACCACCAGCGAAGCGCGCGGCACGCCGGCCATGCCCTTGGACGTGAGCATGAGGATCAAGAGCATCGTGATCTGCGTGCCGATCGACAGGTGGATGTTGTAGGCCTGGGCAATGAAGAGCACGGCAAAGGTGCAATACATCATCGAGCCGTCCAGGTTGAAGGAGTAGCCCATCGGCATCACGAAGCTGGAGATCTTGCGCTTGACGCCGAAGCGGTCGAGCGCGTCGAGGATCTTCGGGTAGGCCGCCTCGGAACTGGCGGTGGCGAAGGACAGCAGGAAGGCCTCCTTGATCAGCACCAGCAACTTGAATACGCGGCGGCCGAGGAACGTGTAGCCGGCCAGGATCAGTACGCCCCACAAGAGAAACAGGCCCAGGTAGAAGTCGCCCATGAAGACGGCGAACTTGAGCAGGATCTCCAGCCCGTTCACCGCCACTGTCGCTGCCATGGCGGCCAGCACTGCGAGCGGCGCCAGCTTCATCACGTAGCCGGTGATCTTGAGCATGGCGTGCGAGAGCTCGTCGATGGCAGCCACCAGCGTCTTGCCCTTCTCGCCCAGCGAAGCCAGGGCGACGCCGAAGAACATCGAGAACACCACGATCTGTAGGATCTCGTTGTTCGCCATGGCTTCGGCAAAGGATTTGGGCACCGTGTGGCTGACGAAATCCTTCAGGGTGAACTTGGAGGTCGCCAGGTTGGCCGAGGCGCCGATGTCCGGCAGCGGCAGACCCAGGTTGGCGCCGGGCTGCAGCAGGTTGGCCATCACAAGGCCAAGGACCAGCGAAATCAGCGAGGCCGTAATGAACCACCCCAGCGCCTTGCCGAACACCCGCCCCACCGACGATGCGTCGCCCATGTGCGCAATGCCCACCACCAGTGTGGAAAACACCAGCGGCCCGATCAGCATCTTGATCAGCCGCAGGAACACGTCGGAGATCAGCGAGATGTAGCCGGCGATCTCCGCCGCTGACTTGTGGTTGGGAAAGCTGACATAGATCATGTAACCCAGCACGATGCCGAGCACCATGGCGATCAGGATCCAAATGGCGGGTGGCAGTTTTTTCTTCATGTTGCTTCCTCCATGCGCGGTGGTCTGGCGAGGCAACCGCATTTCATGACAAATTCCAGGACGCCGCAATGGCGCCCTGGCGCCGGGAGAACGTCGCGCGGCATGCCCAGGCTCCTAGAATCGAGGTATGTCCATTCAAGCCCTCGAATTTCATGGCCTGCCCGCCCTCCGCCTGGCGCTGCCGGAGGGCGATGCGATCGTGGTGGCGCGGCACGGCGCGCAGGTGCTGTCCTGGACCAGCGGCGGCGCAGAGCGGCTCTACCTCAGCCCCAAGGCGCTGATGGATGGCCACAGCGCGATCCGTGGCGGTGTGCCGATCTGTTTTCCCCAGTTCAACCAGCGCGGCAGTCTGCCCAAGCATGGCTTTGCGCGCAACATGGCCTGGCAGCCAGAGCCCTGGCGGGAGTCGGAGCCAGGCGAACTGGCGCTCGTTCTGCACGACAACGACGCTACGCGCGCCTTCTGGCCGCATGCCTTCCGTGCCCGCCTGGCGGCGACGCTCAAGCCGCGCAGCCTGCGCATCACCTTGACGGTGGACAACACCGGCGCTGCGCCATGGAGCTTTGCCGCCGCCCTGCACACTTACCTGCGCGTGGACGACATTGCCGATGTCCGCCTGGAAGGGCTGCAAGGCGCCAACCGCTGGGATGCAGTGCGCGATGACCGGCATGTGGAGATGGCGCCGGCGCTGCGCTTCGATGCCGAATTCGACAGCGTCTACGCGGCACCTTCGCGTGGTCTGCGCCTTGTCCAGCCAAGCGCCACCCTGGCCATCACGCAAAGCGCCAGCTGTACCGAAACCGTGGTCTGGAACCCGGGCGCGCTGCTCAGTGCCAAGCTGGCCGACATGCCAGAGGATGGCTATCGCCACATGCTGTGCGTGGAAGCCGCGCGCATCGACGAGGCGGTGCAGCTTTTCGGCGGCGCCCAATGGAAGGGCTGGCAAGAACTTGCCCTTTCCTGAACCCATTTTTTGCAACACATCATGCTTGCCAAGCGAATCATTCCCTGCCTGGACGTCACCGGCGGCCGCGTCGTCAAGGGCGTCAACTTCCTCGAGCTGCGCGACGCCGGCGACCCGGTCGAGATCGCGGCGCGCTACAACGCGCAGGGCGCCGACGAACTGACCTTTCTGGACATCACCGCCACCAGCGACGGGCGAGATCTCATCCTGCCGATCATCGAGGCGGTGGCCTCGCAGGTCTTCATCCCGCTCACCGTGGGCGGGGGTGTGCGCACGGTGGCCGATGTGCGCCGGCTGCTCAATGCGGGCGCCGACAAGACCAGCTTCAACTCGGCCGCCATTGCCGATCCGCAGGTGATCTCCGATGCCTCGGCCAAGTACGGCGCCCAGTGCATCGTGGTGGCCATCGATGCCAAGCGGCGCTTGGCGCAAGACGAAATGCGCATCGACCCGGACGGCAATCCGATCGGCCCCGGCTGGGACGTCTACAGCCACGGCGGGCGCAAGAACACCAGCCTGGACGCGGTGCAATGGGCGGTCGAGATGGCGCGTCGCGGTGCCGGCGAGATTCTCCTGACCAGCATGGACCGCGACGGCACCAAGAGCGGCTTCGACCTGGCGCTCACTCGCGCCGTGAGCGATGCAGTGAGCGTGCCGGTGATCGCCTCCGGCGGCGTCGGCAACCTGGACCACTTGGCCGACGGCGTGCAACAGGGCGGCGCCGACGCCGTGCTGGCCGCCAGCATCTTCCACTACGGCGAGTACACCGTCGGCCAGGCCAAGGCCTGCATGGCGGCGCGCGGCATTCTGGTGCGCCAGTGAGCCCGGCCGCGTGGCGGTCATCCGCGGGTGGGACAATAGCCCGATGAATTGGCTCGATGAAGTGAAGTGGGACGCGAACGGCCTGGTGCCGGTGATCGCGCAGGAGGCCGCCAGCGGCGACGTGCTGATGTTCGCCTGGATGGACCGCGAGGCCCTCGCCAAGACGGCCGAACTGGGCCGCGCCGTCTACTTCAGCCGCTCGCGTGCCAAGCTGTGGTTCAAGGGCGAGGAATCGGGCCACTTGCAGACCGTGCACGAGATCCGGATCGACTGCGACAACGACGTCGTGCTGCTCAAGGTCACGCAGCTCGGCCACGAGCCCGGCATCGCCTGCCACACCGGCCGCCACAGCTGCTTCTTCAGCAAGTACGAGAATGGCCAGTGGGTCGTGACCGAGCCGGTCCTGAAAGACCCCGAAAGCATCTACAAGTAAGACCACCCTGACGATGAGTAGTAGTAACGACGCCCTGGCGCGCCTTGCCGCCGTGATCGAAAGCCGCCTGCCGGCGCGCGGCGGCGATCCCGACGCGAGCTATGTCGCCCGCCTGCTGCACAAGGGCCCCGACGCCTTCCTGAAAAAGATCGGCGAAGAGGCCACCGAGGTGGTGATGGCCGCCAAGGACGCCGACCACGGCGGCGACCGCCAGAAGGTGGTCAACGAGATCGCCGACCTGTGGTTCCACAGCATGATCGCGCTGGCGCACTACGGCCTGGCGCCGGCCGACGTGGTGGCCGAGCTGGAGCGCCGCGAAGGCACCAGCGGCATCGAGGAAAAGGCCCTGCGCAAGGCGCAGGCGCGCGAGGCCTCGAACGACTGAGAGAAGAAAGGACGAACATGGCCAACGACATCGTTCCCGCGTCCCCCGACGACTCGCTCAAGACCTGGGGCTGGGTTAGCTACATCCTGCACCTGATCGTGGCCGTGGCAGCCGTGCTGCCGGGCGCACAAGTGTCCATTGCGCTGCTGCTGGTGGCGCTGGTGATCGATCTGGTCAAGCGCGACGACGCGGCCGGCACCTGGCAGGCCACGCATTTCAGCTGGCGCATCCGCTCGGTGCTGTGGGCCGGCCTTGCATACCTGCTCACTTCGTGGCTGTGGCTCTTGCTGCTGGTGCCCGGCTGGATCGCCTGGGTGCTGATTTCCCTCTGGTTCCTCTACCGCATCGTCAAGGGCATGGTGCGGATGAACGCCGGCCAACCCATGGAGCCCACGAATGTCGTCTGACCCGAACTGCATCTTCTGCAAGATCATCGAAGGCAAGATCCCCTCGAAGAAGGTCTACGAGGACGACGAGCTGTTTGGTTTCCACGACATCGCGCCCTGGGCGCCAGTGCATTTCATGCTGGTGCCCAAGCGCCACATTGCGTCCATGTCCCAGCTCACCCCCGAAGATGCGGCGCTGATGGGCAAGATCATGATCCTGGCGCCCAAGCTGGCGCTCGAGAATGGCTGCCGCCCTTATCCGGAAGGCGGATTCCGGGTGGTGATCAACACCGGCGCCGAAGGTGGCCAGGAAGTTCAGCATCTCCATGTTCACGTCATGGGTGGCCCGCGACCCTGGCTGCGGGGCTGACATCTTCCCGCGTCTAAAATTGCAGCAATTCTTCAGGAGCTTTCCATGGGTTCGTTTTCTATCTGGCACTGGCTGATCGTTCTGTTGATCGTCGTGATGGTGTTTGGCACCAAGAAGCTCAAGAACATGGGCTCCGACCTGGGCGGCGCCGTCAAGGGCTTCAAGGACGGCATGAAAGACGGCTCCGCCGCCTCCGGCGATGCACCGGCCGCCCCGCCGGCGCAGGTGACGTCGGCCACCGCCGCGTCCGACAAGCCGACGATCGACGTCGAAGCGCGCCAGAAGTCCTGAGTTCCACGCTTCCACTGACGTGCTCGAACTCGGCATTTCCAAGCTCGCTTTGATCGGCGCCGTGGCGCTGGTCGTCATCGGCCCGGAAAAGCTGCCGCGCGTGGCGCGCACCGTCGGCACCTTGCTGGGCAAGGCCCAGCGCTACGTGAACGACGTCAAGGCCGAAGTCAACCGCTCGATGGAACTGGACGAGTTGCGCAAGATGAAGGACTCTGTCGAGGGCGCCGCCCGCGACGTCGAGCAGAGCATCCGCACCGGCGCCGGCGAAGTGCAGCAGCAGCTGGAAGGCGGCGAATCCGCGGGCGACCTGCCTTTCACCCCGCTGGAGGTGCCGCCGTCCTATCCGCAGTACAGCCATCCGCGCAAGAACTGGCGCCTCAAGCAGGGCGCCACCCCGCAGTGGTACAAGGCGCGCAATGGTGTGCGCACCAAGGCGCTGTCCGGCGCCGCCCGGGTGGCGCGCTACCGTCCCCACAAGATCAACTAGCAACGCGCATCCCGCGCGTCCCCTTTTTCGCGTCCATCGCGTCCAAACGCGCGCCGGATACCGGCCGACCCATGATCCATGGCTGATTCCGACAAGAACAAAGACGACGAACTCGCTGGCACCGAGCAGCCCTTCGTCGCGCACCTCATCGAGCTGCGCGACCGGCTGCTCTACTGCGTCTACGGGCTGGCGGTGGCCGGCGCGCTGCTGGCCATCTGGCCGGGCCCCGCCGGCCTGATCGACATGATCGCGGTGCCCATCAAGGCCCACATGCCGCCGGACGCCAAGCTGATCGCGGTGGGCGTGTTCTCGCCCTTCTTCGTGCCGCTCAAGGTGCTGTTGATGGCGTCGGTGCTGTTGGCGCTGCCCTGGCTGATGTACCAGATCTGGATGTTCGTGGCGCCCGGCCTGTACAGCCACGAAAAGAAGTTCGCCCTGCCGCTGATCATCTTCGGCAGCCTGCTGGCCTACGGTGGCATTGCCTTCGTGCAGTTCTTCGTGCTGGACAAGATGTTCGGCTTCATCCAGCGCTTCACGCCGGCCAGCGTGGCGGCCACGCCCGACATCGCGTCCTACGTGGAGTCGATCCTCTCGCTCTACATCGCTTTCGGCGTGGCCTTCCAGGTGCCGATCGTGGTGATGCTGCTGGTGCGATTCGAGATGGTCACCGTCGAAAAGCTGCGCGCCTTTCGTGGCTACTTCATCGTGGCGGCCTTCGTCGTTGCTGCGGTGCTGACGCCGCCCGACGTCATCTCGCAGCTGGCACTGGCGATTCCCATGTGCCTGCTCTACGAGGTCGGCATCATTGCCGCGCAGTACTTTGTGAAGATCTCGAAGGCGCCCGACGCCGAGGGCGAGGCCTCAGAGAAGGCCGATTCGGCCTGACCTGACGTGAAAAGGCCCCCGACCGGGGGGGCTTGGATCATTCCCTTTCGGGTAGGCGCCGCAACGGGGCCTTGGGGCGCAGGCCCGGCGTGACATCGAGCTCCATCTTGTCGCCGCCGCGCTGAAGCGAGAAGCGGGTCGCGCTGCCCGGCTTGAGGCCAGCCACCGTGGTGAGCAGTTCCTGCACGTTGTCGATCTTCTTTTCGGCCACGCCGGTGATGACGTCGCCCGGACGGATGCCCGCGCGCGCTGCCGGGCCGTTCTGCAGCACACCGGTGATGATGACGCCGCTCTTGGCCTTCACGCCGAAGGTCTCGGCCAGCTCGGGCGACAGGTCGTTCGGCTCCACCCCGATCCAGCCGCGCGTGACCTTGCCTTCCTTCACGATGTCTTCCAGCACCTGCTTGGCGGTGGACACCGGAATGGCGAAGCCGATGCCCATGCTGCCGCCCGAGCGCGAGTAGATCGCCGTGTTGATGCCCTCCAGGTTGCCGCTGATGTCGACCAGCGCGCCGCCCGAGTTGCCGGGGTTGATCGCGGCATCGGTCTGGATGAAGTTCTCGAAGGTGTTGATGCCCAGCTGGTTGCGCCCCAGTGCCGACACGATGCCGCTGGTGACGGTCTGGCCCACGCCGAATGGGTTGCCGATGGCCAGCACCTGGTCGCCCACCTGCAGCGAATCCGAATTGCCCAGCACGATGATCGGCAGCTTGTCCAGGTCAATCTTCAGCACGGCCAGGTCGGTGTCGGGGTCGGTACCGATCACCTTGCCCACGGCATGGCGGCCGTCGTTGAGCGTGACCTCGATCTCATCGGCGCCTTCCACCACATGGTTGTTGGTCAGGATGTAGCCCTCGGGGCTGACGATCACGCCGCTGCCCAGGCCCACTTGCGGCTGGTCCGCCTGGTCACCGAAGAAGAAGCGGAACCAGGGGTCGTTGCTGCGCGGATGGCGCGGCGCCGCCTTGCTGGTGTTGATGCTCACCACCGCCGGCGCGGCCCGCTTGGCCGCGGCGCTGAGGCTGCCGGCCGCGGGCGGCTGCGGCCCGGCCACCGGCGCCTCGATCACCGAGACCACGCCGCCCAGGCTGGTCGAGCGCTGATGGATCCACTCGGGCTTGAGCGTGGCGACCACGAAATAGGCGGCCAGGACGACCGTGACGGCCTGGGAAAAGAGCAACCAGAAGCGCTTCATTTGGAATGGGTGTGATGAGGCCTGTGATTGTCCCTCAGCCGCCCGGGCCGAATCTCGACGCAACGGTCGAAAATGCGAGCGCCCGCCGGCGAGACCAGGGTACAAACCCTAGTATGCGGCGGCGCCATCCCGATCGGCCGCGAAGTGCCGGGCGCTTGGGTGTTCGTGGCCGGGGGGCATGGGATGCGGGAGGGCGCGGCCAGCGCGACAATGGCGCGATGAGCACGACGCGCCATGAACTCCTCCACGCCCTCGATCTGCTGCTGGCACCCGAACGCTTCAAGGATTACGGGCCCAACGGCCTGCAGGTCGAGGGCCGCATCGCGGTGCGCAAGATCGTGTCGGGCGTGACGGCCAGCCGTGCCCTGATCGAGGCGGCCATCCATGCCGACGCCGACGCCATCTTCGTGCACCACGGCCTGTTCTGGCGCGGCCAGGACGGCCGCGTCACCGGCTGGATGCGCCAGCGCCTGGGCTTGCTGCTGGGCGACGACGTCAATCTCTTTGCCTACCACCTGCCGCTGGACGCGCACCCCGAGCTGGGCAACAACGCGCAGCTGGGGCTGCACCTGGGCCTGGTGGCGCACGCGGGCTCGGCGGGACGTTTCGGCGAGCAGGAGATCGGCTTCCTGGGGGCGCCCGAAGACGGTGCCAGCTTCGACAACGGCAAGAAGCTCGCCGCGCATGTGGAGCATGCGCTCAAGCGGCCGGTGACCCTGGTTGACGGCGGACACCAGCGGCCCATCAAGAACATCGCCTGGTGCAGCGGCGGCGCGCAGGGCTACTTCGAGGCGGCGATCGCCGCCGGCGCCGATGCCTTCATCACCGGCGAGATATCCGAGCCGCAGGCCCACTACGCACGCGAGATGGGCGTGAGCTTCATCGCCTGCGGGCACCACGCCTCCGAGCGCTACGGCGCGCCTGCCGTGGCCGCCCACGTGGCGGCGCAGCTCGGACTGGTGCACGAGTTCATCGACATCGACAACCCGGCGTGACGATGCAAACCCCGGCCCTCCGCACGGCGCAGGCGCCGCTGGCCATCACCATGGGCGATCCGGCTGGCATCGGGCCGGAGATCGTGGTGAAGGCCTTTCGCGACGCACCCGATGTGGCGCGTGGCTGCTTCGTGGCGGGTGACGTGGGCTGCATGCGGCGTGCCGCTGCCCTCCTGGCCAAGCCGGGTGCGCCTGCCCCCCCGGTGGCGCAGATCGAGCATCCGGACGAGGTGCCGGGCGTGCCGCCCGGCTGCCTGCCTGTGCTGCAGGTGGTGGCGCCGGTGCCGACGCAGCTGCAGATTGGCCGGGTCAGCGCCGCTGCCGGCCGTGCCGCCGGCGATGCCGTGACCTGGGCCGCGCGGGCTGCGTTGGCGGGCGAGATTTCCGCCATCGTGACCGCGCCCTTGCACAAGGAGGCGCTGGCAGCGGCCGGCTTCGAGTTTCCCGGCCACACCGAGTTGCTGCAGTGGGAGGCGGCCAGGCATCTGGGCCGCGGCGTGGACGAGGTGCCGGTGCGCATGATGCTGGCCAACGATGAGCTGCGCACGGTGCTGGTCAGCATCCATGTGTCGCTGCGCCAGGCGATCGAGGCGGTGAGCTTCGACGGTGTGCTGCAGACCTTGCGCATCGCGCATGCCGCGCTGTCCCGCGCCCTGGGGCGAGTACCGCGCATTGCGGTGGCCGGACTCAACCCGCATGCGGGGGAGGGCGGGCTGTTCGGCTCGGAAGAGCAGGCCATCATTGCGCCGGCCATTGCCGCCGCTTGCGCCGAGGGCATCGAAGCGAGCGGCCCCTATGCGCCGGACACCGTCTTCATGCGCGCCCGCCGAGGCGAGTTCGATGCTGTGATCGCGATGTACCACGACCAGGGGCTGATTCCGGTGAAATACCTCGGGGTGGAAAAGGGCGTGAACGTGACCTTGGGCCTGCCGCTGGTGCGCACCAGCCCGGACCACGGCACCGCCTTCGACCTGGCGGGCACGGGGCGCGCCGACGCGGCCAGCCTCATCGAGGCGATCCGAGTGGCGCGCTCCCTGGTCCGGCAAACCGGGGAAATCGGCTGCGCGTGAGTGCCTGCCAGGGGCGCAATCTAGGCGCCGGACGCAGCCGGGTTGAACACCCGGCGAGGACGGCAACAACGAGTGCGCCCCTGGCAGGCACTCACCCGTTGGGCCGGGGCAGCGCAGGGCGCATGGCGGCGTTGCGGAGCGCAGCCAAGGCGCGCAGCCTTGGCTGCGCTCCGCGCCTTGCCCTGCATCCTGCGCTGCCCCGGCGCGCAGCCGATTTCCCCGGTTTGCCGGACCTTCAGACCCGCCTGAGGCTGTCGCGAATCTCGCGCAGCAGCACCACGTCTTCCGGTGGCGGCGGCGGTTCGGCCGGCGCGGCGGGTTGCGCGCTGCGCAGGCGGTTGATCTGCTTGACCATGATGAAGATGATGAAGGCCAGGATCACGAAGTTCACCGCCACGGTGATGAAGTTGCCGTAGGCCAGCACCGGCACGCCGGCCTTCTTGAGATCGGCCAGCGTGTTGGTCACGCCTGCGGGGGCATTGCCCAGCACGAGGTACAGGTTCGAGAAATCCAGCTTGCCAAATACCAGGCCGATGACCGGCATGATGACGTCGGCCACCAGGGAGTCGACGATCTTGCCGAAGGCGCCGCCGATGATCACCCCGACGGCCAGGTCAATCACGTTGCCCTTGACCGCGAACTCCCGAAACTCGCTCATGAAGCTCATGTTGATTCCCCGCATTCTTGTTGAGTGAAAAGGGCGCCCAGTTTATCGGGACGCGCGGGCGCAACACAGGGGCCTGCCGCGCCCCGGTTCGCGTTGAGTTCGCCAATTGCGCTCCGCTACAATCGCCGGTTGACCCAAGTACCCCAACGAAGAAGATTGAGGACCCACAATGAGTGAGACCACCGTCGGCCTGCCCCGGATCGACAGCAGCAAGAGGACATGGTTGATCGCATCCGGCTGTGCTGGTGCGGTGGGTGGCGTGGCAACAGCCATCCCATTCGTGAGTACCTTCCAGCCCTCGGAAAAGGCCAAGGCGGCGGGAGCGCCGGTCGAGGTTGACATCGGCGGCCTGAAGCCCGGCGAGAAGCTCACCGTCGAATGGCGCGGCAAGCCGGTCTGGATCCTCAAGCGCACGCCCGAACAGGTGGCCGAACTGGCCAAGCTCGACGGCCAGCTGGCCGACCCGGCCTCCAAGCGCAACCCCGACGAATTCACCCCCAAGTACGCGCAGAACGAGCATCGCTCGATCAAGTCCGACGTGCTGGTGGTGGTGGGCATTTGCACCCACCTCGGCTGCTCGCCGATCGACAAGTTCCAGACCGGCCCGCAGCCCTCGCTGCCCGCCAACTGGGAAGGCGGCTTCCTGTGCCCTTGCCATGGCTCGACCTTCGACCTGGCCGGCCGCGTCTTCAAGAACAAGCCCGCGCCCGACAACCTGCCGGTGCCGCCGCACATGTATCTATCCGACACGCGCCTCCTGATCGGCGACGACAAGGCTGCCTGAGGACAAGAACATGGCTGAATTCAAGGAAATCTCCCCGAACGCCGCCGCCGGCCAGAAGTTGCTGAACTGGGTCGACAACCGCTTCCCGCTCTCCAAGCTCTACAACGAGCACATGGCGGAGTACTACGCGCCGAAGAACTTCAACTTCTGGTACATCTTCGGCTCGCTGGCCCTCCTGGTGCTGGTGATCCAGATCGTCACCGGCATCTTCCTGGTGATGCACTACAAGCCCGACGCGAACCTGGCCTTCGCCTCGGTCGAGTACATCATGCGCGACGTGCCCTGGGGCTGGCTGATCCGCTACATGCACTCCACCGGCGCCTCCGCCTTCTTCGTGGTGGTGTACCTGCACATGTTCCGCGGCCTGCTCTACGGCAGCTACCGCAAGCCGCGCGAGCTGGTCTGGATCTTCGGCTGCGCGATCTTCCTGTGCCTGATGGCAGAGGCCTTCATGGGCTACCTGCTGCCTTGGGGCCAGATGAGCTACTGGGGTGCGCAGGTGATCGTGAACCTGTTCGCCGCCATCCCCTTCATCGGTCCTGACCTGGCCCTGCTGATCCGCGGCGACTACGTGGTGAGCGACGCCACCCTGAACCGCTTCTTCAGTTTCCACGTCATCGCGGTGCCGCTGGTGCTGCTGGGCCTGGTGGTGGCGCACCTGATCGCGCTGCACGAAGTGGGCTCCAACAACCCCGATGGCGTCGAGATCAAGTCCAAGCTGGACGCCAAGGGCAATCCGCTCGACGGCATTCCCTTCCACCCCTACTACACGGTGCACGACATCCTGGGCGTGGTGGTGTTCCTCTTGATCTTCTCGGCGGTGATCTTCTTCGCGCCCGAAGCCGGCGGCTACTTCCTGGAGTTCAACAACTTCATTCCGGCCGACTCGCTCAAGACGCCCAATCACATCGCGCCGGTCTGGTACTTCACGCCCTTCTACTCGATGCTGCGTGCCGTCACCGAAGAGATGATGTGGGCGCTGATTGCCTGCGTGGTCGCCGGTGCCGTCTTCGGTGTCTGGAAGACGCGCCTGATCAGCGTGGTCAAGGCCGCGATCGTGGTCGTGGCGGTGCTGGTCTGCTGGGCCATGCTGTCGACCGACGCCAAGTTCTGGGGCGTGATCCTGATGGGCGCCGCCGTCATCATCCTGTTCTTCCTGCCCTGGCTGGACCACAGCCCCGTGAAGTCGATCCGCTACCGCCCGAGCTGGCACAAGTGGGTCTACGGCGTGTTCGTCGTCAATTTCGTCGTGCTGGCCTACCTGGGCGTGCAGCCGCCGTCGCCAACGGGCGAGCGCGTGTCGCAAGTGGGCACCTTGTTCTATTTCGGTTTCTTCCTGCTGATGCCGTGGTGGAGCCGTCTTGGCGAGTTCAAGGCCGTTCCCGACCGCGTGACCTTTGCGGCGCATTGAGCGGGAGCACACAAGAATGAAGAAACTCATCCTCACGCTGATTGCCGCGCTCGGTTTCGTGGCCGGCGCGCACGCCGCCGAAGGCGGCATCGTCTGGGACAAGGCGCCGAACAAGACGAACGACATGGCCTCGCTGCAAAACGGCGCCAAGCTCTTCGTCAACTACTGCCTCAACTGCCACTCGGCCGCCTTCATGCGCTACAACCGCCTGCAGGACATCGGCATCAGCGAAAAGCAGATCAAGGACAACCTGCTGTTCACCACCGACAAGGTGGGCGAAACCATGCAGGCCAACATCAACCCGCGCCAGGCCAAGGACTGGTTCGGCACGGTGCCGCCCGACCTGACCCTGGTGGCGCGTTCGCGCGCCGGGCATGGCGGCACGGGCGCCGACTACCTCTACACCTACCTGCGCACTTTCTACCGCGACGAGAGCAAGGCCACCGGCTGGGATAATCTGGCCTTTCCGAGCGTGGCCATGCCCAACGTGCTGTGGGAACTGCAGGGCGATCGCCGCCCCGTCTACAAGGAAGTCGTCGAGCACGGCCACAAGGTGCGCGTGGTCTCGGGTTTCGAGCAGGTGACGCCGGGCAGCATGACGACGCTGCAGTTCGACCAGGCGGTGGGCGACCTGGTGAACTACATGCAATGGATGGCCGAGCCCGTGCAGAACACGCGTGTGCGGGTCGGTGTCTGGGTTTTGTTGTTCCTGTCGCTGGCCCTGGTTTTCGTGTGGCGCTTGAACGCCGCTTTCTGGAAAGACGTCAAGTAATTTCCAAAACGCCGACCGGGTCGCCAGTGCCCCCGGTCCCGCAGAGTGGGTTGCCGCCAACGCAACCCACTCTTTTTGATTTTTAGGAGTCTGCCGCCATGATGGTGCTTTATTCAGGAACCACCTGCCCCTTTTCCCATCGTTGCCGCTTCGTGCTGTTTGAAAAGGGCATGGATTTCGAGATTCGCGACGTCGATCTCTACAACAAGCCCGAAGACATCAGCGTGATGAATCCGTACGGCCAGGTGCCCATCCTGGTCGAGCGCGACCTGATCCTGTACGAGTCGAACATCATCAACGAGTACATCGATGAGCGCTTCCCGCATCCGCAGCTGATGCCCGGCGACCCGGTGGACCGTGCCCGCGTGCGTCTGTTCCTGCTGAACTTCGAGAAGGAATTGTTCGTGCACGTCGCCACCCTGGAGAACCGCACCGCCAAGGGCAACGAAAAGGCGCTGGAGAAGGCCCGCAGCCACATCCGCGACCGCCTGACCCAATTGGCCCCGGTGTTCCTGAAGAACAAGTACATGCTGGGCGACAACTTCTCGATGCTCGACGTGGCCATCGCGCCGCTGCTGT
This sequence comes from Variovorax sp. LARHSF232, assembly GCF_052871435.1. Taxonomy (NCBI): domain Bacteria; kingdom Pseudomonadati; phylum Pseudomonadota; class Betaproteobacteria; order Burkholderiales; family Comamonadaceae; genus Variovorax; species Variovorax sp. LARHSF232. The sequence continues at coordinate 489,024 of NZ_JBIXJS010000001.1, read as the reverse complement.
GGCGCCTGGACTACTACGGCATCGACCTCAGCAAGAACGCGGCGCCGCTCTTGAAGTACGCCGAGCGCATCTTCTCGCGCCCGGCTTACATCGAGGCATTGACCCCGTCCGAAAAGGTGATGCGCAAGTAAGCGGTAGAGTTGCTGTCAGGCAACTTTGCATTTCACGAGCCAGATGATCAGCGCGATCGAATCCTCTTCCACCCGCCCGTACCTCATTCGGGCCTTGTACGAATGGTGCACCGACAACGGCTTCACGCCCTATATCGCGGTGCAGGTCGACGACGCCGTGCAGGTGCCGCGCGAGTACGTGAAGAACGGCGAGATCGTGCTGAACATCAGCTTCGACGCTACCAGTTCGCTGAAGCTGGGCAACGAGTTCATCGAATTCAAGGCCCGCTTTGCCGGTAGCGCCCGCGAGATCATCGTGCCGGTAGGCCGTGTGATCGCGATCTACGCCCGCGAGAACGGCCAAGGCATGGCCTTCCCGGCGCCCGCGGCCGGCAGCGGCAGTCAGACCACGCCCGCAGCACCTGGTGCGGCCGGCAGCCTGGCGCTGTCGCAGCCGGGCAAAGGTGGTGCGCCGCGCGGGGCCGAAGCCGATGCCGCACGCATCGTGCATCTGGTGACCGGTGACGCCGAAGCCGGCAGCGGTGGTACGACGGTGTCCGCAGCGCCGTCGTCATCCGAAGGCGACGACGAGCCGCCCAAGCCGCCGGCTGGGGCAGGCGCACGTCCTTCGCTCAAACGCGTCAAGTAAGGCGCGTCAGAAATCCGTTTTTGGCCGGCCGATAAAATGCCGGTTCCCAAGCCGCTTTAGCTCAGTTGGTAGAGCACCCGCCTTGTAAGCGGAAGGTCGTCCGTTCGATTCGGACAAGCGGCACCATTTTTTCTCACAGCAGCGACTCGATGGGCAGGACTTCCAGGAAGTCCACCCACAGCCGGCGCATGCCGCTGGTGCCGGGCTCCGTCGTGTAGCGTGTTTCCAGGCCGTCCGCGCCGCGTTCGATCCACTCCATCTGGCCTTGCGGCGTCAGCCGCACCAGATAGGCCGCATTGGGCAGGTGATTGTCGAGTTGGCTGGACAGCCGGTTTGCCAGCTTGGGGCTGTCGATGATCACCCCCATTTCCGTGTTGAGGCGAGCCGAGCGCGGGTCAAGGTTGAAGGAGCCCACGAACAGGCGCTTGCGGTCCGCCGCAAAGGTCTTGGCATGCAGGCTGGCAGCCGACCCGCCGCCGGTCGAGCCGCTGCCGGGCAAGCCGCGCGGCCGGCTGTCCTCGTCGGGCGGCGGAACAGCCGCGCCGGGCTTCAATTCGTACAAGGTGATGCCGGCCTCGAGCAACTGCCTGCGGTACTTGGCATAACCCGCGTGCACCGGCGCCACGTCGGTGGCGGAGAGCGAATTGGTCAGCACGCGCACCTTGACGCCGCGCTTGGCCAAGGCTGTCAGGCCGGCCGTGCCCTCCTTGCCGGGCACGAAATAGGGGGACACCAGGTCGAGCTCGCTGGCGGGCCGGCCCAGGGCCTGCTCCAGCTGCGGCAGCATGTGCAGATCGGTTCGGTCGGGGGGCTCCAGCGCCTTGGACGGCGCGTCGTGAATCACGTGTGCCGAGGTCCATTCGAAATCCACCTGGCCCTGCGCGACCTGCGTGACCAGCCGCGTCTGGCGGGTTGCTTCGGCGTATGCATGCGCCTGCGGCCTCTCGCGGTTGGCTGTCCACGCAGCCTGCAGCTGCGCCAAGCCATCCGGCTCCGCGGGCGCCAGCAGGCTGGCGGCAGGGTAGGCGGACACGCTGTTCCAGAACAGGTCGAACTCCTGCGACACCTCGCGCACCACCGGCCCCACGGTCATCACGTCCAGATCCTGAAAGCCCACTTCCATGTTCGCGCCGAAGTATTCGTCGCCGATGTTGCGCCCGCCCACGATCGCCACCTGGCTGTCCGCAGTGAAGGACTTGTTGTGCATGCGATGGTTCACGCGGGTGAAATCGCGCAGGAAGTCGCCGGCCCGGAAGCGCCTGTTGGCAAAGGGATTGAACAGGCGCAGCTCGATGTTGGGGTGCGCATCCAGGGTTGCCAGCATGGGGTCCATGCCGCCGGTGTTGGCGTCGTCGAGCAGCACGCGCACCCGCACGCCGCGCTCTGCCGCCTTCCAGACTTCCTCCCACAGCAGTTCGCCGGTGGTGTCGCGGTGCCAGATGTAGTACTGCAGGTCCAGGCTGCGCTCTGCCGCGCGCGCCAGCAGGACGCGCGCGGCAAAGGCTTCGTTGGCGACCGACAGGGCATGGATGCCCGACTGGCCCGCGTGCCGTGCCGTCATCTGCCGCACGCCTTGCCCAAGCTGGGTATCGCCGGTGTTGCTCAGCGCCTTCGATTCGGTGCGCGCAACTTCCGTGGGCAGCGAGGCGCAGCCGCAAAAGGCGAGCACCAGCGCAGGGGCAAGAAAGACACGCAAGACGGACTTGAGCGACACGGCATCTCCAGGGCGACGGTGTGGGCGGATTCTATGGCCGCACCTTGCGGCGCCATCCCCCGCAGCCTGCTGCGCGCGTGCGCTCAGCGCCGGGAACGCACCTTGATGCGCAAGGTGCTGACGTGCCAGCCGCGCACGCGCAGGCGGCCCAGCAGCATGGGCACCAATTGGCGCAGTTTTGCCGCGGCGGCGTTGCTGCCGACCAGCACGCACCACTCCTCGCCTTCGGCCGGGCCCGGTTGCACGCCGGCGCGCAATTCAGCCGGAATCAGGTCCTGCACGGCGCGCAGGCGCTCCGCGGCATCACGGGCGCGCTCAGCCAAGGCTGCCAGGGTCGGAGAAGCCTCGGTGGCCTGCTGCACGGTAAGAGGATTGAAGCGCCGGTTCACGAACGAAGAAGGGAAAGACAAGGTGGCTAAAATCTATGGTTTGCCGGCGTTCCGGCGGCCTGGACCGCTTGCATTCATGCGACTTGCATTCTTGCGAGACTTGCATTCTTGCGAAGTGCGCTCAAGTGTTCATTTTGACTATCTTAGGGATTTCGGTCGAAGCGCCCACATGTGCATGTGCATGTGCGGGGGTTGACCTCCACTCATGGCCACCAACTTCCTGACCCAGATCTTCGGCAGTCGCAACGACCGTCTCCTGAAGCAATACCGCAAGACGGTAGCGCGCATCAACGACCTCGAGGCGCAGTTCGAGAAGCTCAGTGAAGAGGCCTTGCGCGCCAAGACGACCGAATTCAAGGAGCGCGTTGCCAAGGGCGAGACGCTGGACGATCTGCTGCCCGAGGCTTTTGCCACCGTGCGCGAAGCGTCCAAGCGCGTCATGAAGATGCGCCATTTCGACGTGCAGCTGCTGGGCGGCATGGCCCTGCACTACGGCAAGATCTCGGAAATGCGAACCGGCGAGGGCAAGACCCTCACTGCCACCTTGCCGGTGTATCTGAACGCCCTGACCGGCCAGGGCGTGCACGTGGTCACCGTGAACGACTACCTGGCCAACCGCGACGCCCAGTGGATGGGCCGTCTGTACAACTACCTGGGACTGGCGGTGGGCATCAACCTGCCGAACATGCCGCGCGATGAGAAGCAGCAGGCCTATCTCGCCGACATCACCTACGGCACCAACAACGAGTACGGCTTCGACTACCTGCGCGACAACATGGTCTACGAGACGCAGGACCGGGTTCAGCGCGGCCTGAACTACGCCATCGTCGACGAGGTGGACTCGATTTTGATTGATGAGGCGCGCACGCCCCTGATCATCAGCGGCCAAGCCGAAGACCATACCGAGCTGTACCTGGCCATGAAGCAGGTGGTGCCGCTGCTCACCCTCCAGGAAGGCGAGGCCGACCCACGCACTGGCGAAGGCATCACCAAGCCGGGCGACTTCACGGTGGACGAGAAGACGCACCAGGTCTTCCTCACCGAAGATGGCCACGAGAAGGCCGAGCAGCTGCTGTCCGAATTCAAGATGCTGCCCGATGGCGCGTCGCTCTACGATCCGGCCAACATCACCCTGATGCACCACCTCAACGCGGCGTTGCGGGCCCAGCACCTGTACCACCGCGACCAGCATTACGTGGTGCAGCAGGGCGAAGTGATCATCGTCGACGAGTTCACCGGCCGCTTGATGACGGGCCGCCGCTGGAGCGACGGCCTGCACCAGGCGGTGGAAGCCAAGGAAGGCGTGAACATCCAGGCCGAGAACCAGACCCTGGCCTCGATCACCTTCCAGAACTACTTCCGCCTGTACGGCAAGCTCGCCGGCATGACCGGCACAGCCGACACCGAGGCCTACGAATTCCAGGAAATCTACGGCCTGGAAACCGTCATCATTCCACCGAACCGTCCGAGCAAGCGCGACGACCAGCTCGACCGCGTCTACAAGACCACGCGCGAGAAGTACCAGGCCGCGATCGAAGACATCCGCGAATGCCACGAGCGCGGCCAGCCGGTGCTGGTGGGCACCTCGTCCATCGAGAACTCGGAAATCATCTCGGGCCTGCTGACCGAGGCCGAGCTGCCGCACCAGGTGCTCAACGCCAAGCAGCATGCGCGCGAAGCCGACATCGTGGCGCAGGCGGGCCGCCCCAAGATGATCACCATCGCCACCAACATGGCGGGCCGCGGCACCGACATCGTGCTGGGCGGCAACGTGGAAAAGACCATCGAGGCGCTGGAGCAGGACGAGACCGTCGATGCCGCCAGCAAGCAGGCCGAGATCGAGCGCCTGCGCGCCCAGTGGGCGAAGGAGCATGAGCTGGTGGTGGCGCAGGGCGGCCTGCGCATCATCGCCACCGAGCGCCACGAGTCGCGCCGCATCGACAACCAACTGCGCGGCCGTTCGGGCCGCCAGGGCGACAACGGTTCCTCGCGCTTCTACCTGAGCCTGGACGATCCGCTGATGCGCATCTTCGCGGGCGATCGCGTCAAGGCGATCATGGACCGCCTGAAGATGCCCGACGGCGAGGCGATCGAGGCGGGTATCGTCACCCGCAGCATCGAAAGCGCGCAGCGCAAGGTGGAGGCGCGCAACTTCGACATCCGCAAGCAGCTGCTCGAGTACGACGACGTGTCGAACGATCAGCGCAAGGTGATCTACCAGCAGCGCAACGACATCCTGGACGCCGCCGATCTGACCGCGCAGATCGCCGCGTTGCGCGAAGGCTGCTTCATGGACCTGACGCGCCAGCACGTGCCGGCCGAGTCGGTCGAAGAGCAATGGGACCTGGACGGCCTGGAGCGCGTGCTGAGCAACGACTGGGGCATCGAGCTGCCACTGCGCCAGGAAGTGGAGGCCGCCAGCGCCATTTCCGACGAGGATCTGGTCGAGAAGGTGGTGGCTGCGGCCAACACCGTCTTCGATGCCAAGGTGGCGCTGATCGGGCAGGAGAACTTCACCCAGTTCGAGCGCATGGTGCTCTTGCAGAGCATCGACACCCACTGGCGCGAGCACCTGGCTTCGCTGGACTACCTGCGCCAGGGCATCCACCTGCGCGGCTATGCGCAAAAGCAACCCAAGCAGGAATACAAGCGCGAAGCCTTCGAGCTGTTCGGCCAGTTGCTCGACTCGGTCAAGAACGAGGTCACACGCCAGCTGATGACGGTGCGCGTCCAGTCCAGCGAGCAGCTGGACGAAGCTGCCCAGGCCATGGAAGACCGCGCCGACAGCATCAGCAACGTCACCTACACCGCGCCCACCGAAAGCGGCGAGCCCGAAGTGCGGATCGACGAAGAAACCCTGCGCCGGGCCGCTACCGGCACCCTGTCTGCCGGTGCCATGGCCTTTGCCCGCGTCGGCCGCAACGATCCCTGCCCCTGCGGCAGCGGCAAGAAGTACAAGCACTGTCACGGGAAGCTGAGCTAATTCCTGCCAGCCCCGTTGAACGCCCGCGGGGCCGGACCAGCCGGCTACGCGGGCGTTTTGCCATCAATTGTGTGTGCACCCCCTAGGAGAGATCGATGCCCGTGAACCTTTCTGCCCCTGATCCGGCCGCCCTGTTCGCGGTACCCGGCGTTCGCATCGGTGTTGCCGAAGCTGGAATCCGCAAGGCCAACCGCAAGGACCTGACCGTGGTGTTGATCGACGAGGGTGCCGCCGTGGGTGGCGTCTTCACCCAGAACCGTTTTTGCGCGGCGCCGGTGCAGGTGTGCCGTGATCACCTGCAAAAGAACTTCGGCATTCGCGCGATGGTCATCAACACCGGCAATGCCAATGCCGGCACCGGCGAAGACGGATTGATGCGCACGCGCGCCACCTGCATCGCGCTGGCGCGCAAGCTGGAGATTGCGCCGGAGCAGGTGCTGCCTTTTTCCACCGGCGTGATCATGGAGCCGCTGCCGCTGGACCGCATCGAGGCGGGCCTGCCGGCCGCCATCGCTGACGCCATGCCTGCTCATTGGGCGCGCGCGGCCGAAGGCATCATGACCACCGACACCCTGCCCAAGGCCTTCAGCGCCCGCGCGCAGGTGGGCGGCGCCATGGTCACCATCAGCGGCATCAGCAAGGGCGCCGGCATGATCCGCCCGAACATGGCGACCATGCTGGGCTTCATGGCGACCGACGCAAAGATCGACCCGGCACTGATCCAACCGCTGGCCAAGCAGCTGGCCGACGCCTCCTTCAACCGCGTCACCATCGACGGCGACACCTCCACCAACGACTCCTTCGTGGTGATCGCCACGCAGAAAGCCGCCAACCTGGTCATCACCTCGCTCGAGTCGGCCGACGGCCAGGCCCTGCTGGCCGCCATGCAGGACGTGGCGCGCCAGCTGGCGCAGGCCATCGTGCGCGACGGCGAGGGCGCCACCAAGTTCATCACCGTGCGCGTGGAGGGCGGCCGCAACGGCGCCGAATGCCGCCAGGTGGCCTACGCCATCGCCCATTCGCCGCTGGTGAAGACCGCCTTTTTCGCCAGCGACCCGAACCTGGGCCGCATCCTGGCGGCGGTGGGCTATGCCGGCATCGAGGATCTGGACCAGACCGGCATCGACCTGTACCTGGACGAGGTGCACGTGGCGGTGAAGGGCGGACGCAACCCGAGCTACCGCGAAGAAGACGGCCAGCGCGTGATGAAGAAGAGCGAGATCACGGTGCGCGTGCTGCTGGGCCGCGGCGAGGCGGCCGACACGGTCTGGACCTGCGACCTGAGCCACGACTACGTGTCGATCAACGCCGACTACCGCTCATGAACGAGAAATTCGAGCGCCTGATCGAACGGGCCGAGCAGCTGATCCATCGCATCGAATCCGTGCTGCCGCAGCCGCTGTCGGCGCCGGCCGACTGGAACGCCTCCATCGCCTGGCGCTACCGTCGCCGCAGCTCCGGCCACGGCACATTGGAGCCGGTGCGCCATGTGGCGACCATGTCGCTGGATGCGCTCAAGGAAATCGACGCCCAGAAGGAAAAGATCGAGCGCAACACGCGCCAGTTCGTGGAGGGCAAGCCGGCCAACAATGTGCTTTTGACCGGCGCAAGAGGAACCGGCAAGTCTTCGCTGATCCGCGCCTGCCTGCACGCCTATGCGGCGCAGGGCCTGCGCCTGATCGAGGTCGACAAGGCCGAACTGGTGGACCTGCCGGACATCATCGAGGTGGTGTCGCAGCGTCCCGAGAAGTTCATCATCTTCAGCGACGACCTGAGTTTTGACGAAGGCGAGCCGGGCTACAAGGCGCTCAAGTCGATCCTGGATGGCTCGATCGCGGCATCCACGCCCAATGTGCTGATCTACGCGACCAGCAACCGGCGCCACCTGCTGCCCGAGTACATGAAGGACAACCTCAGCTACACCCACACCGAGGACGGCGAGGTGCATCCGGGCGAGGTGATCGAGGAGAAGATCTCTCTGTCGGAGCGCTTCGGCCTGTGGGTCAGCTTCTATCCCTTCACCCAGGCCGAGTACCTGGCGATCGTGGCGCAGTGGCTGTCGCACTTCGGCGCGAGCCCGGCGGCGATCGAGGCGGCACGCCCGGAGGCACTGGTGTGGGCGTTGGAGCGCGGTTCGCGCAGTGGCCGCGTGGCCTACCAGTTCGCGCGTGATTTCGCGGGGCGGGCAAACGCATGAGCCGCGCCCGGCCGCCCGAAGGGGCTCGCACCGCAGTGCGCAGCGCGAAGGTTACCTAATGAGCGAGCCCAGAAAGCACACAGAGGTTGCCGTCGGCATCCTGATCCGCGAAGACAACGCGCTGCTGCTGTCGACCCGCCCCGAAGGCAAGCCCTACGCCGGCTATTGGGAATTTCCGGGCGGCAAGATCGAGGCCGGGGAAAGCGTGGAAGAAGCGCTGCGGCGTGAACTGCACGAGGAACTGGGCATCACCATCGGCGGCGCGCAGGTCTGGAAGACCACCGAGCACGACTACCCGCACGCGCTGGTGCGCCTGCATTGGTGCAAGGTGCACGCCTGGACCGGCGAATTCGAGATGCGCGAAGGCCAGGCCATGTGCTGGCAGCAGCTGCCGCTGGACGTCGCGCCGGTGCTGCCTGGCGCGCTGCCCGTGCTGGCCTGGCTGGCCCGGGAACGCGGGCTCGCCGCCTGATTCGGCCCGCGCCGCCTGCTACTGAAGGCGCGGATCGCCGAAGGGCTCGTCGTCGGGCGGTGCCTCGGCGGGCATCGCGAATTCTTCGCTGGCCCAGGCCCCCAGGTCGATGCCCTTGCAGCGCGCGCTGCAGAAGGGTCGATAGGAATTGCTGGGCGCATAGATGCTGTCTTGCCCGCAAGCGGGGCACTTCACGATGCGCGCGGCAAAGTTCTTGGCGTCTTCCATGGCGAAAAACTCAGGCGCAGAGCGTCAGCTCGAAGGCGGTGTCTTCGGTACTCTGATGCAGCCGGTCGTCGGCTTCGTGGCGCATCAGGCGCACCGACACCATCAGCCGGTTGCCACTGATCTCGGGAATGAGTCCCAGCGCCGGGTCGATGCGCAGGCGCAGCAGCTGAAAGCTGCGGCCAGGCGGCAAGGTCTGCTGGTACTGGCCGTTGGTGGCCATTACCTTGTAGGGCACGTCGGCATCGCGCAGCAGCTTCAGCAGCAGGTAGACCGATTCGGCCATGGGCGCCAGGGTGGCAGCCCAGCGCTCGATGTCGGCGCGGCGCGCGGCGGCGCTGCGATGTTGCCAGGCGAAGTAGGCCGGCAGGTCGAATTCGCAGGTGCCGCCCGGAATATTGGCGCGGCTGCGGATGCTCATCAGCCACTCGTTTTCCGTCAACGACTGGCCGGCCTTGCCGTGGATGGCGTTGAGGGTGTTGAAGTTGCGTTCCAGCTGGCCAATGACCTGTTCCAGCACCGATTCCGAAATGGCCGGATTGCCGCGGTAGCTGCTGAAGATTCCCTTGTGCTTGTCAAGGTCACGCAGCAGGTCGGACTTGAGGTCGGCGCGCGCGGACACGTCCATGATCTCGAAGATCGTGACCAGTGCGTAGTGGTGCGAGAGCGGCGAGTCCGCAGGCACCAGCTCGCCAAGGCGGCGAAACAGGTGCTCCAACCGAAGGTAGGTGCGGATGCGCTCGTTGAAGGGGTACTCGTAAAGGATCACGCGGCTCGGTTTCCAGTCGAGGTCATCATAAACGTCAGGAGCGGTCGCCGGTCGCTCAAGTTGCGACGCCGGTCCATTGTTGCCAGAGGCTGCGCACCTCGTCCTCGAGTTGCGCAAAGCTGAGATTTTCGTTGTAAATCACCGCGTCGGCAGCAGCCCGGCGCAAAGGCCTGGGCGCCTGGTGGGCGATCACGGCCTGCACCGCTTCGGGCGCCCATCCGGAACGCGCGACGACTCGTTGCAATTGAATCGCTTCGCTTGCATCGACCACCAGCACCCGTTCGACGATCGCGCGCCAGCGCCGCGACTCCACCAGGAGCGGCACGTCGAAAACGACAAGGGCGCCAGTGGCCGCCGCGGCCTGCCGTTCGCATTCCTGGCCGATCAGCGGATGCAGGATCGCTTCCAGCCTGCGTTTGGCCTGCGGGTCGCCGAAGGCCAGTGCGCGCATGCGCTCGCGGTCCAGGCCACCATCGGCGGCCACCATGTCAGGGCCGAATTCGATCTTGATGGCCGGCATGGCGCTACCGCCGGGGGCCGCCAGCGCCCGTGCAATGCCGTCGGTGTCGATCAGGCTCGCGCCCTGGGCCACCAGCATGGCGGCCACGGTGCTCTTGCCGCTGCCGATGCCACCGGTCAGGCCGACGCGTCGCATGGCGGCAGTGTTAGAGCGCCAGCGCGCCCAGGGGGAAGGCGAAGGGAATCCATTGCCGCACAGTATCGGGCCCGGCGACGAGGCAGACGAGTCCGGCGCCGGCCAGGAAGGGGCCAAACGAGATCGGAATGTCCTTGTGGGCCAGCTTGCCGGCCAGCAGCAGCAGCGAACCGAGCACCGCGCCGACCAGCGAGGAGACCAGCACGATGGCGATCAGGTAGTCGGCGCCAAGCCAGGCGCCCAGCGCCGCCAGCAGCTTGAAGTCGCCATAGCCCATGCCTTCCTTGCCGGTGGCGATGCGATAGACGTGATAGATCAGCCACAGGCTCAGATAGCCGAACACCGCGCCCCAGACGGCTGCCGTCAGCGGCACGCCGGTGAGGCCCGCCGCCGCGCCGATCAGGCCAAGCCAGAGCAGCGCGTAATTGAGCGAATCGGGCAGGTACTGGGTGTCCAGGTCGATCAGGAACTGGCAGATCAGCAATGCGGCGAACGCAGCCCACAGCGCGCCCGTGACCGTCAGGCCGAAGCGCCAGGCGCACAGTGCGAACAGGGCGCCGCTGACCAGTTCCACCAGCGGATAGCGGGGGCTGATCGGCGTCTTGCAGGCGCCGCAGCGCCCGCGCAGGAACAGGTAGCTGAGCACCGGCACGTTCTGGTACCAGCGAATGGCAGCGCCGCAGTGGCCGCAGCGCGAAGCAGGACGCGACAGGTTGAAGGGGGGCAGGGCATCGATGGACTTGGCCGCTTCGTCGGCGGCTTTCTCCAGCGCCGCCGGCGTCGTCGTCTTGGGGCCGAACACCAGGCTCCACAGCGAGGGCACGCCATCGACCTTCATCAGGTTGCCCACGGCATCGCCCAGCCACTGCCGGTACATCATGACCGGCGTGCGGTAGATCACCACGTTGAGAAAGCTGCCGACGAGCAAGCCCAGGACGCCGGCCAGTGCGGCGTCGAACCCCTGCGAGACGAGCATCAGACGACCTGGCCGAGCTTGAAGATGGGCAGGTACATCGACACCACGATGCCGCCGATGATCACGCCCAGGAACACGATGATGATCGGCTCCATCAGGCTCGAAAGGCCGGCGACCATGTCGTCGACTTCCGACTCGTAGAACTCGGCCGCCTTGCCCAGCATGTGGTCGATGGAGCCCGACTCTTCGCCGATCGCCGTCATCTGCAGCACCATCGACGGAAATAGGTTGGCGTTGGTCATCGCACTGGTCAGGCTGGTGCCGGTCGAGACTTCCTGCTGGATCTTTGTGGTCGCCAGCGCGTAGACCGAGTTGCCCGAGGCGCCGCCCACGGAATCGAGCGCTTCCACCAGCGGAACGCCGGCGGCGAACATGGTCGACAAGGTGCGGGTCCAGCGCGCAATGCACGATTTTTCGACCAGCTCGCCGAAGATCGGCAGGCGCAGCAGCAGGCGGTCCATCACCTGTTGCACCCGCTCGTTGCGCTTCCATGCCTGCAAGAAGAAGTACAGGCCGCCACCGATGACGCCGAAGATCAGCCACCAGTAGGAGACGAAGAACTCGCTCATGGCCATCACGAACAGCGTCGGCGCGGGCAGGTCGGCGCCGAAGGAGGTGAACACCTGCTTGAAGGCCGGGATCACGAAGATCATGATGATCGCCACCACCACGAAGGCCACCACGACCACCGAGGTCGGGTACATCATCGCCGACTTGATCTTGGACTTGATCGCCTCGGTCTTTTCCATGTACGTGGCCAGGCGGTCCAGCAGCTCTTCCAGAATACCGGCGGCTTCGCCGGCTTCGACCAGGTTGCAGTAGAGGCTATCGAAGTACTTGGGAAACTTGCGGAAGGCCGACGACAGCGAGGTGCCGGTTTCCACGTCGCTGCGGATGTCGTTGAGCAGCTTCGAGACGCTGGCATTGGCATTGCCGCGGCCCACGATGTCGAAGGCTTGCAAGAGCGGCACGCCGGCCTTCATCATGGTCGCCAGCTGGCGCGTGAAGATCGCGATGTCCTTGGGCTTGATCGCCTTGCCCGAGCTCATCTTCTTCTTCTTGATCTTGGTCGTCAGCACGCCTTGGCGGCGCAGCGAGGCCATGACCTGGTTTTCGCCGGCAGCGCGGAGCTCGCCGCGAAGGATCTTGCCGTTGCGGTCCTTGCCTTCCCATTCGAAGACAGATTCCTTGAGGGTGCGTGACGTTGCTGCGGTGGCCATGGATTCTTCTCCGGTGCGCCGTGTTATTCGTTGGTGACCGCCACCACTTCTTCAAGCGATGTCAGTCCCTGCATGACTTTATGTAGACCCGACTGGCGCAGGTTACGCACGCCCTCGGCTTCCGCCTGCTTGGCGATGTCGAGCGCGCTGCCGTCGCGCAGGATGATCTTCTGGATCTCTTCGCTGATCGGCATCACCTGGTAGATGCCGACGCGGCCCTTGTAGCCGCTGTTGCAGGCCGAGCAACCGACGGGGCGGTAGGGCTTCCAGCTGCCGTTGAGGTCGCTGGCCTTGAAGCCGGCGTCGAGCAGCGCTTGGCGTGGCACGTCTTGCACTTCGCGGCACACGGTGCACAGGCGGCGCGCCAGGCGCTGGGCGGTGATCAGGATCACGCTCGATGCGATGTTGAAGGGCGCGATGCCCATGTTGCGCATGCGCGTGAGGGTGGTCGGCGCGTCGTTGGTGTGCAGCGTCGAGAGCACCAGGTGGCCGGTTTGCGCGGCCTTGATCGAGATGTCGGCCGTTTCCAGGTCGCGAATTTCGCCGACCATGATGATGTCGGGATCCTGGCGCAGGAAGGCGCGCAGCGCGGTGGCGAAGGTCAGGCCCGCCTTTTCGTTGACGTTGACCTGGTTGACGCCCGGCAGGTTGATTTCCGAAGGATCTTCTGCCGTTGCGATGTTCACGCCCGCCTTGTTCAAAAGGTTCAGGCAGGTATAGAGCGACACCGTCTTGCCCGAGCCGGTCGGGCCGGTCACCAGCACCATGCCGTAGGGGCGGCCGATGGCGCTGAGCAGGCGTTCTTTCTCGACCGCGTCGTAACCCAGGGCATCGATGCCCAGGCGCGCGCTGCTCGGGTCGAGGATACGGATCACGATCTTCTCGCCAAACAGCGTCGGCAAGGTGCTCACCCGGAAGTCGATGACGCGCTCGGGCCCGATCTTGAGCTTCATCCGGCCATCTTGCGGGATGCGCTTTTCGGAGATGTCCAGGCGCGAGATCACCTTGATGCGCGAAGCCAGCTTTTCCTTGATGACGATCGGGGGTGTGGCGATCTCGCGCAACTCGCCGTCGACCCGGAAGCGCACGCGGTAGTGGTGCTCGTAGGGCTCGAAATGGATGTCCGATGCCCGCATGCTGAAGGCGTCCAGCAGCATCTTGTGCAGGAAACGCACCACCGGCGCGTCTTCGACTTCGGCGGTGGCCTGGTCGCTGGTGTCCGGCGCCTCGGCGGCAGTGTCGTCGAACTCGAACTCGACGCCGACGATGCTGTCGATGGTCTCCGCCGCACTGACAGCCGCGGCCTCGACCATGCGCGACAGCTTGTCGTATTCGGCGATGACCCAGTCCACGCCCATCTGCGAGGCGAACTTGATCTTCTCGACCGCCTGCTGGTCCGACGGGTCGGCCGTCGCCACGATCAGGCGGTTGCTGCGCTTGCTCAGGACGACGATGCGATACGCCTGGCACATCTTCGGATCGAGCAGATCCTTGGGCAGGCGCTGCGCGTCGACCGCATCGAGATCGAGCAGGGGCGCACCGAAGGCGCTGGACAGCGTGTGGGCCAGGTCAGCCGGCGAGACCGCGCCGGAACCGGTCAGCTCGGCGATGAAGCTGCTGCGCGCACTTCGAGATTTTTGATAGATCTCTTCGGCGACCTTGGCCTGCAGCTTGCCGGCCGAGATCAACGCGCGGGCCAGCCCCGGCAACGCGACCGGCGTGCTGTCCTTTGCTAGCGGTTCTGCGGCAGCGGCCATTCAAAGATCGTAAAAAGCGTCACAAATTGATTCTTGATCATCGCTGATCGACTTGACGGCGTAAACCGCCGGCCCGGGGCATCGCGCGCATCATTTGGCATTACTTGGCCAAATCTCTCAGGGGAAAGTAACACCTTCGTCCCATCGTTGTGGCGCCCTCGCAGGACCATTCAAAAGGATAGCGCAATGGGGCGAAGACAAGCCCCGAACAGGCGCCTCGTTACTTGAGGTGTCGACTCTGCGCCACGGTTGTTTTTGGAAGGCTCCAGACGTGGCAGGCGCAGTTCTTTTCTCTCTGATGGCAACGCGCATCCGAAACCCGAACTTTTGGCTTCGCCCGAGGCCAGGTGGGTCGGGGAGCGCCGACGAGTCTTGCGTGGCGGCGAGCCAAAGAAAAAGGGCCCGGCGATGTTTTCGCCGGGCCCTTCGAGGGGTGTTGGTGGTGGGCCCTGAGTGACTCGAACACTCGACCTACGGATTAAGAGTCCGCTGCTCTACCAACTGAGCTAAGAGCCCCTGAAATACATTGCTGCTTTCAGGCAATCCAAAAATTATAGCGCATCTTTTGGCAACCCCGGCAGAAGCGGCCGACGCCGCTCACCTTCTTTGCGCGGAAGGGGCGAATTTTCTTGGGCCCCGCGCCTCGCACGCCTGCCTGATGTGCCCGATGCCCGTGCTTCGGCGCCTTAAATCAAAGGTTCGCATCCCAACTTGGCCACGGTTTTCGGCGTGTGGCATAGCGCAGACATCTGCCAAATAGTGCCGAAATGTGAACTGGCTGAGCCGTCGTCCCCGCATGGCCGCGCCTACGATGCGCCGACCCAGACCGAAGAAGACAGCCATGCCAGTTCATTTCGCCGCACCCCTGATCCGAAGCGCCCTTGTCATCGCACTTGGCGCCGCGAGCCTGGCAGCCAGTGCCCAGATTCACCGCTGCAAGGATGAGAAGGGCCAGACCGTCTTGTCGGACCGTCCTTGCGCGGTCAGCACAGAGGCGCAGCAGGATGCGCCCAAGGGTGCGGGCGGCGGCGCTGTCGATCGCATTGCCGCGCCGCAAATGGTCAGTGCCCGCATGCGCGACATGTCGGCCCAATACGACTTCATTCCCGACCGCGGCGCGCGGCAGGGTACGCAAGCACCGCGAGCCAAATAGCGCTGCAGGCCGCCCGAAAACGAACAACGCTCTGCGCCGCGAAGCGTAGAGCGTTGAGGAGTTGTTGGTGGAGAGGAGGAGGATCGAACTCCCGACCTCCGCATTGCGAACGCGGCGCTCTCCCAGCTGAGCTACCCCCCCAACAATGAACAAAGTCTAGCGCGATTTCGTGGCGACCGCGTTTCGGCGGGCGCCATGCCAATATCGCCGTCCAGGCAAAAAATGGAGATGCGAGCGATGAGGCTGGACGACCCCGAGTGGCTGGAGCGCATGTACAACAACCGTGCGCGGGTGCCCGAACACGGCGACTATTTCGAGCGCTGGGCGGCCGAGTCGGCCCGGGTGCGGGCGTCGACCGACTGCCGCACCGACTTGCCTTACGGCCGCGGGGTCAACGAGACCCTGGATGTCTTTCCTGCGCAGAGCGCGAACGGCGGCCCGGCGCCGGTGCTGGTCTTCATCCACGGCGGCTACTGGCGTTCGCTGGACAAGAGCCAGCATTCATTCATTGCGCCCGCCTTCACCCGGCGCGGCGTCTGCGTGGTCGCTCCCAACTACGCGCTGTGTCCGGGAACGGAGGCCGCGCCGGTGAGCATCTCGGACATCGCCCTGCAGATGGTCAAGGCGCTGGAATGGACCTGGCGCCACATTGCCGGGCACGGCGGGGATCCAGGCCGGATCGCGGTTGCGGGCCATTCGGCCGGCGGGCATCTGGCGGCCATGCTGCTGGCGTGCGACTGGAAGAAGGTGGCGACCGACCTGCCGGCGCAGTTGGTACGCCATGCGCTGTCAGTGTCCGGGCTGTTCGATCTGGAGCCCTTGCGCCGCACGCCGTCCTTCCAGGTGTCTCTGCGCCTCACGCCGGAAGATGCGCGGCGCCTGAGCCCCGCCTTCTGGCCTGCGCCAGCAGCGGGCCGCCTCTACGGCGTGGTGGGCGCCAACGAAAGCGAGGAGTTCCTGCGCCAGAACGCGCTGATCGCCAAGGCCTGGGGCGAGCGGGTGGTGCCAGTGTGCGAAGAGGCGCCCGGGCGCGACCACTTCAGCATCGTCGATGCGCTGGCCGACCCGGCGCACCGGCTGCACGCCCTGGCCATGGACTTGCTCGCGCGCCCCTAGACAGGCGCCGCCTTCTTACATGAGCAGGTGCTCGCCCGCGTTGTCGCCGCCCAGGGTGACGTAGTTGACCTTGCGGATGTCCATCAGCTTGAGGCCGCCGGAATAGCTGATGGAGCTTTGCACGTCCTGCTCCATCTCGACCAGCGTATCGGCCAGCTTGCCCTTGACGGGTTCCAGGATGCGCTTGCCCTCGACGTGCTTGTACTCGCCTTTGTTGAAGTCGCTGGCCGAGCCGTAGTACTCCTTGAACAGGGCGCCATCCACTTCCACCGTCTTGCCGGGCGATTCCTCGTGGCCGGCAAAGAGCGAGCCGATCATCACCATGGAGGCGCCGAAGCGGATGCTTTTGGCGATGTCGCCATGGTCGCGGATGCCGCCGTCGGCAATGATCGGCTTGGTGGCCACGCGCGCGCACCACTTGAGCGCCGACAGTTGCCAGCCGCCGGTGCCAAAGCCGGTCTTGAGCCGCGTGATGCAGACCTTGCCCGGGCCGATGCCCACCTTGGTGGCGTCCGCACCCCAGTTTTCCAGGTCGATCACTGCCTCGGGCGTGCCGACATTGCCGGCAATCACGAAAGACTTCGGCAGCTTCTCCTTGAGGTAGCCAATCATGTTCTTCACCGTGTCGGCATGGCCGTGCGCGATGTCGATGGTGATGAATTCCGGCACCTGGCCCTGTTCGGCCAACTGGTCGACCGTGTCGTAGTCGGGCTTCTTCACGCCCAGAGAGATCGACGCGAACACGCCCTTGGCGTGCATGTCCTTCACGAACTTCACGTTGTCGATGTCGAAGCGGTGCATCACGTAGAAGTAGCCGTTCTGGGCCAGCCAGACGCAGATGGACTCGTCCACCACCGTTTTCATGTTGGCCGGCACCACCGGAATGCGGAACTTGTGGCCGCCCAGCTCGACGCTGGCGTCGCACTCGGAACGGCTTTCCACGCGGCACTTGCGCGGAAGAAGAAGGATGTTGTCGTAGTCGAAGATTTGCATGAACCAGGCCCCAGAAGAAAGTCGTCAGAAGAAACGAGAGAGCGCTTGGTCCGGCCGGTTTTTTGCGGCGCCCTGCGAGAAGCAATCGGCCACAAAAAAACCGGGCGCAAGAAACTTGGGCCCGGTGATTGATTTTACGCCCTTGTGCCAAGGCGTGCTGCAACTCGAAATCGTATGAGGCCCATACGCTGTGCTTTCTACAATCGGTCAAATGCTTACTGAATTCGAAGCGGCCGCCCAATCGCCGCTGCTCCAGCACCTCAACGCCGAGCAGCGCGCGGCCGTGACCTTGCCTGCCGGCCATGCCCTGATCCTGGCCGGCGCCGGCTCCGGGAAGACGCGCGTCTTGACCACGCGCATTGCATGGCTTTTGCAGACCGGCCAGGTGTCGCCCGGCGGAATCCTGGCCGTCACTTTCACCAACAAGGCGGCCAAGGAGATGCTCACCCGCCTCTCGGCCATGCTGCCGGTGAACGTGCGCGGCATGTGGATCGGCACCTTCCACGGCCTGTGCAACCGCTTCCTGCGAGCGCACTGGAAGCTGGCGGGCCTGCCCTCGACCTTCCAGATTCTCGATACGCAAGACCAGCTGTCGGCCATCAAGCGCCTGATGAAGCAGTTCAACGTCGACGAAGAGCGCTTCCCGGCCAAGCAGACCCAGTGGTTCATTGCCGGCGCCAAGGAAGATGGCCTGCGCCCGCGCGACGTCGAGGCGCGCAGTGAGGACGACCGCAAGAAGGTGGAGCTCTACCAGCTCTACGAAGAGCAATGCCAGCGCGAAGGCGTGGTCGATTTCGGCGAATTGATGCTGCGCAGCTATGAGCTGCTGCGCGACAACGACCCGGTGCGCGAGCACTACCAGCGGCGCTTCCGCCACATCCTGGTCGACGAGTTCCAGGACACCAACCGCCTGCAGTACGCCTGGCTCAAGATGCTGGCCGGCAACACGGTGGACGGCCGTTTCGTCTGCGGCGACAGCAGCGTTCTGGCGGTGGGCGACGACGACCAGAGCATCTACGCCTTTCGCGGCGCCCGGGTGGGCAACATGGCCGACTTCGTGCGCGAATTCGACGTGCAGCACCAGATCAAGCTGGAGCAGAACTACCGCAGCTTCAGCAACATCCTCGATTCGGCCAACCAGCTCATCAGCCACAACTCGAACCGGCTGGGCAAGAACCTGCGCACCGATCAGGGCCCGGGCGAGCCGGTGCGCGTCTACGAGTCGCCTACCGACTTCGCCGAGGCCCAGTGGGTGGTGGAAGAGATGCGCCAGTTGGTGCGCGACGATTTCGAGCGCAAGGAAATGGCGGTGCTCTACCGCAGCAACGCCCAGAGCCGGGTGCTGGAAACGGCGCTCTTCAACGCGGGCGTGCCTTACCGGGTGTATGGCGGCTTGCGCTTCTTCGAGCGCGCTGAAATCAAGCACGCGCTGGCCTACCTGCGCCTGTTGGAGAACAAGGACGATGACACCAGCTTCCTGCGCATCGTGAATTTCCCGCCGCGCGGCATCGGCGCCCGCAGCATTGAGCAGCTGCAGGATGCGGCACGCGCGGCCGGCTGCTCGCTGCACGATGCGGTGAGCCGCATTGGCGGCAAGGCCGGCAGCAACCTGTCGGCCTTCGTCGCCAAGATCGACGTGCTGCGCGAGCAAACCCAGGGCATCACCCTGCGCGAGATCATCGAGCTGGTGCTGCAGCACAGTGGCCTGGTCGAGCACTACCGGGCCGACCGCGAAGGCGCCGATCGCGTTGAGAACCTGGACGAACTGGTGAACGCGGCCGAGAGCTTCGTTACCCAGGAGGGCTTCGGCCGCGATGCGGTGGCGCTGCCGGTGGACGAGCTGCGCCAGTCGCCAGCCAGCCAGGGCATCGACACGTCCAGGCACCTGCTCGACGAGCTGTTGCCGCCGCCGCCCAATGCCGAGACCGGCGAGACACTGAGTCCGCTGGCCGCCTTCCTGACGCATGCGGCCCTCGAGTCCGGCGACAACCAGGCGCAGGCCGGCCAGGACGCGGTGCAGTTGATGACGGTGCATGCCGCCAAGGGCCTGGAATTCGACTGCGTCTTCATCACCGGCCTGGAAGACGGCATCTTCCCGCACGAGAACTCCATGAGCGACCGCGAAAGCCTGGAGGAAGAGCGGCGCCTGATGTACGTGGCCATCACCCGGGCCCGCAAGCGCCTGTACCTGAGCCATTCGCAGACCCGCATGCTGCATGGCCAGACGCGCTACAACGTGAAGAGCCGCTTCTTCGAAGAGCTGCCGGAAGAGGCGCTCAAGTGGCTCACGCCCAAGAACCAGGGCTTCACCCCGTCGGCCTTCGGCTACGGCGGCGGCTATGGCAGCACGCGTGGCGGCGGGGGTGGTTACGGCAGCAGC
The DNA here is from genome assembly GCF_052871435.1 of Variovorax sp. LARHSF232. Classification (NCBI taxonomy): domain Bacteria; kingdom Pseudomonadati; phylum Pseudomonadota; class Betaproteobacteria; order Burkholderiales; family Comamonadaceae; genus Variovorax; species Variovorax sp. LARHSF232. The sequence continues at coordinate 469,266 of NZ_JBIXJS010000001.1, read as the reverse complement.
AGCTACGGCGGTGGCAGCAACAACAAGGAGACCTTCGCCAGCCCGCCCGTGCCGCCACAGAAGGCCGCGCCCTCGCACGGCTTGCGCTCAGGCCTGCAGGTCTTCCACAACAAGTTCGGCGAAGGCACCGTGCTGGCGCTGGAAGGCAGCGGCGACGACGCGCGCGCCCAGGTGAAGTTCGCGCGCCACGGCGTGAAGTGGCTGGCGCTCAGCGTCGCCAAGCTCACGCCCATCTGAGCACCGCACGACGGCGCTCAGTCCTCGGAGAAGGAATCGCGGAAGCTGAACCAGATCGAGCTGAAGAACATCGCCGCCATCACCAGCGCGCCGCCCACCATCAGCACGCTGCCGATGGCCGAGGCAGCGTCGCCGCCGCCCATGGCGCCGATGGCCACCATCAGGCCGGTGATGAGGCTGATGACGATGCCGGCGCCGATAAAGACGCCCAGCCAGACGATGCCAAACACGGTGAGCGCGCCGATGTTGCGAAAGCACGCCACCAGGCTGAAGAAGATGCTCTTGACCGGCGGCACGCGGTGCCAGTGCATCAGCGCCGGCGCATGCCAGAAGGCCAGCGACAGCGGGATGTACAGCGCCATGGCGATCCACAGCGCGATCTGAAAATCGGTCTGCTGCGCGGCTTCGCGCGTGAGCGGCCGGCCCAGCAGGTAGACGCCGGCAAACTGGCCGCCGTCGGCCAGTGCCGAAATGCCCATCACCAGCAAGAAGCAGCCGGCATAGATCGCGCCCAGCACCAGGAGCGGCTGCAGGTCCTGGCGCACCGCGCGCAGCGCCGCCATGAACACGCTGCCGGCCGGCGGCTTGACGCCGGGCGTGACGGTGGTGCTGGCGCTGGCGGCCATCAGTCCCAGGGTCATGGTCGGCAGCAGCACCAGGGCCAGGGTGCCGCCGATCAGCGGCAGCTGCGAGGCGATCGACACCATCGCCATAAAGAAGAAGAACAGCGAGATGAAGGCCAGCGGCTGCTTGAAAAAGGCTTGCAGCCCCAGGCGCACCCAGAGGGTGCCGTTGCGGGCGGGGACGATGTTGAGTTTCACGGTGTAGTCAGGCGAACGCCGCCATCTCGGCTGCTTCGCTGCGGTAAGTGTCGAAAGGGTGCAAGGCCAGCGCCCGGTGGCGCAGCACCCGTTCGAAGTGCCGGGGGTCGTGCGGCTTGAGCATCGAGGCTTCGCGCGGCAGGTGGAAGTCCCACAGGCGCGAGATCCAGAAGCGCAGCGCCGCCGCCCGCAGCATGGCTGGCAGCAGGTTGCGCTCGGCCGCGCCCAGGGGGCGCACCGACTGGTAGGCCTCCAGCAAGGCGTTGGCCCGTTCCGGATGATCCACGCCGGTGGGCAGGTCGATGGCCCAGTCGTTCAGGCACACCGCCAGGTCGAACAGCCAGCTGTCGGTGCCGGCAAAGTAGAAGTCGAACACGCCGCTCAGGTGCGGCGGATGGCCGGGCTCGTCCTCGCGGATGGCGAACATCGCGTTGTCGCGAAACAGGTCGGCATGCACCGGGCCGCGCGGCAGCGCCGCGTAGGCGGGCGACTGCGCGACGTGGTTCTGGTAGGCCAGCTCGCTGGCCAGCAGCGTCGCTTGCGCTTCGTCCAGGTAGGGCATCACCACCGGCGCCGTCTCGTTCCACCAGGCCAGGCCGCGCAGGTTGGGCTGGATGCGCGGGAAATCGCGCGCCGCCTGGTGCATCCGGGCCAGGTGGCGGCCCAGTTCGGCGCAATGGGCCACGGTGGGCGCCAGCTCGCTCTTGCCGGACAGCCGGTGCACCACCGCCGCCGGCTTGCCGGCCACTAAGTGGAGAAATTCGCAAGGTGCGTTGGCGGGGATTTCCAGCGCATGGCCGTCGGCCGGCTTCACGCCCGGGTCGGCAAAGGGTTCCGGCACCTCAATGCCCTTGGCCGCCAGGTGCTTCATGAGGCACAGGTAATAGGGCAGCTGGTCGGCGCGCAGACGCTCGAACAGCGTCAGGACGTACTCGCCCTGGTCGGTGCTGACAAAGTAGTTGGTGTTCTCGATCCCGCCTTCGATGCCCTTGAGCGCTTGCAACTGGCCCAGGCCCAGGCGCGCCATCAGCGCGCCGGCTTCGTCGAACCCGACTTCGGTAAAGACAGCCACTGGCTGCTCAGAACTTCAGGACGTTCCAGAGCGTGGGGCCGGTCCCGCTGCCCGCGTCGCCCTGGCCCTGCGATTGGGTGCGGCTGGAATCGGTGGGCTTGACCTCGTAAGCCGGCATGCGTCCCTTGGGGGTGACGGTGATGGACTGGGTCTGGCCGCCATAGCGCAACTCGTCGACCTTGGCGCCGCCATCGTCGATGTGGATGCGCTCGATCTTCTGGTTGCGTCGGCCCTCGCGGTTCTTGTCTTCCTGTGTCGTCGCTGCTGCATCGGGCCCTGGGGTGGCAGCAGCTGCCGGTGCGCTGGTGGCGGGGGCAGTCTGGGCCTGGGCGGCACCGAGCGCGGCGCTGCATGCCAAAGCCAGCAGCGCGTAACGAACAAGTGAAGAAGTTTGACGGGCCATAAAAGCTATTGTAGGTGGCGCCACGGCCTTTTGCTGGCACCTTTTGCGGCCCGGAAGGGCGCATGCACGGCAGGCAAAATGCCCGCATGACCGACACCAAGACCCTGCTGCTCGTGGATGGCTCGAGCTATCTCTACCGCGCCTTCCATGCGATGCCCGACCTGCGGGCAGTGCCCGGCGACAGCACGAGCCCCGCGACCGGCGCCATTCGCGGAATGATCAACATGATGACGGCGCTGCGCCGGGAAGTTCGGGCCGACTACGCCGCCTGCATATTTGATGCCCCTGGAAAAACCTTCCGCGATGCGTGGTATCCGCAATACAAGGCGAACCGCTCGCCCATGCCGGATGACCTGCGCAGCCAGATCGACCCTATCCACGAGGTGGTGCGCCTCTTGGGTTGGCCGGTGCTTTGCGTGCCCGAGGTCGAGGCAGACGACGTGATCGGCACCCTGGCCCATGTGGGCGCCAGCCACGGCATGGAGGTGATCGTCTCCAGCGGCGACAAGGACATGAGCCAGTTGGTGACCGAGCACATCACCATCATCGACACCATGAACGGCAAGAAGCGCGACGTGGCCGGCGTCACGGCCGAATTCGGCGTGCCGCCCAGCTTGATGATCGACTACCAGACCCTGGTGGGCGACACCGTGGACAACGTGCCGGGCGTGGAGAAGGTGGGCCCGAAGACGGCCGCCAAGTGGCTGCTGGAATACGGCTCGCTCGACGCCCTGGTGGCGCGCGCCGCCGAGGTCAAGGGCGCCGCCGGCGAGAACCTGCGCAAGGCGCTGGAGTGGCTGCCTCAGGGCCGCCAGCTGGTCACCATCCGCACCGACTGCGATCTTGGCGAACACGTGAAGGGCCTGCCCGCGCTGGACGCCATTGCCATCGGCCCGCTGCAGGTCGATGCGCTCAAGCTGTTCTACGACCGCTACGGCTTCAAGACCCTGGTCAAGGCACTGGAAGCGCAGGAAGTGCCGCCCGAACTGGTGGGCGAAGTCAAGAAGGGCGAGGTTGCTCCCAGCCTGTTCGACGAGCCTTCCGTGGCTGCCGCCGCGGCGGCCAGCAACCTGGTCTACGACACGGTGCTGAGCTGGGAGGCTTTCGACGCCTGGCTAGCCCGGCTGGAAGCGGCCGAGCTGGTGTCGCTGGACACCGAAACCAATTCGTTGGACGAGATGGTGGCGCAGATCGTCGGCATCTCCTTCAGCGTGAAGCCGGGCGAGGCCGCCTACGTGCCGCTCGGCCACAACTATCCCGACGCGCCGGTGCAGCTGCCGCTGGCCGAGGTGCTGGCGCGGCTCAAGCCCTGGCTGGAAGACGGCAGCAAGAAGAAGCTGGGCCAGCACGTCAAGTACGACCGCCACGTGTTCGCCAACCACGGCATCGAAGTGCAGGGCTACGCCCACGACACCATGCTGCAAAGTTATGTGCTGGAGGTGCACAAGCCCCATGGCCTGTCCAGCTTGGCCGAGCGGCACCTGGGACGCACCGGCATCGACTACGAGGCGCTGTGCGGCAAGGGTGCGCACCAGATTCCCTTTTCGCAGGTCGACATCGCCAAGGCAGCCGAATACGCCTGCGAGGATTCGGATCTCACCCTGGACGTGCACCGCGCGCTCTGGCCGCAACTGGAAGCCAACGAGCAACTGCGCTTCGTCTACCAGCTGGAGATGGACAGCAGCGAGGCGCTCTACCGGATCGAGCGCAATGGCGTGCTGATCGACGCCCCCACCCTGGCCGCGCAGAGCCATGAGCTGGGCACCCGCATCATGGCGCTGGAGCAGGAGGCCTACGCGCTGGCCGGCCAGCCCTTCAACCTGGGCAGCCCCAAGCAGATCGGCGACATCTTCTTCAACAAGCTGGGCCTGCCGGTGGTGAAGAAGACGCCCAGCGGCGCCCCCAGCACCGACGAAGAGGTGCTCGAGAAACTGGCGGAAGACTTCCCGCTGCCGGCCAAGATCCTGGAGCACCGGGGCTTGTCCAAGCTCAAGGGCACCTACACCGACAAGCTGGGGCAGCTGGCCCATCCGCGCTCGGGCCGGGTGCACACGCACTACGCGCAGGCGGTGGCGGTAACGGGGCGGCTGTCCAGCAACGACCCGAACCTGCAGAACATCCCGATCCGCACGCCCGAAGGCCGGCGCGTGCGCGAGGCCTTCATCGCGCCGGCGGGCAGCCAGATCGTGAGCTGCGACTACTCGCAGATCGAGCTGCGCATCATGGCCCACCTCAGTGGTGACGAGGCCCTGCTGCGCGCCTTCACCGAAGGCCTGGACGTGCACCGCGCCACCGCGGGCGAGGTGTTCGGCGTGGCGCCCGAGCAGGTCAGCAACGAGCAGCGCCGCTACGCCAAGGTGATCAACTTCGGCCTGATCTACGGCATGAGCAGCTTCGGCCTGGCGCGCAATCTGGGCATCGAGAACGGCGCGGCCAAGAGCTACATCGACCGCTATTTCGCGCGCTACCCGGGCGTGAAGGCCTACATGGACGGCACGCGGCAATCGGCCAAATCCAAGGGCTACGTCGAGACCGTGTTCGGCCGGCGCCTGTACCTGCCGGAGATCAACTCGCCCAACGGCCCGCGCCGCGGCGCCGCCGAGCGCGCCGCCATCAACGCGCCGATGCAGGGCACGGCGGCCGACCTGATCAAGCTGAGCATGGTCAAGATCCAGGATGTGCTGGACGCGCAGAAGCGCGCCAGCAAAATGATCATGCAGGTGCACGACGAACTGGTGTTCGAGGTGCCCGAGGCGGAGCTCGACTGGGTCAAGACCGAGGTCCCCCGTCTGATGGCTGGCGTGGCGCAACTCAAGGTGCCGCTGCTGGCCGAAGTGGGCGTCGGCCCCAACTGGGACAAGGCCCATTGATTCGACAACAAGGCAGAGAAACAAGGAAAGACTAGATGAAGATCTCGCGCACGACACGCGCCCTGGTGCTGGCATTTGCCGGCTTGGCGAGCCTCGGCCTGGCCCATGCGGCCAAGGACGAGCAGGTGCTGGCCGAAGCGGCCAGGCAAAAGCGCGTACTGCTCGAAACGCTCAAGGAATACGTCTCCATCGAATCGGGCAGCCGCGACCTGGAGGGGCTGGACAAGCTCGCCGACCTGATCGCCGGCAAACTGCGTGCGCTGGGCGGCAAGGTGGAACTGATCGAGCCGGCCGGCGACGAGGTCTACCGGATGGAAGACACGCCGGAGAAGATCGGCAAGGTGGTGCGCGCCACCTTCACCGGCACCGGCAGCAAGAAGATCATGCTGATCGCGCACATGGACACCGTGTACCAGCGCGGCATGCTCGAGAAGCAGCCCTTCCGGGTGGATGGCGACAAGGCCTTCGGCCTGGGCATCGCCGACGACAAGCAGGGCGTGGCCGTCATCACCCATGCGGTGGCGCTGTTGAAGGCGCTCAACTTCAAGGACTACGGCACGCTCACCGTGCTCATCAACGGCGACGAGGAGATCAGCTCGCCCGGTTCACGCGCCCTGCTCACGAAGCTGGGCGGCGAGCACGATGCCGTGCTGTCCTTCGAAGGCGCTTCGGTCAAGGAAGACAAGCTCTCGCTGGCCACCGCCGGCATCGCTTCGGTCACGCTCAACGTCACCGGCAAGGCTTCGCATGCCGGCTCGGCGCCGGAGCTGGGCGTGAACGCGCTGTACGAGCTGTCGCACCAGGTCCTGCGGATGCGCGATCTGTCGGACCCGGCCACGGGCCTGAAGATGAACTGGACCATCTCCAAATCCGGCACCAATCGCAACGTGATCCCGGCCACCGCCACGGCCGGCGCCGACGTGCGCGTGCTGAAGGTGAGCGACTACGACCGCATCGAAAAGCAGGTGCAGGAGCGGATGAAGAAGCAGCTGGTGCCCGAGGCCAAGGTCGACATGCGCTTCGAGCGCCGCCGCCCGCCGCTGGAAGCCAGTAGCGCCTCCAGTGCAATGGCGACCCACGCGCAAGCCATCTACAAGGAGCTCGACCGTCCGCTGGGCGCCGATGCGAAGGCCGCCGGCGGCGGCACCGACGCCGCCTTTGCGGCCTTGAAGACCAAGGCCGCCGTGGTGGAACGCTTCGGCCTGCAGGGCTTCGGCGCGCACACGGCCGATGCCGAGTACGTGCTGATCGACTCGATCGAGCCGCGACTGTACCTTGCGGCGCGCATGATCATGGACATCTCGCGCGGCCAGGTGCCGGGGCTCTAGGCGCTTTCTTCCTGCGCCAGCGCCTGCGCGATCCGTTGCGCCGAACCGAAGGCCAGCGTGAAGCCCAGCGCCCCGTGGCCGGTGTTGAACAGCAGGTTGGCGGGGGCGCGCAGCAGGCGTCCGATGATCGGCCGGCCAGTGGGCGTGGCCGGGCGCATGCCGGTCCAGGGGTGCAGCGCATCGAAGCGGCTGCAGTGCGGAAACAGAGCACGGGTGGCGGCCTCCAGCGTTTCGATGCGCTCGGCCGGAATGCTGGCATCGTGGCCCACCAGCTCGGCCATGCCGGCCACCCGCAGGCGTGATCCGATGCGCGCGAACACCACCTTGCGCGCGCTGTCGGTCACGCTCACATGCGGCGCGGCGCCCGGTGCGTCATCGACTTCGAGCGTGATGCTGTAGCCCTTGAGCGGGTAGACCGGCAGGTAGACGCCCAGCTCACGCGCCAGGCGCTGCGACGCGCTGCCCAGTGCCAGCACATAGGCGTCTGCCTCGAAGGGGCCGGCGCTGGTGCGCAGCGCGGCAACGCGCGCGCCGGCCTCGACGAAGCCCTGCACCTCGACCCCCAGGTGAAAGGCCACGCCGCGCTGCGCCAGCGCATCCTCCAACTCTGCGCACAGCTTCAGGCAGTCGGCGGCGCATTCGCTGGGCGTGTAGATCGCGCCGGCCATGCGGTCGCGGTAGTAGGCCAGGGCCGGCTCGATGGCGATGCATTCGTCGGGCGTCACCAGGCGCTGGCTGCCGCTGCCGCCAAGCGCGCGCTGCAGCGCGAGCTGGCGGCGCGCGCCTTCCAGCGCAGAGGCGCTGCGGTAGAGCACCAGCTTGCCGGTGCTGGAGAAGTCGCAGGCTGGCCGCAGCTGCACCATCATGTCTTCGAAGGCGGCGCGGCTCTGTGCCGCCAGCGCCAGCAGCTGCGCCGTCGTCTCGCGCGAGGTGCGTGCATTGCAGGCGGCCAGAAAGGCCAGGCCCCACCGCCATTGCAGCGGATCGAGCGTCGGCCGCAGCTTCAGCGGCGAGCTGGGCGAGAGCAGCAGTTGGGGCAGCTGCGCCCAGATCGATGGGTCGGCCAGCGGTTGCACGTAGGAATAGCTCAGTTGCGCCCCGTTGCCGCTGCTGGCGCCATGGCCAGGCGCATTGCGGTCGATCACGCTCACCTGGTGTCCCTCGCGCTGCAGTTGCCAGGCTGTCGCCAATCCGACGATGCCGGCGCCGAGTACACACACGTGCATGGGTTTCATGGCTTGCGATTGTGTGGGCAAGTGTGGGCAAGTCCGCGGGTCGCCGAGCATTGCGCGGCGATGTGTGGCCTTCCTACACTGGCCCTTCTTTTGCTACGCATCCCACTTGTCAAACGAAAGGCTCGCTCGCATGAAACTGTCCGTCCTGTTCTCCGCCTTGCTGCTCGCTGCGTCCGGCGCACAAGCTGCCGACACCTTGGGCAAGATCGCCCAGAGCGGCAAGATCACCCTGGCCTACCGCGAATCGTCGGTGCCCTTCAGCTACCTCAACGGGCCGAATCAGCCGATCGGCTTTTCGGTGGAGCTGGCCAATGCAGTGGTCGAGTCGGTGAAGAAGAAGCTGGGCAAGCCCGCCCTGGAAGTGGCGTGGATGCCGGTGACTTCGCAAAACCGCATTCCGCTGATCTCCAACGGCACGGTCGACCTGGAGTGCGGCTCCACCACCAACAACACGGCCCGCGCGAAAGAGGTGAGTTTTGCCGTCAACCACTTCTATACCGGCACGCGCCTGTTGGCGAAGAAGTCCTCGCGCGTCAAGGACTACGCCGACCTGGCCAAGAAAACCGTGGCTTCGACCACCGGCACCACCAACGCGCAGGTCATGCGAAAGTACAACAGCGAAAAGGGGCTGGACATGGACATCGTGCTGGCCAAGGACCATGCCGATGCCTTCCTCTTGGTCGAGTCCGGCCGCGCCGTGGCCTTTGCCATGGACGACATCCTGCTCTATGGCCTGATGAGCAACGCCAAGGCGCCGGCGGAGCTCGAGGTGGTGGGCGAGGCGCTGCAGGTGGAGCCCTATGCCTGCATGCTGCCCAAGGACGATCCAGCCTTCAAGCAGGTGGTGGACGACACCATCGTCGGCCTGATGAAGAGCGGCGAGTTCGAGAAGATGTACACCAAGTGGTTCATGTCGCCCATCCCGCCCAAGAACGCGCCGCTGGGCCTGCCCATGAGCCCGCAGCTGCGCGGCAGCATCAAGGCGCCGAACGACAAGCCGGCCACTTGACAGCATTGCTAAGATGAATGACGCGCTGCCGCCACCGGTAGCGTGGGTCACTCACCTCGGGAAAAGCCGGCCAGCGCCGGCTTTCCCTTTTTCTGCCTTGCCATGAATCTCCTAGCCATCATTGCGGCGACCCTGGTCGCGGGTATCGGCAGCGTCTGGATCGCTGCCTTGCTCATGCGAATGCACGTGGGCGGGGCGGCCCAGGACAGCGCGCAGTCGCTGCTGAGTCTGGCGGCCGGCGCGCTGCTGGCCACCGCCTTCATGCACCTGCTGCCCGAAGCCTTCGAGAGCGGCCTGCGGCCCGCTGCGCTGTTTGCCATGCTGCTCGGTGGGCTGGTGCTGTTCTTCCTCCTGGACAAGGCCGAGCTGTGGCACCACGGGCACGAGCATCACCAACATGAGCATGCGCACGCGCACGGGCATGCCCATCACCACCATGACGCCCCGCGCACCGGCGGCGGCTGGGCGGTGCTGACAGGCGACAGCGTGCATTGCTTCGGCGACGGCATCCTGATTGCGTCCGCCTTCATGGCCGACCTGCGCCTGGGCGCGGTGGCGGCCCTGGCGGTGCTGGCACACGAAGTGCCGCACCACATCGGCGACCTGGTGGTGTTGCGGCAGAGTTCGTCGGACGCCCGCGCCGCGCTGGTCAAGGTGTCGCTGGCGGGCACCATGACGGCACTGGGCGGCCTGGTTGGCTGGTGGCTGGTCGACCAGCTGAAGGGCCTGCTGCCCTATTTCCTGGTGCTGGCCAGCAGCAGCTTCATCTACGTGGCGTTGGCCGACCTGATCCCGCAGCTGCAAAAGCGCCTGGGTGCGCGCCAGACCGGCGCGCAGATCGCCTGGCTGCTGGCCGGCATTGCGCTGGTCACGCTGGTGAGCATGGTGGTGCACGGCGGCCATGACCACGCGCACGACTCGCACGATGAGCCCCATGCACACGAGGCGGACGGGCACGGCCACAAGCACTGAGTGAGGCGCCGTGGGGAGGGCGGCCCGCAAACTTTCTGTGACACGCTCGCCCCTAGCGTAACAGCCGGATCGCGCGCAACATCGGGGTCTGTTCGCCCAGGAATCCGATCATGAAGCGCCAAGAATCCAAACTTCAGCCCGGAAAGCCCGCCAGCGACGCAAAGGGCAAGAAGCAACTGCCCGGCGACGGCGAGGTCTTCGATCCGCCCGAAACCGAGCTGGAGGACGATGCCGATGCCCCGGACGAGCTGGAGGAGGAAACCGGCCTGGACCTCACCGACGCCAGCGAACTCGACGCCGACAACGTGCTGGCGGACGAGGAGTTCGATCGGGTCATGCAAGCCCCGGACTGATCCTCAGGGCTCGGGACCTTGGCGCGTCGGCAATCCCGGCGTATTGCTCCATTCGCTCCAGCTGCCCGCATAGAGCGCCGTGCTGCCCAGGCCCGCAACCTGCATCGCCAGCAAGTTGGGCACGGCGCTGACGCCGCTGCCGCAGTGGTGCACCACCGTGGCCGGGTCGCGCCCCGCGAGAAGGGCGTCGAATTCGGCGCGCAGCTGGGCGGCCGGCTTGAACTTGCCGTCCGGCCCCAGGTTCTGCGAGAAGGGGCGGTTGAGGGCGCCAGGGATATGGCCCGCGATCGGGTCCAGCGGCTCTACCTCGCCGCGGTAGCGCGGTGCGGCGCGCGCGTCGATCAAGGTTTGGGCCGGGCTCTCCAGGCGCTCGGCCACCAGCCGCGTATCGACCAGCGTCACCCGTGGCGCCCCCGGCACGAAGTTGGACCGGAACCGCGCCGGCTCCTCGGCGCTGCTCAGTTCGCCGCCGGCGTCCTGCCAGGCCGCAAGGCCGCCGTCGAGCACGGCTACCGCCTCGTGCCCCATCCACTTGAGCATCCACCACAGGCGCCCGCAGTAGTTGGCGCCGTTGCGGTCGTAGACCACGGCCTGCATCTCGTTGGCAAAGCCCACGCTGGACAGCCAGGCGGCAAAGGTCTCGCGGCTGGGCAGGGGATGGCGGCCGCCGGAGGCGGGCGCGCCGGCTTCTTTCGGCGCGATCACCACGCCACCCTTGCCGGGCACGCCATGCTTGGCGCTCAGCGCGTTGTCGAGATGGGCGTAGACCGCGCCGGGGATGTGCGCCTCGCGGTACTGGCGCTCGCCGGCGTCGGGCTGCGTCAGATCGAAGCTGCAGTCGAAGACCATCAGCGTGGTGACGCTGTCCTTGCTCTGCTGCAGCGCCTGCAGTTGCGGGGCGGAGATCAGGGTGGTGTAGGCCATGGATAGTGTCTCCGATCAAAAGAGAAAAATCAGTGCTCTTCGGCCGGCGCACGCGGCACCGCGCGCTGGCGCAGCACGGTGGCGGCGATGCCGCTGGCCACGATCAGCGCCATGCCGGCCCAGCCCAGGCCGTCGATCTTGTCGTTGAAGACGATCAGGCTGTAGAAGGCCGCGAACACAATGCCCGAATATTGCAGGTTGGCAACCACCAGCGTGGCGGCCGGGGTCTTGGCGGTGGCGTAGGCGCGCGTCATGCACAGCTGGCCCAAGGCCGCCAGCACGCCCACCGGCAGCAGCCACAGGGCGTGGCCCCAGTTCCAGGGCGAGATGCCGGTGACGAGTATCGCCAGGCCGCCGGCCACCAACGAACCCAGGGCGAAATAGAAGACCGTGCGGGTCTCCGGCTCGCCGATGCGCGACAGCGCGATCACCTGCATGTAGGCAAAAGCGGCCGTCAGGCCCGACAGCAGGCCCATCAGCCCGGCAAAGCCCTGGTTGGCCCCGATGGTGGGGCGCAACATCAGCACCACCCCGCCGAAGCTCGCCAGTACCGTGAGCACCAGCGGCGCCTGCAAGGGCGGGCGCGGCACGCTGCCGTCGCGGCCAGGCACCGGCATCCAGGCCAGCAGCGTGCCGCCGATCAGGAAGGCGGCGATCCACACGCTGCTCATGTAGTTGAGGGTCATGGCGGTGGCCAGCGGCATGCCGGCAATCGCATAGAACCAGGCGCCCAGCGACACCACGCCGACCAGGCTGCGCCACGCATGCATGCCCGGGTAGCGGGTGGCCAGTGAAACGCCTTGCCGGCGCGCCAGCAGCCACAGGAAGACGATGCCGATGACGCCGCGCCAGAACACCAGCTCGGCGCTCGTGAACCAATCCGAAGCCAACTTGACGCACACGCCCATCGAGGCAAAGAGGAGTGCGGCCAGAACCATCCAGAGCGCTTGCATGTGTCGTCTTCTTCTTTTTGGATGCAGCGGCCCGCGCCGCAAGCAGGCGAGGCGGCCAAGAAAAAAATGGGACCCTAGCCCGCCGGCGCCATCTCCGCGCGGTACCACTCGTGGAACTGCTGCATGCCGTCTTCCATCGGGCTCTGGTAGGGGCCGGCCTCGTCGTCGCCGCGCAGCATGAGGGCGCGGCGGCCGGCGTCCATGCGCTCGGCGATCTCGTCGTCTTCCACGCAGGTTTCCATGTAGGCGGCACGCTGCGCCTCGACGAATTCGCGCTCGAAGGCGACGATCTCCTCGGGGTAGAAGAACTCCACCATGTTCAGCGTTTTCTGCGGCCCGACCGGGTGCAGGGTCGACACGGTGAGCACGTGGGGATACCACTCGATCATCACGTGCGGATAGTAGGTGAGCCAGATGGCGCCGAACTTCGGCGGCTTGCCTTCGCGGTACTTGAGCAGTTGCTCCTGCCAGCGCTGGTACACCGGGCTGCCGGCGCGGCCCAGGCGGTTGGCCACGCCCACCGTCTGCACCGAGTAGTTCTTGTTGAACTCCCAGCGCAGGTCTTCGCAGGTGACGAAGCTGCCCAGGCCGGGATGGAAGGGGCCGACGTGGTAGTCCTCGAGGTAGACCTCGATGAAGGTCTTCCAGTTGTAGTTGCACTCGTGCAGCTCGACGTGGTCGAGCGCATAGCCCTCGAAGTCGAGCTCGGCACGCGGGCCCAGGCGGGCCAGGTCGGCCCCGATGTCGCGGCCGTTGGCCTCGAACAGGAGGCCGTTCCACTCGGTGAGCGGATAGTTGTGCAGGTTCAGGCAGGGGTCCTGCTCGAAGTGCGGCGCGCCGATCAGGGTGCCGGTGGTGCGCGGATCGGCCGCGGCGTAGGTCCAGCGGTGCAGCGGGCACACGATGTTGCCGCCCCCTTGCGCGTCCAGCGCACCGCGGCCCTGCAGGATCACGGCCTGGCGATGCCGGCAGACGTTGGAAATCAGCTCCACGCCCTTGGGCGTGTGCACCAGCGCCCGGCCCTCGTGCTCCTGGGGCAGGGTGTGGAAGTTGCCGCGCTCGGGCACGGCCAGGCGATGGCCGACGTAGCGCGGCCCCTCGCCAAAAAGTGTCTGCATCTCGCGGGCGTAGAGCGCCTCGTCGAAATAGGCCGAAACATGAAGTTGGCTGGAAGCCTGCTGCAGTTGAAGACTTAAATCAGACATGGGTGACCTGACCAAGCTCCCCACATGGACAAAACAGGGAGAAGAAACGCTAGAAGAAAAGGCAGGGCAGCCAAAGGAAGCTAAGTGAGGCCTTGCCGCGTGGCGCACGCACGAATATTGCGCGTTGCACGGAAAAAGAGCGGGAATTGTACCCGGCGCCAGCGATTGCGGCCCAGCCCTAAAATCTCCTGTTTGACGCGAGAGAGCATGCCCAAGGCATCCCCCATTTCCACACCCGACGCGAGCGCGCTGCCGGCCACCTACGAGGCGGGCCTGGCGGAGCTCGAGCAACTGGTCGCGGCCCTCGAGTCGGGCCAGCTTCCGCTCGACCAATTGCTGGCCAGCTATCAGCGCGGGGCCGCCTTGCTGGCCTTCTGCCGCGACAAGCTGCAGGCCGTGGAGGACCAGATCAAGGTGCTGGACGCGGGCAACCTCAAGACATGGGCGCCCGAATGAGCGCAGTGCCGGGCCGCCCCAAGCAAGCGAACTCCCCCTTGGGGGGCAGCGCAGCACACGAAGTGGCAAGCGTGGGGGCATGCATGAGCGCAGTGCCGGGCCGCCCCAAACAAGCGAACTCCCCCTTGGGGGGCAGCGAGGACACGCAGTGCCGAGCGCGGGGGCTTCAATAATGGCTGCCCTGATGGAACAACCGGAACACTGGGACGCCGCCCGCCTCGCCGCCTGGAGCGAACCGCAGCTGGCGCGCGTCGAGGCCGCGCTGTCGCGCTGGGTGGGCGTCGATGCGCCGGTGCTGCTGGGCGATGCCATGCGCTATGCGGTGCTGGACGGCGGCAAGCGGCTGCGGCCGCTCCTCGTGCTGGCGGCCAGCGAGTCGGTGGGCGGCAACGGCGAAGCCGCCCTGCGCGCCGCTTGCGCCACCGAGCTCATCCACGCCTATTCGCTGGTGCACGACGACCTGCCGTGCATGGACAACGACGTGCTGCGCCGTGGCAAGCCCACCGTGCATGTGAAGTTCGGCGAGGCCGACGCGCTGCTGGCTGGCGATGCCCTGCAGGCCCTGGCCTTCGAACTGCTCACGCCGGAAGACGCCGGCTTCGCGCCCGTGGTGCAGGCCCGCCTCTGCCGCCTGCTGGCGCGCGCTGCCGGCAGCGAGGGCATGGCCGGCGGCCAGGCGATCGACCTGGCCAGCGTCGGCATGGCGTTGGACGAAGAGAGCCTGCGCCAGATGCATCGGCTCAAGACCGGCGCTTTGCTGCAAGGCAGCGTCGAGATGGGCGCGGCCTGCGCCGAGAAGGTGGCGCCGTCGGCCCTGGCCGCGCTGCGCTCCTTTGGCGCCGCGCTGGGCCTTGCTTTCCAGATCGTCGACGACATCCTCGACGTGACGGCCGATTCGCAAACCCTGGGCAAGACCGCCGGCAAGGACGCCGCCAGCGACAAGCCGACCTATGTTTCCCTGCTCGGCCTCGATGGCGCGCGCGCCGAGGCGGTGCAGTTGCACCGCGAGGCGCTGGCTGCGCTCGAGCGCAGCGGCCTGGCCGACACCGGCGCGCTGCGTGCGCTGGCCAGCATGGTCGTCGAGCGCGATCGATAACAAACAAGACTCCCCGATGGTCCCGCTACTCCCCACGATTTCCGATCCCGCGCAGTTGCGCCGCCTGGACCGCCCGCAGCTCAAGCAACTGGCCGACGAGGTGCGCGCCTGCGTGCTCGACAACGTCTCGCGCACCGGGGGGCACCTGAGCTCCAACCTCGGGACCGTGGAGCTGACGGTGGCGCTGCACTACGTGTTCAACACGCCGCACGACCGCCTGGTGTGGGACGTGGGCCACCAGACCTATCCGCACAAGATCCTCACGGGCCGGCGCGAGCGCATGCCGACCCTGCGCCAGCTGGGCGGCCTGTCGGGCTTTCCGCAGCGTAGCGAAAGCGAGTACGACACCTTCGGCACCGCCCATTCGTCGACCAGCATTTCGGCGGCGCTGGGCATGGCGATGGCGGCCAAGCAGAAGGGCGAAGACCGCCATGCGGTGGCCATCATCGGCGACGGTGCATTGACGGCCGGCATGGCCTTCGAGGCGCTCAACAACGGCGGCGTCTGCGATTGCAAGCTCTTGGTGATCCTGAACGACAACGACATGTCGATCAGCCCGCCGGTGGGCGCGCTCAACCGCTACCTGGCTCAGCTGATGAGCGGCAACTTCTACGCCGCCGCCAAGAACGTCGGCAAAAGCGTGCTGCGCAAGGCGCCGCCCCTGTTCGAGCTGGCCAAGCGGCTGGAGGAGCAGGCCAAGGGCATGGTGGTGCCGGCCACGCTGTTCGAGAAGTTCGGCTTCAACTACGTGGGCCCGATCGACGGCCACGACCTCGATTCGCTCATTCCCACCCTGGAAAACCTGAAGCACCTGGAAGGCCCGCAGTTCCTGCACGTGGTCACCAAGAAGGGGCAGGGCTACAAGCTGGCCGAGGCCGACCCGGTGGCCTACCACGGCCCCGGCAAGTTCGATCCTTCGGTGGGCCTGGTCAAGCCGGCCAGCGCGCCCAAGACCACCTTCACCCAGGTCTTCGGCCAATGGCTGTGCGACATGGGCGAACAGGACGCGCGCCTGGTCGGCATCACGCCGGCCATGCGCGAAGGCTCGGGCCTGGTCGAGTTCGAGCAGCGCTTTCCCAATCGCTACTACGACGTGGGCATCGCCGAGCAGCATGCCGTGACCTTCGCCGCCGGTTTGGCTTGCGAGGGCTTGAAGCCCGTGGTGGCGATCTACTCCACCTTCCTGCAGCGCGCCTACGACCAACTGGTGCACGACGTGGCCATCCAGAACCTGCCGGTGGTGTTCGCGCTCGACCGCGCGGGCCTGGTCGGGGCCGACGGCGCCACCCATGCGGGCGCCTACGACATTCCCTTCCTGCGCTGCGTTCCCAACATGGGCATTGCCTGCCCGGCCGACGAGGCCGAGTGCCGGCAGCTGCTGACCAGCGCCTTTGAACAGGACCACCCGGTGGCGGTGCGCTATCCGCGCGGCGCCGGTGTCGGCAAGACCCCGCACGCGGCGCTCGATGCGCTGCCGTTGGGCAAGGGCGAGGTGCGGCGCGAAGGCGCGCGCATCGCCATCCTGGCCTTCGGCACGCTGCTCTATCCGGCCCTGGCGGCGGCCGAGGCGCTGGACGCCACCGTGGCCAACATGCGCTGGGTCAAGCCGCTGGACCGCGAGCTGCTGCTGGAAATCGCGCGCACGCATGACGCCATCGTCACTGTGGAAGAGGGCGCCGTCATGGGCGGCGCCGGCAGTGCGGTGTCCGAGGCGCTGCAGGAAGCCGGCATGGTGCGGCCGATGCTGCAGCTGGGCCTGCCCGACCGCTTCATCGAGCATGGTGATCCGGTCAAGCTGCTGTCGAGCGTCGGCCTGGATGCGGCCGGCATCGAGCAGTCGATCAGGCATCGCTTCGCGCATCTGATCGATCAGGGTTTCTCCGGAGAAAGAAATCGGGCTGGAGGGATGTAACCGCTTTCTACAATCTCTGCGGCTATCAACCAGTCGTCTACGCGGCCACGAGCCGCGTTTTCTTTTTTCCTTCCCAAGCATTCGGAGTCAACTCAATGGATCGTCGTTCCCTTATCAAGAACGCTGGCATCGCCGGCGTCCTGGCTGCCGGCATTGCGCCCGCAGTGCATGCACAGGCCGCGGTGCGCTGGCGCCTGGCTTCCAGCTTCCCGAAATCGCTCGACACGATCTATGGTGGCGCCGAAGTGTTCGCCAATGCGGTCAAGGCCATGTCCGGCGGCAAGTTCGAGATCTCGGTGCATGCCGGCGGCGAGCTGATGCCTCCCTTCGGCGTGGTGGACGGCGTGCAGAACGGCTCCGTCGAACTGACGCACACGGTGCCCTACTACTTCTACGGCAAGAACCCCGCCTTCGCGCTGGGCTCGGCCGTGCCCTTCGGCCTCAACGCACGCCAGATGACCGCCTGGATGCGCCATGGCAACGGCCGCAAGCTGATGAACGAGTTCTATGCCGGCTACGGCATGCTCAGCTTCGCCGGCGGCAACACCGGTACCCAGATGGGCGGCTGGTTCCGCAAGGAAATCAAGTCCCCGGCCGACTTCAAGGGCATGAAGATGCGCCTGGGCGGCGGCCTGATCGGTGAAGTGATGACCAAGATGGGCGCCGTGCCGCAGAGCATTCCCGGCGGCGAAATCTACCAATCGCTGGAAAAGGGCACCATCGATGCCGCCGAGTGGGTCGGTCCTTACGACGACCAGAAGCTGGGTTTCAACAAGGTCGCGCCTTTCTACTACTACCCCGGCTGGTGGGAAGGCGGCCCCGAGGTCGACTTCTTCGTCAACCGCAAGGCCTACGACGCGCTGTCGGCCGAGAACAAGGCCATCATCGACGCGGCTTCCGCACTGGCCTCCACCGACATGCTGGCCAAGTACGACGCGCTGAACCCCACCGCGCTCAAGCAGCTGGTGGGCGCCAAGACCAAGGTGCTGCCCTTCTCGCAAGCCATCCTCGACGCCTCCTTCAAGGCCTCGATGGAAGTGTTCGCCGAGAACGACGCCAAGAGCCCCGAGTGGAAGAAGATCTACGCCGACATGCGCGCCTTCCAGCGCGACCAGGTGCTGTGGTTCCGCTTTGCCGAAGCCCGCTACGACCAGTTCATGGCATCGCAGAAGCTGTAAAGCGAAGCATCCGCTGAACAAGAAAAGCCCCGCACTGCGGGGCTTTTTCTTTGGCGCTCGATTCGCGCCGCGCCTACTTCTTTTCCTGCTGCTGCATCGAATCCTGCAGCGCCTTCATGGGGTCGTCCTCCGCCGCCGGTGCAGCAGGCGCGGCCGGTGCCTCGGCACCGCCGGGCGCCGGCGCAGCACCCGGCATTTCGGGCATGGCGGGCGCCTCGAAGGAGGGCGGTGCCATGTTCTCCATCATTTCGTTGCCGATCTTGTCCAGGTCCATCTTCTGCGCCTTGTCCAGGCCGCTGGAGACGATGCCCGGGAAGGCGATGATCAGGCCCACCATGATGATCTGGATCACCACGAAAGGCACGGCGCCCCAATAGATCTGCATGGTCGTGACCGGCTGGATGGTCTTCTTGGTGATCCGGTCGGTGTACTCCTTGGTCGGCGCCACGCTGCGCAGGTAGAACAGGGCAAAGCCGAAGGGCGGGTGCATGAAGGAGGTCTGCATGTTCACCGCCAGCAGCACACCGAACCAGATCAGGTCGATGTCCAGCGCGACCGCCACCGGCGCCAACAGCGGCACCACGATGAACGACAGCTCGAAGAAGTCCAGGAAGAAGGCCAGGAAGAAGATCAGCGCGTTCACCAGGATCAGGAAGCCGAGCTGGCCGCCGGGCATGCCGGTGAGCAGGTGCTCGACCCAGCGCGGTCCGTCGACGCCCTGGAACACCAGGCTGAAGATGGTCGAGCCGATCAGGATGAACACCACGAAGCACGACAGCTTGGTGGTGGTGTTGAGCGCCTGCTTGATCAGGTGCATGTCCAGGCGCCTGCGCACCATGGCCATGATGAAGGCGCCCAGCGCGCCCATGGCGCCGCCTTCGGTCGGCGTGGCCACGCCCAGGAAGATGGTGCCCAGAACCAGGAAGATCAGCAAGAGCGGCGGGATCAGCACGAAGGTGACCCGCTCGGCGATGCGCGACAAAAGGTTCAGGCCGGTGATGCGGTTGATCACGGCCAACACGAAGGCCAGCAGCACGCCCACGCACATCGACACCACGATGGTCTCGTCGGTTGCCACCGACGTCACCTCTTGGCCCGTCCACCAGGTGTGAACGTCGGCGATGTGTTCGCCAAAGAAGATGGCGGCCGCGGTCGACAGGGCGACCACCACCAGGAGCGAAGGCAGTCCGCTGCTGCCGTTGGGCTCGCGGAAGGTGCGTGCCTCCAGCGGCAGCGCCGGTACCCACTTGGGCTTGAAGATGGCCAGGAGGATCACGTAGGCCGCGTACATCGCGGTCAGGATGAAGCCAGGCACGAAGGCGCCCTTGTACATGTCGCCCACGCTGCGGCCCAGCTGGTCGGCCATGATGATCAGCACCAGCGAGGGCGGGATGATCTGCGCCAGCGTGCCCGATGCGGCGATCACGCCGGAGGCCAGGCGCCGGTCATAGCCGTAGCGCAGCATGATGGGCAGCGAGATGAGGCCCATCGAGATCACCGAGGCCGCCACCACACCGGTGGTGGCCGCCAGCAGTGCGCCGACAAAAATCACCGCCAGCGCCAGGCCGCCGCGCACCGGGCCGAACAGCTGGCCGATGGTGTCGAGCAGGTCCTCGGCCATGCCGCTGCGCTCGAGGATCAGCCCCATCAAGGTGAAGAAGGGAATGGCCAGCAGCGTGTCGTTCTGCATGATGCCGAAGATGCGCAGCGGCAGCGCCTGCAGCAGCGCCTCGGGCAGCAAGCCCAGCTCAATGCCGACGAAGCCGAAGAACAACCCGCAGGCGCCCAGGCTGAAGGCCACCGGAAAGCCGAACAGCAGGAAGACGATGAGCCCCGCGAACATGATCGGGGCGAAGTTCGAAGTGATGAATTCCATGATGGTGGGACCCTGCTTCAGCCGGCTTTGGGCTTGTTGTTATTGCCGCCGTTCGCTGCCGCTGCCGCGGCCTCGGCCTCAGTTTGGCGGCGGATCGCTTCGACCAGTTCTTCCTCGGGGGTCTTTTCCACCGGCTTGTGGGTCGGGTCCGCGATGCGGCCCTGCAGGAAGGCGATGCGCTTGATGAACTCCGACAGGCCCTGCAGCAGCAAGAGGCCAAAGCCCAGCGGCATCATCAGGTACACCGGCCAGCGGATCAGGCCGCCGGCGTTGTTGGACATCTCGCCCGAGCGGAAGCCTTGCAGGAAGAAGGGAACGCCATACCAGAGCACGGCCAGGCAGACCGGCGTGAGGAAGAAGGCAAAGCCGATGAGGTCGATCCAGATCTGCGCCCGCTTGCTCAGGCGCCCCGACACCACGTCGATCTTCACGTGCTCCTGGTTCAACAAGGTGTAGCCGGCGGCGACCAGGAAGGCGGCGGCGAACAGGTACCACTGGATCTCGAGCCAGGCGTTGGAGCTGACGTTGAAGATCTTGCGCACCGTCGCGTTGACGCCGCTGATGACGGTGGAGGCGAGGATCAGCCAGATGACGTACTTGCCGATCTGGCCATTGAGCCAGTCGACACCTCGGGAGAACTTGAGCAGGCTATTCATGCCGGGCCTTGGATAAAGGGAACACTGAATATGAAAGCACCCGGGGCACCCCCCTGTGAGGAGGCGCCCCGGGTGAGTCGGGAGCCCGCGATTTTAGAAGCAGCCGAGCGGTGCTTTCCCAAGGGGCTGCTGGTGTATTCCCTAGGGTACAGCCGCGTCGCCATAATTGCCCATGCCTTCGTCCACGCCGCTGCTGCCGGCACCCGGCCTGCCGCATTCGATCGACTCGCCCGACATGCGCCGCGCCGGCCGCGAACTGCTGTCGCTGGCGCTGATCGACGCGCGCAACCACACACTGCATCTGCTGACCCTGTTCGAGCAGGCCTTGGCGAAAGCAGGCCTGGCGCAGGTGCCGCAGCTTGCGGACGTGGTGCCGCCGGTCTGGTTGGCCGGCCACGTTGGCTGGTTTGCCGAATGGTGGATCGCGCGCAATACGCAGCGCGCCTTCGGCATCGATTGCCCGCAGCGTCCCACCCGCCTGGCCTCCATCGAACCGCAGGCCGACCTGTGGTGGAACCCGGCGCAGCGCGCGCCGGACGAGCGCTGGGCGAGCGACCTGCCAGATCTCGCGGCCACCAAGGCCTATCTCCTGGAAACGCTGGAAAGCACGCTCGAGCTGCTGGAGCGCGCCGCCGAGACCGACGCCGGGCTGTACTTCTATCGCCTCGCGCTCTTTCACGAAGACCTGCGCGGCGAGCAGCTGATCGTGATGGCGCAAACCCTGGGCCTGTCGCTTGGCGCCGAGTTGCCGCCGCCCGGTGCCACGCGCGAGCCGCTGCTGTTGCCGGCCACGCGCTGGCGCCTGGGCCTGGCCAGCGTTGGCGAAGGCAGCGGCTTTGCCTTCGCCCAGGAGTGCGGCGAGGAGGAGCTCGAGGTGCCCGAGTTCGAGATCGATGCGCAGCCGGTCAATTGGTACCAGTTCGTCGAATTCGTCGACGACGGCGGCTACGACCGCGAGGACCTGTGGTCGCCCGAGGGCTGGGCCTGGCTGCAGGCGGTCGGCGACCGGCGCGCGCCGCGCCATGTCGAGCAGATCGGCGCCGCGCGCCACGGCACCGGGGGCTCGGTGCTGCAGCGCCGCTTTGGTGTCGCCACCCGCGCGGCGGGCCACCAGAGCGCGATGCACTTGAGCTGGTGGGAGGCTGATGCCTGGGCGCGCTGGGCCGGCCGGCGCCTGGCGACCGAGGCCGAGTGGGAGATCGCTGCCCATGGCGCCGCCCGGCGCGGCTTTCGCTGGGGCGAGGTGAGGGAATGGACCGCAGGCCGGTTGCGTCCCTGGCCCGGTTTTCGCGCCGACCCCTGGAGCGCCGGCAGCGAGTTTGACCCACAACCGGCCTTCGGCCAGGCCCGGGTGCTGCGCGGCGCCTCCTTTGCCACGCGCGCGCGGCTGCGCTCGGCGCACTGGCGCGGCTTTGCGCTGCCTTCGCGGGATGAGGGCTTCGTCGGCTTTAGAACCTGCGCGCTATGAAGAAGCGTGCGCCTTCTCGCTCCTGAAGCTCCACCACGGCAAGAGCGCCCGCAGCGACTGCACCTGGCCGCTGGCGGCGCACTCGTAACCGAGCATGGTGCCCAGCTGATGCTGCCAGGCCTTGCTGCGCAGCACCGCCAGCAGGGCCTGTGTGGACGGCTGCTCCAGCGCCGTCTTCAGGCACACCAGGTGATAGCGCTCGTGCACCAGCGGCACGAAGTCCAGCCCGGCACCGCGTGCGGCCGATTCCAGGCCGAGCCCCGCATCGGCCTGGCCTGACTCGATCGCATGGGCGACGGCCGCGTGCGAGGGCTCGCAGTGTGCGTAGCCGGCGATGTCCGGCGCTGCCAGCTGTGCCTCGGCCAGCAGTTCGTCCAGCAGCACCCGCGTGCCGGTGCCCAGCGCGCGATTGACGAAGCGCGCCCGGCGCCCCGCGACGTCGGCCATCACGCTCAGGCGCAGCGGATTGCCCGGCGCCACCATCAGGCCCTGGATGCGCCGCGCAAAGCCGATCACCTTGTGCTGGCCCGGCTTGAGCAGCGGCTTGTAGGTGCGCTGCGCCAGCGACCCCAGGGGCGGCCGCTCGCGCGTGTGAAAGCCCGCCATCACGCAGCGGCCCTGGTTGAGCGCGCGGATCGCGTCCACGCTGCCGCTGAACTGGATGTCCAGATGCACCTGCGCGGTGGCGGCCGCGTGCGCGCGCAGCGCCACCAGTGCATCGTCGTGGCTGGCATGCAGGCTCAACACGTGGATGCTGTCGTTGAAGGCGAGGGCGAAGGCACGCTCCAGGTCGGCATGCAGCGCCTCGATCTGCGCCGCCAGCCGCGCCTGCGCCTGGCGCTCGGCCCACAGGAGCTTGTCACCGAACTCCGACAACTGCGCCGACTGGCCGGCATCGCCCGCCACCAGCCGATGGCCCAAGAGGCCTTCCCAGCGCTTGAGCTCGCCCCACACGTGGCGGTACGAGAGGCCCAGGTGGCGCGCCGCGCCCGAGATCGAGCCGCTTTCGCGCACCGCCTGCAGCAACTCCATCAAGGGATTGCGAATGCGCGGCCTGCCGGCGCCGCGCGACGCGATCGCATAGGAGAGTTCGATTTGCTGAGGCGCCACGCGGCGATTATGCAAAGCATCATCAACCTATGAACAGGCTTGCATAGGTCGACTTTGTGACAGTTCGATACTGGCACGGGTCGAAATCCATTCGACGAGCGGAACGGCATGAACACCTTCACCGAAAGCGCACTCGCCTCGTGGCAGCTGCTGGTCTCGGGCGACCCGGCCTTATGGGCCATCGTCGGCCGTTCGCTGCTGGTGAGCGCCAGCGCCTGCGTCCTGGCTTGCGGGGCAGGGCTGCTGGCCGGTGCCTGGCTCGGCACGACCCGCTTTGCCGGCCGCGGCGTGCTGCTGACCCTGCTCAACACCTTGCTGGCGCTGCCGTCGGTAGTGGTGGGCCTCCTGATCTACCTGTTGCTTTCCAACTCCGGCCCGCTGGGCTTTCTGGGCTGGCTGTTCTCCTTCAAGGCGATGGTGCTGGCACAGGCGGTCCTGGTGCTGCCGGTGGTCACGGCGCTGACGCGCCAGGTCGTCGAAGATGCGGACCGGGCCCATGGCGAGCAGTTGCGCTCGCTCGGCGCCGCCTCCTTCACCCGTGCCCTGCTGCTGGCGTGGGACGAACGCTATGCCCTGGTCACGGTGCTGATTGCCGCCTTCGGCCGCGCCGTGTCGGAAGTGGGCGCGGTGATGGTGGTGGGCGGCAACATCGACGGCTTCACGCGGGTGATGACCACCGCCATCGCGCTGGAGACCAGCAAGGGCGACCTGCCGCTGGCCCTGGCCCTGGGCGCCGTCCTGCTGTTGGTGGTGCTGGTGCTCAACCTGGCGATCTCGCTGTTGCGCGGCTGGCGCGAGCGGGTCGACGGCGGCGCCGTGCAGGCCGCGGCAAGAGGAGCGCTGGCATGACGCAGACCCCGACCGCACCGCCGCTGTTCATGCTGCGCAGTGCCGGCGTGCGCTACGGCCAGATCGATGCGCTGCAGGCGTTGAGCCTGACCATCCATGCCGGCGAACGGGTGGCCCTGGTCGGCGCCAACGGCAGCGGCAAGAGCACCTTGCTGCGCCTGCTGCACGGCCTGGTGCCTGCCGCCAGTGGCAACTTCGCCAGCCTGGCGCCCGCGCGCATGCAGGCCATGCTGTTTCAGCGCCCGCACATGCTGCGCGCCAGTGCGCTGTCGAACGTGGCACTGGCGCTGTGGCTGCGCGGCGTGCGCTGGCGCGATGCGCAGCGTTGGGCCATGGCCGCGCTGAACCGGGTCGGCCTGGGCACGGTGGCGCGCCGCAACGCACGCACCCTGTCCGGCGGCCAGCAGCAGCGCCTGGCTCTGGCCCGCGCCTGGGCGCTGGCGCCGGCGGTGCTGCTGCTCGACGAGCCCACCGCCAGCCTGGACCCCACCGCCAAGCGTGAAGTCGAAGCGCTGATCGGCGAAGTGGCGGACGGCCGCACCCTCATCTTTGCCAGCCACAACCTGGGCCAGGTCAAGCGCCTGGCCACCCGCGTCATCTACCTGGAGCACGGCCGCGTGCTGGCGGACCTGCCGGTCTACGACTTTTTCTACGGCGCCTTGCCCAAGGAGGCCCTGTTGTTTGTCAAAGGAGAACTCGCATGATGATGAAGCTGAAGTTGTCGCGGAGGCGCTGGGGCCTGCAGGTATCGGGCCACGGCCTGCTGCTGGCCGGCGTGCTGCTGGCGGGCCTGGTCGACGACGTGCGGGCCGAAGAGATCACCATGGCTTCGACCACCTCCACCGAGCAGTCGGGCCTGTTCTCGCACCTGCTGCCAGAGTTCAAGAAAGCCAGCCAGATCGACGTGAAGGTGGTGGCGGTAGGCACCGGCCAGGCCATCGACATGGCGCGCCGCGGCGATGCCGACGTGCTGTTCGTGCACGACACCGCGGCCGAGGAGAAGTTTGTCGTCGACGGTCTTGCCGCCAGGCGCTACCCGGTCATGTACAACGACTTCGTGCTCGTGGGCCCGGCCAGGGACCCGGCTGGCGTGAAAGGCAAGGACATCGCGCCGGCGCTGAAGAAGATCGCCGCCGCCAACGCGCCCTTCGTCTCGCGCGGCGACAAGAGCGGCACCGACGCGGCCGAGCGGCGCCTGTGGGCGCAGGCGGGTGTCGGCGAGGCCGGCCAGAGCGTGCCCAACGACAAGAAGGGCAGCGGCTACAAGGAATGCGGCTGCGGCATGGGCCCGGCGCTCAACATCGCGGCCTCGAGCAGTGCCTATGTGCTGGCCGATCGTGGCAGCTGGCTCAGCTTCAAGAACCGCGCCGATCTGGCCGTCGTGGTGGAAGGCGACAAGCGCCTGTTCAACCAGTACGGCGTGATGGTGGTGAGCCCGATCAAATTTCCGCAACGCAACTCGGCCGGGGCGCAGAAGTTTGTCGACTGGATGATCTCGCCGGCCGGCCAGGCCAGCATTGCTGCCCACAAGATCGGCGGCGAGCAGTTGTTCTTTCCGAATTCGGCGGCAAACTGAGCTGGGACCCGCTCTCTGCCGCGCAGGCTCCTGGTGGCGCGGCTCCTCAGCGGCCGGTCGATGCGGCGGTGAAAACCGCCAATTGAGCGTCGAAGGCACGCTTGAAGGCCGGGCGCGCTTCGCCGCGGGCGACATAGGCGAAGAGCTTCGGATATTCGTCCAGCAAGCCCGATCCGTTCAACCTGCGCAGCACCGTCACCATCAGAAGGTCACCGGCGCTGAACGCACCATCGAGCCAGTCGGCATCGCCCAGGCGAGCGGAAAGTTCGCCAAGCCGGACACGAATGCGATCCTCGACGATCGGCAGGCGCTGCGTGTACCAGGTCTCGTCGCGCTCCTGAAGCACGGCGTATTGCCGATCAACGATCGGCGGCTCCAGCGTACTGAGCGCGCAAAACATCCATGTGATCGCGCGCGCCCGGGCATTCGCATCGCCTGGTAGCAGGCCCGCATGGTGCTGCGCGATATGGAACACGATCGCCCCCGACTCGAACAGGACGAGATCGCCTTCTTCGTAGGTCGGAATCTGCCCGAAAGGATGAAGCGCACGATGCGCCGCCTGCTTCATCTCGCTGAACGAAACAAGACGAACGTCGTAGGGCTGGCCCACTTCTTCGAGCGCCCAACGAACACGCATGTCACGCGCCTGTCCCTTGCCGCGGTCGGGTGAGCGCTCAAAGGCAGTGATGGTGGGGGTCATTGCAAGGCTCCAGGCAATTGCACGATGCATTCTCGTTCGACATGTGGACACTGTCCAAATCCTTTGTTATATTGTGGACACCGTACACAACCAATCCAAGGAATCGATATGGCTACCCTCATGTTCGTCAATCTGCCGGTGAAGAACCTCGACCAGTCCATGGCCTTCTTCAAGCGGCTAGGCTTTCAGTTCAACCCGCAGTTCACCAACGAGCAGGCCGCTTGCATGATCGTGAGCGACACCAGCTACGTCATGCTGCTGGTCGAGGATTTCTTCAAGACCTTCACCGACAAGCCGCTGGTCGATGCCAACCGGGCCACCGAGGTGCTGGTGTGCTTGTCGGCCCAGGACCGGGCTGGCGTCGACGCCATGGTGGCCAAGGCCGTGGCTGCCGGCGGCAAGGCGCATCGCGAGCCGGTGGACCACGGCTTCATGTACGGCCATGGCTTCGAGGATCTGGACGGCCACCAGTGGGAAGTCATGTTCATGGAGGCCAGCGCGGTCGAGCCGGTGGCGGCGGCAAGCGCAAAGTAAGGGCAGGATTTTTTTTTGGAAGGAGCAGGGGATGACCCACGGACTCGACGTACGCCGACGCTGGCTGGCCCTGATGGTGCTGTGCCTGGGCGTTTTGATGATCGTGCTGGACACGACCATCGTGAACGTGGCACTGCCCTCGATCCAGGCCGACCTGGCGTTCAGTGAAACCTCGCTGGTCTGGGTCGTCAACGCCTACATGCTGACCTTCGGCGGCTTCCTGCTGCTGGGCGGCCGGCTGGGCGATCTGTATGGGCATCGCCGGTTGTTTCTCATCGGCATCACGCTGTTCACCGTTGCCTCGCTCGCCTGCGGCCTGGCCGGCACGCAGGCGCTACTGGTCGGCGCGCGTGCGGTGCAGGGGCTGGGCGGTGCGGTGGTGTCGGCGGTGGCGCTGTCGCTCATCATGAATCTGTTCACCGAGCCGGGCGAACGCGCCAAGGCGATGGGCGTCTACGGTTTCGTGTGCGCGGGCGGCGGCAGCATCGGCGTGCTGCTCGGCGGCCTGCTCACCAGCGCCTTGAGCTGGCACTGGATCTTTCTGGTCAACCTGCCGATCGGCGTCGCGGTGTATGCGCTCTGCCTCGCGCTGCTGCCCGGCGGGCGCGGCCACGCCGCGGGCGAGCCGCTGGACGTGGCCGGTGCCGTCAGCGTCACCACCGCGCTGATGCTGGCGGTGTACGCGGTGGTCAATGGCAACGGGGCCGGCTGGGGGTCGGTGCAGACGCTGGCGCTGCTCGGCGCCGCCGTGCTGCTGCTGGGCCTCTTTATCGTGATCGAGTCGCGCGTCGCCCATCCGCTGATGCCGCTGGCGCTCTTTGGCCTGCGCAAGGTGGCGGTCGCCAACGTCGTGGGCGTACTGTGGGCTGCGGCGATGTTCGCGTGGTTCTTCATTTCTGCGCTCTACCTGCAGCGGGTGCTGGGCTATGCGCCCATGCAGGTGGGCCTGGCCTTCCTGCCGGCCAACCTGATCATGGCGGCCTTCTCGCTGGGCGGTTCGGCAAAGCTGGTGATGCGCTTCGGCATGCGCGGTCCGCTGGCGGCCGGCCTGGCGATGGCGGCCCTGGGCCTGGCGCTCTTCGCGCTGGCGCCGGTCGGCGGCGACTTCCTGCTGCATGTTCTGCCGGGCATGACCTTGCTGGGCATCGGCGCGGGCGTGGCCTTCAATCCGCTGCTGCTGGTGGCGATGAGCGACGTGGCGCCCAGCGAGTCGGGCCTGGCATCGGGCGTGGTCAACACCTCGTTCATGATGGGTGGCGCCCTCGGGCTGGCGGTGCTGGCGAGCCTGGCGGAAGCACGCAGCGGTGCGTTGCTGCGCGCGGCCGATGCAACGCCGCTGGCCGCCCTGACCGGGGGTTACCAGGCGGCCTTCATGGTGGGAGCAGCGTTCGCGGCGCTGGCCGCAGTTATTGCCTGGGTGGCGCTGCGCGAGCGGCGTATGCCGGCAGCTTTTGCAAGCTAGCGTGCTGCGCCGGCGCGCCTTGACCTCCCAGGTTATCGCCTGAACGCCGCCCACCGGCGACCATTCCTTCACCCGCTGCTTGTGAAGCGGTGCAACACCGAAAGGAAATCGCCATGAACACCGTTGACGCCACCCACATCGCCGCCGACGTCGCCCAGCGCTACATCCAGCTCTGGAACGAAGCCGACCCGGCGCGCCGCCTCGAACTGCTGGAAGCCGGCTGGACCCAGGACGCCCGCTACATCGATCCGATCATGCAGGCGCAGGGGCGCGAAGGCATCAGCTCGCTGGTGGCAGCCGTGCAGGCGCGCTTTCCGGGCTTTCGCTTCAACCTGCTGGGCAAGCCCGACGCGCACGGCGAGCACCTGCGCTTTTCCTGGACGCTGGGGCCGGAGGCTTCGCAAGACCTGATCCAGGGCACCGACTTCGTGCAGCTGGCGGACGGACGCCTGCACAGCGTCACCGGCTTTCTGGACAAGGTGCCGGCGGCCGCCTGATGTCTCATATGAGTGCTGCCAGCAGCAGCGCGAACAGTGCGAGACGCGATGCGGGCGCAGGTAGGTCCAGAGGATGTGCATGGCGCCAGTATGCGGCGCTGCTGTTCAGGGCGCGTGCACAGGACACCGGGGACTCCCCTCCGCGAATGTCCCCCGCTTCGCTTCTCCTTTATTTCGCTGCGGGGAACACCCAGTGCCCTGCGCACGAGGGCACGCTCTGTGTTTGCGGCCGATTCGCGGAGCAAGGTGCCCTGTCGGCGTAAGCGCGCCCTGAACGTCACCGCCAACCAATCAAGACATTGCCTTGATCACCGCCGGCACCGTCAACACCGCCGTGTAGTACCCCATGAACTGCACGCCGGTGTTGAACCCGATCGCACGCGACAGCAGCCCACCGAGCAGGCCCATCGTCAGGATCACCAGCAGCCCCAGCAGCTGGCCTTCCCACACGCTGATCACCACGATCAAGCCGACGAAGGTCGCGATGATCGCCTCGTGGCTCACCTTGCGCGAAACGAATAGCGCCGCGCGGCGCGCGAAGTTCATCGTGAACGGATAGGCCACCAGCGCCGCGAGCACCACGGCCAGCATGCCGTAGCCCAGGAACTCCCAGTGGTTCAGCAGGTTGTGCAGGTTGTGCGTCTGGCCCGTGGCCGAGTCGATGGTGAACAATGGCGGTGCGTTGAACAGTGGCGCGGCCGGGCCCGCAGCAACGGGGCTCAGCGGCAGGCCGATGGCGATCAGCGGGATCAGCGCTTCGGCGATGTAGGTGGCTTCGGTCACGCCGTTGCGCGCGGCCAGCGTGGTGGTGAGGCGGTGGTATGCATGCTTGATGCGCGAACCGACCAGCTCGCCCAGCACCACCGTCATCGCGACCGGGCTGAACACGAAGGTGGCGCTGGAGATCGCGGCGGTGGCAAAGGTCCACTTCACCTGCGCGCGGTCGAGCACCTTGAACGGGTTCGGGAAATAGCCCGTCCAGCCCTTCACGTCGGGCGCGAGCGAGAAGGTGCGGACCTTGTCGCGCTTCATGCGCGCACGCGCCGCGGGCGAGATCACCGAGAACAAGTCGGCCACCAGCGGCCCGATCGCGATGCCCAGGAAGTAACTGATGCTGAGCTTCACGCCGTACTTGCCGGTGAGCGCCTGCAGCGCCACGATCACCATCACGAACGGCACCAGCGTGGCGACCGAGGCCCAGCGTCCGCTCGAGAAGTAGGCAATGGCCACGGCCGCCACCACGAAGATCCACGGCGCCGCCTTGGTGATGGCCGCGCCGTACGGCGCCAGCAGCACCGCGAACAGCACGGCCAGCGGCACCGCGAGAAAGGCCGCGATGATCGCGCCCGACACCATCTTGCGCAGCGCGATGTGCGGCACGCCCAGGTTGCGCAGCACGTTCGCGTCCTGCAGCAGCGGCGTGGCCATGGTGTCGCCCGGAATGCCGAGCAGCGCAGTGGGCACCGCGTGCGTCATGTGCTTGGCCACGGCCGCGGCCAGGAAGAAGGTGAACACGCCTTCGGGCGGTACGCCGAGCAGCACCACCAGCAGCGTGAGCGGCGCAAGCGTGGTGGTTTCGTCGGTGCCCGAGACGAGGCCGATGGCCGCGAACACGATGGCGCCCACGAGGCCCATGCCGGTGGCGACGAGGATCTGGTTGAACAGGGCGGCGTCGATCACGGTGCGGCTCCTTCGGTGCTGCGGGTGCGGGGCTTGTACGACGCGAACAGATCGTAGATTTCCAGCTCCTTCATTTCGCGCATCACGGAGGGTGGCAGGTCGTCCACCGAGCCCAGGTCGCCATGCTCGCCGGCCAGTTCGGCCAGAACTTCTTCGCGCCAGCGCGGATCGGGGTCTGTGCCCTCGATCACCTCACGCTTGGGCGCGAAGAGGTTCGCGCAGATCAACCCCGAGACGACGCAGCCGCAGAGGCCCGCGAGCATCGCGTAGGCGCGCGCCAGCTCGGGCGTGCTCACGACGCTCGCGAGCACGCGGCTCCCCACGAGGTAGCCCGTGAGGCTCACCGCGACGCCGATCACGATCGACCAGGCAAGGTGGCCCAGGTCGGCCGTGTCGCCCCATATCTCCACCAGCCGCCAGCGGGCGGGCGTTGCACTGTCTGCGTTCATTCGAGTTGTCTCCGTCTTGGTTGTGTGACAGCTGCGTGCGCAGCCGCCGCGGTGTCGGTCGCGGCCAGTTGTGCGAGCTCCTCCCGCGTTGCTTATTTCTTGCGCAGCGCTTCGAGCAGTGCCACGGCGCGGTCGGTGCGCACGTCGTGCTCTGCCGTCATCTGCTTGGCGATGTGGTCGATCTCGTCGCCGGTCGCACCCGCGACCAGCGCGATGTTGCGGGCATGCAGCGCCATGTGGCCGCGCTGGATGCCTTCGGTGGCGAGCGCGCGCAAGGCGCCGAGGTTCTGCGCGAGGCCCACGGCCACTGCGACTTCGCCGAGTTCCTGTGCCGACTTCACGTCGAGGATCTTCAGTGCAAGCCGCGCGAGCGGGTGCGTCTTCGTCGCGCCGCCGACAAGGCCCACCGGCATCGGCATCTCAATGGTGCCGACGAGTGCGCCGCTCGTGTCCTTCTCCCACGTGGTCAGCGAGGAGTAGCGCCCGCTGCGACAGGCGTATGCATGTGCGCCGGCTTCCACCGCGCGCCAGTCGTTGCCGGTCGCGACGATCACGGGGTCGATGCCGTTCATGATTCCCTTGTTGTGCGTCGCCGCGCGGTAGGGGTCGATGGCCGCGAAGGTGTAGGCGTCGATCACGCCCTCGACCACTTGTTCGCCGCTGCGCTCGCGCGTGGCCAGCACAGAAGGTGCAAGCCGCACGCGCGCACGTGCCAGCCGCAGGTCCGCCAGGTTCGACAGGATGCGCAGGCGCACCGTGCCACCCGTGAGCTTTTCGACCAGCGGCGACACCGCCTCGGCCATGGTGTTGACCGTGTTCGCGCCCATCGCATCGCGCACGTCGACGATGAGGTGCATCACCACCATCGCGCCGCGCGGCGTGTCGCAGAACACATGCACCTCGATGTCCCGGCAGCCGCCGCCCAGGCCGATCAGCACCTTGTCGCGGCTGTTCGCCACGGCCAGGATCTCCTCGCGCGCACGCAGCAGCGCGAGCCGTGCGCCGTACGGGTCGGTGATGCCGATCACCTGCACCTGCGCGCGCATCAGCGGCCCGGTGCTGGAGGCCTCGAAGCCGCCGCCCTCGCGCGCCAGCTTGGCCATGAACGACGCGGCGGCGACCACCGAGGGCTCTTCGACCGCCATCGGCACGAGGAAGTCGCGCCCGTTCACGGTGAAGTTGCCGGCCACGCCCAGCGGCAGCTCGAAGGTGCCGATCACGTTCTCGACCATGCCGTTGGCGCGGTCCACGCTCAGCGCGCCGGGCTGGGCGAGCAGCGCCACCTCGTCGTCGCTGAGCGAGGCGGCTTGTGCGATGTGGGCCAGGCGTTGGGCGGGCGTGAGTGCGCGGAAATTGGGAATGCGGGAATCGGCGGCCATCGGGACGTGTCTCTTCGGAAGGTGAATTCGGGAGCAGGAAATTTAGGCCGGCTGTACCGCTCGCGGAAGGCACAGTTTGGCGGGACAGTGCGGACAGTGGTGCGCCGCCACGGCCTGCTGTGTCACAGTCGGAGCCCATGACCACGATCGCCGATTCGCTCGCCGACACCCTCGCGCGCCAGATCGCGAGCGGTGCCTACAAGGCCGGCGACAAGCTGCCGTCTCTGCGCGAACTCGCGCAACTGCATGGCTACGCCAAGAACACCGTGGTGGCCGCTTTCGAGCTGCTGGTGTCGCGCGGCCTTGTCGAGCCGCGGCGCGGTTCGGGCTACTACGTGCTCGCGCAGGCCACGGCCACCCCCAAGCCGGCCGAGGAAGTCGCCGGCAGCCTCGGCCGCGCGATGGACATCGTTTGGCTCATGCGCGAGCAGCTCAAGACGCAGCCCGATGCGGTGGCCGTGGGCGACGGCTTTCCGCCGGTCGAATGGCTCGCCGATGTGCGCCTGGACAAGTACCACCCGAAGGTCGTGCGCACGGGGCTCGGCGCGCTGTTCCGCTACGGCAGTCGCTTCGGCTACGCGCCGCTGCGCGACCACCTCGTGCGCAAGCTGGCCGACTTCGGCATCGGCGCGGAGCCACGGCAGATCGTGCTCACGCACGGCGCCAACGAGGCGATGGACATCGTCATCCGCTACTTCGTGCCGCCCGGCGGCAAGGTGCTGGTCGACGATCCTGGTTACTACCCGCTCTTCGGCAAGCTCAAGCTCGCGGGTGCGCAGATGTTGGCCGTGCCGCGTCTGGCGGACGGGTCCGACCTCGACGTGCTGGAGCAGTTGCTCATCGCCGAGCGGCCGCGTCTCTTCTTCACGCAGTCACTCGCGCACAACCCCACAGGCTCCGACATCTCGCCCGCCAAGGCCTTCCGCGTGCTGCAGCTCGCGCAGAAATACGATCTGGTGATCGTGGAGAACGATCCACTGGCCGACTTCAAGCCGACCGCGTTGCCGCGGCTTTCGGCGCTCGACCAGCTGGAGCGCACGATCTACATCGGCAGCTTCTCGAAGTCGTTCTCGGCGGCGCTGCGCGTGGGCTTCATCGCCTGCGGGGCGGACCTGGCGAGCGACCTCGCCGACCTGAAGGCGTTGATCCACGTGAGCAGCTCGGAGTACAGCGAGCGCACGGTCGATGTGATCCTGAGCGAGGGCCACTACCAGCGGCACCTCAACCGCCTGCAGACCCGCCTCGGCGAGGCCACGCGCAAGGCGCTGCAGCTTTTCGATTCGGTCGACGCGGAGGTCTTCGCGCGCACCCCGCAGTCGCTCTACATCTGGGCCGCGCTGCCCGGCGTGGCCGACTCGCTGGCCCTTGCCAAGGAACTGCTGCCGCGCAAGATCGTGATGGCGCCGGGACGCATCTTCAGCGTCGATTCGACGCAGGTCTCGCGCTGGTCGCGCTTCAACGTCGGCGCGATGGCCGATCCGCGATTCGCGAAGGCGCTGCGCACCGCGCTGCGGCGACGCGCCTGAATCACATCAGGCGTGCTTCGGCCCGGCGATGCGCCCGTGCTCGATGCGGATCACCGCCTGTGCCAGCGCATGCACATCCTGCGGATCGTGGCTGACCAGCAGGGTGGGCACCTGAACGCGCTCCAGCATGCCGGCTAGCTCGTCGCGCAGGCGCGCTCGCAGGTCGATGTCCAGCGCGGACAGCGGCTCGTCCAGCAGCAAGAGCCGCGGCGAGGTGGCCAGGGCACGCGCCAGCGCCACCCGCTGCTTCTGCCCGCCCGACAGGTGGCGCGGCAGGGCGCGGCGCAGCGCCTCCAGGTCGAACTGCGCCACCAGCTCGTCGATGCGCGCCTGCGCGCCCGGCTCCAGGCGCTGGCCCAGCCGGCGCACGCCGAAGCGCAGGTTGTCTTCCACGCTCAGGTGCGGAAACAGGGCGTAGTCCTGGAACACGAAGCCGATGCCGCGCGCGCGGGCCGGCAGGTCGATGTGTTGCGTGCTGTCGAGCAGCGTCTCGCCGTCCACGCGGATGTGGCCGCTGACATGCGGCACCAGCCCGGCGATGGCCAGCAGCAGCGTGGACTTGCCGGAGCCCGACGGGCCCAGCAGGGCAGTGCGCGCCGCCCCCGAAGCAAAGGCCGCGTCGAGCTCGAAGCGGCGGTCGCTCGATTCCAGGGTCAGCTTGACTTGTATATCCAGCATGTCAGTGCCTCGGCTGCAAAAGACGGCTGGCGATCACCAGCAAGACGATGCACAGCACCGAGATCACCAGGGTCAGGCCGAGGGCCAGCGGATCGTCGCCCGCCTGCACCGCGGTGTAGACAGCCACCGACAAGGTCTGCGTCTTGCCCGGCAGGTTGCCGGCAATCATCAAGGTGGCGCCGAACTCGCCCATGGCGCGCGCAAAGGTCAGCGCCAAGCCGGCGGCGATGCCGCGCGTGGCCAGGGGCAGGGCGATCCGCAAGAACACCTCCCATTCGCTGGCGCCCAGGGTGCGCGCGGCCTGGGCGAAGCGCGCGTCGGTGTCCTCGAAGGCGGCGCGCGCGGCCTTGTAGATCAGCGGAAAAGTCACCACCGCCGCTGCGATCACCGCGCCCTGCCAGGTGAAGAGGAGCTGGATGCCGAACCATTGCTCCAGCCACTGGCCGATCACGCCGTGGCGGCCGATCAGCACGATGAGGTAATAGCCCAGCACCGTGGGCGGCAGCACCATCGGCAGCACGAGCATCGCGTCCAGCACGCTGTGGCCGGCAAAGCGGCGCTGCGCCATCCAGCGCCCGACAGCGATGCCGCAGGCGCCGGCGATCAGGGTGGCCAGCAGGGCCACCTTCAAGGTGAGCCACAGCGGCTGCAGCATCTGCGGCGAAAGGCTGTCGATCATGGCGGCGAGAAGCCGAAGCGCTGCAGGATGGCCTGGCCCTCGGCGCCGCGCACGAAGGCGGCGAAGGCGCGCGCGCTCTCGGCATTGCGGCTCGCCGCCACCTGGGCGATGGGGTAGCTCACCGGCGTGGCGGTGGGCACGGTGAAGGCGATGCGGGTCTTGCCGGGCTCGATCAGCGCGTCGGTGCGGTAGACAAAGCCGGCATCCACTTCGCCACGTGCCACGTAGTTGAGCACCTGACGCACGCTCTCGCCGTAGATCCACTTGGCCCGCAGCGCATCGGCAAGGCCGGCCTGGGCCACCGCGTCGGCCGCGTACTTGCCGGCCGGCACGGTGGCGGCCGTGCCGGCGGCGATGCGCTTGTAGTCGGCGCCGGCCAGGTCCTTCAGGCTCGCCGGTTTCGCGGTGCTGGCTGCCGGCAGCACCACGACCAGCGCGTTGCGGGCGAACTCGGCGCGCGTGCCTTCGGCCAGCAGCCTGGCGCTGGCGGCGCGGTCCATGGTGGCTTGGTCGGCCGAGGCGAACACGTCGACCGGCGCGCCCTGCTGAATCTGAGCCAGCAGCGGGCCCGAGGCGGCGAAATTGAAGATGACCTTGCGGCCCGGATTCGCCTTCTCGTAAGCTGCGCCGATCTGCTGGAAGGCGTTGCCCAGGCTGGCCGCGGCCGACACCACCAGCTCCTGCGCGTGCAGCGGCAGCGTGCAAGCCAGGGCCAGCGCTGTAAGAAGGCGGCGCGGTGTCTTCATCAATTCGCTATTCACAAAAGGAATAGCGCAAGTGTAGCCAACCGGCCTGCAACGGGCTTGCAAAGGGCTTGCACAATGGCGCCCCATGGTCAATCCCCGCTACACGGACGCGCTCGGCCACGGCATGAGCGACAAGCGCGTCGAGATCCTGCGCGGCATCGCGCGCACCGGCAGCATCTCGCAGGCCGCACGCGAGGCCGGTGTCAGCTACAAGGCCGCCTGGCAGGCCATCGACACTTTGAGCAATCTGGCCGGTGTGGCCCTGCTGGAACGGGCCGTGGGCGGCGCCGGCGGCGGCGGCGCCTCGCTCACCGCGCACGGTACCCAGCTGCTGGACCTGGCCGATGCGCTGGAGGCGGCGCGCCGCAGCGTGCATGAGCGCTGGACTGCCGGCCAACGCAGCGCGGCGGCGGCGCAGGGCATGGGTGCCGGCCAGGCCCTGGCGCGCCTGGCCCTGCGCACCAGCATGCGCAACCAGCTGCCGGCGCGGGTCGAAGCCCTGGAAGCGGCCGGCCGCATCGTGCGGGTGCGCATGCAGCTGGGCGAATCCGGCCGCATCGCCGCGCGCATCACGCAGGAGAGCGCGCAACTGCTGGGACTGGCGCCAGGCATGCCGGTGGTCGCGCTGTGCAAGGCGACGGCGGTGCGCATTGCCCGCCAAGGGGCGACGGGCAACAAGGCCAACGTGCTGGCGGGCACCGCCAGCCGGGTGGCGCGCGGCGACAGCGGCGACGAAGTGACGGTGGCGCTGGCGCCGGGCCTGCAGCTGGTCGGCTTTGCCCCGGCCGGCAGCGGCCTGCGCACGCGTGCGCGGGTCAGCGCGCTGGTGGACGAGTCGGCCGTGGTGGTGGCGCTGGAAGGCTGAAGCGCCGGGCGTTCAGGGCGCGCGGCGGCGCCCCTGCCACAGCTTGCGGTACACGGTGGCGCGGCTGATGCCCAGCGTGCGCGCCGCCTCGGCCACGTTGCCGCGGGCGTCGTCGACCGCGCGGCGGATCAGTTCACCCTCGAGCTCGCGCAGGCGCGGCTTTTTCTGCGCCACGGCATGGGATGCCGCGACGCGTTCGGCCGGCTGCACCCGGGCCCGCACGCGCAGGCCCGACCACAGCGGCACCTCGATCGACACGTCCTCGCGCCGCGCCGCATCGAAGAGCATGGCCAGGGGCAGGGCGAACAGGTCCTGCGCATGCAGCGCCGAGCGGCTGCCGACCAGGGGCTGGTGCAGCATCTGGCGGGCGCAGGCGTTGGCGCCCGTCACATAGCCTTCATCGTCCAGGCCCAGAAGGCCCATCGCCTCGGGACCGACGCTGTAGCCGGGCCAGGCCAGGTGCAGCAGCAGGGCGCAGCGGTGCTGCAGCACCAGCGCGTCTTCGATGCTGCGGGCCGACATCGCGGCCAGGTGCTTGAGTTCGGGCCGCTCCTGCACGTTCACGCCGGTCAGGTCCAGCATGCCGACGCAGGCGCCGTCGGGGCCGAACAGCGGCGCGCCGGCGCAGCTGTAGACGCTGGTGTCGTCGAAGAAATGCTCACCGCGGTGCAGCCATACCGGCTGCAGCTCGGCCAGCGCCGCGCCGATGGCGGTGGTGCCCGCGCTGGCCTCCGACAGGTCGACGCCGACGCGTGCCAGGTCGAGCGCGCGCCGCTCGGCACTGTCCGCCAGCTCGGGCAGGGCGCCGACGTCCACGACGATGCCCTGCCCGTCGGTCAGGATCGGAAAGTAGCGGGTGTCCGCCAGCGTGCGCGACAGGCGCTCCAGCACCGGCCGCGCCGCCGTCACCAGCTGCCGGTTGCGCTCGGCGACCTCGCGCGCCCGCGGCCCGGACACCGCATCGAAGCTCGGGCCCTGCTGCGGGCGCTGGCCGGCGCCCAGGCAGCGCTGCCAGGAGCGCGTGATCCACGGCTCGATGGCAGGAGGCGTGCCGCGCGGTGCGGCACCGTCGAGCCACGCGCGGCGCGCCTGCGCAATGGCGGCGATGCGCTCGGGCTGCTGCGGCGCGGGGGCAGTGGAGGTGAGCATTTGCTGGTCGTTCTGCGTGGGGCGTCGGGCGCCGTTGGGAGGCCAGGACGGCAGGGCCTGTTTCATTTTGAGAATTTCCGCTGCGACGCGCAATGCGTCTAGGGTTTTGCCTAGCATTGCCCTCGGGGACGGCGTCCAATATGCCGTGCGCCCCATCAGCCATCCCAACACTTGGAGACAGCCAAATGCAGGTATCACTCAAGGTCAATGGCCAGGCGGTCACGCTCGACGCGCCGCCCAACACGCTGCTGGTTCAGGCCATCCGCGAAAACCTTCGGCTCACCGGCACCCACGTGGGTTGCGACACCGCCCAGTGCGGCGCCTGCACGGTGCACCTGAACGGCAAGGCCATCAAGTCGTGCAACGTGCTCCTGGCGCAGGTGCAGGGCGGCGAGGTCACCACCATCGAAGGCATTGCGCAGGCCGACGGCACCCTGCATCCCATGCAGGCCGCCTTCAAGGAGTGCCACGGCCTGCAATGCGGCTTCTGCACGCCCGGCATGGTGATGAGCGCCATCGACCTGTGCAAGAACCATCCCGATGCCAGCGAGAGCGAAGTGCGCGAGCTGCTGGACGGCAACCTGTGCCGCTGCACGGGCTACCAGAACATCGTCAAGGCAGTGGTCATGGGCGGCAAGTCCATGACCACCGCCTGAGCAAGAAGGAGAGACATCATGGGTGCATCCGACTTCGCCAGCCTGCCGCACATCGGCGAGCCGCTTCGCCGCAAGGAAGACGTGCGCTTCCTCACCGGCCAGGGCCAGTACACCGCCGACGTGCTGATGGAACGCCAGGCGCATGC
This sequence comes from Variovorax sp. LARHSF232, assembly GCF_052871435.1. Taxonomy (NCBI): domain Bacteria; kingdom Pseudomonadati; phylum Pseudomonadota; class Betaproteobacteria; order Burkholderiales; family Comamonadaceae; genus Variovorax; species Variovorax sp. LARHSF232. The sequence continues at coordinate 430,561 of NZ_JBIXJS010000001.1, read as the reverse complement.
GGTGTTCGTGCGCTCGCCGCACGCGCACGCCAAGATCAATGGCGTCGACATCGCGGCCGCCAAGGACATGCCGGGCGTGATCGGCATCTTCAGCGGCAAGGACATCGACGGCAAGATGGGTGGCCTGCCCTGCGGCTGGCTCATCAACAACCCCGACGGCTCGCCGATGAAGGAGCCGCCGCACCCCATCCTTGCCATCGGCAAGGTGCGCTACGTGGGCGACCAGGTGGCGATGGTGGTCGCCGAGACGCTGGAGCAGGCCAAGAACGCTGCCGAAGCCGTGGTGGTCGACTACGACGCGCTGCCCGCGCTGGTGAGCGTGGCCGACGCCGCAAAAAAACAGAGTGGCGTCACCATTCACGATGCCGCGCCCGACAACCAGTGCTACAAGTGGGTGCTGGGCGACAAGGCGCAGGTCGATGCCGTCTTCGCATCGGCGGCGCACGTCACCAAGCTCGACCTGGTGAACAACCGGCTGGTGCCCAACGCCATCGAGCCGCGCGTGGCGATTGGCGCCTACAACCGCGCGAACGAGGAATACACCCTCTATGTCGCCAACCAGAACCCGCACGTCGAGCGCCTCCTGATGACGGCCTTCGTGCTGGGCCTGCCCGAGCACAAGGTGCGGGTGATCGCTCCCGACGTGGGCGGCGGCTTTGGATCCAAGATCTTCCTGTATGCGGAGGACGTGGCGCTCACCTGGGCGTCCAAGCAGCTCAACCGCAGCATCAAGTGGACGGCCGAGCGCTCCGAGTCCTTCCTGACCGACGCGCATGGCCGCGACCACGTGAGCCACGCCGAGATGGCGATGGATGCCAATGGCAAGTTCCTCGCGCTGCGGGTGCACACCAATGCCAACCTGGGCGCCTACCTGTCAACCTTCTCGACCGCGGTGCCCACCATCCTGTACGCCACCCTGCTGGCCGGCCAGTACACCACGCCGCAGATCTACGTCGAGGTGGATAGCTGGTTCACCAACACCGCGCCGGTCGATGCCTACCGCGGCGCCGGGCGGCCCGAGGCCACCTACCTGCTGGAGCGGCTGGTGACGCGCTGCGCCTGGGAAATGAAGCTGGGCCAGGACGAGATCCGCAAGCGCAACTTCATCACCACCTTCCCCTACCAGACGCCGGTGGCCCTGCAGTACGACACGGGCGACTTCCACGCCTCCATGGACAAGGCGCAGCAGCTGGCCGAGGTCGACAGCTACGCGGCGCGCAAGGCCGCCACCGAGGCCAAGGGCAAGCTGCGCGGCATCGGCTACTCCAGCTACATCGAGGCCTGCGGCATCGCGCCCTCGAACATTGCCGGGGCGCTGGGCGCGCGCGCCGGCCTGTTCGAATGCGGCGAGATCCGGGTGCACCCGACCGGCAGCGTGACGGTATTCACCGGCTCCCACAGCCACGGCCAGGGACACGAAACCACCTTTGCGCAGGTGGTGGCGGCGCGCCTGGGCATCCCGGTGGAGAACGTGGACGTAGTGCACGGCGACACCGGCCGCGTGCCCTTCGGCATGGGCACCTACGGCTCGCGTTCCATCTCGGTGGGCGGCGCGGCGATCATGAAGGCGCTCGACAAGATCGAGGCCAAGGCCAAGAAGATCGCGGCCCACCTGATGGAAGCCAGCGATGCCGACATCGAATTCGCAGGCGGCGAATTCAGCGTGAAGGGCACCGACAAGAAGATCCCCTTCGGCCAGATCGCACTGACGGCCTACGTGCCGCACAACTACCCGCTCGACAAGCTGGAGCCGGGCCTCGACGAAACCGCCTTCTACGACCCGACCAACTTCACCTTCCCCGGGGGCACCTACATCTGCGAGGTGGAGGTGGACAAAGGCACCGGCGAGGTGACGGTAGACCGCTTCACCGCGGTGGACGACTTCGGCACCATCATCAACCCGATGATCGTCGAGGGCCAGGTGCAGGGCGGCATCGTGCAGGGCATCGGCCAGGCCCTCCTGGAAAACTGCGTGTACGACAACGAGACCGGCCAGCTGCTCACCGGCAGCTTCATGGACTACGCCATGCCGCGCGCGCGCGACTTCCCCAACTTCAAGCTGGACACCACCTGCACCCCTTGCACCCACAACCCGCTGGGCACCAAGGGCTGCGGCGAGGCCGGCGCCATCGGCTCGCCGCCGGCGGTGATCAACGCCGTGCTCGACGCGCTGGGCCCGCTGGGCGTGAAGGACATCGACATGCCCGCATCGCCGAATCGGGTGTGGGAAACCATGCACGCCGCCGGCGCCGTCTGACCGAACGAACGAAGAAGGACCATCACCATGTATGCATTCACCTTCGAACGTCCCACCTCGCTGGCCGATGCGCTGAAGCTGGCCGCTGCCGGCGGCAAGCCGCTGGCGGGCGGACAGACGCTGCTGGCCTCGATGAAGCTGCGCCTGTCGGCACCCGAACAGCTGGTGGACCTGGGCGCCATCAAGGAGCTGACCGGCATCAAGAAAGACGGCAACCAGCTCGTGATCGGCGCCATGACGCGGCATGCTGACGTGGCCGGGAATGCCGAGGTCAAGTCGGCCTTTCCGGCGCTGGCCTTCCTCGCCAGCCACATCGGCGACCGGCAGGTGCGCGCGATGGGCACCATCGGCGGCTCGCTGGCCAACAACGATCCGGCCGCCTGCTACCCGGCCGCGGTGCTGGCTACCGGCGCAACGGTCGTGACCTCGCAGCGCGAGATCGCAGCCGACGACTTCTTCCAGGGCCTTTTTGCCACCGCACTGAAAGATGGCGAGCTCATCACCGCGGTGCGCTTCCCCATTCCGAAGCGCGCGGTGTACGAGAAGCAGTTGCAAAAGGCCTCGCACTTCCCGCTGGTGGGCGTGTTCTTGGCGCAGTTCGACAACGGTGTGCGCGTGGCCATCACCGGCGCCGGCAACGGCGTGTTCCGCCACCAGGGGCTGGAGGATGCGCTGAACAAGAGCTTTACGCCGGAAGCGGCGGCCGCAGTGAAGATCGACGCGAGCGATCTCAACAGCGACCTGCATGCTTCCGCGGCCTACCGCGCCAACCTGATCAGCGTGCTCACGCAGCGCGCCGTCAAGAAGGCGATCGGCTAATCTCGTGCGATGACAACGCCTGACGCTGCCGCGCCTTTCCCATCCATCGACGCGGTCGTGCAGGCGCTGCAAGGCGCGGGTTACTTCGCCGACCGGCGGCTGGCGACGGCCGTCTTCCTGGCCCTGAAGCTGCAGCGCCCGCTCCTGCTCGAAGGCGAGCCGGGCGTCGGCAAGACCGAACTGGCCAAGGCCCTGTCGCAGGCGCTGGGCCGCGAGCTCTTGCGCCTGCAGTGCTACGACGGCCTGGAGCAGCGCGAGGCGCTCTACGAATGGAACTACGCAGCGCAGCTCCTTCACATGCGCGCGGCGGAAGCGCATGGCGCATCGCACGACATCGAATCCGAGGTCTACCAGCCGCGCTACCTGGTGCGCCGCCCGCTCTTGCAGGCGCTGGAGACGCTGCCGCCCGGCGCCGTGCTGCTGATCGACGAGGTGGATCGCGCCGACGAACCCTTCGAAGCCTTCCTGCTGGAATACCTGGGCGAGTACCAGGTCAGCATTCCGGAGCTGGGCACGGTGCGCGCCATCGTGCCGCCGGTGACCATTCTGACCAGCAACCGCACGCGTGACCTCCACGATGCGGTGAAGCGCCGCTGCCTCTACCACTGGCTGGACTACCCGGAGCGCGAGCGCGAGTTGGCCATCGTGCGGGCCCAGGTGCCGCAGGCCGGCGAGCAGCTGTCGCAGCAGGTGGCCGATTTCGTCGGCCGGCTGCGCACCATGCCGCAGGCCACCGCCTTCCAGCGCGTGCCCGGCATTGCCGAGAGCGTGGAATGGGCGCGCGCGCTGGTGGCGCTGGACACCTTGGAGCTCGACCCCGAGGTGGTGGTCGACACGGCCGGCATCCTGTTCAAGCAGCGCGACGACGTGGCCGCGCTGACCCAGGCGCTGGCCGGCGAACTGCTGAAGCCCGCCGAAGGCTGACAAAAACCATGGGCTCGGTGCAGCAGCTCGGCGACGCCCGGCGCGGCAAGCTGGCCGGCAACATCGCTGCCTTTGGCCGCGCCTTGCGGCGCGCCGGCGTGCCCACCGACGCCGCACGCATCGCGCTGGCTTCGCAGGCGGCGCAACTCGTGGGCGTGCAAAGCCGCCAGGATCTCAGCGCCGCGATGGAGGCGGTGATGGTGAGCCGCGAACAAGACCGCCTGGTGTTTCGCGAACTGTTCGACGCCTGGTTCCAGGATCCGGAGCTGGCCAACAAGATGCTGGCGCAGATGCTGCCCAGCAGCGAAGGCAAGGCCGAGCCGCCGCGCCGCCGCCCGCGCGTGCGCGAGGCGCTGGCGGCACCCGTGGCACCCAAGCTCGCCGCGCAGGACGACAAGGAGGTGCAGTTCGACGCCGCCATGACGGCCAGCGAGCGCTCGCGCCTGCACCATGCCGACTTCAACGCGCTGGGGGCCGGCGAGTACCGGCTGGTGGAACGCCTGGCGCGCGAGATCGCTCTGCCGGTGCCCACCCTGCCGGCGCGGCGGCTGCGCATCGCCGGGGTGGGACGCGCGCACTCGCGCATGCATTGGCCGGGCGTGCTGCACGAAGCCGGCCGCACCGGGGGCGAGTTGCTCTGGCTGCCGCGACTTACGCAACGCCAGCAGCCGCTGCCCTTGCTGGTGCTGGTCGATGTTTCGGGCTCGATGGAGCGCTATGCGCGCCTGCTGCTGGCCTTCCTGCATGCGGCCACGCGGCGCGCCGGCCGGCGCGACGTGTTCGCCTTCGGCACGCACCTGACCGACCTGACGCCGGCCTTCAAGCTGGCCGATACCGACGAGATGCTGCTCGCCGCCGGCGCCGCCATCGACGACTTTGCCGGCGGCACGCGGCTGGGCGAATCGCTGGCGCAGCTGCGCACGCGCCAGGCACGCCGCCTGATCGGCCGGCGCACGCTGCTGTTGGTGATCAGCGATGGCCTGGACACTGGCGAGCCCGCGCTGCTGGAGGATGGCCTGCTTTGGCTCAAGCGGCATTCGCGCCGCTTGCTGTGGCTCAACCCGCTGCTGCGCTTCGAGGGCTACGCTCCCCTGGCGCGTGGCGCGGCCATGCTGCATCGCCATGCAGACGCGATGCTGGCGGTCCACAATCTCCATGCACTGGAACAGCTGGCCCGAAGCCTGGCTGCGCTGATGAAGACCACCACCAACGGTGCCCGCTGAAACAAGCATCACAAACAAAAGGAACGAGCATGGACATGCAAGGCACACGGCAGCTGGGCGTGACGCAGCAGCAAGCCTGGGACGCGCTGAACGACCCCGAGGTGCTGAAGAAGTGCATCCCCGGTTGCGACAAGTTCGAGAAGGGCGCGCAAGACAACCAGTACGCCGTCGGCATGGCGGTCAAGGTCGGACCGGTGTCGGCCAAGTTCACCGGCAAGGTCACGCTCACCGACATCCAGCCGCCGGCCAGCTACAAGTTGGCGTTCGAAGGGCAGGGCGGCGTGGCCGGCTTCGGCAAGGGCGCGTCCAGCGTCAGCCTGGTGCCCAATGCCGGTGGCTGCGAGCTGGCCTACACGGTGCAGGCGCAGGTAGGCGGCAAGGTGGCGCAGCTGGGCCAGCGCCTGATCGACGGTGCAGCCAAGTCGATGGCGGACGATTTCTTCAAGCGCTTCGACGAGGAAATGCAGGCGCGCTACCCCGTCGCCGCTGCCGCGGCGCCTGCAGCCGATGCAGCGCCGGCGCCCAAGCTCGGCTGGTGGGCGCGTTTCCTGCGCTGGCTGGGCTTCGGTAAATCGACCGCATAGGCGCAGCAAGAGATAAAGGGCCTTTCATGGAAAACCTGGACGTCATGGTGCTGCGCACCCTGCGCGATTGGCGCCTGGCAGGGCGGCGCGCCATGCTCACGACGGTGGTGCGCACCTGGGGCTCGTCGCCCCGCCCCGTCGGCTCGATCATGGCGCTGGCGGAAGATGGCGCGGTGGTCGGCTCGGTATCGGGCGGCTGCATCGAAGACGACCTGATCGCGCGCTACAGCCGCGCCCACGGCGCCCAGCATCAGATGCCCGAAAAAGGCGCACCGGTGCTGGTCAAGTACGGCATCACCGCCGACGAGGCGCACCGCTTCGGCCTGCCCTGCGGCGGCACCTTGGAGCTGCTGCTGGAAGTCGATCCGGACGCCGAATCGCTCCAGGCCCTGGTGGCCGAACTGGAGCAGGGCCGGCTGATGCAGCGCAGCGTATCGCTCAAGGACGGCAGCGTGCGCCTTGCGCCTTCGCAGGCGCCAGCCGAGCTGACGGTGAACGACGCCGAGCTGGTCAACACCTTCGGCCCCGAATACCGCATGCTCTTGATCGGCGCCGGCCAACTGGCCGAATACCTGGCGACCATGGCGCGCTTCTCCGGCTTCGCCGTCACCTTGTGCGACCCGCGTGCCGAGTACCGCACGGCCTGGGAGCTGCCCGGCGTGGCGCTCTCCACCGAGATGCCCGACGACGCCGTGCGCAACTTCAACCCCGACCGGCGCAGCTGCGTGGTGGCCCTCACGCACGACCCCAAGCTGGACGACCTGGCTTTGCTCGAGGCGCTGGCGAGCGATGCTTTTTATGTCGGCGCCATCGGCTCGCGCCGCAATGCGCAGGCCCGGCGCGAACGCATGATCGAGCACTTCGAACAGACGGAAAGCTCGCTGGCCCGGCTGCGCGGCCCGATCGGCATCTACATCGGCAGCAAGACCCCGCCGGAAATCGCGGTGAGCGTGATGGCGGAGATCCTCGCGGTGAAGAACAGCGTGCCGCTGCCGCGCGAGATGGAAGTGGCGCATGCGAAATCGCTACAAGGTTGAAGGCCGGGTAGCCCTTTAGCAATAGACGCCGCCCGCGCGCGTCTCTTGCAAGCCACTGCCCGATGTAACGGTGGCCCTCATGCGGGCCGAACGCGGCGAATCGACACGCAGACAAAGGAAAATGAAAGCCGAGGCTCAGACCCTCGGATCCCCATTTTCCTGATGCAGTTCTTTTCATTACTCCACCTCAGCAGCGGGTCGGTCCGCTTCGTCACGCAACGTTCGGCGCTGATGATGGCGAGCGGCGCCGCTGTGGTCTTCTCGGTCATCGCGCTCGCGGCAGGTGTCGCGATCGGCATGCATGTGTCGTCTGCGTCCGGCAGCAGCAGCACCGCGGACAACCCGCGCGCGCATCACACGACGCGCGACTACGTGGTCGGTGAAATCGGCAAGCTCAATGCGTCGGTCGCGCAGATCGAGCCACGCATCGCCCACCTGGCCAAGCAGCTTGGCGAGTTGCGCCATCTTCAAACGCGCCTGACGACGGGCAAGAAGGCCGCACCGCGAAAGCCTGCCGGCGAGATCGATCCCGAGGGAGAAGGCGGCCCGATGCTGCCGCCCAGGCATTGCCCCGAGGCGTCGGCAGTGCCGACGGCGCCAACGCAGACCACCGCCCGGAACACGCAGCAGCAGATCGATTGCATCGGTGCCTTGCTGACCCTGCTCGAACGAGAGGCCGTCGCGCATGCCAACGTCTGGGCATCGATCCCGGGGCGCGCTCCGATCGACGGCGGCCGCTTCAGCTCGGCTTTCGGGAATCGCGTGGACCCATTCAACAGTCGACTGAGTTTTCATTCCGGCGTCGATCTGGTCGCGCCGGCTGGCACGCCGATCCTCGCCACCGCCGGCGGCCGCGTAGTCTTCGCCGGCGAGAGAGACGGCTACGGCCACGTCGTGGAAATCGATCACGGCAACGGGCTCGTGACCCGCTACGCCCACGCATCGCGCCTGATCGTGCGCCAAGGCGATGTGGTGTTGCCGCGCCAGAACATCGCGGAAGTCGGATCGACCGGTCGCTCGACGGGGCCGCACCTGCACATGGAAGTGCTGGAGAACGGAACGCCCGTCAATCCGGCCGGCTACATGGCCTTGTTCGCCGAGCGCCCGAATGGTTGATCGCCGCTTTGACCGCCTGACGCAGCGCGCGTACGAACTCCAGCCTCTTCGCTCGCGCATCGCCGGCTTCGGCAAGTGGGTCGTTGCCTGTACGGCATGTCTTGTGCTGGGCGCCGCTGCGGCGATCGGGTACACGCAACAGCAGCAGCGTTTGCTGTGCGTTCCTTGCGTTGCCGAGCCCTCGGACGACAGCGTCCGGCTGGAACTGACGCGCGCCCGGCTCGCGCTCGAGCAGGAGGCGGCGGCGCGAGCCGCCGTCCAGGAGACCGCCGATGCGTCGGCTGCGCAAGCCAGGCGATTGAGCGAAGAGCTGCGCTTCCTGCGCAGCCAGGCGCAACAGCCGCGCCGCTGACCCCCTACATCAGAAAAGAAACGTCTATGTTTGGAAGCAAGAAAAGTTCACCGGATATTCGCCGAACCAAGTTCACGACCCTGATTGCGCGGGACGTGGTGCTTGCCGGCGACCTTGAGTTCGCCGAGGGCCTGCGCCTGGATGGCCATGTCAAAGGCAATGTCAGCGGCAAGGCCGACAGCCAGGCGCTGCTTGTGCTGAGCGAGCACGGCAAAATCACGGGCAACGTGCGTGGCTACGATCTGATCGTCAATGGAACGATCTTCGGTGACGTGATCGCCGATCATTTCGTCGACCTGCAGGCCAATGCGCACGTCACCGGCAACATCGAGTATCTGCAGCTGCGAATGGACTGCGGCGCGACGGTGGACGGCAAGCTGACGAAGCGCGACGCCGCGGCACCGGTACCGGTAGCGGCACCGGCGCCCGCGCTCGCCGGCAAGCCAACTGCGCCCGCACTCATCGGCCCCGCAAAAGTCTGAATGCCGCGGGTATCGCGATCGGCTATGGGGCCAATCGCGAATCGCGAGGGGTGAGGCTGGTGCTCTCCTGCAAACTGCCTCGTTTGCACGCCCTGGAGATCAACCCAGTGGCAAGATCCCAGGACAGGAGACACCCCCCGATGAACACCACCCGCAGATTGCTGCTGACCGCGGCCGGCCTCGCGCTGGCCTTTCCGTTGACCGCCGTTCACGCCCAGAACGCGGCCGCCGCCTACCCCGCCAAGCCGATCCGCCTGATCGTGCCGTTCCCGCCCGGCGGCGGCACCGACATCCTGTCGCGCCTGGTCGCGACCAAGCTCACCGAAGTTGCGAAGTGGACGGTGGTGCCCGACAACCGCGCCGGCGCCGGCGGCACCATCGGCATCGCCGAGGCGGTGCGTGCCGCGCCCACGGGCTACGACATGGTGATGGGCCAGAAGGACAACATGGTCGTCGCGCCCTGGCTCTACAAGAACCTGAGCTACGAGCCGACCAAGGACCTGACGGCCGTCGCCCACGTGGCCTACACGCCGGTGGTGATCGTCACCCGCACCGACTCGCGTTTCAAGACGCTGAAGGACGTGGTCGACGCCGCGCGTGCCGAGCCTGACGCCATCACCTACGGATCGCCCGGCAACGGCACCACCATCCACCTGGCCGGCGAGATCTTCAAGAGTGCGGCCAATATCAAGATCCGCCACGTGCCCTACAAGGGCTCGAACGCGGCCATGATGGACGTGCTGGCCGGCAACGTGGACCTGATGGTGTCTTCGCTGCCCTCGGCCATGGCCCAGATCAAGGCCGGCAAGCTGCGCCCGCTGGCCGTCACCTCGGCCAAGCGCAGCACCACGCTGCCGGAGATTCCGACCGTGGCCGAGCTGGGCTACAAGGACTTCGACGTCAGTACCTGGTATGGCCTGTTCATGCCCGCGGCGACTCCCAGGGAGATCGTGATCAAGGTCAATGCCGAGGTGAACAGGCTCTTGGCCACGCCCGAGATGAAGGACGCGATCCACGCCCAGGGCGCCGAGCCGCAGGCGATGACGCCGGATCAGTTCGGTGCGCTGCTCAAGACCGACTACCAGAAGTGGAAGGGGATCGTGCAGGCGTCGGGGGCGACGATCGAGTAGTCGCGCCCAGGAGCCTACGTGCCAACCTGCGTATAGACCGCGCTGTTGGCTTCAAGCCAGCGGCGCGAGGCGCTGTCATCGTGCCGGGAGGGATGGAAGTCGGCGCGAAGGTAGTCCAGCCAGGGCCGGAAGATGCTGGTGACCAGGCCATGCCGGGCAAAGAGGAACACGCCGGCGTTCTTCCACGTCGACAGCTTCCACAGCGTGCCGTCGCGGCGCAGGTTGGCCACGGTCTGGCGAAGCATGTCGCCGACGAAGATCAGCGACACGCGGCGGAACCAGCGCTTGCGCCAGGCCTCGTTGCCGCCCACGGCGCGGTACAGGTCGAAGGCGGTGCTGCGATGCTCTGATTCTTCCGCGCTGTGCCACAGCCACAAGGTGCGCAGGCGCGCATCTTCTTCGCCCAGCCATTCCGGATGGCGCAGCATCCAGTCCGCGAAGATGGCCGTGAAATGCTCGTTGGCCGCCGTGATGCCCAGCCAATGCCGGATGTCGAAGCCCTCGAGCGCACCGAGACGCGCACGGGCGCGCGGCTCCCAGTCATTGACCAGGCCCGCGCTGTCCAGGTGTTCGTTGTACAGGGCGTGCAGCCGGCGATGCGTGGCCTCCTGGCCGACGAAGCCCTGCACCTCCGTGGCGAACTGCGCCTGCTGCTCTTCCGGCAGCGCCTTGAAGCCGCTGCGCACCGCATCGATGAAGAACTGCTCGCCGACCGGAAAGCTCATCGACAGCGCATTGAAGAAGGCGGTGCGAAAGGCATCGCCGCCGCACCAGTGGCGCGCGATCGGCGCCTGCATGTCCACGAGAAGGCGGCGAACGACGAGGGTGCTCATGGGGTGATTCTGCTCCTTCCGCGCGTTGGTACGCGAGATGTGAGAGCGGCGCTCAGGCGCTTTGCGCGATGAGCTCGTCGATGCGCTTGTCGTTGGTGGCTTCAGGTCGGCTGCGTGTGCGGCTGCGTTGGCCATCGATGGCCAACGCCGCTTCGCCATGCACCGTCACGCGCCGCACCACACGCGGCTGATCGCCGTAGTCGTCGATGGCGAAGTGCTGCGTCGCACGGTTGTCCCAGATCGCGACGTCGTCCTGCCGCCACTGCCAGCGCACGGTGTTCTCCAGCCGCGTGACGCGGCTTTGCAGCAGGTCGAAGATGCGCGCCGACTCGTTGCTCGACAGGTCCACCAGCTTCTTCACGAAGTGGCCCAGCAGGAGCGAACGCTCGCCCGACACCGGGTGCACATGCACCACCGGATGCTCGGCCTCGTACACCGCCGAGACAAACACCTTGCGGTGATGCGCGAGGCGCGCATCGTCGATCTGCGAGCGCTCGGCGCCGTAGTCATAGTCGTTGCTGTGGACCGCCCACAGGCCGTCGGCCAGTTGCTTGAGGGTCGCCGGCAGGCGCTCGTAGGCCAGCGCGGCATTGGCCCATACGGTATCGCCGCCATAGGCCGGAATCGTCACGCCGCGCAGGATCGAGATTTTCGGGAAAGCATCGACGAAGGTCACGTCGGTGTGCCACGAATCGGCGCGCCCGCCCTTGGAGGCATCGAGCTCGAACAGGCGCGTGCCTTGCGGCGCGGGCACGGTCGGGTGCGCCACCGTGCGCCCGAAGCGCGCGCCAAAGCCCTGGTGCGAGGCGTCGTCCAGCTGCGTCTGCCCGCGAAAGAACAGCACCTTGTGCCTCACCAGTGCGGCATTCAATTGGTCGATGGTGTGCTGCGGCAGGTCGGGCGCCAGCTTCAGGTCCAGCACCTCGCCGCCGATGTGGCCGGCCACGCGGCGAATGCGCAGGTCACCAAAGCGGGTGTCGAGAGAAGAAGAGGAAACGGGGGCAATGCTGCTCATGCGTGCGGGCCTCGAAGAAAGGAAGAAGCGATGCATTCTCGAAGTGCGGGCGCGTATGGCGAACGAACGAATCGTTGCTTTGAAATGAACGAATGATCTGTAGCGCATGAGACCTTTCGAATCCCGGCGCTTGACATGCAAGTAAATGCCTGCATATCATTGCCCCATGCTTTTTTTGCGAATCACATGGCACCTTCTGTTCAGACTGCCCAGATCGACAAGGTCTTCAAGGCGCTGGCCGACCCCAGCCGCAGGCATCTGCTCGACCTGCTTCATCGGGACAACGGCCAGACCCTCACGGCCCTTTGCGAGCACATGGACATGACGCGCCAGGCCGTGACCCAGCACCTGCAATTGCTGGAGGACGCCAACCTCGTGGCCGTCATCTGGCAGGGGCGCGAAAAGCTGCACTACCTCAACCCGGTGCCGCTGCACGAGATGTACGAGCGCTGGGTCCGCAAGTTCGAGCAGGGGCGCCTGGGTGCCTTGCAAAACCTGAAGAAGAGACTGGAGCGTGATGACGATGACAAAACCTGACTTTGTGTACGTGACCTACATCGCAACGACGCCGCAGAAGCTGTGGCAGGCGCTGACTGACCCGGACGTGGCGCGCCAGTACTGGCTGAACCCGGAGACCGATGACCCGGCGCATGTGAATGTGTCGGACTGGAAGCCTGGTTCCCGCTGGGCGCACCGTCGCGTCGATGAAGCCGGCACGGTCGACGTGGTGGGCCAGGTGCTCGAGAGCGATCCGCCCAGACGGCTGGTGCTCAGCTGGGCCCGGCCCAAGGACAGCGAAGACGCGTCAATGCACTCGCGGGTTGCATTCGACATCGAGTCGAAGGTCGGCGGCATGGTGCGGCTGACGGTGGTGCACGACCAGCTGGAGAACGACCCCCAGATGCACTCGGCCATCTCGGGCGGCTGGCCCATGATTCTCTCCAACCTCAAGACGCTGCTGGAAACCGGCAAGGCGCTGCGGCGCCCCGATCTCGAAAGGAAGCCATCATGAGCAAGCCCTACACCGGCGGCTGCGCCTGCGGCGCGATCCGCTACGACATCGCCGGCGAACCGCTGGCGATGAACGATTGCCAGTGCCGCGACTGCCAGCGCACGAGCGGCACCGGGCACGGCTCCTACCTGAGCTTCCCGCGCGCGGGCGTGACGCTCAGCGGCCAGGGCACGCATTGGGACATGGTCGCTGATAGCGGCAACGTGAAGACCCGCGGCTTCTGTCCCGTCTGCGGCTCGCCGGTCTATCTGACCTTCGCGGCCATGCCCGAGGTCTTCACCGTGCACGCCGCGAGCCTGGACGACCCGGGCCGCTACCAGCCGACGATGCTGACCTATACCGTGCGCGGCCACGCCTGGGACCCTGTCGATCCGGCCTTGCAGAGCTTCGACCGGATGCCGCCTGGCGCTTGATCCGGCCCCCGGGGCGCTCAGCGCTCGTGCTTCACGAACTCGCAGATGAAATCGACGAAGCTCTGCGCCGCCGGCGACAGCGATCGCGCCGCAGCGCTGTAGATGCACACCTCGCGGTAGAACACCGGATCGACCAGCGGCCGCATGGCCAGGCCGTGCCCCTGCACCAGCGGAGCCGCATACGAAGGGCAGGCGGTCACGCCCAGGCCGGCGGCCACCAGCCCCAGCGCGGTGGTCATGTACGACACCTGGTGCACCGGCAACACCAGCGGCGCGGACAGGCCGGCAGCCGCCAGCTCGGGCTCGAGCCGGCGCATGAAGTCGTGCGTGGGCGCAATGAAGGGCAGACCGGCCAGTTCGCGCCAGCGCACCTGCTTCTTGCGGGCCAGCCGGTGGTCGGTCTGGCAGATGAAGTGATGGCGGTCGCGCAGCAGCGGCTGGCGTGTCAGTTCGGATGGGGCCGCGCCGTCGGGGCCGACGGCCAGCTCCACCTGTGCCGACAGCACGCGCTCCAGCATCAGCTCGGGCACCGTGTCCCACAGCTGCACTTCGACGTCGGGGAACTGCTGGCGGTAGGCGGCGATCACGCGCGGCATCAGGGTGCAGGCCATCATCTGCGGCGCGGCCACGCGCAACAGGCCCTTCTTCTTGTCGCGCAGCTCGCCCACGCTGTGCACCGCGTCCTCCAGTTCGCGCAGCACGCGCTGGGCAAAGGGGTAGAGGTCGCGGCCGGCTTCCGACAACTCCACTCGCCGCGTGTTGCGGTCCAAGAGGCGCACACCCAGTTCGGCTTCCAGCTCGCGCACCAGCACGCTCATGGCGGCCTGGGTCAGGTGCAGCTGGCGCGCGGCTTCGGTAAAGCTGGCGCAGTCCGCCACCGCGATGAAGGCCCGCAGCTGGCGCAGGGTGAGGTTCATGCCGCTCGGGTGGCGATCAGCGCGATTCGCTTTTATCGGGCGTCGGCGACACCGACGCCGGCGGCACCTTGTGCGAGCGCAGCTCGTTCATGCGTTCCCGGAACAGGGCGGCGCGCATCAGGAAGATGGTGGTGACAGGCGCGGTCAGTGCCACGAAGATGGCGATCAGCACCGCATGCAGGAACAGGCTGGCGCCCTGCACCGAGAAGTAGACGCTGGTGGCGATCATCGTGCACCACACGCCCACGGTGGCGCCCAGCGTGGGCGCGTGGATGCGGCGGAAAAATGTCGGCAGCCGCACCAGGCCGAAGGAGCCGATGGCGGCAAAGGCCGCGCCCACCACCGCGAAGATTCCCGTGAGCACTTCGGCCCACAGAGGCAAGGGGCCGACGATGAGGTCGGTCATTCGGAAATCTCCGTGCTGCAAACGTAGGTGCGAGCCCCCTTCGGAGCGGCCGGGCGGGGGCTCATTCGATCACCTCGCCGCGCAGCAGGAACTTGGCCAGGGCGGTCGAGCCGACAAAGCCGAACAGCGCGATCAGCATGGCCGCCTCGAAGTACACGGCGCTCGCGTAGTTGATGCCCAGCACCAGCATCATCAGCATGCCGTTGATGTACAGGCAATCCAGCGCGGTGATGCGGTCCTGCGCGGTGGGGCCTGCCAGCAGGCGATAGAGCGCGCACAGCATGGCCACGGCCAGCAGCAGCAGCGCCAGCTTCAAGGACCAGAAGAGCACGGGGGTCATTGGGTCAGCTCCCTGCTATGCACCGCGGTGCGAGCCCTCTTCGGAGCGGCCGGGCGGGGGTTCATGATTCAAAGATCTCCATCAGCGGGCGCTCGTAGCGCGACTTGACGAGGGCAATGAAGGCCTCGTCGTCGCGCAGGTCGAACACGTGGATGATCAAGGTGCTTCGGTCAAAGGACAGCTCGGCCCAGGCGGTGCCCGGCGTCAGGCAGAAGATCATGGCCAGCACCGCCAGGCCGTTCGGGTCGCGCATGTCCATCGGGATCTGGACGAAGTGCGAGGCGATGTCGCGCGTGCGGTGGGTCAGCAGCAGGCGCGCCACGTCCCAGGCCGACTGCAGCAGGTCCTGCAGCACGTGGCCGGCCAGCTTCAGCATGACAAGGGGCCGCCGCACCGTTGCGTGCTT
Source organism: Variovorax sp. LARHSF232 (assembly GCF_052871435.1). Taxonomy (NCBI): domain Bacteria; kingdom Pseudomonadati; phylum Pseudomonadota; class Betaproteobacteria; order Burkholderiales; family Comamonadaceae; genus Variovorax; species Variovorax sp. LARHSF232. The sequence continues at coordinate 415,295 of NZ_JBIXJS010000001.1, read as the reverse complement.
GGGGCGCAGGCTGCGCGTCAGCAGCGGCACCGCCACCGCCAGCAGCGCGGCCAGCAGCAAGGTGGCCGGGTGCACCGACTGGTTCAAGAGGATCCACACCACGAACAGGGCCAGCGACAGGGCTGTCGAGGGTATCCAGCGCTTGAGCATCACGGTTGGCCTTTCTTCTCGGGAGACGGCAGCGTCGGCTTTTGGCGTGCCTGCAGCACCGCGCGGCGGTACTCCTGTGGCGCGCGCAGGGCCTGGGCGGTGGCGCTTGCATGCTGCATCACGTGGCCGGCGCCCAGGGTCAGTGCCAGGCTGGCGGCGATGAGGCCGGCCACCGGCAGCACTTCCAAGGCACGCAGGGTAGGCTGCCCGCCGTCGGGCGAGGTCCAGAAGTGCCGGATGCCGGCGCGGCTCAGCGCCACCAGGGTAAAGAAGCCCGACACCAGCAGCAACGCCAGGAAGAGCCAGCCGGCCGCGCTCACTCGCGGCACCTCCAGCACGCCGGCCAACATCGCGAACTTGCCGATGAAGCCCGACAGCGGCGGCAGGCCCGCCAGCAGCAGGGTGCAGGCCACGAAGGCCAGGCCGAGAAAAGCAACGCCGGCCGGAATGGCGCGGCCGTAGAGCGCCTGCGCGTCATCGTCCAGGTTGACGTCGGCCAGCGGCTTGAGGTCTTCCGCCAGGAAGGGGGCCGCCCCGGCCGACTCGAAGGCCGCGATGCTGGCACCGGCATTGCGCCAGCGTTCGATCATGTCGATCAAAAGGAAGAAGCCGGACGCCGCCAGGGTCGAGCTCAGCAGGTAGTACAGGGCGCCGGCCCATACGCCGGGCTGGGCCAGCCCGATGGCTGCCAGCAATGTGCCGGCCGACATCAGCACGCTGAAGCTGGCAAGGTTGGCCAGCCGCTGGGTGCCGATGGTGCCGAGTGCGGCCACGAACAGCGTGATCAGGCCCAGGGCCGTCAGCACGTTCTGTCCGAAGTACTCGGCCGCAGGCGTGGCGTCGCCGGCGAAGAACAGCGTCCACAGGCGCAGCACGGTGTACACGCCCAGCTTGGTCAGCAGGGTGAAGACGGCACTGACCGGCAGCACCGCCGCGCTGTAGGCCGGCACCAGCCAGAAGTTGAGCGGCCAGGCGCCGGCCTTGGCGAAGAAGGCGGTGGCCAGGATGGCGCCGGCCGCATGCACCAGGCCGCGGTCGGCGGCGGGCAGCTGCGCGATGCGCGCGCTGAGGTCAGCCATGTTGAGCGTGCCGGTCACGCCATACATCAGCGCCGCGCCCACCAGGAACAGCGCCGAAGCCACCAGGTTGATGGCGATGTAGTGCAGCCCGGCGCGCGCGCGCAGCTTGCCCGAGCCGTGCAGCAGCAGGCCGTAGGAAGCGGCCAGCATCACTTCGAAAAAGACGAACAGGTTGAACAGGTCGCCGGTCAGGAAGGCGCCGTTCAGGCCCATCAGCTGGAGCTGCAAGAGCGGATGGAAATGCACGCCGGCGCGGTCCCAGCGCGAGGTGGAATAGATGGAGGCGGCAAAGGCGACGACGCCGGTCAGCGCCACCATCATGCTGGACAGGCGGTCGGCCACCAGCACGATGCCGAAGGGCGCGCGCCAGTTGCCCGGCAGGTAGACGCCGATCGAGCCCGGGCCGCTGCCGGTGTCCGGTGCATTGACCCAGCGCAGCAGTGCCAGCGCGACCAGGAGGCCCAGCAGGCCCGACACCACCGCCAGTACCGACTTGAGCCGGCGGTGCCGCTCTTCGAGGGTGAGCATCAGGCCCGCCGTGACCAGCGGCAGCAGGATCGGCGCCGCCACCAGGTGCGGCATGGTGGCGTCCAGCAGGCGGTCGACCAGGGCGAAGAACTGGATCATCGTTCCCCCTCTTCGCCGTCCACGTGGTCGGTGTCGTGCAGCCCGCGCGTGGCCAGCAGCACCACCAGGAACAGGGCCGTCATGGCAAAGCCGATCACGATGGCGGTCAGCACCAGGGCTTGCGGCATCGGGTCGGCGGTGTTGATCATGGTCGAGGCGATGCCTGGAATCAGGATCGGCTCGCTGTCCACCTTGAGCCGGCCCATGCTGAAGATGAACAGGTTGACCGCATAGGACAGCAGGGTCAGGCCCATGATCACCTGGAAGCTGCGCGGGCGCAGCAGCAGGTAGACGCCCGAGCCGGTGAGGACGCCGATGGCGATGGCGAGCACGGCTTGCATCAGGCGCCCGCTCCCTGCAGTGCCACTGCCGCTTCCCGGGCCGCGGCTTCCTCTGCTTCGGTGCGCTCGAGCTGCTCTTCGGCCCAGCGGTGACTGCGGATCGACTGGTGGGCCAGCGCGGTGAGGATCAGCATGGTCGAGCCCAGCACCAGCGTGAAGACGCCGATGTCGAAGAACAGCGCGCTGGGCACATGCACTTCGCCCAGGAGCGGCAGATCGAGGTGCGCCGTGTGCGTGGTGAGAAAGGGAAAGTCCAGCAGCACGGCGCCGCCGCCGGTGGCCAGCGCCAGCAGCAGCCCGGTGGCGATCCAGCGGCGCGGATAGATGCGCAGGTGCTCTTCGACCCATTCGGCGCCCGAGACGATGTACTGCAGCAGCAGCGCCACCGACATCACCAGGCCGGCCACGAAGCCGCCGCCCGGCTGGTTGTGGCCGCGCATGAAGAAGTAGACCGACACCAGCACCGACAGCGGCAGCAGCAGCCGTACCAGCACCGCCGGCACCATCAGGTAGCCGATGGCGGTGTCCTGCAAGAGGCGCGGATTCACCAGGTCGCTGTGGCCGTAGGGCGAATGCGGCACCAGTTGCTGGGGCGGCAGCGCCATCGATTCGGCGGCGGGGCGAAAGCGCCGCAGCAGCGCATAGACGGTGAGCGCCACCGCGCCCAGCACGGTGATCTCGCCGAAGGTGTCGAAGCCGCGGAAGTCCACCAGCATCACGTTCACGACGTTGGTGCCGCCGCCTTCGCTCAGCGCGTGGTCGAGGAAGAAGGCGGAAATGCTCTGCGGGAAGGGCCGCGTCATCAAGATCCAGGACAGCGCCGCCATGCCGCAACCGGCGGCGCCGGCAACCGCCAGGTCGCGGCTGCGCCGGCCCCAGCGGCGCCAGCGCGAACCCGCCGGCTGCGCGCCCGCCTTGCGCAGCGGCAGCCAGCGCAGGCCCAGCAGGATCAGCACCGTGGTCACCACCTCGGCGATGAGCTGCGTCAGCGCCAGGTCGGGTGCGGAGAACCAGATGAAGGTGATGCAGCACACCAGGCCGGCGGCGGAGGTCAGCATGAGCGCCGCCAGCCGGTGGAACTTGGCCTGCCAGGCTGCGGCCACGGCGCAGATGCCGCCGATCAGCCAGGTCATGGCGAACATGGTGGAGAAGGGCAGCAGCTCGCTCGGCGTGTGGTGCGCCGGCTGCACGTAGAGCGAGACGGCCGCGCCCGACACGGCCAGCAGCACCATCAGCAGCAGCTGGGTCTGCAGGCGCCGCGTGCCCAGGATGCGGCGGCCACGCCGTCCGCCTTCGCTCAGGCGCGCCAGCGTGTTCTCGAAGGCGCGCTGGCCGTCGAAGCGGTGCAGCAGCGGCGTCACCTCGAGGCCGCCCCGTGCACGCAGGCGCCGCTGCAACCGATAGATGAGCACGCCGCCGGCCAGCGCCACGAAGCTCATCAGCAGGGGCAGGTTGAAGCCATGCCACAGGGCCAGGGTGTAGTCGGGCAAGGTGCCGCCCACCACAGGGCGCGCGGCCGCGGCGAGCATCGGGCCGACCGACCAGGCCGGTGCGACGCCCACCACCAGGCAGATCACCACCAGGACCTCGCCCGGCACTCGCATCCAGCGCGGCGGCTCGTGTGGGGTCTTGGGCACGTCGGGGCCGCAGGGCGGGCCGAAGAACACGTCCACCACCAGGCGCAGCGAATAGGCCACGCTGAACATGCCGGCCAGCGTGGCGGCCAGCGGCAGGCCGATGTTCATCCATGGCGCCGCCTGGATGAAGGTGGTCTCGGCGAAGAACATTTCCTTGGAAAGGAAGCCGTTGAGCAGCGGCACGCCGGCCATGGCCGCGCTCGCGATGATGGCCAGCGTGCCGGTGATGGGCATCAGCTTCAAGAGGCCGCTGAGCTTGCGGATGTCGCGCGTGCCGCTCTCGTGGTCGATGATGCCGGCCGCCATGAAGAGGGACGCCTTGAAGGTGGCGTGGTTCATCACGTGGAAGACCGCCGCCACCGCCGCCATCGGGCTGCCCAGGCCCAGCAGCAGCACGATGAGGCCCAGGTGCGAGATGGTGGAGTAGGCCAAGAGCGCCTTCAGGTCGCGCTGGAACATCGCCAAGTAGCCGCCAAGCAGCAAGGTGGTGGCGCCGGTGCAGGTGACCAGCCAGAACCAGGCGTCGGTGCCCGAGAGAACCGGCCACAGGCGCGCCAGCAGGAACACGCCCAGCTTCACCATGGTGGCCGAATGCAGATAGGCCGACACCGGGGTCGGCGCCGCCATGGCGCGCGGCAGCCAGAAGTGGAAAGGAAACTGCGCGCTCTTGGTGAAGGCGCCCAGCAGCACCAGCAGCAGCGCCGGCAGATAGAGGGCATCGGCGCGGATCTTGTCGCCGGCGGCCAGCACGGTGCTGAGCTCGTAGCTGCCGACGATGCGGCCCAGGATCAGCACGCCGGCCAGCAGGCACAAGCCCCCCGCGCCAGTCACGGTGAGCGCCATGCGGGCGCCGCGGCGCGCGTCGCGCCGGTGGTGCCAGTAGCCGATCAAGAGAAAGGAAAACAGGCTGGTGAGTTCCCAGAACAGCACCAGCTGGATGAGGTTGCCCGACAGCACCACGCCCATCATCGCGCCCATGAAGGCGAGGAAGAAGGCGAAGAAGCGCGGCACCGGGTCCGAGGAGGACATGTAGTAGCGCGCATAGAGCACCACCAGCGCGCCGACGCCCAGCACCAGCATGGCGAATAGCCAGGCAAAGCCGTCCAGCCGCAGCACGATGTCCAGCCCCAGCGCGGGTATCCAGCGGAAGCGCTCGACGATCACCTCGCCCTGTGCGACCCGCGGAAAGAGCCACGCGATCTGGATGGTGCAGCCGAGCGCGACAAGGCCCGCCAGCGTCGACTCCCGGTTGCGCGCGTTGGCGGGCATCAGGGCCGCAAGAATGCTGGCGATGAAGGGGAGCGCGATAACGAGGACCAGCGGCATCGCGGCCGATTCTATAGACCGACCGTGCCAGCTTGACGCGTGCGCGTGTACCGCGCGGGCCGGAGCGACGGATCAGGCTGCAGTGAATGCGTGCACCGTGCGCACGCCGAGCCATGTCAGCAGCAGCGAGCCGCACACGTGCGAGGCCGCGGTGGCCAGCGCGATACCCAGCCGCCCCTCCATCAGCATCGTGACGACCTCGATCGAGAAGCTGGAAAAGGTGGTGAGCCCGCCCAGAAAGCCGGTGACCAGCGCCATGCGCCACACGGGCGAGATGTCGGGCAGCAGGGCCAGGCCGGCCACCACCACACCGATCAGGTAGCCGCCGATCAGGTTGGCGGCCAGCGTGCCCAATGGCACAGCGCCCATGCCCAGCCAGAGCGTGAGGCCCCAGCGCGCCAGTGCGCCGATGGCGGCGCCCAGGCTGATGGCGATGACGGCCGGCAGCAGCGCGCTCACTTCTCCACGCCCATCACCGCATTCGGCAGCACCGTGACGATGCCCGGAAAGACCGTGATGAGCGCGATGCACGCCACCAGGCAGAAGAAGAAGGGGATGGCCGCCTTGGCAATGATGTTGCTGTCCTTGCCCGTCATGTTCTGCAGCACGAACAGGTTGAAACCCACCGGCGGCGTGACCTCGGCGATCTCCACCAGCAGCACCACGAAGATGCCGAACCACACCAGGTCGAAGCCGGCCTTCTGCACCATCGGCAGCACCACAGCGGCGGTGAGCACGATCATGCTGATGCCGTCGAGCGCGGTGCCCAGCACCAGGTAAACCAGCACCAGTGCGCTGATCAGGGCGTAGGGCGAGAGGTGCATGCTGTCCACCCACTCGGCCAGCTCGCGCGGGATGCCGGTGAAGGCCATGGTCTTGGTCAGGAACGCGGCGCCGGCCAGGATGAACATGATCATGCAGCTGGTGCGCGTGGCGCCCATCAGCCCGTCCTTGAAGTTCTGCCATGTCAGGCTCCTGCCCCAGGCCGCGATGGCCAGCGAGCCCAGCACGCCGAAGGCCGCGCACTCGGTGGCGGTGGCCCAGCCGGCCACCAGCACCCAGACGATGAAGACGATGAGCAGTCCGCAGGGAATCAGGTTGCCCGAGAGCCGGATCTTCTGAATGAAGCTCGTCGGCGGGTCGGCCGGTGGCACCTGGTCGGGATGGGTGAGGCTCCACCAGCCGATGTAGCCCGAGAACAGCAGCATCAACAAGAGGCCCGGCAGGAAACCGGCCAGGAAGATGCGGATGATGGAGGCGTCGGCTGCCACCGCGTAGACCACCATCGTGATCGAAGGCGGGATCAGGATGCCCAGCGTGCCGGCGGTGGCCAGCGAGCCGATGGCCAGCTTCTCGTTGTAGCCGCGGCGCTTCAGTTCGGGCAGCGCCACCTTGGCGATGGTGGCGCAGGTGGCGGCCGAAGAACCCGAGACCGAGCCGAACACGCCGCAGCCCAGGATGGTGGTGTGCATCAGGCGCCCGGGCACCTTGTTGAGCCAGGGGCGCAGTCCTTCGAACATCTCCTCGCTGAGCTTGGTGCGAAACAGGATTTCGCCCATCCAGATGAACAGCGGCAGCGCGGCGAGCTCCCAGCTGGCGTTGCTTTCCCAAAAGGCGGAAAACAGGTTCTTGCCCGGCAGCGTGTTGGTGAAGAAGGCCTGGCCGACCCAGCCGACGATGGCCAGGGTCATGGCGATCCAGACGCCGCCGGCCAGCAGCACCAGCATGATGGCGAGCAGCAGCGCGCCCATGAGAAGAGTGTCGAGCATGGGCCTGTCTTCAGATGTCGGAAGAAAAATCGCCGGCGGCGTGCCGCTCTTCGACCGCGCGCTGGTAGCTGGGCTTTTCGCCGCGCAGCACGCCGACCAGCTCGTCGATCATGGCAATCAGCAGCAGCCAGCAGCCGATCACGAAAGTGGACTGCGGAATCCAGATGGGAATGACCAGGAGGCCCGTCGCCATTTCGGCAAAGGCGTAGCTCTCCCAGGTGAAGCTGGTGGCCCAGTAGGTGAGGTAGCTCACCGCCACCGCCGCGATCAGGAGGCAGCTGACGTCGAGCGCGCGCCGCACCTTGGGCGGCACCGCATCGAGCAGCAAGGTGACGCGCACGAAGTCGCCGTGCCTGAAGGCATGCGCCATGGCAAAGAACGCGGCGGCGGCGCACAGCCAGGCCACCGCGTCGTTCAGCCCGCTGACGTGCCAGTTCACCTGGCGGCCGACGCCGGCCACGATCATCAGCACGAAGATCAGGAACACGCAGAAGGCACCGAGGGCGCCTGCGCCCTGGTAGAGACCATCCAGCAGCCGGCGCATCGCGGCCTACTTCTTGTAGGCGTCGATGATCGCCTTGCCATCTGCGCCGGCGGCCTTGAGCCAGTCGGCCTGCATGATGCCGCCGACCTGGCGCATGTCGGCGTCCAGCTTGGCCGAGGGCTTGTGGATCTTCATGCCGCGTTCGGTCAACAGGCGCTTGTACTCGTCGTTCTTCTCCTGAGCCACCTTCCAGCCGCGCGCTTCCGCGTCGGCTGCCGCCTTGGTCAGCGCCGCCTTGGTGGCCGGGTCGAGCGCTTCGAAGGCCTTGAGGTTGACCAGCACCGCGTTCTTCGGAATCCAGGCCTGGGTGTCGTAGAAGTTCTTGATGTGCTCGTAGGTCTTGGTGTCGTAGCCGGTGGAGCCGGAACTCATGTAGCTCTCGATGACGCCGGTGGCCATGGCCTGGCTCAGTTCGGCCTGCTGGATCTGCACCGGCTGCGCGCCGATCAGCTCGGCGATCTTGGCGGTGGCCGGGCTGTAGGCGCGCCACTTGATGCCGCGCAGGTCGGCCACCGAGGCGATTTCCTTCTTCACGTAGATGCCCTGTGGCGCCCAGGGCACCACGAACAGCACCTTCATGCCCTGGGCCGCCAGCAGCTTGTCGAGGGCCGGCTTGGACACGTCGTGGAGCTTCTTGGCTTCGGGGTAGGTGGTGGCCAGGAAAGGCACGCCGTCCAGTGCGTAGATCGGGTTCTCGTTGGCGAAGTTGGCCAGCAGGATCTCGCCGGCCTGCGCCTGGCTGCTCTGCACCGCGCGCTTGATCTCGGGCGCCTTGAACAGCGAGGCATTGGGATGCACCGCGATCTTGAGCTTGCCGCCCGTGGCGGCGTCCACATCCTTGGCGAACTGCGTGATGTTCTCGGTGTGGTAGTTGGCCGGCGGGTAGGCGGTGGGCAGGTCCCATTTGGTTTGAGCCTGGGCGGCAAGGGCCAGGCTGAGTCCGGCGAGGGCGACGCAGAGCTTGCGATTCATGGGTTCTCCAACAACGGCGGAAAAAATGAAGAGGCGAGCTTACGTGCAAGTAACGGGCCACGGCCTGGGGCATTTCCCTGCCTGCATGCCCGCGCCGCGGTGCCCAATAAAAACGGGCCACACAAGGTGGCCCGTTGTCTGCCCTTTGGGGTTGCCTACTGCTTGGCGGGCGCGCCCTTGACCGCGACGGTGGCCGGCTTGGCCGCGACCGGGGCGCTGGTGGCCTTGTAAGCCTGGCCATTGACGGTGAGCCCTTCAGCCGAGAGCTTCTCGGCCTTCTTGCCCTTCACGCCCTTGACCCGTGCCATGAGGTCATCCCAGCTCTTGAATTCACCCTGCTTGCGCGCATCGACGATGCGCTGCGACATGGCGGGGCCGACGCCCTTGACGCCATCGAGCTCGGCGGGGCTCGCCTTGTTGGCGTCCACCGCGGCAAAGGCGGCTGCAGCGCAGAGCATGGCCAGGCTGGCCAGAATCTTCTTCAACATTGATGGTCTCCCTGATGTCTTCTTGAACTGGAAGCAGCATTGCGTTGCTCCACCGGCCGCAGGATGCGGACCGGTGCCTGCTCAACGGGAGTTCGACGGCGCGGGTTGACGGAGAAAATTCGCCGTCTGGGCCCGACGTTTCGTCGTCAGAGTTCTTCCACGCGACGCGGCGGGTAGCTGTCCCAGGCCTGGCAGCCGGGGCAATGCCAGAAGTACTGGTGTGCCTCGAAGCCGCAGGCTGCGCAGCGGTAGCGCATCAGGGGGCGCACCGCCTGCTCGATGGCGCGCTGCACCGGCGGATGCAGCGCTTCGCGGTCGAAGCGCTCGCCAGCCAGCCAGCGGCTGGCGGCGACCAGCGAGGGCTGCTGCTGCAAGTGGGCGATGTAGCTGTCGCGGGGGCAGGAGACGGCGGCGGTGGCCTCTTCGTCGACCAGGGTGGTGCCGCCCAGTGCCACGATGGCTTCCACCACGTCGATCGACGGTGCCGCCGCATAGCGGCGCTGCAGCAGGGCCAGGGCTTCGCCGGAACGCTGGGAGGCGGTGGCTGCTTGCTGCATCAGCGACGCATACAGCGGTAGCGATAACGGTGCTGTTTCCGCCAGGGCCACCAGGGTGTCGAAGGCCTGGGCCGAGGCGCCCTTGCGCAGTTGCAGGGCGGCCGATTCGATGGCGGGCCGTGGTGCTGCCGGCGCGATCTGCGCGGCCTGCGCGAGCAGGCGCTCGGCTTCTTCCAGTTCGCCGCGCGACACGTGTTCGGCCGCTTGCTCGCAAAGATAGTGGGCGCGCCGCGTGCCGTAGCTGGCCTGATCCGATTCGTCGAGCTTCTGGGCTACGGCGGAGGCCTGCGTCCATTCGCGCGAGCGCTCGTAGATGGCCAGCAGCGCCAGTCGCGCCTCGTTCTCGTAGCGCGTGCCTTCCAGCTTTTGCAGCGCGGCCTCGGCGCGATCCAGCAGGCCGGCGCGCAGGAAGTCCTGAGCCAGCGCGTGCTGGGCGCGATCGCGGTCGGCCCGGCTCAGGTCGCCGCGCGACAGCAGGTGTTCGTGCACCCGCACCGCGCGCTGGTACTCGCCGCGCCGGCGAAACAGGTTGCCCAGGGCGAAGTGCAGCTCTTGCGTGTCGGGGTCGTTCTGCACCGCCTCGATGAAGGCGTCGATGGCCTGGTCCTGCTGCTCGTTGAGCAGGAAGTTCAGGCCGCGAAAGTAGGCCTTGGGCGCCTGGCGGTTTTCCAGCCGCAGCTGGCGCAGGTCGAAGCGCGAGGCCAGCCAGCCCAGCACGAAGGCCAGCGGCAGCCCCAAAAGGAGCCAGCTGAGATCAAAGTCCATGGTGGCGCGCGACGGGCAGTTCGTTGCTGTTGTTGTTGCTGCCGTTGTTGGCGACAGGCAGTGCGGCCGCGGGGCTGGCGGCGGCCGGTAGTTTGGCCGCGTTGCTGCGGTGCTTCCACCAGCCCGGCAGCATGCCCAAGGCGCCCACCACGATGCCGCCGGCAAACGCGACCAGCACCACCAGCACCAGCGGCGCGCGCCAGTGCGTGCCGAAGAAGAAGTTGACGGTGGCGTCGTGCTGGTTGTTCAGCGCGAAGGCGAAGAGGGTAAAAAAAATGGCTGCCTTGAGCAGCCACAGGAGGTATTTCATGGATGCTTTCCGGTGGGCCGGAAAGATTCTACGTTCGCGCTCAGTCCTTGCGGGCCGATGGCGCGCTGTCGAGTTGCGCGGTGCGCTCGTCCACCGCTTCGCGCAGGGCCTTGCCCGGCTTGAAGTGGGGCACGCGCTTTTCCGGCACGGCGACGCTTTCACCCGAACGCGGATTGCGTCCGATGCGCGGCGGCCGGCGGCTCACCGAGAAACTGCCAAAGCCACGGATCTCGATCCGGTTCCCGCGAACCAGCGCGTCGCTCATCGCATCGAGGATGGTCTTGACGGCGGATTCAGCGTCGCGGTGCGTGAGCTGCGCGAAACGGGCGGCGAGTTCTTCGACGAGATCGGAACGGGTCATTTGCCTAGCAAGTTGGGGACAGAGCACGCAGCGCTACGCGTCGCGTGGTCTGTCCCGCAAAATCACTTGGATTCGCCGTTGTTGTCCAGCTTGGCGCGCAGCAGGGCGCCCAGGCTGGTGGTGCCGGCGTTTTCGCGCGCCGACTGCTGGCTCAGGCTGGCCATGGCGCCTTGCTCGTCAACCATGTCCTTCTGCTTGACCGACAGCTGGATGTTGCGGGTCTTGCGATCCACATTGACCACCACGGCCGTGACTTCGTCGCCTTCCTTCAGCACGTTGCGGGCATCTTCCACGCGGTCACGCGAGATTTCCGAAGCGCGCAGGTAGCCGATGATGTCGCCGCCCAGGTCGATCTCGGCGCCACGTGCATCCACGGTCTTGACCTTGCCGGTCACGATCTGGCCCTTGTCGTTCACCGAGGTGAAGGTGGTGAACGGGTCGCCGTCCAGCTGCTTGATGCCCAGGCTGATGCGCTCGCGGTCGACGTCGACAGCCAGCACGATCGCTTCGACTTCCTGGCCCTTCTTGTAGTTGCGCACGGCAGTTTCGCCGGGCTCGTTCCAAGACAGGTCGGACAGGTGCACCAGGCCGTCGATGCCGGCAGCCAGGCCCACGAACACGCCGAAGTCGGTGATCGACTTGATCGGGCCCTTGACGCGGTCGCCGCGCTTGGTGTTTTGCGCGAACTCTTGCCACGGGTTGGCCTTGCACTGCTTCATGCCCAGGCTGATGCGGCGCTTGTCTTCGTCGATCTCGAGGACCATGACTTCGACTTCGTCGCCCAGCGAGACGATCTTGTTCGGCGCGATGTTCTTGTTGGTCCAGTCCATTTCCGAGACGTGCACCAGGCCTTCGATGCCCGGCTCGAGCTCGACGAACGCGCCATAGTCGGCGATGTTCGTGACCTTGCCGAACAGGCGGGTGCTTTGCGGGTAGCGGCGCGAAACGCCCATCCACGGGTCGTCGCCCATTTGCTTGAGACCCAGCGAGACACGGTTCTTTTCGGTGTCGAACTTGAGAATCTTGGCGGTGATTTCCTGGCCGGCCTGAACGACTTCGCTCGGGTGGCGGACACGGCGCCAGGCCATGTCGGTGATGTGCAGCAGGCCGTCGATGCCGCCGAGGTCCACGAAGGCGCCGTATTCGGTGATGTTCTTGACCACACCGCGCACGACTGCGCCTTCCTTCAGCGTTTCCATCAGCTTGGCGCGCTCTTCGCCCATGCTGGCTTCGACCACGGCACGGCGCGACAGCACGACGTTGTTGCGCTTGCGGTCGAGCTTGATGACCTTGAATTCGAGGGTCTTGTTCTCGTAGGGGGTCAGGTCCTTGATCGGACGCGTGTCGATCAGCGAACCCGGCAGGAATGCGCGGATGCCGTTGACCAGCACGGTGAGGCCGCCCTTGACCTTGCCACTGGTGGTGCCGGTGACGAATTCGCCGGACTCGAGCGCCTTCTCGAGGCTCATCCACGAGGCGAGGCGCTTGGCGGTATCGCGCGACAGGATGGTGTCGCCGTAGCCGTTTTCGACGCTGCCGATGGCAACAGAAACGAAATCGCCGGCCTGGACTTCGAGTTCACCCTTGTCGTTCTTGAACTCTTCGATCGGCACGTAGGCTTCGGACTTGAGGCCTGCGTTGACGACGACGTGGTTGTGCTCCACGCGAACGACTTCGGCGGTGATGACTTCGCCCGAGCGCATCTCGGAGCGCTTCAGGGATTCTTCGAATAGGGCGGCAAAAGATTCAGACATTGTGTTTTCCTTCCGTCACGCAGGTTTCCAGTCGCACCATTGCGGCTGTTTCTAAGGCTGGAGACGGCGGTTTGTGGGCCAGAAGCCCGGTTGGTTGAACAACCCATCAAGGCCGGTGCGCTGACGCGCGGCGGGGACCCGATGGACGGTAGCCCTTCAGCTGGTGACCGAGGGCCAGCCCTTCAAGACAAAGGCTCGAAAGGCTGCACTTGCTCCCACCACTGGAACACCTGATCGACCGATTGCGAGATCGTCTGATCGGAGTTGTCCAGAAGGCGAGCATCCTGCGCCGGTTTCAGGGGGGCCGTGCTGCGGGACATGTCCCGGGCATCGCGCGCCTCCAGATCCTGGCGAAGACCGTCAAGTGTAACGGAAATTCCCTTTGAAATCAATTGCTTATACCGGCGCTCGGCCCGGTGGGCTGCGCTGGCGGTCAGGAAGACCTTGAGCGCGGCGTCGGGGAAGATCACCGTGCCCATGTCGCGTCCGTCGGCCACCAGGCCAGGCAGGCGGCGGAAGCACTTTTGCAGGTCGGCCAGCGCCAGGCGCACGGCCGGCAGGGCGGACACGCGTGAGGCGTCCATGCCGGCGGCCTCGGTGCGGATGGCCTCACTCACGTCTTCGCCGGCCAGCAGCACCTTGCCGTCCGTGAACGAGAGGGGCAGGGCGCGGGCCATGTCGGCGATGCGCGCCTCATGCTCGGGCGTAGCCGTGAGGCCGGCGCGCGTCATGGCCAGGCCGGTGACGCGGTAGAGCGCGCCCGAGTCCAGGTAGTGGTAGCCCAGCTGGCGCGCCACTTCCATGGCCAGGGTGCCCTTGCCGGAGGCGGTGGGGCCGTCGACGCAGATCACCGGCACCGCGGCCGGTTCGCTCACCGAGAACAATGCCTCGAAATAGTCGGGGAAGGTCTTGGCAACGCACTTGGGGTCCAGGATGCGCACCGGCAGGCCGTCCGGATTGAAGGCGGCCAGCGAAAAGCACATCGCGACCCGGTGGTCGTCGTAAGTGTGGATGCTGGCCGCACGCCATGTGCTGGCGGCCAGGGGCTGGATGCGGATGAAGTCGGGCCCGGTCTCGACCTGGGCACCGAGCTTGCGCAGCTCGTTGGCCATGGCGTCGATGCGGTCGGTTTCCTTCACGCGCCAGCTGGCGATGTTGGTCAGGCGGCTGGGGCCGTCGGCAAACAGCGCCATCACGGCCAGGGTCATGGCGGCATCGGGGATGTGATTGGCATCCAGGTCGATGGCGCGCAAAGGCCAGTGGCCGCGCGAGATCTGCAGCCAGTTGGTGCCGCTCTCGACCTTGGCGCCCATCGCCTGCGCAGCTTCGACGAAGCGGATGTCGCCCTGGATCGAATCGGCGCCCACGCCTTCGATGCGGATGCCGGCCTGCCCCGGGGTCGGCGCGGCGATCGCGCCCAGCGCGATGAAGTAGCTGGCCGAAGACGCGTCCGCTTCCACATGGATGCTGCCCGGCGAGCGGTACTGGCTGCCGGCCGCAATGGTGAAGCGGCTCCAGCCCTCGCGCTGAACGTCGATGCCGAAGCGCGCCAGCAGGTTCAGGGTGATCTCGATGTAGGGCTTGGAAATCAGCTCGCCGATTACTTCGATCACAACGTCCTGGCGTGCCGAGGCCAACGGCAGGGCCAGCAGCAGGGCAGTGAGGAACTGGCTGGAGACGTCGCCGCGCACGCGGATCGGCGCGTCGAGGCGCAGCCCCTCATGCGCCACCGGATGGATGCGCAGCGGCGGATAGCCGGGGTTGCCCAGGTAGTCGATCTCGCAGCCCAGGCCCGCCAGGGCATCGACCAGGTCGCCAATGGGCCGCTCGTGCATGCGCGGCACGCCGCGCAGCTCGAACTCGCCACCCAGGAGGCTCAGCGCCGCGGTAAGCGGGCGCATGGCGGTGCCGGCGTTGCCGAGGAAGAGCTCGGCCTGCCGCGCGTCGTCCTTGAGCTTGCCGCCCAGGCCTGTGATGCGGGTGACGCCGTCGGCGCGCTGCTCGACACCGCAGCCCAGTTGGCGCAGCGCCGCCAGCATGACGCGGGTGTCGTCGGAGTCGAGCAGGTCGTGCACCTCGGTCGTGCCTTCGGCCAGGGCGGCCAGCAGCAGCACGCGGTTCGAGATGCTCTTGGAGCCCGGCAGCCGCACGGTGCCGCCGGCAGCCCGCAGCGCGGGAAGGTCGAGAAAGACGGTGTCGAACATGACGAAAAAAGAGGGTCAGGCGTCCGGCGATTCGGTGCTGCTGCCCAGGCGCCACGGGCCGCGCAACTGGCTGGCGGCTGCGATGGCCTGTTCCAGCCCGGCCGCCTGGCCGCTGCTCATCAGCGCCTCGAGCGCGTCCAGCGATTGTCGGAAGGCCTGCGACTGGCGCAGCACCTGCTCGCGGTTGGCCAACAGCACGTCGCGCCACAGGGTGGGCTCGCCGGCAGCGATGCGGGTGAAGTCGCGAAAGCCGGGCCCTGCCAGATCGAGGAACTGCTGGCACTCGGGCTGCGCGGCGATGCCATTGATGAAGGCGAAAGCCAGCAGGTGCGGCAGATGGCTCACGGCCGCAAAGGCGCTGTCGTGCGCCTCATGCGTCATGATGCTGACCTGGGCGCCGACGCCGGTCCAGACCTGCGAGGCCCGCTGCACGTTGGAGCGCAGCGTGGCCTTGATGGGCGTGAGCACCACCTGGCGGCCGGTAAAAAGATCAGCGTCTGCGTGCTCGATGCCCGCCACTTCCTTGCCGGCAATGGGATGCGCCGGCACGAAGCACTTGAGCTTGCCCTCCAGCCCGATGCGCGCCGCTTCGATGACGTCGCTCTTGGTCGAGCCCACGTCCATCACCAGCGTCTCGGCGCCGATGCCGTGGCGGATCGCCTTGAAGGTGGCTTCGGAGGCTGCCACCGGCACCGCCAGCAGCACCAGGTCGGCGCCGGACACGGCCAGCAGGGCGGATGGAGCCGCCACGTCGATCACGCCCAACTGCTTGGCGCGTTCGGTGGTCGAGGGCGACTTGCTGTAGCCGACCACCCGCTTGACCAGCTTGGCGCGCTTGAGCGCCAGGGCGAAGGAGCCGCCCATCAGGCCGCAGCCGATCAGCCCGAGTTGCTCGAACATCGCTTCAGGCTTTCACGGGATAGGCGCCCAGCACCTTGTAGAAGGCGCACAGCTGGCGCAGCTCGCCGAGGGCCGCAGCCACGTTGGGCTGGGAAGGGTGGCCGTCGAGGTCGATGTAGAAGTAGTACTCCCACTGGCCGGTGCGCGCGGGGCGCGACTCGAAGCGGGTCATCGAGACGTTGTTGTTCTTGAGTGGCACCAGCAGGTCGTGCACCGCGCCCGGCCGGTTCGGCACCGACACCACCAGGCTGGTGCAGTCGTGTCCCGAGGCCGGCGGCATGGCCAGCGTGGATGGCAAGGCGATGACGGCGAAACGCGTGCGGTTGTAGGCGTCGTCCTGGATGGCGTGGGCCACGATGTGCAGCCCGTATTGCGTGGCAGCGCGCTCGCTGGCCAAGCCAGCCCAGGCCGGGTTGGTGGCGGCCAGGCGCGCGCCTTCGGCATTGCTGGCGACGGCGCGCCGCTCGGCATGCGGCAGGTGCTTGGCCAGCCAGGCCTGGCACTGGGCCAGGGCTTGCGGGTGGGCCAGCACGGCCTCGATGCCTTCCAGCGAGATTTCCTTGCGCAAGAGGTTGTGGCGAACCAGCAGGCTCACCTCGCCCACCACGTGCGTGGGCGAATGCAGGAACATGTCGAGCGAGCGCGTGACCACGCCCTCGTTGGAGTTCTCCACGCCCACCACGCCGTATTGGGCGCTGCCGCTGGCCGTGGCGTGGAACACCTCGTCGAAGCTGGCGCAGTGGATCAGGTCGGCGGCGCCGCCGAAGTATTCGATGGCGGCCTGCTCGCAGAAGGTGCCTTCGGGGCCGAGCACCGCCACGCGCTGCGGCGATTCGAGCGCCAGGCAGGCCGACATGATCTCGCGCCAGATGGCCGAGACATGCGAGTTCTTGAGCGGCCCGGGGTTGCCCTTGGTCATCTTCTCGATGACCTGGGCCACGCGGTCAGGGCGGAAATAAGGGGTGCCTTCGCGCTTCTTGACCTCGCCTACCAGCTCGGCGACATGCGCGCGCTTGTTCAAGAGTGCAAGCAGCTGCTGGTCCAGCGAGTCGATCTGCACGCGCAGATCGGCCAGGCTGGCGGAAGGATCGGAAGGGGGTGTTGGCGAGGCGGGGGAGGTCATGCGAATCAAGCGTGAAGTCGCTCGAATTCTCGCATGTACCCCACGAGCGCCTGCACGCCCGCCAGCGGCATGGCGTTGTAGATGCTGGCCCGCATGCCGCCCACTGACTTGTGGCCCTTGAGCTGCAACAGGCCCGCTTCGCGGGCACCGGCCAGGAAGGCCTCGTTGCGGCTCTCGTCGGCCAGGAAAAAGGGCACGTTCATGCGCGAGCGGCAATTCGGCGCCACCTTGTTGGCGTAGAAGGCCGAGGCGTCGATGAAGTCGTACAGCAGGCTGGCCTTGGCCACGTTGCGCGCTTCCATGGCCGCCACGCCGGCCAGCTCGCCTTCGCGCTGCTGCAGCAGCCACTGGAAGGTGAGGCCCGCCATGTAGATGGCCCAGGTCGGCGGCGTGTTGTACATCGACTGGTTGTCGGCCACCGTCTTGTAGTTGAAGGCGCTCGGACAGATGTCCAGGGCATCGCCCAGCAGCTCATCGCGCACGATCACCAGCGTGAGGCCGGCAGGCCCCAAGTTCTTTTGCGCACCGCCGAAGGCCAGGCCAACGCGCGTCCAGTCGACGCTGCGCGAGGCCACGTGCGAAGAAAAGTCGATCACCAGCGGCGCCGTGCTGCCCAATGCTGCCAGGTCCGGCAGCTGCTGGAACTCGACGCCATGAATGGTCTCGTTGGAGCACACGTGCACGTAAGAGGCGCCGTCCGTCAGCTGCCAGCGGGCCGGGTCGGGCAGGCTGGTGTGGCCGCCCTCCGCATTGCTGGCGGCGAGGTGCGCACTGCAGTAGCGCTGCGCTTCCTTCAGCGACTTCTGGCTCCAGCTGCCGGTGACCACGAAGTCCACCGACTTGCCGCGCGACAGGTTGAGCGGAACGATGGCGTTCTCGCCCAGCCCGCCGCCCTGCATGAACAGCACGTGGAACTGCGCGGGGATGGCCAGAAGCTGACGCAGATTGGCTTCGGCCTGCGCCAGGATGGCGCCGAATTCCTTGCCGCGATGGCTCATCTCCATCACGCTCATGCCGCTGCCCTGCCAGTCGAGCATCTCCGAGGCGGCGCGTTGCAGCACCGCCTCCGGCATGGCGGCCGGACCGGCCGAGAAGTTATACGGGCGCTGCCCCGGCGCGGGGCTCACTTCTTCGCCGGCGCCTTGGCAGGGGCCTTGCCGGCATCGCCGCCGGTCGGCGCGCCGAGCGCCTTCGCCACGCTCGCGTCGAGCGCGCGGATTTTCGGCTCGATGGTGGCGCGCGTGTCTTCAACCACCTTCTTGGTGAGGGCGGTCTGCATCTGCGGATTCATTTCCTGGTACTTCTTGGCCAGCGGCGAGCTGATCCAGGCGACCAGTTGCTTGAGTTCATCTTCGGTGAAGTTCTGCTCAAGGATCGGGCCCAGCGTGGTGGGCGCAGCCTGCAGGGCCTTGTCGCGCACGATCGGGTAGGACTCGTCGAAGTACTTCTTCAGTTCGGCGTCGGCGGCCTTGGCGGCGGCTTCACGCTTGTCCGCGGGAACCTGGCTCTGCAGGTAGCCGGAGCCTGCCTGCGCAATCGGGTCGCTTGCCTGCTGAACCAGCGCACGAGACAGCGCTTCGATGCCGGGGCGCTGCAAGTCGAGGAACTGCTTGACCAGCGCGGCCTTGCCGTTCTGTGCCCAGGCGAAGGACGAGGCGGTCAGTGCCACGGCCAGCACGGCAAGTTTGATCTTTTTCACTGAGGGTTCTCCGTAGAAGATGTTGAAGTGTCGTCGGCACCTGTTTCGGTGTCGCCGTTTGCGTCATTCTCGACGATGCGTTGCAAGCCACTGAGCTTGGAGCCTTCGTCCAGGCCGATCAGCGTCACGCCTTGGGTGGCACGGCCGAGTTCGCGGATCTCGGCGACCCGCGTGCGGACGAGCACGCCCTTGTCGGTGATCAGCATGATCTCGTCGTCCGCGTGCACCAGGGTGGCTGCAACGACCTTGCCGTTGCGCTCACTCTGTTGAATCGCAATCATGCCCTTGGTTCCGCGGCCATGACGGGTGTACTCGGTAATACTTGTCCGCTTGCCGTAACCGTTTTCGGTGGCGGTGAGCACGCTCTGCTGCTCGTCCTCGGCCACCAGCATGGCGATCACGCGTTGCGTTTCTTCCAGCGACATGCCGCGCACGCCGCGCGCATTGCGGCCCATCGGACGCACGTCGTTCTCGTCGAAGCGCACCGCCTTGCCGCCGTCGGAGAACAGCATCACGTCGTGTGCGCCATCGGTGAGGGCCGCGCCGATCAGATAGTCGCCCGCATCCAGGTCCACGGCGATGATGCCGGCCTTGCGCGGGTTGTTGAATTCGTCCAGCGCGGTCTTCTTCACGGTGCCCATCGAAGTGGCCATGAAGACGAACTGGTCTGCCGGGAAGGTGCGCTTGTCGCCGGTGAGCGGCAGCACCACGTTGATCTTCTCGCCCTCTTGCAGCGGGAACATGTTGACGATCGGGCGTCCACGCGAGCCGCGCGAGCCGGCCGGCACTTCCCACACCTTGAGCCAGTACAGCCGGCCGCGGTTGGAGAAGCACAGGATGTAGTCGTGCGTGTTGGCGATGAAGAGCTGGTCGATCCAGTCGTCTTCCTTGGTCGCCGTAGCCTGCTTGCCGCGCCCGCCGCGCTTTTGCGCGCGGTACTCGCCCAGCGGCTGGCTCTTGATGTAGCCGCTGTGCGAGAGGGTCACCACCATGTCGGTGGGCGTGATCAGATCTTCGGTGGAAAGGTCGAAGGCGCTGTGCTCGACCTGGCTGCGGCGTGCGCCCAGCTTGGTCTGGCCGAACTCCTGCTTCAGCGTGGAGAGCTCGTCGCTGATGATGGTGGAGACGCGCGCCGGCTTCGACAAAATGTCGAGCAGGTCCTCGATCTCGGACATCACGTCCTTGTACTCGGCGACGATCTTGTCCTGCTCCAGGCCGGTGAGGCGCTGCAGGCGCATCTGCAGGATTTCCTGGGCCTGCGTGTCGGACAGGCGGTACAGGCCGTTGTCGCCCATGCCGAATTCCTTTTCCAGACCTTCGGGACGGTAGTCGTCGGCATTCACCACGCCGCCGTCGGCGCGGGAGCGGGTCAGCATCTCGCGCACCAGCTTGCTGTCCCAGCTGCGGGCCATCAGTTCGGCCTTGGCCACCGGCGGGGTGGGCGCGTTGCGGATGATCGAGATGAAGTCGTCGATGTTGGCCAGCGCCACCGCCAGGCCTTCCAGCACGTGGCCGCGCTCGCGCGCCTTGCGCAGCTGAAACACGGTGCGGCGCGTTACCACTTCGCGGCGGTGCTGCAGGAAGACCTCGACCAGATCCTTCAGGTTGCACAGCTTCGGCTGGCCGTCGATGAGCGCGACCATGTTGATGCCGAAGGTGTCCTGCATCTGCGTCTGCTTGTACAGGTTGTTGAGCACCACCTCGGGCACTTCGCCGCGCTTGAGCTCGATCACCAGGCGCATGCCCGATTTGTCGGACTCGTCCTGGATGTGGCTGATGCCCTCGAGCTTCTTCTCGCGCCAGAGCTCGGCCATGCGCTCCTGCAGGGTCTTCTTGTTGACCTGGTAGGGCAGTTCGTCGACCACGATGGCCTGGCGCTGGCCGCGGTCGATGTCCTCGAAGTGGACCTTGGCGCGCATCACCACCTTGCCGCGGCCGGTGCGGTAGCCGTCCTTGATGCCGTTGATGCCGTAGATGATGCCGGCGGTGGGGAAATCGGGCGCAGGCACGATTTCCATCAGTTCGTCAATAGTGGCCCCCGGATTGGCCAGCAAATGCAGGCATGCATCCACCACTTCGACCAGGTTGTGCGGCGGAATATTGGTGGCCATGCCCACCGCAATACCACCCGAGCCATTGACCAGAAGATTGGGCAACTTGCTGGGCAAAACCAGCGGTTCTTTTTCGCTGCCGTCGTAATTGGGACCGAAATCGACAGTTTCCTTGTCGATATCCGCCAGCATTTCATGCGCGATCTTGGCCAAGCGAATTTCGGTGTATCGCATGGCTGCGGCGTTGTCGCCGTCGACCGAGCCGAAATTGCCTTGGCCGTCAACCAGCATGTGGCGCATGGAAAAATCCTGCGCCATCCGCACGATGGTGTCGTACACCGACTGGTCGCCGTGCGGGTGGTACTTGCCGATGACGTCGCCAACGATACGGGCCGACTTCTTGTAGGGCCGGTTCCAGTCGTTGTTGAGTTCGTGCATGGCAAACAACACACGGCGGTGCACCGGCTTGAGGCCGTCGCGGGCGTCTGGAAGTGCGCGCCCGACGATCACGCTCATCGCGTAATCGAGATAGCTGCGGCGCATCTCCTCTTCGAGGCTGATGGGTAGAGTTTCTTTGGCGAACGAGGTCATGAAGGGGAGAGCCGGCGAGCAAGGACCGGAAATTTTACGCCCTCGGCGGTGTAGCAGCGCCGCAACAGATGGGCCGTATTCGGCCTTTGACGGGCGTTTGGGGGTGGCGTTCCGGCCTGTTTGCTAAAGACCCTATGGCACAATCGTCTCAGCGTTTTGGGTGGTGGTCACTTAAAGCGTCCTTGTTTCGCAGCGCGGCTGCGGCTTTTTCCCCAAGAGGAGAACCATGAAGAAACTGAATAAAGTGGCGATGATGTTTGCAGTCGCTGCGCTCGCCACTGCCGCCGGCGCGCAGACCCGTGTCACGTCCGCTAACGGTGGTCCCGTGCTCGACAACTGGCAAAACGGCACCGGCGAACTGGTCTGGAAGAACGGCACGAACGAACTGTGCTGGCGCGACGCGAACTGGACCCCCGCCACGGCCGCTGTTGGCTGCGACGGCGCTCTGGTTCCCGCCGCTGCTCCCACTCCGGCGCCTGCTCCGGCTCCGGCTCCCGCTCCGGCACCTGTCGCTTCGAAGGTCACCTTCGCCGCTGACGCGTTCTTCGACTTCGACAAGGCTGTGCTCAAGCCCGAAGGCCGCGCCAAGCTGGACGATCTGACCAGCAAGATCCGTGGCGTCAACCTGGAAGTGATCATCGCCGTCGGCCATACCGACTCGATCGGTTCCGATACCTACAACCAGAAGCTGTCGGTTCGCCGCGCTGAAGCCGTCAAGGCCTATCTGGTCTCGAAGGGCATTGAACGCAACCGCGTCTACACCGAAGGCAAGGGCGAGAAGCAGCCGATCGCGGACAACCGCACCAAGGAAGGCCGCGCCAAGAACCGTCGCGTGGAAATCGAAGTGGTCGGCACGCAAGCCACCAAGTAATCCGCAAGGATTTACGAATGAAACCCCGCTTCGGCGGGGTTTTTTCATTGAAGCCCCGCCCGTGCGGGGCTTTTTTCTTTCCCGTTGGCGCCGTTTCATAATCACGCAATGAGCACCAATAACGTGAATGCAGACCCGGCCGAATTGGCCAAATTCTCCGAACTCGCCCATCGCTGGTGGGATATGGAAAGCGAGTTTCGGCCGCTGCACGAAATCAATCCATTGCGCCTCGAATGGATCGACGGCCTGGCCCCGATGGCCGGCCGGCAGGCACTGGACGTGGGCTGCGGCGGCGGCATCCTGGCCGATTCGATGGCACGCAAGGGCGCGCAGGTGCTGGGCATCGACCTGGCGGACAAGGCCCTGAAGGTGGCCCAGCTGCATGCGCTGGAAGCCGGCACCCAGAACGTCAAGTACCGCCACGTGAGCGTCGAGGACCTGGCGGCCGAGCAGCCGGCCAGCTACGACGTCGTGACCTGCATGGAAATGCTGGAGCACGTGCCCGAGCCCGCCTCGGTGGTGCAGGCCTGCGCCACCCTGGTCAAGCCGGGCGGCTGGGTCTTCTTCTCCACCATTCATCGCAACCTGAAGGCCTTCCTCTTTGCCATCGTGGGGGCCGAGTACGTGCTGGGCATGCTGCCCAAGGGCACCCACGAGTACCGCAAGATGATCCGGCCGAGCGAACTGGCCGCGTTCTGCCGCGTGGCCGGCCTGGACCTGCGCCATACCCGCGGCCTGGAATACAACCCGCTGACGCGGCGCTACCGGCTGAGCGACAACACCAGCGTCAACTACATGTTCGCCACCCAGCGGCCGGAGGCATCGGCGTCATGATGACGACGAGTGCACGCGACATCGAAGCCGTCCTGTTCGACCTGGACGGCACGCTGATCGACAGCGCGCCCGACCTCGGCGCCGCCGCCGACAAGATGCGCACCGACCGCGGCATGGCGTCGCTGCCCCTGGAGCGCTATCGGCCCATGGCCGGCTCCGGCGCGCGCGGCATGCTGGGCGTGGCCTTCGGCATCACGCCGGACCATCCAGACTTCCCCGAGTTGCGCGAGGAGTTCTTTGTCAACTACGAGCGCGCCATGACGGTTCGCACGATGGCCTTCGCGGGCGTGCCCGAGCTGATCGAGCAACTGCACCAGCTCGACCTGCGCTGGGGCGTGGTGACCAACAAGTCGGTGCGCTTCGCCGCGCCGCTCACCGCGGCCATGCCGCTGTTTACGAGCTCTGGCGCGCTGGTCTGCGGCGACACCACGCCGCATGCCAAGCCGCACCCCGAGCCCTTGCTGGAAGCCGCGCGCCGCCTGGGCGTGCTGCCTTCGCGCTGCCTGTTCGTCGGCGACGATGAGCGCGATGTCATCGCCGGCCGTGCTGCCGGCATGCGCACCGTGGCTGCCACCTACGGCTACCTGGGCGACCGGGCCGACACGGTGCTTTGGAACGCCGATGCCAGCATCGGAAGCCCGGCGGCGCTGATGTCCCTCATTCAGTCAGCGAATTCTGGGCGCTCCCCCTTTTAATACCGGCGGAAGCCCTAAAATACGTGTTCCTGGGGCTGCATTGGTTTCGACGTGGGTTCGGAATCGCAGCGGGGCATGTCGAGCTGAATGCGCTCGTAAAACAGATTCAAACAAACTAACTGCAAACGACGAACGTTTCGCACTCGCTGCTTAATTGCCAGTGAGCCTTGCAACAGTTGGCCGATGGGCTGGGCAAGGGGGTCTGGAGCAATCCTGACCTCCCGGCTGCAAGGATAATTACATGGGCTGGCTCCGATCCGGGTACCTTGGGTCGGGGCGAGAAAATAGGGTGCTGGCGGCCGGTGTAGCGTGCGACTGCGCGACACCGGTGGCGAGATCCAAATCAGATCGCTAAACATGTAGAACTGCGCGAAGAAGGCTTGCGGACGGGGGTTCGAATCCCCCCAGCTCCACCAACATACCGACGCCCGGCCGCCATGCGGTCGGGCGTTTTCGTTTTCAGCGCCTCATCCGGCCTGCACCGCTGGCTGCAGCGCAATGATGGCCATCCCGGCCAGCGCCACGAAGGCCCCCACTGCATCCCAGCGCGTCAACGCGATGCCGTCGACGAAGCGCAGCCACAGCAAGGCGACCGCGATGTACATGCCGCCGTAAGCCGCATAGGTGCGGCCGGCGGCACTTGGATGCAAGGTGAGCAGCCAGGCGAACAAGGCCAGCGAAAGCGCGCCGGGCAGCAGGAGCCACAGCGGCTTGCCCTGCCGCAGGACCAGCCATGGCAGGTAGCAACCGACAATCTCGGCAAGGGCGGTGAGCGCGAAGAGCGTGGCGACTTTCAAGAGGTCCATGGGGATGTTCTTGGCTTTCAGCTTCCGATGGCGCATCGATTGTGTGGCCGCCAGTGCGCCAAGCGTGCGCAGGCAGCACTTATAGTGGCGAGCCAAGCGGTCGTGCCCCGCCGACCGTCCCATCAAAGAGCCTGAAAAAACGCCACCATGCCGGATTCAGTCACCAGCCTGCTCAGCAACTACTACGATGCGGTGCCCTACGACTCGCATCCGTTCCCGCAGACCGCCGCGGAGCACCTGGAGGCCATTGCCTTCCTGTTCGGCCTGGAGACCCCGCCGCCGGCCGGCGCCCGGGTGCTGGAGCTGGGCTGCGCCTCGGGCGGCAACCTGATTCCGTTTGCCGCACGCCATCCGGGCGCCAGTGCGCTGGGCGTGGAGCTCTCGCCCCTGCAGGCCAGGCGCGGTGCGCAGGCGGTGGAACGCGCGGGGCTCGCCAACTTGCGGCTGCGCACCTTCGACATCGCCGACATCGACGACGCCTTCGGCCAGTTCGACTACATCATCTGCCACGGCGTCTACAGCTGGGTGCCGCAGCCGGTGCAGGAGGCCATCTTGCGCGTGTGCTCGCGCAACCTGGCGCCCCAGGGCCTGGCCTACGTCAGCTACAACGTCTATCCGGGATGGAAGTCGCGCGAGATCGTGCGCGATGCCATGGTGCTGCGCGGCGGCCCGCGCGACGAGCCCGAGGAAAAGCTCTCCTATGCGCGCGGCATGCTCGATTTTCTCGCGCACTCGGCCCGGCCAGGCAGCGTGCTCAAGGCCACGCTCGAGGACATGATGCCGATCGTGCGCAGCGCCAGCACGTCCTACCTGATGCACGAGTTCCTCGAGCCCTGCAACGCACCGTGCTATTTCAAGGAGTTCGTGGCGCGGGCCAACACGCTCGGGCTGGCCTACCTGGCCGATGCCGAGCCGGCCACCATGTTCGTGCAGAACTACGGCGAAGAGGTGCGCGGCCCGCTGCTGCGGGAATGCGGCGGCAGCCAGCTGATGATGGAGCAGTACCTCGATTTCCTGGTCAACCGCACCTTCAGGCAGAGCCTGCTGGTCAAGCAGGAACGCTCCGCGCAGATCCGCTACCGGCTCGATCCCGCGCGGCTGCGCCAGCTGGAGTACGCGGGCGTGTTCTTTGCCGAAGACGGCGGCCCGCTCACGCTGGACGGGCGCGAACAACCCTGCCACGCCTTGCGCAACCTCAAGGTGACCCTGCGCTTGCCGGTGCACAAGGCGGTGGCGCTGGTGCTGGACGAGCGCTATCCGGCCTCGGTGCCGGTGCCGACCTTGCTCACGGCGGTGTCCGAGCGCATCGGCGAGCCGCGCGCGACGGTCGAGGCCTTCGTCATGGCGATGCTGGAAGAGCTGCTGATCCTCGGCGCGGTGCGCGTCCGGCGCGCACCGGTCGACGCTGCGGCCCACGTGCCGGAACTTCCGCGCGCCCTGGCCGCCGTGCGCAATGCGCCCGAACTTGCGCTGGCCGCCGGAGCGCAAGCCAGTGCCTGCAACCAGTGGCACGAACAGGTGCCGCTGTCGGTGCTCGAGCGATGCCTGCTGCCCCTGCTGGACGGCGCGCATTCGCACGAGGCGCTGGCCGAATTCCTGGCCGGCGAGGCGCGTGCCGAGCGCCTGCGCTTCATCAAGGACGAACAGCCGCTGACCGAAGACAACGCGCTGCGTGACTTCACCCGGCAACAGGTGGCGCTGGCCCTCAAGGACCTGCGGCGCAAGGGCCTGTTGACCGCCGCCTGACAGAGAAATAAGCGCGGCGGGCAATCCATGCAAAAAGAGAAAACCATCCAGGAGAGAACATGAAAGCGATGCAACCCCAACTTCGCGCCGTTCTGGGCGCGGTCCTGACATTGGCCGCCTGCGGCGTGGTGCAAGCCGCCTCGCGCGCGCCGGTGGCTGCCGAAAACGGCATGGTCGTCAGCGCCCAGCACCTGGCGAGCCAGGTCGGTGTCGATGTGCTCAAGCGCGGCGGCAACGCCGTGGACGCCGCCGTGGCGGTGGGCTATGCGCTGGCGGTGGTCTATCCGGCCGCCGGCAACCTGGGCGGCGGCGGCTTCATGACCCTGCAGCTGGCCGACGGCCGCAAGACCTTCCTCGACTTCCGCGAGAAGGCGCCGCTGGCGGCTACTGCCAACATGTACCTGGACAAGGACGGCAACGTCATCAAGGGCCTGAGCACCCATGGCCACCTGGCGGTGGGCGTGCCCGGCTCGGTGTCGGGCATGGAGTACGCCCGCGAGAAGTACGGCACCATGAAACGCGCCGCGCTGATCGCGCCTTCCATCGCGCTGGCCGAGAAGGGCTTCGTGCTGCAGCAGGGCGACGTCGACATGCTGGCCACCGCCACTGCCGACTTCAAGAAAGACCTGGCCACGGGCGCCATCTTCCTCAACAAGGGCGAGCCCTTTGCCGTGGGCCAGAGACTGGTGCAGAAAGACTTGGCCAAGACCTTGCGCGCCATCAGCCAGAAGGGCACCGACGGCTTCTACAAGGGCCCGGTGGGCGCCGCCATCGTCGCGTCCAGCCAGGCCGGCAAGGGCATCATCACCCAGGCCGACTTCGACCAGTACCAGACACGCGAGCTGGCGCCGGTCGAATGCGACTACCGCGGCTACCGCATCGTGTCGGCCCCGCCGCCCAGCTCTGGCGGCGTGATCATCTGCGAGATGCTCAACATCCTGGAGGGCTACCCGCTGAAGGACCTGGGCTTTCGCTCGGCAGAGGCGGTGCACTACCAGATCGAAGCCATGCGCCACGCCTACGTGGACCGCAACAGCTACCTGGGCGATCCGGACTTCGTGAAGAATCCGCTCGACCGCCTGCTGGACAAGGGCTATGCGGAGAAGATCCGCGCCGTGATCGACCCGAAGAAGGCCGGCGTCTCCAAGGACATCAAGCCCGGCGTGCCGCCGCATGAAGGCAGCAACACCACCCACTACTCGATCGTCGACCAGTGGGGCAACGCCGCCTCGGTGACCTACACGCTGAACGACTGGTTCGGCGCCAAGGTCACGGCTGCCAAGACCGGCGTACTGCTGAACAACGAGATGGACGACTTCACCGCCAAGATCGGCGTGCCCAACCTGTACGGCCTGGTGCAGGGCGAGGCCAATGCCATCGCCCCGGGCAAGCGCCCGCTGTCGTCGATGAGCCCGACCATCGTCACGCAGAACGGCAAGCCGGTGATGGTGGTGGGCACGCCCGGCGGCAGCCGCATCATCACGGCGGTGCTGCACACGATCCTCAACACCGTCGACTACGGCATGACGGTGCAGGAGGCGGTGGATGCGCCGCGCTTTCACCAGCAGTGGCTGCCCGACGTGACCAACGTCGAAACTTTTGCCCTGAGTCCAGACACCCGCAAGATCCTCGCCGACATGGGCCACAACCTGGGCGTGCCGCAGCCGGCCAACCACATGGCGGCGATCCTGGTGGGCGCGCCTTCGCTGGGCGGCAAGCCGGTGGGCAAGAACCGCTTCTACGGCGCCAACGATCCGCGCCGCAACACCGGGCTGGCGCTGGGCTACTGATCGATGCAGCTGCAGGAGATTCTTTTCACGCAGGGCTTCGGCACCCGGCGCGTCTGCGCCGGGCTGGTCCAGCAGGGCCACGTGACGGTCGAGGGCCAGCCGGTCGACGATGCCTTCGCGGAGTTCGACGCGGTCGATGGCCTTCGCTTCACGGTCCAGGGCACGCCCTGGATCTACCAGGCCAAGGCCTACCTGATGCTGCACAAGCCGGCCGGCACCGAGTGCTCGCAAAAGCCTTCGACCTATCCCAGCATCTACACCTTGCTGCCGTCGGCCCTGCGGCTGCGTCCCAACAAGGGCGCGGTGCAGGGCGTGCAGGCGATCGGCCGGCTGGACCAGGACACCACCGGCCTCTTGCTGCTCACCGACGACGGCCAGTTCATCCACCGCATGGGCTCGCCCCGGCACCACGTGCCCAAGGTCTACGAGGTGACGGCCAAGCATCCGGTGGACGACGCCCAGGTGCAAAAGCTCCTGGCCGGCGTGGTGCTGGACGACGACCCCAAGCCCGTGCGGGCGGCGGCCTGCGAGGCCACCGGCACCCATCAGTTGCAGCTGACGCTGACCGAAGGCAAGTACCACCAGGTCAAGCGCATGGTGGCGGCGGTGGGCAATCGGGTGGAGGCGCTGCACCGCTCGCAGATTGGCGCGCTCACTCTTTCCGATGACCTGGCGCCCGGCCAATGGCGCTGGCTGGCGCCGGCCGAAGTGGAGGCGTTGCGCAGCGGCAAATAGGGTGCGTAACGGTCAGCGCGGGTCATCGCGAACAGGGCTTGCAACGTTAGACTCGCTGTCACCCTTTTCGGAACTTCCCTTGCGATTCCCCGCCTCACTGAAAGGCCGCTTTGCGGCCTTTTTAATGTCCGCCGTTGCCGTCACCACCGGCGCGTCTGCCAGCCTCGCATCCGACAAGCTGCCGTCCCCGATCCTGGTGCTCAATTCGCTGGATGCTTCTGTCAGCGTGATCGACCCCAGCCGCTGGAGCGAAACCCAGCGCATCAACACCGGCAAGGAACCGCACCACCTGTACCTGACGCCCGACGAGCGCTCGGTGATCGTGGCCAATTCCGCCAGCGATTCGCTCACCTTCATGAATCCGCGCACGGCCGAAGTGCAGCGCGTGGTGACCGGCATCATCGACCCGTATCACCTGCGCTTCTCGCCGGACATGAAGTGGTTCGTCACGGCCGGCAACCGGCTCAACCATGTCGACATCTACAGCTGGGACGGCAAGGACGTGAAGCTGGCCAAACGCATTGCCACCGGCAAGACGCCCAGCCACATCTGGATCGACGGCAAGAGCACCACCGCCTTCGTCACCATGCAGGACAGCGACGAGCTGGTCGCCGTCGACCTGGCCAGCCAGACCATCCGCTGGCGCGTGCCCACCGGGCCGATGCCGGCGGACGTCTTCGGCGTGCACCAGGACAAGACGCTGCTGGTGGGCCTGACCGGCGGCGAAGGCGTGCAGGTCTTCGACGTGGCCGGCGCCGCGCCGCGCGCCATCGGCATCATCTTCACCGGCAAGGGGGCCCATGCCTTCCGCGCCCTGGGCGACGGCAAGAGCGTGCTGGTGAGCAACCGGGTGGCCAACACCATCAGCCGCATCGACATCGCCACCCTGAAGGTGGTCGAGACCTTCGCCGTGCCGGGCGGCCCCGATTGCATGGACGTGTCGGCCGACGGCAAGACCCTTTACGTGACCTCGCGCTGGGCCAAGAAGCTCACCGTGGTCGACCTGGCCAGCCGCCAGGTGATACGGCAAATCAACGTAGGCCGGTCGCCGCATGGCGTCTGGACACTGGACCATGCGCGTCGTTAAGAACTTTCTCATTGCGGTGCTGGCGCTGGGCGGGGGCGCGGCATTGCCGCTGTCGACCCATGCGCAGGCCCCGGCCCCGGCCGCCGCTACCTGCAGCAAGCCGGTCTATCTCACCTTCGACACCGGCCACATGGGCGTTGCGAACCAGGTGGCCGAGGTGCTCAAGCGCCAGGACGTGCGCGTCACCTTCTTTGCCGCGGCCGAGCGCACCACGACTGGCGGCGACAGCCTGGACAACAGCTGGAAAGCCTGGTGGACGGCGCGCGCCGCCGAAGGCCACGAATTCGCCTCGCACACCTACGACCATGTCTACTGGCGCGGCGACGTGAAGGGCGTGGAGCCGCGCTTTCGCGTGCGCCCCACCGCGGGCGGCCTGGCCAATCGCGAGTTCACCTGGACCGCGGCCCAGTACTGCGAAGACATCGCCAAGGCCTCGCAGCGCCTGCTCGACATGACGGGCAAGAAGCCGCTGCCGCTGTTTCGTGCGCCGGGCGGCAAGACCTCATCCCGGCTGCTGGCCGCGACGCGCAAGTGCGGCTTCGAGCACGTGGGCTGGGCGCCGGCCGGCTTCCTGGGCGACGAGCTGCCCAGCGAAACCTACAGCAACGAGAAGCTCCTGCTGCAGGCCCTGCAGAACATCCGCAGCGGCGACATCCTGATGGCTCACCTGGGCATCTGGTCGCGCCAGGACCCGTGGGCGCCGGCAGTGCTGGAACCGCTCATCCTGGGCCTGAAGCAGGAAGGCTTCTGCTTCCAGACCCTGCGCCAGCATCCCGCCTACCGCGACTGGATCGCAGCGCACTCGGCGAACTGACCATGCTGCTCGATTGGTTCACCGACGAATTCGCCGCCATGCAAGGCTGGCTGTTCGAGCAGGTGGTGGAGCCGCTGGTGTTCCACATCGGCCTGGGCGGCTGGGTCGAAGATGCTTTTGACGCCACCGGCTGGCTGCTGGTGGGCCTGATCCAGATCGCCATCCTCTTGGCCATCATCGGGCCGCTGCAGCGCTGGCGCCCGGTCGATCCGGTGACCGACAGCGCGGCGGTGCGCACCGACATCCTCTACACCCTGCTGCATCGCCTGGGCCTCTTTCCCCTGGCCATGTTCTTTGCGCTACAGCCCTTCTTCGACGGCCTGGTGGGGCCGCTGCGCACCGCCGGCTGGAGCGGCTGGCAGCTCGACGCCATCTGGCCCGGCGTGACCGACCTGCCGTGGGTGTCCTTCCTGCTCTACCTGGTGGTGCTGGACTTCATCGACTACTGGGTCCACCGCGGCCAGCATGGCTTCCAGTGGTGGTGGAGCCTGCATGCGCTGCACCATTCGCAGCGCCAGATGACCATGTGGTCGGACAACCGCAACCATCTGCTGGACGACGCCCTGCGCGATTGCATCATCGTGCTGGTGGCGCAGCTCATCGGCGTGGCACCGGGACAGTTCATCGCGCTGGTGGCCATCACGCAGCTGTCGGAAAGCCTGCAGCATGCCAATCTGCGGCTGTCCTTCGGATACATCGGCGAACGCCTGTGGGTCAGCCCTCGCTTTCACCGGCTGCATCACAGCGTGGGCGTCGGGCATGAGTCGCCGTCCGAACGGCCCGGCGCCCCCGTCCGCCTGGGCGGCCACAACTTCGGCGTGTTGCTGCCCTGGTGGGATGTGCTGTTCGGCACCGCCAATTTCGAGAACCGCTACGACCCGACCGGCATCCGCGACCAAGTCGAGCCCGACGCCAGCGGCCGCTTGCGCGACTACGGGCGCGGCTTCTGGGCGCAGCAGTGGCTGGGGCTGATGCGGCTGGCCGGCCGCGCCTGACTGAAGCCTCCCGGCTTTTCACTTCGCTTCGCTGCGTGTAATTCGCCACCTCCCGAGGAGGGGACCTCACCTGCGGCCCGGCGAAGCCGGTTCCGCAGTGTGGGGCTGATGAAGAACGTGCCAGGGGTGGTCCTTGTTGCCACTGGTAGTTGCTATCCTTCGCGCCGATGCGTCTTATTCTCGATTCCTTCTGGCGCGCCGTTGCCTATTGCCTGCACCCGCGCGTGATCGTGCTGTCGATTGCGCCGCTCGTGCTGATGGCGGCGCTGGCGGCCGGTCTGGGCTACTTCTATTGGGACCCGGCGGTGGCCTGGATGCGCGAGGCGCTGGATGCCTGGCCGATTCTCACCACCTTGTGGGGCTGGATCGAGCGGGCCGGTGCCAGCGACGTGAAGGCGGTGCTGGCGCCGCTGGCGGTGGTGTTCGCCGCCACTCCGGTGATCGTGGTGCTGTCGCTCCTGATCGTCTCGGGCCTGATGGCGCCGCCACTGACCCGGCTCGTGTCGCAGCGCCGCTTTCCGGCCTTGCAGGAGAAGAAGGGCGCTTCCTTCATCGTCAGCGTGTTCCGCTCGCTGGGCATGACCGTGCTGGCGCTGCTGGCCCTGATCGTCTCGGTGCCGCTGTGGCTGGTGCCGCCGCTGGTGCTGGTGCTGCCGCCGGTGATCTGGGGCTGGCTCACCTACCAGGTGATGAGCTTCGACGCCTTGGCCGAGCATGCCGACGCCGAAGAGCGCCGCACCGTGCTGCGCGCCAACCGCTGGCCGCTGTTCGGCATCGGCATCCTGTGCGGCTTGCTGGGCGCCGCGCCCAGCGTGGTGTGGGCCTCGGGCCTGTTGTTTGCCGCCGCCTTCTTCGTGCTGGTGCCGCTGGCCATCTGGATCTACACGCTGGTGTTTGCCTTCTCGGCGCTCTGGTTCGCCCACTATTGCCTGGATGCCCTGGCCCAGCTGCGCGCGGCGCGCGCAGCTGCCGCGCCGCCGTCCGGCGCCCTGCCAGCCGTGGAAATCGACCCGGCCGCCAGCGCCCAATGGGGAGCCCCTTGATGAACAACGACAAGAAAAGCAACGTGCGCTTCGGCCTGATCGTGATCGGCGATGAGATCCTGTCGGGCAAGCGCATCGACAAGCACATGCCCAAGGTGATCGAGCTGCTGGGCGCCCGCGGCCTGGCGCTCAGCTGGGCCGAGTACGTGGGCGACGACCCGGTGCGCATCACCGCTGCGCTGACGCGCGCCTTCGCCTCCGGCGACGTGGTCTTGTCCACCGGCGGCATCGGCGCCACCCCGGACGACCACACGCGCCAGTGCGCCGCCAGGGCGCTGGGTGTGCCCTTGGCGCTGCACCGCCAAGCCGAGGCGCTGATCCGCGAACGCATGCAGGACACGGCGCGCGAGCAGGGCATCCCTTACGAGCCCGACCGGCCGGACAACATCCACCGCCTGAACATGGGCGTGTTTCCGGCGGGGGCCGAGATCATCCGCAACCCCTACAACAAGATTCCCGGCTTTCGCGTCAACGAGGTGCATTTCGTGCCCGGCTTCCCGGTGATGGCCTGGCCGATGATCGAGTCGGTCCTGGACGAGCGCTACGCGCACCTTTTTGCAGCGGGCGGCATCATCGAAAAATCGGTGATCGTCTTCGGCACGATGGAGGCCACTCTGACGCCATTGATGGAGTCCATCGAACGCCAATTCGCCGGCATCAAGGTGTTCAGCCTGCCCAGCGTCGACCACCCGGAATTCGGCCGGCACATCGAATTGGGCGTCAAAGGCCATCCTGAGCAGATCGAAGCGGCCTACACTCTGCTGCTTGACGGCCTGCACGGGTTTGACGCGCGACTTGGTCCTGAATTGGTGCGCTAGTCGCTAAGGCACCAAATAAGAGCTTAACAGCACCACAATGGTGCGTCATGCGCCAGCAACACCCAGTGCGGGCTGCCGTCCCAATGGCACAGAACCTGCATCCTGTGCACCAGATTTCTTCACAACCCATCCAACCAGGAGAATTTGATGGCTAAGACCGTCGCCGATGTACTCAAACTCGTCAAGGAAAACGAGGTCAAGTTCGTCGACTTCCGTTTCACCGATACCCGCGGCAAGGAGCAGCACGTCACGGTGCCGGTCTCGCATTTCGACGAGGACAAGTTCAGCGCCGGCCATGCCTTCGACGGTTCCTCGATCGCCGGCTGGAAGGGCATCGAAGCCTCCGACAT
The DNA here is from genome assembly GCF_052871435.1 of Variovorax sp. LARHSF232. Taxonomy (NCBI): domain Bacteria; kingdom Pseudomonadati; phylum Pseudomonadota; class Betaproteobacteria; order Burkholderiales; family Comamonadaceae; genus Variovorax; species Variovorax sp. LARHSF232. The sequence goes on along the minus strand of NZ_JBIXJS010000001.1, from coordinate 381,463 downwards.
GCTGCTGATGCCCGACCCGAATACGGCCGTCATCGACCCCTTCTTCGAAGAAACCACGCTGAACCTGACCTGCGACGTGCTGGAGCCGGCCGACGGCAAGCCGTACGACCGCGATCCGCGTTCCATCGCCAAGAAGGCCGAGGCCTACCTGAAGGCTTCGGGCCTGGGCGACACCGCCTTCTTCGGTCCGGAACCCGAATTCTTCATCTTCGACGACGTGCGCTGGAAGGCCGACATGTCGGGCAGCTTCGTCGAGATCGACGTCGACGAAGCCCCCTGGAACACGGGCAAGAAGTACGAGTCGGGCAACTCCGGCCACCGTCCCACCGTCAAGGGCGGCTACTTCCCCGTGCCCCCGGTCGACAGCACGCAAGACATCCGCGCCGAGATCTCGCTGGTGCTCGAATCGCTGGGCATCCCGGTCGAAGTGTTCCACCACGAAGTGGCCGGCGCCGGCCAGAACGAAATCGGCACCAAGTTCTCGACCCTGGTCGAGCGTGCCGACTGGACGCAAAAGCTCAAGTACGTGATCTGGAACGTCTGCCACGCCTACGGCAAGACGGCCACCTTCATGCCCAAGCCGATCCAGGGCGACAACGGCTCCGGCATGCACGTGCACCAGTCGATCTGGAAGGACGGCAAGAACCTGTTCGCCGGCGACGGCTATGCGGGCCTGTCGGACACCGCGCTGTACTACATCGGCGGCATCATCAAGCACGCCCGTGCCTTGAACGCCATCACCAACCCCGGCACCAACAGCTACAAGCGCCTGGTGCCCGGCTTCGAAGCCCCGGTGAAGCTGGCCTACTCGGCCAAGAACCGCTCGGCGTCGATCCGCATCCCGTTCGTGAGCAACCCCAAGGGCCGCCGCATCGAAGCGCGCTTCCCGGATCCGCTGGCCAACCCCTACCTGTGCTTCTCGGCGCTGCTGATGGCCGGTCTGGACGGCATCGAGAACAAGATCCACCCGGGCGAAGCCGCCACCAAGGACCTGTACCACCTGCCGCCGGAAGAAGACGCGCTGGTGCCCACCGTCTGCCACAGCCTGGACCAGGCACTTGAGTACCTCGACAAGGGCCGTGCCTTCCTGACCAAGGGCGGTGTGTTCACCGATGCCTTCATCGATGCCTACATCGACCTGAAGATGCAGGAAGTGACGCGCTTCCGCATGGCACCGCACCCCGTCGAATTCGACATGTACTACTCCCTGTAAGCCGGATGGCCTCGTGCGCTTGGCGCTCGAGGCCTCTGGTGTCGCAGCCAAGGGACGGCCAAGTGCCGTCCTTTTTCATTTGTGGGGACATGACCCTGGCGTGGATATCGAATTGCATCAAAATGCGTCGATTGCCAGACACCCCGTCAAGATCATGAAGACTCGTCATCACACCTTTCTGTTGGCCGTTTCGTTGGCTGCCATTGCCACGCAGTCCTACGCCCAGACTGGGAAGGTCTGGCGCTGCGGCAACGAATACACGAACAACGCCACCGTCGCCCAGCAGCGCGGCTGCAAGGTGATGGAAGGCGGCAACGTCACGGTGGTGCAGACGTCGCGCCCCAACGTTGCGGCAGCCGGTGGTAGCAGCAGTGGCGCCCGCTCGCCGGCCGGCAGCCCGCGCGTGGACAGCGCCGACCAGCGTGCCCGCGATACCGATGCGCGTGCGGTGCTCGAATCCGAACTGCGCAAGGCCGAATCCAAGCAGGCCGAGCTCTTGAAGGAATACAACAACGGCCAGCCCGAGAAGCAGGGCTCGGAAGCCAAGAACTACCAGAAGTATCTGGACCGCACCGCCGAGATGAAGGCCCAGATCGATCGCAACGAGAGCGACATCGCCGGCATCCGGCGCGAACTCGGCCGCCTGGCGCCGCCGCCCGCCGCGGCCGCGCCCGGGCCCACCACCAACTGATGACGCCTCGCTTCTCCTGCCTGCCGAGGCCCTGAGATGGCTTTCGGCAAACCCGCTGCGCCCGCCAAGCGCTTTCAGGCCTTCGACCTGCTGGCGACCCTGATCGCGGTGGTCAAGAGCGACGGCTCGGTGCTGTTTGCCAATGCGGCGCTGGAAGATGCCCTTGGCACCTCGCGCCGCACGCTCGAAGGCTCGCAGTTCGGCGCCTGCTTCAACGAGCCGCAGGTGCTGCGTACCGCCATCGACGGCGCCCGCGCCAACGATTTCGCCACCCTGCGCTACGAAGCCTTCCTGCGCCGCGTCAACCACGACATGCTGCCGGTCCAGGTCACCCTGGCGCAGGCCGACAGGCCGGGCGAGCTGATCGTCGAGATGTCGGCGCTGGAGCAGCAGGTGCGCCAGGACCGCGAAGAGCGCCTCCTGGACCAGGCCAAGGCCAACAAGGAGCTGATCCGCAACCTGGCGCACGAGATCAAGAACCCGCTGGGCGGCATCCGCGGCGCCGCGCAGCTCTTGCAGATGGAAGTGGAGACGCGCGACCTGGTGGAATACACCCAGGTCATCATCCACGAGGCGGATCGGCTGCAAACCCTGGTCGACCGGCTGCTGGCGCCGCACCGCAAGCCCCACGTGGTGGGCGACGTGAACATCCACGAAGTCTGCGAGCGGGTGCGCTCGGTGATCCTGGCCGAGTTCCCGCGCGACCTGCATATCGAGCGCGACTTCGACCCTTCCATTCCCGAGTTCCGGGGCGACCGCGAGCAGCTGATCCAGGCCACGCTCAACATCACCCACAACGCCGCGCAGGCGCTGGCCGAGCGGCGCGCCGCCGGCGACGCCCAGATCACCTTCAAGACCCGAGTGGCGCGCCAGGTGATCTTCAACAAGCAGTGGTATCGATTGGCACTGGAATTGCATGTCATCGACAATGGACCGGGTGTGCCGGACGCGATCAAGGATCGGATCTTTCTTCCCCTCGTTTCCGGGCGGGAAGGTGGAACCGGCTTGGGATTGACGCTGGCGCAAACCTTCGTGCAACAGCATCACGGCGTGATCGAGTGCGACAGTGTTCCGGGCCGAACCGATTTCAAGATATTGATACCGCTGCCCTAGCGACAAGGAACTAAATGAAGCCGATCTGGATAGTTGACGACGACCAATCGATCCGCTTCGTACTCGAGAAGGCGCTGCTGCGCGAAGACCTGCCCACGCGCAGCTTCACCAACACGCGCGAAGTGCTGGCCGCGCTCGATGCCGCCGCCGACGACGAAAGCCAGGGCCCGCAGGTGCTGGTGAGCGACATCCGCATGCCCGGCGGCTCCGGCCTCGAGCTCTTGGACAGGATCAAGCAGAAGCATCCGGGCTTGCCGGTCATCATCATGACCGCCTACTCCGACTTGGACAGCGCGGTCTCGGCCTTCCAGGGCGGCGCCTTCGAGTACCTGCCCAAGCCCTTCGACTTGCCGCGCGCGGTGGAGCTGATCCGCCGCGCGGTCGACGAAAGCCAGCGCGAAGAAGTGGCCGAAGAACGCATGGTGGCCGCGCCCGAGATGCTGGGCCAGGCGCCCGCCATGCAGGACGTGTTCCGCGCCATCGGCCGGCTGTCGCAAAGCAATGTCACGGTGCTGATCACCGGCGAATCGGGGTCCGGCAAGGAGCTGGTGGCGCGCGCGCTGCACAAGCATTCGCCGCGCACCAATGGGCCCTTCGTCGCCATCAACACGGCGGCGATCCCCAAGGACCTGCTGGAGAGCGAGCTGTTCGGCCACGAGCGCGGCGCCTTCACCGGAGCCCAGACCATGCGGCGCGGCCGCTTCGAGCAAGCCGAGGGCGGTACGCTGTTCCTCGATGAAATCGGCGACATGCCTTTCGACCTGCAGACGCGCCTGCTGCGCGTGCTGTCCGACGGGCACTTCTATCGCGTGGGCGGCCACAACGCCGTGAAGGCGAATGTGCGCGTGATCGCCGCCACCCACCAGGATCTGGAGCAGCGCGTCAAGGTCGGCGGCTTTCGCGAAGACCTGTTCCACCGCCTCAACGTGATCCGGCTGCGCCTGCCGGCGCTGCGCGAGCGGCGCGAAGACGTGCCATCGCTCACGCGCCACTTCCTGCAGCAAAGCGCCAAGCAGCTGGGCGTGGATCCCAAGCGCATTTCCGACGCGGCGCTGGCGCAGCTGTCCAACTTCGGCTTCCCCGGCAATGTGCGGCAGCTGGAGAACATCTGCCACTGGCTCACGGTGATGGCGCCGGCCCAGTTGATCGAGCCCAAGGACCTGCCGCCGGAAGTGCTGGTGGGCAGCGGCGCTGGCGAGGCGCCGATGCCGGCGCAGGCTGGCGCAGGGCATTTCGCTGCTGGCAGCGCCGAGCACGATCTGGCGGCGGAGTTGCCCGGTTCGGCCCTTTCCGCGGGCGCGCCCGCATCGGCGGCTGCCGGTGCTGCGCCTTCAGTGGCTGCCTCATGGGAGAGCGGGCTGGAGCAAGAGGCGCAAGCCCTGCTTGCGGCCGGCCGTCATGACGTGTGGGATGCCCTCACGCGCCGCTTCGAATCGCGCCTGATCCTGACCGCGCTGGCCAACACCCGGGGCCGCCGCATCGAAGCAGCGCAGAAGTTGGGCATCGGCCGCAACACCATCACGCGCAAGATCGCCGAGCTGCACCTCGATCGCGACGCGACGGACTAACTGCTTCCATCTACCGGCCGCGCTGGCCCTTGGTCAGCGTGTCGAGCTGGAACTTGCCGCCGCGGTCCCACAGCCAGGTTTCGACATAGGTGTGGGCGCCCACGCCGCTCGGTGGCGCAGGCAGTGGCGAAGCGTCGGTGATCAGCTGCGCGATCATCGGCGGCACCTCGGGCGCGTGCGAGGGCGTGCGGCTGAAGCTGACCTTCTTGACCCGCCCGTCGGCTTCCACGTGCGTCTCGACCACCACCACCGCGTAGACCAGCGGCGGAATCTTGGTCGGGTAGATGCGCTGGGGATACTTCTTGTAGATATGACCCGCGCCGGTCTTGCGGTAGGCCTTGATGGCTGGCGTCTGGAAGCTGATGGTGGTGTCAGCGCGCGCGCCGGGCACTTCGTCCGCCGGTGCATCGGGCTTCGCGGCGCCGGTGCCCGGCAGCTTCATCTCGGCGCAGCCCGCAAGGGCGAAGGCCAGCGTGATTGCGGCCAGCTGAAGACGCGGGTGCTTGTGCATGGTGCGAGTCATTTTGCGCCCGCTCTCAAAGCTCGAGGATCACCGGCGCATGGTCGCTGGGCTTTTCCCACTTGCGCGGCACGCGATCGATGACGCAGCCTTTGACCTCGCGCGCCAGCGGCTGGCTCACCAGGATGTGGTCGATGCGCAGGCCGCGGTTCTTCTGGTAGCCCAGCATGCGGTAATCCCACCACGTGTAGCTCTTCTCGGGCTGCTCGAACAGGCGGAAGCTGTCGACCAGGCCCAACTCCAGCAGCGCCTTGAAGTGGTTGCGCTCCTCGGTCGTGTGGTGGATGGTTTCGGCCAGGCCGATGGGATCGAAGCTGTCGCGGTCTTCCGGCGCGATGTTGAAGTCGCCCAGCAGCACCAGATTCGAATGCGTCACCAGCTCGGCACGCAGCCAGTCGCGCAGCGCGTCGAGCCAGCGCATCTTGTAGGCGAACTTGTCGGTGCCCGGCGCCTGGCCGTTGACGAAGTAGCCATTGATCACCCGCAGGTTGCCGGCCGGCGTATCGACGGTGGCGCTGATCACCCGCGAATGCTCGTCGGTGAAGCCGCCGATGTTGCGCATCACATCGCGCGCCGGCGCGCGGCTCAGGATGGCGACGCCGTTGTAGGTTTTCTGGCCGAACACGGCAGCGTCATAGCCGGCGGCCTGCAGCTCCATCAAGGGAAACTTGTCGTCGCTGAGCTTGAGCTCTTGCAGGCACAGCACATCGACCGGATTGGCGGTCAGCCAGTCGAGCACGTGCTGCAGGCGGGCGGTGAGGGAATTGACGTTCCAGGTGGCGATCTTCATGGCGTATCGGGAGCTTTGTTGCAGGGCAAATTATCGGTCTGCTCCTGCACGCTGGCCGCAGCCTTAGAACGTGACGCCGATCGAGGCCACGAAGACCTGCTCGCTGGAGCCCGGGTTGAACCAGTAGCCGCCCACGGTGAAGCGCCGCCAGGTGACTTGCGCAAACGGCCCGCGCTGCAGCTCGCGCTCGCCCCCGTAGGCCCGGGTGCGTTGCGCGGCCAAGCCCAGGCGCAGCCATTCGACCGGCCGCAGGCCGAGTTCGCTCCAGGCGTAGAAGTAGCTGTCGCCCTTGTCTTCGTGGTGCCGCACGTATTCGGCTTCGATGTAGAAGTCGAGCCGGCCCCAGGCCAGGCTGGCTTCCAGCGCGGGCACGAAGGCCCGGGTGGTGCCCCAGGCGCCGCCGAGCAGCGGGGTGAGCTCCCACGTCAAGGTTTCGCCGCCTGTGAAGGTCCAGCCGGCGAAGGCCGAGCGCGCGCCTATCGATTCGTAGTTGACGCGTGCTTCCAGATGCAGCGCGCCGCGGTCCGCCACCACGATCGCGCTGTTGTAGTTCTCGCCGCCACGGACGCGGGTGGGGTAGAGGGTGGCGCCGAATTCCCAATCGGGCTTGCTGGGCGCGGCGGCGCGGCGGCCGCTTCCCTCGTTTCCCGATTCCAATTCCTCCTGCGCATGGGCGCTCGCCGCCAGCAGGAGCGAGCCGAGGCCTGCAGCAGCCAGGCGGCGCGCGTTCATCATCCGCCCAGCAGGTTGATGGCCACCACCAGAACGCTGCCAAGGCCCGCCATCAGCAATCCCGCCTTCCAGCTGCCATAGCCGGCATAGCGCCCCAGGCCCAGGCCGCCGATGAACAGCAGGGCAAGGGCAATGGCGCGCGACACGTTCTTGGCCGTGCCCACGTCGTCCAGCAAGACAAAAGGCAGCACCACCGGAAAGGTGGCGGCCACCACGACCAAGAAGACCGCCAGGGCAGCCAGCAGGTCCTGTGAATTCAGCTTGGGTCGCGGACGCGGTTCCGGCATGGCCAGTGCCAGCGCCCGGCCGCGGTCGGTGATGGTGCGCACCAGGTACATCACCGCGTCGACCAGGCCCCAGGCCAGATTGCAGCCCAGGGCGGCGATGAACATGGCCCGGATCTCGGCCTGGCCGGATTCCGCCACCGAGAGGGCGCCGACGAAGCTGAGGGCCATCAAGAGGCCGAACAGCGCCTCGGAGATGCGGTCCACCGGGTTGAGCACTCGCTCCCGACGGGGCTGCGCAGGAGGCACGGCGTTGGTCATCGTTCAGGCATCGGAAAGGTGTCGAACAACAGCCCGCGCAGCCATTGGTTGCCCGGGTCGCGATGAAAGCGAGCATGCCAGAAAGAGTTGATGGCCACTTGCGGCAATTGCGCCGGATGCGCCCGCCAGACCAGGCCGAAGGGCTCGGCCAGGCTTTCGGCGAGCTTTTGCGGCACGGTGGCGATCATGGTGCTGGCGCGCAGGATGTGGCCGACGGCGACGAAGTGCGGCACCGTGAGCCGAACCCGCCGCACGATGCCCTGGGCCGCCAGCAGTTCGTCCACCTGGCCATGGCCGGTGCCGGCGGCCTGGATCAGCACATGGTCGGCCGCCCCGAAATCCTTCAGGCTCATGCGGCCCTTGGCGGCCAGCGGATGCTGCGCGCTGAACAGGCACACATAGCGCTGCATGAACAGGCGCCGCTGGAAGAAGCCGGCCTTGAGCTGCGGCAAGAGGCCGATGGCGATGTCCACCTGGCCGGCCTCCATCGCGTCGCGCAGGTTCACCGCGGTGTTGCGCACGGTGCTGATGCTCACGCCAGGGGCGGCGCGCGACAGCGCGTCCATCAAGGGGGGCGTGAAATAGATCTCGCCGATATCGGTCATGGCCAGGGTGAAGCGGCGCCGGCTGCTGGCCGGATCGAAGGCCGTGTGCTGGTTGAGCGCATCGTGCAGTGCGCTCATGGCCGAGGCCACCGGCTCGGCCAGCTGCAGGGCGAAAGGCGTGGGCTCCATGCCGCGCGCGGTGCGCAGAAAAAGCTCGTCGCCCAGCAGCTTGCGCAGGCGCGCCAGCGCATTGCTGACGCCCGGCTGCGACAGGCCCAGGCCTTCGGCCACGGCCGAGACGCGTTTCTCGGCCAGCATGCGGTCGAACACCAGCAAGAGGTTCAGATCGATCTCGCGCAGCTCCATCTCGTATTCGCGCCAGCTATTTTGTGAATTCACAAAATTCTATTGGCAAATGTGAAGGGCGTGCCGAAGATGCGCCGAGGAGACAAGCACGATGAGCAACACAACCACCGTATTTCCCGAGACGGTGCGCTGGGAGTCCGATGGCACCAGCCGCATTCCCTTCATGGCCTACCAAGGCGAGGCGCAGCACAAGAAGGAGCTGGAGCGCTTCTTCTACAACAAGCACTGGTGCTACGTGGGCCTGGAGGCCGAGATCCCCAGCCCGGGCGACTTCAAGCGGAGCAGCATCGGCGAGCGCTCGGTGATCATGGTGCGCGACATGCAAGGCGAGATCCGCGTGGTCGAGAACGTCTGCGCGCACCGCGGCATGCGCTTTTGCCGCGAGCGCAGCGGCAACCGCAAGGACTTCACCTGCCCCTACCACCAGTGGAACTACTCGCTCGCGGGCGACCTGCAGGGCGTGCCGTTTCGGCGCGGCGTCAAGCAGGATGGCCAGGTGCACGGCGGCATGCCGGCGGACTTCAAGCTGGAGGACAACAGCCTCAACAAGCTCAAGGTGGCGCGGCGCGGCGGCGTGGTCTTTGCGTCCTTCGACCACGGCATCGAGTCGCTGGAAGACTTCATCGGCCCCACGGTGCTGCAGTACTTCGACAGGCTCTTCAATGGCCGGCAGTTGAAGATTCTCGGCTACAACCGCCAGCGCATCCCGGGCAACTGGAAGCTGATGCAGGAGAACATCAAGGACCCGTACCACCCGGGCCTGCTGCACACCTGGTTCGTCACTTTCGGGCTCTGGCGCGCGGACAACAAGTCGCAGCTGAAGATGGACGCGCACGGCCGCCATGCCGCCATGATTTCCACCCGCGGCGCGTCCGGCAAGGCGGCGCAGGTGACGCAGGTCTCCAGCTTCAAGGAGAGCATGCAGCTGAAGGACCCGCGCTTTCTCGACATCGTGCCCGAACCCTGGTGGGGCGGGCCGACCGCGGTGATGACCACGCTTTTTCCCAGCGTGATCCTGCAGCAGCAGGTCAACAGCGTGTCCACGCGCCACATCCAGCCGGTGGGCCCGGACGCCTTCGATTTCGTCTGGACGCACTTCGGTTTCGAGGACGACAGCGAGGAGATGACGCAGCGGCGCCTGCGCCAGGCGAACCTGTTCGGGCCGGCCGGCTTTGTCTCGGCCGACGACGGCGAGGTGATCGAGTTCTCGCAGCAGGGCTTCAAGCAGAAGCCCTACCACCGCACCATGGCCGAGCTGGGCGGGCGCGAGGTGGAAAACACCGAGCACATGGTCACCGAGACGCTGATCCGCGGCATGTACCGCTACTGGCGCGAGGTGATGGAGGCGCCGCAATGACGCAGGACTACCTGGACCTGGCGCGGCTGTATGTGGACTACGCGCACGCCGTCGACTCCGGCAACTGGGACTTGTGGCCTGCATTCTTCATCGACCAGTGCAGCTACCGCCTGCAGCCGCGCGAGAACTTCGAACGCGGCCTGCCGCTGGCCACCTTGTCCTTCGAAAGCCGGGGCATGCTGGAAGACCGCGTCTACGGCATCCGCGAGACGCTGTTTCACGACCCCTACTACCAGCGCCACGTGGTGGGCCTGCCGCTGGTGCACCGGGTGGAGGACGACGGCACCATCCACAGCGAAGCCAACTACGCGGTCTTTCGCACCAAGCTGAGCGAGCCCAGCACCGTGTTCAACGTCGGCCGCTACATCGACACGGTGGTGCGCACCGATGCCGGCCTGAAGTTCGCGTCGCGCCTGGTGGTGTACGACAGCGAGTTGATCCCCAATTCCATCATCTATCCCATCTAAAAATGAACGACTTCTGGATCGACGCCGCGGCCCTCGACGAACTGCCTGCCGAGGACGTCAAGGGCGTCCAGCTCGAAGGCCTGGACATCGCGCTGTACCGCGTGCAGGGCGAGGTCTACGCCACCAGCGACATCTGCACCCATGCCCAGGCCCGCCTGTGCGAAGGCTTCCTGGAAGGTCACGAGATCGAGTGCCCGCTGCACCAGGGCCGCTTCGACGTCCGCAGCGGCAAGGCGATGTGCGCGCCGCTCACCGAAGACCTCAAGGTCTACCCGGTGAAGATCGAAGGCGGGCGGGTGTTCATCGCGCTGGACTGAAGCGCTGGCTGCTTGCCGCCTGCCCGGGCGGCTTTTCCATTGTCTTTTTCCAGCCGCGTCTGGCTGCAAGGGTGCGCGCGCGCTTCGATTTTGTACCCGGATTAAATATCTATTGCTGACGCAATAGATCTCAAATTCTGCGTACTTTCCCCCTATCTCTCACTTCATTTGATGTGAACAGTTCACTTTTGGAAACACATGTACTACAAATAGTAACCACGCGACCAAGGGCGACCCCATGAAGCAGCCAGAAAGTCCAAACCCGGACCACGAGTTTGAAACCAGCGTCCTTTCGGACGCTCAGATGGCTGCGCAGATGAGATTGGTTCTGGCGGTGGCGGCCATGATGGCAGCGTGCGTGGATGCCGGCTTCGGCCGTCAACTGAGCCAGGCGGCGTGGATCGCCTTTGCCGGCTACCTGCTGTACAGCACAACCGTCTTCACGCTGGTGCGCTGGGCGCCGGCGGCTTTGCAGGGCCGGCTGGCGCATTGGCTGGACGTGGCCTGGTTCACCATGATCATCGCGCTGGCCGACGGCGCGCAGAACCTCTACTTTCTCTTCTATTTCTTCGCCATCCTGTGCGCCGCCTTCCGTTGGGGCTACGAAGAGGGCGCGCGCGTCACCGTGGCATCGGTGGCTTCCTTCGCCGCGTGCAGCCTGCTGGCAAGCCGGCACGGCGACGCAGCGCAGCTGCTGATGCGCATCACCTTCTTGTTGGCCCTGGGCCACATGATCGTTTATTGGGGCGGCTCCAAGCTGGCCTTCCAGCGCCGGCTGGCGCTGCTGCGCGAGGTGTGCCGCCTGTCCAACCCGCGCTTCGGCGCCGCCGCCACGCTGGACCGCCTGCTGCACCGCACGCTGGACTTCTACCGCGCCCAGCATGTGCTGCTGCTGATGCGCGATACGGCGAGCGGCAGCTGGACACTGCGCTCGCTGGCCGCCGGCGCGAAAGAGGGCGCACATGGCATGCGTGTGGAGCAACTGGATGAGGCCGCCGCCATCCGCTGGAGCGCCCTGTGCCCGGCACAAGCCATGCTGGTGAACCGCCTGGCCTGGCTGGGATGGCGCCGCCCGGGAATCCGCTACGACGCCGCGCAAGGCCGCTGGAAGCGCTGCGATGGCGACGCCGCCCGCCGCTGCACCGCGCTGGCTGACATGCTGGAGGCGAGCAGCCTCATCAGCGCGCCGCTGCCGGCGCAGTGCGAGCGCGGCTTCATCATCGTGTGCGGGCCGGAAAGCCACTTCCGGAAATCCGACGCGCTGTTCCTGGAGCATCTGGCCGGCCAGGTGATGCCCATGGTGCAGAACATCGACGCGCTGGATCGACTGGTCAGCGAGGCGGCATCCAACGAACGCCTCAAGCTGGCACTGGACCTGCACGACACCGCGATCCAGCCCTACATCGGCCTGAAGCTGGGCCTGGGCGCGCTGTGCAGCAAGGCCAGCCCCGACAACCCGCTGCGCGGCGACCTCGAAGGCCTGGCGCAGATGTGCGACCAGGTGCTGGCCGATCTGCGCCACTATGCGCGCTCGGTCAAGCAGCCGGCCGCGGAGCCGGCCGCCGCTGCCGTCCCGCGCAGCATCGCGCCTCAATTGCGGGCGCAGGTCGAGCACCTGCGCCGCCAGTGGGGCGCGGCCATCGACATCGACGTGGACGAAGGCCTGCGCGTCGGCCACCGGCTCGGCGCGGCGGTGCTGCAGGTCGTGCGCGAAGGCGTCAACAACATCGGCAAGCATGTCCGAACGCCCGCCGGGCGGGTGCGCGTGCGGCGCGTCGGCGAGCGCATCCAGATCCATATCGAGAACCCCAGCGGCGACGTGCCCCAGCTGGCCTTCCAGCCGGCATCGATCACCGAGCGGGCCCGCGCCCTCGGCGGCTCGGCCGCCGTGCAACTGGGCGAGCCCGGCAAGACCGCGGTGCTGGTGCAGATCCCGGTATGAACGCCGCCGGATCGGCCTTGGTGCCTGAAACGCAGTCGCCACCCATTGCCGTGATGGTCGTCGACGACCATCCGACCATGCTGTGGGGCCTGTCACGCCTGATCGAGGCGCAAGCCGGCGGCATGCGCCTGGCGGCCAGCGCCAGCAGCTGCGAGGAAGCCCTGGCGCTGGTCGCCGAGGCGGCGCCCGACGTGATCGTGCTCGACCTCGACCTGGGCGGGCGCTGCTCGATCGAGATCATGGCGCAGCTGCAGCAACAACGGCCCGGCACGCGCGTGCTGGTCCTCACGGCCGAGCGCGATCCGCACAAGCTGGACCAGGCGGTGCTGGCCGGCGCCCAGGGCGTGCTGCGCAAGGACGCGCCGGCGCAGCGGGTGGTGGAGGCCATCGAGCGCGTGCATCGGGGCGAAATGCTGGTGGACGTCGCCACCCTCGGGCGCCTTCTCAACGAGCTGCGTACACCTCAGCAGCCGGATCCGGAAGTTCGCAAGCAGGCCCAGCTCACGCCCAAGGAGCGCAAGATCATCGATGCGGTGCTGCACTGCGAGGGCGCCTCGAACAAGGCCCTGGCCGACCGTTTGTTCGTGACCGAGCACACGCTGCGCAATCACCTGAGCTCGATCTACCAGAAGCTGGATTTGTCGAACCGGCTGGAGCTCTACATCTACGCGCGCAAGCATCAGCTTGGGGCAACATAGGCGGCGGTTCTAGTTTCAGTCCCACACCGCGGATCCGGCTTCGCCGGGCCGCAGGTGAGGTCCCTCCTCAGCCCCCTCCGCTGAGCATCGGCACCATCTGACGGATCATCCGGATCACCGCTGGACTCAGGATCACCAGCGAGACCACGGGGAAGATGCACAGCACCAGCGGCAGCAGCATCTTGGTCGGGACCTTGGCCGCCTGTTCCTCGGCCCGCGTCTGGCGCTTGTGGCGCAGGTCGTCGGAGAACACCCGCAGCGAATCGCCGATGCTGGTGCCGAAGCGGTCGGCCTGGGTCAGCATGGTGGCGAAGGTGCCGATTTCCTCGACGCCGGTGCGCAGCGCCAGGTTGCGCAGCGACTTCTCGCGGGCGGCACCGGCGCGCATCTCCAGGTTGGTCCAGTGCAACTCCTCGGCCAGCGCCGTGCTTTTGAGCTTGATTTCCTCGGTGACCTTGGTGAGGGCCGCGTCCAGCCCCATACCGGCTTCCACGCACACCAGCGTCAAGTCGGCCGCGTCGGGAAAGTTCTCGAAGATCTCGCGCCGCCGATCGCGTGTTGCCAGCCACAGCATCAGATTCGGCAGGTAGTTGGCCGCCAGGGCCACCGCCATCACCTTGAACAAGAGCTCCATCGTCGAGGACGTGCCTGCCGCGCGCAACACCAGGTAGGCCAGCGCCGCGAAGGCCAGCGGCAGCAGGGTCTTGAGGCCGAAGTAGATCAGGGGTGCGTCCGCGTGGCGGATGCCGGCCTGCAGGAATCGCAGCCGCAGCGGCGTGGCATCGCCCTCAGCAGTCGGCGAGGACAACTGCGCGAAGGGCCCGACCAGGCGCACCATGGTTTCGGTCCAGGCTGACTTGTCATCGCGCGGTGCCAGTGCGCGCACGCGTTCCTCGGTGCGGGTGGGCGTGAGCCAGATCACCAGGCCCGCCAACGCCAGCGTGACGGCCAGGAATACCAGAAGGGGAAAGAGTGTCATCGTGGTCTCCAGATTGCTAGACGCGGATTCGTACCAGGTAGCGCAGCAACACAATGCCCGTCAGCATCAGCCCCGCCATGACCTTGAGCATCGTGTGGCCGATCGGGTCCGTCCACAGCGGCGCCACGAAGTCGGGGCTGAACATGTTGAGCAGAAAGGCCAGCGCAAAGGGCATCAGGCCCAGAATCCACGCCGACAGCCGTCCCTCGGCCGACAGCACTCGCACCTTGGCCAGGAGCTTGTGCCGCTCGCGCACCAGCCGGCTCAGGTTACCCAGCACCTCGGTGAGGTTGCCGCCCGAGTCGCGCTGGATCAGCACCGCCACCACGAAGTAGCGCAGGTCCGTCAGCGGCACCCGCTCGCCCAGGTTGTTCAGGGCCTGCTGCAACGCGACGCCGAAGTTCACCTCTTCGCTCACCAGGCGGAACTCGCCGGCAATCGGCTCGCTCATTTCTTCACTCACCATCTGGATGCCGGTGCCGAAGGAGTGGCCCGCGCGCAGCGCGCGCCCGATCAGGTCCAACGCCTCGGGCAGCTGCTGCTCGAAGCGCTGCAGGCGCTTTTGCCGTAGAACCCGCAAGTAGATCAGGGGCAAGCAAACGCAGGTAAAGCCGAGCGCAACAGCGATCAGCAGCGGCAGCCGAGCCAGGTTGTGCGCCGCCAGCAAGCCACCCACGCCCAGCAGCGCGGAGCTCAGCAGGACCTGTACCGGGCGCCATGGCTTGCCCGCCTGCTGGATCAGGTGCTCCAGATGCGCGGCGCGCGGCAGCGAGAGCAGCGTCCGCTCCAGCCAGGGCAGCTCGTCCTGGGACCGGTGCTTGCGCAGCCGGGCCTGTGCCTGCGCATCGGCCGGCTCGGCCAATGTACGCATCCGTTCTCGCAACTGGCGTGCCTCGCGCCCATGCCTGCTCCGCCACAGCAGGTACAGGCCCTCCAGCAGCAGCAGCACGGTGACGAAGACCAGGACCGTCACCGTGACCAGCGTGTCTCCACCCAGATGATTCAGCATGCTGCCCCCTGTTTGTTCATTTGTTCATTCACTCATTCGTAGCGGCGGCCGGGATCGAATATGCCGTCGGGCAGTGCGGCACCGAAGGCGCGCAGCCGCTCGGCAAAGCGCGGCCGCACGCCGGTGGCCTTGAAGTGGCCCTGCACCTCTCCGTTCTCGCCCACGCCGGTCTGCTGGAAGGTGAAGATCTCCTGCATGGTCACCACTTCGCCCTCCATGCCGGTGATCTCCTGGATGCTGGTGATCTTGCGCCGTCCGTCCACCATGCGCAGCACCTGCACCACCACCCCGATGGCCGATGCGATCTGCTGGCGCGCCGCCTTGTGCGGCAGGTTCAGGTCGGCCATGCCGATCATGTTTTCCAGCCGGGACAGGGCATCGCGCGGCGTGTTGGCGTGGATGGTGGTGAGCGACCCTTCGTGGCCGGTGTTCATCGCCTGCAGCATGTCCACCGCCTCGGCGCCGCGCACCTCGCCGATCACGATGCGGTCGGGCCGCATGCGCAAGGCGTTGCGCACCAGCGCGCGCTGGCTGATCTCGCCGCGGCCCTCGATGTTCAGGGGCCGCGTCTCCAGCCGCACCACGTGCGGCTGCTGCAGCTGCAGCTCGGCCGCGTCCTCGATGGTGATGATGCGTTCGCTGGCCGGGATGTAGCCCGACAGGATGTTCAGGAGCGTGGTCTTGCCGGCGCCGGTGCCGCCCGAGATGAGCATGTTGACCTTGGACTTGGCCAGCGACTCCAGCAGCTGTGCCATCTGCGGCGTCAGCGTCTTGAGGTCGTTGACCAGGTTGTCCATCTTCAGCGGAATGTGCGCGAAGCGGCGAATGGACATCATGGCCCCGTCCAGCGCGATCGGCGCGATGACGGCGTTCACGCGCGAGCCATCGGGCAGGCGCGCGTCCACCATCGGGCTGGATTCGTCGATGCGCCGCCCCACCAGCGAGACGATCTTGTCGATGATGCGCAGCAGGTGCTTCTCGTCGGTGAAGCTGACGTTGGTCAGCTCCAGCTTGCCCCGGCGCTCCACGTAGATCTGCTCGTAGGAATTGACCAGGATGTCCGACACCTGGGAGTCGGCCATCAGCAGCTCCAGCGGGCCGAAGCCCAGCATCTCGTGCTGGATGTCGCGGATCAGCATGCGCCGCTCGACCTCGTTGATCGCCTGCGGCTCCTCCTGCAGCAGGCGGCCCACGGCGGCGCCGATCTCATGGCGCAGCAGCTCGGGCTTGAGCGTCTCCAGCGCCGTCAGGTCGAACTGCTCCAAAAGCTTCAGGTGCATGCGCTCCTTGAGCAGCTTGTAGGCTTCCGAGAAGCCCTGGCCGGTGAAGGAGACAGCGCCCGTGTCTTGAGACGGCGCGCGCGCCAGGGACTCGGAGCCCAGGCTGTCGAGCTGCTCGCGGATCGAAGCGGCGGGGCTTTCAGTGCGCAGTGCGCTCAGGTTCTGCATGACGGACTCTCCTTGGTTCAGGCGCGGCGGAACAGGCGCCCGAGCAGGCTGGGGCTGCCTTCCTCGCGCGGGCTGAGTTGCTGGGCCAGCTCGCTGAGGCTGCGGCTCACGGCGTGCGACTTGGACAGGCTGACCAGCGGCACGCCGCGGTTGATGGAAAGCGCGACGTCGCGCGGCGCATCGGCGACGGTATGCAGCTCCACATTGCCCAGCAGGCGGCGCATGTCGGCCAGGCCGATGTCGCTTGTCTTCTCCATGCGGTTGACGATGGCCTGCACCCGTGCGGGTGGGTAGCCCAGCGACTTGAAGGCCTGCATCAGCTTGGTGGCATTGCGCAGGTAGGGCAGGCCCGGCTGCAGCACCATGAAGATGCGCTGCGCCCGGTCCAGCGCGCGGATGGACAGGGCGTTGAGCCCCAGCGGAAGATCGACGAGCACGAAGTCGTAGTGCTGCGCCGCCAGGCGCACGATGGCTTCCACATGCTCGGCTTTCACCTCGGCCGCGCGAGAAAGATCCTCGGGCGCCGCCAGCACGCTGAAACCGGCATCCACCTTGATGGCGCTGGCCGCGAGCAGCGAGGCGTCCAGCCGGTCGATGCCGGTGGCCAGGTCGGCCAGGGTGGTGGGGGCCTTGGCGTCGCTGACGAAGGACAGGGCATTGCCGAACTGCAGGTTCAGGTCGATCAGCAGCACCTGGTGCTGCGCGGCTGCCAGCAGGCAGGCCAGGTTGGTGGCGATGAAGGTGGCGCCTGCGCCGCCCTTGCAGGGTGTAAAGGCGATTACCTGCCCACCGCTGTCGCCGCTGCCGTTGGAGCTACCGGCAGTGCTGCGGCGCGTAGCCGTCATGCGGGCGGCTGCGCGAGCCACAGCGGTCTCCAGTGCCTCGGGCGGTACCGGCGAAGGGAGCACCTCACGCACGCCCACGCGCATCGCCTGCAGCAGGAATTCGGGTGTCTGCATGGCGCACATCAGCAGCACGGCGATCTCGGGGTGCGCGGAGGTCAGCTGCTCCACCAGCGCGAGTTCGTGCGGATCGCAGCACATGCCGTCCACCAGCATCAGGTCAGGATGCGACTCCTGCGCCACCGCCGCCATGCGGCTCTTGCCGCCCTCGAAGCTCTGGACGATATGGCCCTTGGCCTCCAGGCCTGGCTGCAGCGTCCGCAGGTGCTGCGGATTGGGGGAGATGAGTGCGATCTTCATGATGGGCTTTCGGGGCGGTTCAGGGGCAGATGGCGGCGCTGTTCGGGTCCAGCCGCATCACCTCGCGCGGCAGGTAAGTCGAGAACTGCGGCATGGCGATCAAGGGGGCGACGGCGCCGGCAATGGGCGAGATCCACTGGTAGTTCAGGTCGGTGATGCCGACGGTGACGCCTTCGCAGGTGGCCGCGGTGCACTCGGCGGGCGACCAGTCCACCGCAATGGTTTGCACTTGCGGCAGCAACTCCTGCATCTGCGCCAGTACCTCGTCGGCGCGAAAGGTGTCGTCGCACACGGCGGCGTAGCGCGCGCCGTAGCGGGTCACTTCGCTGGCGGCGTTCCAGGTGAACAGCATGCGCGAGAAGTCCACGATGCCCAGCGCAAAGGTCAGGAAGATCAACAGCCCCAGGGCGAATTCCAGGGTGGTGGCGCCGCTGCAGGCGAGGCGTGGTGCGGGTGTCATAGCGGAGCCCTCATGGTCGCGCTGATGGTCGGGTAGTTGATGCCGCCCTGCGCATCGCCTAGCGCCGTGCCGAAAACGTTGGCTACCAGCGGGAGAAAGCGGTAGCCGCTGATGCGCACCGTCACGCTCTGGAAGATGGGCGTCGTGCCGGTCGGCTGCCAGGTGCAGCAGGTGGCGGCCGGCACGTTGTCCAGCCCCAGGTTGTGCACCAAGGGATTGCCGGTGCCGGCGAGGTTGCCGTAGACCATGAGGTTGCGCGCCTCGGCGACGTGTGTCCCCGGCGGCTGCACCGACAAATATCGAGCCCCGTCGCGCACCGCCTTCACCAGCACGTGGTACTGGTACACCGCGCGGCCGAATTCGGTGGTGATGAAGGTCAGCAGGAGCAGCAGCGGGATGATCAGCGCCAGCTCGATCAGCGCCGCTCCGCGCTGCTTGTGATGGGTATGTTTGCCTTGGCGCATGGCTCACCTCACCAGGACGGGTACCAGGGGGCCCAGCGTGCCGCCAGCCAATCCGCTGGTCGTGCAGGGGCTGCCGAGACTGCTGGCGTTGCCCAGGTACTCCAGGTTGGTATCGCCCATGGGCTGCTCCAGGGGCTGCAGCATCAGCATGCACATGAAGCCGACCGCTCGGTTGCCCTCGTCGATGACCGGTATCAGCACGACGCGCCGGTCATAACCGTACTGCTTGTGACCACCGGAGGTGTTGCCCGGTGGCGCCAGCTTCTTGAAGCTGTTGAGCTTGAGGCCGGTGATGTTCTCGCAATCATTGACCTGCGTACTGGTGTTGCCGCAGGAAGCGAAGGCTGCACGCTTGGTGACGAAATTCTGCGCGCTCGGATCCGCGCCCACGCCGGGGCTGCCTTTGTGGGCATTGAAGGGTTCTCCCCGCACTGGGTCTATCCCCCAGTTTTCCTGGGTGTAGGAGTAGCCCGTGTAGTCCGGACGCTGCACTGCGGGGTCGCCGCTGTTCTTGTAGATGCCGAAGCGCTCGTTCCATACGTCCGTCACGGCGCTTTGCACGCCTGGCGTGCCCAGCGTGTCGCCGATCTCGGTGCCGCAATAGCCGTTGAGTTCGTTCACGGTTTCCGAGGCGCTGTTGGATCCATCCAGGTTGGCCCAGCCAACGTTGCCGCCAGAAGGGGTGCCGTTGATGAGCTTGACCCATTGGCCCACCGTCAGGCCGTAGTCCGGCGCGGTGGCCCCAGCGGCCGGCTTGAAGGCGACCGGGAGCGGGCAGCTGGTCTGCGCGGGGGTACGGGTAGCCACAGCGCTGGTCGCCACAGTGCCGGTGGCGGGAACAATGGCGCTGTTGGAAAAGGCATTGAGCGCCTGCAGCAGCCACAGGCCGATGTTGGAATGGGTGTGCGAGCACTGGGCGTAGCGCGCCAACAGCGGGTCGGCGGTGACGGCGTAGCTCGCGTCGCGAAAGCTGACGTCGGTGTCAACGATCTGGCCTTGGCCGGACCAGTCGGCCGATTGCAGGTTGACAGCATTGGCATTGCCTGCCGCGATGCCGGAGGCGATGGCGCGGTCTTTGGCGGTGATGCTGCCATCCAGCTCCGCGGCCGCGGACAGGGCGCAAGCGTCGAGCGCCGTCTGCAGCTCGCCGCGCACCACGAACATGCGCCCGAAGTCCAGCGCGATGCCCATGAACCCCAGAAGAAAGAGCAGGAGCAGCGCCGTTGTGATGATGAAGGCGCCGCGCTGGCGTTCAGGCAGGTGAATGCGGGCCTGATGCATACGCGATTGCATTGAGTTCACCTGTTCTGAGTGGGGAGTGGTGTTGGTCTGCCTGGCGGTTCGAGACAGCGGCCCTGATGGACTCTCGCTGTCTCGCCGTTGCTTTCGCGTTAGGGTGCGGCGGGTGCTACGGCGCAGCTGCCGGTCGTGAGGCAGGTTCCCACCTTGGTGATCCACGCTGGGAACGCAGTAGTGATAAGGCCCGTATTGAACGCCGCAATCAGCGCAAGCGACACCACGGCGACGATCAGTGCGTACTCGATGATCTGGGCGCCTTCTTCGTCACGCAGGAAGTTGCGGGTGGATTTCAGAAATGCATTCATGGCAAAACTCCTAGAGTTGAGGTTGGAGAAAGAAAACTTCTTCATTCATGCCGCGCAGGAAGAGCGCGGCGGGAGATGGATGAGTGTTGTGTCGGGTCTTGGCTCGATACGTGCTCCTTTCGTTACTGACTGCCGCCACCACCATTGCCGCCGATCGCGCCACCAATGTTGATGACGTTGACCACGGGCGGTGGCGACTTGAAGCTTTGCTGGTAGCGCTGCACGGTTTCGCGTGCCGCCACACCATCCATGCCCTCGGGCTTGGAGTCGCTCTCCAGGCCTGCATTGGGATTGATGGTCATCTGGCGCTTGGCGTCGCGCACGGCCTCGCCGAAGCGGGCGTCGTAGTTGGGCGTCATCGAGTTGCAGCCGGCGAGCAGGGCGGCGAGCAGCAACAGGGCCGTGGAGATTCGGGTCATGGCGCTTCCTCTTTGTGTGCGTTTCATTGAGCCGGACGGGGGGCGGGCGCAGCGGGCGTGACTTCCTGCACCGGCGCCGGCGCGGGCGTCAGGCTTTCCATGCTGCCGTTGAGGTAGACCTCGGCGCGGGTGGGCACCACGTGGTTGTCGGTGGGCACGCGCACGGGCCCGGCGATGGGGCGTACCAGGCGCGGGGTGATGACGAACATCAGCTCGCTCTGCTCGGTCTGGAACTCGGTGCTGCGGAACAGCGCGCCCATCACCGGCACTTCGCCCAGGCCTGGGAAGCGCTTGACGGCCTCGCCCATGTTGTTCTTGATGAGGCCGGCAATGACGAAGCTCTGGCCGTCGTTGAGTTGCACCGTGGTGTCGGCGCGCCGCACGGTCATGGAGGGCAGCACGGCGGTCGCGCCATTGATGGTGGTGAAGGGCGAACCGGTCTGCGACAGGTCCGACACCTCCGACACCAGCTTGAGGTTGATGCGTCCGTCGCCCAGCACGGTGGGCAGGAACTTGACGCCGATGCCGAACTCCTTTTCTTCCAGCGTGACGGTGCCGATGCCGCTGGGGTTGCTGCCGGACGACTGGGACACCGGGATGAAGATCTTGCCGCCCGACAGGAAGCTCGCCTGCTGCCCGCTGATGGCCATGATGTTGGGCTCGGCCAGCACCCGCACCAGGCCATCGTCTTTCTGGCCATCGATATCGATCACGTAGCGGCCTACCTTCAGCGCCTCCACCAGCCCGGCGCCGCCACTGAGGAAGTTGCTGATCAGCGAGTAGTTGTAGGTGCCGCTGCCGCTGGCGCGGAACGCGCCGACGCTGGCACCGAGGCGGTCCAGCAGCTTCTTGCTGACCTCGGCGATCTTCACTTCCAGCATCACCTGCTGCGAAGAGCCCACGCGCAGCAGGTTGACGATGCGCTTGCTGTCGCCGCCGTAGGCCATGGCCAGGTTCATCAGGTCGTCCACGCGCGGGGCGCTGCTGATCTGGCCGGCCAGCACGATGCTCTTGTCGGCGCTGAGCACGCGCACGCCGCGCTCCTCGGGCATCAGCTCGTGCAGCTTGGCCTGCAGCGCGCTGGCGTCCACGGTGACGGTCACGTCCTTGATGAAACAGGTGCCGGAGGCGTTCTGCAGAACCACGTTCATGGTGCCGGCCTGCCGTCCGCGGAAGAACAGGTCGGTGGGGCTGAGCAGCATCACCTCCACGTCGCCCATGCCTGGGGTGCCCTGCGCGCCCCCGGCTCCGCCCGGTGCCGCGCCGGCGCCTTGGCGAGCCGCCTGGCCGCTGACGATGACCCGCGTTACCCGCTGCTTGAGCGGGATCACGGCGGACTTGCCCAGCACCACCTGGCTGGGCTCGTCGTCCGGAACGATCGAGGTGCAGCGCTGGCTGAGCGACACGACCGGTGCGGCGACCGCCGGTGCCGGTTGTGCTGCGGCTGCGGTCGGCGCAGGCGCGGCAGCGGCCTGGGCGTATGCGGCCATGGGTGCGGCGAGCGCGGCGGACAGCGCAAGAAGTGGGGCGTAGGTGATGGTTTTCACTGGGCGGGCTCCGGCTGGCGTGTTCATGTCAGAAGCAGGTGACCTGGCGCTGCGCGTGGTGCACGACCTCGACGCATTCCGAGGCACGCGCTACTGCTGCTGGGCGCGGCCGCGCCGCCTGTGGCTTGGCGGTAGCAGCCGGCGCGGTCGATACCGGCTGCAGCGGCTGCTTCAAGCCCCACAGCTCGTCCTTGGTCATGCCCTTGGTGGCGACCATCTTCTTGTCCATCTGGTTGCGCAGCACCAGCGACAGGGTGCCGACGCTGCGCGCCAGGTCGAGCTTCTCGGCGTCTTCCAGCGACAGCTCCAGGGTCACGGCGTTGACCACCTTGGGCTTGGTCTCGTCGCGGCTGGCCTCCTGCGCCACCGCCAGCACCAGCACATGCTCGAGCACGGTCTTGCTGATCTGGCGCGGCTCATCTCCCTTGGCGACG
Source organism: Variovorax sp. LARHSF232 (assembly GCF_052871435.1). Taxonomy (NCBI): domain Bacteria; kingdom Pseudomonadati; phylum Pseudomonadota; class Betaproteobacteria; order Burkholderiales; family Comamonadaceae; genus Variovorax; species Variovorax sp. LARHSF232. The sequence continues at coordinate 359,033 of NZ_JBIXJS010000001.1, read as the reverse complement.
GTCTGCTGCGCGTTGACCACCACGTCCACGTGATTGCCCGGCAGCGCAAAGCCGGCCACACCCACCACGTCGTTGACGCGCACGGTCATGGCGCGCTTGCCTTCGGCGATCACCGCCGACAGGCCGCCGGTGGTGCCCACCGGTGCCAGCTTGCCTTCCAGGATGGGTTCGCCGCGCAGCACGGCGGTGCGCAGCACGCGCTCTTGCACCAGCTTGGGATCGGTGAAGGCGCCGGGCGGCATGGCGCCGCTGGGCCAGTCGACGGTCTGCAGCATCTGGGCGTTGAGGCGATTGCCCAGCTGCACGTCCACTGCCGCCACCACCACCTTGTTGGAAGCGATGCCGGCGCGGCGCTGCACCCAGCCGGTGGCGTAGACGGCAGCGGCGAGCCCGGTCAGCAGGGCAAGCAGCAGCAGGACGATGGCTCTCATGTTTCTCATGGCGTTCTCCGATGGGGACTACAGGTAGCCCAGTTGTGCCGCTACGACCTGGAACAGCGTGCCGGCGCCGATGCACAGCGCGAAGGGCAGCTTGCCGACGGACTGGCGGCGGTCAATCGCGGGTGCGGTGACCACGCCGGCCATGCCGGCCGTGACCATGCCCTGCGCGGCGTTCTTCAGATTGCCCAGCATGCGCAGCAGCTTGCGGTGGTAGATGGCGAAGGCCAGGGCCACGACGCCGCTGGCGATGAAGCTCAGCAGCACCGCCTGGAAGGTGGCGGCGGCACCCAGGAAGGCGCCCACCATGGCCATCAGCTTGACGTCGCCCGCGCCCATCGCGCCCAGCGCGTAGCAGGGCAGCAGCAGTACGAAGCCCAGCGCCAGGCCGGACAGCGCCTGCACGGCGCCGGCGCCGGGCGTGCGCGCCATCACCATGCCGCTGAGCAGGGCGAACAGCGCGCCGCCGAAGGTGAGCCAGTTGGGAATGCGGTAGCTGCGGCAATCGGTGACGCTGGCGATCAGCAGCAGCGCGAACAGCGCCAGCATGCGTGGATCGCTGGCGAGCATCGACAGAAGTGACAGCAGGGCCTGGATTTCTTTTTCGTTGTTCATGGCAGGGCGGCGTTCGGGATCAGGACTGGCCCTGCATGGCCAGCAGAATCAGCAGTGCCAGCACCAGCACGATCGAACTGACCAGCGCGATTTCCATGAAGGACGTGCCGCCTTCCCCACGCAGCAGGTGGGAGAGGCAACAGGGGCGCGGTTCCAGTTCGAACATTCGGATCTCCATGGGTGCTTGCTTCGTGAGGCCTGCGCCTTGGGGTGCGCTGGCCTCGGCCATGGATCCGAATGTGAACTTTGGTGTTCAAGAGCGCATGAGCAATGCGCCCTCAATCGGGGGAGACATCTGCCCTGGGCTTGTGCGGGCCGACCCCTGACAAATGTCCTGGCCGGACGGCCAAGGGCCTGTTCACACCATTTACGGGGTCGCGAAGGCATGCCAAAGCGGGCAAATCAAGGCGCACGACGCCGCGTGTGCGTCGGCACACGCAAGGAGTGCAACGCCGAGTTGGCCGCTTTGGCATGCCTTCCCTTCGGGGTGGCTCGCATTGGGGCCGTCTGCGGCGTTGCCCGCGCTTGCAATGCTTCAGCATTGCTGCGCACGGGCGCCTTGCATCCGGCCCCAATGCGGGCCAACGCGATCCCCGCAAATAGTGTGAACAGGCCCTAGCGCAGCGGCCAGGCCTCGCCGTCGCGATGGATGTGCCAGCGCTCGGGCGCCACGCCCTCGAAAGCGCTGACATAGCGGGGCGCGTTGCGATCCTCGTTGCTGGCGTCGCGGATCACGATGCCTTCGATGCGCTGCGGCTGCGCACGGGCCACTTCGCCATAGATCTCGGGGTCGAGCTCGCCCGAGTCGCCGACCAGCAGAAAGCGCCGCCGCGGAAAGTCTTCCATCAGCCGCGCGATGCCGGCCAGCTTGTGCGCGCGCGATTCGCCTTCGCCTGGAATCAGGGTGCGCCAGGTGGTGCTCTCGCGCAGGTGCACGCTGCCGGGCGGAAAGCCCTCGTCACGCAGGAAGGCGCCCAGTGCCGGCAGCAGCTGGATCGGGCTGGACGAGAGATAGTGAAAGCGCGTCTGCGGATCGCGTGCCAGCTCGCGGTAGTGCTCGGCCATGCCCGGCACCGCGGCGAAGCGGCGGGCGAAGGTGTTGAGCAGCATCTGCTGCTGGTCGCGCACCTGGGTGATCTTCACCGTGTCGTCGATGTCGGAGATCACCGAGAGGCCGTGCGCCGGCACCACCAGCGCGCGCCCCTCGATGCGGCGCGGCAGCGGCCTGGCCACCACGGCATGAAAGCGCAGCCAGGGCGTCTGCCGTGGGTCGGGTGTGAGCGCGAGCGTGGCGCGCAGTTGGGTGCGCCCGCCTGCGTCGCTCGAGGGCATGGAGACATGCGCCGGGCCGGGGCCGAAGTCGATGTCGAGCACCGTGCCTTCCTCGGGCTCGGCATGAAAGAGCGAAGTGCGCTGCGCAAAACGCAAGCGCGCGGCCGGCGTCATGTTGTCGAGCCGAAGGCCAAGGTAGCGGGCCAGGCCCGCATCGAGCATCCGATGGCGGTCCTTCTCGTGGATCCAGGCCTGCAGGTCGACCTCGAAGTTTCCGTCGCCGAGTTCCCGCGCCGTGCTGGGCAGGAAGAGCACTTCTTCGTCGGGATCGAGCGGCTCGGCCTTGGCGTGGGCCTCGTTGCCCGCCCAGAAGAAAGCGGCCAGCGGCAGTGCAGGCAGTGCAGTGAGAAGGCGCCGTCGTTGTCGGTCAGGCAGGGCGGCGCTCATAGGTGACGAAGCTGAAAGGCAGCCCGTCCCTGGCAGCGGCATGCGTGCTGCGGCTCGTCTCGCGCCAGCCGGCGTCCAGCTCGGGTGCGAAGGTATCGCCCTCGAAGTCGCGCTCGATCTCGGTGACCACGGCGCGCTGTGCCAGCGGCATGGCCTGGGCGTAGATCTCGCCGCCGCCGATCACCCAGACTTCGGGCGCATCGGCGCAAAGTTCGATGGCGGCCTGCAGGGTGGCGGCGCGCTCGGCGCCCGCGGCCTGCCAGTCGGCCTGGCGGGTGATGACGATGTTGCGGCGACCCGGCAGCGGCCGAAAGCGCACGGGCAGCGAATCCCAGGTCTTGCGGCCCATCAGCACCGGCGCGCCGCCGGTCGTCTGCTTGAAGTGCGCCAGGTCTTCCGGCAGGTGCCAGGGCATCTGGCCGTCCTTGCCGATCACGCCGTTGCGGGCGCGCGCGAAGATGACATTGACGCCAGGCGACTTCATCTTCAGACGGCCACCGGCGCCTTGATGGCCGGATGCGACACATAGTCCAGCACCTCGAAGTCTTCGTACTGGTAGTCGAAGATCGAGGCCGGCTTGCGCTTGATGTTCAAGGTGGGATAGGGGTAGGGCGCGCGGCTCAGCTGCAGCGCCACCTGTTCGGCGTGGTTGCTGTAGATGTGGCAGTCGCCGCCGGTCCAGATGAAGTCGCCCACGTCCAGGTCGCACTGCTGCGCGATCATGTGCGTCAGCAGCGCGTAGCTCGCGATGTTGAAGGGCACGCCCAAAAAGATGTCGGCGCTACGCTGATAGAGCTGGCAGCTCAGGCGGCCGCGCTCGCCCGGTGCCTGCGGCGGCGCCACGTAGAACTGGAAGAAGGCGTGGCAGGGCATCAGCGCCATCTTGGAAAGATCCGCCACGTTCCAGGCGCTCACGATGATGCGGCGCGAATCGGGGTTGCTCTTCAAGGTGTCGATCACCTGCTGGATCTGGTCGATGTGGCCGCCGTCCGGCGTGGGCCAGCTGCGCCATTGCACGCCATAGACCGGGCCCAGGTCGCCGTCTTCGCGCGCCCACTCGTCCCAGATGGTGACGCCACGCTCCTTCAGCCAGTTGTTGTTGGACGAGCCGGTGAGGAACCACAAGAGCTCGACGATGATGGACTTCAGGTGCACCTTCTTGGTGGTGACCAGCGGAAAGCCTTCGTTGAGGTCGAAGCGCATCTGGTGGCCGAACACGCTCTTGGTGCCGGTGCCGGTGCGGTCCGCCTTGAACACGCCGTGGGTGTCGACGTGGCGCATGAAGTCTTCGTATTGGGAGCGGATGGGGCGGGGGGTCATGTCAATGCTTGGGTTCGGGGCGCAGCACCCGCCCCGGATTCAGGATGTTCTGCGGATCCAGCGCGCCCTTGATGGCCCGCATCATCGACAGCGCCACCGGCGACTTGTGCTTTTCCAGCTTGTGCGCCTTGAGCGAGCCGATGCCGTGCTCGGCCGAGATGGAGCCACCGAAGCGCTGCACCGCGTCGTAGACCAGGGTGTTGATGCGCTCTTCTTCGTTCGCGAGGAAGGCACGCGCATCGCCGTCGGCCGGTGCCTGCACGTTGTAGTGCAGGTTGCCGTCGCCCAGGTGGCCGAAGTTCACCAGGCGCACGCCCGGAATCGCTTCTTGCAGCAGGGCGTCGGTCTGTGCCACGAAATCCGGAATGTGCGACACCGCGACCGAGATGTCGTGCTTGATGTTCAGGCCCTCTTCGGCCTGCGCCAGCGGAATGCTTTCGCGTACGTGCCACAGCGCCTTGGCCTGACCGAGGTTCTCGGCCACCACCGCGTCGCTGACGCATCCGTCCTCGAAGGCCTTTTCCAGCAAGGCCTCGAAGCGTTCGCGCGCATGCTGTTCCGATTCGTTGTCGGAGTTCTCCAGGAGCACGCACCAGGGCGATGCACCATCATCCTCGGCGATGAAAGGCACGCGCTGCGACGGAAAATGCTTGGCCACCAGGCCGAGGGCAAAGCGGCCCATCACCTCGAAGCCGGTGAGGCCCGCGCCCAGTTGCTGGTGCGCCAGGCCCAGCAGCTGCACCGCATGCGCCAGCGACGGCACGGCAGCCCAGGCAGTGAGCCGCGCCGCCGGCAGCGGGTACAGCTTCATGGTGGCGGCGGTGATGACGCCCAGCGTGCCTTCGCTGCCGATCAGCAAATCGCGCAGGTCGTAACCCGTGTTGTCCTTGCGCAGGCCGCTGGTGCCATCCCAGATCTCGCCCTGGGCCGTGACCACTTCCAGGCCCAGGCACAGCTCGCGCGCATTGCCATAGCGCAGCACCTGGGTGCCGCCGGCATTGGTCGCCAGGTTGCCGCCGATGGTGCAGCTGCCTTCGGCGGCCAGGCTCAGAGGGAACAGGAAGCCGGCGTTGCGTGCGGCCTCCTGCAGGCTTTGCAGCACGCAGCCGGCCTCCACCGTCACTGTGAGGTTGGCGGCATCGATGCCGCGAATCGCGCTCATGCGCGAAAGGCTCAGCAGCACCTGGCTGCCGCTGGCGTCGGGAATGGAACCGACCGCCAGGCCGGTGTTGCCGCCCTGCGGCACGATGGCCGTACCGGCCGCCGCGCAGGCCTTGACCACGTCGGCCACCTGCTGCGTGTTGGCCGGGCGCACCACCGCCAGCGCCTTGCCGCGCTCGCGCTTGCGCCAGTCCTGTTCCCAGGCGGTGAGGTCGCCCTCGGTCAGCACCTGGGTCTCGCCGACGATGCGGCGCAGTTGCTCGAGCAGTTCGGTCTTCTTCATCATCCAGCTTCGCTTTCGGCTGCGCGCAGTGCGTCGGCGCGGGCCAGGCGGGTGCGTACATGCCACGCGCAGGCCACGAAGAGCAGCAGGCACAGCACGATCTCGATGCCGGCCAGCACCCGGCCCATGGGCTGCGTGTCGCTCCAGGCGCGCACCACGCCCTCGGTGAAATAGATCCAGACCAGAAGGCTCACCCAGCGGTAGGTGTACATGCGCTTCTTCAGCAGGCCGGCTAGCGGCAGCACCAGCGGCAGCACCTTGAGCGCCAGCAGGGAGCCGCCCGGGCGAAGCGGCGCCAGCCACATTTCCCAGGCAAGGCCAAGGACGATCAGGGCGGCCAGGCTGCCGACGGCGAGCGCGCGCGTGGTTGCCACGACGCGGTTGTCGGCGGCAGGCAGCGGCGTGGCGCGGGCGGAGGTACGGGGGAGAGGAGCGGCAGGAAGAGGCATGGCAGAAAGAAACCCGATGGCATGATAGCGACCCATGAATCGCCACTCGCTATGGAGGGAGCTGTCCCATTTTCCGTGGCGCAACACCGCTGCCGTGCTGGGCGAGCGTTTTCGCGAAGACCGGCTGGGCCTGTCGGCCAGCAGCCTGACCTTCACCACCACCATCGCGCTGGTGCCCTTCTTCACCGTGGCGCTGGCGCTGTTCACCGCCTTCCCGATGTTCGCCAAGATGCAGGGGCGGGTGCAGCGCTGGCTGGTCGAGAGCCTGATCCCGGAGAACATCGCGCGCCAGGTGCTGGGCTATCTGACGCAGTTCGCCAGCAAGGCCGGTGGCCTGGGCGTGCTGGGCCTGGCGGTGCTGCTGCTCACGGCCTTTGCGCTGATCCTGACCATCGACAAGACGCTCAACAACATCTGGCGGGTGCGCAGGCCGCGGCCGTTGGCGCAGCGGGTGCTGGTCTATTGGGCGGCCGCCACCCTGGGCCCGCTGGTGCTGGCGCTGAGCCTGTCCACCACCTCCTATGTCTTTGCGGCCTCGCGCGGGCTGGTGGACGACGCTGGGCTCAAGCTGGTGTTCGACATGGCGGAGTTCTTCCTCTTGGCCGGCGGCATGGCGGGGCTCTATCACTATGTTCCCAACACCGAGGTCAAGTGGTCGCATGCCTGGGCCGGCGGGCTGTTCGTGGCGATTGCCATCGAGATCGCCAAGAAGCTGCTGGCCTTCTACTTCGGCCTCGTGCCCACCTATTCCGTGCTGTACGGCGCCTTTGCCACCCTGCCGATCCTCTTGGTGTGGATCTACATCGCATGGGTGATCGTGCTGTTCGGCGCGGTGATCGCAGCCTACCTGCCCAGCCTGTTGAGCGGGGTGGCGCGGCGCGGTGGATCGCCGGGCTGGCCGCTGCAGCTCGCGCTCGAGGCGCTGCAGCACCTGGCCGTGGCGCGCGACGCACCGCAGACAAAGGGGCTCGGTGCGGCCAAACTGGTGGCCCGCATGCGTGTCGATGCCCTGCAGCTGGCACCGGTGCTGGAAACGCTGGTCGCGCTCGACTGGGTCGGCCGCATCGCCGAGGAAAGGGCCGACGGGGAACCGCGGCTGGTGCTGCTGGTCGACCCCGAAACGACCGCGCTGGAGCCGCTGCTGCGCGAGCTGATGATGACGCGCGCCGAGCCCCTGGTCGCGCTGTGGAACAAGGGCCCGCTGTCCGAGCTGAGCCTGGGCGACGTGCTGCCCAAGGCGCCGCTGACTACAGCTTGACCCTGCCCAACAAGACGTCGCGGTACATCGCCCAGTCGCCCATGAAGCTGTAGAGCGGGCGCTTGAAGGAGGCCGGCTTGTTCTTCTCGAATCCGAAGTGGCCGATCCAGGCGAAGGCGTAGCCCACCACGATGGCCGGGAGCAGCCACCACCAGTTGCCGGTCAGGATCAGCGTGGCCAGGCACACGAGCGAGAGCGAAGAACCCACGAAGTGCAGTTGCCGGCAAGTGCGGTTGCTGTGCTCGCTCAGATAGAAGGGATAGAACTCGGCAAAGCTCTTGAAGCTGCGCGGGTCGACGGCCGGGCCGCCATGGGCGGGTGTTGTGGCGGTATTCATCGTTGTCTCCTGTGGGGCGCTTGGCCTTTGCCCATAATAGTGAGGCGGTCCACCAGCCGCCAACCCGCAAACCCTTCCTTCGCCCCACCCATTCTTGTGAGCGCATTGCCGACCCCTGGAGCAGCCCCCGCTGCCGACGACGACGCCCCCTGGGTGGTTTGCCTGTGCGCCGAGTGGTGCGGCACCTGCCGCGACTACCGCCCGCTGTTCGAGGAAGTGGCGCGCGCCCACCCCGGTTTTCGTTTTGCCTGGGTGGACATTGAGGACCATGCGGAATTCGCCGACGAATTCGACGTCGAGACTTTCCCCACCGTGCTGGTGGCCGGGCAGGACGGCACCCGTTTCCTCGGGCCCCTGCTGCCCAATGCCCAGACCCTGTCTCGAATGCTGACGGCCCTTTCGGCGCCGCAGCCCAGTGACGAGCATGTCGCGGCATTGCTCGCCGCACTGGCGCGCTCGCCCGGCGAGTTCCAGCTGCCCTAGCGCGCGCCGAGAAATTCGGCGAGGGCGAACAGCACCGCGTCGGGCGCTTCCGACATCAGCGCGTGCCCCGCTTCCACCGTCACCACGCGGGCATCGCCTGCTGCGCGGCTGGCCAGCTTCTGCGCGGCGGCCGCCTGCGTCATCTGGTCGGCTGAACCCAGGAGGAACAGCACCGGGCAGCGCAGCGCCTCGAGGGCGGCCTCGCCGCCGGCGTAGTCGTTGCAGGCGGAAAAGCCGACGTGGAACAGGTTGGCCTCGCGGTTGCTCGCCAACACCCGGCGCATCAGCGCGCGCGAGCTGCCGTAGAGCCAGGTGCCCGGCCCGAGGGTTGAGGGTGGCGGCGCCAGCATGGAATGCGAGAAGGTGTTGACCATGGCGATGGCGCGCTGCGGCTCGTTCAGCGACGCGTCCAGCAGCGCCGGCGAGACCTTCATCGGGTAGGCCGTGCCAACCAGCGCCAGCGCCGTCACCCGATCCGGCGCACGTGCTGCCGTCTCCAGCGCGATCAACGATCCGAAGCTGTGGCCCACCAGGGCCGCCCGTTCGATGCCCGCCGCGTCGAGCAGGGCGATGATGAATTGCGCCGCCTCTTCCACGCTGGCCGGCGGCGTGCCGCCGCTCTTGCAATGCCCGGGAAGATCGATGGCCAGCACGTTCCAGCCGTGGTGGGCGAACCAGCGGCTTTGCAAGATCCAGACGCTGTGGTCGTTCAGCACGCCGTGGATGAAAAGCACCGTGGGCTTGGCCGCATCGAAGGGCTTGCCGCCGGTGTAGGCGTAGACGGGTTGTGCGGTGACCGTGATGTTCATGCTGCTTTCTCCGCGGCCTTCAGCGCCCGCTTGAGGTCATCGATCAGGTCGGCCGGATCCTCCAGCCCGATCGACAGGCGGATCGTGCCTTGCGTGATGCCGGCGCCGGCCAGCGCCTCGTCCGTCATGCGGAAATGCGTGGTGCTGGCGGGGTGGATCACCAGGCTGCGGCAGTCGCCCACGTTGGCCAGGTGGCTGAACAGGCGCAAGGTCTCGATGAACTTCTTGCCCTGCTCTCGGTTGCCCTTGAGGTCGAAGCTGAACACCGCGCCCGCACCCTTGGCGCCGTGGCGCAAGAGCTTGTTGGCCAGCGCGTGGCTCGCGTGCGACGGCAGCAGCGGATGGCCCACGTGCGCCACGAAGGGGTGGCTGGCCAGGAACTCCACCACCTTCTGCGTGTTGTCGATGTGGCGCTCCATGCGCAGCGGCAGGGTCTCGATGCCCTGCAGGATCAGCCAGGCCGTGTGCGGGCTCATCGACGCGCCGAAGTCGCGCAAGCCCTCGCGCCGCGCGCGCAAGAGGAAGGCGCCCACCGTGCTCTCTTCCGAGAACACCATGTTGTGGAAGCCTTCGTAGGCCTGAGTCAGCTCGGCGAATTTGCCCGAGCGTTCCCAGTCGAAGCTGCCCCCATCCACCACGATGCCGCCGATGACCGTGCCGTGCCCCGACAGGAACTTCGTGGCCGAGTGGTAGACCAGGTCGGCGCCCCAGTCGAAGGGCTTGATGAGGTAGGGCGAAGTCAGCGTGGAATCCACCAGCAGCGGCACGCCGGCGTCGTGCGCGATCTCGCTGACGTCCGGAATGTCCAGCACGTCCAGGCCCGGATTGCCTACCGTCTCGCCGAACAGCAGCTTGGTGTTGGGCCGGATGGCGGCGCGCCAGCCGTCGAGGTCGCCGGGCTTGACGAAGGTGGTGTCGATGCCGAAGCGCCGCATCGTGTAGTGCAAAAGGTTTTGCGAGCCGCCGTACAGCGCGGTGCTGGCCACGATGTGCGAGCCGGCCCCCATCAGCGTGGCGATGGACAGGTGCAGCGCCGCCTGCCCGCTGGCCGTGGCGATGGCGCCGATGCCGCCTTCCAGCGCCGACACGCGCTGCTCCAGCACCGCGTTGGTCGGGTTGCTGATGCGCGAGTACACGTGGCCGGCGCGCTCCAGGTTGAACAGCGAGGCAGCGTGGTCGCTGGACTCGAACACGAAGGAGGTGGTGAGGTGGATCGGCACGGCGCGCGCGCCGGTGGTGGGGTCGGGCGCGGCGCCCGCATGCAGCGCGAGCGTGTCGAAGCCGGGATCGGAATAGCCGGGCATGGGAGCCTTTCAGGAAAATGAGTTCGCAAACGACCCGTTACGTCTGCAAGACAGCGACGGTGTCGTGGACGTGCCAATGAGCGGTCATTGTGTGGGATTTGTGGGCTATATTTGAATCGGCATCAGCCCACCAGTAGAGGAGCACACCCCATGAAAGTCAGCGACATCCTGCGTGTGAAGGGCAACACGCTCTTCACCATCACGCCCGATGAGCCCCTGGCGGATGCCGTCAACATCATGGCCGACAAGGACATCGGCTCGCTCGTCGTGATGGAGCATGGCGACCTGGTGGGCATGCTCACTTTCCGAGAGGTGATCGTGGCCATCGTGGCCAACGGCGGTACGGTCGGCAGCACCCTGGTGCGCAAGGCCATGGACGACGCCCCGGTCACCTGCACCCTGGAGACCGACCTCGACGAGATCCGCCGCATCATGCTGGAGCGTCACGCGCGCTACATGCCCGTGATGGACAAGCGCATGCTGATGGGCGTGGTGAGCTTCTACGACGTCGCCAAGGCGGTGGTCGACAGCCAGAACTTCGAGAACAAGATGCTCAAGGCCTACATCCGCGACTGGCCGGCGGAGGAAGAAGACAGCAAGAGCTGAACGCCGAGGTCGACGCGCCTCATTCCTTGATGTTCGCCGCCTGCACGATCTTCTGATTGCGCACGTACTCGGCCTGCACAAACTTGCCGAGGTCCTCGGCCGAGCCGCTGCCGGGCAGCGCGCCTTGCTCCTGCATCTTGGCCCGCACCTCCGGGTCCTTCAGCACCGCGTTCAATTCCTCATTGAGGCGCTTGACGGTGGCCGCCGGCGTGGCGACCGGCGCGAAGATGCCGGTCCAGCTCACCATCGAATAGTCCTTCAGGCCCGGCATCTCGCTGAAGGCCGGCACCTGCGGCAGGCTCTGCAGCCGCTGGCCGCCGGTCACGCCCAGGGCCTTCAGGCGCCCGCCCGTCACGTGCGCAATGGCGCTGGTGCTCACCAGCATCGCCAGGTCGACCTGGTTGCCGATCACGTCGGTGGCGATCTGCGCGCCGCCGCGGTAGGGGATGTGGGTGACGTAGATGCCGCTCTTTTCCTTGAGCAGTTCCATCGCCAGCTGCAGCACCGTACCCACGCCGGAGGTGGCGTAGTTGTACTTGCCGGGGGAGGCCTTGGCGAGCTTGACCAGGTCGGCGTAGCTCTGTACCGGCAGGCCGGGCCGCGCCACCAGCACCATCGGCGCGGTGTTGAGCATGCCCACCGGCGCCAGGTCCTTCAGCGGGTCGAACTTGAAGGCGGCGGGGTTGATGAGCTTGCCGATGGCGATCGCGCTGTCCGGCCCGGCCACCAGGGTGTAGCCGTCGGCCGCGGCGTTCACCGCCTTGGCCACGCCGATGGCGCCGCCGGCGCCGGTCACGTTCTCGATCACCACCGACTGCTTGAGCCGCTCGCCCAGCTTGGTGGCGACCAGGCGGGCGTTGTAGTCCACGCTGCCGCCGGCCGAGTAGGGAACGATCAGGGTGATGGGCTTGGCCGCGGGCCAGGCGGCTTGCGCGAAGGCCGTGCCAGGCAGCACGACTGCGAGCAGAGAGGCAAGGACGAGGGGCTTGGTCGAGGGCATGGTCAGGTTCCGGAGGAGGAAGAAGAGGGGTCGGGAAGATGGCGCTCGCGCAGCTGGTCGAACTCGGCGCCCCATTGCGCGTGCCAGGCACGGCGCCGGTCGTCGTCGATCCAGGCGCCATCCAGGCCGTTGCGCATGAAGCCGCGCAGGTCGGAAAGGCCGAAGCCGAAGTCCCGCACCATCATGGCCCAGGCCTGGGTGGGCGTGACCTTGTGCAGGGTCGGGTCGTCGGTGTTGGGGTGGATGCGAAGGCCCAGCCCCGGCATGCGGCGGATCGGATGGTCCATCGCCCAGCGCTCGGGCGCCAGGGTGCGCAGGTAGTAGGAGTTGGTCGGCACCACGGTGAAGAGCACGCCGCGATCGGCGCATTCGCGCGCGAAGTCGGGCTGGTCCACCACCGTGTAGCCGTGGTCGATGCGGTCCACCTGCAGCAGGTCGAGCGCGGTGCGCACGTTGGTCCAGGGCATGCCGAACTCGCCGGCATGCGCGGTGGTCTTGAGGCCGGCGCGGCGCGCGCGCTGGTAGGCCTCGATGAACAGTTCCGGCGGACGGTCGACTTCGCGATAGTCGATGCCGATGCCGATCACTTCTTCCTCGCGGCGGTTCGCCAGCACCCAGTCGACCATCTCCACCGCAGCCTCGGGGCTGGCCTCGCGGTCGATGGCGGCGATCAGGCGGCCGGTGATGCGCCAGTCGCGCTGTGCGTCGTGGATGGCCCGCACGATCGCTTCCTGCGCCGCGCGGTAGGGGATGCCGGACGCATGCACCGTGCCGGTCGGGTTCCAGAAGAACTCGGCGTAGCGCACGTTGTGGCTGGCGGCGTCCTGCAGGTATTCGTAGGTGAGCCGATGCAGGTCGTCGGGGCTTCGCACCAGCTGCGCATCGAGCGCGCGCAGCACCCGCAGCACGCCCACCGGCTTCTCGCCGCGGGTGTAGAAGCCTTCGATCTCGTCCTGCGCCAGCGGTGAGCCTGCGCGGCGGTTGAGCTCGGAGAAGGTGGCGTGACGCACCGTGCCGAACAGGTGGCAGTGCAGCTCGACCTTGGGGATCGCGTGCAGAAAGGCGTCGAGCGAGGCGGGGGTCATGCCCGGCAGTCTAGGCAGCGGCTACTCATAAGTGAAGTTTTGAATTTTTATAATTTCATTCATTCAACTGATTGCCGGGAAGAGAGCAAGCCATGGAACCCCAGCCCCTGCGTGCCCTGACCTTGCGCCAGCTGCAGTGCTTCTCGGTGCTGGTGCAGGAGGGCCATTTCGGCCGCGCTGCGCAGCGGCTTGCCATCACCCAGCCGGCCCTGAGCAACGCCATCAAGCAGATGGAAAAGCTGCTGGGCGCCGAACTGCTGACCCGCTCCACCCACCGCCTGGCCCTGACGCCGGTGGGTGCAGAAGTGCTGGCGCGCACCGATTTCCTGGTCAACACGGTGGAGGTGGCGCTGCGCGACATCGAGAGCACGGTGCGGCGCGGCCGCGCCTTCGTGCGCATCGGCGTGATTCCCTCGGCCAGCGGCGGCGTGGCGGCCGCGGTGGGCGATTTTCTGCACGAGACCGGTCAGGCGCTGGAGCTGACCTGGCGCGACGCACCGTCCACCACCTTGCTGGCCGAGGTGCGCAGCGGGCAGCTCGATTTCGCCGTGGCCGCCATCACCGAGCCGCCCGGCGGCCTGGCCTGCGTCGAGCTGTTTCGCGATCCGCTGGTGCTGGTGGCGCGCCGCGACCATGCGCTGGCCGGCGCGCAGGAGGTGAGCTGGGAGGCGATCGGCGGCGAGCGCCTGGTGCTGTTCGAAAGCGGCAGCATGCCGGCCCTGGGCAATCCGGCGCGCGCCCAGTTTGCGCAGGGTGCCGAGCCCTACCGGGTGAGCTATTCCGAAACCCTCTACGCACTGGTGCGCGGTGGGCTGGCGCTGGGGCTGATGCCGCGGCTGTACACCGACTCGCTGCGCGATCCATCGCTCGTCGTGCTGCCACTGGCCAAGCCCAAGGTGGAGCGGCGCGTGGTGCTGGTCTACCAGCCGGGGCCGATGCGCAATGTGGTGGCGCAAGCGCTGATCAGCTTCCTGCGGGAGCGGCTGCCGCTGCCGCCCGGACTGCCCATGCGGCGCATCTCAAGGAAGAAGGAAGAGAAGGCGCCAAGAACAAAGGCAAAGCGCGCGCGCCCCGCCACCTAGAGGCTCAGGCGGACACCGCTCGCGCCGGCGTCGTCCGCGCGCCGTACAGCTCGGTGGCGTTGTGAATGATCTCGCGCACCCTCGGGTAGATCTGCTGGTTCCACCGGCTGCCGCTGAACACGCCGTAGTGCCCCACACCGGCTTGCAGGTGATGCGTCTTGAGGTAGGGCCGGATGCCGGTGCACAGGTCTTGCGCCGCCACCGTCTGGCCAACGGCGCAGATGTCGTCGCGCTCGCCCTCCACCGTCAGCAGCGCAGTGCGGCGGATGGCTGCCGGATTCACCTTGCGATCGCCCACCGTGAGCACGCCGCGCGGCAGGTCGTAGGTCTGGAACACCCGCTCCACCGTCTCCAGGTAGAACTCGGCCGGCAGGTCGTTGACCGCGAAGTACTCGTCGTAGAAGTTGCGGATGGTGTCGGCCTGTTGCAGCTCGCCGTCCACCAGGTGCTGATAGAGCAACTCGAACTGCTTCTTGTGCCGCGGTGCGTTCATGCTCATGAAGGCGGTGAGCTGCAGGAAGCCGGGGTACACGCGGCGCATCGTGCCCGCGTGCGGCCAGGGCACGCGGCTGATCAGGTTGCGCCGGAACCATTCGATGGGCCGGTCGGTGGCCAGCTTGTTCACCGCGGTCGGATTGACGCGGCAGTCCACCGGCCCGGCCATCAGGGTCAGGCTGATGGGCGTGGCCGGGTGGTCGTCCTCGGCCATCAGCGCGGTGGCGGCCAGCGCCGCCACGCAGGGCTGGCACACCGCCACCAGGCTCACGCCCGGGCCGACAGCCTCCAGGAACTGGATGATCTGGCGCGTGTAGTCGTCCAGCCCGAAGCCGCCGTGCCACAGCGGCACGTCGCGTGCGTTGTGCCAGTCGGTGATGTAGACGTCATGGTCGCGCAGGAGCGTGCGCACCGTTTCGCGCAGCAGGGTGGCGAAGTGGCCCGAAAGTGGTGCGGCCAGCAGCACGGGCGGCTGCACGGCCGGGCTCTGCTTGCGGAAATGCAACAGGGTGCCGAAGGGCGCCACCAGCACCGGCTCCTCGTACACGGCCACCTCCTGGCCGTCGACCCTCACCTGCGTGATGCCGTAGGCCGGCCGCGAATGCGTGAGCCGCATGCGCGAAAACACGTCGAGGAAGGCCGCCATCCGCCGCGTGGCAGTGCGCTCGTCCTGCGCCTGCCACAGGGCGCTGCCAAGGTACTGCGCCGCAAGCCGCATCGGCGAAGTGGAATCCATGGAGGACTGGTAGGCCCGATACAACATGCAAGGCTTGCAGGCAAGTTGCGGGCCAAGCCGGCGCATCGCGTTCGCGTCGGGCGCACCGTTCTGGCACAAGCCTTGCACTGGCCCCGTGACATCAGGAGCAGCACATGGCCAAACCCGTTCTCACCATCAGCAGCAAGAACTACGGTGCCTGGGCGCTGCGCGGCTGGCTGATGTGCCGCCTGGCGGGATTGGATTTCAGCGAAAAGGTGATTCCGCCGGACGACCCGGCCATGAAGGCCGAGATGCTGCTGCTCTCTTCCTCGATGCTGGTGCCTTCGCTGCAGCACGGCGGCGTCAAGGTCTGGGACACGCTGGCCATTGGCGAGTACCTCAACGAGATCAAGCCCAGGGCGGGCCTCTTGCCGGCCGACGCCAAGGCCCGCGCCCATTGCCGGGCGATCTGCGGCGAGATGCATTCGGGCTTCGGTTCGCTGCGCAGCGCGCTGCCGATGAACATCAAGGCCCGCTTCCCCAGCTTCAAGGTGTGGTCGCGCGCGCAGGCCGACATCGACCGCATCGTTGCCATCTGGCGCGAATGCCTGCAAAGCTACGGCGGGCCCTACCTGTTCGGCGCGACGCCTTGCATGGCCGACGCCATGTACGCACCCGTCGTCACCCGCTTCCTGAGCTACGACGTGATGCTGGACAAGGTCTGCGCCGCCTACTGCAAGCGCATCATGGAACTGCCGGCGATGCAGGAATGGGTGAAGGCCGCCAAGGCCGAGCCCGAGGAAATCGACGAGCTCGACGCGGAGTTCTAGGCTTCGCGGGCGGGCGTCGCTGCAAAGAAGTCCATCGCCGCGGCCACGCCCGAGCCAGCCAGTTTCACGCCGCCCAGCTTCAAGCCCATTTCGACACCGGCCAACGTGGCCATCAGCGTGAGGTCGTTGCAGTCGCCCAGGTGGCCGATGCGGAACATGCGGCCCTTGAGCTTGCCCAGGCCCGTGCCCAGCGAGAGGTCGAAGCGCTGGTGCATCAGCCGGCGCAAGCCGTCGGCATCGACGCCTTCGGGCGTGATCACGCCGGTCAGCACCGGCGAGTGCAGGGCCGCGTCGGCGCACTGCGTGGGCAGGCCCCAGGCGCCGACGGCCGCGCGCACGCCTTCGGACCAGCGCTTGTGGCGCGCAAAGATGGCGGGCAGGCCCTGGTCCAGGATCATGTCCAGAGCCTCCGACAGCCCGTAGAGCAGGTTGGTGCTGGGCGTGTAGGGCCAGTAGCCGCTGGCGCTCATCTCCACGATCTCGTCCCAGGCCCAGTAGGCGCGCGGCAGCTTGGCGTCTTTGGCACGTGCGAGGGCCTTGGGCGAGAGGGCATTGAAGCTGATGCCCGGCGGCAGCATCAGACCCTTTTGCGAGCCGCTCACGGTGACATCCACGCCCCATTCGTCGTGCCGGAAGTCCGCGCTGGCCAGGCCGGAGATGGTGTCGACCATCAAGAGGGCCGGGTGGCGCGCGGCATCGATGGCGCGGCGCACCGCGGCGATGTCGGAGGTGACGCCGGTGGAGGTCTCGTTGTGCACCACGCACACTGCCTGGATGCGGTGGTTGCTGTCCTTGCGCAGACGCTCTTCGATCAGTTCGGCGCGCACGCCGTTGCGCCAGGCCAGGGGCAGGCCGGTTTCCTTGTCGGTGCCGGGCAGCGCCAGGAACTCGGGCTCCAGCCCCAGCTTGAGCGCCATCGCCCGCCACAGGCTGGCGAAATGGCCGGTCTCGTACATCAGCACCGAATCGCCGGGGCTCAAGGTGTTGACCAGCGCGGCCTCCCAGGCGCCGGTGCCCGAGGCCGGGTAGATCGCCACCGGGTGCCGCGTCTGGAAGATCTGCTGCATGCCCGCGACCACCTTCTTGCCCAGCGCGCCGAACTCCGGCCCGCGGTGGTCGATGGTGGGCAGGCTGATGGCGCGCAGGATGCGGTCGGGCACCGGGCTGGGGCCGGGGATCTGCAGGAAGTGGCGGCCGCTGGGATGCTGGTTCAGGGAAATCATTTGTCTTGTCTCCTGTGTCTTCTTCAGAGTTGAACTTCGGCCTGGCCGATGCCGGGGAATTCGGCCAGCACCCGATCGCCGGCCGTCGCCAGCGGCAGGCCGCACCAGGTGCCGGTGGTGACCACCGTGCCGGCGCGCACCACAGCGCCGTCCTGGGTGGCGTGGCGCAGCCAGGCCATCAGCACGAAGGCCGGGTCACCCATGGAATGCGTGCCCTGGAACTCCAGCACCGGCCGCGCGCCGATATGCACGCGGCAGCGCTGCGCCGACCAGTCGCGCGGCGCAAAGGGTTGCCAATCGCCCAATACCAGGGCGCCATGCGATTGCAGGTCGGCCAGCTTGGCCAGCGCCGGTGCCTCCAGCGCTTCGCGCCAGCGTGAATCCACCAGCTCGATCGAGACGCACATGGCATCGACCAGCGCGCTGGCGCTGGCCAGGTCCAAGCCGGCGGCACGCGTGGCATCCACGTCGGCGCCCAGCCGCAGCGCAATCTCGGCCTCGATGCCGCGCAGATGAAAGGGCCAGGCGCGCGCGTCGGCGGGGCTTGGCCAGATGCCGGCAGGCGGCAAGGGCGCGTGGGTCAGCGTGGCATCGCGCGAGGGCCCGCCGGATTTCCAATGGCGCGCTGATGCGCCGTCCTGGAACCAGCCGAGCGCGCGGGCCACGCCTGCCTGCACTGCATAAGCGGCAGCGGCGTCAGGCAGCGGCACCTGGGCCGCAGGGGTGGCGCGGTGCGCGTTGCGCGCCGTCACCAGGGCCGCGACTGCGGCATCGATCATCGTCATGGTTTCTTGTTCCTTCGTTCACAGCTTTTCATAGCGTGGGCCAGCGGTCGGCCCAGGGGGCAGCGGCCTCGTAGGCAACGCCGATATCGAGCAGCAGATCATCGGCGCCAAAGGGACCGATCAGCTGCAGCCCGATCGGCAGGCCCTCGCGCGAAGGCGCAGCCGGCAGCGCCAGGCCGGGCAGGCCGGCGGCATTGACCCAGCCGGTGTAGACCGCATGGCCGCGCGGACCCACCTCCTGGCCGTCGATGTGCGTGGGGTAGGCCTCGTGCGCTGGCCAGGGCAGGGCGGCGGCCGCTGGCATGGCGATGAGGTCGAAGCGTTCGAACATGGCCGCGGATTCGCGGCGCAGCCGATGCACCCGTTCCATGATCTGCCAGACCCGCGCGCCCGAGATGCGGCGGCCGGCGTCGGCCGCGGCCCGGTACTTGAGGCTGGCTTGTGCCTCCCAGTCCGGCTGCTGCTCGAACATGGCGGCCAGGCCCACCTGGCCGATTTCGGGCCAGGCCTGCAGCACGAAGTGCACGTCCAGCGGCAGCGCGCCGTCTTCCACCGAATGCCCCAGGGCGGCCAGCTGCCGCACGGCAGCGCGGCAACTGGCCGCGATCTGGCGGTCCAGCGGATTGGCGTTCAGATGCTCCACATAAAGAATCCGCAGCGCCTTCGCAGCGGCCGGCGGCCGACGCGCCGCCGCGGCCCAGGCCGCAGCCTGCGAGGAGCGGTCGGCCAGCGACGCACCGCGCACCGCGTCGAACAGCAGGCGCACGTCGGCCACCGTGCGGCCCACCGGGCCGATGCAATCGAAGTCCAGCAGCAGGCCCGGCAGCGCATGCTGGCGCGGCCAGGCGCTGAGCGAGGGCTTGAGCCCCACCAGGCCGGTGTGCGAGGCCGGCCGCCGGATCGAGCCGCCGCCGTCCTGTGCGATGGCCAGCGGCCCCATGCCGGCCGCCACCGCCGCCACCGCGCCGCCGCTGGAGCCACCGGGCGTGAGCTCCGGTGCCCAGGGGTTGCCGGTGACGCCGAACAGCGGATTGGCGGTGTAGCCGTCGTTGGCGAACTCCGGCACGTTGGTCTTGCCCAGGATCAGCGCGCCGGCAGCGCGGGCCCGCGCCGCCGCCAGCTCGTCATGGCCGGGCCGATAGTCGGCCAGGGCCGGCGTGCCGCAGGTGGTGGGCAGGTCGGCCAGGAACAGGCTGTCCTTCACCGTGAGCGGAATGCCGTCCAGCGGCGACAAGGGATGCGCCTTGGCGAAGCGGTGCGTGGCGGCCTGCGCCTCGGCCAGCACCGCATCGTCGCGCCGCGCCACCACCGCGGTCAACCGCGGGTTGACCGCGTCGATGCGCTCCAGGATGTCACGCACGACCGCCAGCGGCGTCAGGCTGCCATGGCGATAGCGGTGCGCCAGCTCGGTGGCACTCAGCGCCCACAGTTCCTGCTGTCTGCTCATCGGCTGCGCCCTACATCTTCGAAGGCAGCCAGGTTGCCAGGCCCGGCACGACCATCAGCAGCAAGGTGAAGCCGATCATGATGGCCGCGTAGGGCAGCGCGCCCCAGATCGCATCTTCCAGTCCGCCCTTGTCCGGCCGGATGCCGTGCACCACGAACAGGTTCATGCCCACCGGCGGCGTGATCAGCCCCAGCTCGCACATCAACACGATGAAGATGCCGAACCAGATCGGATCCACGCCCAGTGCGGTGGCGATCGGGTAGGTGATCGGGATGGTCGCCACCTGCATCGACAGCACGTCCATGAACATGCCCAGGATCAGGTAGAACACGATCAGCGCCAGGATCAGGCCGGTGGCGGAAAGGCCCAGGCCGGCAACCCACTTGGTCATCGCCTCGGCCACCCCGGTCAGGCTGATGGTGAGGTTGAGGATGAAGGCCGCGGTGATGATGAGCAAAATCATGCCGCTCACCCGCGCGGTCGAGATGAAGCAGGTGCGCAGCACCTCCCAGCTCAGCTTGCCCGACTGCCAGACGAAGAACAGGGCGGCGATCACGCCCAGCGCCGCGCTCTCGGTGGTGGTGGCGATGCCGAAGTACAGGCTGCCCATCACGATGCCGAACACCACCAGCGGGGGCACCAGGTAGCGCAGCACGCGCAGGCGCTCCGGCAACGGTACTTTTTCCTCGCGCTTGACGTCGCCGCTCATCACGCTGGAGATCCAGATCCA
Source organism: Variovorax sp. LARHSF232 (assembly GCF_052871435.1). Classification (NCBI taxonomy): domain Bacteria; kingdom Pseudomonadati; phylum Pseudomonadota; class Betaproteobacteria; order Burkholderiales; family Comamonadaceae; genus Variovorax; species Variovorax sp. LARHSF232. Next base: position 338,878 of record NZ_JBIXJS010000001.1, on the reverse strand, counting down.
CAGCATGAAGCAGCCGGTGAGCAGGATGCCCGGGATGATGCCGGCGATGAAGAGCTTGCCGATCGAGTTGTTGGTGAGCGAGCCGTAGACGATCATGTTCACGCTCGGCGGAATCAGGATGCCGAGCGTGCCGCCGGCCGCCAGCGAGCCGAGCGAGGCGCGCATCGAATAGCCGCGCTTTTGCAGCGACGGCAGGGCGACGGTGCCCACGGTGGCAGCGGTCGCCACCGACGAACCCGAGGTCGCGGCAAACAGCGCGCAGCTGCCGATGTTGGTGTGCAGCAGGCCGCCCGGCAGCCGGCCCAGCCAGGCCGACAGCGCGATGTACATGCGGTCGGCGATGCCCGAGCGCAGCAGCAGTTCGCCCAGCAGCACGAACAGCGGGATGGATGTGAGCAGGTTCTCGTTCTGCACGCCCCAGACCACCGGTGCGATCGAGTCCATGAAGGGCACGCCGTAGGCGGCGATGCCGCCGACGATGCCCACCAGCGCCATCGAGACGGCGATCGGGATGCCCACCAGCATCAGGCCGATCATGGCGAAAAAGGCGAAACCGATGATGGCGATGTTCATGGCTGTTCTCCTGGGGCGCCGCCCTGGCGCACGGCGAGGTCTTCCAGCTCTTCCTTGAGCTCTTCCTTCGCGCTCTTGGGGTGGAAGTCGTGGTTCAGTGTGTCGACGCGGTGCGTCAGCAGCAGCACCGTGGCGCGCACCGCGTAGCCGATGGCCACCAGCGCGAAGGTCACCAGGCCCGCGTACCACACGCCCTGTGGATAGATCAGCGGCGTGGCCCAGGGAGTCTGGGCCGTGCTGCGGTACTGCAGCGTGTCGCCAATCACCTTGAAGGCGATCCAGGCGATGAAGGCGCCCAGGATGGCCAGCGTCATGATCGACAGCCAATTGAGCAGCGCCTGCGTGCCGCGCGAGAACTTCTCGTGGAACACGTCCACGCGGATGTGGTTGCGGCCCATCAGCGCCAGGCTGAAGGCAATGGTGGAGCCCACCGCCAGCGCGTAGCCGCCCAGCTCGTCGGCGCCTTGCAGCGAGACATTGAACAGCTTGCGGCTGATCGTCTCGACCGCGACCACCACGGAGAGCGCGAGGAAGATGCCGCCGAAGACGGTGGCCAGCAGGGTTTCGATGCGGTCCTTCATGTGGAAGCTTTTCTGGTCGGCCGGGGCCGGCCGGGCTGCCGCGGGGGCGGCGCCCGGCGCATGCACAGGGGGTGCAGCGCTCATATCGGTGTCTCCTTCAGATATCGGGAACGAGAGGTGCTGGCCTTACTTGAGGCCGATGACCGGCGCGACGGTGGCGGTCCACTTCTGCGAGCAGCCCGGGTTCGACTTGTCGCACACCTCGGCCCATACCGGCAAGGAGACCTTGTTCACCGCGCTGCGCACCAGCTCGCCGTCGGCTGGCGAGACGGGCACGCTGGTCAGCTTGAACTTCTTGCCGGTGGTGCAGGGATCCTTGCCGGCGTTGCAGTTGAGCGCGTCCTGGAACAGCTCTTCCGAGTACTTCCAGATGTCATCCGTGAGGCCGTCGAAGGCAGCCTTGAGCTTGGCTTGCTGGTCCGGCTTCAGGCTGTTCCAGGCCTTGAGCGAGATGGCATAGCCGTTGAGCGCCATCTGGAAGCCCAGCGGCAGCTGGTGCGTCGTCACTTCCGGCCAGCCGGCCGAGTTGGCGCTCGACGGCCCGGTGATGGCGCAGTCCACCACGCCCAGCGACAGCGACTGGTGCGTGTCGGCAAAGGACACCGGCACCGGCGTGGCGCCCACCAGCTCGATGAACTTGGCCAGGTTCTGGTCGTACACGCGCACCTTCATGCCCTTGATGTCGGCCAGCTTGCTGATCGGCTTCTTGCAAAAGAGGATCTGCGGCCCGAAGGGCCACACGCCCAGGAGCTTGACGTTGAACTGCTGCTGCAGCCGCGCGTCCACCGTGTCGAAGTAGGCCTTGGCCACCTTCCGGCCGGTGGCGTAGTCGGGGCTGGCGCCCACCAGGTCCAGGCCCAGCAGGGTCGGTTCGTCGCGCGAATTCTGCGAGACGCGCAGCGACACGATGTCGAACAGGCCGGCCTTCATCACGCGCAGCTGCTCGGTGTCCTTGATGCCCAGGGTGTCGATGGGCTTGTAGTCGACGTCGATCGGCAGCCCGGTCCTGGCGGCGAACTGCTCGAAGAACGGTTGCTCCTTGTTCTTCTGGATCAGGCCGGTGGCCAACGGCTGGCCGATGGCCTTGAACTTGATGCGGTCGTCCGCGTGGGCGGGCAGCGCCAGGGCGGCGGCGACGGCCAGGGCGGCATGGATGTACTTGAGTTTTTTCATGGCGGGGCAACTCCTGGGTGGTGAAATGAAGGAAGGAAGGGAGGGCGGGAAGAAACATCAATAGCCGAGCGCGCGCGGCAAGGCCGTCACGATCGAGGGGAGCAACATGCACAGCACAAGCACCGCGTACATCAGCGCGATGAAGGGCCAGGCGTTCCTGACCAGTTCGCGCATCGAGATCTGGGTGACGCCGCAGACCACGAACAGCACCACACCCACCGGCGGTGTCAGCATGCCGATCACCAGGTTGAGCACGAACAGGAAGCCGAAGTGCAGCGGGTCGATGCCGTAGGCCAGGGCGATCGGGTGCAAGAGCGGCACCAGCATGATGTAGGCCGCATTCGATTCGAGGAACATGCCCACCACGAACAGCAGCAGCGCGACCAGCGCCATGAAGACCAGCGGGTCGGAGGTGAGCGCGCGCAGCAGCGCCGAGAGCTGTTGTGGCAGCAGGTCGACGGTCATCAGGTAGGTGATGACCGAGGCGAAGGCGATGAGGGCGCCGACCACCGCCGAAGTGATGGCGGCGCGCACCACGATGCCCGGTAGGTCGCGCAGCTGCAGTGCCCGGGTGACGAAGAAGCCGATGGCCAGGGCGTAGACCACTGCGATGGCCGCGCCTTCGGTGGCGGTGAAGGCGCCGCCGACGATGCCGCCGATCACCACCACCGGCATGGCCAGCACGATGATCGAGCGCTTGAGTTCCGCCAGCACGCGTGCCAGGCGGAAGGGCTCGCCGGTGACGGCCCAGCCGCGCCGGCCGGCAATCCAGGAGCACAGCAGCATGAAGCCGATGCAGATGATGATGCCGGGCACCACGCCGGCCATGAACATGCCGCCCACCGACACCGAGGAGCCGGCCATGAAGGCGTAGACGATCATCGCGCCCGAGGGCGGGATGATCGGGCCGAGATTGGCGGCCGCCGCCACGATCGCTGCGGCGAAGCCGCGGTCGTAGATCTTGGTGAGCGAGGGCACCAGGATCGACGACAGCGCGCTGGCATCCGACACCGCCGCGCCCGAGACGGTGGCCAGGCCCGCGCCCGAAAGCATGGTGACATGCGCCATGCCGCCGCGCACCCGGCCCACCAGCGCATTGGCCAGCGCGATCAGCCGCTCCACGATGCCGGCCTTGATCATCAGCTCGCCGGCGAGCATGAAGAAGGGGATCGACATTAGCGGGAAGGAATTGACCGCATGCATCATGCGCTGCGGCACCATCGAGTAATCCACGCCGCTGTACGCCAGCGCTGCCAGCGCGGCGGCGCCCATGGCAAAGGCGATCGGCAGGCCGAACACGGCCAGCAGCATGAATCCGAGAACGACCGCGAGGCTCATAGTGCCCCCACGCTTGCCACTTCGTGTGCTGCGCTGCCCCCCGAGGGGGTGCGAGCTTGCTTGGGGCGGCCCGGCGCGGCGCTCATTCAGCGCTCCCTGCAGCGACCTGGGGCGGGCCTTGCACCGCGATGCGCAGCAGATGCAACGCGCTCAACGCCGCGCCGACGCCCACCGGCACGATGAACCAGCCCACACTCCAGTCCAGCGTGGACATCAGCTCGTCCCACTGCTCGCGCGCCACGCCCAACGCAGCCCAGGCGATGGCGCCCATCATCAGGGCGCTCAGCGCGGCGGCCAGCCGGCGCAGCACGCGCTGCACCGCCGGCGGGAACTTCAGCACCACAACGTCGATGCCGATGTGCGCGCCCTGGCGCACGCCCAGCGGAATCGCCAGGAAGATGCTCCAGACAAAGGCCAGGCGCGAGATCTCGTCGGCCCAGTCGATCGATCGGTTGAATCCATAGCGCAGCAGCACCTGCGCCGACACCACGCCCACCATGGCCGCCACGGCCGCCAGCAGTGCGGCCGTCACGGCGCGGTCGAGCAGATCCAGCATTCGGCCGGGCAGGGAGGCCGTGTCATATACGGCGGGCAGCACGGTGGCAGTCATGGCGGGTCCTTCTTCCCTCTTGGTGCTCAGGGCTTGGCAGCTTCGGCCAGCACCTGGTCCACCAGATCGGCGCCGGCGCGCTTCTTCACGCCGTCCAGCACCGCCGGCAGCGCGATCTTGCGCATCTCGTCGCGGGCGGCCGGGGTGATCTCGGTGTAGGTCATCTTGGCCTTGAGCTCGGGCAGCACCTTGGCTTCGGCCTCGATGGCCAACTTGCGTTGCTGGACGATGGTGTCGCGCATGGCTGCCCGCACCGCCTTCTGGTGTTCCGGCTTCAACTGATCGAAGGCCTTCTTGCTCGCCACCACCGCGATGAGGTCGAAGAAGTGGCCGGTATTCGACAGGTGCTTCTGCACCTCGCCGTAGCGTGAGGCGGCGATCACGGTGTAGGGGTTCTCCTGCGCGTCCACCACGTGCTGCTCGAGCGCGGAATAAAGCTCCTTGACGTCCATCGCCACGGGGTTGGCGCCCAGGGCGCGGAAGGTCGCCAGGTGGGTCTCGTTGGGCTGCAGACGCAGCTTCAGGCCCTTGAGGTCGGCCGCGGTCTTGATCGGGCCGCGGCTGTTGGTGACGTGGCGCATGCCCAGCTCCATCCAGCCCAGGCTGACGAAGCCCTTGTCCTGCAGCTTCTTGTCGATGGCGGCGCCCACCGGGCCGTCGATCACGCGAAAGGCCGCTTCACGGTCGGAAAAGATGAAGGGCAGGCTCACCGCTTCCAGCTCGGGCGCGATGCGCGACAGGAAGGCGGCGCCGACCCAGGTCAGCGCCAGCGTGCCGGAGCGCACCGCGTCGACGTTCTCCTTGGCGCCGCCCAGCTGCATGGCCGGGAACACGTCGACCTGCAGCTGGTTGCCGGTCAGGCGCGCAACTTCTTTCTTGAACACCTGGTCGACCGCCACGCTGCTGGGATGCTCGCTGGCGAAGTTGCCGGCGATCTGCAGTTTCTGTTGGGCGCAGACCGGCAGCAGGGCGCCGGCCAGTGCAAGCGCAGCGGCGAGGCGGCGCAGGGGTTGGTGAGCATGCATGGGCTTTCCTTTCTGGATCGGCTGCGAAACGCTGTCCGAGATGTTGGGTTGGATGAGCAAGAGGCGCGTCATGCGGCGCCTCCGTTTTTGCGCGCCGGCATCAGGCTGGGGACGCCGCAAGGCAGGAAGCGGCCGCGGCCGGGACGTGCATGGAAGGCGCCATCCCACACCACCTCGCCAGCGGCCAGAGTGATCGCCGGCCACGCGCGCAGGCGCTGGCCGGCGTAGGGCGTGTAGTCGACGGCGTGGTGCAGTTGCTCGTTGGACAAGATGAACTCGCGCTCTTCCCACACCACCAGGTCGGCGTCGCTGCCGATCGCAATCGTGCCCTTGCGCGGATGCAGGCCATAGGCCTTGGCCGGGTTGGTGGACGTGAGTTCGACGAAGCGGTTGAGCGTCATGCGACCGCCCAGCACGCCCTCGGAATAGAGCAGCGGCAGGCGGGTCTCGATGCCGGGAATGCCGTTCGGGATGTGGCGAAACGTCACTTCTTCGCCGCCCGGCTTCTTGCCTTCCGGCGCGTCGTACTTGAAGGGCGCGTGGTCGGAGCTGAAGACGGTGAACAGGCCGTCGTTCAGCCCGGCCCAGATCACTTCCTGGTTGGCCTTGTCGCGCGGCGGCGGGCTGCACACGCACTTGGCGCCGTGGTAGCTGTCGTCCAGGCCCAGGTCGGCGGCGGTGAGGAAGAGGTATTGCGGGCAGGTCTCGGCAAACACCGACAGGCCATGCGCGCGCGCCCAGCGGATCTGCTCCACCGCCTCGCGGCCCGAGACGTGCACGATCAGAATGGGCACGTCCACCAGCTCGGCCAGCGCGATGGCGCGGTGCGTGGCTTCGCGCTCCACCAGCATCGGCCGGGACTGTGCATGGAAGCGCGGCGCGGTGCGGCCGGCGGCTTCGAGCTTCTTCGTCAGCCACTCGATGCAGTCGGCGTTCTCGGCGTGGATCATGGCCATGGCGCCGTGCTGCCGGGCGACCGACAACACGTCGAGGATCTGGCCGTCGTCCAGCTTCAGATCGTCATAGGTCATGTAGATCTTGAAGGAGCTGTAGCCCTCGCGGATCAACGCGGGCAGCTCTTCATTCAGCACCTGCGGCGTGGGGTCGCTGACGATCAGGTGGAAGGCGTAGTCCACATGCGCCTTGCCTTCGGCGCGCGCGTGGTAGTCGGCCACGGCGGCGCGAAGCGACTGGCCTTTTTCCTGTGCGGCGAAAGGGATCACGGTGGTCGTGCCGCCGCAGGCCGCGGCGCGCGTGCCGGTGTGGAAGTCGTCGGCCATGCGGATGGGCGGGGCCATCGGCTGATCCAGATGGCAGTGGGCGTCGACGCCGCCGGGCGTGACGACGCGGCCGGCCACGTCGATCTCGCGCGCGCCCTTGGGCAGGTTCTGGCCGATCTGCACGATGCGCCCGCCTTCGACGCCGATGTCGGCGTCGAAGGTGTCGGCGGCCGTGGCAATGCGAGCGTTGCGCAGCACCAGGTCAAGCGCGCTCATGCCCGGGCCCCGTTGGCACCAATTTTGTGCGATTCGTTCGACATCAATGTTGACAATATGGCTGACTTCATTCCGCTATGCCCTGTGTCGGTGCATCTTCGAGGTGTTTCCCTCGATAGAACTGCTGTTGCAAGCTCCGGGCCAGTGTTGGAAGGCCTGGCGCCTTTAATGTCGACATGATCGTCAACAAAGCAATTCTCGAATCTAGTGTTAACACTACTGTCGACAAAAAATCTGCCACACCGCAGAATGCCTCCCATGAACAAGAAGACCACCCGTCTGGGCGTGCTCACGCCGTCTTCCAACACCGCGCTGGAGCCGCTAACCAGCGCTCTGGCCGACGCGGTGCCTGGCTGCAGCGCTCACTTCTCGCGCTTCAAGGTGACCGAGATCGCGCTGTCCGACCAGGCGCTGGGCCAGTTCGACGACAGCAAGATCCTGGCGGCGGCCGAACTGCTGGCCGACGCCAAGGTCGACGTGATCGGCTGGAGCGGCACCTCTTCGGGCTGGCTGGGCTTCGACGCCGACCGTCGCCTGGTCGAGCGCATTCGGGAACGCACCGGCATTGCGGCCACCACCGCCGTGCTGGCGCTGAACGAACTGCTGGCGTTGCGCGGCATCACCCGCATCGCGCTGGTGACGCCCTACACGGCGGACGTGCAGCAGCGCATCGTCCTGAACTACGCCAAGCTGGGCATCGAGGTGGTGGCCGAGCGCCACCTGGGCATTCGCGTCAACCACGACTTCGCCCTGGTCGAGCCGGACCTGCTGCGCGCGCAGATGCGCGAGGTGGCTGAAGCGAAGCCGCAGGCGATCACCACCTTCTGCACCAACCTGCGCGCCGCCTCGATGGCCGAATCGGTCGAGGCCGAACTGGGCATTCCGCTGCTGGACACCGTGAGCACCACGGTCTGGGGCCAGTTGCGGGCGGCTGGTGCGGCTACGTCGCAGGTGCGTGGCTGGGGCCAGCTCTTCTCATGGCAATGAGCGAGGACGACGACGCGCTGCGCCTGGCGCTCGAAGGGGGTGATGGCCTCCGTACAATCGCCGACGCTTCTTCTTTTGCACGCGCCGGGCGTTCATCGCTGCGCTCGCGCAAGAGCCCTTCCACCGTCACGCACGACCCGCACCACAACCACGCGCACATGCCGCCGACCCGACCCGCTCGCCGCGGCGCTACGCCGGCCCGGCTCCAGCGCGAGAACGCGCACGACGAGATCTACGAGAAGATCTACGTCGCCATCCTCGAGCATCGCCTGCACCCCGGCACCAAGCTGGTGGAAGAGCGCATGGCCGAGATCTTCAACGTCAGCCGCGCGCGCATTCGCGAGGTGCTGGCGCGGCTGGCGCACGAGCAGATCGTCGAGCTCTATCCGCAGCGCGGCGCCTTCGTGGCGCGGCCCACCATCGAGCAGGCGCTGGATGTGTTCGAGGCGCGCCGGCTGATCGAGCCCGCGGTGCTGCGGCGCCTGGTTGAAACCCTGACGCCGGAGAAGCTGGCCAAGCTGCGCCAGCACCAGGAGCTCGAGCTCGATGCACGCCGGCGCGACGACAAGCGGGCGGTGATCCGCCTGTCGGGCGAGTTCCATTCGCTGGCGGCCGAGCTGGCGGGCAACACCGCGCTGACGCGCAGCATGCGCGAGCTGTCGGTGCTGACCTGCCTGATGATCTTTCTCTACGACGCGCCGACCTCCACCAGTTGCCGTGCCGACGAGCATTCGCAGATCATCGACGCCATCGCCAAGCGGGATGCCGGCCGCGCCGAGAAGCTCATGCTGGAGCACCTCGACCACATCGAGAGCAGCATGAAGCTGGAGGTGGGCGAGGAACCGGTGGACCTGGAAGCGATCTTCAAGAGCTGACAGCGGCGCGAATACCTGCCCTTGAAAGCGGGGCATGCAAGGCGGTGCGCGTTGGCACATACTGTACAAACATACAGTAGCGTGACTTGCCATGCCCGACGCCTTCATCCCCCTGCACGCCATCAAGGGCCGCGGTGCGGCCTCGCACCTGGCCCACCGCTTCGAGAAGGACGCCCGCAGCGACTTCGACGACGGCTGGGGCACGCTGGACGAATCGCAAGCCGAACTGCCGCCCTTGCAAACCGAGGTGCGCTTCGAGGACGTGAAGTCGGTGCTGGGCAGCAACGACTCGCCCGACGTGCCTTTCGACCGCTCGCTCAATCCCTATCGCGGCTGCGAGCACGGCTGCATCTACTGCTTTGCCCGGCCCACGCACAGCTACCTCAACCTGTCGCCCGGCCTGGACTTCGAGACCAAGCTGATCGCCAAGCGCAATGTGGCGCAGGTGCTGCGCGCGGAACTGGGCAAGAAGGGCTATCGGCCCAGCCAGATCGCAATCGGCACCGCCACCGACTGCTACCAGCCGATCGAACGCGAGCTGCGGCTCACCCGCGCGGTGATCGAGGTGTTGAACGAATGCCGGCACCCCTTTGCGCTGGTGACCAAGTCCAGCGCGGTGGAGCATGACCTGGACCTGATCGCGCCGATGGCCGCAGCGCGGCTCGCCGCGGTGTACCTGACCGTGACCACGCTCGATGGCGAGCTGGCGCGCAAGCTCGAGCCGCGTGCGGCCGCGCCGCATCGGCGGCTGCGCACCATCCGCACCCTGGCCGAGGCGGGCGTGCCGGTGGGCGTGAGCCTGTCGCCGCAGATCCCCTTCATCACCGAAGACATGGAGCAGGTACTGGACGCGGCCTGGGCGGCCGGCGCGCGCAGCGCCTTCTACAACGTGGTGCGCCTGCCCTGGGAGGTGGCGCCGCTCTTCAAGCAATGGCTGGAAGTGCACTACCCGCAGCGTGCGGACAGGGTGATGTCGCGCATCCGCGAGATGCGCGGTGGCAAGGACTACGACGCCAGCTTCGACACGCGCATGAAGGGCACCGGCACCTGGGCCCAGTTGATCGCGCAGCGCTTCGAGAAAGCGACGCACCGCATCGGATTCAACCGGGAGCGCATCGCGATGGATCTGGAGGCCTTTCGGCCGCCCGGTGCGCAGGGACAGGGCAGCTTGTTCTAGGGCCTGTTTAGGCGAGGCCCAGGGCCTTGGCGTGGTGCGCCAGGTGGTCGGCCATGAAGCTCTGGATGAAGTAGTAGCCGTGGTCGTAGCCCGCGTGCCGTCGCAGTTGCAGCGGCTGGCCCACCGCGCGGCAGGCCGCCTCCAGGCGCTCGGGGTGCAGTTGCTCGGCCAGGAATTTGTCGGCCAGGCCCTGATCGACCAGGATGCCGCCGGGGTAGGGCGGCGCCGTTTGCGACTGCATCAGCGCGCTGGCATCGTGTGCGAGCCAGGCCGAATTGTCTTTGCCAAGGTAGTTGCCAAAAGCCTTCTGCCCCCACGGGCACTCGCTGGGCGCGCAGATCGGCGCGAAGGCGGAGAGCGACTTGAACCGACCCGGATGGCGCAAGGCCAGGGTCAGCGCCCCATGGCCACCCATGGAGTGGCCAAAGACGCCGATGCGCGCGGTGTCGAGGCGCAAGTGCTGCGCCGCGCCGGGCAGCAGCTCGTTCAGGAGCCAGCTTTCCATGCGCCAGTGCGTGGCCCAGGGTTCCTCGCTGGCGTCGAGATAAAAGCCGGCGCCGATGCCGAAGTCCCAGCTGGCCGTTGCGCCCGGCAGGCTTTCGACGGCCGGCCCGCGCGGACTGGTGTCGGGCGCGATGAGCGCCAGGCCCAGTTCGGCCGCCAGGCGTTGCGCACCGGCCTTGATCATGAAGGTTTCTTCGGTGCAGGTGAGGCCGGCCAGGTAAAGCAGGGCCGGCACGGGTCGCCCGTCTTGGGCCTGCGGCGGCAGGAAGACCGAGAAGCGCATCGGCAGGCCGGTTTCGCGCGAGGCTTGTTCGTAAAAGCCCATCACGCCGCCAAAGCAGCGGTGTTCGGAAAGTGTCTGCAAAAGAAAGCTCATGGCGTGTTGTTGGCCACCAGTTCCATCACGGCATCGGCAAAGAGCAGCGGTTTTTCCTGGGGCAGGTTGTGGCCGGCGCCCGGCACGATGCGGTGCGAGCGCGGGCCGGCGAAGCGATCCGCATGCTGCTGCACATCGGCGGGTTCGCGCACGCCGTCGTCGCTGCCGTCGAAGGTGATGCAGGGCACGCCGATGGGTGGCTGCGCTGCGAGGCGCGCCTCGATGTCCGCGTAGGCCGGATCGCCCGGCACCAGGCCGAAGCGATGGCGATAGGAATGGATCACCACCTCGACGAAGTCGGGGTTGTCGAAAGCGGCGGCGCTGCGCTCGAAGGTGGCGTCGTCGAATGGCCAGCTGGGTGACCACAGCCGCCACAGCAGCCGCGCGATGGCACGCCGATCCCGCTCCAGGCCCACGCGCCCGCGCTGGCTGTGAAAGTAGTACTGGTACCAGAGCCGGTGCTCGCTTTCCGGCAGGTCCGGCTCCATGGCGCGCGCAATGTTCTGGATGTTGTAGCTGTTGTAGGAAACGAGGCCCGCGCAACGCCCGGGCCACAACGCCGCCACCACGCAGCAGGCGCGCCCGCCCCAGTCATAGCCGGCCAGCACGGCGCGCGGAATTGCCAGGGCGTCCAGCAGCGCCAGCAGGTCGGCGCCGAAAGCCGCCTGCTCGCCGGAGCGCGGCGTGGCGGCATCGAGAAAACGCGTGGTTCCGTAGCCGCGCATGTAGGGCACGACGACGCGGCAGCCCTGGGCCGCCAGCAGCGGCGCCACCTCGGCGTAGGCGTGGATGTCGTAGGGAAAGCCATGCATCAGCACCACCGGCGGGCCGTCGGCCGGCCCGGCCTGGTGGTAGGCCACCTCGAGCACGCCGGCGCGGACGCGGTGCGTGGCTCGCATGGCTAGTAGATGACGACGCCGCGGATCGACTCGCCGCGTTTCATGAGGTCGAAGCCCTCGTTGATCTTTTCCAGCGGCATGGTGTGGGTGATCAGATCGTCGATGTTGATCTTGTTCTCCATGTACCAGTCGACGATCTTCGGCACGTCGGTGCGCCCGCGCGCGCCGCCGAAGGCCGAGCCTTCCCATTTGCGGCCGGTCACCAGCTGGAAGGGGCGCGTGCTGATCTCGGCGCCCGCTTCGGCCACGCCGATGATGATGCTGCGGCCCCAGCCCTTGTGCGTGCACTCCAGCGCCTGGCGCATCACCTGCGTGTTGCCGATGCACTCAAAGCTGTAGTCGGCGCCGCCGTCGGTGAGCTGCACGATGGCATCCACAACGTTGTCGACGTTCTTCGGGTTGATGAAGTGCGTCATGCCGAACTTGCGCGCCATGGCCTCGCGCGCCGGGTTGATGTCCACGCCGATGATCTTGTCGGCGCCCACCATCTTGGCGCCCTGGATCACGTTCAGGCCGATGCCACCCAGGCCGAACACCACCACGTTGGCGCCCGCCTCGACCTTGGCGGTGAAGATCACGGCGCCGATGCCCGTGGTGACGCCGCAGCCGATGTAGCAAACCTTGTCGAAGGGCGCGTCCTCGCGAATCTTGGCCAGCGAGATCTCGGGCGCCACCGTGTAGTTGCTGAAGGTGGAGGTGCCCATGTAGTGAAAGATCGGTTGGCCGTCGATCGAGAAGCGGCTGCTGCCGTCGGGCATCAGGCCCTTGCCCTGGGTGGCGCGGATCTTCTGGCACAGGTTGGTCTTGCGCGACAGGCAAAACTTGCACTGGCGGCATTCGGGCGTATACAGCGGAATGACGTGATCGCCTTTTTTCAGCGTGGTCACGCCCGGTCCTACATCGACCACAATGCCGGCGCCTTCGTGGCCGAGGATGGCCGGGAAGATGCCTTCGGGGTCGGCGCCCGAGAGGGTGTAGTAGTCGGTGTGGCAGATGCCGGTGGCCTTGATCTCCACCAGCACTTCGCCGGCTCGCGGGCCCTCCAGGTCGACGGTTTCGATGGTCAGGGGCGCGGCGGATTTCCAGGCGACGGCGGCACGTGTTTTCATGGTGGTTCGATCGGTGTGTTGAGTCTGGCGGGCACTATACGGCGCCCATCCCTTTCTGATCGTGAACCCGAAAAAGGATCGATCATCGATCGACTCCGATCGCTCAATGCGCATGCGCGCGGTCTGGCGCTGGCGACAGGCCGGGTGCGGACTTAAAGTGGTGCCTCCTTGCCTCCATCAGACCCTTTCTCGGCCCCCCGACCATGATCAGCGGAAAGACCACCCTCATTGCGCACCTGGGCTACCCCACCGAGTCCTTCAAGGCGCCGATGATCTACAACCCCTGGTTCGAGCGCCAGGGCATCGATGCCGTGGTGATGCCCATGGGCGTCAAGGCCGAGCATTACCCGCAGGTGCTGAAGTCGCTGGCCCAGCTCACCAATCTGCGCGGCGCCCTGGTCACCATGCCGCACAAGGTGACGACCATGGGCCTGGTGGATGAGGTGACGACCACCGCGCGCATCGCCGGCGCCTGCAACGCGGTGCTGCTGCGTCCCGACGGCAGCCTGCTGGGCGACCAGTTCGACGGCGCCGGCTTCGTGCGCGGCGTGGAGCGCAAGGGCCGCTCACTGCAGGGCACGCGGGTGCTGGTGTCGGGCGCGGGCGGCGTGGGCTGCGCCATCGCGGCGTCGCTGGCGGCCGCGGGCGTGGCTGAGATGGCCCTGTTCGATCTGAACGCGGCCTCGGTCGAGGCGCTGGCGACGCGGCTGCGCAGCCACTACCCGCAGCTCAAGGTCAGCACCGGCTCCAACGATCCGGCCGGCTTTGACGTGGTGGTCAATGCCACGCCGCTGGGCATGAAGGAGGGCGACCCGCTGCCCTTCGACGTGGACCGCATCTCGCCTTCGAGCTTCGTCGGCGAGGTGGTGATGAAGTCGGAATACACGCCGCTGTTGCGCGCGGCACGTGAGAAGGGCTGCATGGTGCAAGTGGGCACCGACATGCTGTTCGAGATGATTCCGGCCTACCTGGAGTTCTTCGGCTTTGGCAGCGCCACGCCCGAGGAACTGCGGGCCGTGGCGCAGATACAGTACTGACATCGACTCTCACGCCAAGAAGCATCATGAAGAAGATCCTTGTCCTCAACGGCCCCAATCTCAACCTGCTCGGCACCCGCGAGCCCGCCACCTACGGCCACGAAACCCTGGCCGACGTCGAGCAGTTGTGCAAGGAAGCCGGCAAGGCCGTTGGCGTGGAAGTGGACTGCCGCCAGTCCAACCACGAAGGGCAGCTGATCGACTGGATCCACGAGGCCGGCCGCGAGATTGCCGCCGGGCGCATGCTGGGCGTGGTGATGAATCCGGGCGCCTACACCCACACCTCGATCGCGCTGCACGACGCGATCAAGGGCGCCAACGTGCCCTTGATCGAGCTGCACATTTCGAACGTGCACGCGCGCGAATCCTTCCGGCACCACTCCTACATCTCGCCGGTGGCGCGCGGCATCATCGTCGGCTTGGGTGTGAAGGGCTACCAGCTGGCCATCGAGGCGCTGGTACGCGTTTCTGAGTAGGTCGAGCGAAGCGAAGTGAGAAGCCGGGAGGCCTCATCACCCTGGGGCGGTTGCCTTGTAGCGGGTGATGTGGCCGCGCCCGTCCACGCTCTCCAGGTGCACGTCGAAGCCCCACAGGCGCGCCACGTGCTTGAGCACTTCGTTGGCCTCCTTGTTGAGCGGGCGGTCGTTGTGCTGGGTATGCCGCAAGGTCAATGAGCGGTCGCCGCGCAGGTTGACGCTCCATACCTGGATGTTGGGCTCGCGATGGTTCAGGTCGTACTGGCGCGAGAGCGCTTCGCGCAGTTGGCGATAGCCGCTGTCGTCATGGATGGCGGCAACCTCGAGCTCGGGCTCATCCTCGATGTCGGCAACGGCAAAGAAGCGGAAGTCGCGCATCAGCTTGGGTGACAGGAACTGGCCGATGAAGCTCTCGTCCTTGAAGTTGCGCATGGCGTAGTCGAGCGAGGTCTGCCAGTTGCTGCCCGCCAGGTCGGGGAACCAGCGCTTGTCTTCTTCCGTCGGCTTCTCGCAGATGCGCCGCAGATCGGTGTACATGGCAAAGCCCAGCGCGTACGGATTGATGCCGCTGTAGGCCCGGTGGCCGATGGGCGGCTGAAACACCACATTGGTGTGCGACTGCAGCCACTCGATCATGAAGCCGTCGGCCAGCAGGCCTTCGTCGTACAGCGTGTTGAGCAGGGTGTAGTGCCAGAAGGTGGCCCAGCCCTCGTTCATCACCTGCGTCTGGCGCTGCGGGTAGAAGTACTGCGCCACCTTGCGCACGATGCGAACCACCTCGCGCTGCCAGGGCTCGAGCAGGGGCGCGTTCTTTTCAATGAAATAGAGCAGGTTTTCCTGCGGCTCGGCCGGGAAGCGCTTGCTGACTTCCTCGCTCGATTCCAGCCCGCTGCGCCGTGGCAGGGTGCGCCACAGGTCGTTCACCTGCTGCTGCAGGTAGTGCTCGCGATCTGCGCGGCGGATCTGTTCCTGGGCGAGAGAGAGCTTCTGCGGCCGGCGATAACGGTCCACGCCGTGGTTCATCAGCGCGTGGCAGGAATCGAGCAGGTCTTCGACCGCCGCCAGGCCGTGCTTTTCCTCGCACTCGGAGATGTAGTTGCGGGCATAGACCAGGTAATCGATGATGGACGAGGCATCGGTCCACATCTTGAACAGGTAGTTGCCCTTGAAGAAGCTGTTGTGGCCGTAGGCCGCGTGGGCAATCACCAGGGCCTGCATCGCCATGGTGTTTTCTTCCATGAGATAGGCGATGCAGGGGTCGGAATTGATGACGATCTCGTAGGCCAGGCCCATGTGGCCACGCCGGTAGTTCTTCTCGGTCGAGATGAACTGCTTGCCGTAGGACCAGTGGCGATAGATGACCGGCATGCCCACCGAGGCGTAGGCATCCATCATTTGTTCGGCGGTGATGATCTCCAGCTGGTTGGCGTAGGTGTCGAGCTTGTAGCCGCGCGCCACGCGGGCGATCTCGCCGTGGTATTGCTCGATCAGCTCGAAGGTCCAGTCCGAGGGGCTGGGCAGTGGTTCGCGTGCCTTGCCGCTGGGCTTTTTTTCGACGTCGCTTGTCATGCCGGCGCTCCCTCCTTCTTGAACAGATCGCGGAACACCGGGTAGATGTCCTGCGCATCCGCCACCTTGCGCATGGCGAAGTTCTTGTGGGCGTCGGCCAGCTGAACGTATTCCTCCCACAGGTTCTGCTCGGCGTCGGCCACCTGCACATAGGCGTAATAGCGCACCAGCGGCAGCAGTTGCTCGTCGAGGATCTTGCGGCACTGGCCGCTGTCCTGGTGCCAGTTGTCGCCGTCGCTGGCCTGCGCGCCGTAGATGTTCCACTCGTTGCTCGGATAGCGCGCCTTCACGATGTCGTGCATGAGCTTGAGCGCGCTCGACACCACGGTGCCGCCGGTTTCGGTGGTGTGAAAGAACTCGTCCTCGGTGACTTCAGTGGCTTGCGTGTGATGCCGGATGAACACCAGGTCGATCTTGTCGTAGTGACGCGTCAAGAACAGGTACAGCAGCATGAAGAAGCGCTTGGACATGTCCTTGCGCGCCTCGTCCATGGAGCCGGACACGTCCATCAGGCAGAACATCACGGCCCTGGCCGAGGGCACCGGCACGCGCACCCGGTTGCGGTAGCGCAGGTCGATCGGGTCGAGGAAGGGGATGCGCTTCATGTTCTTGCGCATCTCCTCGATCTTGAGCTCGGTCTCCTTGATCTCGCGCATGATCAGCGCGTCGTCCTGCGCGCGCGGGTTGCGCTGGAGCTTGGCGAGGTGTTCCTCGAGTTGGCGCAGCTCGCGCCGGGGTTCGCCGCCAAGCGCGATGCGGCGCGACAGCGCGCCGCGCATGGAGCGCACCACGTGCAGATTGCTGGGCATGCCGTCGGTGACGAAGCCGGCCCGGTGGCTCTTCCATTCGGGCACCTCGGCCAGTTGGGTGCGCACCAGGTGGGGCAGGGCCAGGTCCTCGAAGAAGACCCGCATAAACTCTTCCTTGGTCAGGCGAAAGACGAAGTCGTCCTCGCCCTCGCCGCTGTCGGAAGCCTGCGATCCGCCGCCGCCCCCGCCGCCGCCTTGCGGGCGCTCGATGCGGTCGCCCTTGACGTACTCGCGGTTGCCGGGGTGCACATACTCACGGTTGCCGCCCTCGCCGTGGCCGAACACGGGCTCGGACACGTCATGACGGGGCAACGTGACGTCTTCGCCCTGTTCCAGGTCGCGGATGCCGCGACCGCTGACAGCGCGCTTGACTGCTTCGCCGATCTGCTCGCGGTAGCGGCGCAGGAAGCGCTCGCGGTTGCCGATGGACTTGTTCTTTCCGGACAACCGGCGATCGATGATCTGCTGAAGCACGGACAAGGATTGTTCTCCTCAGTGGGTGACGCTTCTTGGGCGTCACCCGTCATTCTTCATGAACTCTTGCGAACGCGCAGATACCACTCGCACAACAGGCGCACTTGCTTGGCGGTATAGCCCTTTTTGACCATGCGGTTGACGAAGTCTTCGTGCTTCTTCAACTCGTCGGCGCTGCTCTTGGCGTTGAAGCTGATCACCGGCAGCAGCTCTTCGGTGTTGGAGAACATCTTCTTCTCGATCACCGTGCGCAGCTTTTCGTAGCTCGTCCACAGCGGGTTCTTGCCCGCGTTGCCGGCCCGCGCGCGCAGCACGAAGTTGACGATCTCGTTTCGGAAGTCCTTCGGGTTGCTGATGCCTGCCGGCTTCTCGATCTTTTCGAGCTCGGTGTTGAGCGAGCCGCGGTCGAAGACCTCGCCGGTGTCGGGGTCGCGGTATTCCTGGTCCTGGATCCAGTAGTCGGCATAGGTGACGTAGCGGTCGAAGATGTTCTGGCCGTATTCCGAATAGCTCTCCAGGTACGCGGTTTGGATCTCCTTGCCGATGAACTCCGCATAGCGCGGCGCGATCAGCTCCTTGATGTAGGACAGGTATTTTTGCTCGGTCTCGGGCGGGAACTGCTCGCGCTCGATCTGCTGCTCCAGCACGTACATCAGGTGCACCGGGTTGGCTGCGATCTCGGAGCTGTCGAAGTTGAACACCTTCGAGATGATCTTGAAGGAAAAGCGCGTGGAGATGCCGGCCATGCCTTCGTCCACGCCGGCGTAGTCGCGGTATTCCTGGATCGACTTGGCCTTGGGGTCGGTGTCCTTCAGGTTGTCCCCGTCGTACACCAGCATCTTGCTGAAGATGCTGGAGTTCTCGGGCTCCTTCAGGCGGGTCAGCACCGCGAACTGCGACATCATGCGCAAGGTGCCTGGGGCGCAAGGCGCGTGAGCCAGCGAGGAGTTGCGCACCAGCTTCTCGTAGATCTTGATTTCTTCTGAGACGCGCAGGCAGTAGGGCACCTTCACGATGTAGATGCGGTCCAGGAAAGCTTCGTTGTTCTTGTTGTTGCGGAAGGCCTTCCATTCGCTCTCGTTGCTGTGGGCCAGCACGATGCCGTCGAAGGGGATGGCGCCGAAGCCTTCGGTGCCCTTGTAGTTGCCTTCTTGCGTGGCCGTGAGAAGGGGATGCAGCACCTTGATCGGTGCCTTGAACATTTCGACGAACTCGAGCAGGCCCTGGTTGGCCAGGCACAGGCCACCGGAATAGGCGTAGGCATCCGGGTCGCTCTGCGCATAGGTCTCGAGCTTGCGGATGTCGATCTTGCCGACCAGGGAGGAGATGTCCTGGTTGTTCTCGTCACCCGGCTCGGTCTTGGCCACGGCCACCTGGCGCAGCACCGAGGGGAAGCGCTTGACGATCTGGAACTGGCGGATGTCGCCGCCAAACTCTTCCAGCCGCTTCACCGCCCAGGGCGAGAGGATGCGCTGCAGGTAGCGGCGCGGAATGCCGTATTCCTTCTCGAGGATCTCGCCGTCCTCGGTCTCGTTGAACAGGCCGAGGGGCGACTCGTTGACCGGCGAATCCTTCAGCGAATAGAAGGGCACGTGCTCCATGAGCTGCTTGAGCCGCTCGGCGATCGAGCTCTTGCCGCCGCCGACCGGGCCCAGCAGATAGAGGATCTGCTTCCTTTCTTCCAGTCCCTGGGCTGCGTGCCGGAAGTAGGACACCACCTGTTCGATGGCGTCTTCCATGCCATAGAACTCCTTGAAGGCCGGGTAGAGCTTGATGATCTTGTTCGAGAAGACGCGCGACAGGCGCGGGTCGTTGCGCGTGTCGACCAGTTCCGGCTCGCCGATGGCCTGCAGCATGCGTTCGGCCGCGGTGGCGTAGGCGCTGGGGTCTCGTTTGCAGATCTCCAGGTATTCCTGGAGTGAAAGAACCTCTTCCCGAGTCCGCTCGTAACGGGCTGCGAAGTTGCTGATGACATCCATGTTCACACCTCCAACGACAGTCAAGGGTGGGCGCTGCCCGGACCTTCCGTGCCGCACGCTACCGCTGCTTCCGCAAGAAATGTGCTCAGCGTCGTTTGCATGCCCTTGGAAAATCCCTCATTAAGCTTCAAACCTGCTCCACATCGTAAACAACAAAACGAAACCGTGGAATTGTTTTTTAAATTGAGAACGTGGCTCGAGTGCAAAAGTTCCCGACAAAACGCGACAGCATTTGATGTCGCCGACAGGCATATCGATAGAACGTGAAAAAGTGTGCAGCGAGGGCCGCAAGACGCTCATTTCCCCCTTGGAGAATGGGGGCGAGTCAGGCGTGCGATCCGGTCCGCCGGGTTGCGTGCCGCGCTCATTCTCATAATCTATAAGTAATAAACGAAACTGTGAGGAAAACTATTTCCGCAACTGTTGCATCCGGAATTAGAATTGAAGACTCTGCAGCACCGATCACACTTCGGTAATGCAAAAAAAGCAGCCAACGGGCTGCTTTTTTTGCCTGCAGTGCAGCATTTCTACTCGACTTTCCCGATTCTTCGGACTGCGCCAGTCATGGTGCGTGCGTCCGCATCCCAGTAGGCCTGGAAATCGGGCGCATCGAGGTAGGCGATCGGGCTGCCGGCTTTCTCGATCACCTGCACCACCGCCGGGTCGACGGCCGCCCGCGCCGCGGCAGTGCGCAGCCTGGCGATCACGTCATCGGGCGTGGCTGCCGGCACGAACAACCCCGACCATTGCGCAAACCTCACCGGGTAGCCCAGTTGCGTGAGGCTGGGCACTTCGGGCAGGGAAGCCAGCGGTCGGTCGCCCCAATGCGCCAGCGCGCGCAACTTGCCGGCCTTGATCTGCTGGGCCACGGTCGAAGGGCCGGTGGCGATCGCATCCACCTGGCCGGCCAGCAGGGCGACGATGGCCGGGCCCGCACCGGTATAGGGAATGTGCGTCATGCGAAAGCCGGCCGTGTTCTTCAGCATCTCCATGGGCACATGCATGGTGCCGTAGTTGCCGGAACTGCCGTAGTTGTAGGCCGCCGGCTTGGCCTTGGCGTCGGCCAGGAACTCGGCCATGTTCTTCCATGGTGCGTCGGCGCGCACCACCAGCACCGTCGGGTCGGCGGTGAAGCGTGCGATCGGCTTGAACTGGTTCATCTGGTAGGCGGGCTTGCGGTCCAGCAGCGCGTCGGCCTCCGGAAGGATCGAAATGGAGGACAGGCTCAAGAGCACCGTGTAGCCATCGGCCGGCGCGCGCGCCACGTGGCCGATGCCCACCGCGCCGCCGGCGCCGGCCCGGTTTTCCACCACGACCGTTTGCTTGAGCTCGCGCGACAGCGCCTCGGCCACCGGCCGCGCCACCGTGTCGGCCACGCCGCCCGGCGGAAAGGGCACGATCATCGTGAGCGGCTTGCTGGGCCAGGTGCTCTGGGCAAGTGCGCCGATGGACCAGGTCGTGCTGACGGCAAGTGCCGTGGCGATTTGCAGCAGGCTGCGGCGGGTGCTGGGCATGGATCGGTCTTTCGTTGGAAGTCGGGATGTTCTCACTCGAAGCGGTTCTCGATCGCGCCCAGCCCGTCGATCTCGATGCGCACCACATCGCCCGCCTTCAGATAGCGCGGCGGTGCGAAGCCTTGGCCGACGCCGGCGGCGGTGCCGGTCGCGATCACGTCACCAGGGTACAGCGTGATGCCGCGCGAGCAGGTCTCGATCAGGGAGGGGATGTCGAAGATGAGGTCGGTGGTCTGCGCGTCCTGGCGCAGCTCGCCGTTGACCCAGCAACGCACCCGCGTGTCGCTGCCGTTCATCGCGTCGGCGGTGACGATCCACGGGCCCATGGGG
This sequence comes from Variovorax sp. LARHSF232, assembly GCF_052871435.1. Taxonomy (NCBI): domain Bacteria; kingdom Pseudomonadati; phylum Pseudomonadota; class Betaproteobacteria; order Burkholderiales; family Comamonadaceae; genus Variovorax; species Variovorax sp. LARHSF232. Next base: position 317,967 of record NZ_JBIXJS010000001.1, on the reverse strand, counting down.
CAGAAGGTGTCGAAGCTCTTGCCCAGGTCCCATTGCTGGTGGCGCATCTGCACGTCGCGCGCGGTCACGTCGTTGATGATGGTGTAGCCGAACACGTGGGCCATCGCATCGGCGCGCGCAATGTTGCGCCCGCCGCGGCCGATGACCACTGCGAGTTCGGCCTCGTAGTCGATCTGGTCCGACACCTGCGCGCCCGGCAGGCGCACCGTTTCGTGCGGGCCGGTCACCGATTCGGGCACCTTGGTGAAGACGATCGGCCAAGCGTCCGCCTTTGGCGTGTTGTCCTTGAACACCGAGCCGGCCAGTTCCCTGGCGTGGGCGTGGTAATTGCGTCCGACGCAGAAGATGTTGCGCCGGGGCAGCGGCAGCGGGGCCTCCAGCCGCAGCTGATCCATCGGCACCGGGGCGCTGGTGAGCGTCAGGCTCTCGAGGCCTTGAACGCCATCTTCGATCAGGGCCTGCGCGCCGCGCAGTGCCCGTGCCTCGGTCCACTGGAAAGGTGCCACGCTCAGCAGGTCGTCTGCAACGATGCCGACTTGGCGCCGGCCTTGGTGGTGAAAGGTCGCGATCCGCAAAATTGATCTCCTGGTTGGCACAAATGCTACCAATCGAGTACCAAATGGGCAATAAAATCAGCGCATCACCATGAAGGCAGCGCATGCGGGGCTGCTTATCCAATTTCTGAGGGTAGATCTAAAGTGCACAGCGCTCTGACACTGCGACAGACCATCCTGGAGAACCTGCAATCGCGCACCTGGCGCGCCGGTCATCGCCTGCCGACCGAGCGGGATCTGAGCGAGCAGTACGGCCTGAGCCGCTCCACCGTGCGCCGCGTGCTGGCCGAACTGAAGGGCAAGGGCCTGATCACCCAGACGGTGGGGAGCGGCACCTATGTCACCGAGGAAGTGGGCGTCGCGCTGGCGCAGATCGCCAGCAGCGCCTCGCCGTTGGCCACCAGCCCGGCCGAGCTGATGAGTGCGCGGCTGGTGCTGGAGCCGGCCATCATCGGCATGGTGGTGGGCAATGCCACCGCAGCCGATTTCGAACGCATGGACGAATGCTGCGCCAAGGGCGAGGCGGCCGCCACCATCGAGGACTTCGAGCTGTGGGACGGCAAACTGCACGAGGCTATCGCCGACGCGGCGCACAACACCTTCATCGCCACCGTGTTCCAGCGCATGAACGAGGTTCGCGCGCAAAGCGAATGGGGCATGCTCAAGCGGCGCACCGCCACGCCGGAGCGGCGCCAGGCCTACCAGCTCGAGCACCGTGCGCTGGTCGCGGCGCTGCGGGATCGCGACGGCGCCCGCGCGGCCCAGCTGTGCCTGGATCACCTCACGCACGTCAGGCGAAACCTTTTAGGCTACTAGAATGTTTCGGGCGGGTTGCGCCCGGCCGGTCGTTGACCGGCACCGCGACGGCCGCTATATTGGGCCGGCTTTGGGGTCATAAGACGCCAAAGCGAACCAAATAAGAATGGAGCGGAAATGGCCTTGTTCGGACACATCCTCTCAGGCCTCATCGGCGGCGATCGCGGCGAGTGCGGCAATCGCTCGACGCGATGCGCCAACGCCAGGGTCGTCTCGTGAACGTGCTGTGCGCCGGGGCGGCGCAGGGTCTGGTCAGGGCGCTTCAGGGCGTGTTCCTTGAATTCACCGGGGCCCGGATCGACAGTCGCTTCGGCTCCGTCGGCGCCATGCGCGATGCCTTTCTCGCCGGCGCTCCCTGCGACGTGCTGATCGTGACGGCGCCGCTGGTGGCGCAATTGCAGGCCGCCGGCCGGCTGCTTCCCGGTTCGGAAGGTGCCCTGGGCCGGGTGCGTACCGGCCTGGCGATGCGCGGCGAGTCGCCGCGGCCAAGGGTTTCGACCACGGAAGACCTGAAAGCCACCCTGCTGGCTGCCAGCACCGTCTATTGCGCCGACATCCACCGTTCGACGGCTGGCATTCACTTCGGATTGATGCTGCATGAACTGGGCATCGACGACCAGGTCATGCCTCGCCTGCGCTGCCTGCCCGACGGCACCGCAGCCATGCGCGAGCTGGCTGCCGATGGCCGCGGCGGTGCGCTCGGCTGCGCGCAGATCACGCAGATCCGCTATACGCAGGGCATCTCTCTGCTGGGTGCGTTGCCGCCGCAGTTCGAACTGGCCACGGTGTACTGCGCCGCTGTCAGTGCAAAGGCCCGTCAACCCGAGCAGGCTCGGCGCTTCGTCGATCTGATCGCCGGCGTGCGCACGCGCGTCATGCGGGGGCAGGTGGGTTTCGAGGTGGTGCCCGAGGCGCCGGCGCAGCCAGCGCTCAAGGAACTGGCGATGCGGCCGGGCGCGGGCTTGGCGTCCTGAAATAGCGCCCGCCCGCGATTGCGAAACCGTGAGTTGGAGCCAGGGGCATGAGCATCGGCGGCCCCTTCCAGCAAGCGCCGCTAGCCCGCAGGGCTTCAGCCAGTCCCGCACCGAGGAACCGGCTTTGCCGGGCCTCAGGTGGGGTCGCCCCCTCGGGGGGTGGCGAATTACACGCAGCGAAGCGAAGTGAAAAGCCGGGGGGCGGGCACTAGCTGAAAAACTCTTTGGCCTTGTCGAACCAGCCTTTGTCCGTCGGGCTGTGCTTGTTGCCACCCTTCTTCAGGGATTCGTCGAGTTCCTTCAACAGCTTGCGCTGGTGCTCGGTGAGCTTGACCGGCGTCTCCACCCGCACGTGGCAGTACAGGTCGCCCGGGTAGCTCGAGCGCACGCCCTTGATGCCCTTGCCGCGCAGGCGGAACTGCTTGCCGCTTTGCGTGCCGTCGGGAATGTCGATGGCGGCCGCGCCCTTGAGTGTGGGCACCTCGATCTCGCCGCCCAGCGCCGCGGTGGTCACGGCGACGGGCACCACGCAATGCAGGTCGTCGCCGTCGCGTTCGAAGATCTCGTGCTTCTTCAGCCGGATCTCGATGTACAGGTCGCCCGGCGGCCCGCCGTTGGTGCCGGGCTCGCCGTTGCCGGTGCTGCGGATGCGCATGCCGTCGTCGATGCCGGCCGGGATCTTCACTTCCAGCGTCTTGTTGTTCTTGATCTTGCCCTGGCCATGGCAGGTGGTGCAGGGCTCGGGAATGATCTTGCCGGTGCCGCGGCATTGCGGGCAGGTCTGCTGCACGCTGAAGAAGCCCTGGCGCATCTGCACCGCGCCGGCGCCGTGGCAAGTGGTGCAAGTGATGGGCTTGGTGCCGGGCTTGGCGCCCGAGCCGTGGCAGGTGCCGCATTCGTCCCAGCTGGGGATACGGATCTGCGCGTCCTTGCCTTCGGCCGCTTCCTCCAGCGTGATCTCCATCGCGTAGCTGAGGTCGTTGCCGCGGAACACCTGGCGTCCGCCGCGCGCGCGGCCGCCGCCGCCGAACACGTCGCCGAAGATGTCGCCGAAGGCTTCCGCGAAGCCGCCGAAACCTTCCGCGCCGGGGCCGCGCATGTTGGGGTCGACGCCCGCATGGCCGTACTGGTCGTAGGCCGCGCGCTTCTGGCCGTCCGACAGCATCTCGTAGGCCTCCTTGGCCTCCTTGAACTTGGCTTCCGATTCCTTGGCCGTGTCACCATGGTTGCGGTCGGGGTGGTGCTTCATCGCAAGCTTGCGATAAGCCTTCTTGAGTTCTTCATCGCTCGCGTTCTTGGGAACGCCGAGGATCTCGTAGTAGTCGCGTTTGGTGGACATGGTCGGTCGCGTCGTCGTCGTGGGATCTGGCTAGCTAGAACGGAAAAAGGCTGGACCACCTTGCACGGTCGTCCAGCCTTGAATGGGCCTGTCGAATCAGCCCTTCTTCACTTCCTTGACTTCGGCGTCGACCACGTTGTCGTCGCCAGCCGCCGCGCCCGATGCGCCGCCGGCATCATGGCCGCCCGCACCTTGCGCAGCGGCGCCTGCGGCGGCCGCCTGGTCGGCGTACATCTTCTCGCCCAGCTTCTGGCTGGCCGTCATCAGCGCGTTGGTCTTGTCTTCAATGGCCGACTTGTCCTCGCCCTTGACGACTTCCTCGAGCTCCTTGATGGCCGCCTCGATCTTTTCCTTCTCGCCGGCGTCCAGCTTGTCGCCATGCTCGGTGAGCGACTTGCGCACGCTGTGCACCATGGCTTCGCCCTGGTTGCGCGCCTGCGCCAGCTCGACCTTCTTCTTGTCCTCGGCCGCGTTCAGCTCGGCATCCTTCACCATCTTCTGGATTTCTTCTTCCGACAGGCCGGTATTGGCCTTGATGGTGATCTTGTTTTCCTTGCCGGTGCCCTTGTCCTTGGCGCCCACGTGCAGGATGCCGTTGGCGTCGATGTCGAAGCTCACCTCGATCTGCGGCGTGCCGCGTGCGGCCGGCGGAATGCCTTCCAGGTTGAACTCGCCCAAGAGCTTGTTGCCAGCGGCCACTTCACGCTCGCCCTGGAACACCTTGATGGTCACGGCCGGCTGGTTGTCGTCGGCGGTGGAGAAGGTCTGCGCGAACTTGGTCGGGATGGTCGTGTTCTTGGCGATCATCTTGGTCATCACGCCGCCCATGGTCTCGATGCCCAGCGACAGCGGGGTCACGTCCAGCAGCAGCACGTCCTTGCGGTCGCCCGAGAGCACCTGGCCCTGGATGGCGGCGCCGACGGCCACGGCCTCGTCGGGGTTCACGTCCTTGCGCGGGTCCTTGCCGAAGAATTCCTTCACCTTCTCCTGCACCTTCGGCATGCGGGTCATGCCGCCCACCAGGATCACGTCGCTGATGTCGTTGACCGACACGCCGGCATCCTTGATGGCGGTGCGACAGGGCGCGATGGTGCGCTCGATCAGCTCGTCCACCAGGCTTTCCAGCTTGGCGCGGGTCAGCTTGATGTTCAGGTGCTTCGGACCCGAGGCATCGGCCGTGATGTAGGGCAGGTTGATGTCGGTCTGCGTGCTGTTGGACAGCTCGATCTTGGCCTTCTCGGCCGCTTCCTTCAGGCGCTGCAGCGCGAGCACGTCCTTGGACAGGTCCACGCCCTGGTCCTTCTTGAACTCGCTGATGATGTAGTCGATCACGCGCTGGTCGAAGTCTTCGCCGCCCAGGAAGGTGTCGCCATTGGTCGACAGCACTTCGAACTGCTTCTCGCCGTCGACGTCGGCAATTTCGATGATCGAGATGTCGAAGGTGCCGCCGCCCAGGTCATACACGGCGATCTTGCGGTCGTGCTTGTCCTGCTTGTCCAGGCCGAAGGCCAGGGCCGCCGCGGTGGGCTCGTTGATGATGCGCTTGACGTCCAGGCCGGCGATGCGGCCGGCGTCCTTGGTGGCCTGGCGCTGGCTGTCGTTGAAGTAGGCCGGCACCGTGATCACGGCTTCGGTCACCGGCTCGCCCAGGTAGTCCTCGGCGGTCTTCTTCATCTTGCGCAGGATCTCGGCGCTGATCTGCTGGGCAGCCAGCTTCTTGCCGCGCACCTCGACCCAGGCGTCGCCGTTGTCGGCCTTGACGATGGAGTAGGGCATCAGGTCGATGTCCTTTTGCACTTCCTTCTCGTCGAACTTGCGGCCGATCAGGCGCTTGACGGCGTAGATCGTGTTCTTCGGGTTGGTGACAGCCTGGCGCTTGGCCGACGCGCCGACCAGCACTTCGCCGTCTTCCTGGTAGGCAACGATGGAAGGCGTGGTGCGCGCGCCTTCGGAGTTCTCGATCACACGAGTGGTGTTGCCCTCCATGATCGAGACGCACGAGTTCGTGGTGCCGAGGTCGATGCCGATGATTTTGGCCATGTTGCTTACTCCTGAGATCTAAAGAATTTGTTGTGTTGAACTTGTGGATAACCCTGCCGGATTCAAGGGATGCAGCGGGGATATCTTGTGGATCAGTTGGGCGCGCTGACGGTGACCAGCGCCGGGCGCAGGACCCGGTCGGCAATCGTGTAGCCCTTCTGCAGCACGCCCACCACGGTGTTGGGCTCCTGGCCGGGTGCCGGCACCATCGAGATGGCCTGGTGCTGGTGCGGGTCGAACTTGGCGCCCGGGGCCGGTGCGATTTCCAGCACCTTGTTGCGCTCGAGTGCGCTCTTGAGCTGGCGCAGCGTGGCTTCGGCGCCTTCGCGCAGCTGCTCGGGGGTGGCGTCCTGCACGGCCAGCCCGGCTTCCAGGCTGTCGGTCACTGGCAGCAGGCTTTCGGCAAAGGCTTCCACCGCGAACTTGCGGGCCTTGCTCACTTCGTCGTCGGCGCGGCGGCGGGCGTTCTGCACGTCGGCCTGGGCGCGCAGGAACTGGTCGGCCAGCTCGGCATTCTTGGCTTCCAGCGCCGCCAGCTCGCCCTGGATCTGGGCCAGGGCCTGCTGTGCATCAGCCTCGTTGGCGGCCATCGCCGCTTCGAGTTCTTCCGGGCTGACGTCGTCCTGGAGGTTGGGCTGTTCGGGTTTTTGAGCTTCAGACATCATCGATAGGTCGGCCAAATGTCGGCCAAGCAGGAATATGAAAACAATTGCGGCCTAGGTGGGGCCGCACTTGCGCTTTTCAAGACAGAAATTTGCGCGCCGGCGGGCGGCAAAAAGGCGGCCCGCAGGCCGCCTTTTGTACTTGGGCGCCCGGGGCGCCGAATTCAATGCTCGCCGCTGATCCGGGCTCAGCGTCTCAATGCGCGTCGAGCAGTTCGACGTCGAACTTCAAGGTGGCGTTGGGCGGAATCACGCCGCCGGCGCCACGGGCACCGTAGCCCAGCTGCGGCGGGATGATCAGGGTGCGATGGCCGCCGATCTTCATGCCGGCGACGCCTTCGTCCCAGCCCTTGATGACCTGGCCCGCGCCCAGCGAAAAGGCGAAGGGATCATTGCGGTCGCGGCTGGAATCGAACTTGGCGCCCTGCACGCCGTCGTTGTAGAGCCAGCCCGTGTAGTGCACATGCACATGCTGGCCGGCCTTGGCTTCGGCGCCGCTGCCGACGGTGGTGTCTTCGTATTGCAGGCCCGAAGGCGTGGAGGTGGGCATGGGTGGGCTCCTTGAATGCGCTGAAAGGGGCGAAGTTTAAGGCAGCCGCCCTATCGAGGAGCAGCCGGCGCCGCGGCTGCAGGCGCTGTCTTGCGGCCCTGGCCCAGCTGCCAGCGGGCGGCAAAGGCCTGCAGGTCGGACAGGCGCTTGAGCAGGTCCTGCCCGCTCAGGGTGAGGCTGTAGCCTTCGCTGCCATGGGCCACGATGCCGGCCTCGCGCAGTTCCTTGATGCGGGTATTGAGCGTATTGGGTGTGATGCCGCCCACGCTGTCCTGCAAGAGCCTGAAGGTCTGGGCGTGGCCGTCGCGCAGGGCCCACAGCACGCGCATGGCGTAGCGCGCTTCCAGGAGTGCCAGCAACTGGCTGATGGCCGCGGTTTCCTTCGTGCTCATCTGAAATGGGTCTCCTGGGCGGCGCTGCCGCTAGCTAGGGCCTGTTCACACTATTTATGGGGATCGCGTTGGCCCGCATTGGGGCTGGATGCAAGACGCCCGCGCGCAGCAATGCTGAAGCATTGCAAGCGCGGGCAACGCCGCAGACGGCCCCAATGCGTGCCAACCCGAAGGGAAGGCATGCCAAAGCGGCCAACTCCGCGTTGCACGCCTTGCGTGTGCCGACGCACACGCGGCGTCGTGCGCCTTGATTTGCCCGCTTTGGCATGCCTTCGCGACCCCGTAAATAGTGTGAACAGGCCCTAGTCACTTGCTCGGCAGGTGAATCGGGCCGGCGACTATAGCGCAAGAAAAGACCGCCTGCTACGACTTTTGTAGCTACGGATACAAGCTGGCTGCGGGCTGCGGGATGGCCAACATTTCAGGCCGGCCAGTCTTGCGCCATCGCTTCGCCCAGCCGGATCGCGCCGCCGGGCGCCCAGCCCGGATTGAACTGGAGGCGCGGCGCCGGAAACAGCATGACCACGGTCGAGCCCAGCAGGAAGCGGCCCATCTCCTCGCCCTTCTTCAGCTCGATTCCTTGGCCGCTGTAGTCCCATTCGCGCACCTTCTTGACGCGCGGCGGGTTCACCACGCCGTGCCAGACGGTGGCCATGCTGCCGACGATGGTGGCGCCCACCAGCACCAGCACGAAGGTGCGGCCATGCGTGGATTCGAAAACGCAGGCCACCCGCTCGTTGCGGGCAAACAGCCCCGGCACGCCACGCGCCGTGGCGGGGTTGACCGAGAACAGCTCGCCGGGCACATGGATCATGCGCAGCAAGCGCCCGTCGCAGGGCATGTGGATGCGGTGGTAGTCGCGCGGGCTCAGGTAGAGCGTGGCGAAGCTGCCGTTGGCAAACTGCGCGGCCAGTTGCGCGTCGCCGCCGACCAGGGCGGTGGCGCTGTACTGGTGGCCCTTGGCCTGGAAGATCTGCCCGGCCTCGATGGCGCCGAACTGGCTGATGGCGCCGTCCACCGGGCAGACCAGGGCCGCATCGGCGATGGGGCGGGCGCCGGGCTTGAGCGCCCGCGTGAAGAAGTCGTTGAAGCTGGCGTAGCTGGCGATGTCGGCGTCCAGCGCCTCGCCCATGTTCACGCCGTACTTGGCGACGAAGCGGCGAACGATCCAGGTGGTGACGGCACCACGCTCCTTGCCCGCCACCCAGCCGGCAAAGGAGGTCAGGGCCTGCTTGGGCGCCAGGTATTGCGCAAGGAGGGAGAGGCGTTCGGACGGCAAGAGCGGGGGGCAGCCTCGAAGGCAGCTTCTGGGTATTGGGTAGAGGGGAGCGCGATTCTAGCCAGCCGCTGGGGCCGGCCTGTGAGCGTTTCTCCCCAGGCCGTGCCGGCGGCCGCCGCGCTCTGTTCGGCTCTATTCGGCCTTGATGTTCGCCGCCTTGATCACCTGCGCCCACTTCTCGACCTCCGCCTTCTGGAAGGCGGCGATCTGCGCGGTCGTCATGTCGGCCGGCTCCATGCCGAAGCCCTTGAGCTTGGTCTGCATCTCGGGCTCGGCCAGGATCTTGCGGATCTCGGTGTGCAGCCGGTCCACGATCGGCGCCGGCGTGCCGGCCGGCACGAAGATGGCCTGCCACGACAGCACCGAGAAATCTTCCAGACCCTTGATGCCCGACTCCGCAACCGTCGGCACGTCGGGCATGGACGCCAGCCGTTTTGGCGAGGTGACGGCAATGGCGCGCAGCTTGCCGCTCTGGATGTGCGGCGCGGCCACCACGGTGGTGTCGAACATCATCTCGACCTGGCCGCCGATCACGTCCTGGATGGCGGGGCCGCTGCCCTTGTATGGCACGTGGGTGAACTTGACGCCCGACTTGAAGGCCAGGAGTTCCAGCGACAGGTGCTGCGAGGTGCCGGTGCCCGCCGAGGCGGACGACAGGCCGCCGCTGGCCGCCTTGGCCTTGCTGGCCTCGATCACGTCCTTCAGCGTCTTGTAGGGGCTGGCCTGGTTCACCACCAGCACCACCGGGTTGGTGCCGATCAGGGTAACCGGCGCGAAGGACCTGACCGGGTCGTAGCCGATCTTGGGATACATGCTCACGTTGATCGCATGCGAGCTGATGGTGCCGCCCAGCAAGGTGTAGCCGTCCGGTGCGGCGCGCGACGCGATCTCCGAGCCCACGCTGCCGCCGGCCCCGCCCTTGTTGTCGATCACCACGCTGGTGCCCAGCGCCGTGCCCAGTTTCTGGGCGATGAGGCGGCCCAGGGTGTCGGTGGTGCCACCGGCCGGGAAGGGCACCAGGTAGGTGATGGCCTTGCCGGTCGGCCAGTTGCCTCCCTGGGCCAGGGAGGCGGGCAGGGCGGTCGCGGCGAGCAGGGCGGTGGCGCCTTGGATGAGGGTGCGGCGTTGCATGTGCGTGTCTCCTTTTTTTCGTGATGCGAATGAATGGGTCAGGGCAGCTCGACGATCTCGACCCAGTTCGGGTTCTTGCCGGCCGCGAAGCGCTTGGGCGTGCCGGGCAGGCCGGTTTCGGGGTCGAGCGGGTGCAGCGAAACGCTGTGCGAATCCTGTCCCGCGGCGATGAGGAAGCGGCCCGAGGGATCGATGGCGAAACCGCGCGGCGTCTTCTCGGTCGGCACCTGTCCGAGCGCCTGCAGCCGCCCGGTCGCGGAATCGATGCGGAAGACCGAGAGCAGGCTGGACGTGCGCTCCGACGCATACAGCGTGCGGCCGTCGGGCGACAGGCGCAGCTCGGCCGCCCAGGGCTTGCCGCCAAAGCCTGGCGGCAGCGTGCTGATGCGCTGCACCTCGCGCAAGGTGCCGCGTGCCGCGTCGTAGTCCATCACGCGCAGTCCGGCGTCGAGCTCGTTCAGCACGTACATGTGCTGCTGGGCCTTGTCCCACACGAAGTGGCGCGGACCGGATTTGTCCGGTCCGACGGCCGTCAGCGCCGGTTCGTTGGCGCTGAGCCGGCCCGAATCGGCATCGAAGCGCCAGCTGGAGAGGTTGTCGCCGCCCAGGCTGGTGGCGAACACGTAGCGGTTGGCCGCGTCCGCGTGGATGGCGTGCGCATTCGGCGCCGTCGGGATGAGCTGCTGCACGGCGCCCACCACGCCGTTCTTGTCGATGCTGTTGACGGTGATCTTGTGCCCAGGATAGGACGCCGCGAACAGCCAGCGGCCGGTGGCGTCCGTGTCGATGCTGGCCATGCTGTCGGCCAGCGGCGCCTCGCCCAGCTTGCGCAGCTTGCCGCTGGCCGGATCGATGGCCAGGCTCGCCACCCGATAGGGCTGCGAGCGCAGCGCCACGTACAGCACACGCTTGTCGGGCGAGGTGGCCATCGGCATGGCGGTACCGCCGACGGGCACGGTTTCCACCGGCGCCAGGCTGGCCGCGGCGCGGTCAAGTGCGAAGACCGAGACGTCCTGGCTGTCCGCATTGGCCACGTACACCCAGGTGGCTGCGCTTGCGGGGCCGGCCAGTGCAAGCAGCAGTCCGGCGATGAGGTTTGGGGCGCGTCCTTGCAGGGTCATGGCATGTACTGCCCGCCGTTGATTTCCAGGATCTGCCCGGTCACGTAGCCCGACAGCTGTTCCGACGCGAGATAGAGGAAGGCGCCCACGCATTCCTCGGGTGTGCCGACGCGCCCCATGGGGATGCTGGCGCGAAAGCTATCGAGCATTTGCGGGGTCGAGTAGCGGTCGTGGAATGGCGTCTGGATCACGCCCGGCGCCACCGCGTTGACGCGGATCTTGTCGGCCACCAGTTCCTTCGCCAGCCCGCGCGTGGCGGTGCTGACGAAGCCCTTGGCGCCGGCGTACAGGTAGGCACCCGGCCCGCCGCCGTGGCGCGCCGCCACGGAGCTCACGTTGATGATGCTGCCGCCCTTGCCCGTGGCGCGCATCAATGGCACCACTTCGCGGCAGAAGGCCAGCGCGGAGCGTGCATTGAGATGCAGCACCTCGTCGAAGAGCTCGTCGCTCATCTCGCCGATCGGCACGCGCTGAACCAGGCCGCCGGCGTTGTTGACCAGCACGTCGATGCTGCCGAGCCTGGTGTGCGTTTCCTGCACGACGCGGCGGATGGCGGCGCTGTCGCGCACGTCGCCCTGCACGGCAAAGGCGGAGCCGCCGGCGGCCGTGATGTCGGTCACGACCTGGCTGGCAGCATCGACCGAGCTGTTGTAGTGCACCGCCACCCGCATGCCCTGGGCCGCGAAGGCGCGCGCCACCGCGGCGCCGATGCCGGTGCTGGCGCCGGTCACGAGGACGGTCTTGCCGTTCAGGTCGTTCATTGCTTTGCTCCTTGTCGGTCGGATCAGGTCACGGGGGCGGGGTTGAACAGCACCAGCGCGTTGTGCAGCTTCCAATGCTCGGCCCAGGTCTTCTTGCGGCCACTGGCCACTTCCAGCATCAGGCGGAACAGCTCCCAGCCGATGTCTTCGATGCTGGCCTCGCCGTCGGCGATGCGCCCGGCGTTGACGTCCATCAGGTCGTGCCAGCGCCGCGCCAGGTCGCTGCGGGTGGCCACCTTGATCACCGGCACCTCGGCCAGGCCGTAAGGCGTGCCGCGGCCGGTGGTGAACACATGCAGGTTCATGCCCGCCGCCAGCTGCAAGGTGCCGCAGATGAAGTCGGATGCCGGCGTCGCGGCGTACAGAAGACCCTTCTGCTTCGCCTTCTCGCCCGGCGCGACCACGCCGGAGATGGCCGACGAGCCGCTCTTGACGATCGAGCCCATCGCCTTCTCGACGATGTTGGACAGGCCGCCCTTCTTGTTGCCGGGCGTGGTGTTGGCGCTGCGGTCGACCCGGCCGCGCTCCAGGTAGCGGTCGTACCAGTCCATCTCGCGCACCATGGCTTGCGCCACCTCCGGCGAGGCCGCGCGCGAGGTGAGCTGGTCGATGCCGTCGCGCACCTCGGTGACCTCGGAGAACATGACGGTGGCGCCGGCGGCCACCAGCAGATCGGTGCAAAAGCCCACCGCCGGATTGGCGGTGACGCCGGAGAAGGCGTCGCTGCCGCCGCACTGCACGCCCACCACCAGTTCGCTGGCCGGCACCGTCTCGCGGCGGCGTGCGTTCAGGCGCTCCAGGTGCTCCTCGGCCTGCGTCATGATCGAGTCGATCATCGACATGAAGCCGACATGCGCCTCGTCCTGCAGGCACACCACGTCCAGCTGGTTCTCGGCGCTTGCGCCCACATCGGCCACGTTGCGTTCATCGACCAGGGGGATGCTGCCAGGCGGCAGCAGGCGCTCGGGTTGCAGCTTCTCGCAGCCCAGGCTGATCACCATCACCTCGCCGCCGAAGTTGGGGTTGAGGCTGATGTTGCGCAGGGTGCGGATCGGCACCACCGCATCGGGCGCATCGATGGCGACGCCGCAGCCGTAGCTGTGGGCCAGGCCCACCACGTCATCGACGTTCGGGTACTTGGGCAAGAGCTCGGCCTTGATGCGGGCCACGGCGAAATCGGTGACGCCGGCCACGCACTGCACCGTCTGCGTGATGGCCAGGATGTTGCGTGTACCGACCGAGCCATCAAGGTTGCGGTAGCCCTCGAAGGTATAGCCGGAAAGCGGCGCCAGCGGCGGCGGCTTCACGGTGGCCTCCGGCAGGCCTTCCAGCCCCGGCGCCTCGGGCATGCGCATCAGCCGCTCGTGCACCCAGCTGCCGCGCGGCAGGGCCTTGAGGGCATAGCCGATCACCACGTTGTAGCGCCGGATCGCCTCGCCTTCGGCCAGGTCCTCGAGCGCCACCTTGTGGCCCTGCGGCACGTTGTCGACCAGAGCGAGGCCATCGTCGAACACGGCCCCGGCCTTCAGCCCGCCGTCGTTGGCGACGATGGCGACGTTGTCGGCCGGATGGACCTGGATGCGGTGGGGTGCGCGCGTGCTCATGGTGTCTTACTTGGCGGTGGGGCTGACCAGCTCCGGCAGCCACAACGAGAAGGCCGGCACGTAGGTCACCAACATCAGGCAGATCAGCAAGGCGCCGTAGAAGGGCCAGATCGATCGCATCACCTGCCCGACCGACACGCCCCCTATCGCGCAGCCGATGAACTGGGTGGTGCCCACCGGCGGCGTGTTCAGCCCCAGCGCGCAGTTGATCAGCATCACGATGCCGAACTGCACCGGGCTCATGCCGAACTGCATGGCGATGGGCAGGAAGATCGGTGTGCAGATCAGGATGGTGGCCGCCATGTCCAGGAAGGTGCCCAGCACGAACAGCAGCACGTTGATCATCAGGAAGATGACCCAGGGCGAGCTCGACACGCTGGTCATCAGCTCGCCGGTCTTCTGCGGCACCTCGTACAGCGCCATGAAGTAGCCGAAGGCCGAGGAGATGCCGATCAAAAGCAGCACCACGCCGGTCGTCTTGACTGCCTTGGCGCAGGCCTTCAGGAAGTCGTGCCAGCTCAGTGACCGGTACACGAACACGGTGACGATCAGCGCCCACAGCACCGCGGTCGCGGCCGATTCGGTGGCCGTGAACACGCCCGACAGGATGCCCACCAGGATGATGACCACGATCATGAGGCCCGGCAGCGCACCGATGAACGACGCCAGCACCTCGCCCCAGCCCGGGAAGGCGCCACGGATCGGGTAGCCGCGGCGGATCGCCACGTAGTAGGCCGCGCCCAGGTTGCACAGCGTGAGGATCAGCGCCGGGATGAGGCCCGCCAGGATCAGGCTGAGCACGCTCACCGAGGCGATGCCGGTGGTGGCCAGGGTGAAGATGATCAGGTTGTGCGAGGTGGGCATCAGCGCGCCCACCAGCGCCGCATGCGTCGTCACGTTGACGGCGTAGTCGGCGTCGTAGCCTTCCTTCTTCATCAGCGGGATCATCACGGAGCCCATGGCCGAGACGTCGGCCACCGGCGAGCCGGCCACGCCGCCGAACAAGGTGCAGCCCACCACGTTGCTCATGCCCAGGCCGCCGCGCACGTGGCCCACCATGCTGTTGGCAAAGCGCACGATGCGCTGCGCGATGCCGCCATACAGCATCAGCTCGCCGGCGAACACGAAGAAGGGAATGGCCAGGAAGGAGAAGATCTGCATGCCGCCGACCATCTTCTGGAAGACGATGGCGATCGGCATGCCCGAATACAGCACGGTCGTGATCGAGGCCAGGCCGATCGAGAACGCAACCGGCACGCCCAGCACGAGCAGCGCCAGGAAGACCAGGGAAAGAACGGTCAGTTCCATGCAGGCATCACCTCTTCGTCGCGCAGCAGGGCGACGATATGTTCGATTGAAAACATGACGATCAGGGCGCCCGAGACGCACAGTGCAAGGTAGTCCAGACCGACGGGCACGCCCATCATGGGCTTGATGTCGGTCCACTTGAGCTGGGTCCAGATCCAGCCGCTCCAGGCCATGATGGCGCCGAACAGCGCGACCAGCGCATGGATGAGGATCTCGATCTTCAGGCGCATGCCCTCGGGCAGCAGGGCGACCAGCGAGTCCAGGCCGATGTGGCCCGCATCGCGCACGCCGACGGCCACGCCCAGAGCGGTGACGTACAGCACCAGTTGCAGCGCCAGGCCTTCGGCCCAGGTCGGGGTGTCGTTGAAGACGTAGCGGCCGACCACCTGGTACTGCACGCAGACGATGATGGTGATGAGCATCGCCACGGCCAGCATCAGGCTGGCCTTGGACAGGAGGGCGCACAAGCGCGTGTAGGCGTGGCGCGCCGGTGGGCGCGCATCGGGGTTGTCGATGCCGTGCAGGAAGGCGGCTTCGGCAACGTTCGCGTCCACCAGCGGATCGGCGTGCGTCATGGGTTGTCTCCCTTGAGAAATCGGGGCCCTCCCCGCAGGGGCGGGGAGGGCGTCTGCTTTACTTGCTGTCTTGCACGGACTTGACCAGGCGCTGCAGGTCAGGCGTGGAGATGAACTTCGCGTACACCGGCGTCATGGCGGCACGGAAGGAGGCCTTGTCCACGTCCGACACGATGGTCGCGCCGCCCTTGGTCACCACTTCCAGCGACTTGGCTTCCTGCTCGTCCCACTTCTTGCGCTGGAAGGCGACCGATTCCTTGGCCGCGGCGCGGAACATGTCCTGGTCGGCCTTGGACATCTTGTCGAAGATCACCTTGGAGATCACCAGCATCTCGGGCGCCATCGAATGCTCGGTGCGCGAGTAGATCTTCACCGCTTCATAGTGCTTGAAGCCGTCGTAGGAGGGGATGTTGTTCTCGGCGGCGTCGATCAGGCCGGTCTTCAGGGCGGTGTAGACCTCGCCGGCGGGCATCGGCGTGGCGTTGGCGCCCATGGCGCTCACCAGCGCCACCCACAGGTCGGACTGCTGCACGCGGATCTTCAGGCCCTTGGTGTCGGCGATCGACTTGACGGGCTTCTTCGTGTAGATGGAGCGCGAGCCGCTGTCGTAGAAGGCCAGGCCCACCAGGCCTTCGTGCTCGCAACCCTTGAGGATTTCGTCGCCGATCGGGCCGTCCAGCGACTTGCGCATGTGGGCGATCGAGTCGAACAGGAAGGGCATGGTCGGCACCAGCGTCTTCGGGCACATCGAGTTGAGCGCGCTGATGTTCACGCGGTTCATCTCCAGCGCGCCGATCTTGACCTGGTCCAGCGTTTCCTTCTCGGTGCCCAGGGCGCTCTTGTTGAAGACCTTGATCTTGTATTTGCCGTTGCTGCGCTTGTCCAGCAGTTCGCTCATGTGCTTGACGGCGGCGACGGTGGGGTACTCGTCGCTGTTGTGCACGTCGGCCGAACGGAATTCCACGGCCTGCGCGGACAGCGCGCAGGCGCTGGCGGCAAGCGCGATCAGGTGGCGGGTGTATTTCATTTGTCTTCCTCTTTGCTTTGGTGGTGGTTGATGAAACGTTTTGAGGGAACCGGATTTCAGAAGCGGCACGCGGGCTCGGGCAGACCCGTGATGCCGGGGTTCAGGGCGAACACCCCCCCGGCAAGCGGCTGGTCCGACAGGTCGCCGCCGGGGCGGATCGAGGTCACGAACAGCGTGTCCAGGCCACTGCCGCCAAAGGCGCACATGGCGGGCTTCTTGACCGGCACGGGCAGGGAGCGGTCGAGGCGGCCATCGGGCGTGAAGCGGTGCACCAGGCCGGCGTCGTTGCCGCAGATCCAGTAGCAGCCCTCGGCGTCGACGGCGGCGCCGTCGGGACGGCCAGGCAACGGCTTCATGTCGACGAACAGGCGCCTGTTGTGCGGCGTGCCGCTGGCCGTGTCGTAGTCGAAGGCCCAGATCGCCTGCACGTTGGGGTGCGAGTCCGACAGATACATGGTGCGCCCGTCCGGGCTGAAGGCCATGCCGTTGGGCACGATGAGCTGGTCGAACTGCAGGCGCAGGGCAGCCTCGGCGTTCACGTCGCTCTGGTAGCGGTAGACCCGGCCGACATCACGCGCGGCCGCCATGTCCATCAGCATCGTGCCGGCCCAGAAGCGCCCCTGGCGGTCGCAGCGGCCGTCGTTGAAGCGCATGCCGGGCAAGGCGTGTGCCACGTTCGCCACGCGGCTGGCGGCCAGCGTGCCGTCGTCTCGGGTGGCGATGGCGAACAGGCCGCTTTCCATGCCGGCAATCCACTGGCCCGGATGGCCGGCGCGCGGCGCGATGCAGGCCAGCATTTCGTCGCCCGTCCAGAGCGTGTGGGCGCCGCTGGCCGGATCGATGCGGTGCAGCTGCCTGGCCGGGATGTCGACCCAATAGAGGGCTTGTTCTTCCGCGCTCCAGATCGGGCTTTCGCCCGTGCCGCAGCGCGCGTCGAGGATGAGTTCGGCTTGCATGGCCTTGGATACGCTGCGCGCTCTTGGCGTCAGTCGCCGAAGGGGCCCTGGGCGGTGAAGGCGCCGCCCTGGTAGATGGCGTTGGGGTCGCTGGGCGCCACGGGGGGCTGGGCCTCGACCTTGTCGCGAAAGACCTCCGAGCTGTCCTGCGGCGCGAAGCCCAGGTGCGCCGCGGCACTGTTGTCCCACCACATGTTCTTGTTGGCCGACACGCCGTAGACCACCGTGTGCTTCACGTCGGGCGTGAAGAGCGACTTTTCGACCAGCTGGGTGAGGTCGCGGTAGCTCAGCCAGGTGCTCATCATGCGGCGGTTGGCCGGCTCGGGGAAGGAGGAGCCGATGCGGATGCTCACCGTCTCGATGCCGTAGCGGTCCCAATAGAACTGCGCCAGGTCTTCGCCGAAGGACTTGGACAGGCCGTAGTAGCCGTCCGGGCGGCGCGCCGCATGCGCGTCGATGTGCTCGTCCTGCCTGTAGAAGCCGATCGTGTGGTTGGAACTGGCGAACACGACGCGCTTCACGCCATGGCGCCGCGCCGCCTCGTACACGTGGAAGACGCCGCGAATATTGGCTTCCAGGATCTGCTCGAAGGGCCGCTCCACCGACACGCCGCCCAGATGGACGATGGCGTCGCAGCCGGCCACCAGCGCATCGACGGCCTTCTTGTCGGCCAGGTCGCAGGGCACGACTTCTTCATGGGGGCCGGCGGACGGGGCCATCTCGGCCACGTCGGACAAGCGGATCACGCGCGCCATGGGCTGCAGCCGTTCGCGCAGGACCTTGCCCAGGCCGCCGGCCGCGCCGGTCAGCAGGAGGCGCGAAAGGCGCGGGGCGGGGGAGGAAGCGCCTTTAGTGGCGCCGGAGGTCTCGCTCATGTCGTCTTGTCTCGTCTTCAGTTATCTGTTGTCGTACAACTCGTGTGCCATTATCATCAGGCCATGACGCGAATGTCAACAGCAGTTCCCACCCCCGACGGTTCTGCGCCGCCGGCATCGGCGCCCGCGCCCTTCGTGGCGCGCGAGCGGCAGCGCGGGCGTGGGCTGGCCCACAGCCTGGTGGACGACTTCAGCGCGCGCATCCGCGATGGCGCGTTGCGCCCCGGCGACAAGCTGCCCACCGAGTCGGCCATCATGCAGGCCTTCGGCGTCAGCCGCACGGTGGTGCGCGAGGCGCTGTCCAAGCTGCAGGCGGCCGGCCTGGTGGAGACGCATCACGGCATCGGCACCTTCGTGCTGCAGCCGCGCGCGGCGGGCGTGTTCCGTCTCGATGCCGGCGACATCGCCACCTCGGTCGACGTGCTGGCCGTGCTGGAGCTGCGCATCAGCCTGGAAACCGAATCGGCCGGCCTGGCCGCCATGCGCCGCACCGAGGAGCAGCTGCAGGCGATGCGCCGCGCGCTCGACGATTTCGAGGCCAACGTGGCGCAGGCCGGCGACACCGTCGCGCCGGACTTCCGCTTCCATTTGCAGATCGCCCAGTCCACCGGAAATCCGTACTTCGCGGACATCATGAGTCACCTGGGCACGACCATCATTCCGCGCACGCGCATCAACGCGCTGCGCAACCTGGACCGCGGCGGCGAGTACCTGAGCCGGGTGAACCGCGAGCATGAAGAGATCTATGCCGCCATCGCGCGGCGCGATCCCGAATCGGCGCGCGCGGCCATGCGCATCCACTTGACCAACAGCCGCGAGCGCCTGCGAGTGGCCCAGGAAGCGGCGCGCCAGGCGCAGCAGGGCGGCGACGGCAACCCCTCGCGCTGAACGCCGGGCCGCGCCCGGTTGTTCTTTTTTCTGGACAGGTCATCTCTTAAGTTGTACGATGACTGATAACAAAGCTGCCCCGGCCAGCGACGCTCAGCGCGACGTGCGTGCCAAGGCATCTCTCTTCTTCCTTCACTCATCCACAAGGGGACACACACCATGAGCCAAGACCGCCGCCGCCATCTGATCGGCGCCACGCTTCTATTGGGTTCGCTGGCACTCGCACAGGCGCCGGCCCTGGCGCAAGCACAGTGGCAGCCGAGCAAGCCGATCAAGATCGTGGTGCCTTACCCGCCCGGCGGCTCATCGGACATCATTGCCCGCGCCATCAGCCAGCCGCTGTCGGCTGCACTGGGCCAGCCGGTGATCGTCGAGAACAAGCCGGGTGCCAACGGCAACCTGGGGGCGGACTTCGTGTCCAAGTCGACGCCGGACGGCTACACGCTGCTCTTGTGCGATGTCGGGGCGCTGGCCATCAGTCCCTCGGTTTACACCAAGCTCAGCTTCGATCCCTCCAAGGACCTGCGCGGCGTGACCATGCTGGCCTATTCGCCGCACCTGCTGGTGGTGAATCCTTCGGTGAAGGCGGCCAACCTGAAGGAACTGGTGGCCCTCTCCAAGACCGGCGACCTCAACTTTGCCGTGACCGCCACCGGCAGCGCGCCGCACCTGGCCGGCGTGGCACTGCAGCGCGCCGTCAATGCCAAGTGGACCTATGTGCCCTACAAGGGCGGCGTTCAGGCGATCCAGGACACGGTGGCCGGCCAGACCCAGGTGCTGATGAACGGCATGCTCGCCACCTTGCCGCAGGTGCAAGGCGGCAAGCTCAAGGTGCTGGGCGTGTCCAAGGCCACGCGCATGCCGCTGATCGGCGATGTTCCCACCATTGCCGAACAGGGCGTGCCCGGCTTCGAATCGGGCACCTGGCAAGGCGTGCGCGTGGCGCGCGGCACGCCCGACGCCGTGGTGCAGCGACTGAACAAGGAACTGATCACCGTGATCCGCTCGGCCGACATCCGCTCGCGCCTGGCCGGGCAAGGCGCCGAGGTGGTGACCATGACGCCGGCCGAGGAAGAGCAGTTCTTCAGCAAGGAGCGCGCACGCTGGGCGCAAGTCGTGAAGGCTGCCGACATCCGTCTTGATTGAGCCTTCCGTTCGATCTCTTTTCCAATTGCGACCCTACTTTTTCTGGACCGTTCGATGAATCCCCAAGAACTCAAATCCATCATGGGCTCCGGCCTGCTTTCCTTTCCGCTGACCGACTTCGATGCGAACGGCGACTTCCACAAGGCCGGCTATGTCAAGCGCCTCGAGTGGCTGGCGCCGTACGGCGCGAGCGCGCTGTTTGCGGCGGGCGGCACCGGCGAATTCTTCTCGCTGACGGCCGAGGAATACCCCGAGATCATCCAGACCGCAGTCGACACCTGCCGCGGCGTGGTGCCCATCATTGCCGGCACCGGCGGCCCGACCCGCTTTGCCATCCAGTGCGCGCAAGCGGCAGAGAAGGCCGGCGCGCACGGCATCCTCTTGCTGCCGCACTACCTGACCGAAGCCGGCCAGGAGGGCCTGGCGGCGCATGTGGAGGCGGTGTGCAAGAGCGTGAAGTTCGGCGTGATCGTCTACAACCGCGCCAACAGCAAGCTCAAGCCCGAGACGCTGGCCCGCCTGGCCGAGCGCAATCCCAACCTCGTCGGCTTCAAGGACGGCGTGGGCGACATCGAGGCCATGGTCGCCATCTACCAGAAGATGGGCGACCGCTTCGCCTACCTGGGCGGCCTGCCCACCGCCGAGGTGTATGCCGCGGCCTACAAGGCGCTGGGCACGCCGGTGTATTCGTCGGCCGTGTTCAACTTCATCCCCAAGACCGCCATGGATTTCTACAAAGCGGTGGCAGAGGACGACATGGCGACGCAGCATCGCCTGCTGAAGAACTTCTTCATGCCTTATCTTGATCTGCGCAATCGCATGGCAGGCTACGCGGTGAGCATCGTCAAGGCCGGCGCGAAAGTCGTCGGCCACGACGCCGGACCGGTGCGCGCGCCGCTCACCGACCTCAAGCCCGACGAAATGGACAAGCTCAAGGCGCTGATCGACACGCTCGGTCCGCAGTAATCTGCATCCTGAACCGAGGAGCGACGCAACATGCAGCAGCACGACAACTTCATCGGAGGCGATTGGGTCAAGGGCAACAGCTACAGCCCGAACCTGAACCCGTCCAACCTGGCCGACACCATCGCCGAATACGCACAGGGTGACGCCGCGCAGGTGGACGCGGCCGTGGCGGCCGCCACCGCGGCCTTCCCGGCCTGGGCCACCGGCAGCATCCAGGCCCGATCCGATGCGCTGGACAAGATCGGCAACGAGATCCTGGCGCGCAAGGAAGAACTGGGCACCCTGCTGGCGCGCGAAGAGGGCAAGACCCGCGCCGAAGGCATCGGCGAAGCCGCACGCGCCGGCTACATCTTCAAGTTCTTCGCCGGCGAATGCCTGCGCCTGGGCGGCGAAGTGCTGCCCTCGGTGCGCCCGGGCATCGGCGTGGAGATCACGCGCGAGCCGGTGGGGGTGGTGGGCCTGATCACCCCCTGGAACTTTCCCATCGCGATTCCTGCCTGGAAGGTGGCGCCCGCGCTGGCCTTCGGCAATTGCGTGCTGCTCAAGCCGGCCGACCTGGTGCCGGGCTGCGCCTGGGCGCTGGCCGAGATCATCAGCCGCTCGGGCATTCCGGCCGGCGTGTTCAACCTGGTGATGGGACGCGGCAGCGTGATCGGCAATGCGCTGGTCGAGCATCCGGGCATCCATGCCATCAGCTTCACCGGCTCGGTCGGCGTGGGCCGCGGCATTGCGCTGCGCTGCGCACAGACGCACAAGAAGGTGCAGCTCGAAATGGGCGGCAAGAACCCGCAGGTGGTGCTCGATGACGCCGACCTGGCGCAAGCGGTGGAACTGAGCGTGCAAAGCGCCTTCTATTCCACCGGGCAGCGCTGCACGGCATCCAGCCGCCTGATCGTGACCGAGGGCATCTATCCGAAGTTCATCGCGGCGATGAAGACGCGCATGGAGAAGATCCAGGTGGGCGACGCGCTGGCGCAGGGCACCGATATCGGCCCGGTGTCCAGCCAGAGCCAGCTGGAGCAGGACCTCGCCTACATCGAGATCGGCAAGGGCGAGGGCGCCACCCTGGCGGCCGGCGGCCAGCGCCTGAAGCTGGACAGCGATGGCTTCTACATGTCGCCGGCGCTGTTCTCGGAATCGGTGGCCGCCATGCGCATCAACAAGGAAGAGATCTTCGGCCCGGTGGCGAGCGTGATCCGGGTCAAGAACTACGACGAAGCCCTGGCCACGGCGAACGACACGGCCTTCGGCCTGTCGGCCGGCATTGCCACCACCAGCCTGAAGTACGCCACGCACTTCAAGCGCCACAGCCAGGCCGGCATGGTGATGGTGAACCTGCCGACGGCGGGCGTGGACTACCACGTGCCCTTCGGCGGCCGCAAGGGCTCGAGCTACGGCCCGCGCGAGCAGGGTCGCTATGCGCAGGAGTTCTTCACCACGGTGAAGACGGCTTACACGCTGGCTTGAGCGCGGACCGCTTCCTGGTGGGCAGGGTTCATGCTCACCTCGGCAGCGCCAGCGCGAAGGTCAGGCTGGCCACCCCGAGCAGGGTGGACATCGTGACCAGGCCGGCGACGAAGGCGCCGTTGTAGCCCATGCGCGCCGCCAGCACATAGGCGCTGGAGGCGGTGGGCACGGCGGAGAAGGTCATCAGCACGCTGGCCTGCATCGGCTCCAGGCGCATCACGCGCACCAGGCCCCACGCCACCAGCGGCAGCATCAGATGCCGGATCGACAGCACCGACACCGCCAGCACTTTGCCGCGCCCCAGCATGGCGAACTGCATGCCGGCGCCGGCGGCCATCAGGCCCAGCGCCAGGGAGGCGCCGCCGATGCGCGAGAGGGTGGGCGTGAGCCAGCCGGGCACGGTGAAGCCCAGCACGTTGGCCAAGAGGCCCGAGGCGGTGGCGATGATCAGCGGGTTGCGCACCAGCTGGTGCAGGAAGCCGGTCTGCGCGTGGCGCGCCATCGGCCAGACCGAGGCCACGTTGAGCAGCGGCACGCACACGCCGATCAGCACCGCGATCAACAGCAGCCCCTGTGCGCCGGCCAGGCGTTCGGCCAGCGTCAGGCTGATGAAGGAGTTGAAGCGGAAGGCCACCTGCGCGCTGGCCGCATGTTCGCGCTTGTCGATGTGATGGCGCAGCCAGGGCAGGAAGGGCAGGCTGTAGGACAGCGCGATGCCGGAGAGGCTCAGCATCACGCCGGCCGCCACCAGGCTGGAGGTGGCGCCAAAATCCAGCGGGCTGCGCACGATGGAGTGGAACAGCAGCACCGGAAAAAGAAAGTAGTACACCAGGCTGTCGACCTGGTCCCACACCTTGCGATTGAGGGCGGTGTAGCGGCACAGAAGCCAGCCGCAGGCGATGAGGGAGAAGTCGGGGAAGAGCAGCTGCGCGTAATTCACCGGCTCGAGGATAACGGGCCTCCTTGGGTAATCCATGGAGCGGCCGGGCCCGGCTTGCAGCTAGGATTCGCACCTTCAGGTTTTGTCGACATCCCCCAACTAGGAGTTCTCTGATGATTCAACGTCGCCAATGGGCCGCGCTCGCCGGTGCGGCCGCGCTGCTGACACTGGCTGGCCCCAGCCTGGCGCAGGGCTATCCCAACAAGCCGATCGAACTGCAGGTGCCTTTCGCCCCTGGCGGCACCACCGACATCGTGGCGCGCGTCGTGGCCGATCCGCTCAGCCGGGTGCTGGGCCAGAGCGTGGTGGTGGTCAACAAGGCGGGTGGCGGCGGCATCGTCGGCGCCAACGAGACCGCCAAGGCAACGCCGGACGGCTACAAGCTGGGCGTGGCCACGGTGTCGAGCACCGCTGCCAATCCGGCGATCAACCCGAAGGTGCCCTACAACCCGATCACCGACTTCACGCCGATCATCAACATCGCGGCCACACCGAACGTGATCGCGGTCAACCCGAGCTTTCCGGCCAAGAACTACGCCGAGTTCGTGGCCGAGCTCAAGCGCAACCCGGGCAAGTATTCCTACGCCAGCTCGGGCACCGGCGGCATCGGCCATCTGCTGATGGAGCTGTACAAGAGCCTGTCGGGCACCTTCGTCACCCATATCCCCTACCGCGGCGCCGGCCCGGCGCTCAACGACACGGTGGGCGGCCAGGTGCCGATGATCTTCGACAACATCCCCTCGGCCCTGCCTTTCATCCAGGCCGGCAAGCTGGTGCCCCTCGTGGTGGCCGCGCCGCAGCGGCTGAAGGAACTGCCCAATGTGCCCACCTTCAAGGAAGTGGGCCTGGAGCCGGTGAACCGCATGGCCTACTACGGCATCCTGGGCCCCAAGGGCCTGCCGAAGGAGGTGGTGGACAAGATCAGCGCCGGCACCAAGAAGGCGCTGGAAGATCCGGCCGTTCGCAAGCGCATCGAGGACACCGGCTCGATCATCGTGGCCAACACGCCCGAGCAATTTGCCGCGCAGATCAAGGCCGAGTACGACATCTACAAGCAGGTGGTGGTCAAGCAGAAGCTTTCGCTCGACTGATCGTCGCCCCCCGTGCCGACGAAGCCGCCCGATGGGCGGCTTTTTTCTTGTTTGCTATCTTTGCGGCCCGATGAGCGCAACAGACCCCAAAACCGCATTCCCCGAGATCGATGAATTCATCGACGGCCTGTGGCTGGAGCACGGCCTGGCCGGAAACACGCTCGAGGCCTACCGGCGCGACCTGCGCCTGTTTGCGCAATGGCTGCGCGAGCGCGGCGGCGGCCTGGACGGCGCGCGCGAGAACGACCTGCAGGCCTACATGGGCGCGCGGCTTTCGCAAAGGGGCAAGGCCACTTCGGCGAACCGGCGGCTGACGGTGTTCAAGCGCTACTACCGCTGGGCCCTGCGCGAGCGGCGCATCGACGCCGACCCGACCCTGCGCCTGGTGCCGGCCCGCCAGTCGCTGCGCGTGCCCAAGACCTTGACCGAAAAGCAGGTGGAAGACCTGCTGGCCGCGCCCGACCTGGGCACGCCGCTGGGCCTGCGAGACCGCGCCATGCTGGAGCTGATGTATGCCAGCGGCCTGCGGGTGAGCGAGCTGGTCGGCCTCAAGGCCTTCGACCTGAGCCTCAACGACGGTGTGCTGCGCGTGCTGGGCAAGGGCAGCAAGGAGCGGCTGGTGCCCTTCGGCGCCGAGGCGCGCCGCTGGATCGAGCGCTACCTGCACGAGGCGCGCGACGAGATCCTGGCCGGCCAGCAGACCGCCGACCTGTTCGTCACCGCACGCGGCGCCGGCATGACGCGGGTGATGTTCTGGATCATCGTCAAGAAATGCGCGCTGGCCGCCGGCATCCGCTCGCCGCTGTCGCCGCATACGTTGCGCCATGCCTTTGCCACGCACCTGCTCAACCATGGCGCCGACTTGCGCGCGGTGCAGATGCTGCTGGGGCATGCCGACATTTCCACCACCACCATCTACACCCACGTGGCGCGCGAGCGGCTCAAGCAGTTGCACGCGCAGCACCATCCGCGTGGATAGCGCCAATACGACACAAAAGCACATGACCCTGAATTCCGAATCGAGCCTCTCGCGCCGCGCCTTCGTGGCCGGCGCCGTCGCCAGCACGGCGCTGTGCAGCCTGGGCGTCGGCGCCCAGGCCTTGCCCAAGACCTTGCGCATCATCGTGGCCTACCCGGCCGGCGGCGTCAGCGACGTGATCGCCCGCGCCCTGGGCGACAAGCTGGCCTCGCAACTGGGTTGCACGGTGGTGATCGAGAACAAGGCCGGCGCCAGCGGCAGCATCGGCATGGACGCGGTGGCCAAGGCGCCGGCCGACGGCAGCGTGCTGGGCTTCTCGGCCATCAGCCCGCTGGTGCTCAATCCGCACCTGGCGAAGTCGCCCTTCGATCCGCAGAAGGACATCGCGCCCGTGGCCGGCGTGATGGTGTCGCCGGTGCTGATCCTGGCCACCTCGGCCAGCGGCGCGCGCGACTTGCGCGCCTTGCTGGCGCAGGCCAAGGCGACGCCCGGTGCGGTGCGCTGGGCCACCTCCGGCCCGGCCTCGCTGGGGCACATCATCCTGGCGCAACTGCAGGCCGCGGCCGGGGTCGACATCACCCACGTGCCCTACAAGGGCGGCGGCCAGCAGATGAACGACGCGCTGGGCGGCCAGTTCGAGATCCTGTCGATCAACGCCGGGCCCACCCTCGCGCCGCATATCCAGTCGGGCAAGCTGCGGGCGCTGGCGGTGGGCGCCCCGGCCCGGCTGGACAGCCTGCCGCAAGTGCCGACCCTGGCCGAACTGGGTTTCAAGGCGGCCAACCTGTCGTCGCGCTTCGGGGTGTTTGCGCCCGCGGCAACACCCGCGGTGCTGCTCGATCGCTACAACCTCGAGATCAACAAGGCGCTGCAGACGCCCGAGCTTCGCGCCAAGCTGCTCGCCACCGACAACCTGCCCTTGAGCGGCACCGCCGGTGCCTTCGCCGCCGAGATCGCGCAGGAGTACGACAGCAACGGGCGCATCATCCGCGCCGCCGGCATCAAGGCGGAATGACGTCTAGGACTGTGCGTCCAGCGCGCGCAGTTCGTCGTCGCTGAAGCCGGCGCGCGCCCTGGCCTCCAGGTTGAAGGGCGGCTTCAGGCGCGGTGCCTCGTAGTGCGCCACCAGGCGCGGATAGAGCGCCTCCGGGTCCTTGCCGGCGCGCTCGCACAGCCACCGGTACCAGTGGTTGCCGATGGCGACGTGGCCGACCTCGTCGGCCAGGATGACGTCCAGGATCGCCACCGCCTGATGCGCGTCGGGCGTGTCGACGCGGCGCAGCTTGGCTTGAATGAGCGGCGTGGCATCGAGCCCGCGCGCTTCCAGCGTGCGCGGCACCAGGGCCATGCGGGCCAGCACGTCGTCACGGGTGCGTTCGCACATGGTCCACAGGCCGTCGTGGCCAGGGAAGTCGCCATAGCGCCAGCCCATGGCCTGCAAGTGCGCATGCAGCAGGCCGAAGTGCTGCGCCTCCTCGTCGGCAACGCGCAGCCAGTCGCGGTAGTAGTCGGCCGGCATGCCGTCGAAGCGCCACAGCGCATCGAGTGCCAGGTTGATGGCATTGAATTCGATGTGGCAGATGGCGTGCACCAGCGCGGCCCGCCCCTCGGTCGTGAAGGGCGAACGGCGCGGCACCGCGGTGGCCGCCACGCGCAAGGGGCGCTCGGGGCGGCCGGGCACGCCTTCGTCATCGCCGGCGCTGCGCACGGACGCGTCGCCGATGCCCGCCAGGTCGTCGCTTGCGGCCAGCGCGCGGGTGGCTGCCACTTTCTGATCGGGGTCCGCCAGGCGCAAGGCCGCCAGGGCGCGAAGGCGAGGGTGCATCCCTACAATTCTAGTTTTCAAGGGGATCTTGCATGGCCTTGTATGAACTCGATGGCGTGGCGCCGCAATTGGCCAAGGGCGCCTGGGTGGCCGACAGCGCGCAGCTGATCGGCAACGTGCTGCTGGGCGAGAACGCCAGCGTCTGGTTCGGCACCGTGGCGCGCGGCGACAACGAGCCCATCACCATCGGCGCCAACAGCAACGTGCAGGACTTGTCGGCCCTGCATTCGGACATGGGTTCGCCCCTGACCCTGGGCGACAACGTGACGATTGGCCACATGGTGATGCTGCACGGCTGCACCATCGGCGACAACTCGCTGGTCGGCATCGGTGCGGTGGTCTTGAACAACGCCCGTATCGGCCGCAACTGCATCGTCGGCGCGGGCAGCGTGGTGACCGAGGGCAAGGAATTTCCCGACAACTCCCTCATCCTCGGCTCGCCCGCCAAGGTGGTGCGCACACTGGACGAGGCCTCGGCCGCGAAGCTGCGCGCCAACGCCCAGCATTACGTGGATAACAGCGAGCGCTTCCGCAAAGGCCTGAAGAAGGTCGGCTGAAATCCGCATCCCGGAAGGACCCTACGCTTTGAGCGAACTGCATAAATTCCTGTTCGAAGGCCTGCCGGTGCGTGGCATGGTCGTGCGCCTGACCGACGCCTGGCAAGAGATATTGGCGCGCCGTGCCTCCAACACCGCCACCGGCGCCTACCCGCCGCCGGTGGCCGAACTGCTGGGCGAGATGACGGCAGCGGCTGCGCTGATGCAGGCCAACATCAAGTTCAAGGGTTCGCTCATCCTGCAGGTGTTCGGCGACGGGCCGGTCAAGGTCGCAGTGGCCGAAGCCAAGCCCGACCTGAGCCTGCGCGCTACCGCCACCGTGACCGGGGGCATTGCGCCCGACGCGCGCCTGCCCGACATGGTGAACCTGCACGGCAAGGGCCGCTGCGCCATCACGCTGGAGCCGGCCGAGCGCGTGCCCGGCCAGCAGACCTACCAGGGCGTGGTGCCGCTGGCGGACGAGCATGGCAAGCCACTGGTGCAGCTCAATGAGGTGCTGCAGCATTACATGCTGCAAAGCGAGCAGCTCGACACCACGCTGATGCTGGCGGCCAATGACAAGGTGGCGGCGGGCCTGTTGATCCAGCGCCTGCCGACCAAGGGCCAGGCCAACCTGGCGGGCTCCGGCGAAGGGTCGAGCCAGGGCATCTCGCTGGAAGACCGCATGGGCCACAACGAGGACTACAACCGCATCTCCATCCTGGCCGGAAGCCTGACGCGCGACGAGCTGCTGAACCTGGACGTCGACACCATCCTGCGCCGCCTGTTCTGGGAAGAGAAGCTGCTGCGCTTCGAGCCGCAGGCGGGCATGCTGGGCCCGCGCTTTCGCTGCACCTGCAGCCGCGATCGCGTGGCCGGCATGATCCGCGGCCTGGGCGTGCACGAGGCAGAAGAGATCCTGGCCGAGCGCGGCGATATCGAGGTGGGCTGCGACTTCTGCGGCAAGCAGTACCGCTTCGACGCGGTCGATGCGGCGCAGATCTTCACTGCGCCGGGCGACCAGCAGCCCGCGAGCTCGACCGTTCAGTGAGCCGGCGCCTCAAGGCGCAGGCTCGGTTCCCTGATCGAGCTTCTTGTCCAGCAGGTCCCGGAAGAGGCGATGCTCGCAGGCGGGGTCGGAGCACTTGTCGCAGTTCCAGCGCCATGGCTTGCCCGTCGTCTGCGTGGCGGATTCCGCGGGCGGCAGGCCCAGCAAGGCTTGTATCAGGTGCCAGGCTGAAACAAGGCGCGCCTCGGCGTCGCCATGCAGCACCGAAAAGCCGATGCCCGATTGCATCAGGTGCTGGCGCCATTGCAGGTCTTCGGCTTCACCCGTGCTGTCGCAGGGTGCCAGCAGCAGGACCAGGGCCGGTTTCTGCAAGGCCGCGAGCGCAGCGGCGTCTTCGATCACCTCGGCGCGCAGCAGCGTGGACTGCAGGCGCGGGGCCAGTGCATCCGCCAATGCATGCCGGCCGCTACGGGCGGCGCCCAGCAGCGCGATCGGCGAAGGCATTGGCGGCGAGGCGGTGATGTGGCTCGCTCAGCGCGTGATCTGAACGAACACTTCGTTGGGCTTGACCATGCCCAACTCGGCGCGGGCCCGCTCCTCGACCATCTCGAGGCCTTCCTGCAGGTCGCGCACTTCGGAGGCCAGGCGTTCGTTGGCCTGGGCGGCGCGGGCGTTGGCCTCGGTCAGCTTGCCCAGAGTCTCGCGCTGTTGCGCGACGTCGGGCACGCTGCCGCGCCCGGTCCACAGTTGGAACTGCAGAACCAGGAGCAGCAGGACGAGAACGATCGGGACGATGCGCGAGCGCATGGAGCCGTGTGGTCTTCAGGCCTTCGTTTCGCGCGCCGTGCCGTTAGGCGCTCAGCGCAGGTTGTAGAAGGCCGCGCGGCCGGGATAGCTGGCCACGTCACCCAGGTCTTCCTCGATGCGCAGCAGCTGGTTGTACTTGGCCATGCGGTCCGAGCGCGACAGGCTGCCGGTTTTGATCTGGCCGGCGTTGGTGCCCACCGCGATGTCGGCGATGGTCGAGTCTTCGGTTTCGCCCGAGCGGTGGCTGATGACGGCGGTGTAGCCGGCACGCTTGGCCATCTCGATGGCGGCGAAGGTCTCGGTCAGGGTGCCGATCTGGTTGATCTTGATCAGGATCGAGTTGGCGATGCCCTTGTCGATGCCTTCCTTCAGGATCTTGGTGTTGGTGACGAACAGGTCGTCGCCCACCAACTGGACCTTCTTGCCCAGGCGCTCGGTCAGGTGCTTCCAGCCGGCCCAGTCGCCTTCGTGCATGCCGTCCTCGATGCTGATGATCGGGTACTTGTCGCACCAGGTGGCCAGCATGTCGGTCCAGCTTTCGGCCGTGAGGCTGAGCTTCTCGCCCGACAGCTCGTACTTGCCGTCCTTGTAGAACTCGCTGGCGGCGCAGTCCAGGCCCAGGGCGATCTGCTCGCCGGCGGTGTAGCCGGCCTTGTCGATGGCTTCCAGGATCAGCTGGATGGCTGCTTCGTGGCTTTCGACGCTGGGGGCAAAGCCACCTTCGTCGCCCACCGCCGTGCTGATGCCCTTGTCGTGCAGGATCTTCTTGAGCGCATGGAACACCTCGGCGCCATAGCGCAGCGCTTCGCGAAAGCTCGGCGCGCCCACCGGGATGATCATGAACTCCTGCAGGTCCAGGCTGTTGTTGGCGTGCGCACCGCCGTTGATGACGTTCATCATCGGCACCGGCATCTGCATGCCGCCCATGCCGCCGAAGTAGCGGTACAGCGGCAGGCCCGACTCTTCGGCGGCGGCGCGCGCCACCGCCATCGACACGGCCAGGGTCGCGTTGGCGCCCAGGCGGCTCTTGTTCTCGGTGCCGTCCAGGTCGCACAGGGTGCGGTCGAGGAAGGCTTGTTCGCTGGCATCCAGGCCCAGCACCGATTCGGAGATTTCGGTGTTGATGTGCTCGACGGCACGCAGCACGCCCTTGCCCAGGTAGCGGCTCTTGTCGCCGTCACGCAGCTCGATGGCTTCGCGCGAACCGGTCGAGGCGCCCGAGGGCACGGCGGCGCGGCCCATGGTGCCCGATTCGAGCAGCACGTCGCATTCGACGGTGGGGTTGCCTCGGCTGTCCAGGATTTCGCGGCCGACGATGTCTACGATTGCACTCATGGTCTTGGATGGTGAGTTGGTGTTGTGGGAGAGGGGTGTTCGGTTCAGAGACCTTCGACGGCGATCATGCGCATCACCGCGGCGCCGGCACGCGCTTCACGCGCCTTGTGGTACTCGGGCGTCTCGTAGAAGGCCTTGGCGGCTTCGAAGCTCGGGAACTTGAGGATCACGATGCGCGAGGGCGTCCAGTCGCCTTCCAGCACCGCCACCTGGCCGCCGCGCACGCAGACTTCGGCGCCGTGGGCTTGCATGGCCACCGAGGACCACTTCTTGTATTCCTCGTACTGCGTCGGGTTGGTGACTTCGACGTGGGCGATGACGTATCCGCTGCTCATGATGTCTCTTGCTTCTTTCAGGCTTGGAAGTTGTTTTCGAGAAAAGGCGTCTTCTTGGTGACGCGGTCCAGTGCCACCAGCGTCTCCAGCAGCGCCTTCATGTGCTTGAGCGGCACCGCGTTGGGGCCGTCGGAAAGCGCCTTGTTGGGATCGGGATGCGTTTCCATGAACAGGCCCGCGATGCCCACGGCGACGGCGGCGCGCGACAGCACCGGCACCATCTCGCGCTGGCCGCCCGAGCTGGTGCCCTGGCCGCCCGGCAGCTGCACCGAGTGGGTGGCGTCGAACACCACCGGGGCGCCGGTCTCGCGCATGATCGCCAGCGAGCGCATGTCCGACACCAGGTTGTTGTAGCCAAAGCTGGCACCGCGTTCGCAGGCCATGAAGCTGTCTTCGGGCAGGCCCTTCTCGCGGGCCGCGTCGCGTGCCTTGTCGATCACGTTCTTCATTTCGTGCGGCGACAGGAACTGGCCCTTCTTGATGTTCACCGGCTTGCCCGACTGCGCCGCGGCGCGGATGAAGTCGGTCTGGCGGCACAGGAAGGCGGGGGTCTGCAGCACGTCGACCACCTTGGCGGCCTCGGTGATGTCGTCTTCGCTGTGCACGTCGGTGAGCACCGGCAGGACCAGCTCGCGCTTGACCTTGGCCAGGATCTCCAGGCCACGCTCGCGGCCCGGGCCGCGAAAGCTCGAGCCCGAGCTGCGGTTGGCCTTGTCGAAGCTGCTCTTGAAGATGAAGGGAATGCCCAGCGCGGCGGTGATTTCCTTCAGCGTGCCGGCGGTGTCCATCTGCAGCTGCTCGGACTCGACCACGCAGGGGCCGGCGATCAGGAAGAAGGGCTGGTTGAGCCCGATGTCGAATCCGGCAAGTTTCATGCGACGACCTTCAAAGATTTTTTGTCCACCCCTTGATGCGCCAGCGCCGCGTCGACGAAGGCGTTGAACAGCGGATGGCCGCTCCAGGGCGTGGACTTGAATTCGGGGTGGAACTGCACGCCCATGTACCACGGATGCTGGGCCTTGGGCAGCTCGACGATCTCGGTGAGCTGCTCGCGCTGCGTCAGGGCCGAGATCACCAGGCCGGCCTTGCGCAGCTGGTCCAGGTAGTTCACGTTGGCTTCATAGCGGTGGCGGTGCCGCTCGGTCACCACGTCGCCATAGATGCTGTGCGCCAGGGTGCCGGGCTCCACGTCGGAGCTTTGCGCGCCCAGGCGCATGGTGCCGCCCAGGTCGGACTGCTCGTTGCGCGTCTTGATGCTGCCGTCGGCATCTTTCCATTCGGTGATCAGCGCGATCACCGGGCAGGGCGTGCTGGCA
The DNA here is from genome assembly GCF_052871435.1 of Variovorax sp. LARHSF232. Classification (NCBI taxonomy): domain Bacteria; kingdom Pseudomonadati; phylum Pseudomonadota; class Betaproteobacteria; order Burkholderiales; family Comamonadaceae; genus Variovorax; species Variovorax sp. LARHSF232. The sequence goes on along the minus strand of NZ_JBIXJS010000001.1, from coordinate 285,363 downwards.
TCGAACTCGGTGCTGTTGGCTTCCGGCAGGCCCGCCACGTTGCGCGCGTACTCGATGGTGGCCACCTGCATGCCCAGGCAGATGCCCAGGTAGGGGACCTTGGTCTCGCGGGCAAAGCGCGCCGCGCAGATCTTGCCTTCCACGCCGCGCTGGCCGAAGCCGCCGGGTACCAGGATGGCGTCGTACTTGGCCAGGCGCGAGACGTTGTCGGGCGCGATGGTTTCCGAATCGATGTACTCGATCTTCACGCGCGCATGGTTCTTCATGCCGGCGTGGCGCAGCGCTTCGTTGAGCGACTTGTAGCTGTCCGACAGGTCGACGTACTTGCCGACCATGGCGATGGTCACTTCATGCTGCGGATGCTCCACCTCGTGCACCAGGTCGTCCCAGCGCTGCAGCTTGGCCGGCGGCGTGTTGATGCGCAGCTTGTCGCAGATGAGGCCGTCCAGGCCCTGCTCGTGCAGTATGCGCGGCACCTTGTAGATGGTGTCCACGTCCCACATCGAGATCACGCCCCACTCGGGCACGTTGGAGAACAGCGAGATCTTGGCGCGCTCTTCCTCGGGAATGGGCCGGTCGGCGCGGCACAGGAGGGCATCGGCCTGGATGCCGATCTCGCGCAGCTTCTGCGCCGTGTGCTGTGTGGGCTTGGTCTTCAGTTCGCCGGCCGCAGCGATCCAGGGCAGGTAGCTCAGGTGCACGAAGGCGGCCTGGTTGGGGCCGGCGCGCAGGCTCATCTGGCGCACCGCTTCGAGGAAGGGCAGCGACTCGATGTCGCCCACCGTGCCGCCGATCTCGACGATGGCCACGTCCACTTCATCGGGCGTGCCGATGCCGGCGCCGCGCTTGATGAAGTCCTGGATCTCGTTGGTGATGTGCGGGATCACCTGCACCGTCTTGCCCAGGTAGTCGCCGCGGCGCTCTTTCTCGAGCACGCTCTTGTAGATCTGGCCGGTGGTGAAGTTGTTGGCCTTGCGCATCCTCGTGGTGACGAAGCGCTCGTAGTGGCCCAGGTCCAGGTCGGTCTCGGCGCCGTCGTCGGTAACGAACACCTCGCCGTGCTGGAACGGCGACATCGTGCCCGGGTCTACGTTGATGTAGGGATCGAGCTTGATGAGGGTGACTTGGAGGCCGCGCGATTCGAGGAGCGCGGCGAGGGAGGCGGAGGCGATTCCCTTGCCCAGGGAAGACACCACACCGCCGGTGACGAAGACGAATTTGGTCATGCCATTACCGAACGCGAGATTCGGGCAGTGGGAAATTCGAATTATAGGGGTTGGCCCCAAGTGGGTGCGCCGCGCGGGCCAAATACCGGGACGCGCACCGTCATTACACTTGCGACCCTATGCAAGACCTTGCCGGCAAACACATCGTCCTCGGCCTCACCGGAGGCGTCGCCTGCTACAAGTCGGCCGAGCTGTGCCGGCTGATGGTCAAGGCCGGCGCCACGGTGCAGGTGGTGATGACGGAGGCAGCCACCCAGTTCATCACGCCGGTGACCATGCAGGCGCTGTCGGGCCGGCCGGTCTACCTCTCGCAGTGGGACGCGCGCGAGCCCAACAACATGCCGCACATCAACCTGAGCCGCGAAGCCGATGCGATCGTGCTGGCGCCGTGCAGCGCCGACTTCATCGCGCGGCTGGTGCAGGGGCGCTCGGACGAGCTGCTGAGCCTGATGTGCCTGGCGCGGCCCATCGGCCGGGTGCCGCTTCTGATTGCGCCGGCGATGAACCGCGAGATGTGGTCGCACCCCGCCACCTTGCGCAACCTGGCGCAGGTGCAGGCCGACGGCGCCATCGCGCTGGGCGTGGGCAGCGGCGAGCAGGCCTGCGGCGAGACCGGCGACGGCCGCATGCTGGAGCCGGCCGAGTTGATGGAAGACATCGTCGCCCACTTCCAGCCCAAGGTGCTGATCGGCCAGCACGTGCTGGTGACGGCCGGGCCCACCTTCGAGGCGCTCGATCCGATCCGCGGCATCACCAATCATTCCTCCGGCAAGATGGGCTTTGCCATCGCCCGCGCCGCGCGCGAAGCCGGCGCCCAGGTCACGCTGGTGGCCGGGCCGGTGCACCTGCCCACGCCGCGCGGCGTCGTGCGCATCGACGTGCAGTCGGCTCAGCAGATGCTGGCGGCGGCGCAGACCATGGGCGAGGAGGCCAGCGTCTTCGTCGCCACCGCCGCGGTGGCCGACTGGCGGCCGGCCAGCCACAGCAACCAGAAGATCAAGAAGGACGGCAGCGGCAAGGCGCCGACGCTGAGCTTCGTCGAGAACCCCGACATCCTGCTGGCGCTGGCGCAGAGCGAGCGCGCCAAGCGCGGCCAGCTATTTTGCGTGGGCTTTGCCGCCGAGAGCGAGAACCTGGTGGAACATGCCAAGGCCAAGCGCGAGCGCAAGGGCATTCCGCTGCTGGTGGGCAACATCGGCCCGCTCACCTTCGGCCAGGACCACAACAGTCTGCTGCTGGTGGACGCGGCCGGCATCCGCGAACTGCCGCGCGCGCCCAAGCAGGTGCTGGCACGCGAACTGGTGGCCGAGATTGCGGCGCGCCTGCCCGCGTGGAAGCTGGCCTGATCGCCATGAATCCGCAGTGGGACACACCGCCCAACGGCGACTTCGCAAGCTATGTGGAGCGGCTGACGGCGCAGGCCGCGCTGCGCGCCGCTGCTTCCGCGCAACCTGCCCAGCATGGGATGCTGGTGCAGGGGGAAGAGGGCGAGGCGCCGCCGTCCGAGCCGGTGTTGCCGCAGCCTGAGCAGGAACAGGCGGCCGCCCGCGCCCGGGCGCTCTTCGGCGCGCCGGGCCAGCAGTTGCCGACCGAACACCCGCTGGTGCACGGACTCAGGCTGGCACTCAAGAAACTGGAAAACAGCCTGCAGCAGCACGGCATTGCACAACGCAAGAACAAATGAGAATCGACGTCCGCATCCTTGATCCCCGCATGGCCGAGCAATTGCCCGCCTATGCCACCCCCGGCAGTGCCGGCCTCGACCTGCGCGCCTGCCTGGACGCGCCGATCACCCTGGAGCCCAACGGCTGGCAGCTGGTGGGCACCGGCATCGCCATCCACCTGGCCGACCCCGGCTATGCGGCGCTGATCCTGCCGCGCTCGGGCCTGGGCCACAAGCACGGCATCGTGCTGGGCAATCTGGTCGGCCTGATCGACAGCGATTACCAGGGCGAACTGAAGGTGAGCGCCTGGAACCGCAGCAGCGTGCCTTTCGTGCTGCAGCCCATGGAGCGCCTGGCGCAATTGATGATCGTGCCGGTGGTGCAGGCGCAGTTCAACCTGGTGGCCGAGTTTCCGCCCAGCGAGCGGGGCGAGGGCGGCTACGGCTCGACCGGCAAGCACTGAAGAGCAAGGCGCCTGTTTCAGGCAGGTAAAGCCGGGAACCCGGCGTGAAACCCTGTGCTCGAAATGGGTGAAGGGTGCGTTGTATCTGTCACATGGAATGCGCACAGCGCACCGTATTGACGACGACGAGGAGCACACCATCATGAACAACACGCTCAACAACCGATTCCGATTCGCCCGACTGGGCCTTGGCGCGGTGGCACTGGCCGCCCTGACTGCCTGCGTGGCGCCGGCCCCGTACTACCAGCAGACCACCACCTACCCCTATTCGCCGGCGCCATACCCCATCGCCGCCACGCCGGCGCCGTACGCAGCCTATGGGCGCGTGGTGAACATCGAGGTGCTGCAGACCCAGACGAACGGCGGTCCTACCAGCGGCGGCGGCGCGGTGGCCGGCGGCGTGGTGGGTGGCGTGCTGGGCAACCAGATCGGCCACGGCAGCGGCCGTGCCGCGGCCACTGCGCTGGGCCTGGTCGGCGGCGCTCTGCTGGGCAATGCGATCGAGGCGAACAACCGCGCTCCACGCGTCTACCAGAGCTATCGCGTATCGATCCAGACCGACAACGGCAACTACCGCGCCTTCGACGTGTCCAGCCCCGGCGACCTGCGTGTGGGCGACCGGGTGCGCATCGACGGCAATCAGATTTCACGCATCTGAAACGCATCCACGCCAAAGAAAAAGCCGGGCAAGTGCCCGGCTTTTTTGTGCGCTTCGCGCCGGACTCCTTCAGTGCATGGTGTCGTTGCCCGGTGCCATGGTTTGCACCTTGAAGAAGCCCGAGCCCGTGGTGCCGCTGCCGATTTCTTCCTCGGTGGCTTCGCGCACTGCCACCACCGTCAGGTCCAGCCTCAAGGCGATGCCGGCCAGCGGGTGGTTGCCGTCGAGCACCACATGCTCGGGGTAGATTTCGGTCACGGTGTAGAGCTTGTCGGTCGGCAGGCCGGCGCTGGTGCCCTTGGGCAATGCCGCGCCGTCGAAGGTCATGCCCTCTTCGAGCTCCTTGGGGAAGGCGGCGCGTGGTTCGAGAAAGATCAGTTCCTCGTCGAAGTCGCCGAAGGCCTGCTCGGGCTCCAGGTGCAACTGCAACTTGGCGCCCGGTTCGTGGCCTTGCAACACGGCTTCGATGGCCTTGAGCAGGTCGTCGCCGCCCACCAGGAACTCGACCGGCTCGTCGAGTTCATCGAGCAGGTCGCCCAGTGTGTCCCGGAGCGTCCAGGTCAGCGCGACCACGCATTGTTCTGTGATTTCCATACGAGAATTGTCCCATGGACATCCAATCGCCACTGGCCCTGCTGGGCGGCATCAGCCCCCAGCAATTCATGCGCCGCTACTGGCAGAAAAAACCCCTTCTCATCCGCGGCGCTGTGCCTGCCATGGTGCCACCGATCGCCCGTGCGGCGTTGCTCGACCTTGCTGCACAAGAGGGCGTTGAATCGCGCCTGATCCAGCGCGGCGCCAAGGACAAGATCTGGACCTTGCGCCACGGCCCCTTCAACCGCCGCGCCCTGCCGCCGGCCAGCCGCCCCGGCTGGACCCTGCTGTTGCAAGGCGTGGACCTGCACCACGACGGCATCCATTCGCTCTTGCGGCAATTCCGCTTCGTGCCCGACGCCCGGCTGGACGACCTGATGATCAGCTATGCCAGCGACCAGGGCGGCGTCGGCCCGCACTTCGACAGCTACGACGTGTTTCTGCTGCAGGCGGCCGGCCGGCGCCGCTGGTCGATCGGGCGGCAACGCGACATGCGGCTGCAGGAAGGCGTGCCGCTGAAGATACTGGAACAGTTCGAGCCCGAAGAGAGCTTCGTGCTCGAAGCCGGCGACATGCTGTACCTGCCGCCGCGCTATGCACACGACGGCGTGGCCGAGGGCGGCGACTGCATGACCTATTCCATCGGCCTGCGCTCGCCCGCCAAGCGCCACCTGGGCGCCGACCTGCTGGCGCGCGTGGCTGAGGCGCATGCAGAAGAGCTCGAGCACGCGGCGCCGCTGAGCTCGGCCCACACGCACTACCGTGACCCGGGCCAGGGCGCGGTCGACGCGCCGGCTGCCATGCCCGAGGCGCTGCAGGCTTTCGCGCGCGAGGCGGTGGCGCTGGCGCTGCGCGAACCCGATGCGATCGAGCGCGCGCTTGGCGAATCGATGACCGAGCCCAAAGCCAACGTCTGGTTCGACGAAGGCGAGCCGCCCGACGAACCCTGGCAGCGCCTTGCCTTGGATCGCCGTACCCGCATGCTCTACGACGCGCGCCACGTCTACATCAATGGCGAGAGCTTTCGCGCCGGCGGGCGCGATGCCACCTTGATGCGCCGCCTGGCGGATCGGCGCGAACTCGCCGCCAAGGAGCTGGCCGGTGCCAGCGATGACGCACTGGCGCTGCTGCGCGACTGGTGCGAAGCAGGTTGGGCCCATGCCGATTGAGCCTGCGCCCGCCGGCGCCTCTGCGCTGCCCGCGGGCCCCTTTGCCGGCCCCGAGGCGTTTGCGGATCTGATCCGCAGCGCGCTCGATGCCGCGGCGCGCGAAGGCTGGCGCGAGTGGGTCTGGAGCGACCCCGACTTTGCCGACTGGCCGCTGGGCGAGCGCGCCGTGGCCGAGGCCTTGCAGAAGTGGTCGGCAGCGGGGCGCCGCCTGACGCTGCTGGCCGAGCGCTTCGACGTGTTCGAGCGCCATCACGCACGCTTCGTGCATTGGCGCCGCATGTGGGGTCACATCGTCGACGCGCGCGTGTGCCGGGGCGCGGGCCTGCCCGCGGTGCCCAGCGCCATCTGGACGCCCGGCTGGGCACTGCGCCGGCTCGACGTCGAGCGCTGCAACGGGCACAGCGGCACCGACGCGCTGGGCCGTCGCGCCTTGCGCGAAGCACTGGACGAATGCCTGCGCGCGAGCCGCGCGGGCTTTCCGATCACCACGCTGGGCCTGTAGGCCAAGGCCGCAAACACCCTTTGATACACGGTCGTGCCATGGTTGTGCCATATGCCGGGGCTAGAATTTTTTGGTCCTCGACTCGCTAACAAGGAGCACTCATGAACAAATCCGTCTGGCTCGTCTCTTCGCTGATCGGTGCTGCCGCGTTGACCGCGTGCGGCAAGCAGGAGACCTCTGCGCCGGCCGTCAATACGCCGCCGCCCGCGGCAGTCACCCCGGCTCCGGCACCGCCGCCGTCGCCGGCCGCACCTGCTGCCGCGCCTGCACCTTCAGCACCGGCATCGGATTCGGCAGCCGCACTGGATGAAGCCAACAAGGCCACGGAAGCCGCGCGCAAGGCCGCTGCCGACGCAGCCGCTTCGGCACCGAAGAAGCAATAGTGAGAGGGCGATTGCCCCGAGCATGAAAAAGCCGCCCTCGGGCGGCTTTTTCATTGGGCCGCTTGACGGCCGATCAGACGTCGAGCCAGGGCGTGCCCTCGGCCGCATTGGCCGTCAGCATCTCGTCGGCATGGGCGCCGAGCACCTGCGCCATGATCGTGCGCACGATCTCTGGCCGGTTGTTCTGTTCGCTCAGGTGGGCGGCCACCAGGTGGCGCAGGCTGGCGTGGCTGAGTGCCTTGGCAATGCCGGCTGCGGCGTCGTTGGACAGATGGCCCCACCTGCCGCCGACGCGCTGCTTGAGAAAAGGCGGATAGCCGGAGCCGGCAAGCAGTTCGCTGTCGTGGTTGAACTCCAGCAGCAGCGCATCGAGGCCCGCGAGCTGCGCAATGACGTGCGGCGTGGCATGTCCGAGGTCGGTCAGGATGCCCAGGTGCCGCGCGCCGTCGCTGCAGCGCAGCTGCAGCGGCTCGCGCGCATCGTGCGGCACGGTGAAGGGACGCAACTGCAGTTCGCCGATCGCGATCGCTTCGCTGTCGCGGGCAAAGAAGACGCGGCCTTCGTAGTCGCGCGCGCCGCTGGCCAGCCAGGTGCCTTCGCTCATCCACACCGCAACGTCGTGGCGTCGCGAGAAGGCATGCGCGCAACCGATGTGGTCGCCGTGCTCGTGGGTGATGAAGATGGCGGTGATGTCGGTGGGCGCCAGGCCGGCGCGCGCTAGGCGCGCCTCCAGGTGGCGCAGGCCGAATCCGCAATCGATCAGCAGGCGGGTGGTGTGCCCGCCGCTGCCGGCTTCGATCAGTGTGGCGTTGCCGGTGCTGCCGCTGCCGAGGCTTCGGAAGCGCAGCATGGCCCTACTTCATGTCGTCGGCGATGACCTGGACGATCTTCTTGGCGTTGTCGGTCGTGTCAGGTGCGCCGGTGTCGTTGAGCACGCTGATGATGCTTGCCTCGCCCTGGCTCTTGACCTGCACGCGCAGCTTGAGCGGCTTGGCGTCCTGGCCGGCACGGCCGAAGCTCAGGATCTTGGCCAGGGTGCCGGGCTCCTTGCGGTCCGGCGGCACGTAGCGCACGAAGTAGGTGCCGGCGGCGCGGTCGCGGTCTTCGACGGTGAAGCCGGTGCGGTCCAGCGTCAGGCCGACACGGCGCCACGCGCGGTCGAAGTTCTCGTTGATGCGCACCGTGGGCTGGCCGTTCTCCACGCTCACCGTGGCGCGCTGCACCACGGGCGGCGCGCCGGCGGCCAGCATGGCCTTGGACTGCTCTTGCGGCACGCCCAGCTTGACCATCATGCGGCGCAGGAACTCGGTTTCCAGCTCGGGATCGGCCTGGCGCGGCTGCCAGATCGTCTGGTCCTTGCTGCTGTTGGAATAGACCTCGGTCATGCCGCGGTGGCTCACGAAGATTTCGGTGCCGTTGCCGCTGCGCTCCAGGCGCGTGCGGAAGCGGTCGAGTTCGCCGGTGGAGTAGAGCGAATCGACCAGCTTGCCCAGCGTGCCGCGGATGACGTCCTGCGGCAGCTTGGCGCGGTTCTCGGCCCAGTCGGTTTCCATGATGCCGATGTTGCGCTGATCGGTGGACAGCAAAAAGCCGTTCTCCATCCAGAAGTCGCGGATCGGGTCCCACAGCTGATCGGGCGAGCGGTTGACCACCAGCCAACGCTGCGAGCCGGAACGCTCCATGCGCACGTCGCCGATCGCGCTCGACGCCGTGGGGGCGCTTGGCGCGTTGGCCATACTGGCCTGCATCGCGTTGGCCGACACGGGGGCGCCGGGCACGACGTAGCGGTTGTCGCGCGACAGCTGCGTGAGGTCGGGCGGCACTTCCAGCGTGGGCACCTTGCCGGCGCTCTTGTAGTCGATCTTGTCGCTCTCGAACACGGAGCAGGCGGCAAGGCTGGCGGCGACGGCCAGCAATGCGAGGCGCGATAGGGTATTCAAGGGGTTTCTTCCTGGGTGGATGGGCGCGAGGTCTCGGGGAGCCGATCTATGCGCGGCGGGCGTCTGGCCCGCGGGTGCGCAATGGGTTGCCGGCTTGCATGGCGGCGCTGGAGGCGTCTTTTCGGTCAATCCTTGAGTAGGCCGCTCTGGCGCAGTGCGGCCTCGACCACGGGGCGAGCCCCTTCGGACAGCTCGGTCAGGGGCAGGCGCAAGGTGCCGCCGCACAGGCCGAGCCGGGACATGGCCCACTTCACCGGGATCGGGTTGGGCTCCACGAACAGATGGCGGTGCAGGGGCAGAAGTTCCATTTGGATCTGCATCGCGCGCTTCACGTCGCCGGCAATGGCGGCCACGCACAGTTCGTGCATCTTGCGCGGCGCCACGTTGGCCGTGACGCTGATGTTGCCCTGGCCGCCGCACAGCATGAGCGCCACGGCGGTCGGATCGTCACCGGAGTACACGGCAAAGCCCTTGGGCACTTCGCGGATCAGCCACTGCGCACGCTCGATGTTGCCGGTGGCCTCCTTGATGCCGATGATGCCGGGCACCTGCGCCAGACGCAGCACCGTGTCGTGCGCCATATCGGCCACGCTGCGGCCGGGCACGTTGTAGAGCACCGTCGGCAGGTCGCCGACTGCTTCGGCAATCGCCTTGAAGTGCCGGTACTGGCCTTCTTGCGTGGGCTTGTTGTAGTAGGGCACGACCTGCAATTGCGAATCGGCGCCGACGCCCTTGGCGAACTTGGCCAGCTCGATCGCCTCGGCCGTGGAATTGGCGCCGCAGCCCGCCATGACGGGCACGCGTCCCTTGGCCTGCTCGACCGAGACGCGGATGATTTCGCAATGCTCTTCGACGTCGACCGTGGGCGACTCGCCCGTGGTGCCGACCACGCCAAGGCAATCGGTGCCTTCTTCGATGTGCCAGTCGATCAAGCGGCGCAGGGCCGGGTAGTCGACGCTGCCGTCTTCATGCATCGGCGTCACGAGTGCGACGATGCTGCCAGTCAGTTGCTGCAAGGGGGTGTCTCTTTGGGACGAAAAGTCCTCATTCTACCGGGGCCGGACCTCCGGCCGGTACCTCAGCCCCCTGGCGCCAACGGATAGCGGGGAGGGGTTTCTCCCGGGTGATTGGCGGGCCGCACGGCGGCGATGCGCTGGACGAAGCGCTCCGGCGCGGCAAGGAACCCGTCCTCGTAAGCCACCACGCGCAAATCGGCGGCGGCGCGCAGCAGTTCGCCGTTTTCAAGCAGGAAGTCCGGGCGCGAAGGCTTGCCCACGCTTTCGTTTCCCCGCGCAAAGGTTTCGTAGAGCAGCACCCCGCCGGGCGCCACCGCGGCCACGATGTCGGGCAGGCGCGCGCGCCAGAGGTAGTTGGTGACCACCACCGCGTCGAAGGCCTGGCCGGCGAAGGGCCAGGGGCCTGCCTCGATGTCGGCCAGCACGGTCTGGCCGAAGGCGCTGGCGCTGGCCAGCGCCTGTTCGTCGCGGTCCACGCCGGTGACCGGGTGGCCGCGTCCGGAAAACCAGCGCATGTGGCGCCCGCTCCCGCAAGCCACGTCCAGCACGCGGCCGCCGGCCGGCAGCAGGTGCGACCAGCGCTGGATCCAGTCGGAAGGGGTGGCCAGGGCGAGATGCGCGTCGCTCGCCATGGTCTTCAAAAGCATGACCAGACCTGGTCGACCAGCGTCACGAGAAAAGTCGGGCGGGTGTAGAGCACGAACACCGCGGCCAGCACCGCCGCCGCCGCGGCCAGCCAGGCGGCGTGCTGCAGGTGGCGGCGCGTCTCGTGTTGCATCCGGCGATTGTCGCTGTCTTCCCGGCCTCAGGCGGCTTGCGCGGCCGGGCGCGTCGGCCGGGCAATGGCGCCTTCGCGCACCGGCAGGTTGATCAGGGCCGCGAACACGCCCAGCGCGATGGACAGCCACCAGACGACGTCGTAGCTGCCGGTGCGGTCGTACAGGAAGCCGCCCAGCCACACGCCCAGGAAGGAGCCCACCTGGTGCGACAGGAAGACGAAGCCGCTCAGCATCGACAGGTGCGACACGCCGAAGATGCCGGCAATGATGGCGTTGGTCGGGGGCACGGTGGACAGCCACAGGAAGCCGATCACCGCCGAGAACACGTAGACCGAGGCCGGCGAGATCGGCACCGCGAGGAAGATGGCAATGGCAATGGCGCGCCCCAGGTAGATGGCCGCCAGGATCTTGCGCCGCGCCAGCCGCTGGCCCAGCGAGCCGGCGATGTAGGTGCCGAACACGTTGAACAGGCCGATCAGCGCCAGCGCGTAGCTGGCCACTTCGGGGCCCAGCCCCTGGTCGCGCAGGTAGCTGGGCATGTGCACGCCGATGAACACCACCTGGAAGCCGCAGACGAAGTAGCCCGCCATCAGGAGCTTGAAGCTCGGGTAGCGAAAGGCTTCCGCCAGCGCCTGGACGATGCTCTGCTCCCGATGCGCCTGGCCGGCGCCGTGGCGTGGCTCGCGCAGGCCCATGGCCAGCGGCACGATCAGCAAGGTGGCGGCTGACAACACCAGCAGGGCGTTCTGCCAGCCCAACTGCGCGATCAGCTGGCCTTCTACCGGCACCATGAGGAACTGGCCGAAGGAACCGGCCGCGGCGGCCACGCCCATGGCCCAGGAGCGCTTTTCAGCCGGAATCTGGCGCCCGATCACGCCGTAGATCACGGCATAGGTGGTGCCGGCGTGGGCCGCGCCGACCAGCACGCCGGTGGTCAGGGTGAACATCAGCGGCGTGGTCGACAGGGCCATGCCCACCATGCCCAGGGCATAGATCACGGCGCCCAGCACCAGCACCTTGGCGGCCCCCAACTTGTCGGCCAGCATGCCGGCAAAGACGCCCATCACGCCCCACGAGAGGTTCTGCACCGCCAGCGCGAAGGAGAAAGTCTGGCGCGACCAGTCCTGCGCCTGGGTGATTGGTTGCAGCCACAGGCCGAAGCCATGGCGGATGCCCATCGACAGGGTGACGATCAGGGCGCCGCACAGCAGCACCTGCCGCAGGCTCAAGGGTTGGGTGGAGTTCATGGCGGGCAAATGTAGCCAAAAGAGGCCATGAGCCTCGGCGCGATTCATGAATAACCTGCGCGGAATCAATGCGCGCGCCGCATCAAATGCCCGCCCGGCCCCAAGGCGGCTGCCTTCAGCCGGCTGCCAACGCGCGGGCGCGCTGGCGCGCGGTGGGCGGAAATCCGTGCGCGCAGGCGCGATAGGCCAGCAACAGCGCCGCCAGCAGAAGCAGCACGGCCACCCACGGCAGCACCTGGGCGCCGCGCGCATCGAGCAGCGCGCCACCTGCCAGGCCGCCACCGGCAATGCCGATGTTCCAGACCGTGACCAGCATCGACTGCGCGGTGTCGGCCGCCTCGCCGGCAGTCTGCGCGGCGGCGGTCTGGTAGAGCGTGGGTGCGCCGCCGAAGCTCAGGCCCCAGAGCGCCACGCCCAGCCAGACCGCGCCTGGCTGTGCGCCCAGCGCGGCCAGCGCCAGCGCCGCCAGTGCAAAGGCGGCCGTGCTCAGCAGCGCCAGGGCGCGCAGCCGCTGGTCGATGAGCGTGCCGGCGATCCACAGCCCGGCCACCGAAGCCAGCCCGAACACCAGCAGGACCCGCTCCACCTGCGTGGCCAGCCCGGAGCGCGCCAGGATCGGCGCGATGTAGGTGTAGAGGATGTTGTGCGACAGCACCGCCGCCAGCATCACCAGCAGCACCGGACGCAGCCCCGGCAGCGCCACGATCTGGCGCAGGCTGCGGCGCTGGCCCGCCTCCTGACCTGCGAAGTCCGGCACTTGCCAGCGCACCCAGGCAAGCAGCAGCAGCGCGACCAACGAAATGCCCCAGAAGGCAAAGCGCCAGCCCAGCGCCGCGCCGAGCCAGGTGCCGGCCGGAATGCCCAGCGACAGCGCCAGCGGGATGCCCAGCATGGCGACCGCGATGGCGCGGCCACCCTGCCCGGGCGCCACCATGCGCGCCGCATAGCCGGCCAGCAGCGACCACACCAGACCGGCAAACACGCCGGCCAGAAAGCGCGCCACCAGGGTCAGTCCGTAGTGCGGCGACAGCGCCACCACCGAGTTGACGACCATGAAGCCGGCGATGGCCGCCAGCAGCAGCGGTCGGCGCCGCCAGCCGCGGGTGGCCACCACCAGCGGGATCGCCGCCAGCAGGGAACCGATGGCATAGGCCGTCACCAGTTGTCCCACCAGCGCCTGGGTCACGCCCAGGCCGTCGGCGATCTGGGGCAGCAGGCCGGCCGGCAGGGCCTCGTTGAGCAAGGTGAGGAAGCCCGCCGCGGCCAGTGCCAGCAGGCCCGACAGCGGCAGGCGCGGCTCGGGGGTGGAAGAGGGTGGGTGCATCGTTGAACTTGAAGAAATGGACATGCACCGCACGATAGGCAGGCCGCGACTGCGGATAAAGATGGGTAGAGTTCCGTTCAAGCCGGACATCAATGTCCGTAATGAGGAAACACCCATGGACAGCCTCAGTGGCTTCAATGTTTTCGTGCAGGTGGCCGAGACCCGCAGCTTCGTGGCCGCCGGGCGGGCGCTCGGCGTTTCGGCGTCGGCCGTGGGCAAGCGCGTGGCGCGGCTGGAAGAGCGGCTTGGCGTGCGGTTGTTCCACCGCAGCACGCGCAGCATCACGCTGACGGCCGAGGGTGTCCAGTTCCTGGCGCGCAGCCGGCGCGTGCTGGCCGAGATCGAGGCGGCCGAGGCGGAACTGTCGCATTCGGCCGGCGCACCGCGCGGGCGCTTGCGGGTCAGCCTGCCGGTAGTCAGCGGCCTGGTGCTGCCGGCGCTGGCAGACTTCATGGCCGCCTACCCCGACATCGTGTTGGACCTGGACTTCAGCGACCGCCTGGTCGACGTGATCGAAGAGGGCTTCGATGCCGTGCTGCGCACCGGCGAGCCGCACGATTCGCGCCTGTCGGCAAGGCGGCTGGGTGCCTTCACCCAATGGCTGGTCGCGTCTCCCGACTACCTGGCGCGCCACGGCGAGCCGCAAACGCCGGCGGAACTGGCGCGCCATGCCTGCCTGCACTACCGCTACCCGGCCACCGGCAAGATCGAGGCATGGCCACTGCCTTCTGGCGAGGACGGCGCGCCGCCGCGCGTGCCGGTCTCGATGGTCTGCAACAACATCGAGACCCGCTTGTGCTTCGCGCTGCGCGGCCGCGGCATTGCCCTGTTGCCGGACTTCAGCGCGCGCGAGGCGCTGGACCAGGGGCTCCTGCGCCGCGTGCTGCGCGCGCATGTCGAGCCGCAGAGCATTGCGCTGCGCGTCATGTGGCCCTCGGGACGACAATTGCCGCCCAAGGTGCGGGTCTTCATCGATTTTCTGAGCGAGCGGCTCTTCAGTCCGGCGCGCACTGTATGAGTATCCAGTAAAGTGCCCCGCCGGTCACTACAATCCGCCCCCATGGCAACCACTCCCGCGTATTCGGAGGGCTCGATTCGGGTCCTCAAGGGGCTCGAGCCCGTCAAGCAGCGGCCGGGCATGTACACCCGCACCGACAACCCGCTGCACATCATCCAGGAAGTGCTGGACAACGCCGCCGACGAGGCGCTTGCCGGCTATGGCAAGAAGATCAAGGTCACCCTGCACGCCGACGGCTCGGTCAGCGTGGAGGACGACGGCCGGGGCATTCCCTTCGGCCTGCATCCCGAGGAAAAGGCGCCGGTGGTGGAGCTGGTCTTCACCCGGCTGCACGCGGGCGGCAAGTTCGACAAGGGCTCCGGCGGGGCCTACAGCTTCTCGGGCGGCCTGCACGGCGTGGGCGTGAGCGTGACCAACGCGCTGTCCAAGCGGCTCGAGGTGCAGTCGCACCGCGAAGGCCAGGTGGCGCGTCTCGCCTTCTCGGCGGGCGACGTGATCGAGCCCCTGCAGGTGCGGCCCGCCGAATCCGGCGAACGCCGCCTGGGCACCACGGTTCGTGCCTGGCCCGACGGAAAATATTTCGAATCGCATGCGCTGCCGATCCACGAGCTGACGCACCTCCTGCGCAGCAAGGCGGTACTGATGCCCGGCGTGGCCGTCACCCTGGTCAACGAAAAGACCAAGGAAACGCAGCAGTGGCTCTACAAGGGCGGCCTGCGCGACTACCTGATGCAGACCCTCAATGGCGATCCGGTGATCCCGCTGTTCGAGGGCACGGGCTATGCCGACAAGAACGCCGACAGCTTCGCCGAAGGCGAGGGCGCCGAATGGTGCGTGGCCTTCACCGAAGAAGGCCAGCCGGTGCGCGAGAGCTACGTCAACCTGATTCCCACCAGCGCCGGCGGCACGCACGAGAGCGGGCTGCGCGACGGCCTGTTCAACGCGGTCAAGAGCTTTGTCGAGCTGCACTCGCTCTTGCCCAAGGGCGTGAAGCTGCTGCCCGAAGACGTGTTCGCGCGCGCTTCCTACGTGCTGTCGGCCAAGGTGCTGGACCCGCAGTTCCAGGGCCAGATCAAGGAGCGCCTGAATTCGCGCGATGCGGTGCGGCTGGTGTCCAGCTTCGTGCGCCCGGCGCTCGAGCTGTGGCTCAACCAGCACGTCGATTACGGCAGGAAATTGGCCGAGCTTGCCATCAAGGCCGCGCAGACTCGCCAGCGCGCGGGCCAGAAGGTGGAAAAGCGCAAGGGCTCGGGCGTGGCCGTGCTGCCGGGCAAGCTCACCGACTGCGAGAGCAAGGACATCGCCCACAACGAAGTCTTCCTGGTCGAGGGCGACTCGGCCGGCGGCAGCGCCAAGATGGGCCGCGACAAGGAAAGCCAGGCCATCCTGCCGCTGCGCGGCAAGGTGCTCAACACCTGGGAAGTGGAGCGCGACAGGCTGTTTGCCAACAACGAGATCCACGACATCTCGGTGGCCATCGGCGTCGATCCACACGGCCCCGACGACACGCCCGACCTCTCGGGCCTGCGCTACGGCAAGGTCTGCATCCTGTCGGATGCGGACGTGGACGGCTCGCACATCCAGGTGCTGCTGCTCACCCTCTTCTTCCGCCATTTCCCGAAGCTGATCGACACCGGGAACGTCTACGTGGCCAAGCCGCCGCTGTTTCGCGTGGACGCGCCGGCGCGCGGCAAGAAGCCGGCGGCCAAGATGTACGCGCTGGACGAGGGCGAGCTCACCGCCATCCTCGACAAGTTGCGCAAGGACGGCGTGCGTGAAGGCGCCTGGACCATCAGCCGCTTCAAGGGCCTGGGCGAGATGAGCGCCGAGCAGCTGTGGGAAACCACCCTCAACCCCGACACCCGGCGCCTGCTGCAGGTGCGCCTGGGCCGGCTCGACTTCGTCCAGACCCAGAGCGAGATCACCAAGCTCATGGGCAAGGGCGAGGCGGCGGCGCGGCGCGAACTCATGGAATTGCGCGGCGATGATGTCGAGGTCGACATTTAAGTGGCTGGCCGTGCTGGCCTGGCTCGCACTTGCTGCGGGGGGCGCGCGCGCCGCCAACATCTACGGCTACGTGGATGAAAAGGGCGGGGCGCATTTCGCGTCCGAGCCTTTGGATGCGCGCTACCAGCTCTTCTTCAAGGACGGCCAGAGCTTCGACACCGCCAAAGGCCTGGCGCCGCCGCGCGGCAAGGGAGCAACGCCTGCCGCGCGCAGCCTGCTGGTCATGTTCGACGCGTCGCCGGGCTACCAAGGCGCCAAGCGGGCCCTGCGGGATGCCTCGCGCGCCCACGCCATCGACTATGAGCTGCTGCAGGCCCTGATCGCCACGGAGTCGGGCTTCGATGCCCAGGCGGTATCGCCCAAGGGCGCGATCGGCCTGATGCAGGTGATGCCGGACACCGCGCAGCGCTACGGCCTGCGCACCGACGCCAAGTCGACGCTGGAAGGCAAGCTCTTCGATCCGCGCACGAACATCGCCACCGGTTCGCGCTACCTGCGCGACCTGATGGCGCTGTACCCGGGGCAGCTCGAGCTGGCGCTGGCCGCCTACAACGCCGGCGAGGGCGCGGTGCAAAGGGCTGGCAACCGCATTCCGAACTACCCCGAAACACAGAACTACGTCAGCACCGTGCTGCAGCTTTACGCCTACCTCAAGCCCGCGGCCGCCATCCAGGCAGGCCAGGCGCCGGGGCGCGTGCGCATGGAGCTGCTGGTGCCCAAGGGTGGCGCGCTGGGGCGCGGCAACGTGCCTTCGGCGCCGCAGGGCACAACACAGACGCAATCAAGCGATAGATAGAACAAGATGGACTCTTCCCAACCGACGCTCGACCTTTTGCCGCCCGACGACGACGGCGGCCTGACCCTGGGCGACTACGCGCAGCAGGCTTATCTGGAATACGCGCTTTCCGTGGTCAAGGGCCGCGCGCTGCCCGACGTCAGCGATGGCCAGAAGCCGGTGCAGCGGCGCATTCTTTACTCGATGTCGCGCATGGGCCTGGGCTTTGGCGGCGCCAATGGCACCGTGGGCGCCAAGCCGGTGAAAAGTGCGCGCGTGGTCGGCGATGTGCTGGGCCGCTTCCACCCGCACGGCGACCAGGCCGCCTACGACGCGCTGGTGCGCATGGCACAGGACTTCGCACAGCGCTATCCGCTGGTGGACGGCCAAGGCAACTTCGGCAGCCGCGACGGCGACGGCGCCGCGGCCATGCGCTACACCGAGGCGCGGCTGGCCCGCATCACCAGCCTGCTGCTCGACGAGATCGACGAAGGCACGGTGAACTTCGTGCCCAACTACGACGGCAGCACCAACGAGCCCAGCCTGCTGCCGGCGCGCCTGCCCTTCGTGCTGCTCAACGGCGCCAGTGGCATTGCGGTGGGCCTGGCCACCGAGATCCCCAGCCACAACCTGCGCGAGATCGCCGACGCCTGCGTCGCGCTGATCAAGAGCGGCGGCAAGCTCAGCGACGAAGAGCTGCTCGGCCTCATCCCCGGCCCGGACTATCCGGGCGGTGCGCAGATCATCAGCAGCAGCGCCGACATTGCCGAGGCCTACCGCACCGGCCGCGGCTCGCTCAAGGTGCGCGCCCGCTGGAAGATCGAGGAGTTGGCGCGTGGCCAGTGGCAGCTGGTGGTCAACGAACTGCCGCCCGGCGTCAGTACGCAGAAGGTGCTGGAAGAAATCGAGGAGCTCACCAATCCCAAGGTGCGCGCCGGCAAGAAGGCGTTGAGCGCGGAGCAGACGCAGCTCAAGGCCTCGGTGCTGGCGGTGCTGGACGTGGTGCGCGACGAATCGAGCAAGGACGCACCGGTGCGGCTGGTGTTCGAGCCCAAGACCAGCCGCATCAGCCAGGAAGAATTCACCACCACCTTGCTGGCCCAAACCTCGCTGGAAAGCTCCGCGTCCATCAACCTGACCATGGTGGGCATCGACGGCAAGCCGGTGCAGAAGTCGCTGCGTCAGATGCTCGTCGAATGGGTGCAGTTCCGCGAGACCACGGTGCAGCGCCGCTCGCAGCACCGCCTGGACAAGGTGCTGGACCGCATCCACATCCTCGAGGGCCGGCAGCTGGTGCTGCTCAACATCGACGAGGTGATCGCCATCATCCGCGCGGCCGAGGACCCGAAGGCGGCACTGATCGCGCGCTTCTCCTTGAGCGATCGCCAGGCCGAGGACATCCTTGAAATCCGCCTGCGCCAACTGGCGCGGCTGGAAGCCATCAAGATCGAGCAGGAGCTCAAGGGCCTGCGCGAAGACCAGAAGAAGCTGGAAGAGATTCTGGGCAGCCCGGCCGCGTTGCGCCGCCTGCTCATCAAGGAAATCGAGCAGGACGCCAAGACCTTCGAGGACCCGCGCCGCACCCTGATCCAGGCCGAGAAGCGCGCCGTCGCCGAAGTGCGCTTGGTGGACGAGCCGGTCACCGTGATCGTTTCGCAAAAGGGTTGGGTGCGCACGCAAAAAGGCTGGGCCGCCGATCGCAGCACCCCGCCGGAATACAGCTTCAAGTCGGGCGACGCGCTCTACGAGGCCTTCGAATGCCGCTCGGTCGACACCCTGCTGGTGTTCGGCACGGCCAAGGACAAGAGCGTGCGCATCTACACCGTGCCGGTGGCTCAGCTCCCCGGCGGGCGCGGCGACGGCCAGCCGGTCACCACCCTGATCGAGCTGGAAAGCGGCACGCACGTGGCGCACTTCTACGCCGGCCCCGTGGGTGCCAGCCTGCTGCTGGCCAACAGCGGCGGCTATGGCTTCATCGCCACGGTGGAAAACATGATGTCGCGCCAGCGCGGCGGCAAGGCCTTTGTCGACGTGGGCGAGGGCGAACAGCTGTGCCGTCCCTCGCTGGTGGGCGGCGCCGGCGGCGCCGAGCCGCAGCCCATGGCCACCCATGTGGCCTGTGCGTCGACGGCGGGCCGCATCCTCACTTTCGAGATCGCCGAGCTCAAGGCGCTGCCCAAGGGCGGGCGCGGGCTCACGCTGATCGACCTGGATGCCAAGGACTCGCTGGCAGGTGCCGCGGCCTACACGCGCAGCGTGAAGATCGAAGGCATCGGCCGAGGCGCCAAGGCGCGCGACGAGACGCTGGAGATCCGCTCGCTCAACAATGCCCGCGCCGGCCGCGGACGCAAGGGCAAGGCGGCCGACCTCGGCTTCAAGCCGACCTCGATCGTGCGGGTGCAGTGATGAACCTGGACATCGGCCTCCTCGGCATCCTCATCATTGTGGTCAGTGGCGTGATCAGCTTCGTCGTGGGACGCAAGCTGTCGGAAAAGCGGCGCGCGAAAAAGCACAACGAAAAGCGCGCCGCCGAGCTCGCCTCGCAAAGCCGCCAGGTCCGGCGCGCACATAAACGGCGCAAGCAATGAGCCCACCCCCGAATCTCCGCGCACTTCGTGTCGCTCCGGATCCCCCCTCAAGGGGGCGACACCAACGGCCTGGCAAAGCCAGTTCCGCGGTGTCTCTGGCTTGATTCGGATCCCTCACCTCCAACAGCCTATTCCATGTCCCTTTCTCCCGTCGAAATCGAAACCGGCCCCCATCCCACTGCTTCCATCGTGCTGATGCACGGCCTGGGCGCCGACGGCAACGACTTCGTGCCGATTGCGCAGGAGCTGGATCTGTCCGGCGTGGGCCCGGTGCGCTTCGTCTTTCCGCATGCGCCGGTGATGCCGGTCACCGTCAACGGCGGCTACCAGATGCCGGCCTGGTACGACATCTACGGCCCGAACCTGGTGCAGCGCGAGGACGAGGCCGGCCTGCGCCGCTCGCAGGCCAGCATCGAGGCGCTGATCGCCAAGGAAAAATCGCGCGGCATTGCGTCCGGGCGCATCGTGGTGGCGGGCTTCTCGCAAGGCTGCGCCATGGCCCTGATGACCGGCTTGCGCCATCCGGAAAAGCTGGCCGGCATCGTCGGCCTGTCGGGCTACCTGCCCCTGGCCCAGACCCTGGCCGCCGAGCGTCATGCAGTCAACCAGGACACGCCGATCTTCATGGCCCACGGAAACGCCGATCCGGTCGTGCCGCTGGCGCGCGCCACTGCCTCGCGCGACGCGCTGGCGCAGCTGGGCTACAGCATCGAGTGGCACCAATACCCGATGGCGCACTCGGTCTGCATGGAGGAAATCGCCGATCTCAACGCCTGGCTGCTGCGCGTCCTGGCGTTCTGAGCCCCCAGGGCCGGGCCAGCCCGGCCCGCCCCCCGAGGGGGATCAAGCCAAGTGGCAGAGCCACATTTTCTTGAGAGTCGCCCCGCCGGGGGCGCTTGACCGTCCCCGAGCAAGGCTTGCCGGCCCGTGCTAACTTCCAGCCCCACAAAAGAACGACCGGTCCTATCGATATGAGCACATTGCAGGAGCGCCTGGCCGCACTCTCGCCCGCACGCCTCCTGGGAATGCGGCGCGGGATCGAGAAGGAAAGCCTGCGGGCGCAACCCGACGGGTCGCTGGCGCTGACGCCGCATCCGGCAGAGCTGGGCTCGGCGCTGACGCATCCGCATATCACCACCGACTTCAGCGAATCGCAGGTCGAGCTGATCACAGGCGCCCACACCGAGGTCGAGGCCTGCCTGCAGGAGCTCATCCGCATCCACCAGTTCACCTACCGGGCGCTGAAGGACAACGACGAACGGCTGTGGGTGTCGAGCATGCCCTGCGGCCTACCGGCCGACGAGACCATTCCGATCGGGCGCTACGGCTCTTCCAACGTGGGCCGGGCCAAGAGCGTCTACCGCATGGGCCTGGCCTACCGCTATGGCCGGCGCATGCAGACCATCTCGGGCATCCACTACAACTGGTCGCTGCCCGAAGTCACGAGCGAGCAGTACTTCGGCCTCATCCGCAATTTCCGGCGCCACGCCTTCCTGCTCCTGTACCTGTTCGGCGCCTCGCCGGCGCTGTGTTCCAGCTTCGTGGCCGGGCGCGCGCACGAGCTGCAGCCCATCGGCGAAGGCAGCATGTACATGCCGCACGGCACGTCGTTGCGCATGGGGCGGCTGGGCTACCAGAGCGATGCGCAAGCCTCGCTGGCGGTGAGCTACAACAGCCTGGACGGCTACGGCGCCTCGCTGGAAGACGCGCTCACGCGCCCATGGCCGGCCTACGAGGCGATCGGCATCCAGGGCCCGGGGGGCGAATACAACCAGCTGGCCACCAGCCTGCTGCAGATCGAGAACGAGTTCTACGGCACGATCCGCCCCAAGCGCACCATCTTTACCGGCGAGCGCCCGCTGCACGCATTGCGCGAACGCGGCGTCGAATACGTTGAAGTGCGCCTGATGGACCTCGACCCTTTCGAGCCGGTGGGCATCCAGGCCTCGACCATGCGCTTCCTGGATGTGTTCCTGATGCACTGCCTGCTGTCGGACAGCCCCAACGACACGCCGGCGGAAATCGCCGAGCTGGCGCGCAACCAGCACCTGGCGGCAGCGCGCGGGCGCGAGCCCGGCCTGCAGCTGGCGCGCAATGGCCGCGAAGTGACGCTGACCAATTGGGGGCTGCAGCTCATCGAGCAATTCGGCCCCATCGCCGCCGCGCTGGATGCGGCGCATGGCGGCACGGCGCATGCGGATGCCGTGCGTGCAGCCGCAGCGGCACTGCGTGCGCCCGACAGCCTGCCTTCGGCGCGGGTGCTGGCGGCCATGGCCCAGGCGCACGGCAATTCCTTCGTCTCCTTCGTGCGCGCGCGCTCCGAGGCCACGCGCAAGCATCTGATGGGCCTGCCCTGGGCCGAGCACGAGCACGCGCATTTCGAGCAGATGACTCAAGACTCCATCCTGGCGCAGAAGAAGATCGAAGAGGGCGACACCTTGCCCTTCGAGCTCTATCGCCAGCAATACGTTTCTGCCGATCGCCTGGGGCTGCGGCGTCGCGCGGCACTCACCTCTACCCTCTAGACACGGCTGTGCGCCGCATGCCTGCCCTGGCGGCAGGCGTTGCGACAGCGTGCGCCACAAGCTTTCATCATCACATCGACAGCAGGAGACTTCGCATGAGCAACAACGACAACAAGATCGACTTCAAGGGCCGCGTGGCCATCGTCACCGGCGCCGGCGGCGGCCTGGGCCGCCAGCATGCGCTGGCATTGGCGGCGCGCGGCGCCAAGGTGCTGGTGAACGACCTGGGCGGCACCGTCAGCGGCACGGGAGGCGGCTCGCCCACGGCGGCGCAGGCGGTGGTCGACGAGATCAAGGCGGCTGGCGGCGAGGCGATTGCCAACGGCGCCTCGGTCACCGATTTCGTGGCGGTGCAGGCCATGGTCAAGCAGGCGGTCGATGCCTGGGGCCGGGTCGACATCCTGGTGAACAACGCCGGCATCCTGCGCGACAAGAGCTTTTCAAAGATGGAGCTGGCCGACTTCCAATTGGTGGTGGACGTGCACCTGATGGGTTCGGTGAATTGCACCAAGGCCGTCTGGGCCTTGATGAACGAGCAGAAGTACGGCCGCATCGTGATGACCACTTCGTCGTCGGGCCTGTACGGCAACTTCGGCCAGAGCAACTACGGCGCCGCCAAGCTGGCGCTGGTGGGCCTGATGCAGACCCTGTCGATCGAAGGCGCGAAGAATGACATCCGCGTCAACTGCCTGGCGCCCACCGCGGCCACTCGCATGACCGAGGACCTGTTCCCCAAGGAAATGCTGGAGGCCTTCAAGCCCGAAGCCGTGGTGCCCGCGATGCTGGTGCTGGCCAGCGAGCAGGCGCCCAACCGCACCATCCTGTGCGCCGGCGCCGGCACCTTCGAGGCGGCCCACATCACGCTGACGCAAGGCGCGTACATCGGCATCGGCGCGCATGCGCCCGAGGCGTTGGCTGCGCGCCTGGCCGAAGTCAGCGATCGCGCCAACGAGCAGGTGCCGCAGAGCGGCACGGCCCAGGGCAGCAACGAAGTGGCCAAGGGGATGGCCGCCAGCGGCCGCGGCTGATCTTCAGTCAGCCGGCTCTTCGTCGGGTGCGGCGCCGATGGCGTCGTTGCTGCGGATCGAATCACGGCGGCGGTGATCGGCCACGCGGCCGAGCTTGCTCTCCAGCAGGTGCTTGAGTTTCTCCAGCGCGCCGCGAAAGGCCTCGTCGGTGCCGCTGGCGTGCTGCGTGACCGCCACCGGCGCCTGGCGCGCCAGGCGCGCCTCCATCACGCAGCGCTTGTCGCTGGCGCCGCCCTTGTCGGGCGAACCGGCCGCCAGGTGCACCTCGATGCGGGTGATGTCGCCGGCAAAGCGGATGAGGGCCTGCTTGATCTCGCCCTCGGCCCAGCGCTCCAGCGCTTCCCTGTTGTCGATGCCGTTGCTCGTGTTGACCTGCACTTGCATTGCCGAGGCTCCCGTTCGCATTGCCGACGATGCATGATGGCGCTTTTTACACCCCAACGCCAACCCGATTGTTGCCATGGTTCAACTGCCCGATACCCTTTGCTACCTCAACGGTGAATACACCCCGCTCAACCAGGCCAAGGTCTCGGTGCTGGACCGCGGCTTCATTTTTGGCGACGGCATCTACGACGTGGTGCCGGTCTATGGCCGCAAGCTCTTTCGCTTTGCCCAGCACCTGGCGCGGCTGGACCGCAACCTGGGCAAGCTGCGCATCGCCAATCCGCACAGCAGCGACGAATGGCTGGCGCGCTGCCGCAAGCTGATTGCCGCGCATGCCAGCGAGGACCAGATGATCTACATCCAGGTCACGCGCGGCGTGGCGCCGCGCGACCATGTGATGCCCAAGGACATCGCGCCCACGGTGTTCATCATGGCCAGCGCCATGAAGCCGCCCAGCGCGCAAGCGGTGCGCGAGGGCGTGGCCTGCGTCACGGCACAAGACTTCCGCTGGGAGCGTGGCGACATCAAGAGCACGTCGCTCTTGGGCAACGTGCTGGCGCGCCAGGTGTCGGCCGACGTCGGCGCCACCGAGACCATCCTGTTTCGCGAAGAGCAGCTCACCGAGGCTTCGTCCTCCAATGTCTGGGTGGTGCAGGGCGGCGCGGTGCATGGCGTGCCCAAGAGCGAGCATGTGCTGGAAGGCATCCGCTACGAGCTGATCCGCGAGCTGTGCGAAGACGAGGGCATTCCCTTTTCGCTGCAGCCCGTCAGCGCGGCCCAGGTGCGCGGTGCCGACGAGCTGATGATCAGCTCGGCCAGCAAGGAGGTACTGCCGGTGGTGCTGCTCGACGGGAAGCCGATCGGCAGCGGCCAGCCCGGGCCGGTGTTCGAGCGCCTGTACAGCGCCTACCAGCGAGCCAAGGCAGCGCAGTCGACGCCCTGAAAAGACGATGCCGATCCAATGGTTCCCAGGTCACATGAACGTGACCAAGAAGGCGATTACCGAGCGCATGACCGAGATCGACGTGGTCATAGAACTGCTCGACGCCCGCCTGCCCGGCTCCAGCGCCAACCCGATGCTGCACGCGCTCACCGGCCACAAGCCGCGCCTGAAGGTGCTCAACAAGCAGGACCTGGCCGACCCGGAGGTCACGGCGCGCTGGCTGGCGCACTACAACGCCCAGCCCGAGACGCGCGCCATCGCGCTGGACGCCAGCGAGCGCGCCCCGGCGCAGCAGCTGGTGAAGGCCTGCCATGCATTGGCGCCCAATCGCGGCGGCATGGCCAAGCCAATGCGCGTGCTGATCTGCGGCGTACCCAACGTGGGCAAGTCCACCCTGATCAACACGCTGCGGGGCGAGCGCAAGGCCAAGACCGGCGACGAGGCCGGCATCACCAAGCTGGAGCAGCGCATCACTCTGGCCGACGACTTCTACCTGTGGGACACGCCCGGCATGCTGTGGCCGCGCATCATCGTGGACAAGAGCGGCTACAACCTGGCGGCCAGCGGCGCCGTCGGCCGCAACGCCTACGACGAGGAAGAGGTGGCGCTGGAGCTGCTCGACTACCTGCGCCAGCACTACGCGAGCGCGCTGGAGGCGCGCTTCAAGCTCGACGCGCCGATTGCGCCGCTGCGCGACGAGGACGTGCTGGAAGCCATCGGCCGCAAGCGCGGCGCCCTGTTGGGCAAGGGCCGCGTCAATCTGCAGAAGGCGGCGGAGATCGTGATGAACGAATTTCGCAGCGGCACGCTCGGCCGCGTCAGCCTGGAAACGCCGGATGAGTTTGGGCAGTGGCTGGCCGAGGGCGAGCAGAAAGAAGCACAGCGCCAGGCCAAGAAGGCGGCGCGCAAGTCCAAGCAGCGCGGCGGTGGCGCGGATGCTTCGGAGCTGGCCGCCGATTGAGCCGTGTGAGCCGCGTGGCCGACGGCATTCAGCCCGGCCCGGCCTGCTCCCCGCAGGCAATGTCCAGCAGCGCCTGCTGCTCTTCGGGGCTGCGGTGTGCAATGAGTTTCAGGAGCGCCGCGCCATCCTGCATCTGGATGCCGTTGGCCTTGGCGAACTCCATGGCTTCGGAATCGAAGGTGGTGCTGGTGACGTAGGTTCCGTGTGCCAGGCCCTGCGTGCTCATCACGCGAAGAAAATCGCGCAGCTGCGGCGCGCTGACCGACCGGCCTTTCGTCAGGTGGCGGCAGCGCACGACGCGCGGCTCGGACATGTGGCGCGACTGAACCCAGATGTCGATCACGTCCCCGTCGCCGGCTTGGCCGTGGACGCTGGTGGCAAAGCCGGCCTGCTTGAAGAAGGCCCGGCACAGCGCCTCGAACTGGCGCTGGTCGATGCGGCTCAGCACGCGCGGGCTCCAGCTGGTTTCGCGCGGCGCCGCGACTTCATCCGCGCCATCGTCGCCCGCGACAGGATGCACGGCAATGGTGTCGACGAAGTTGGGTTCCAGCTCCGGCACCGCGCCGCCGCGGCCCACGCCCAGCGCCTGCAGCACCGAGGGGCGCGTCATGCCTTCATGCGGGTCGTCCTCTGCCGGCGCATCGGTGTGGCCGGGCAGGGGGCGTGCGATGCGCTGGAAGCCCAAGTAGATCAGGCCCAGCACCAGCGCCAGCCATGCCACCGGCCGCAGCGCCTGCGCCACCGTGGCGAACAGGCTGTCTTGCGGCAACTGATGGGAAGCGAGCAGCACCAGGAGCCCCAGCAGGGCCACCAGCCAGCCCTTGGCGCGGGAGGCCGCGGAGCTTGTGCTCTTTCGCCCGCGTCGTACTCGGTCAGGGTCGCTCATGGCATCCATGGGGCGTGTAACCAAAAGTTGTAGTGCGATGGAGTGTACGAGTTTGGTGACGAAATTGACACAATTCAACGCATGACCGAAGAAGCGCTGCCTCCCCTCGAAGTCCTGCCCCGCGACGTCTGCGCCTACGCGGAGGGCAACATCGGCATTCCCTACGTGCACCGCTTCGAATCCGGCCGGCCGGGGCCGCATGTGCTGGTCAATGCGCTGACGCACGGCAACGAGATCTGCGGCATGGTGGCGGCCACGCATCTCCTGGATACGGGCGTGCGGCCGACGATCGGCACGCTCACCATCAGCTTTGCCCATGTCGAGGCCTACGACGCCTTCGATGCGAAAGCGCCGTATGAGAACCGGCAGCTGGTGCACAACCTCAACCGGGTCTGGTCCGACGAATGGCTGGACGGCCCCGAGCACAGCCCCGAACTGCGCCGTGCGCGCGAGCTGCGGCCGGTGGTGCAGGCGGCCGATCACATCCTGGACATTCATTCGACCAGCCAGCCAGTCGACCCCTTCTGGGTCTACCCGGCCTTTGCGCGCAATGCCGAAGTGGCGCTGGCCATCGGCCGTCCGTCGATCCACCTGGTGATGCCCAAGGGCCTGAGCTCGGGCACGCCGCTGATCCAGCATGGGCGCCACGGCGAGGACGCGGGCACGGCCGGCGCGGCGCTGGTGGTCGAGTGCGGCCAGCACTTCCTGCAGGCCTCCGCCGACCTGGCGGTGCGGGTGAGCCGGGACTTCCTGGCGCATTTCGGCCTGATCGAGCGAGAGCCCGCGCCGGAACCTGCCGCGCCAAGGCGCTTCGAGCTCATGCAGACCCGCATGGTGAAGACGCCCGAGTTCCGCTTCACGCGGCCGCTGGTGGGTTTCGAGACCTTCGCCAAGGACGAACTGATCGCCGTCGACGGCGACGAGGAAATCCGCTCGCCTTGTGACGACTGCACGGTGTTGATGCCGGCGCGCCGGCCCATGGTCGGGCGCGAAGGCGTCTACCTGGCGAGGCCGATCTAGCCGGTGATGAAGAGGGCCGGGTCCACCATGGCCCGGTTCAGGCTCACCGACCAGTGCAGGTGAGGTCCGGTCACGCGCCCGGTGGCGCCCACTTCGCCCAACTGTTCGCCCGCGCGCAGCACGTCGCCCACGCGAACGTCGATGGCGCTCAGGTGGCAGTACATGCTGAGCAAGCCCGCGCCATGATCCAGCCAGACCGTGTTGCCGTTGAAGAAGTAGTCGCCGGTATCGATCACCTTGGCCGCCAGCGGCGCCACCACCGGCGTGCCGGTGGCCGCCGCGATGTCCATGCCGCTGTGCGGATTGCGGGCCTGGCCGTTGAAGACGCGGCGCAGGCCGAAGGAACTGGAGCGTCGCCCCGGCGACGGCACGCACATCTGCATCGACGCGTGCGGCACGGTCTCGCTGAAAGTGGCCATCACACCGGCCAGGTGCGTGCGCTCGCGCTGGTAGCGTGCCTCGTCTTCCGCCGACAGATCCACCGTGCGCGGCGGAACCTTGAGCCGCTGCTCGCTGTATTTCTTGGCTGCCACCTGGTAGCTCAGCCGGCGCGCGCCCGCGCCCTTGGCGCCGCGCAGATCGATGCTGCGCTCGCCCGGCGTGGCCGCCAGCGGAATGCCCACCAGCGCCGTCCACTCGATGGCGTCGCCCAATACGAGTACAGGAATCTGGTCGGCAAAAGCCAGCGGCCGCTCGGGCGCCGGGCCCAGCGAAAGGCGCGCGATGCCGCCGGGCACCTGCGCGGTGCGCGGCCAGAGTTCGGAGCCGCCATCAGCGGGCGTGCTGGCACGCAGCTCGAGTGCCTGAAGCGCAAGCAGGCCGGCACCGCCAGCCAGCAGATCTCGTCGACGAAACTGCATGGGCACCGCCTATTTGCCCCAGCTGTCGCGCATGCCCGCCGTGCGGTTGAACACCACGCGGCCTTCGCCATTGGCCTTGGCGTCCAGCACGAAGTAGCCGTGGCGCTCGAACTGGAAGGCGACGTCGCTGTGGGCCTGGGCCAGCGCGGGCTCGACATAGGCCTGGCAGCGCTGCAGGCTGTCGGGGTTGAGCTCGTCGACCAGTTCGCCGCTGCCCGGATTGGTGGCGGCAAAGAGCCGCTCGTACAGGCGCACTTCGACCTGCAGCGCGTCGGCAGCGGCCACCCAGGTGATGTTGCCCTTCACCTTGATGGCATCGGCGCCCGGCGTGCCGCTCTTGGTGTCGGGCACCAGCCTGGCCTGCACTTCGACGAGGTGCCCGTTGGCGTCGCGGGTGGCGCCGATGCATTCGATGACGTGGCCGTACTTCAGCCGCACCTTGTTGCCGGGGAACAGGCGGAAGAAGCCCTTGGGCTGCACGTCCTCGTAGTCGGTGCGCTCGATCCAGATCTCGCGGCCCAGCTTGAAGCGGCGCGTGCCCATGTCGGGATGGTGCGGATGCACCGGCGCGCTGCAGGCATCCAGCGCGTCGTCGCTGCCCATCAGATCGGCCCAGTTGCTGATGACCAGCTTGACCGGATCCAGCACCGCCATCGCGCGCGGCGCGATCGGGTCCAGCGTGTCGCGCAGCGCGGCTTCCAGGCTGGCGTAATCGATCCAGCCGCCGACCTTGGTGACGCCCGAGCGCTCGCAAAAGAGCTTCAGCGCATCGGGCGTGTAGCCGCGCCGCTTGAGGCCCGCCAGGGTGGGCATGCGTGGGTCGTCCCAGCCCTCGACGTGGCCCTCTTCCACCAGTTGGCGCAGCTTGCGCTTGCTGGTCACCACGTGGGTGACGTTGAGCCGCGCAAATTCGTACTGGCGCGGGTGCGGGCTGGCGATCAGGCCGCCTTCGGCCAGGCGGTCCAGCAGCCAGTCGTAGAAGGGCCGCTGGTCCTCGAACTCCAGCGTGCAGACGCTGTGCGTGATCTGCTCCAGCGCGTCCTCGATCGGATGGGCAAAGGTGTACATCGGATAGATGCACCACTTGTCGCCGGTGTTGTGGTGGGTGGCGCGGCGGATGCGGTACAGCGCCGGGTCGCGCAGGTTGATGTTGGGGCTGGCCAGGTCGATCTTGGCGCGCAGCACGGCGGCGCCATCGGGCAGCTTGCCATCGCGCATGTCGCGAAAGCGGGCCAGGTTTTCATCGGGCGTGCGGGCGCGAAACGGGCTTGCCGTGCCGGGCGTGTTGAAGTCGCCGCGGTGGATGCGCATCTCTTCGGCGCTTTGCTCGTCCACGTAGGCCAGGCCGGCGTCGACGAGGTATTCGGCCGCGCGGTACATGAAGTCGAAGTAGTCGCTTGCGAAGTACTGGTGCGAGGCCTGCGCGCCCGGGTGCGAGGGGTCGTCGGCGATGGAGGTGCCGTAGCCCATCCAGTGCACGGCTTCGCGGATGGCGTCGACGTATTCCTGTTCTTCCTTCTCGGGGTTGGTGTCGTCAAAGCGCAGGTGGCACACACCGCCGTACTGCTCGGCCAGGCTGAAGTTCAGCCAGATGCTCTTGGCATGGCCCAGGTGCAGGTAGCCGTTGGGCTCGGGCGGAAAGCGAAGGCGCACGCGCGCCGGGTCTTGCATGCCCTGGGCATGATGGACGGCGTCGCCGGGCGATCCGCCCCACTTGCGCGCGGCGTAGGTGCCCTGCCCAAGATCGTTTTCGATGACGTGGCGCAGGAAATTGCTGGGCTTGGCCGGCTCTTTTTCGGCAGGGGATTTCATCATGGGATTCTAGAAGGCCGAGGCCGACGTTACTTTCTGCAACGATCTTCACTTTGCATCGTGCACGGGATTCACAGGTCGCGCGTTCAATGACGGCATGGGCAGCTTCTTCGGGGGCGCGTCCAAGGAGATCCAAAATGACACTTCATCGTTCCTTCTTCAAATGGGCTGCCGCCTCGGTGCTGGCCGCCGGCGCCCTGGGCGCGGCCGCCACGGCCTCTGCCGGCGTGTCCTGGTCGGTCAACGTGGGTGTTCCGGGCGTGGTGGTGGCTCCGGCGCCGGTGTACTACCCGCCGGCCCCCGTGTACTACGCGCCCCCGCCGCCGGTTTACTACCGTCCGGCCCCGGTCTATTACGCGCCGCCGCCCGTTTACTACCGTCCGGCGCCGGTCTACATCCATGGTGGCAGCTACTACCGCGGCGGCCCCAGGTACTACCGCGATGGCCGCGGGCATGGCCATGGTCATGGTCATAGTCATCGTCGCGACTGGCGCTAGTACCGCCAAAGTTGCACAAACAAGAAAGCCGGCTCGTCGAGCCGGCTTTTTGCTTTTTACATCGCCCGGAAAAGATGGGCATAGAGCCGGCTCACCGCCACCTTTTCCTGCCGGCCGCGCAGGCGCAGGTGCAGCTTGCCGGCTTCGTCGCGGTGCACCGATTCGACGGCATCGCTCTTCACCACCACCGCGCGGTGCACCTGCCAGAAGACTTCCGCATCCAATTGCGGGAGCAGTTGCTTCAGCGGCGTGCGGATCAGGTATTCCTGGCTGGCGGTGAGCACCCGCACGTACTTGTCGGCCGCCTCGAAATACAACACATCCTGCACCGGCACCATATGCACGGTGCTGCCGCCGGCGTCGCTGGCGGCGATGAACTTCAGCTGTTGTTGCGGCGAGGCGGCTGGCATCGGCGCACCGGCCGCACCGATCAGGCGCCGCCATTCGGCCAGCGTCTGCTCCAGCAGTTCGGGCGGCGCGGCCGGTAGGCGCGGCGCGGCCTGCCGCTGCGCCGCCAGGGCCTGCTGCACCCGGGCCACCGTCTTGCGCAGCCGCTCGGGCTGCACGGGCTTGCGCACGTAGTCGATGGCCTGGGCGTCGAAGGCGCGCACCGCGTACTCGTCATAAGCGGTGACGAACACCAGTTGCGGCATGGGCGCCTCGGTGGTGGGCCAGCTGTCGGCCAGCTCCATGGCCGCGCCCAGGCCGTCCAGGCCCGGCATGCGGATGTCCAGGAACAACACCTGAGGCAACTGCGCCAGCGCCTCCTGCACGGCGCTGCGGCCGTCGCCCACCACGGCGAGCACCTCCAGCTCGGGCCAGGCAGCGCGCAGTTCGTCGTGCAGGGCCTGGGCCAGCAGGGGCTCGTCTTCGGCGATCAGTGCGGTGGCTTTCATGCGTTCAAGGGGATGTGAAGAATGGCGCGCGTGCCGCCGGCGGGCAGGGCGTCCAGCTGCAGGGTGCCGCGCGAACCGTAGACGGTGGCCAGGCGCTCGCGCACGTGTGCCAGGCCGAAGCTGCTGTTGCCGTCGACCGCGGGCAGTTGTGCATCTGCGATTCCCACGCCGGTGTCGCAGACCTCGATGAGTAGCTGCCCGCCGTCGCTGCTCTTTTGCGCGCGCACGATGATCTCGCCGCCTTCCACCTTGGGCTCCAGTCCGTGCCGAATGCTGTTTTCCACCAGCGGCTGCAGGATCAGCGGCGGCACCGGCAGCTCGCGCAGCTCGGGCGGCAGCTCCAGGCGAAAGCGCAGGCGTGCGCCCATGCGCACCGCCATCAGTTCCAGGTAGTCGGACAGGCGCTCGAACTCGGCCGCCAGCGGGTGCGCCAGCACGCGCGAGCCCGACAGTGTGGCGCGCAGGTAGTTGTTCAGCCGGTCCAGCATGGCGATGGCGCGCGGCGGGTCGGTGGCGATCAGCACGCGCAGGTTGGCCAGGGTGTTGAACAGCATGTGCGGCTCCAGCTGCGTCTCCAGGAGCTTCAGCCGCGCCTCCGAGGCATCGCGCTCGGCGGCATTGACGCGCGCCGCCAGCGTCTCGCGGTGCCCGCGCGAATAGAAGAAATAGCTGCCAATCAGGCCGGCCGCCACGGTGATCATGAGCGAGACGCGCTGGTCGCGCTGCGATTCGATCCAGGGGGGATTGGCGCCGCCGCCGAAGAAGCGGTCACCCACCGTCGTGCCCAGGTAGTAGCCGACCACGATGCCGATCACCGTCAGCACAAAGCCGCGCCAGCCGTGCGGCCAGCCGCCGGGATCGTCGGCGCGGCGCAGCGGAAAGCGGCCGAACTCGATCACCGCCCAGATCGTGCTGCCGATGCACAGCGAGTAGCCGAGCTGATTGAGATAGCTCTTGTTCGGCCAGATGGTGGTCGTGACGGCCGCGACGGCGAAGCAGAAGGCCACCACCAGCAGGTAGTGGCGCAGCACGTCGCGCCATTCGATCTTGATCATGGCGCCGATTCTGGACGATGCCGGGATCAGGCCGCTACGGCTCACCACCGGTCGCGCGCCTGCAGCGCGGCACGTTCGCGCGCCACCATCCGCTCCATGAGATTGTTGCCCGGCGCCAGCACCCAGACCGCCAGGCCGTGGATGGCCAGGCCCAGCCCCCATCCCAGCAGCGGGTAGATGGCCCAGTGCCGGCCGGTGGCCAGCGACAGGGCCACCAGCCCCGTGTTCACCGCGAGGAACACGGCGGCATGCAGGCCCCAGCCCAGCTTGGCGCGGGCGCGCCGCAGGGCCAGGTGTTCGATGGCGCGCTCGTTGGCGCCGATGGTGTGGGTTGCGTTCATGGCAAGTCTCCTGGCGAGGTTCGAGGTGTTTCGAGATTCACTTGGCGATGACGGCGCCCGCGGGCGTGGCCGCACTGCGCATCGCCAGTTTCCAAAGTCGCAGCGAGCGGGCCGCGAAGACGCCGGCAAAGGCGCCGTACAACGCGCTGATGGCGGCGGCAAACCCGGCTTGGTGCACCAGCTGCGGATGCATCGTCTGCAGCACGCCGACCGTGTACTTGGTGAAGAAGATGCCCATCATCAGCGCCATCGGGACGATGCCGCCCACCAGGTGAAAGCTGCGCGTGGCAGCGTCGTAGCGGGTGCCAGGCGGCAACGGGCGGCGCAGCACAATGAAGGCCAGCAGGCCGGTCGCCGCGCCCCAGGCCAGCAGGTAGGCCGGGGCATCGCCGAAGGTGGTGATCACGCTGGCCAGCGACAGGCCGCTCAGGGTCAGCGACAGCAGCGTGATGCGCAGCGGGCCCACCTGGCCCGAGCTCATCTGCTTGATGCCCAGCCAGGCGAGGCCGAAGAAGGTGGCGAAGACCCACTTGGGCGTGTGCGAGAGGATCTGCATCAGCATCGTCATGGCAAGAGCTCCTGGTGATTGGGGTTGGCGCCACTTTGCTGACGTGCCGCACGCGGCGCGAGCGGGATGCGACGAACTGCTGCCTGCCGGCGCGAAATGCAGCCGGCGGCGATGGCCGTGCGGCGCCTTTACCGGGGCTTTACCCGGGAGCAAGGGGGCCGTCGCATTCACCCAAAGGCCGCGCGCTACGATCCGCGCGGCGCCAGTGCTTGTGCGCCGACTTGCCTTCGCCTCACCAGGAACGACATGGATTCCCGCCCGCCCGAACCCCCGCACCACCCCGCCGACCAGGACACGGCCCCGACGGCGCGCAAGCCGCGCCGCTGGCTCGGTGCCCTGGTGGCGTTGCTGGCGCTGGCGGGGGTGGTCGGCGGCGCCTGGTACCTGGTGAACCGCTCGCCCGCCGCCGAGAGCAACGGCATGCCCGGCGGCGGACCTGGCGGCCAGCGACCGCCCGGCGCGGCGGCGCGCGCACCGGGCGCCGGCGGCAACGGCCCGCTGGTCACGGTCGGCCAGGCGGTGGTGCGCAAGGCCAGCGTGCCGGTCATGCTGGATGCACTGGGCACGGTGACGCCGGTCACCACCGTCACCGTGCGCCCGCAGGTGGCGGGCGTGATGACCGAGGTGCTGTTCACCGAAGGCCAGATGGTGAAGAAGGGTGAGGTGCTGGCCCGCATCGACCCCCGTTCCTACGAGCAGGCGCTGATGCAGGCCCAGGGCGAGCGCGCCCGCGACGAGGCGCAGCTGGAAGCTGCGCGCGTCACCCTGGCGCGCTTCAAGACCCTGCTGGGGCAGGACTCGATCGCCCGGCAGGAGGTCGACACCCAGGCGGCGCTGGTCAAGCAGCTGGAAGGCACCGTCACCACCGACCGCGCGCAGGAAGCCGCCGCCAAGCTCAACCTCGACTTCACCCGCGTCACCTCGCCGATCAACGGCCGCGTCGGCCTGCGCACGGTGGACCCGGGCAACTACATCTCGGCCGGCGCCACCACCGGCATCGCCGTCGTCACCCAGATCACGCCGATCGACGTGCAGTTCGCCATTGCGCAGGACCGGGTGCCCGAGATCCAGGCGCGCCTGGCCCAGGGCGCCACGCTGGCCGTCACGGCCTATGACCGCACGCGCGTCAACCAACTCGACACCGGCACCTTTTCCACCCTGGACAACCAGATCGACACGACCACCGGCACCGTCAAGGCCAAGGCGCGCTTCGACAACGCCGCGGGCGCGCTCTTTCCCAGCCAGTTCGTCAACGTGCGGCTGGAGCTGCGCCGCATCGAGAACGCGCTGGTGATTCCGGTCACCGCGCTGCGCACGGCCGGCACCGGCAACTACGTCTACGTCATCAACGAGGACAAGACGGTCTCGATGCGCAACGTGACGCGCGGCGAGGCCGGCATCGAGAACGTGGTGATCGCCCAGGGCCTGGAAGAGGGCGAGCGGGTGGTGACCGAAGGCGGCGACCGCCTGAAGGACGGCTCGCGCGTGCAGCTGCCCACCGATGTGCCGGCTGGGCCGCGCGGCGCCGGCCGCGCCCCGGGCGCACGCGAGGGCGCCGGAGCGCGCGGCGACGGCACGCAGCCGCAGCAACAAGGCCAGCGCCAGCGCCGCCAGCAACGACCTGAATGAAGGTGTCCACGTGAGCGCCCTGTCGCCATCCCGTCCCTTCATCGAGCGGCCGGTCGCCACTGCCCTCCTGATGCTCGCCATCGTGCTGGCGGGCCTGGTGGCTTTCAGGTTCCTGCCGCTGTCGGCGCTGCCGCAGGTGGACTACCCCACCATCCAGGTGCAGACGCTGTACCCCGGCGCAAGCCCGGAGGTGATGGGCCGCACCGTCACCGCCCCGCTGGAACGGCAGCTGGGCCAGATGTCGGGGCTGGTGCGCATGTCATCGACCAGCGCTGCCGGCGTGTCGGTCATCACCCTGCAGTTCGGCCTGTCGGAGAAGCTGGACGTGGCCGAGCAGGAGGTGCAGGCCGCCATCAACGCCAGCAGCTCGCTGCTGCCGGCCGACCTGCCGGCGCCGCCCGTCTATGCCAAGGTGAACCCCGCCGACGCGCCGGTGCTCACGCTGGCCATCAGCTCGCGCACCATGCCGCTGACCGAGGTGCAGAACATCGTCAACACGCGCCTGGCGCAAAAGATCAGCCAGGTCAGCGGCGTGGGCCTGGTCACGCTCTCGGGCGGACAGCGGCCGGCCGTTCGCATCCAGGCCGACACGCAGGCGCTGGCCTCCTACGGCATTGGGCTGGACGTGCTGCGCACCGCCATCTCCAACGCCAACGCCAACAGCGCCAAGGGCAGCTTCGATGGGCCGAAGCGCGCCTACACCATCAATGCCAACGACCAGCTGGTCACCGTCGAGGACTACAAGGCCCTCATCGTGGCCTGGCGCAACGAGGCGCCGGTGCGCCTGAGCGACGTGGCCCGCGTGGTGCAAAGCGCCGAGAACACGCGCCTGGGCGCCTGGGCCGGCGGTGCCTGCCTGGCGGGCTTCGGCGGCGAGCAATGCAACGTGGGGGCCGAAGGCCGCCTGCTCACGCCGGCGATCATCATGAACGTGCAGCGCCAGCCCGGTGCCAACGTGATCTCCACGGTGGACGCCATCAAGAAGCAGCTGCCCGAGCTGCGCGCCGGCCTGCCGCCCACGCTGGACGTGCAGGTACTGTCCGACCGCACCACCGGCATCCGCGCCTCGGTGATGCACGTGGAGATCGAGCTGCTGCTGGCGGTGGTGATGGTGGTGCTGGTGATCTTCTTCTTCCTGCACAGCCTGCGCGCCACCATCATCGCCAGCCTGGCGGTGCCCATTTCGCTCATCGGCACCTGCGGCCTGATGTATCTCCTGGGCTATAGCCTGAACAACCTGAGCCTGATGGCGCTGACCATCGCCACCGGCTTCGTGGTGGACGACGCCATCGTGATGATCGAGAACATCTCGCGCCACCTGGAGGCGGGCGAGCGGCCCTTTGCGGCGGCGCTCAAGGGCGCGACCGAGATCGGCTTCACCATCATCTCGCTCACGGTGTCGCTGATCGCGGTGCTGATCCCGCTTCTCTTCATGGGCGACGTGGTGGGGCGCCTGTTCCGCGAGTTCGCGGTGACGCTGGCCATCACCATCCTCATTTCGGCGGTGGTCTCGCTCACCCTGGTGCCGATGATGGCGGCGCGCTGGCTCACAGGAAAACGCCGGGCCGCCCCAAGTTTTCCTGCGCCCCTCGGGGGCGAGCCCCGGCGTGCCGGGGCTTGGGGGCCCAGCAGCGAGCCGCACAACGCCACGCGCGGCGTGGCCGGCCGGGTGCAGAAGTTCATTGATGCGGTGATCGCGCGCTACGACCTGTGGCTGCAGTGGGTGCTGCGGCACCAGCCGCTCACACTGCTCATCGCCCTGCTGACCCTGGTGCTCACGGTGCTGCTCTATGTGGTGATCCCCAAGGGTCTGTTCCCGACGCAGGACACCGGCCAGCTGCAGGTGCGCATCGAGGCGGCGCAGGATGTGTCGTACGAGCGCATGGCGCAGCTGCAGATGGCGGCGGCCCGCACCATCCTGGCCGACCCCGCGGTGGAGAGCCTGAGCTCCGTCACTGGCGTGGACGCCGCCAACAACACCATGCTCAACGCCGGCAGCCTGCTGGTGAACATGAAGCGCTCGCGCTTCTCCTCGCAGGAGGAGACCATGGCGCGGCTGCGCGCCGCCGTGCTGCGCGACGTGGCCGGCGTGCGCATCTACCTGCAGCCCACGCAGGACCTGACCATCGACGCCGAAACCGGCCCGACCGAATACCGCTTCTCGATCGAGGCCGTGGATTCGGCCACGGTGACCGAGTGGGTGCGCAAGCTCTCGGCGCAGCTGCAGCAAAGCGCGCAGGACCAGGTGCGCAACGTCACCAGCGACGCCGGTGCCCAGGGCATGTCGGCCTTCGTCGACATCGACCGCAACACGGCATCGCGCCTGGCAGTGACGGCCAGCGCCATCGACGACGTGCTCTACAGCGCCTTCGGCCAGCGCATCGTCTCGACCATCTTCACCGAGACCAACCAGTACCGCGTGATCCTGGAGGCGATGCCCGATTCGATCAACTCGCCGCACGACCTGGGCACGCTCAACCTCAAGACCGGCTCGGGTGCGCCGACGCCCTTGTCGGCGGTCGCCACCGTGCGCGAGCAGCTGGCGCCGCTGCAGATCACGCACGTGGCGCAGTACCCGGCCGCCACCGTCGGCTTCGACACCGCGCCCGGCGTCTCGCTGGGCCAGGCGGTGGACGCGATTCGCGATGCCGCCAAGGAAGTGGGCCTGCCGGCCGGCGTGACGCTGACCTTCCTGGGCGCCTCGGGCGCCTACGAGAAATCGCTCACCAACCAGCTGTGGCTGATCCTGGCGGCGGTGGTGTGCGTCTACATCGTGCTGGGCGTGCTGTACGAGAGCTACGTCCACCCGCTCACCATCCTGTCGACCTTGCCATCGGCCGGGGTCGGCGCGCTGCTGGCGCTGATGCTGACCGGCCACGACCTGGGGGTGATCGGCATCATCGGCATCATCTTGCTGATCGGCATCGTCAAGAAGAACGCGATCATGATGATCGACTTCGCCATCGATGCGCAGCGCCACCAGGGCAAGTCGGCGCAGGAGGCGATCCACCAGGCGGCGCTGCTGCGCTTCCGCCCGATCCTGATGACCACGCTGGCGGCCCTGTTCGCCGCCGTGCCGCTGATGCTGGGCTTCGGCGAAGGCGCCGAGCTGCGCCGGCCGCTGGGCCTGTCGATCTTCGGCGGGCTGGTGCTGAGCCAGGTGCTGACCCTGTTCACCACGCCCGTCATCTACCTGGCCTTCGATCGGCTCGGCCAGCGGTTGGCGGGACGCCGCGGCGACGAGGTGGCGGCACGCTGATGGACGACGAGGCGAATCGGCCATGAATCTGTCCAGGCCCTTCATCGAGCGCCCCATCGCCACGGTGCTGCTGACCATCGGCATCGCGCTGGCCGGCATCGCCGCCTTCTTCGTGCTGCCGGTCTCGCCGCTGCCACGCGTCGACTACCCGACGATTTCGGTCAGCGCCAATCTCTCGGGCGCCAGCCCCGACACCATGGCCAGCAGCGTGACCACGCCGCTGGAGCGGCGCCTTGGCATCATCCCCGGCGTCAACGAGATGACCTCGAGCAGCTCGACCGGGTCTTCCCGCATCAGCCTGCAGTTCGACCTGAACCGCGACATCAACGGCGCGGCGCGCGAGGTGCAGGCGGCCATCAACGCGGCGCGGGTGGACCTGCCGGCCACGTTGCGCAGCAACCCGACCTATCGCAAGCGCAATCCGGCCGATGCGCCGGTGGTGATCCTGGCGCTCACCTCGCGCACGCGCACGCCGGGGCAGATCTACGACGAGGTGTCCAACGTCGTCAGCCAGCGCCTCGCGCAGGTCGACGGCGTGGGCGAGGTGGAGATCGGCGGCGGCTCGCTGCCGGCGGTGCGCATCGAGCTCCTGCCTTACGCCTTGAACCAGTACGGTGTGAGCAGCGAGGACGTGCGCGCCGCGATCCAGGCCACCAATGCGAACCGGCCCAAGGGCGTGATCGAGGGCGAGGGCCGGCGCCTGCAGATCTACACGCCGCAGCCGGCGCGCCGCGCGGCCGACTACCGCGACCTGGTGATCGCCTGGCGCAACAACGCCGCGGTGCGGCTGTCGGACGTGGCGCGGGTGGTCGACGGCGTGGAGAACCGGCGCACGCTGGGCCTGTTCAACGGGCAGCCGGCCATCATCGTGCTGGTGACGCGCGAGCCGGGTGCCAACATCATCAAGACGGTGGACGGGGTCAAGGCGCTGCTGCCGGAGCTGCGCGCACAGCTGCCGCAGGACATCGAGGTCGACGTTGCCTCGGACCGCACCAACTCCATCCGCGCCTCGCTGCGCGAGGTCGAGCTCACCCTGATGATCTCCATCGTGCTGGTGGTGCTGGTTGTCGGGCTGTTTCTGCGCAGCGTGCGCGCCACGGTGATTCCGGCAGTTGCCACCGTCGTCTCGCTCTTGGGCACTTTCGGCGTCATGTACCTCCTGGGCTTCTCGCTCAACAACCTGAGCCTGATGGCGCTCACGGTGGCCACCGGCTTCGTGGTGGACGACGCCATCGTGGTGCTGGAGAACACCAGCCGCCACATCGAGGCCGGCATGGACCGATTCGAGGCGGCGCTGCGCGGCGCGCGCGAGGTGGGCTTCACCGTGCTGTCGATCAGCCTGTCGCTGGTGGCGGTGTTCATCCCGCTCCTGTTCATGGACGGGCAGGTGGGGCGGCTGTTCCGCGAGTTCGCCATCACGCTGTCGGCGGCGGTGCTCATTTCGCTGGTGATCTCGCTCACCACGACGCCCATGATGTGTGCCTGGCTGCTGCGCGGCGAGAAGAAGCACGATGACAAGCCCAAGCGCCGCCCTTGGTGGGGCGCCCGCTGGGCCGAGGCCGGCTACGACTTCACCCTGCGCAGCTACGCGCGCAGCCTCGACTGGGCGCTGGCGAGCAAGGGCCTGGTCATCTTCATCCTGCTGGCGGTGATCGGCCTGAACATCTACCTGTTCAAGCACATCCCCAAGGGCTACTTCCCGCAGCAGGACAACGGGCAGCTCAACGCGGGCATGCGGGCCGACCAGAGCATCTCGTCCGATGCGCTGGGCCAGAAGCTGCGCGAGGCGGTGGACATCATCCACAAGGACCCGGCGGTGGACACGGTGGTGGGCTTCTCCGGCGGCGGGCGCGCCGGCGGCGGCTTCATGTTCGTCAACCTGAAGCCCCTGGCCGAGCGCAAGGTGAGCAGCCAGGTGGTGATCGCGCGGCTGCGCCCGCAGCTGGAGCGCATCACGGGCCTGCGCATCTTCCTGGGCCAGGTGCAGGAGCTGCGCATGGGTGGGCGCTCCAGCAACTCCGCCTACGAATACACGCTCAAGTCCGACAACCTGACCGACCTGCGCAACTGGACCACCAAGCTGGCCGACCGGCTCAAGCAGGAGTCCAAGCTCACCGACGTCGACAGCGACAGCACCAGCGACAACGGCGTGGAGAGCTTCGTCACGGTGGACCGCGACAGCGCGGCGCAACTGGGCCTGACCAACCGGGCCATCGACAACGCCCTGTACAACGCCTTCGGCCAGCGCTCGGTGGCCACTATCTACGACGAGCTGAACCAGTACTCGGTGATCATGGAATGGGCACCCCGCACCATGCAGGGCCCGCCGGCGCTGAAGGACGTGTACCTGCCGTCCTCGACCGCGGCCGCCACCGGCCAGAGCGTGACTACCACCTCGGCCAACCCGGGCCAGCGCGGTGCCTCCACCGGCGCGCCGCTCACCACCGCGGCCAGCACGATGGTGCCGCTGTCCACCGTGGCCAAGTTCTCCGAGCGGGCCATCCCGACCTCGATCGCGCACGAAGGCGGCGAACTCTCGAGCACCATCTCCTTCAGCCTGCCCGAGGGCGTGCCGCTCTCCGAGGCGCGGCAGGTCATCGAGCAGGCAGTGGCCGACATCGCCATGCCCATCAACGTGCGCGGCGGCTTCTCCGGCACCGCGGCGGGCTTCCAGCAGACCCAGGGGCAGCAGCTGCTGCTGATCCTGGCCGCGCTGGTGGTGATCTACATCGTGCTGGGCATCCTGTACGAAAGCCTGATTCATCCGGTGACGGTGCTCACCACGCTACCCTCGGCCGGGGTCGGCGCGGTGATCGCGCTGCTGCTCTTTCGGATGGAGTTTTCCATCATGGCGCTGATCGGCGTGTTCCTTCTGATCGGCATCGTGAAGAAGAACGCCATCCTGATCATCGACTTCGCGCTGGAGGCCGAGCGCGCGCGCGGCCTGTCTGCCGCCGAGGCCGTGCGCGAGGCCTGCATGCTGCGCTTTCGCCCGATCCTCATGACCACGCTGGCGGCAGCGCTGGGTGCGCTGCCGCTGGCCGTCGGCTTCGGCCAGGGCGCCGAGCTGCGCCAGCCGCTGGGCGTGGCCATCATCGGCGGCCTGATCGCCAGCCAGCTGCTGACCCTGCTGACCACGCCGGTGGTCTATGTGCTGATGGACAAGTTGCGCCGCCCCGCGCCCGACGAGCGGCACTTGTCCCGCGCCGCCGGCGAACAAGCCCCGGCCGCCTGAACCCCTTGCATTTGCTGCTGACTTCATGAAGACCCGTTCCTCCTTCCTTCTCTGGCGCGGTGCGCTGGCGGCCTCTTTGCTGGCCGCCGCGCTGGCCGGCTGCGCCGTCGGCCCGGCCTACGAGCGGCCCGAAGCGCCGACCCCGGCCGCCTGGAAGGAGGCGCCGGTGGCCCAGGGCTGGGCACCTGCCACGCCGGCCGATGCGCTGGAGCGCGGGCAGTGGTGGAAGCTGTTCGCCGACGCGGGGCTGGACGCGCTCGCCGAGCAGGTGCAACTGTCCAACCAGAACATCGCGATCGCGGTGGCCAACTACACGCAAGCTCAGGCGGCGGTGCGCGAACAGCGCGCGGCGCTCTTTCCCACCGTGGCCTTCACGGGCAACGCACGGCGCAGCGGCGAGCGCGGCAACGGCGCCACCGGCACCAGCAGCGTCGCGCTGGGTGCCTCCTGGGAGCCTGATCTTTGGGGGCGCCTGCGCGAGTCGGTGACCGGCGTCCAGGCGCAGGCGCAGGCCAGCGAGGCCGACCTGGCTTCGGCCCGCCTGTCGATGCTGGGCGAACTGGCGATCAACTACTTTTCGCTGCGCGAGGCGGATGCCGAGATCGGGGTGCTGGACGTCACCATCGAAGGCTACGAGCGCTCGCTCACCATCACCCGCAACCGCTACCAGGCCGGCATTGCCGCACAAAGCGACGTGCTGCAGGCCGAAACGCTGCTGGCCAACACGCGTGCGCAGCGCGCAGCGCTGGTGCGCACGCGCGCCGCGCTGGAGCACGCCATCGCGGTGCTGACCGGTGTGCCGCCGGCCGGATTCGTGCTGCCCTCGGTGGCCTGGACGCCTGTCGTGCCGCGCATTCCCAGCGGCGTGCCGTCGGAGCTGCTGCAGCGCCGCCCCGACATCGCCTCGGCCGAGCGGGCGGTGGCCGCCGCCAATGCGCAGATCGGCATTGCGCGCTCGGCCTACTACCCCAGCTTCAGCATCGACGCATCGCTCGGCCGATCCAGCACGCGCATCGCCGACCTCTTCAACGCCTCCAACACGCTGTGGGCGCTCGGCCTGTCGGTGGCGCAGGTGGTGTTCGACGCCGGCGCCATCGGCGCGCGGGTGGACCAGGCCACGGCCGCGCGCGATGCGGTCATCGCGCGCTACCGCCAGACCGTGCTGACGGCCTTCCAGAGCGTGGAGGACCAGTTCAGCGGCGCCGCCAGCCTGGAGGAACAGCTCAGGCAGTACGCGCTGGCCTCGCAGGCCGCCGACAAGACCGAAGAGCAGATCGTCAATCGCTACCGCGCCGGGCAGGTCGGCTATACCGAGGTGGTGGTCGCGCAGGTGTCGGCGCTGAATGCGCGGCGCAACGTGCTGCAGCTTCAGGTGGCGCAGCAACTGGCGGCGGTCGGGCTGATCCAGGCACTGGGCGGCGGCTGGCAGGGGCTGGAAGGGCAGCAGCAAGCCACGCGCTGACGCCCCGCGATAATCGGCGCCACTTCTTCTCAACAGGCAAGGAAACGCGCGTGGATATCGTCCTGCTGCTCAAGGCGGCCGTCATGGGTGTGGTCGAGGGCCTCACCGAGTTCCTCCCCATCTCGTCGACCGGCCACCTGATCCTGGCAGGCTCGCTGCTGGGCTTCGACGACGACAAGGCCAAGGTCTTCGATATCGCGATCCAGACCGGCGCCATCTTCGCCGTCATCCTGGTCTATTGGCAGAAGATCCATTCCACCGTGGTGGCGCTGCCGCGCCAGCCCAGGGCGCGGCGCTTCGCGCTCAACGTGCTGATCGGCTTTCTGCCGGCGGTGATCCTGGGGCTTTTGTTCGGCAAGGCGATCCAGGCGCACCTGTTCACGCCCGCGGTGGTGGCCGCCACCTTCATCGTCGGCGGCTTCGTCATCCTGTGGGCGGAAAAGCGCCCGCCCGGTTCGATCCGCGTGGAGAACGTGGACGACATGACGCCCTGGGACGCGCTCAAGGTCGGCCTGGTTCAGTGCTTCGCCATGATCCCCGGCACCAGTCGATCGGGCGCCACCATCATCGGCGGCATGCTGTTGGGCCTGTCGCGCAAGGCAGCCACCGATTTCTCCTTCTTCCTGGCCATCCCGACGCTGATCGGCGCCGGCGTCTACAGCCTCTACAAGGAGCGGGCGCTGCTGTCGATGGCCGATCTGCCGCTCTTTGGCGTGGGGCTGGTGTTCTCCTTCATCAGCGCCTGGATCTGCGTGCACTGGCTGTTGCGCTACATC
Source organism: Variovorax sp. LARHSF232 (assembly GCF_052871435.1). Classification (NCBI taxonomy): domain Bacteria; kingdom Pseudomonadati; phylum Pseudomonadota; class Betaproteobacteria; order Burkholderiales; family Comamonadaceae; genus Variovorax; species Variovorax sp. LARHSF232. The sequence continues at coordinate 241,873 of NZ_JBIXJS010000001.1, read as the reverse complement.
TCCACCCACAACTTCATTCCCTTCGCCTGGTACCGCATCGTGTTCGGCATCATCGTGCTGGCCACCGCCTGGAGCGGCACGGTGGCCTGGAAGCACTGACCCACGCCCGTATCGGCTCACTTCGTGTCGCCTGCGCCCAACGTCAGCGGGCTGCTCGACATTCAACTGTCACGGTTCCTGAACAGACTTGCAGGGCAACGCGAGGGCGTCTACACGCCCTCGCGTTGCCCTTTCAATGCAAGAACCCAGGGAGATTTCCGTGAAATTCAAGATCAAGCGCGCGGCCGCTGCTGCCGCGCTGCTGGCTGGCGCCGTCCATCCGGCCTTCGCCCTCAACATCCTCGTCACCAACGACGACGGCCTCACGAGCAACCTCAAGGCCTTGTACGACGCGCTCAAGGCCGAAGGCCACGACGTGGCGGTGGCGGTGCCCTGCACCGGCCAGAGCGGCCGCGGCGCCGGCATCGTGATGTACAGCACCACCACCATCGTGCCGGACAACGACAAGACACAGATCGAGGCCGAGGGCGGCTGTCACAACGGCGCCGCACCCACCGGCGCACCGGCGGTTGGCCCCTTTACCAAGAGCGGCTTCACCAATGGCGACTACCACTACGTGCACGGCACGCCGGTGATGGCCGCCCTGTACGGCCTCGATGTGATGGCGCAGGGCCGCTGGGGCAAGGCGCCCGACGTGGTGCTGTCGGGCCCGAACGAAGGGCAGAACCTGGGCAAGATCATCAACAGCTCGGGTACCGTGGGCAATGCCCAGACCGCCGCCGCCCGTGGCATTCCCGCCATCGCGCTGAGCGCGGGCGTGGACACCACCGACAACGCCGGCTTGGCCAATCCCTACTCGGTGGCGGTGGCGCAGCTCAGCGTCAACTTGCTGAAGGCGCTGCGGGCCAAGGCCGGCGCGGGCCCGCTGCTGCCCCAGGGGCTGGCGCTCAACGTCAACTTCCCCGACAAGCCGACCACCGCGATGAAATTCGCCTTCTCGCGCCTGGGCAGCTACGACGCGTACATCCTCAAGTTCAAGAACACGCCGCCCTACGGACTGGGCTTCTCGCTGGCGACGGCCACCCCCACAGCCGAGCAGGCCGAGGACGAGTCGGTGCTTTACAAGAGCAAGGTGGCGGTGACGGCGATGCAGGTGGGCTTCGAGCACCGCCCGGCCGGCCAGCAATGGCTGCGCCTGCGCCTGGCCGATCTGTTCGGCCAATGAAGGGGGTGGGCATGAATCGCACCCTCTCGAACGGGGCCGCCGCGCTGGCGGCCGCTCTGGCCCTGGCCGGCTGCGGCGGCGGCAGCAACAACGACGGCGCCGTGACGCCGGCGCCCAGCAGCCCCAAGGTGACGGTGCAGGACCTGGCGCCGGGCAGCTACATCGTCAGCGTGGGCGATGCCAATGCACCCACCGTGGGCAAGTACTACGCCGGCGCCAACGGCAGCCGCCTGCTGGCGCTGGCCAACAAGGACGACCAGCTCGACAGGCTCTTCAAGCGCGACCCGGGCGCGTCCTCGTGGACCGCGATCCCGGCGGTGGACCAGGACCTGCAGCTGGCCCTGCTGCGCAGCGACGCACTGGTGGCGCAGAGCGCCGACCCGGCAGCGCTGGCCGGCAACTACGCGGCCGCGCTGTCGGATGGCGCGCCCGCACGCTTGCGCATCGCCGCGAGCGGCGCGATCACGGCGCTCGACACGGCCTGCAAGTTGTCGGGGCAGCTCGGCGCCAGCACGCTGCCTTCCACGCTCAAGCTGAGCCTGGCCGCCAGCGGCTGCGCGGGCCTGCCGGCCACGGGCAGCGGCGTGCTGGTGATCGACAGCGACTACGCCCCCGCGCGTTTTCGCCTGATCGCCGACAACGGCACGCAGGCGCTGGACCTCTGGGCCTACAAGGAGTAGCGCCGGCGGCTGCCCCGCTACGACGCGTTCCCGACCAGCACCGGCGCTGCCCGGTACTGCTCGGGAAACAGTCGCTTGAGGTTCTCTATCTTCGGCTGGTCGTGCTGAATGATGTAGGGCTGGTTCGGGTGACGCACCAGGTAGTCCTGGTGATACGCCTCCGCCGCGTAGAAGGGCTTGCCCTGCTCGATGGTGGTGGCGATGGGCTGGTCGAAGACCTTGGTGCGCTGCAGCTGTGCGATGTAGGCCTGCGCCTGGCTGGCCTGTTCGGCTGATTGCGCGAAGATCGTCGAGCGGTACTGCGGGCCCCAGTCCGGCCCCTGGCGGTTCAGCTCGGTGGGGTTGTGCGCCACCGAAAAATAGATTTGCAGGATGCGGCCGTAGCTGATGCGACGCGGGTCGAATTCGATGCGCACCGCCTCCGCATGCCCAGTGTTGCCGCTGGTCACCAGGTTGTAGCGGGCGCTCTTCTCGTCGCCGCCGGCATAGCCCGATACGGCGCGCGACACGCCCTCCACATGCTGGAAAACGCCTTGCACGCCCCAGAAGCAGCCGCCGGCCAACACGGCCGTCTCGCTGCTGCCCGTTTGATGCGCGGCGGCGCTGTTTTCAGTGTCTGGCGCGGGCACCAGTACGGCACCGCTTGTGATCAAGGCCGTGGCGCCGCCCTTGATAGCGAGCGCGGCCAACACCGCCAGCGCGGCGATCAGGACAAAGGCGGCCCAGCGTGCGGCTCGTTGCGAATTCATGTGGACTTGGCCTCCTGCCGTGCTTCTTCCAGCAGCTGCCGGATCACCTGTTCGGACTTCTGGTACTCGCCTTCGCCGAAATGGTGGAAGCGGATGCGGCCCTTGGCATCGATGAAATAGTGGGCCGGCCAGTAGCGATTGTTGAAGGCGCGCCAAATGGCGAAGTTGTTGTCGATCGCCACCGGGAACTGCACGTCAAGCGCCTGCACCGCGCGCTTCACGTTGTCGATGTTCTTCTCGTAGGCGAACTCGGGCGAATGCACGCCCACCACCACCAGGCCTTGGTCCTTGTACTTGCGGTGCCATTCGCGCGCGTGGGGCAGGGCGTTGCGGCAGTTGTAGCAGCCGAAGGTCCAGATATCGACCAGCACCACCTTGCCGCGCAACTGTCCGGTGGCCAGGGGCGGCGAGTTGAGCCATGCCACCGCGCCGTCAAGCGGCGGCATCGTGCCTTGCACTGGAAGATCCAGGCGCGCGGTTTCTCGCAGCTGCATCTTGTGCAGTCGCTCCGGCACGAGCCTTTGCTCCAGCGCCTGGCTGCCGCCCGATTGCGAAAGCCGGGCCAGCGCGCCGGTGTCCAGCCCCAGCGCGATCGCCGCCACGCCGGCCAGCACCGCGATGCCCAGGCCGCGGCGCAACCATTCGCTGAAGGCCAGCGAACGCTTGAGCCGTGCCAGCAGCCGGCCGCCCAGCAGCAGCGCCAGCGCCAGCGAAGTGGCGGCGCCCAGCGCGTAGCTGAGCAGCAGCCCGAAGGTGCGCAGCGAAGGTCCTTCCAGCATCGCGCCGCCGAGGATGATGCCCAGCACCGGCCCCGCGCATGGCGCCCACAGCAGGCCGGTGGCCACCCCCATCAGCAGCGCGCCGCGCGGCGTGCCAACGGCATCAGCCGGCGACGACAGGCGCGCGCCCAGCGCGACCAGGGGTTGCATCAGCCATGCGGCAAGCGAGGGCAAAAGCAGCATGGCGCCGGCCAGCGCCAGCAGCGCCAGCGCAGCCCAGCGTCCGTACTCGTTGAGCGCCACCGCCCAACCGCCGGCCACCGCGCCCAGCGAGGCCACGCCGGCGAAGGTCAGCGCCATGCCGGCCAGCATGGGCAGGCCGTTCTTTGCAAAGGGTTCACCCGCGCGCGTGAACAAGAAGGGGATCACCGGCAGGATGCACGGCGACAGGATGGTGAGCACGCCGGCCAGGTACGCCAGGATGACGATCAGCATGGGGAGCACCTCCGGTAGGGAGCGCAACGCGGGAGCTGCATTGCCCAATCTACTTCGTGGCCGGCGGCACCCTGGTTACAGGGTCTTCATCGGCGATGATCGCGCCTTTCGCGGCCGCATTCCCAAGAAAAGGAAAACAAGACATGCATGTGCGTCTTGCCTGGGTTCCGTCCGTCCTGTGGTTCGCTGCCGGCGGCGCGATGGCCAACAGCCCGACGCTGTCGCGCTTGTGCGCATCGCGGGCCAGGTTCATGAACCAGTAGCCATGCGGGCCGTCCGGTGACAGGGTGTCGATCTCGCGCAGCAGCCCTGCGCGCAATTCCGGCTGCACCAGGGCACGGTCCACGATCGCGATGCCGGCGCCGCCCACCGCCGCATTGATCACCTGATTGAGGGTGCTGAATTCGAGGCCGGCGTGCGGATCGACCTGGCGCGCGCCATTCGTCTCGCACCAGCGTTGCCACAGCGGCAGGCGCGCGCTGCCTTCCAGTACGTGCAGCAGGGTGCCATCCTCGATGGGCGGCGCGTTGTCGTCCTTGCGCCACAGCGAAGGGCTGGCCACCAGCAGATGCTGCTCCAGGAACAGGCGGCTGCTGCCGGGCAGGCCCCAGTCGCCATCGGCGAAGACCACCGCGGCGTCGAAGCCGCGCAGGTCGCGTGGCTGTTGGGCAAGGTCGGTGGTCAGCGAAAAATCGATGTGCGGGTGCGCCTCCCGAAAGCCGGCCAGCCGCGGCGCCAGCCAGCGCGCGGCGAAGGTGGGCGGCAGGTTGACCTTGAGCACCAGCCGCTGTGCGGAACCTTGGGCCGCAGCGACCGCGCCCTGGATGTTCTTGAAAGCTTCGTCGATGCCGGCCGCCAGAATGCGCCCCGCCTCGGTCAGCGCCAGGCCCTGCGCCGTGCGCAGGAACAGCGGCTTGCCAATCCAGTTCTCCAACTGCTTGACCTGGCGGCTGATGGCGCCCTGGGTGACGCACAGCGCCTCCCCGGCCTTGGTGAAGCTGCCGGCCTGCGCCGCCGCGGCAAAGCTGCGCAGGGCATTGAGGGGCGGCAACTGGCGCGGCATGCCGGCGCTCTTGTGCCTACAGCAGGTTGCGCAGCGAAGCCTCGACGGCGGCCGCGGTGGCGATGGGCTTTTCCATGGGGAAGAGATGGGTGCCGTCCAGCATCATGATGCGGCCCTTGGTCACCTGCTCGGTCATGGCCATGCCCACGCGCTTCATCTCTTCGGACTGGCGTCCGCCGATGAAGGCCGCCTTGCACTTGAGCGGGTTCCGGCGCAGCAGGCCGCTCAGGTTGTGGGGCAACGAGTCGTAGATGGCGGTTTCCACGTCGCGGTCGAAGCTCAGCAGGCGCGAATCGTCGGCGTCGAAGGTGCCGTGCTCGATGTAGTCGCGCAGCACGCGCTCGTCCCACCTGGCAAATGCCTTCTTGATGCGGAAGTGCTCGAACACCGCATCGCGGTGCTCCCATTGGTTCTTGCGCCTGCGGCTGATGGCGCTTGGCGACACGCTCTTCATGAGCGGCGTGCGCTTGGCCAGCTCCAGCGCACCGGCGCGCCAGCCGCCCAGGATGGGCGAGTCGATCAGCACCACGCCGCGCGCCAGCTCAGGGTGGCGGGCCGCGCACATGAGGCTCAAAAAGCCGCCCAGCGAGTGGCCGACCAGGAACACCGGCCCGCCAACGAACTCGACCCGCTCGCGCGCGAAGTCGGCCAGCTGCTGCACCAGGTGCGGCCAGTTGTCGGTGACGGGGTACTTCGGGTCGTGCCCGAACTTCTCGATGGCGTCGACGTCGAAGCCGCGGTTGCGCAGGCTGTCGAGCATCACGCGATAGGTACTGGCGGGAAAGCTGTTGCCGTGGGAAAAAACAATGGGTGACACGTTGAAGGACGCGTGCGCGAAGCGCCGCGTTGACTCCTTAGATCAATTTTTCGTCGGGCGTCGAGATCTTGCGCAGCGCGCCGTGGCGCGTCGCCGGCATGCGCAGCGGGTGCTGCGTGGCGCCGCCGTCCCACTCCGGGTCTTCCAGGCTGTCGAACACCTCGCGCAGCTTCTGGCCCCAGCTGTTGTGCAGCATGCGGTAGTAGGGGTTGTCGGCGTCGATGCAGATCACGCGGTCGGTCTGCAGGGCATTGGCTTCGTACACCACCAGGTCCAGCGGCAGCCCGACCGAGAGGTTCGATTTCATGGTCGAGTCCATCGACACCAGCGCGCACTTGGCGGCCTCGTCCAGCGGCGTGTCGGGCGTGAGCACGCGGTCCAGCACCGGCTTGCCGTACTTGGATTCGCCCACCTGGAAATAGGGCGTCTCGGTGGTGGCCTCGATGAAGTTGCCGGCGGCGTAGACCAGAAAGAGGCGCATGCCTTCGCCCTTGACCTGGCCGCCGAAGATGAAGGAGACGTTGAAGTCCAGCCCGGCCTGCTTGAGCGATGCGCCGTCGCGCTCGTACACATGCCGCACGGCCGAGCCCAGCACCCGCGCCGCGTCGAACATGCTGGTGGCGTTCCAGATGGTGATGGGTGGACCGTCTTCGCTTTCGCGCAGCTCCTCGATCTGCAGGATCTCGCGCACCGACTGCGAGATGCTCAGGTTGCCGGCCGACAAGAGCACCATGAAGCGCTCGCCCGGCTGCTCGTACACGATCATCTTGCGGAAGGTGCTGATGTGGTCCACGCCCGCGTTGGTGCGCGAATCCGACAGGAACACGAGACCAGCGTTGAGTTTGATGCCGACGCAGTAAGTCATGGGGCTCGCTTTTTTGGAAGGCGGGACCATCAGTGCTGTTCGCGCCGATGAAGTTTCTGCAAGGCGTAGAGGGCGTCCAGCGCCTCTCTGGGGCTCATCGCATCGGGATCGAGCGCGGCCAGGGCCGATTCTACGGCGCTGGGTGCCTGCGCTTCGCTCACCGGCGGCGGCGCGAACAGGTCGACCTGCGCGCGCGTTTCGGTCTGCTGCGCCTCCAGTGCGCCCAGGGCCTTTTGCGCGTGGTTGACCACGGCCGCCGGCATGCCGGCCAAACGCGCCACCTGGATGCCGTAGCTGCGGCTGGCCGGGCCCGGCTGCATCTCGTGCAGGAAGACGATATTGCGCCCCGCCTCGGTGGCGCTCACATGCATGTTCACCGCCTGGTGGTGCGAGGCCGGAAACTCCGTCAGCTCGAAATAGTGCGTGGCAAACAGGGTGAAGGCGCGCGAGCGGTCATGCAGGAAGGCGGCAATGCCGGCCGCCAGCGCGAGGCCGTCGAAGGTGCTGGTGCCGCGGCCGATCTCGTCCATCAGCACCAGCGACTGGGCGCTAGCGCCGTGCAGGATCTGCGCCGCCTCGGTCATTTCCAGCATGAAGGTCGATTGCGCGTTGGCCAGGTCGTCGGCCGCGCCGATGCGGGTGTGGATGGCGTCGATGGGCCCGAGCCGGCAGGCCTTGGCCGGAACGTGCGAGCCGATCGAAGCCAAGAGCACGATGATCGCGATCTGCCGCATGTAGGTGGACTTGCCGCCCATGTTCGGGCCGGTGATCACCTGCATGCGCTGCTGCGGCCCCAGGAGGGTGTCGTTGGCGATGAAGCTGCCGGCCGACTTCTCGGCGAGACGCGCCTCCACCACCGGATGGCGGCCCTGGATGATCTCGATGCAGGGGTGCGCCACAAACTCCGGCGCATTCCAGTTCAGGGTGTGGGCGCGCTCGGCCAGGGCGCATAGCGCGTCCAGCGAGGCCAGGGCGAAAGCCACGCCGGTCAACCGCTGCACGTGGGGCTGCAGCGCATCGAGCAACTGCTCGTAGAGCCACTTCTCGCGCGCCAGGGCGCGGTCTTGCGCCGACAGGGCCTTGTCCTCGAAGGTCTTGAGCTCGGGCGTGATGAAGCGCTCGGCGTTCTTCAGGGTCTGGCGCCGGCGATAGTCTTCCGGCACCTTGGCGAGGGCGCTTTGCGTCACCTCGATGTAGAAGCCATGCACCCGGTTGAATTGAACCCGCAGGTTGGCAATGCCGGTGCGCTCGCGCTCGCGCACTTCCAGCTGGAGCAGGAAGGCATCGCAGTTCTCGCCGATGGCGCGCAGCTCGTCCAGCTCGGCATCGAAGCCTTCGGCGATCACGCCGCCGTCGCGGACCAATGCCGACGGCTCGGCCTTCAGCGCGCGCGCCAGCAGTTCGGCGCAGCCTTCCGGCGGAACGAAGTCTTCGGCGATGCGCGCCAGCAGGGCGGCGCCGCGCGGCAGCACCGGTGCCAGCACCCGCGCCTTGTCGAGCGCCAGGCCCAGGGCCACCAGTTCGCGCGGCTTGACCTGGCGCAGGGCGATGCGCGCGGCGATGCGTTCCACGTCGCTGGTGGACTTGAGCTGGTCGCGCAGGGCGCGCCATTGCGGCAGGGCCGTGGCGGCATGGGGCGTGCCAAGGGCGGCGATGGCCTCGAGCCGTTCACGCGCCGCCGTGCGTTCGCGCCGCGGCGACAAGAGCCAGCGGCGCAGCAGCCGGCTGCCCATGCCGCTCATGCAGGTGTCGAGCAGCGAGAAGAGGGTGGGGGCGCTCTCGCCGCGCAGCGTCTGCACCAGCTCCAGGTTGCGCCGGGTGGTGGCCGGCAGCTCGATGAATTCGTCGTCCTGCTCCACCGCCAGCCGCTGCACGTGCGACAGGGCCCGGCCCTGGGTGTGCTCGGCATAGCCCAGCAGCGCAGCGGCCGCGGCCTGGGCCTGGGCCAGTTCCTGCGCGCCCCAGGCGGCCAGGGTGGCGGCGCCCATCAGATCGCCCAGGCGCCGCTCGCCCAGGCCGGCATCGAACTGCCAGGCCGGGCGCACGGTGAGGGTGAAGGCATTGCCGTTGCCGTTGGCGCTGCGCGCATCCTTCAGCCGTTGCTCGAAGGCCGGCGTGACCTCGGCGCTGTAGACCAGCTCGCTCGGGCCGATGCGCGCCAGCCAGGCTTCCAGCTCGTCTGCCTCGAACTCGGCCAGGTGCATCTGGGCGCCGGTCACGCTGAGCCAGGCGGCGCCGCAGACGTTGCGGCTGCCGGCGTGCAGGGCCAGCAGCAGCGCGTCGGTCTTGTCGCTCAGCAGTTCGGCCTCGGTCAGGGTGCCGGGCGTGACCACGCGCACCACCTTGCGCTCCACCGGCCCCTTGCTGGCGCCGACCTCGCCCACCTGCTCGCAGATGGCGACCGATTCGCCCAGCTTGATCAGGCGCGCCAGGTAGGCATCGACCGAATGAAAGGGCACGCCCGCCATCACCACCGGCGAGCCGGCCGACTGGCCGCGCTGGGTGAGCGTGATGTCGAGCAGGCGCACGGCTTTTTCCGCGTCGCTGTAGAACAGCTCGTAGAAATCGCCCATCCGGTAGAAGAGCAGGGTGTCGGGGTGGTCGGCCTTGAGCTGCAGGTACTGCTGCATCATCGGCGTGTGCGCACTGAGGTCCAGGGCGTCGGAAGTCATCGTCGGGAAAGCGGTTGAGGCGGTGTCGAACAGCCTGGAACTATACGGGGCCCGCCCGGCCAGCTGCCGGGCACTTGCCCGGCGGCCCGCCACCCAATAGCCTTGACGATTTTCCAAAGATCACCTTCTCCATGGGCACCCAGTACTACACCGCTGCCAGCCTCGACGGCTTCATCGCCACCGAAGACCATTCGCTCGATTGGCTGTTTCCGCTCGTCGACATCAACGCGACCAGCTACCCGCAGTTCATCCAGGGCGTCGGTGCCTTAGCCATGGGCTCCTCCACCTACGAATGGATGCTGCGTCACCTGGTCCATGCGCCGGGCGCTCCCGAAGGCGGCGCGCCCTGGCCCTATGCGCAGCCCACCTGGGTGTTCAGCAGCCGCAAGCTCGAAGCGATCGCCGGCTCCGATGTCCGCTTCGTGAAGGGCGACGTCCGTCCTGTTCACGAGGCGATGCGGGCGGCGGCGAATGGCAAGAACATCTGGCTGGTCGGCGGCGGCGACCTGGTCGGCCAGTTCTTCGATGCCGGGCTGCTGGACGAGATCATCGTGCAGGTCGGCTCGGTCACCCTGGGCCAAGGCCAGCCGCTGCTGCCGCGCCGCATCGCGCTGCCGCGCCGCCTCGAACTGATGGAAGCCAAGCGCTTCGGGCCGGGCATGGCCGAACTGCGCTACCAGGTGCTGCCCGCATGACCTCGCTGTTCCTGAAGTGCCTGCTGGGCGCGTTGGCGGTGCTGCTGATCGCCCTCCTGTCCAAGTCCAGGAGCTTCTTCATTGCCGGGCTGGTGCCGCTGTTTCCGACCTTTGCCCTGATTGCCCACTACATCGTCGGCTCGGATCGCTCGGCGGCGGACCTGCGAACCACTGCGCTGTTCGGCCTGTGGTCGCTCATTCCGTACGCGATCTACTTACTTGCGGTGTACTGGCTCAGCGTCCGATACTCGCTGGCCAGCACGCTGCTGCTTGCGACATTCGCCTGGAGCGCGGCCGCCGCGCTTCTTCTGGCCGCCTGGACCCGGGCCTATCCCGCCGGCGCCTGAACCTCATCAACCTGCCTGACGACCGATGTACTACCTGCACGGCTTCTGCCAATCCGGCAACACCTTCAAGGTTGCCTTTCTGCTGCGCGCGCTGAACCAGCCCTGGGAGCCGCGCTTCGTCGATTTCATGCACGGTGCCACGCGCACCGGCGAATGGCGACATGACTTCAACGAGATGGGCGAGGCGCCGGTGCTCGACGACGGCGAGCGGCGCCTGACCCAGTCCGGCGTGATCCTGCACTACCTGGCCGACAAGCACGGCGCCTTTGCCGGCACCACGCAGGACGAGCGGCTGGAGGTGCTGCGCTGGATCCTGTTCGACAACCACAAGTTCACCAGCTATTTCGCGACCTATCGCTTCATGAAGGCCTTCGGGCCCAGCGCGCCGGATCCGGCGGTGATGAGCTGGCTGCGCGGCCGGCTGGACGCCGCCTTCGGCATTGTCGACAAGCACCTGGCAGGGCGCGACTACATGGTGGGCACGCAGCCCACCATTGCCGACATTTCGCTGGGTGGCTATCTCTTCTATCCGAGCGACGAGAGCGGCTACGAGATCGACGGGCGCTTCGACAACATCGCGGCATGGCGCGAGCGGCTTCGCCAAATTCCGGGCTGGGGCGATCCCTACGCAGTGCTGCCGGGCGAGTACATCGCGCCGAAGTGGTGAACGAATCGGGCCTCGACGCGATGAAGAAGCTGCTGCTGCTGCTGGTATCGCACCTCGCCGTCCTGTCCATCGGCTTCGGGCTGGGCATCTATGTGCTGCCGATCCTCGTCGCGCCGTCGCCGCCGACGGCGGCCGACGTGCGTGCGCATGCGGGGCAGGCTGCATTCAGGGGGATGTTCCGCCGCAATCTGAAGGACAGCGACATGCTGCACTGGGGCGAGGGCGAGCTCTCGGTCGGGCCCAAGGCCGTCGCGCTGATGGGCGAGATCGCGCCTGGCCCCGACTACAAGCTCTACCTGTCGCCCGAGTTCGTCGAGACCGAGGCCGACTTCCATCGCCTGAAGCCCACCATGCTTCGCGTGGGCGATGTGAAGACTTTCAAGAACTTCATCGTGCCGCTGCCCGAGGGCGTGGATCCCGCGCGCTACAACACGGCCATCGTGTGGTGCGAGAGCTTCAGCCAGTTCATCAGCGCGGCCAAATACAGGTAGGAAGGAGATTCCTCATGCGCACCGCCTTGTTCCTTGCCGCCGGTTTCCTGCTGCTGGCCGCCTTCTTCATCCTGGCCCGGCTGTTCTCGCAGAACTACCCGGCGGCCGGCAGCTGGGCGACCTGGGCCTTCCTGCTGTTGTGGCTGGCCGTGACCGGCGCCAACATGTGGGTGGGCGTGAACAAGGCGGGCTACGGCGTGGCGGAAGAGCTGCCCATCCTGGCCTTGCTATTCGGCGTGCCGGCGGTGGTGGCCTTGCTGCTCAGGTGGAAAGTGCTCTCTTGAAGATGAGCCGGCCGGCCCGATCTGCCAGTTCCCCTTCATGGATGGAGTGAAGCCTTGACCGACAAAAGCGTTCCTACTTTGTATGAATGGCTCGGCGGTATCGAAGCGCTGCAGCGCCTGACCACCCGCTTCTACGAGCACGTGAAGGCCGACCCGGTGCTGGAATCCGTCTTCGCCCACATGGGCGGCGACCATCCGGCGCATGTGGCGGCCTTTTTGGCAGAGGTGTTGGGCGGCCCCGACGCGTATTCCAGGCAGCATGGCGGCCACGCGCACATGATCCGGCAGCACCTCCATCGGCACCTCGAGCAGGCACAACGACGCCGCTGGGTGGAACTGCTCCTGCAGACCGCCGACGAGCTGGCCATGCCCGACGACCCCGAGTTCCGATCCGCGCTGGTCGGCTACCTGGAATGGGGCTCGCGCCTGGCGGTCATCAACTCGCAGCCCGGCGCCACGGCCGACGCCGATGCGCCCATGCCCAAGTGGGGCTGGGGCGAGGTCAAGGGGCCGTATACCGGTTGAGGGCTGACCGGTTGACCGGCGGCGGCCCACAGGAGGTCACGATGCCAGAAGATTCCAGCGTGCAAGGCGGCTGCTTTTGCGGCGCGATCCGCTACGAGGCCTCGGCCACAGCGCTTCTGGGCAGCACGGTCTGCCACTGCCAAACCTGCCGGCGCGTTGCAGGCGCGCCCGCGGTGGCGTGGGTCACGTTTGCCGCCGACCAGTTCAGGTTCACGCAGGGCCAGCCTGTGGCTTTCAATTCGTCGCCGGGCGTGCGCCGCACCTTTTGCCCGGCCTGCGGCACGCCGCTCACCTATGCGCTTGCAGCGACACCCTCCGAGCTGGATGCGACCACCTGCTCGCTGGACCATCCGGAGGCCTTCCCGCCCACGCATCACTCTTGGCTGAGCCACAACCTGCCGTGGCTGCGCTTCGGCGATGGCCTGCCGACGTATCCGGAATCGCGCATCGACGACAGCCCGTGAGCGAGCGCCTGAAATCGTTTGCGTCAGTCAAGCCGCTGAATCTGCGCTGAACACGCCGCCCCGCGCCACCACGCGCCCCCGGCTGATCACGGTGCGCGCCAGCGGGCCGCTCACCACCGCCTCGGCGATGTTCTGGGCGGGAAGCAGCAGCAGGTTGGCGGCGCATCCCGGCGCCAGGCCGTAGTCGGCGATGCCCAGCGCCTGGGCGCCGCCCTGACTGACGATGTCGAAGGCGTCGGCCAGCTGCTCGTCCTTGCTCCAGCCGAAGCGCATGGCGATCAGGCGGGCGCGGTCCAGCATGTCGCCGTTGCCCATGGGCGACCAGGTGTCGCGGATGCCGTCGGAGCCGGAGCACACGTTCACGCCGCGGCTGCGCAGCAAGGCCAGCGGCGGCACCGTGAAATGCCCCGGCGCGCAGCTCATGATCGAGATGCCCAGGCGCGCCAGCCGGTCGGCCAGCGGGTGCAGGTCTGCGGGCGCGAAGGCGCCCAGGGCGTAGGCATGGCTGATCATCACCCGGCCTTGCAGGCCGTGGGCCTCGGTCATGTCGGCGATGCGCTCGATCTCGAAACGGCCCAGTTCGCCGCCGTCGTGCAGGTGGATGTCGATGCCGCGCTGGCCGAAGCGGGTGGCCAGCTCGAACACCGTTTCCAGATGGCGGATCGGGTCGCGGTCGATGCCCGCCGGATCGATGCCGCCGACCACCTCCAGCCCCATGTCCAGCGCGTGCTCCATCAGTTCGGCGGTGCCGGGTACGGTGAGCAGGCCGCCTTGTGGGAAGGCCACCAGCTGCATGTCGACGAGATGCGCGTAGCGCCGGCGCAGCGCCAGCATCTCTTCGATGTGCGCCAGGCCGAACACCGTCTGCACGTCCACGTGGCTGCGAAAGTACAGCGAGCCGCGGGCAATGCACTGCTCGATGAGCGGCGCGGCGCGCTCGGCCAGGGGCATGCCGAAGTCCTTCAGCACCGCTTGCTCGTTGCTGATGCGATGGTTGCGCGTGGGGCCGGCGCTGTTGGGCCGCCAGGGCGCGCCCCACAGGCTCTTGTCGAAATGCACGTGCGCTTCCACCAGCGCCGGCAGCAGCATCAGGCGGCCCTGGCCGTCGGCCAGGGTGGGCAGCGTGGGCGCGGCCGTGCCGGCGGGCAGCACGGCGGCGATGCGCTCGTCCTCGATCAGCAGGTCGGCGGCCTCGGCGCGGCCCAGCGGGCGCACGTTGCGGATGGCTTGGGTGGTCTGACTCATTGGGTACCCTTGTGCTTCAGCTTAGCGAATCGATGGCGTTGGCGGCGTTCGGCGCCTCCATCGAGAAACGGTCGCGCGTGCGCACATAGAAGCTGGCACCGAAGCGCGCCACCGGAAAGTAGTTCTGCAGCTTGACCCGGTAGCGCTCCAGGTCGATCAGGTCTTCGCGCGCATGCAGCCACAGCACCTCGCCGATGAAGATGTGGCGGCTGGCGGTTTCCAGCTTTTCCGACAGCCGGCATTCGAAGGCCACCGGTGCCTGCACGATGCGCGGCGGCTGCACCGCGCAGGAGGGCGCCGAGGTGAAGCCCACCGCATCCAGCTCGCTGTGGGTGGCGGGCAGGCGGTCGCCGCAGCGGTGCATCTGCTCGGCCATGGGTTCGTCGGCGATGTGCACCACGAACTCGCCGTTGGCCAGGATGTTGGCCGAGGTGTCCTTGAGCAGGTCGTCCTGCAGCTTGTTGATGCTGATCATGAGGATGGGCGGGTCTTCGCCCCGTGGCGGGCGTCGTGCCCAGGCATATTGTCAGCAAGACGCGCTGTCGCATGTTGACACGTGCCTGGTGCATTTGTCGTGCCTCGCCCGGCGGTGGGCGCCAAAAGCGCGACTGGCGCTGCGCCTTGTGGGCGCGCGCCAGTCGTGGAGCCTGCGGGGGAAAGAGGGGCGGGCTAGGACGCGATGCCGTGCGCGTCCGCGCCGTCGATCAGCCGCGCCGCCAGGCGGGCCGACATCTCGAGCCGGCGCACGTCGCGCTCGTCCAACTGGCCATCGGGCTCGTGCCGAAAGAAGCACAGCATGCCGTGAATGCGCCCGTCGGCCAGCCGAACCGGCGCACCGATGCCGGCGCCGATCGGCTTGTCTTCGGCCGCCCGTCGGCTGCCGCCGCCTGCGGCGCCGTGAGCCGCGTTTGCGCGGTCGGCGATGAAGCGCACCTGCACGCGCAGGTCTTTCTCGAGCAGCCGGACCAGACCGGCAATCGCCCGGTCCGCCAGCGGCACCATGCCGGACTCGGCCGAGCCCTCGTCCGCTTCGGTGCTGAACAGCCACATGGCCGCCGCGCGCGACGCATCGATGCTGCGGCGCAACTGCGGGACCATCGTCGATCCATCTACGACTGCGAAAGCCATGTCCTGTTTCCCATCTTCTTTTTGTTGCTCGCCCGAAGGCGCGGAAACGTCGGCGCTGCGCAGAATCGAATGGAAAGAGGCCAACGGGCCCAGGGCGGCGACGACGTCCGCGTTTTTGCCTGAGGCGGTCCTGCCCGTCGTCCCCAAACAAGGGGATAGGTAACTAGTTCACAGGCCCTAACTCGGTCAGGACTTGAGCGCCCACTTGCCCGTGTTGCCCTGGCAGAAGGTGTAAACGCCTTCGTCCTTCACCAGCTTGTAGCTGTTGGCGATGCGCAGCTTGCGGCACTTTCGGGGCGCGGCGGCTTCGTCGGTGCCAGCCGGCGTCACGGTGCCGGCGGCGCCGGTCTTGTCGTTCTTCCAATCCAGCGCGGGGCCTTCCGGCGGGCCGGCCAGCGCCTTCTCGACGCTGTCGTGCATCAGCTTGAAGTCGGCGGCGTTGAACTTGGCGGCCGGGCTGTTTTTCAGGAACAGCAGGTCGGCGGCCTGGACGGCGGCGGGGACGGCAGCGGCAAGTGCGGTGGCCAGCAAGGTCGCGGCAAGGGCTTTCATGTCGGAGGGCTCCAGATATTTCTGCAGCCATTGTGCCCGGCCCCGCCGGCCGAATGCGTGTTCGGACTACAGGTCGACCAGCACCTCGAAGCCGCCGTAGATCATGCGCTTGGCGTCGAAGGGCGCGGTCTTCATGTCCATCATGTCTTTCATGCGCGGGTCTTTCATGACCTTGTCGTTCACCTCGTCGCGCTTGGCGCGCGACTCATAGACGATCCAGGAAAAGAACACCACCTCGTCCGCCTTGAGGTTCACGCTTTGCGGAAAAGAGGTGACTTCGCCGGGCTTCACATCGTCGCCCACGCATTCGCGAAACTGAAGGGCGCCGTATTCGCGCCAGATCTTGCCGGCTTTTTCCGCCATGTCGCGGTAGGCATCGATGTTGCTGCGGGGAACGGGAACGACGAATCCATCTACATAGGGCATGCTGGGTCTCCTGGTGGTTTTCGATCTTCAGATGGCGCCGATGCTGCCGGTGACCGGCAGCACGAGGCCCGTGATGTAGCTTGCGCAGCAGGGCGACGCAAGAAAGACATAGGCGGGCGACAGCTCTTCCGGCTGGGCCGGGCGCTTCATGTCCGTCTTCTCGCCGAAATGGGCGATGCGCCCGGCCTCCTGGTCGGCCGGGTTGAGCGGCGTCCACACCGGGCCCGGCGCCACCGCGTTGACGCGGATCCCCCGGTCGATCAGGTTGCTGGCCAGCGCCTTGGTGAAGGCGTGGATCGCGCCCTTGGTGGCCGCATAGTCGAGCAGGTGGCCGCTGCCTCTGAAGCCGGTCACCGAGCCGGTGTTGATGATGCTGGCGCCCTGGCCCAGGTGCGGGAGCGCGGCGCGCGCCATGCGGAAGTAGCCGCCGATATTGGTCTGCAGCGTCATGGCCAGCCGCTCGTCGCTCACATCCTCGAGGCGGGCGGCATGCATCTGGAAAGCCGCGTTGTTCACCAGGATGTCGAGCCGCCCCAGGGTCTTCACCGTTTGCGCCACCGCGCCGCGGCAGAAGTCGCTGTCCGCGACGTCGCCCGGTATCAGCAGGCAGCGCTGGCCCTCGGCTTCCACGTGGGTCTGCGTTTCGCTCGCGTCCTTGTGCTCGTCCAGGTAGACGATGGCGACGTCCGCGCCCTCGCGGGCAAACAGCACCGCCACCGCGCGGCCGATTCCCGAATCGCCACCGGTCACCAGCGCGCACATGCCCTGCAGCTTGCCGCTGCCACGGTAGTCGGGTGCCAAAAAGCGGGGCCGCAGTTCCATCTCCGCCTCCAGCCCTGGCTTGGCCAGGCGCTGGCGCGGCAGCGGGATTTCCGGCTGGTCCCGGTGGCCGGCCTGCACTGCGTGCCGGCGGCCCTTGGGCGATGCGCGGCTGGCGGCGCTGTCGCGCGCATCCTGCTCGCGCTGGATCTTGCGCTGGCGCTGCGCCACCGCGGCCGTCTGGCTCGTGCTCGGGCGCGCGCGCTTGCCCACGTTGCTTGTTGCCATGGCGCCGGCGCGCACTCAGGCGGATTCGCGGCGCTTGCGCGTGGCGGCGGCCTTCTTGGCGGATGCCGAGCGCGCGGCAGCAGGGCGCGTCGCCGACGCACGGCCGCCCAGGCGCCCGCCCTTGCGCGAAGCGCTGTGGCTCTCGGCCTTGCCGCGTCCGGAGCCGCTCTTTTCGCCACCGCCGCTTTCCTTGTTCACCGTGGCCCAGGCGCGGCGCGCGGATTCCTCTTCGGGAACGCCGCGCTTCTCGTAGCCTTGCTCGATGTGCTCGGCCCGGCGCTTCTGCTTGTCCGTGTAGGCCGACTTGTCACCTCTTGGCATGACACAACTCCTTCATTCGCATGTTGGCGAAGGGTCATGCTGCGCGCAGCCGCGGGCCCTGCGTGTAGGAGCAGTGCGCGGGTGGTGGTCGGCCAGCTGTCACCCGCCGGAGCCCTTGGCGGGATCCCGGAACGCCGCCTCTCCGGCGTCCGACACCTCGACCCACTTCTTGTCGGGCGCCGCATCGTCCGCGCCGTAGTTGTCGTGCCAGTTCCACCACTTGTAGGTCGGCGTCTGCGGGTAGCCCTCCGGCGAGTCTTCCCAGACCTCCTGGCGGCCCAGCGGCGTGATGTCCAGGTAGTTCCAGGTGCCGCCCATCTGCTCGTCGCCGCGGTTGTTGATGAAGTAGGTGCGGAACACGCGGTTGCCGTTGTTGCTGTCGCGATAGAACACGTTGGTGCCGTGCCACTCGTCCACCCCGAAGTCGGCGTCGAAGCGGTCGGTGAGGGTGAACCACGGCATCTCCCAGCCCATCCGCGCCTTCAGCCGCGCGATGTCCGGCTGGGGCGCACGCGAGACGAAGACAAGGGTGGTGTCACGGGCGTTCAGGTGGGCGAGGTGGGCCACCTGGTCGGCCACCATGGAGCAGCCCCGGCAGGCGTGCTCGGGCCAGCCGTACACGCCCGGCTCGAAGAAGGCGCGGTAGACGATCAACTGGCGCCGGCCGTCGAACAGCTCGGGCAGGCTGACCTTGCCCGCGGGACCCTCGAAGGCGTAGGCCGATTCGACGGCCATCCAGGGCATCCGCCGGCGCTCGGCGGCCAGGGCGTCGCGGGCGCGGGTCTGGGCCTTTTCCTTCACGAGCAACTGCTCGCGGGCCGCCTCCCACGCTTCGCGCGACACGACGGGTGGTGTGTGCATGGCAGGCTGCTGCGCGCCTTGCCGTTCGTTCTCGGTTGACTGGGTCATGGCTGAAATCTCCTGACTGGGTGCTGTTGCTCATCGGTCCTTGTTGGCCGTGAGAAAAGTTTGGCACCGGAAGCCGGATGCTGGGAGTAACAAATGTGGCGGTATTCCGAGGGTGCGGAGACGCCCCATCTCGATTAGCTCGGTGCTCCGCTGAACTTGGGAGCGAGCGCTGCCGCCAAATCGATCATCCGCACAGCCAGCGGTGACAGGCTCCGGCCGCGCAACCAGATGGCGTGTATCTCGGCGGTCAGGGGAGCGGTGGCGCCAGCCATCGTGATGCACCGCAGTGAGCGCCCCGCGCTCAAGGCCAACTGATGAGGTAGCAGGGCCAGCAGGTCCCCCTCGAGAGCAAGCCGCATCAAGGTATTGAGATCGTCGCACTCCAGCGTTACCGGCAGGGGCTCGGCCGGTCCAAAGCCAAGCACGCTGGCGATCTGCGCGCGCAAAGCGGGTGTGGTGGAAACCATGCCGATTCCATACTGTTTCAGCGCTTCACGCTTCACCGGACCCTTGCGCGCCAACGCGTGCCTACTTCGGCAATAGACGCCCCCATGCATCCGAACCAGCGGCAGTGTCTGCAAGCGGGAATCAGCATCCATCAGCCGGGGATCGGCAATGAAAAAGTCGATCTCCTCCGCGCGCAAGAGCTCCAGCAGACTGGCCAGATTGCCACTGCGCATTCGTACGACGACGCTGGGACCCTCCTTGCGCAGTTCCGCCAGCAGCGGCGGAGCCAAGGTGGCGGCCGGGATCGGTCCGGCGCCGAAGTTCAACTCGCCCAACGCGCCGCTGCGCAGCAGGGAAACGTCGCGCTCGAAGCAGTGATCCTCGAACACAAGCTGCCTGGCCCGCATCAGCACCGTCTGGCCGGCCACGGTCAAGTGCGCTCCTGCTGGAGTCCGGTCGAACAGTTGTACGCCCAGTCTGGCCTCGAGGGCCTTGATGCTGCGGCTGAAAGCCGCGTGGCTCAGGTGCACCCGTTCTGCCGCTCGGGCAAAACGGCCTTCTTCTGCCAGCGCAATCAGGTGGTGAAGTTGTCGCAAATCCATGTTGTGTGAAACGCAATAGAACCTAACTAATTGTGCACTGGACATCACCTCCGAGCGCTTGAATGATCGGGGAATAGCGAAAGCAATTTCGGAGATTGTGTTGTCCAGATTACTTGTATTGGCGGCGGCGGCCGCACTCGCCGTGGGGCCCGCATGGAGCGCCACTCCCAAGCGTCCGAACATCGTGATGGTCGTGTTGGATGACGTGGGCATGAGCGATCTCGGGGCCTTCGGCAGCGAGATCGCCACACCCGTGCTGGACAAGATCGCCAAGGATGGCGTGCGTTTCACCAACTTCCACGTCGCCGCGGCCTGCTCGCCGACTCGGGCCATGCTCATGACCGGCGTAGACAACCACCGCGCGGGGGTGGGCACGCTCGAAAACGTGATTGCCGACAATCAGAAAGGCAAGCCGGGCTACGAGGGCCATCTCAACGATCGCGTTGTTTCGATCGGCAGCCTGCTTGCCGACGCTGGCTACCGCACCTACTTCTCTGGCAAATGGAATCTTGGCGAAACCGGCGACAAGTCGCCGGCCACGCACGGCTTTCAGAAATCGGTGGCCCTGGCGCAGACCGGCAGCGACAACTTCGAGAGCAAGCCTTATGCGCCGATCCACGAATCGTCGCACTGGTTCGAGGGCACGCAGGAAATTCCTTTGCCCAAGGACTTCTACTCGAGCCGCTACTACGTCGACCGCATGATCGGCTGGCTCGATGCCGACAAGACCCAGGACAAGCCATTCTTTTCCGTGGTTTCGCTGCAGGCGAATCACTATCCACACCAGGCGCCGAAGGAATACATCGACCGCTACCTCGGCCGCTACGACAAGGGCTGGGATCAGCTGCGCGCGGAGCGCTACGCGCGCCAGGTTCAGATGGGCCTTTTCCCCGCCGGACTGACGCTGCGCCAGAGCCCCGATTCGCGCGCCTGGAAGGATCTGAAGCCGCAGGAGCAGCGCGACTACGCCAAGCGCATGGCGGTCTACGCCGGCATGCTCACCGCAGCCGACACCGAGATCGGACGCCTGCACAAGCACCTGGAACAGACCGGCGAGCTCGACAACACCGTCTTCATGGTGCTGTCGGACAACGGAGCCGATCCCTATCGCCTCGACAAGACCTTCTGGTTTTGGTACCCGTTCAACTACTCGGTCGACTACGAGAACCTCGGCCAGAAGGGGGCTTTCTCGGCCTATGGCCAGGACTGGGCGCAGGTGTCCAACACACCACTCCACTTGTTCAAGGGCAACGCCCACGAAGGCGGGATGCGTACGCCCCTGTTCGTGTCCTGGCCGGCACGCTTCGCCGGCGGCCGAATCAGCGACAGCTTCACTCACGTGAAGGACATCGTGCCCACGCTGCTGGAACTGGCCGACGCGGCTGCGCCCAATGGCCGCTATCAAGGCCGCGAGGTACTGCGCCCCGACGGCGCGAGCATGCTTGCGCATCTGGACGGACAGGTCCCGCGAGTGCACGCGCCCGATCGAGCCATTGGCTATGAAATGGCCGGCAATTCAGCCTTGTTCAAGGGGGATCTCAAGCTGGTCAAGGACCTGGCACCTTTCGGGGACAACGCCTGGCATCTCTACGACATTCGCCGGGACCCGACGGAATCGCAGGATCTGAAGGAGCGGCAACCTGAGGTGTTCAAGACCATGCAGGCTGACATGCAGCACTACTTTTCGAGCAACGGCGTGGTGGTGCTGCCTGACAACTACAAGCCGATACGCGCGCTGGTCAAGAACAATGCAGGCCTGCTGTTGAGGATGCTGTGGCCGTACCTGCTGACCCTGCTGGCCGCGGTGAGCCTGCTGAGCTGGAGTGCCTGGCGTTTGATCAGGAGATTGCGCCGCCGGCGCACTGCCGGCTGATCACCTGCCATTCATCTCGCCGCGCAACACCCGCGCGGCAGCCACCATATTCGACAGCGCCGCCTCGGTCTCGGCCCAGGCACGGGTCTTCAGCCCACAGTCCGGGTTGATCCACAGGTGCGCTGCCGGCACGACGGCGGCGGCCTTGCGCAGCAGCCGCACCATCTCGTCCACGGTCGGCACGCGCGGTGAGTGGATGTCGTAGACGCCCGGGCCGATCTCGTTCGGATACTTGAACTCGCCAAATCCGCGCAGCAGCTCCATGTCGGAGCGGCTGGTCTCGATGGTGATCACGTCGGCGTCCATCGCCGCGATCTCGGGCAGGATGTCGTTGAACTCCGAATAGCACATGTGGGTGTGGATCTGCGTCTGGTTTGCCACGCTGCTGGCGCTGATGCGAAACGAGCGCGTCGCAGCTTGCAGGTAAGCCTTCCAGCCGGCACGCCGCAGCGGCAGGCCTTCGCGGATGGCCGGCTCGTCGATCTGGATGATGCCGATGCCGGCCTTCTCCAGGTCGACCACTTCGTCGCGGATCGCCCAGGCGATCTGCTCGGTCGTGACGCTGCGCGGCTGGTCGTCGCGCACGAAGGACCACTGCAGGATCGTGACCGGGCCGGTGAGCATGCCCTTCATCGGCAGCCTGGTCAGGCTCTGCGCGTAGGCGGTCCACTCGACCGTCATCGGCGCGGGCCGCGCCACGTCGCCATAGATGACCGGCGGCTTCACGCAGCGCGAGCCGTAGGACTGCACCCAGCCGTTGGCGGTGAAGGCGAAGCCGTCGAGCTGCTCGCCGAAGTACTCGACCATGTCGTTGCGCTCGGCCTCGCCATGCACCAGCACGTCGATGCCCAGCGCTTCCTGCTTGCGCACGGCCAGTTCGATCTCGGCCCTCATCTTTTCGCCATAGGCAGCTGCGTCGAGCTCGCCGCGCCTGAAGGCGGCGCGTGCGGCGCGGATCGCGCCGGTCTGCGGGAAGGAGCCGATGGTGGTGGTGGGTAGCGGCGGCAACGCGAAGCGGGCGCGCTGTTCGGCCTGGCGCGCGGCAAAGCCGGAAGCGCGCCGGTCATCGCTGGCGACGCTGCGCGCCACGCGCAAGGCAACGTCGGCACGGTGAACGCGCGCGCTGCCACGGCGCGCTGCGGCAGCCTTGCGGGCGGCAAGAAGCTCGACCTCCACCGCGCTTTCCTCGCCATCGAGCGCGGCGCGCAGCACGCGCAGCTCATCGAGCTTCTCGACGGCGAAGGCCAGCCAGGACCGCACTTCGGCGTCGAGCCCGATCTCGGCCGCGAGGCTGAAGGGCACGTGCAGCAGCGAGCACGAGGGCGCGATCCAGAGTTCGCCCCGGTGCTTGTCGGCCACCGGCTTGAGTTTGGCCAGCGCGGCGTCGGGATTGGCGCGCCAGATGTTGCGGCCATCGACGATGCCCACCGACAGCACCTTGTGCGCCGGCAGCCAATCGGCCACGCCGATGAGTTCGGCCGGTGCCCGCACCGCGTCCACGTGCAGGCCGGCCACCGGCAGCTGGCAGGCCAGCCGCAGGTTGTCCGCCAGCGGAGAGAAGTAGGTGGCCAGCAGCAGTTTGGGCGCGCTGCGCGCCAGCTGCCAGTAGCTGCGCTCGAAGGCGTTGCGCCAGGCCTGCGGCAGATCCAGGCCAAGAATCGGTTCGTCGATCTGCACCCATTCCACGCCCTGCGACTTGAGCCGGGCGAGCAGCTGTTCATACACCGGCAGCAGCGGCTCCAGCAGCGAGAAGCGATCGAAGCCGGCCTCCTTCTCCTTGCCCAGCCACAGGAAGCTCAGCGGCCCGAGCAGCACCACCTTGACCGGGTGGCCCAACTGCTGGGCCTGGGCCACTTCGTTGAACAGGCGCACCGATGAAAGGCCAAAGCGCGTGCTGGCCGAGAACTCCGGCACCAGGTAGTGATAGTTGGTGTCGAACCACTTGGTCATCTCCAGCGCAAAGGTGGCGTGGCTGTGGTGGGCGCATCCATCGTGCGCGCAGGCATGGCCTGCCTCGTCGGCCACGCCGCGCGCCATCGTGAAATAGCGCACCAGCTCGGGCGCGTCGCCGGCAAATTCGAAGCGCGCCGGCTCGCAGCCGAGCAGCTGGATGTGGTTGGCCACGTGGTCGTAGAAGGCGAAGTCGCCCACGGTGACGAAGTCCAGGCCGGCGTCGCGTTGCGCCTGCCAGTGCTGTGCGCGCAGCTGCGCGCCGACCGCTTCGAGGGCGGCGGCATCGATCTGGCCGCGCCAATGCTTTTCGAGGGCGAACTTCAGTTCGCGTTGGGCGCCCATGCGCGGGAAACCGAGGGTGTGGGTACGGGTCATGCCGGCATCATGGCCAAGGGCAGCCTATGATTCAAACGATAGTTTTTGTGCCACAACTTGAATTCTGTTCATGATCAATTCGCTCCTCGAGCTGCGCCACCTGCGCACCCTGGCAGCGCTGCGCGACACCGGCAGCCTGGTGCGCGCGGCGCAGCTGCTCAACCTGACGCAGTCCGCGCTGTCGCACCAGATCAAGCTCCTGGAAGCGCACTACGGCCTGCCGCTATTCGAGCGCAAATCGGTGCCGCCGCGCTTCAGCGCCGCCGGCCTGCGCCTGCTGGGGCTGGCGGACCAGGCGCTGCCGCTGGTCGGCGGCGCCGAGCGCGATCTGGCGCGCTTGTCCTCGGGGCGCAGCGGACAGCTGCGCATCGTGGTCGAGTGCCACACCTGTTTCGACTGGCTGATGCCGGCCATGGATGCCTTCCGCCAGTGCTGGCCGGAGATCGAGCTGGACATCGTCTCGGGCTTCCACCCCGACCCGATCGCGCTGCTGCTGCAGGACCGGGCCGAGGTGGCCATCGTCTCCGAGCAGGACCCGGCCGAAGCGGTCGACTACCACCCGCTGTTCCGCTTCGAGATCGTGGCGCTGCTGGCCAATGACCACCCGCTCGCCGCCAAGCCCTACCTCACCGCGCGCCACTTCGCCGACCAGACGCTCATCACCTACCCGGTGCCCGACGAGATGCTGGACATCGTGCGGCAGGTGTTGCAGCCGGCCGGCGTGGAACCGGCGCACCGGCGCACCACCGAGCTGACGGTGGCGATGCTGCAGCTGGTGGCCAGCGGGCGCGGCCTGGCCACCTTGCCGGTGTGGGCGGTGCAGGGCTACCTGGACCGCGGCTACGTGACGGCGCGCCCGGTCGGCAAGCGCGGACTGCAAGGCGAACTGCACATCGCGTGCAGCGCAGCCACCTCGCGCCAGGCCTGGCTGGCGGACTTCGTGCAGATCACGCGGGAAAGTTCCTTCGCGAGCCTGCCGGCCATCGCGCTCTTGTGAACCCTCAGCGCGGCGGCATGTCGCTGTCGGTGTAGCAAAGACTCACGCTGGCGTCCGCTGCAATGGGCGGCATGCTGGCGTCCCATTCTTCCCAGGCCGCACGCATGGCGGCCAGCCGCTGCGGCTCCTTCTTGGCCAGGTTGGCGCGCTCGCGCTCATCCCGCGCGATGTTGAACAGGTAGTCGTTGCCGTCCACCCGCAGGTACTTCCAGTCGCCATCGCGCAGGGCGCGCTGGCTGCGGTGGTTCATGCGCCAGTGCATGGGGCGGTCGAACCGGTGGCCGGCATCGCGCAGCACCGGCAATAGCGAAAGGCCGTCCAGCGGATAGCGCATGTCGGCGGCCACGCCGGCGGCGTCGAGCAGGGTGGCCGACCAGTCCATGGTCAGGCAATGCTGTTCGCTGGTGGTTCCGCCTGCAATGGCCGCGGGCCAATGGGCGAGCCAGGGCACCCGGATGCCGCCTTCGGTCAGATCCATCTTGCCGCCCACCAGCGGCCAGTTGTCGGAGAAGCGTTCGCCGCCGTTGTCGCTGGTGAAGACCACCAGCGTGTTGTCGGCGATGCCGGCCTTTTCCAGCGCCGCCATCAGCCAGCCGATGCCTTCGTCCATCTGCTGGATCATGCGGCGGTAGGTGTGGATGTTGCCGCCGTCCAGGTGGTAGAGCGGGCTGCTGGCGATCGCGTGGGCCACGTCTTCGTCCTCGCGCGTTTCCCAGGGCCAGTGCGGCGCGGTGTAGTGCAGGCTGAGGAAGAAGGGTGCGTCCTGCTGCGCGACGCGCTCGACGTAGTCGACGGCGCGGCGCGAGATCAGGTCGGTGAGGTAGCCCGCCTGCTTGCACTCTTCTTCGCCCAGCCACAGGTCATGCGTGCCGCGCGAATCGCAGTGGGTGAAGTAGTCGACGCCGCCCGACATGGGGCCGAAAAACTCCTCATAGCCGGAGCGCAGCGGCCCGAAGGCCGGCGGGTAGCCCAGGTGCCATTTGCCGATGAGGGCGGTGCGGTAGCCGGCGCTCTTCAGCAGCGAGGGCAGGGTCGGGTGCTCCGGCGGCAGGCCCAGGGTCGAGCTGCCGCGGCTCTTGCTGTTGATCGGCTCCTCGGCCGCGCCGCGCAGCCGGTACTGGTAGCGCGCCGTCATCAGCGCAAAGCGGGTGGGCGAGCACACCGGCGAATTGGCGTAGCCCTGGGTGAAGCGGATGCCCTTGGCGGCCAGCCGGTCCAGCACCGGCGAGATGGGGGCGCGGCCGCCGTAGCAGCCCAGGTCCGCATAGCCGAGGTCGTCGGCGACGATGAAGACAATGTTGGGGCGCGTCATGCGATGGCTCACTCAGGGCTGATAGCCGGACTTCTTGACCACAGGCGCCCACTGCTCGCGGAAGGCCTTGAGCATGGCCACGGTCTGCGCCTGCGTGCTGGCCACGGCAGTCATCTTGGCGTCGTGGAAGCGCTTGATCGTCTCCGGGTCCTTCATCACTTCGTGGATGGCCTTGGACAAGAGCGCCACTTTGGCCTGCGGCATGCTGGCGGGGGCGAAGAAGGCGTTCCAGCCGGTGGCGGTGAGGTCCAGCCCCGCTTCCTTGAAGGTCGGGATCGTCGGCGCGAACTCGGAGCGCCGCGCGCCCGACATGGCCAGGATGCGGATCTTGCCGGCCTCGTGCTGCGGCAGCGCCACGTCGAAGGTGTCGAAGGCGATCGGGATCTGGCCGCCGATCAGGTCGGTGAGCAGCGGGCCGGAGCCGCGGTAGCCCACCACCTGCCCGGTCACGCCGGCCTTCTCGGCCGTCATCAGCGCAAAGAAGTGCGGCAGGCTGCCGGTGGCGGGCACGCCGAAGTTGGCCTTCTCGGGGTTGGCGCGCATCCAGGCCACCAGGTGCGACAGCTCCTTCACCGGTACGGCGGTAGCCACCGAGAGCGCGAACTCGTAGTCGTTGACGTGCGAGACGGCAACGAAGTCCTTCTCGGCGTCGTAGCCGTTGTCCTTGAAGACCAGCGGCGCCACCACCATCACGGCGGGGTTGGCCACCATCAGGACGTTCTGGCCGGCCGGCGTGGCTTTCACCTGCTGCGCCGCCAGGCGACCGCCGGCGCCGGTCTTGTTGTCCACCACCACCGGCACGCCCAACTTGGGCCCGAGCTTGTCGGCCACGATGCGCGCCACCTTGTCGGTGGCGCCGCCGGGCGCATAGCCCACCACGATGCGCAGCGGGCCATCGAGCGCTGGCTGCTGGGCATGCAGCGCCGGGCTGGCGGCGGCGAGGCTGCCCAGGCCGAGGGCGGCGAGCAGGGTGCGAAGGGTCTTTGCAATGGGCATGGCTGTCTCTCCTGGTTCGAAGGCGGGTCGGCGCCCACTGTAGGACCGCGACAATCGATTGTTCAAATCAACTGCTTTGCGGAGTTACCCGATGGCCGACACGGCTTTACCCGGCGCAGGACCGCTGCTCGACGACCTGTTGCTCTATCGGCTGAGCCGCCTGCTGGCGGTGGGCGGCAGCCCGGTGATCCGGCTGTGCGAGGGACGCTTCGGCATCACGCGCCGCGAATGGCGGGTGCTGGCCACGCTGGCCGAGCACGGCGGCGCGCTCGGCTCTTCGCAGCTGGCCGACGTGGCGCAACTGGACCGCGCACGCACCTCGCGGGCGATCGGCTCGCTGGCGGACAAGGGATTGATCTCGCGCACACACCTGGCGGGCGACCGTCGCCACGTGCGCCTCACGCTCAGCGCGGCCGGCGAGGCCATCCACGCGCAGTTGCTGCCGCTGGTGCGCAGCATCAATGCAGAGCTGATGTCGGTGCTGGCGCCGGCCGATGCGGCGCAGTTCGACCGCTCGCTGGCCAGCCTGCAGGCGCAGGCCGAGCATTTGCTCGCCAGCGGCGCCTCCGCAGCGCTGCCCAAGGCCGATCGCCGCCGCGGGGGCAAGAAGAAGACGGCTACTGCTGCAGCGGTTCGATGACGGCTGCGGCAGCGATCGCTTCCATGGTCAGGTGGATGGATTCTCGCGGCCCGACGACTGCAGCACGCGCGCCGCATCGTCGCGCAATTGCAGCGCAATGCGCGTGGCGAAATCCAGTCGGCGCAGCAGCCAGGGACTGACGTCGTTGTCGAAAGGGTCCGGCAGCGTGATCGGTCCGCCCGCGCTGGGCATGGCCGGCACGCCCTCGGGCAGGGCGGCCAGCGAGGCGTCGTCCGGCTTGGTGGACAGCGCGGTCTCGATGCGCTCGGCGGTGCGCGCCAGCGGCCCTTCGATATCGGCCGGCGTGAGGCGGTCGCGGCGCAGCACCAGCATCGACTTCACCGCACTGAGCTGGGCCAGCAATTGGTAGCTGTGCGCCTGCAGGTATTCCAGTGGTTCCAGGGGCGGCTGCACCGCGCGCGGCTCGGAGAGCGAGCGCTGGGTGGCCTGCACCAGCGCCGACAGGCTGTCGTAGGCCTCGCGCCGCGCCAGCCGCCAGGCCAGCTCGGGCGCGTCGTCGGCGGCGCGCAGCTGGCCCAGGCCCAGCGCCAGCCTGGCATGCTTGGCTTGCGCGCGCAGGGTGCGCGCCACCAGGTTGGGCAGCTGGTGCCGTTCCCAGGAAGGCAGCACGTAGCAGAAGGCCCAGGCCAGGCCGGCGCCGATCAGGGTGTCGGCGATGCGCTCGAACAGGGCGAAGGTGGGGGCCATGCCGGTGTTCAGGATGTGCGCCTGCACCAGCCCCAGCACGGTGGCCGCAACCGCGGTGACGAGGTAGCGCCGGATCGCAAAGCCATGGGCGATGGCCTGCGCGATGGTCAGGCTCGCCAGCAGCATCAGGGGCGTGGGGTGCGCCGACAGCAGCGCGGTGGCCAGCACGCAGCCCAGCAGAGTGCCGGCCACGCGGTGATTGCGCCGCTCCAGCGTCTGCGAGAGGCTGCCGCGCAGCACCACCACGATGGTCAAGAGGATCCAGTAGTCGTGCGAGCCCCAGGGCAGCAGCAGCGCGATGGCATAGCCCGCCGCGATGGCCAGCGTCGCGCGGATGGCGTGGCGCAGCGGCGGTGCATCCCAGCGCCAGACACCGAGGAAGGGCGCCAGCGACCAGTCCGTGGGGCTCACGAACATCTTCCAGCCGGCGCGCACCACCGCCAAGTCGGGCGCGCTGTCGCCGCGCGCCAGCGAGATGAGGCGCAGCACGTCGTCGTTGAGGTGGCCGATGCGGTTGGCCATGCCGCGCGCCAGCAGCGCCGGCGTGGGGCCCATGCGGCCGTCGGCGGCCGGGCCTTCGTCGTGCGGCAGGCGGATCTCGGCAAGCAGCGGGCGGCGGTCCAGCGGCGGCTCGGGCTGGTGGCCCAGCAGCAGGTCGTCGGCCAGGGCGGCGGTTTCGCCGGCCAGCTCCTGCAGGATGAGGCGCATCTCGCGCAGCACCTGGGAACCGCCGGGATGCGACTTGAGCGCTTCCAGGTCCAGCTCGGTGGCCACCAGGTGGTCGCGCATCTCCAGCGCGATCATCAGCATGCCAGCCAGTTGCTGCCGGCGCGGCGTGCGCGGCGACTCCAGCACGATGTCGCGCGCGGCCTGAAGCTGGTCGGCCAGCGCCGCCTGGTCGCGCAGCAACTGGCCCAAGAGGGGCGCGCCCACCTCACGCACGTCGTCGGTCTCGCTGGGGGCGCAGAACTGCTGCGCCTGCGTGCGCATCAGCGCGGCCAGCGAGAACAGCACGTCGGCGGTGAACTGCACCCGGTAGCGCGCATTGAGCGCCGAGTTGGCCAGCTGCGACCAGATCAGGTACAGCCCGGCGCCCAGGCCGAAGTGCAGCGTGGTCTGCCAGGCTTCGTGCCAGCCCAAGGACGCCGGCGTGGCCATCGAGAAGACCATGGAGAACATCACCGCGATGGCGATCGGGATGCCGCGCTTGCCCCAGGCCATGGCCAGGAAGGCCAGGAAGGTGGCAGGCACCAGCAACAGGCCCAGCTGCAGCGGCTTGGCATGCAGCATCTGCACCGCGAAGAAGAGCGGCAGGCTCAGCAGGGGCGCGGGCAGCATCTGATAGAACTTGCCGCGGCGCGGTGCCGCAAGGTCGGGCGGCGCCGTGACCAGCACGCCGACCGATGCGGCCGCCCCGGCCACGGCGCCCAGCCAGAGGTGCACGCCGGCCGAGATCAGCGCCAGGCCGAGCGCGACCGAGATGCCATTGAGAACGTAGTAGGAGAGCGCGATGCGCACGCCCGCGCGTACCCGCCTGGCCGCGGCGCGCTGCGCCTGCATCACTTGACGGTGGTCGGGTCCGTCGGCGCGGTGCCTGCTGTCGACAGGCGTGCGCGGGTCAGCTTGCGCGGCGCGGGCGCGGCGGCGGGTGCGGGCGTGGTTTCGGTGCCGGCCGCGGCCTCGGCGCCTTCGGGCTGCTGCAGGGCCACGGTGCTGCGGGCGTAGATGTCGCTGTCGGCGCCCTGTTCATCGCCGCCCTGGCGTGCAGCGCTGGCGCTCACCGAACGCATGCGGTCCGAGGCGCGCAGCTTGTCGTCCACGCTGGCGAACTTGGAGTACTTGGAAAGGAGCGGCACCAGTTGGCCATAGACGCGCGGGGCGCCGGCCAGGCATTCGCGCTGCTCCAGAAAGTCGGGCTCGCCAGTGAAGTTGCCGATCAGGCCGCCGGCCTCGGTCACCAGCAGCGATCCGGCCGCCACGTCCCAGATGTTGAGGCCGGTCTCGAAGAAGGCATCGGAGAAGCCGGCCGCCACGTAGGCCAGGTCGAGCGCGGCCGCACCCGGGCGGCGCAGGCCGGCAGCGCGCGGCATCAGGTCGGCCATGATGGCCAGGTACTGCTTGAAGTTGTCGCCGGTGCGAAACGGAAAGCCGGTGGAGATCAGGCATTCGTTCAGCTTCACCCGCTTGCTCACGCGGATGCGGCGCTCGTTCATGTAGGCGCCGCGGCCCTTGGTGGCGGTGAACAGGTCGTTGCGGGTGGGGTCGTAGATCACGGCCTGTTCGATCTTGCCCTTGACGGAAAGGGCGATCGAGACGCAGTAGACCGGGAAGCCGTGGATGAAGTTGGTGGTGCCGTCCAGCGGATCGATGATCCACACGAAATCCGAATCCTGCGCGCCATGCTGGCGGCCCGACTCTTCGGCCAGGATGCCATGGCCAGGGTAGGCGGTGAGCAGCGTCTCGATGATCGCGGCCTCGCTGGCGTGGTCGACTTCGGTGACGAAGTCATTGACCTGCTTTTGCGAGATGCGCACGGCTTCGACGTCGAGTGCGGCGCGATTGATGATGGCGCCAGCGGCGCGGGCGGCCTTGATGGCCACGTTGAGCATGGGATGCAGGTTGGACGACATAGATTGTGAGAAGAGCGGCGCGGGGAAGGCGGGGAGCGGCCCGGCGATGCGGGCGGCGACAATCTTGCGATTTTACCCGGCCCCCCTGTTTACAGGCCGTTTCAGTTCTGTCGTCCCTCATGCGCACCCGTTTTATCCTCATCCAGACCAGCCACGCCGGCAATGTCGGCGCCGCCGCCCGTGCCATGCGCACCATGGGTTTCGACGACCTGGTGCTGGTGGCGCCGCGCTGGGCCAACGTGCTCAAGCGCGAAGAAACCATCCAGCGTGCCAGCGGGGCACTGGACGTGCTGGCCAAGGCGCGCATCGTCGAGACGCTGGACGAGGCGCTCGATCGCGTCACCCACCTGTGCGCCACCGCCATGGTGCCGCGCGACTTCGGCCCGCCCACGCGCACGCCGCGCGAGCACCTGTCGCAACTGGTGCAGCAGGGCGGCGGCGAGCAGCACGTGGCCTTCCTTTTCGGTTCCGAGCGCTTCGGCATGCGCAACGAGGATGTCTACCGCTGCCACGTGGCCCTGAGCATTCCGACCGACCCCAGCTTCGGTTCGCTCAACCTGGGTGCGGCCATCCAGGTCATCGCCTACGAATGGCGCTTGGCCCTGGGCGGCTACGAGGTGCGCGATGCGACGGCGCCGGTGCAGGCGGCCGATGCCAAGGCACAGGCCGGCATGCTGGCGCACTGGGAACGTGCGCTGGTGGAGATCGGCTTTCTCGACCCGAAGGCGCCCAAGAAGCTGATGCCGCGCCTGACGCAGCTCTTTAATCGGGCGCAGCCGACGCCCGAAGAGATCCACATCCTGCGCGGCATCGCCAAGGCGATGGTCGATCCGCACCGGCCTGCCACGGACGGGGAGCCCCCATCGCCTGCAAGCGATCGCGGCCAGCGATAGACTCGCCGGCCCTATCGATATCGCCAAAACATCCATGTTCAAGCGCCTGCGCTCCGATATCCGCTGCATCCTCGAGCGCGACCCGGCGGCCCGTTCGGCCTTCGAAGTCCTGACGCTCTACCCCGGCCTGCATGCCGTGGTGCTGCACCGTCCGGCGCACTGGTGCTGGAACCATGGCCTGCGCTGGCTGGCCGGCTTCATTGCCCACCTGGCGCGCTGGCTTACCGGCATCGAGATCCATCCCGCGGCAAGAATCGGCGAGCGCGTGTTCTTCGACCACGCCATGGGCGTGGTGGTGGGCGAAACCGCCGAAATCGGCGACGGCTGCACCATCTACCAGGGCGTGACCCTGGGCGGCACCTCGCTCTACAAGGGCGCCAAGCGCCATCCCACCCTGGGACGCAACGTGGTGGTGGGGGCGGGCGCCAAGATCCTGGGCGGCTTCACCGTGGGCGACGGCGCCCGCATCGGCTCCAACGCGGTGGTGACCAAGCCGGTGCCGGCGGGCGCCACGGCAGTGGGCATTCCGGCGCGAATCATCCCGGCGGGCGAGACCCCTTCCGCGCCGCAAGCGCCGGGCAAAGAGGGCTTCACGGCCTACGGCGTGACGCAGGGCGACGACCCGCTGTCGCTGGCCATGCGCGGGCTGATCGACAGCGCCTCTTCGCAAGAGCACCAGATCGCCTTGCTGTGGCAGGCGATCGAGAAGCTTGCGCAGCCGCTGCCCGAGCGCGACTGCGTGCCCGGCGACGCGGCGCGCGAGGAGTGCTTCGAGAAGGAAAAGCTCGCGCAGCTGGTGGGGAAGTAGCCTGCTAGTCGAACGTGCGGATGGCCGCCTTCGGCCGCCACACCTTGCATACCGCCGGATCGCTTTCCAGATAGGGCCCGCCGATCAGGTCGATGCAGTAGGGCACGGCGGCGAAGATGCCGGGAACGAGCTGCTGGCCGGCGTCGTCCTTGAGGCCTTCCAGCGTCTCGGCAATGGCCTTGGGCTGGCCGGGCAGGTTGACGATCAGGCTCTGGCCGCGGATCACCGCCACCTGGCGCGACAGGATGGCGGTGGGCACGAAGCGCAGGCTGATCTGGCGCATCTGCTCGCCAAAGCCCGGCATCTCCTTGTCGGCCACCGCCAGGGTGGCTTCGGGCGTGACGTCGCGCACGGCGGGGCCGGTGCCGCCGGTGGTGAGCACCAGCGAGCAGCCGGCATCCGCCAGCTCGATCAGCGTCTGGCTGATCTGGGCCTGCTCGTCGGGAATCAGGCGCGGCTCGAAGGCGAGCGGATTCTTCAGTGCACGAGAGAGCCAGTCGCGCAGGGCCGGCAGGCCCTTGTCCTCGTAGACGCCGCTGGAGGCGCGGTCGCTGATCGAAACGATGCCGATGCGTACGGGGTCGTAGGTCATGGGAGGGCTTGGCGTCTCAGGCGTCTTCTTCGCGGGATTGTTCGGCGGCGGCCGCGGCATGGTCGCTGCCGTCGTGGGCGGACAGCTCGGCTCGCACGATCTGAAAGATCTCGCGGTAGGCCCGGCCCTGGCGCGGCGCCTCGCCGGGCGGCCCGCCCTTGAGGTCCTTGCGGGCCTGGCGCACCAGGGCGCGCAGCTGCTGCGCGTCGGAGGCCGGGTGCGTCTCGATCCAGCCGCCCAGCGCGTCGTCGTCCACGATCAGGCGGTCGCGCCACAGCTCGGCCTCGTGCAGGGCGGCGGTGGCTTCGGCGCTGGGGCGATCCTGCTCGTCCAGGGCAATGCGGATGGCTTCCAGCGTGTCGGGCTCCTGCAGGCGCATCTGCTTGCCGATGAACTGCATCTGCCGGCGCTTGCCTTCGAAGTTGGTGATGCGCTTGGCTTCGACGATGGCATCGCGCAGCTTGTCGCTGATCGGCAATTCGTCGAAGGCGGCGGCGCGCAGCTTCAGCAAGGCCTCGCCGAGCGCTTGCAGCTCGGAGCTCTCGCGTTTCAGGTCGGTCTTGCTGGTCTCGGTGCCCTTGAGCTCGCGCTTGAGCTCCTGGTCGAGTTCGCTGCCTTCGGCCACGAACTGGCCGCGGACGAAATAGCCTTTTTTGGGTTTGCGGGGCATGGGTTCTGACGATGTTGGTTCGCCTTCCGGGGCGCTGCAAGCGAGGCCGCGCGGCCCGGTGGGCACAAGTATCATTGTCCTCCACATGTCCTCTACCTCTACCTCGCGCGCCGAGGGTGGCTTTGCCTACAGCCGCTCCCACTTCGAAAACCTGGTCGACACCGCCTTGGCCCACGCCAGGAAGCTGGGCGCCACCGATGCCGGCGCGGAGGCTTCCGAAGGCTGCGGCCTCTCCGTCTCGGTGCGCAAGGGCGAGCTGGAGAACGTCGAGCGCAACCGCGACAAGTCGCTGGGCGTGACGGTCTACGTCGGCCAGCGCCGCGGCAACGCCAGCACTTCCGACTTCTCCGAGGCCGCCATCGCCCAGACGGTGCAGGCGGCCTACGACATCGCGCGCTTTACGGCCGAAGACCCGGTGGCCGGCCTGCCGGACGAGGACGACATCGTGCGCGAACAGCCCGAGCTCGACCTGTTCCATCCCTGGGACATCACGAGCGAGCAGGCAGCCATTCTGGCCCTGGAATGCGAGGCGGCGGCGCTGTCGACCGACCGGCGCATCACCAACAGCGAAGGCGCCGGCGTCTCGGCCCAGCAGAGCCATTTCTTTTCCGCCCACACGCATGGCTTTCGGGGCGGCTACGCCAGCTCGCGCCATTCGATCTCGGTGGCGCCCATTGCAGGCAAGGGCGACCAGATGCAGCGCGATGCCTGGTACAGCTCCATGCGCTCGGCCGACGAACTGGCCAGCCCGCAGGCGGTGGGCCGCTATGCGGCAGAGCGGGCACTGAGCCGCCTGAAGTCGCGCAAGATCAAGACCACCGAATGCCCGGTGCTGTTCGAGTCGCCGCTGGCGGCCGGCCTGCTGGGCTCGCTGGTGCAGGCCACCAGCGGCGGTGCGCTGTACCGCAAGAGCAGCTTCCTGCTCGACTCGCTGGGCAAGAAGGTGCTGGCCGACCACATCAGCGTCGACGAAGACCCGCATGTGCGGCGCGGCAAGGGCAGCGCGCCCTTCGACGACGAAGGCGTGGCCACCAAGGCGCGCAAGGTCGTCGACGGCGGCCGGCTGGAAGGCTACTTTCTGTCGACCTACTCGGCGCGCAAGCTGGGCATGAAGACCACCGGCAATGCTGGGGGCTCGCACAACCTGGTGCTGCGTTCCTCGCTCACCCAGGCCGGCGACGACCTCGATGCCATGCTGCAGAAGCTGGGCACGGGCCTGTTCGTGATCGAGCTGATGGGCCAGGGCGTCAACTACGTCACCGGCGACTATTCGCGCGGCTGCAGCGGCTTCTGGGTGGAGAAGGGCCGCATCGCTTTCCCGGTGGAAGAGATCACCATCGCCGGCAACGTGAAGGACATGCTGCTGGGCATCCAGGCCGTGGGCGCGGATGCCTACAACTACGGCGCCAAGACCACCGGCTCCATCCTGGTCAACCGGATGAAGGTTGCCGGAAGCTAGGCCTTCAGCACCTGCCAGGCCTCGCGCACCCGCGCGATGGTCTGCAGGTAGGGCGTGATGAAGCCCTCTGGCACCTGATCGGGCGCCAGCCAGGAAAACTCGAAGATCAACCCGTCTTCCTCCGGACTGCCCATGGCCACATGCTCGAAGCGCTCCGGCAGGGGTGCTTCGGCGCGCATCAGGTACAGGTGCCACAGCTGCGGGTGGCGGTGCTTGTTGCCCTCGACGCCGGCCGGGCAGTCGCGATCCAGGGTGCCCAGCGGGTGCAGGGGTCCGGTGTAGTGAATGCCGGATTCTTCCAACAGTTCGCGCCGCACCGCATCTTCGGGTGCCTCGCCGGGCTCCACCGTGCCCTTGGGCAGTTGCATGTTGCGGTCTCCCGGGTGATGGAAGACCAGTAGGCGCCCGGTGGCGTCCACCAGGCAGGCGCAGGCCTTGTGGATGACGGGGCGGTGCGTCTGCATGTAGGCGCTCAGCCGCCCGAAGACAGGGCGGCCTTCACGGCGGCGCTGACCTGGCCCATGTCGGCCTTGCCGGCCAGCTTGGCCTTCACGGCGCCCATCACCTTGCCCATGTCGCCGGGGCCCTTGGCGCCCAGCTCGTCCACGATGGCCTTCACCTCGGCGACGATCTCTTCAACGCCCATGCGCTGGGGCAGGTAGGCCTCCAGCACCTTGATCTCGGCGGCTTCCTTGTCGGCCAGGTCCTGGCGCCCGCCCTGGGTGAAGGCGGCGACCGAGTCCTTGCGCTGCTTCACCATCTTGTCGAGCACGGCGACGATGGCTGCGTCGTCCAGCTCGATGCGCTCATCCACTTCCTTTTGCTTGAGCGCGGCCATCAAGAGGCGGATGGTGGCCAGGCGTTCCGAGTCCTTGGCGCGCATCGCGGTCTTCATGTCTTCGGTGATCTGGTCCTTGAGGCTCATGGCGTGGTTCCTTGAATTGGGGCAAGCAAGAATGACAAGAGCCGCGGCAGGATACCCTGGCGCGGCTCGAAGGTGCGTCGGTACGTAGGACCGGCGCAGCGGGTGCCAGCTTCTTAGTAAAGCTTCTTGGGCAGCTGCATGCTGCGCACGCGCTTGTAGTGGCGCTTGACGGCCGCGGCCTTCTTGCGCTTGCGCTCGGCGGTCGGCTTTTCGTAGAACTCGCGGGCACGCAGGTCGGTCAGCAGGCCCAGCTTCTCGATGGTGCGCTTGAAGCGGCGCAGGGCGACGTCGAAAGGCTCGTTTTCTTTAACGCGGATGGTGGTCATTTATCTCGTTGATGGTGGATTTGGCTCGAAGAAGATCAGGCTCCAAGCCGGGGGTCCTCAACTAAAACTGGTGCGGCCGTTGAGGTAAGGCCAAAAGTTAGCCCGCAATTATAGCGCGGATTGCGCGCCGGCCAACGCTTGGGCGCAGGCGGCGGCGCTGGCCCAGGCCCACTGGAAGTTGTAGCCCCCCAGCCAGCCGGTCACGTCGACCACTTCCCCAATGAAATAGAGCCCGGGCTGCTTCGATTCCATGGTCTGGGACGACAGCTCGCGCGTGTCCACCCCACCGGCCGTCACTTCGGCCTTCTTGTAGCCCTCGGTGCCGCTGGGCGTGATCTGCCAGCGGCTGATGCGCTCGGCCAGCTGCGCCAGCGCCTTGTCGGCGGCTTCGTTGATGGGGCGGGCGAGGGTGGCGTCCTGGCCGGCCCAGGCATCGGCCAGGCGGGCCGGTACCCATTGGGCCAGCTCATTGGCAATGCGCTTCTTCGAGCGCGCCTTGGCCGCGTGCAGGGCATCGCCCACCTCGATGCCGGGCGCGAAGTCCAGGGTGAGCGGTGCGCCGGGCTTCCAGTAGCTGGAGATCTGCAGCACCGCCGGGCCCGACAGGCCGCGGTGGGTGAAGAGCAGGTCTTCCAGGAAGCTCATGCGATCCTTCTTGGCGCCGGTCTCGATCTGCACGGGCAGCGCCAGGCCGGCCAGGTCGGCGTAGGGCGCCCAGCTGTCGCCGCCAAAGGTGAGCGGCACCAGGGCCGGGCGCGGCGCCACCACGCGCAGGCCGAATTGCGCAGCGGTGCGGTAGCCGAAATCGCTGGCGCCGATCTGCGGGATCGACAGGCCGCCGGTGGCCACCACCAGCTTCGGTGCGCGCACTTCGCCGCGCGAGGTCTGCAGGACATAGCCTTCACCGTCGCCAAAGCGCAGCTCGCCCGCCTTGCAGGGCTGCCAGTGCGCAACCGAGCCGGCCGCGCATTCGGCCAGCAGCATGTCGATGATCTGCTGCGAGGGCCCATCGCAAAAGAGCTGGCCCTTGTGCTTCTCGTGATAGGCGATGCCGTGCTTTTCCACCAGCTCGATGAAGTGCTGGGGCGTGTAGCGCGACAGCGCCGAGCGGCAGAAGTGCGGGTTGTCGCCGATGAAGTGGCGCTGCGGCGCGCGCACGTCCAGATCGCGGTTGGTGAAGTTGGCCCGCCCGCCGCCGGAGATGCGGATCTTTTCGGCAATGCGCTCGTTGTGGTCGAGCAGGAGCACCTTCAGGCCCTGCTGCCCGGCCTGGGCTGCGCAGAACAGGCCGGCGGCGCCGGCGCCGATGACGATGGCGTCGAAGGTGTTGGGTTCTGTCATGGAGGACAGAACCTTAACTCAGCCGAGCGCGCGCACTTCCTGCTGCCGCTCGGTTTGCACCGCCGCCATGCCGCGCAGCACGTCGCCGACCACGATGATCGCCGGGCTGCCCATGCCGCTTTCCGACAGCGCCTCGTGCATGCGCTCCAGGTTGCTGAGAACGTGGCGCTGGGTCGGCAAGCTGGCGTCCTGCACCACCGCCACCGGCGTATCGCCCGGCAGGCCGGCCAGGAGGCCGTGCTGGATATGGGCCGCGCCCGAGACGCCCATGTAGATCACCAGGGTGAGGCGCGCGTCGCGCGCCGCCGCCGCCAGCTTGCGCCAATCGGTGGGTTGCTCCGTGCTGCTCTGCCCGGTCTTGGCATGGCCGGTGACGAAGACCACGCCCTGGGCGCGGTCGCGGTGCGTCAGCGGCACATGCAGCGCCGTCACTGCCGCCAGGCCGGAGGTGATGCCGTTGACGACCTGGGCCTCGATGCCCGCTTCGCGCAGGTGCTCCACCTCTTCGCCGCCGCGGCCGAAGATGAAGGGGTCGCCGCCCTTCAGGCGCACCACGTGCTCGCCCTCGCGCACCGCGGTGATCATCAGCTTCTCGATGAAGGCCTGCGGCGTGCTCTTGCAGCCGCCGCGCTTGCCGACGTGGACGATGCGGGCATCGGGCCGCGCATGGGACAGGATCTCGTCGTTCACCAAATCATCGACCAGCAGCACGGTGGCCGCCCCGATCGCCTTCACGGCCTTGAGCGTGAGCAGGTCCGGGTCGCCGGGGCCGGCGCCGACCAGGGTGCAGCTGCCTTGCAGGGAGGTGAGGTGTTTCATGCGGCTTGGGCGGCGGATGCCTTGGCTGAATGGGAATGAAGGGGCGCTGTCGCCAGCAAGGCGGCGAGATGCAGCACCTGCTCGACCTGGCGCGCAATGGCGGCCGGAACGGGCAGTGCGCCGTCGAGCACGCGGCGGGTGTAGTCGACCGTGGTGTCCAGGTCGTTGCCTTCTGGCAGGCCGGGCACTTGCGACAGGGTGCCGGATTCCTGCGCCTGCAGCGCGATGCGTTCGCCGCGCACGAAGCCGTCGACCTGCGCCGTGCGGCGCGGGTCCGCCACGCTTTCGCCTTCCAGGCCGCGCGACAGCAGGGCATTCATTGCCAGCAACTGGAAGGTCTCGGCCATCGATTCGGCGTAGGCCGGATGCGTGTAGCTGCTGATCACCAGGTTCTCGCCCAGGCCCGGCTGCATCAGCTTGACCACGCTGTGCCCGGGATTGCGCAGGCCCACCACCTTGCGCACGTCGAGCAGACGCTTGAGGCCGGGGCACATGAGTTGCGTGCTCGCATGCGCGAGTTCGCCGTCGGCCAGCGCGCGCACTTCGGACAGGGGGCCGATGCCCATGGCCTCCAGCACGGCCGGCGCGGTGACGCGCCTTGCCTCGGTCTGGCTACCATGCAGCAGCACCGGCAATCCTTCGCGTGCCAGCAGCAGCCCCAGCAGCGGCGTGAGCACCGGCAGCTTGCGCGCGCCGTTGTAGCTGGGGAGCACCACCAGCGGCCGATCGGAAGCCGGAAAACGCGCCAGGCGGGCGTGGGTGGCGTCCAGAAAGCCGGCCATTTCCTCGGCCGTCTCGCCCTTGATGCGCATGGCAATGCAGAAGGCCCCCATTTCGAGATCGGTCACCTGGCCGTCCAGCACCTGGCCGAACAGGTCGCAGGCGTGCTCGCGCGACAGCGGCTTGGCGCCGCGCGCGCCGCGCCCGATTTCCTTGATGTAGTGGCTGATTCCCATGGGTGCTCGAATTGTCCCGCAAGGCTTATGCCGAAATGCGATGTTCCTTATGCCAATGCCGCTGCCGGGGTCGTGCCCGCGCGCACCATGCGCTTGAGTTCGGGCAGGCAGGAGCCGCAGTTGGTGCCGCACTTGAGCTGGCCCTGCAAGGCCGCCAGGCGCTCCTCGTCATTGCCGGCGCAGGACTGCAGGGCGCTGCCGATGGCCGGCTCGGTGACGCCGAAGCAGCTGCAGACGATCCGGCCCTTGCTGGCCACGCCCACCGGCGCAGTCGCGCCCGGACGCAGCAACAGCCGGCCAAAGGATTGTGCGGGCAGCTGGTCCTGCAGCAGCGCCTTGATCCAGGCCTGCGCGCTGGTGTCGCCGGCCAGCAGGAAGCCTTCCAGGTGCGCCTCGTTGCTGCCCGCGCCGCCGACGCGCACCAGTCGCGCGGTGCGGCGCTGGCCGTGCCGTGCATCGGCGTAGCGCAGGGTGTCGCTGCCTGCCAGGCCCAGCAGTTCCTCGATGCGCGCCAGCAGTGCGTCGGGGGCCGGGTCGTGCCCGGCGGCCCGGAACAGCACGCCGCTGCGCTCGGCCGCGCCACCCTTGTCGTTGAGTGCGCCGCCCGAGCCGAAGGGCACGCAGCTGGCAAATGGGAACTCTTTCATCAATGCGCGCAGCGCCTGCAAGCTCGCCAGGGAGCGGCCTTCCGGCAGCCAGGCCGCCGCCAGCAGCGACCAGGGCATCTCGGCCTTGAGGATCTTCACCGCCGCATGCTTGAGCTCGGGCTGCTTGGAGTCGGGGCAGAAGGCCGAGGTGGTCAGGGCGTTGATGCCGGCCAGCGGCTCGCCGGTGGACGAGCGGCCGCTGAGGTATTCGGGGCCCCAGTGCATGGCGACGAAGGTCTGGCTGAGGCCGACCTCCGGGCTGGCCTGCACCGGCAGCACGATGGCGCCGCGACGCGAGGTGAGGTAGACCAGGTCGCCGTCTTTCAACTGGCGCCGCGCCATGTCCTGGCCGTGCATCTGCACCGCCGGCTCGGGCACGTGGCCGAACAGGCGACCCAAGGTCCCGGTGCGGCTCATGCCGTGCCACTGGTCGCGCAGCCGGCCGGTGTTGAGCGAAAAGGGAAAGCGCGCCTCACGCTGTTCGAAGGTGGGCTTGTAGGGCGTGGCGACGAAGCGCGCCTTGCCGTCGGGGGTGGGGAATACGCCGTCTTCGTACAGGCGTGCGCGTCCGCCGGCCTGACCTTCTGGCATGGGCCACTGCTGCGGGCCTTGCGCCTCGAGCAGGGACCAGGAAAGACCAGTGATGTCCAGGTCGCGCCCGCGCGTCGATTCGCGGTGCTCGTTCCAGATGGCTTCGGCGCCAGCTTCGCTGTCGGCCTCGTAGGGGAACAGGCTGGACGCCGCACGCGCCGGCAAGCGCGCTTCGAGCCGACGGGCGAAGTCGACCACGGCCGACCAGTCATGGCGTGCCTCGCCCGGCGCGGCAACGGCGGTCCGGACGCGCGAGATGCGGCGCTCGCTGTTGGTCACGGTGCCGGTCTTCTCGCCCCAGGTGGTGGCCGGCAGCAGCAGATCGGCAAATTCGCAAGAGGCGGTGGTGGCAAAAGCTTCTTGCACCACGACGAACTCGCAGCGCGTGAGGGCGCGGCGCACGGTGGCCTGGTCGGGCATCGATTGCGCCGGGTTGGTGCAGGCGATCCACAGGGCGCGGATCTCGCCGTCCGCGGCCGCCTGGAACATCTCGACCGCGGTCTTCCCGGGCTTCTCGGGCACCGAGGGCACGCCCCAAAGCGCAGCCACTTCGGCGCGGTGCTGCGGGTTCGACAGGTCGCGGTGCGCGGACAAGAGATTGGCCAGGCCGCCGACTTCGCGTCCGCCCATGGCGTTGGGCTGGCCGGTCAGCGAAAAGGGGCCGGCGCCCGGCTTGCCGATCTGCGCGGTGGCCAGGTGCAGGTTGATGAGGGCGGCGTTCTTGGCGGTGCCGTTGGAAGATTGGTTGAGGCCCTGGCAATAAAGGCTCAGGGTGGCCGGCGAGGTGGCGAACAGGCGCGCGGCCTGCAGCAGATCGTCCTTGGAGATGCCGCAGATCTGCGCGACCTTGTCCGGCGTGCAGTCACGCACCGTGGCCTTGAGTTCGTCGAAGCCGCTGGTGTGCGCGGCGATGTAGTCGGGCCGGGTCCAGCCTTCCCACAGCATGAGGTGCAGCATGCCGTGGAACAGCATGACGTCGGTGCCGGGCTGGACGGCCAAGAACAGGTCCGCGATCTCCACCGTGTCGGTGCGGCGCGGGTCGGCCACGATGATCTTCATCGCGGGGTTGGCACGCTTGGCGTCCTCGATGCGGCGAAACAGGATGGGATGCGCCCAGGCGGCATTGCTGCCGACGATGAACAGGCACTGCGCATCGTGCAGGTCGTCGTAACAGGCGGGTGGCGCGTCGGCGCCCAGGGTCTTCTTGTAGCCGGCCACTGCGCTGCTCATGCACAGGCGCGAGTTGGTGTCGATGTTGTTGGTGCCAATGAGGCCCTTGGCCAGTTTGTTGAAGACGTAGTAGTCCTCGGTTAGCAGCTGGCCGGAGACATAAAAGCCGACTGCGTCGGGGCCGTGTTCGCGAATGACCTGGGCGAACTTCAGCGCCGCGATGTCGAGTGCGCCATCCCAGCTGACGGGCTGGGGGGCGGCGCCCCGTTGCAGGCGCTGCATGGGCTGCAGCAGGCGCGTCTGGCGCGTCACCTCGGCGCTCGCCGTGAGGTGAAGGGTGGAACCCTTGGTGCACAGGCGGCCGAAATTGGCGGGGTGATCCGGGTCGCCGCGCACGCCGGTGATCTGGGCGCCATCGGATTCGATGATGACGCCGCAGCCCACGCCGCAGTAGGGGCAGGTGGACCTGGTTTCAGCCATGGCTGCCAATGGACAGGCTGCGGCGTTCACATTCGGCGCGAAGCGCAGGGCCGTAGGCCACTGCGCAGCCGACGCCGCAGTAGGGGCAGGTCGACCTGGTTTCAGTCATTCGCTTTCAGGCCTCCGTGGCGACGTGTTGGGGCCCGGCGCGCGGTGCCTCGAGGTCCACCGCATGCGTTTCCAGCTCGCGCGCATTGAGCATCACCTCGCCGTCCTGCACCTTGCAGGCAAAGCGGGGTGTGCAGCCCTCGTCCGGTTGCTTCGCGCAGCCGTCGTCGAGGCCAATGGTCCAGTTGTGCAGCGGGCAGGCCACGCTGGTGCCGAACACGATGCCCTGGCTCAAGGGGCCGCCCTTGTGCGGGCAGCGGTCGAGCAGCGCAAATACCTGGTTCTCGGCATTGCGGAATACGGCCACGGCCACGCCCGCGGGACGCGCCACGCGGCGCGCGCCGAGTACGGGGATGTCGTCGACACGGCAGATGACTTTCCATTCGCTCATGGTGGGGCTCTTCAGGTTCTATCGGTTTTCAGGTTGGAATACTGGCCGGTGATGCGGTCCATGATCGCCAGCAGGTTTTCGCTCGTGACGAATACGTCGGACATCAGCCTGGGCGAGGCGCCCGCGCCATCCAGGCGCGCAATGCCGTGGTTGAAGAACACCCACTGTGCGTCGGCCAGCACCAGTTCTTCCTTGATTTGGGTCGTGGCCTCGGGCGCGTTGCGCAGGATCTCCAGCGCGGCGACGAACTCCGAGCGCGCCTTGGCAATTTCGGCCGCGCTGCCGGCCGGATCGATCCGCATGCCGTTGGCCAGGTAGAACTTGGCCATTCGCTGGGACAACATGCGTTGCCGGCCCGCGATGTTGACCAGCCTGCCGACCGCCTGGCCCGATGCCGCTTCGTACTGGGCGGTGCCCTGGTGCGCCAGGGCGAGCACGGCGGCGTCCAGCTTGACGACCTTGGCGCCCGCCTCCCTGCTGGGCGCGGCGTGCGTCAGTTCCTTCTTGAACTCGCCCCAGGTGCCGCCCAGCGCGTCGTAGGTTTCCCGGATGGCGGCGCTCGGCGCGAAGCTGCGCAGCTCCACCAGCTGGCGATCGAACAGGGCAATGGAACGGTCCAGCACTTGTTGGGCATTGCGCGTCTCCACGCTCTGCGCCAGTGCCAGGTAGGCTTTGCTCGCGCGCTGCGACAGCATGCGCTGGCGCCCCGCCTTGTTGATGGCGTCGTTGAGGTCGGCCACCTGGGCGTGCGCGCCCACGGCGAGCAGGGCGGTCTGGGCGATGAAGAAGCGTCTGTTCACGCCGTGCCTTCGGGTTGCGCGCATCATGCGGGCAGCGCCTTGAACTGCCGCACGTCGACCGACGCCTGGCTCGATTCGAACC
Source organism: Variovorax sp. LARHSF232 (assembly GCF_052871435.1). Classification (NCBI taxonomy): domain Bacteria; kingdom Pseudomonadati; phylum Pseudomonadota; class Betaproteobacteria; order Burkholderiales; family Comamonadaceae; genus Variovorax; species Variovorax sp. LARHSF232. Next base: position 197,896 of record NZ_JBIXJS010000001.1, on the reverse strand, counting down.
AGGGATCGGGCTCGCCGTCCAGCGCGAACTGCAGGCGTTCCCACAGCGCCTTGCGGCCTTCGGCGTCGTCCACGATCTTCTTCTTCACGTAGTCCAGGCCCACGCGGCCGATGTAGTGCACGGTGCGCTCCAGGTACCAGCCTTCCTCGCGGTACAGCTGCAGGAAGGCGCCGGAATACTCCATCACCTCCTCGGCCGTCTTTACCTTCACCAGGAACTGCGCCACCTCGGTCTTGATGCCGCCGTTGCCGCCCACGTACAGCTCCCAGCCGGAGTCGACGCCGATCACGCCCACGTCCTTGATGCCGGCCTCGGCGCAGTTGCGCGGACAGCCGGAGACGGCCAGCTTCACCTTGTGCGGCGAGTACATGGCCCACAGGGCGCGCTCCAGGTCCTTGCCCATTTGCGTGCTGTCCTGCGTACCGAAGCGGCACCACTCGCTGCCCACGCAGGTCTTCACCGTGCGCAAGGACTTGGCATAGGCGAAGCCCGATGGCATGCCGATGTCCTTCCAGACGTTCTCCAGGTCTTCCTTCTTCACGCCCAGCAGGTCGATGCGCTGGCCGCCGGTGACCTTCACCGTCGGGATCTGGTACTTGTCGGCCGCGTCGGCGATGCGGCGCAGCTCATCGGGTGTGGTGTGGCCGCCCCACATGCGCGGGATCACCGAGTAGGTGCCGTCCTTCTGGATGTTGGCGTGGCTGCGCTCGTTGATGAAGCGGCTTTGCGGATCGTCCTTCGCCTCCTTGGGCCAGGTCGAGATCAGGTAGTAGTTGATGGCCGGGCGGCAGGTGGCGCAGCCGTTGGGCGTGCGCCAGCCGAGGTTGCGGAACACCGCGTCGTGCGTCAGGTAATGCTCCTTGCGGATGGCGTCGCGTGCATCCTGGTGGCTCACGTCGGTGCAGGCGCAGATCGCCTTCTTCTTCGGCGCCGCCGAGTAGTCGCCGCCGGCGGTGAACATCAGGATCTGCTCCACCAGGCCGGTGCACGAGCCGCACGATGCGCTGGCCTTGGTGTGCTTCTTCACCTCGTCGAGCGTGAACAGGCCCTTCTCCTTGATCGCCTTGCAGATGGTGCCCTTGCTCACGCCATTGCAGCCGCAGACCTCGGCGTCGTCGGGCATGCTGGCGGCCTTGTTGTGGCCTTCGTGCCCCGTGTCGCCGATGTTCGACTCGCCGAACATCAGCTTGTCGCGGATGTCGTGCACGCTGCGGCCGTCGCGCAGGAGCTTGAAGTACCAGCTGCCGTCCACGGTGTCGCCGTACAGGCAGGCGCCGATCAGCTTGTCGTCCTTGATCACCAGCTTCTTGTAGACGCCCCCGAAGGGGTCGCTCATCACGATCTCCTCGCAGCCCTCGCCGCCCATGAAGTCGCCGGCGCTGAACAGGTCGATGCCCGTCACCTTCAGCTTGGTCGAGGTGAGCGAGCCCTGGTAGCGGCCGATGCCGAACTGCGCCAGGTGGTTGGCGGCGACCTTGGCCTGCTCGAACAGGGGCGCCACCAGGCCGTAGGCGACGCCGCGGTGCTGCGCGCATTCGCCCACCGAGTAGATGCGTGCGTCGGTCACCGTCTGCATGGTGTCGTTCACCACGATGCCGCGCTCGCAGTGCAGGCGCATCTTTTGCGCCAGGTCGGTGTTGGGACGGATGCCCACCGCCATCACCACCAGGTCGGTGGCCACCTCGGTGCCGTCCTTGAAGCGAATCATGGTGACGCGGCCTTCCTCGTTGCCCACCAGCTCCTGCGTCTGCGCGCCGATCAGGAACTTCAGGCCGCGGTCCTCCAGCGACTTCTGCAGGAGCTTGCCGGCCACGTCGTCCAGCTGGCGCTCCATCAGCCAGGGCATGACATGCACCACCGTCACGTTCATGCCGCGCAGCATCAGGCCGTTGGCCGCTTCCAGGCCCAGGAGGCCGCCACCGATCACGACCGCGTTCTTGTGCACGCGCGCCGCCTCGATCATGTAGTCGGTGTCGGCGATGTCGCGGTAGGCGATCACGCCCTTCAGGTCCTTGCCGGGAACCGGCAGCATGAAGGGGTTCGAGCCGGTGCACATCAGGAGGCGGTCGTACGCGGCCTCGGTGCCGTCCTCGGCGCGCACGATGCGCTTGACGCGGTCCACCTCCACCACCTTCTTGGCGGCGTGCAAGGTGATCTTGTTCTCGGCGTACCACTCCCAGCTGTTGAGCACGATCTCATCGACCGTCTGCTCGCCTGCCAGCACCGGCGACAAGAGAATGCGGTTGTAGTTGGGATGCGGCTCGGCGCCGAAGACGGTGATGTCGTAGAGATCGGGCTCGATCTTGAGCAGCTCTTCGATGGTTCGCACGCCGGCCATGCCGTTGCCGACCATCACGAGCTTGAGTTTCTTCATCATGGGGCTCTACCTTTCCTTCGGATTCAAGCGGGAACGAGATTCGCGACGGCGCGCGTGGACAATCGCGCGCCATGAGCTTTGAAGTGGATATCGGCTACCAGAGCCGGCGCGGGCCGCGCGAGCTGAACGAAGACTTCGCCGGCTGCGTGCATGCGCCGCCCGGCGAGGAGGCGCGCGGGCTGATCGGCGCCATTGCCGACGGCGTCTCCACCGGCGGCCACGGCCTGGAGGCGGCGCAGAGCACGGTGATGGGGCTCTTGGCCGACTACTTCGCCACGCCCGACACCTGGGAGCCCACGGCGGCGCTGGACCGGCTGATCGGCGCGCAGAACGCCTGGCTGGCCGACCACAACCGGCGCCGCCATGCGGGCGCGGCGCTGACCACCCTGACGGCGCTGGTGCTGCACGGCCAGAGCTACACCCTGGCCCACGTGGGCGACACCCGCGCCTGGCGCGTGCGTGCCGGCGACGCGGCGGCCCAGTTGCTGACGCAGGACCATGCCTTCGACCATCCGGACCTGCGCAGCCGCCTGACCCGCGCCATCGGCCTGGACGACCAGGTGCGGGTCGACTACGCCCAGGGCGATGCGCGCGTGGGCGACTGCTTCGTGCTCAGCAGCGACGGCGTGCACGGCGTGCTCAAGCCGGCGCAGATCGGCGCGCTGGCCTTGCAGGGCGACAGCGCGGCGCAGGCCAGCGAGGCGCTGGTGGAGGCGGCGCTGGCCGTCGGTTCGCGCGACAACGCCACCGCCCTGGTGATCCGCGTGCTGGGCCTCGATGCCCGGCAACTCGACGATGAGCTGGGCGACGTGCGCCGGCTCGATCCGCCGCCCGTGCTCAAGGTGGGCGACGTGCTCGACGGCTACCAGATCACGGCCCCGGTGGCCGACACCGGCGTGCATCTGCTCTACCAGGCGCGCCATCCTCAGACCCGCACGCTGGTGGCGCTGAAGACCCTGCATCCCTCGCGCGCCAGCGACCCCGAGGAGCGCGCCATGCTGGCGCACGAGGCCTGGCTGGGCTTGCGTGTCAGCGCGCGTGCCGACAGCGGGCTGGTGCGGGTGCATGAGCGTGCCGCCGATGCCAGCGCCCTGTACCTGGTGTTCGACTGGCACGGTGGCCAGACCTTGGAGCAGATGCAAAAGAGCGAGCGGCGCGGCAGCGTGGCCGAGGTGGTGGCCGCGGCCATCGAACTCAGCAAGGCCCTGGGGCGCCTGCACCGCCAGGGTGTCGTGCATCGCGACATCAAGCCCGGCAATCTGCATCGGGGCGACGACGGGCACTGGCGCATCCTGGACCTGGGCGTGGCCTTGTCCGGCCGCGAGAGCGCGGCCCAGCGCGAGCTGCATGCCGGCACGCCCAGCTACATCAATCCCGAGCAGTGGGATGGCGCGCCGGCCGACGCCGCGAGCGACCTCTTCGCGCTCGGCGCGACGCTCTACCAGTGGCTGGCCGGCCGCCTGCCCTATGGCGAGATCGAGCCCTACCAGGCTGCACGCTACCGGCACGACCCCGCCTCGCTGACGCGCATCCGCCCCGACGTGCCCGTGTGGCTGGACCACCTGGTGCGCAAGGCGGTGGCAAGGGACCCGCGCCAGCGCTTCGAGACCGCCGAGGAGCTGCTGCTGGCGCTGGAACGCGGCGCTTCGCGGGCCATCGGCGCGCCCGCGGCCACGCCGCTGTTGCAGCGCGACCCGGCCGCGCTGCTCAAGCTCGGGCTGGGCCTCTCGCTGCTGCTGAACCTGTTGCTCATCGTGTGGCTCTTGTTCTTGCCACGCTGAGCGGGTAGGGCGGGTCTTCATGGCCGTGCCGCCCTGCGCAGCTCGGCGCTCTTGCTGGCCGGCGCGTCATGGGCTGCAGCCGCCAGGCGCGCACGGCCGCCTTTTTCCGCCCAGGTGCGCGTCCAGCGGATCTGCATGACGCGCATCACGCCCAGCATCACCAGCGACAGGACGGCGAAGAAGACGAAGCCCCACAGGTAGCTGCCCAGGTACTGCTTGGACAAGCCCATGGCGTTGGGCACCAGGCCGCCGCCCAGGGCACCGATCTCGCCGATCATCGAGCCGGCCACCGCGGTGCTGGTGGGCCAGCGCAGCGGCACCAGCTGGAACAGGGCGCCATTGCCCGCGCCCAGCGCGGCAAAGCACACGATCAGGAGCAAGGTGGTGAGGGCCAGCGAGGATGAGGCGAGGCCCACCAGCGTGAGGGCCACGGTGACGACCACCAGCACCAGGGTGAGCGTGTTGACGCCACCCCAGCGGTCCGAGATCCAGCCGCCGAAGACCCGCACCGCCGCGCCCATGAAGGCCGCCAGCATGGTCAGCTGGCCCGCCTGCACCTTGCTCACGCCGAACTGGTCGTGATAGTAGGAGGGCAGGAAGGTCGTGAGGCCGATGAAGCCGCCGAAGGTCACGCCGTAGATCAGGCTGAAGACCCAGCCGTCCTTCTCGAACAGACAGGCGATGTGCGCGCGCAAGCTCGCGTGGCTGTCGACGTCCGGCGGCTCCTTCGCGAGGAACACCATCACCAGCATCGGCAGCAGGATGGCGCCGGCCGCCACCGCGTAGACGCTCTGCCAGCCCAGCCATTGCGCCAGCGGCGGCGCCACCAGCACCGATACCGCGGTGCCGACATTGCCGGCGCCCACGAGGCCCATGGCCAGGCCTTTGTGCTGCGGCGGGAACCAGCCCGAGCCCAGCGACAGTGCCACGCCGAAGCTGGCGCCCGCAATGCCCAGCAGCACGCCCATGGCCAAGAGGTCGTTGAAGCTCTTGACCATGAAGAAGCCGAACAGCATGGCCACCGCGATCAGGCCCATCTCGACCAGCGTCGCGTTCTTGCGACCGATGTATTGGGAGAGCACGCCCAGCGGAAAGCGCATCAGCGCGCCAGCAATGATGGGCACCGACAGCATCAGGCCCTTTTGCGCCGGCGAGAGGTTGAAGGTCTCGCTGATGAAGGGCGCCATCGCGCCGTTGAGCACCCAGATGCAACACGAGAAGGCGAAGTACAGGAAGGCCGCGAAGAGGGTCGGTCCGTGGCCGGATTTCAGAAAGGACTTGAAGCTGGTCATGGCGCTCTGTTCTTCAAATGCAAATGCCTCGGCGCAGCCTTGCGAGAGGCTGGGTCGTGGGATGGAGTGGGATCGGGGGGCCGGCGACGAACGCCGCCGGCATGAAGGGTGTTGTGCCGGGCGGGCTGGCCCCGGCCGCGCACGAGACACGGCGAAAGGGCGCCGCGTCGTCATCACCAAAGCGGTGCTTCGTTACACCGCCCCCACAGTCTTGCAAGAGGCGTGCCTGATTTGATGCACGCGCCTGGCCGATGAGGCTGAGAGTCTTTCCCCCATGCCCGCTCATCCCGCCCTGACGCGCCCACTCTGCGTTGCAAATGCTCGCCGTAGCCCAAGCTACGGCTGTGCTTTGCGCCTTGATTGGGCACGCCAGCGCGGTCTGCTCGGGCATGCGAGAAAAACTCCCAGCCTCTATGCTCGCGGCCTTGTCATGAACTCTCTTCTTCTGGTTCTGCCCGGTGAAAACGCCGACATCGCCTGCCTCACGCCGCTGCATGCAGCGCTGCCGGACGCGCGGCTCACGCTCGCCGGGCAAGACGCCTGCAGCAAGCTGGTGCAGGCGGTCGCGGAGCATGCACCTCGCCAGGTCCTGATCTGTGCACCGGATGCTGGCGAAATGGGCGAACTGCTCGACGCGTTGCGTGCCTGGGAAGGCCGGCCGCCTTGCGCACTGAGTCTGCTGTGTGCGGCAGCGCCCGGGCGCGAGCTTCAGGACGCGCTGGTGGCGCTGGGCGTGCAGGCCTGGGCCGTGCGCGAAGGCCTCGATACAGACGGCCTGGCGGCGCTGCTCGCGCTGGCTCAGACGCGCTGGCAGCGCGAGGCCGGCCTGCGCGCGCAGATCGAAGCGCTGCAAGCGCGCCTGGACGAGCGCAAGTGGATCGACCGCGCCAAGGGCCTCCTGATGTCGGCCCGCGGCATCGGCGAGGACGAAGCCTTCGGCCTGCTGCGCGGCGCGGCGATGCATGCCAACCTGCGCCTGGGCGAGGTTTCGCGCTCGGTGCTGGAGGCCGCGCAATGGGCCGAGGCCATCAATCGCGCCGGCCAGCTGCGCATGCTGTCGCAGCGGCTCGCGCGGCTGGCGGTGCAGGCCCTGGCCAAGGTCGATGTGCGGCGCAGCCAGGTGCTGCGCAAGGAGTCGGTGGAGCGGGTGCAGGCCAACCTGGACTACCTGGGCACCCTGGCGCTCGACGAGCGTGGCGCGCAGGACCTGGCTGGCGTGCGCGTGGCCTGGGACCAATTTTCCGGCGCACTGGACGAGCGTTTGGCACCCGCCAGCCTGGCCGAACTGGACGCGCATGCGCAAGCCTTGCTGGAAAGAGCGGAAGCGCTCGCCGATGCGCTGGAAGCCACCGGCGCACGCCGCGCCCTGCGCATCGTCAACATCTGCGGACGCCAGCGCATGCGCGCCCAGCGCCTGGCCAAGGACGCGCTGCTGGCTTCGGTGCTCGGCCTGGCGGATGCCCAGGCCCGGCTCGCGCCGACCATGGACGAATTCGAAGCCGCCCTCTTGGAACTGGAACGCGCGCCGCTCAGCTCGAGCGAGATCCGCGCCACGCTGGCCGCTGCGCGCGACGAATGGTTGCGCCTGCTGGGCGGCGTGCGCAATGCCGACAGCGCCGAAGGCCGCATGGCGCTGGTGCGCTCCAGCGAGGCGCTGCTGCAAAGCTTCGACCAGCTCACCGCCGCCTACGAGCACAGCCTCCAGGTCATCATGTCTTGAAATGAAGCCTCCCGGCTTCTCACTGCGCTTCGCTGCGTGTAGTTCGCCACCTCCCGAGGAGGGCGCACTGAAGCCTCCCGGCTTTTCACTCCGCTCTGCTCCGTGTAATTCGCCACCTCCCGAGGAGGGGACCCCACCGGCGGCCCGGCGGAGCCGGTTCCGCGGTGTGGGGCTGGAATGGGAGTGGCGAGCGTGCATGACGCTGGCCCATTCTTTGGCCTACGCCGCGACCTTCTCCACGTGCGCTTGGCGCGTGTAGAGGAAGTCGATCACGGCCTTGCGGGCGTGAACGTAGGTGGGCTCTTCGGCGAGTTCGACGCGGTTGCGCGGGCGCGGCAGATCGACCTTCAGCACCTCGCCGATGGTGGCGCCGGGGCCGTTGGTGAGCATTACGATCTTGTCGGACAGCAGCACCGCCTCATCCACGTCGTGGGTCACCATCACCACAGTGCTGCGGGTGTTGACGACGATGGCCAGCAGTTCGTCCTGCAGCTTGGCGCGGGTGAGGGCGTCCAGCGCACCGAAGGGCTCGTCCATCAGCAGCACCTTCGGTTCCATCGACAGGGCGCGGGCGATGCCCACGCGCTGCTTCATGCCGCCGGAGATTTCGCCCGGGCGCTTCTGAGCGGCGGCCGTGAGGCCGACCAGCGCCAGCGCCGCATCGGTGCGCGCCCTGAGCTGGGCCTTGTTTTCCGTGGCACCGAATACCCGCTCCACCGCCAGGTAGACGTTCTCGAAGCAGGTGAGCCAGGGCAAGAGCGAATGGTTCTGGAACACCACGGCGCGCTCCGGCCCGGGGCCGCGGATCTCGCGGTTGGCGCACAAGAGGGTGCCCTGGCTTGGTGCGGCGAGCCCGGCGATCAGGTTGAGCAAAGTCGACTTGCCGCAGCCCGAGTGGCCGATCAGGGTGACGAACTCGCCCTTGGCCACGTCCAGGTCGATGGCCTGCAGCGCCAGGAAGCTGCCCTTGGCGGTCTTGAAGCGCTGTTCGACGCCGCGGATCTCGATGTACTTGTCATCGTTGTTCATGCCTTGACCTCCTCAAAGGTGAATGCGGTGGCGATGCGGATCAGCGCGAACTCCAGCACCAGGCCCACGATGCCGATCACGAAGATCGCGATGATGATGTTCTTGACGTTGAGGTTGTTCCACTCGTCCCAGACCCAGAAGCCGATGCCCACGCCGCCGGTCAGCATCTCGGCCGCGACGATCACCAGCCAGGCGGTGCCCACCGCCAAGCGGACGCCGGTCAGCATGTAGGGCAGCACGGCGGGAAAGAGGATCCGGGTGAGCACCTTCCATTCGGACAGCTGAAGCACCTTGGCCACGTTCATGTAGTCCTGCGGCACGCGCTGCACGCCCACCGCGGTGTTGATGACCATGGGCCAGATCGAGCAGATGAAGATGGTCCAGATGGCCGCCGGATTGGCGCCCTTGAAGACCAGGAGGCCGATGGGCAGCCACGCCAGTGGCGACACCGGCCGAAGCAGGCTGATCAGCGGATTGAACATGCGCGCCAGAAATTCGAAGCGCCCGATGGCAAAGCCGGCCGGAATGCCGACCGCCGCCGCCAGGCCGAAGCCCAGCGCCACGCGCTGCAGCGAAGACAGCACGTTCCAGCCCACGCCCTGGTCGTTCGGCCCCTTGCTGTAGAACGGGTCGCTGAACACCTCCAGCGCCTGCTTCCAGGTTTCCAGCGGCGAGGGAAAGCCGCTGGTGCTGCGCAGCGCCACGAGCTCCCACACCAGCACCAGAAGGCCCAGGCCCAGCAGCGGCGGCAGCACGCGCATCCATAGCCAGCTCCAGTCGCGCGGGACACGCGCGGCGGGCGGCTCGGAGAACGGGGGCACGACAGCTCGGGCCGGCGCCGGCGCGGCGGCTGGCAGTTTGGATGCGGCGGATGAGGGAACGGGCACCGCGCGCGCGGCCTCGAGCGGGGAGTGAAAGACGGCACTGACCATGATGGGCTCCTTGTCAGGCGACATTGACCTTGAATGAATCGGCGTACTTCTTCGGATCCTTGCCGTCCCACACCACGCCGTCGAACAGCTTGCTGCTGCGCATCGCGTCCTTGGGAACCGGCGTCTTGGTGGCGGCCGCCGCCTGCTTGTAGATGTCGAGCTTGTTGATCTCGGTGGCCACCTTGAGGTAGTCGGGATGCTCCTTCAGGAGGCCCCAGCGCTTGTGCTGCGTCAGGAACCACATGCCGTCCGACAGGTAGGGGAAGGTCACCGCCCCGTCGTTGTAGAACTTCATGTGATTGGGGTCGTCCCAGTTCCTGCCCAGGCCGTTGGTGTAGCGGCCCAGGATGCGCTGGTTGATGGCGTCGACGCTGGTGTTGACGTAGCTCTTGTCGGCAATCGTCTCGGCCATCTTGTTCTTGTTCTGCAAGCCCGCGTCGATCCACTTGCCGGCTTCGATGATCGCGGCCGTCACGGCGCGCGCGGTGTTGGGGTACTTCTTGACGAAGTCGCCCGTGGTGCCCAGCACCTTTTCCGGGTGATCCTTCCAGATGTCTTGCGTGGTCACGGCGGTGATGCCGATGCCGTCCATGATGGCGCGCTGGCCCCAGGGCTCGCCCACGCAGTAGCCGTCCATGTTGCCCACCCGCATGTTGGCCACCATCTGCGGCGGCGGCACGGTGATGACCTTGGCATCCTTCATCGGGTTGATGCCGTTGGCCGCCAGCCAGTAATACAGCCACATGGCGTGCGTGCCGGTCGGGAAGGTCTGGGCGAAGGTGTATTCGGCCTTCTGGCTGGCCATCAGCTTGGCCAGCGAGGCGCCGTCCACCGCGCCCTTGTCGGCCAGCTTCTTCGACAAGGTGATGGCCTGGCCGTTGTTGTTGAGGGTCATCAACACGGCCATGTCCTTCTTGGGGCCGCCTAGCCCCAAGTGCACGCCATAGACCAGGCCGTAGAGCACGTGGGCGAAGTCCAGTTCGCCGTTGATCAGCTTGTCGCGCACGCCGGCCCAGCTGGCTTCCTTGCTGGGCACGATCTTCACGCCGTACTTCTTGTCGATGCCCAGCACCGAGGCCATGACGACGCTGGCGCAATCGGTGAGCGGAATGAAGCCGATCTTGACTTCTTCCTTCTCGGGCTTGTCGGAGCCCTGGGCCCAGACCGCGGCGCGCAGCGCGGGGTCGATGCCGAGCGCGCCGATGGCGGCGCCCTGCAAGACGCGTCGGCGGCTGAGGCCGGGCTTGTTCGTTGGCGGCTGCTTGCGCTGCGGATCGATCATGGGGCGAACTCCAACTGGTAAAGAGAAAAACAAAAAAGGCGTCCGCATCGCACGCAGGGCACGCTCGTGGAAAAACGAGCCCTTGCGGGATGGGGACGCCTTTGTCCGTTGCTGCAGGCGGGCACCCATCGTGGATGTCCCCTGCTTTTTTCAAGAAAGACCGCCGTTGGCCTTTGCGCCAGGTGAACGCAAGGGCCGTGCCAGCGGGACCCGATCATTCATCTGCTATCGAAAAAGGAGCGGGAAAGGCGCGGCGCGGCAACGCCCAAAGGCAGTTGGCTCAGCCAGCCGGCCGCACCGCGTTTCTTGTGCAGTGCACCAATACGGGTCGGGCAGCGCTCAGGACGCTGCATCCTTGGGCAGGAATTCCGCCATCGCCAGCACCGACTCGGCCACTTCCACCAGCCGGCGCTTCTGGTTCATGGCGGTCTGGCGCAGCATCTTGTGCGCCTCGTCCTCGGAGAGGCGCCGGTGCGCCATCAAGAGGCCCTTGGCACGCTCGACCACCTTGCGCTCGTTCAGCGCGGCGCGCACCGTCTCCAGCTCGTCGTTCATGGCCTGCAGGCGCTGCGACTGCTCTTGCACCAGCTGCAGGATGGAGCGCTCCAGCTGGCGGCCGTAGGGCGTGGCGGCGCTCTCGGCGGGCGGCGGCGCCGCGGGATCCGCGCCGCGCGCATCGCCAAAGAAGAAATCAGCCGTGTCCGGCGGGCCCTGCTGCGCCCAGCGGGCCAGCAGCTGCTCGTGCGCCTGCAGTTCGGCCAGGGCCTGCGCCGTGCGCTCTTGCGACAGCGCGCGCAGCTCGGCGGCAAGCAGCGCCTCGATGTCCTGCATGGCGTCGATCCGGCGGGTGCAGCAGTCGAACCAGATCGGGCTGAGTTCGGCGTCCAGCGCCGCCCCGGCGGGCGCGCCGCAGGCCAGCCGGCGCAGGCGTTCCAGCTCCACCAGTTCGACGGGGGCCTGGCTGGTTCGCCAGTGCTCGACCAGCGACGGGCTGGCGAATTCGACGAAGGTGTGAAAGCAAGCCTCCTGCGAGGCGATCAGCTGCAGCCACTGCTGCTGGCGCGCCGGCTCGCTGCGGCCAGCTGCGAAGGCGGCGGCGCCGCAGGCGCGCTCCTGGCCGGCGAATTCCTTGCCCTGCATGAAGTTGAACATCGCCACCAGGCGGCGCGAGATCTCCGGGTCGGTGGCGCCGTCGGCGGCCTCGAAGACCACGGCCAGCAGCCCGGCGATCAGCTTCACGAAGGCCGCGGTGGCATGGGCCGTATCGATCTGGAGGGCGCCGACGCGCTGGCGCAGGGCCGGCAAGGCGTCCAGCCCGGGTAGAACCCAGGCGATGCGGCTGAACAGGCGGGCGCCGTTGACGGTGCGACGGGTGCGCTCGGCAGCCAACGCGTCGAACCCGGCGCGCACCGCCTGCTCGCAAGCCAGGCACGCGTGGATCTGCGCTTCGCGCCGCTCGCCAAAGCGCTGGCCGCGCGAAGCCAAGAGGCCGTTGGACAGGCCCCGCTCGCGCTGCAGCGCATGGACCAGCCGGCCGATGGCCGCCACCAGCTCGCTGGTGCGCGCCAACTCGCCCTGCGCGTCGATTTCGCAACGCAGGGCGGCAACGAGGAAATTGAGGCCGGTGCTCATGCTTGGGGGTGGGGATCTGAGGACATCGAGCAACATTCATGCCCCAATCTGGTGTGCCGCCTACACTCCTTGCATGTTTGTTCTGGGAATCGAATCCTCGTGCGATGAAACCGGCGTGGCGCTGGTTGAGCTGCAAGGCAGCGCGGTGCCGCGCCTGGCCGCGCATGCGCTGCACAGCCAGATTGCCATGCACCAGGCCTATGGCGGCGTGGTGCCGGAGCTGGCCAGCCGCGACCATATCCGGCGCGTGCTGCCGCTGACCCAGACGGTGCTCGCCGAAGCGGGCTACGCCATCGGCGATGTCGACGTCGTCGCCTACACGCGGGGCCCCGGCCTGGCCGGCGCGCTGCTGGTGGGCGCCGGCGTGGCTTGCGCCCTGGGCGCTGCGCTCGACAAGCCGGTGCTTGGCGTGCACCACCTGGAAGGACACCTGCTGTCGCCCTTCCTGAGCGCCGACCCGCCGGAATTCCCCTTTGTCGCGCTGCTGGTCTCGGGTGGCCACACCCAGCTGATGGAGGTCGACGCCGTGGGGCACTACAAGGTGCTGGGCGAAACCATCGACGATGCTGCCGGCGAAGCCTTCGACAAGAGCGCCAAGCTGATGGGCCTGCCCTATCCCGGCGGGCCGTGGCTGGCCAAGCTGGCGGAGGGCGGCGACGAGTCGGCCTTCAAGCTGCCTCGTCCCCTGCTGCACAGCGGCGATCTCGACTTTTCCTTTGCCGGATTGAAGACGGCCGTGCTGACGCAGGTGCGCAAGGTGGGCGATGAGTTGGAGGCGCGCAAGCGCGACCTGGCGGCCTCGACCCAGGCGGCGATCGTCGAAGTGCTCCTGAAAAAATCGCTGGCGGCGCTGGACCAGACCGGACTCAATCGCCTGGTGGTGGCCGGTGGCGTGGGCGCCAACCAGCGTCTGCGCGAGCAGCTGAATGCCGCCTGCGCCAAGCGCGGCGTGCGCGTTCACTACCCCGAATTGCACCTGTGTACCGACAACGGCGCCATGATCGCGATGGCGGCTGCCATGCGCATCCAGGCCGGGCTGGAACAGCCCGCGGCACGCTATGCCTTCGACGTCAAGCCGCGATGGCCATTGGATGCATTGCCTGCGCAGGCCTGATCCTGGGCCTTGGCCTGGGCTGATGGCTCACGGCGGGCAGCGGCAGCACGTCCAGCATCTTCTTCCATAGCCTGGACCACTGCGGCCAGTCATGACCGCCCTCGGTGGTGAAGACGTGGTCCGAGGGCAGGGCCTCGGCCAGCAGCTTGTGGTTGGAAGCGAAACGGTCGGCCAGGCCAAAGCCAAGATAGAGCGGCGGCAGGTGCTTTTGCGCCTTCCTTGAATCGGCGTATTGCTGCAGCCAGGGCCACAGCTTGCGGTCCATTTCCTGGTCGGGCAGGGGGCCGTCAGGGGCCTTCCAGGCGCGCAGGCCGCCGGCCTTGTGAATTTCCGCGCCCAATGGGCGACGGCCCAGGTAGGGCGCCAGCGCGACGATGCCATCGACACCGCCCGGGCGCGCCAGCTCGTGGATCAGGGCGCCAAAGCCGCCGATGGAAATCCCCACCAGCCAGATGGCGCTGTAGCCGCGCGCCCGTTGCGGCCGCAAGACATCCGAATCCAGCCGCTCGATGAAGGTCTGGTCGTAGTAATAGGAGACATCGGCGTGCACCAGCAGCACATCAGCCGCCAAGTCGCGCTCGCGCACTGCGTTCACGAAGCCTTCGCGCTCGAACTCGTCCGGATGCAGAAAGGCACCCGGCAGGAAGACCATGAGCGTTTCCGATCGTGACTTCGTACTCGCGGGCATGAGCTGCGTATCCATTGGTTTCCTTCGCGTCAAGGGTGATCGCCACGGCGATGCGCCTACATATGTGAATACTTCACAGAAAAGCTCTCAAAGGCGCGGAAATTTGGCATAGACGCTACACCAGACGGCATTATTGTGAATGCGTCACAAAAAGGAATGGCAACTAAAGGTTGCATTTGGTGCTTTTGCGCAACAACGAAAAGCCCGCCATTGGCGGGCTTTCATGTTTTTCCCTCTGTGCGAGGGGCATTGAGGCCGATCAGTTGATGGCCAATTGGGCAACCTTGCTTTCCGGCAGTTTCTTGGCCAGCTTGAGCGTCAGCACGCCATTTTCCAGTTTGGCTTCGCTGGCGGTCGCGTCGATTTCCAGCGGCAGTTCATAAGCTGCCTTGTACTGGCGCTTGGCGTCGGCCTTGCTGTCGACGCGCACCACGGCGCCTTCGATGCCGATCGTCAGGTCTTCGCGCGACAGGCCCGGAACGTCCAGCGACAGGGTCCAGCTCTTCTCGTCCTGCTCCAGTTGGAAGGAGCGTTGCGGCGCGAAGGCGAGGGCGTCGTCGAAGAAGCGCTCGAGGCGGTGGTCGAAGGCGCGCGGCGAGTAGCTGCGGGTGCGAACGGTGGGTGCGAAGAACATCAGGAACTCCTTGGGGGTGATTAGCACATGGGGACAAAGGTGTGTCCCTTACACTGCGCGGCCTTCCAACCATGAGTGCCGCCTGCAACCAAACTGGTAGCGGTGGCAGGCGTTTCAAGTCGATGAATCCAAGACTTTTTGTTCGCCGCAAGGCCTTGAAATTGGGCCTGGCGACGCTATGTGCCGCCGCCCTCGCGGCGCCGCTGCACGCCCAGACGCAGCCCGCCGGCAGCCCTATACGCCTGGCATTGATCGAGAGCATGAGCGGCCCCTTCGCCAACACCGGCGAGGCCGTGTATCGCAACCTGCTGTGGGCGGTGGAGCGGGTCAACCAGCGCGGCGGCGTGAAGCTGCCTGGCGGCGCGCGCCAGCTGCAACTGGATCGCTACGACAGCAAGGGGCAAAACGAAGAGGCGCTGTCGGCGCTGCGTTCGGCCATCGACGACGGTGCACGCATCGTGCTGCAGGGCAACTCTTCGGCCACGGCGGCGGCATTGATCGACGCCATCGAGAAGAACAACGAGCGCGATCCCTCGCGCCGCACCCTGTTCCTGAACTACTCGGCGGTGGATCCGGTGCTCACCAACGAGCGCTGCAGCTTCTGGCATTTCCGTTTCGACGCCCACGCGGACATGCGGGTGACGGCGCTGATGGAAGTGATCAAGGACGACAAGTCGGTGCAGCGCGCCTACCTGATCGGGCAGGACTACAGCTTCGGCCAGGCAGTGCTGCGCGAGTCGCGCAAGCAGCTGGGGCAGCTTCGCCCCGACGTGCAGATCGTCGGCGACGAACTGCATCCCATGGGCCGGGTGAAGGACTTCTCGCCCTACGCCAGCAAGATCATGGCGAGCGGTGCGCAGGCAGTGATCACCGGCAACTGGGGCAATGACCTCACGCTGCTGGTGAAGGCGGCGCGCGAGGCCGGCTACCAGGGCAAGTTCTACACCTTCTATGGCAATGCGCTGGGTGCGCCCGCGGCCATCGGCGATGCCGGCATCGGCCGCGTGGTCGCGGTGGCCGATTGGCTGCCCAATGTGCAGACGCCCGAGTCGGAGGCCTTCTACAAGGCCTTCCGCACCCGCTTTCCGAAGGCCTCGGACGACTACGTCCACATGCGCATGCAACTGCTGGTCGAAGCGCTGGCGCAGTCGCTGGAGCGCGCCGGCAGCACCGACACGGTGGCGGTGGCGCGCGCCATGGAAACTGCCGACGTGCAACTCGCCGGCCAGCGTGGCCGCATGCGCGCGGCGGATCACCAGTTCCAGCAGCCGCTGGTGGTGGGGCTGATGGACAAGCAGGGCACGCCGGGCGTCAAGTTCGACGTGGAAGGCTCCGGTTACGGCTTTCGCGTGATCAAGACCATCGCGCCGCAGCAAGCCGAGATGCCCACCACCTGCCGCATGCAAAGGCCCTGAGCGATGCGACAAGCCATTCAAGACCTCGAAGCCTCGCGCATCCGCGAGGTGGCCAACGCCGGCCTCGGCCGCGACGACGTGCTGCCCTTCTGGTTCGGCGAAAGCGACGAGGTCACGCCCGACTTCATCCGCCAGGCCGCCATCGATTCGCTGCAAAAGGGCGAGACCTTCTATGCGCACAACCTCGGCCTGCCCGAGTTGCGCGAGGCGGTCGGCAGTTACATGAGCCGGCTGCATCCACGCATCGACGCCGGCCGCATTGCCATCACCTCGGGCGGCGTGAACGCGCTGATGCTAGCGGTGCAGGCGCTGGTCGACGCCGGCGACGAGGTGGTGGCCATCACCCCGGTCTGGCCCAACCTGACGGCGCAGCCGGCCATCATGGGGGCCACGGTGCGCTGCGTGCCGCTGGTGGCCAAGGACGGCGAATGGACGCTGGACCTGCAGGCGGTGCGCGCCGCCGTCACGGGCAAGACTCGGCTCCTGATCGTCAACGCCCCCAACAACCCCACCGGCTGGACCCTGACGCGCGAGGAGCAGCAGGCGCTGCTGGATCATTGCCGCGCCTCCGGCACCTGGATCCTGGCCGACGAGGTCTACGAGCGGCTCTACTACGAGCCCACGCCCAACGGCTGCGCGCCCAGCTTCCTCGACATCTCGGTGTCGGAGGACCGGCTGGTGGTGGTGCACAGTTTCAGCAAGAGCTTCCTGATGACCGGCTGGCGCCTGGGATGGCTGGTGCTGCCGCCTTCATTGGTCGACGGGATGGGCAAGATCATCGAGTTCAACACCTCCTGCGCCAGCGTGTTCACGCAGCGCGCGGGCGTCGTGGCGCTGCAGCGCACCGACGAGGTGACGCCGCGAGTGGTCGCTCACCTCAAGCAATGCCGGGACACCCTGGTGCCGCTGCTGGCGGCCGTGCCCGGCGTCAAGGTGGCAGCCGCCAAGGGTGGCATGTACGCCTTCTTCCGGCTGGAAGGTTTCGGCGACTCCCTGGCGCTGGCCAAGCGGCTGGTGCTGGAGGCCGGGCTGGGTCTGGCGCCTGGCGCCGCCTTTGGCCCGGAAGGTGAGGGCTGGCTTCGCTGGTGCTTCGCCTCCAGGGACCTGGGCCGGCTGGAAGAGGGCGTCCGCCGGCTGCGGGCCTGGCTGACCGCACAATAGCCTGACAGGGGCGCTGGAGGTCGCCTGGCCCGGGCGCGTTATAATTCCTGGGTTTTGCAGTTCGCAAAGCGCACGGTGGGTTCAGTTCCAGCGCCCAACCGCAAGTCAAACATCGTCGGAACAAGAAGGAAATTGAAATGATCGCAGCCTCCATCAAGGCCGAAGTCGTCAAAGACAACGCCCGCGCCGCCAACGACACCGGCAGCCCCGAAGTGCAAGTTGCACTGCTGACCGCCCGCATCAACGAGCTCACCCCTCACTTCAAGACGCACGCCAAGGACCACCACGGCCGTCGCGGTCTGCTGCGCATGGTGAGCCGCCGCCGCAAGCTCCTGGACTACCTCAAGTCCAAGGATGCCGAACGCTACACCGCGCTGATCGCCAAGCTGGGTCTGCGCAAGTAAGCATCGACTGCATGCGTAAAACGCCTGAGTTAGCCCGCTAGCTCAGGCGTTTTTCACTTCGGAGCCGCCAAACAGAGCGAAGCTGTGTCATTCCAATGAGGTCCCAAGGTGGGTTTCACTGGAATGGCATCGTGTTCTGCGAAGCGCTCCGAGCCCCGCAGGCCATTCGTGGTCTGCTATCAAAACAGGAGCAAACATGAGCCTCTTCAACAAAGTCACCAAGTCCTTCCAATGGGGCGACAAGACCGTCGTCATGGAAACGGGCGAAATCGCGCGCCAGGCCTCTGGCGCTGTCGTGGTCGACATCGACGGCACCGTGGTGCTGGCCACCGTGGTGGCATCCAAGTCTGCCAAGGCGGGCCAGGACTTCTTCCCGCTGACCGTCGACTACATCGAGAAGACCTACGCCGCCGGCAAGATTCCCGGCAGCTTCTTCAAGCGTGAAGCCAAGCCGAGCGAGCTGGAAACGCTCACCTCGCGCCTGATCGACCGCCCGATCCGCCCGCTGTTCCCCGAAGGCTTCCTGAACGAAGTGCACGTGGTCATCCACACGCTGTCGCTCAACCCCGAAGTCGATGCCGACATCGCCGCCATGATCGGCGTGAGCGCGGCCCTGTCGATCTCCGGCGTGCCCTTCAGCGGCCCGATCGGCGCCGCCCGCGTGGGCTACATCAACGGCCAGTACGTGCTCAACCCCGGTCAGACTGCCCGCAAGGATTCGCAGATGGACCTGGTGGTCGCCGGTACCGAAGCTGCCGTGCTGATGGTCGAGTCCGAAGCGCAGCAGCTGTCGGAAGAAATCATGCTGGGTGGCGTGGTGTTTGGCCACGAGCAAGCCCGCGTGGCGATCAACGCCATCCATGAACTGGTGCGCGAAGCCGGCAAGTCGGTGTGGGACTGGCAGGCCCCGGCCGAAGACGAGGCCTTCGTCGCCAAGGTCAACGGCCTGGCCGAAGAGAAGCTGCGCGCGGTCTACCAGATCCGCAGCAAGCAAGCCCGTACACAAGCCCTGAAGGAAGCCAACGCCGGCGTGCTGGCGGCGCTGAAGGAAAGCGGCGAGCCCTTCGACGCCGGCAAGGTCAGCGACCTGCTGTTTGCCATCGAGTCGAAGATCGTGCGCAGCCAGATCCTCGAAGGCGAGCCGCGCATCGACGGCCGCGACACGCGCACCGTGCGCCCCATCGAGATCCGCAACAGCGTGCTGCCCCGCACCCACGGTTCGGCCCTGTTCACCCGCGGTGAAACCCAGGCGCTGGTCGTGACCACGCTGGGCACCGAGCGCGATGCGCAGCGCATCGACGCGCTGGCCGGCGAGTTCGAAGACCGCTTCCTGTTCCACTACAACATGCCTCCCTTTGCCACCGGCGAAGTGGGCCGCATGGGCTCCACCAAGCGCCGCGAAGTGGGCCACGGCCGCCTGGCCAAGCGCGCGCTGGTCGCCTGCCTGCCGAGCAAGGAAGAGTTCCCCTACACCGTTCGCGTGGTGTCGGAAATCACCGAATCCAACGGCTCCTCGTCGATGGCCTCGGTCTGCGGCGGCTGCCTGTCGATGATGGACGCCGGCGTGCCGATGAAGGCCCACGTGGCCGGCATCGCCATGGGCCTGATCAAGGAGGGCAACCGCTTCGCGGTGCTGACCGACATCCTGGGCGATGAAGATCATCTGGGCGACATGGACTTCAAGGTGGCCGGTACCACCAACGGCATCACCGCCCTGCAGATGGACATCAAGATCCAGGGCATCACCAAGGAAATCATGCAGGTCGCCCTGGCCCAGGCCAAGGAAGCGCGCATGCACATCCTGGGCAAGATGCAAGAGGCGATGGGCGAGGCCAAGACGGAGGTGTCGAGCTTCGCGCCCAAGCTCTACACGATGAAGATCAACCCCGAGAAGATCCGGGACGTGATCGGCAAGGGCGGCGCCGTGATCCGCGCGCTGACCGAAGAGACCGGCTGCCAGATCAACATCGAGGAAGACGGCACCATCACCATCGCCGCGACCGATGCCGCCAAGGCCGACGTCGCCAAGCAGCGCATCGAGCAGATCACCGCCGAAGTCGAAATCGGCAAGGTCTACGAAGGCCCGGTCACCAAGATCCTGGACTTCGGCGCCCTGATCAACCTGCTGCCCGGCAAGGACGGCCTGCTGCACATCAGCCAGATCGCGCACGAGCGCGTCGAGAAGGTCACCGACTACCTGAGCGAAGGCCAGATCGTGAAGGTCAAGGTCCTCGAGACCGACGACAAGGGCCGCGTCAAGCTGTCGATGAAGGCACTGGCCGAGCGTCCGGCTGGCATGCCCGAAGAGCGCGAATTCCGCGGCGAGCGTGGTGATCGTGGTGATCGTGGCGACCGCCGCGAGCGCGCTCCGCGCGAAGACCGTGCGCCCCGCGAAGATCGCCAGCCGCGCGAGGACCGCCAACCGCGCGGCAACAACGGCGAAACCGCCGATGTCGCACCGGCCACGCCCCAGCAGCAAGAGCAGCAGCCGCTGCCGGGCACCGAGTCCAATAGCCAGCAAGGCTGATCCGCCGAAGGGCCCGCCGCAGCGCGGGCCCTGACGCCTTGGCCATCCATCTGAACATTCCCGCCGCCCGGTTCCGGGTGGCTCGACGACCAGAGAACCATGAAAGCCATCGAGATTGCGTCCTATGGTGCGCCCGAGATGCTGCGCGAGGCCGAGCGCTCCGCGCCGGTTGCGGGTGCGGGTGAGCTGCTGATTCGCGTTGCGGCAAGCGGCGTCAACCGGCCGGATGTTCTGCAGCGAATGGGTCACTACCCGGTGCCGCCGGGCGCGTCCGACCTGCCGGGCCTGGAAGTGGCTGGCGAGATCGTGGCGGGCGACGAGGCCGCGCTGCGCGAAGCCGGCTTGCGTGTTGGCGACCGCGTCTGCGCCCTGGTGGCCGGTGGCGGTTACGCAGAACTCTGCGTGGCGCCGGTCGCGCAGTGCCTGCCGGTGCCCAAGGGCTGGAGCGACATCGAGGCGGCGTCGCTGCCCGAGACCTTCTTCACCGTATGGAGCAATGTGTTCGATCGCGGCCGCCTGCAACAGGGCGAGACGCTGTTGATCCAGGGCGGCACCAGCGGCATCGGCGTGACGGCGATCCAGCTCGGCAAGGCGCTGGGCGCCACCGTGATCGCCACCGCCGGCAGCGACGAGAAGTGCGAAGCGTGCAAGCGCCTCGGTGCAGACCATGCAATCAATTACAGAAGCTCCGATTTCGTGGAAGAGGTCAAGCGCCTCACCGCGGGCAAGGGCGTGGACGTGATCCTCGACATGGTGGCCGGCGACTACGTGGCGCGCGAGATCGACTGCCTGGCCGACGACGGCCGGCTGGTCATCATCGCGGTGCAGGGCGGCGTCAAGAGCGGCTTCAATGCGGGGCAGGTGCTGCGCCGGCGCCTGACCATCACCGGCTCGACCTTGCGGCCGCGGCCGGTGGCGTTCAAGGGCGCCATTGCCAAGGCACTGCGCGAGAAGGTCTGGCCGCTGCTGGAAAGCGGCGCCGTGCGTCCGGTGATCCACAGCACCTTTGCGGCCGGCGGCGAGCCCACCGGCGCGAGCCGGGCGCATGCCTTGATGGAATCGAACCAGCACATCGGCAAGATCGTGCTGACCTGGTAGGACCCAAGCAACAACTAGCGACATGAACAAGAAGAAGCTGATCGCCGGCAACTGGAAGATGAACGGCAGCCTGGCGGCCAACGAGAGCCTGCTGAAGGCGCTGGCGCAGGGCCTGGGCGCGCCGCCGGCCTGCGACGTGGCGGTGTGCGTGCCTGCGCCCTATTTGGCGCAGGTGCAATCGCTGGTGGCGGGCACGTCCATCGCGCTCGGCGCGCAGGACGTGTCGCAGCACGAGCAGGGCGCCTACACCGGCGAGCAGTCGGCGGCCATGCTGCGCGAGTTCGGCGTGCGCTATTGCCTAGTCGGCCACTCGGAGCGGCGCCAGCACCACGGCGAGAGCGACGATCTGGTGGCAGCCAAGACCGCGGCTGCGCTCAAGCATGGCGTGACGCCCATCGTCTGCGTCGGCGAGACCCTGGCCGAGCGCGAAGGCGGCCACACCGAAGAGGTGGTCAAGCGCCAGCTGGCGGCGGTGATCCATGTCAATGGGCACTGCATCAGCGAGATCGTGGTGGCCTACGAGCCCGTGTGGGCCATCGGCACCGGCAAGACGGCCACGCCGGAACAGGCCCAGGCCGTGCACGCGCTGCTGCGCGCGCAATTGCACCACGCGGCCAGCGACCATGCCGCCGGCATCCGCATTCTTTATGGCGGCAGCATGAATGCCGCCAATGCGGCACAACTGCTGGCACAGCCCGACATCGACGGCGGATTGATCGGCGGCGCCTCGCTGAAGGCGCCCGACTTTCTGCAGATCATTGCGGCAGCGCACTGAATCGCTGCCCATTTTTCGAATTTAGGAGTTAGAGCGAATGAACGTGTTTATGAACCTGCTGGTCGGCATCCAGATGCTGTCCGCCCTGGCCATGATCGGCCTCATCCTGATCCAGCACGGCAAGGGCGCCGACATGGGCGCAGCCTTCGGCAGCGGCAGCGCCGGCAGCCTGTTCGGTGCCAGCGGCAGTGCCAATTTCCTGTCGCGCACCACGGCTGTGCTGGCGGCGGTGTTTTTCATCTGCACGCTGGGCCTGGCCTACCTGAGCCACTCGCGCCCGACCACGGGCGGCGCCAGCTTGCTCGAGCGCGCTGCCACGCAGGCGCCGGCCCCCGCGGCGCCGGCCACGCCCGCAGGTTCCGCTTCCGAGATTCCGGCAGGCGCCGCGCCGGCACCGGCCGCCGGTGCGCCGGCAGCGCCCGCACCTGCGGCGCCTGCAGCCCCTGCAGCCCCTGCGACGGGTGGCGCGGGTCAGATCCCGAACAAATAAGCCGATGAACTTGTGTGCAGTCGTGAGCGGAAACGGCTGCATTTCAGGGTAAACTCTAAAGCTGTCCGGAAAGCCAAAACCCAGCAAACGGGTCCTCATGCCATCCGGGCACACAAAACCGCCGTCGTGGTGAAATTGGTAGACACGCTATCTTGAGGGGGTAGTGGCGAAAGCTGTGCGAGTTCGAGTCTCGCCGACGGCACCAAATCTCACCGGCAGGGAGCCATTTCCTGCCGGTGGCAAGCGGTAAAGAAACCCCCGATGAGCCTCGATTCCTATCTCCCCGTCCTCTTGTTCATCCTGGTCGGTGTCGGTGTAGGTGTCGCACCGCAGGCCCTCGGCTATCTCCTGGGTCCCAATCGCCCGGACGAGAAGAAGAACTCCCCCTACGAGTGCGGCTTCGAAGCCTTCGAAGACGCGCGCATGAAGTTTGATGTTCGCTACTACCTGGTAGCCATCCTCTTCATCCTCTTCGACCTTGAAATCGCTTTTCTCTTTCCTTGGGCAATTGCGCTCAAGCAGATCGGTGCCGCCGGCTTCTGGGCCATGATGATTTTCCTGGCCATCCTCGTCGTAGGTTTCATCTACGAGTGGAAAAAAGGCGCGCTCGATTGGGAATGACGAGGAACACGCAAAATGGCCATTGAAGGCGTCCTGAAAGAAGGCTTTGTCACCACCACCTACGACACGGTGGTGAACTGGGCCAAGACCGGCTCCCTGTGGCCGATGACATTCGGCCTCGCGTGCTGCGCGGTGGAGATGATGCATGCGGGCGCAGCCCGCTACGACATCGACCGCTTCGGCATGCTGTTTCGCCCGAGCCCGCGCCAGTCCGATCTGATGATCGTGGCCGGCACCCTGTGCAACAAGATGGCGCCGGCGCTGCGCAAGGTCTACGACCAGATGCCCGAGCCGCGCTGGGTGCTGTCGATGGGCTCGTGCGCCAACGGCGGCGGCTACTACCACTACAGCTACTCGGTGGTGCGCGGCTGCGATCGCATCGTGCCCGTCGATGTCTATGTTCCCGGCTGCCCGCCCACCGCGGAAGCGCTGCTGTACGGAATCATCCAGCTGCAGCAGAAGATCCGCCGTACCAACACCATTGCGCGGGCCTGAGGGCGCAACGACGATGACTGCGACGATGACCGATATCGCCATCTCTCCCGAAGCCCTGCAAGCCAACATCACCGAGGCGCTCGGCGCCAAGGCCAAGCGCGTGACGCTCGCCCTGGGCGAAGTCACCGTGGTGGTGGGCGCTGACGACTACCTGGAAGCCGCGCAGATCCTGCGCGACGCGCCGGGCTGCCGCTTCGAGCAACTGATCGACCTGGCTGGCCTGGACTATGCCGACTACCGCGACGGCGAGTGGCAGGGCGAGCGCTTCTGCGTCGCCACCCACCTCCTGTCGGTGAGTCTCAACCAGCGCGTGCGCCTGAAGGTGTTTGCGCCCAATGAAGACCTGCCGGTGGTGGATTCGCTCACGCCGCTGTGGAATGCCGCCGAATGGTTCGAGCGTGAAGCCTTCGACCTGTACGGCATCGTCTTCGAAGGCCATCGCGACCTGCGCCGCATCCTGACCGACTACGGCTTCATCGGCCATCCCTTCCGCAAGGATTTCCCGGTCTCCGGCCACGTGGAAATGCGCTACGACCCCGAGCAGAAGCGCGTCATCTACCAGCCGGTGACGATCGAGCCGCGCGAGATCACGCCGCGTGTGATCCGCGAAGACAACTACGGCGGCGGCCTTCACTGATTTGCTGCGCTCACATGGCTGAAATCAAGAACTACACCCTCAACTTCGGACCTCAGCACCCTGCGGCGCACGGCGTGCTGCGTCTGGTGCTGGAGCTCGACGGCGAAGTCATCCAGCGCGCCGACCCGCACATCGGCCTCTTGCATCGCGCCACCGAAAAGCTGGCCGAGTCGCGCACCTTCATCCAGTCGCTGCCCTACATGGACCGTCTCGACTACGTGTCGATGATGAGCAACGAGCATGCGTACTGCCTGGCCATCGAGAAGATGCTGGACCTGGACGTGCCCGAGCGCGCCCAGTACATCCGCGTCATGTTCGCGGAAATCACGCGCCTGTTGAACCACCTGCTGTGGCTCGGCGCGCACGGGCTGGACTGCGGTGCGATGAACATGCTCATCTACTGCTTCCGGGAGCGTGAAGACCTGTTCGACTTGTACGAGGCCGTCTCCGGCGCGCGCATGCACGCGGCCTACTTCCGTCCGGGCGGCGTGTACCGCGACCTGCCGGATTCGATGCCGCAGTACAAGGCCAGCAAGATCAAGAACGCCAAGGCGATCGAGCGGCTCAACGAGAACCGCCAGGGTTCGATGCTCGACTTCGTCGACGACTTCTGCAAGCGCTTCCCGAAGATGGTCGACGAGTACGAGACGCTGCTCACCGACAACCGCATCTGGAAGCAGCGCACCGTGGGCATCGGCGTCGTCACGCCCGAGCGCGCGCTCAACCTGGGCTTCACCGGCCCGATGCTGCGTGGTTCGGGCGTCGAGTGGGACCTGCGCAAGAAGCAGCCCTACGACGTGTACGACCGCATGGATTTCGACATCCCGATCGGCAAGACCGGCGACTGCTACGACCGCTACCTGGTGCGCGTGGAAGAAATGCGCCAGGCCAACCGCATCATCCAGCAGTGCTCGGCCTGGCTGCGCGCCAACCCCGGCCCGGTGATCACCTCCAACCACAAGGTGGCCGCGCCTTCGCGCGAATCGATGAAGAGCAACATGGAGGAGCTGATCCACCATTTCAAGCTCTTCACCGAAGGCTTCCACGTACCCGAGGGCGAGGCTTATGCGGCGGTAGAGCATCCCAAGGGAGAGTTCGGCATCTACCTGGTGAGCGATGGTGCCAACAAGCCCTACCGCCTGAAGATCCGCGCCCCCGGCTTCCCGCACCTGGCGGCGCTGGACGAAATGGCCAGGGGCCACATGATCGCCGACGCCGTGGCCGTGATCGGCACGATGGACATCGTGTTCGGCGAGATCGATCGATGAGTGAGCACATGACTACCGACACCCACCAGGGCGCCGCTGCGGCGCCCCTGTCCGCGGCAACGCTGGAGCGTTTCGCGCGCGAAGTGGCCAAGTACCCGTCGACGCCCACCGGCAGGCAGTCGGCGGTGATGGCCTGCCTGACGATCGTCCAGCAGGACGAGGGCTCCGTGAGCCTGCAGCGCGAGCGCGACGTTGCCGCCTACCTGGGCATGGCGCCGATCGCGGTGCACGAGGTCACGACCTTCTACAACATGTACAACCAGCGACCGGTTGGCAAGTTCAAGCTCAACGTCTGCACCAACTTGCCGTGCCAGTTGCGCGACGGCCAGCACGCGCTGGCCCACCTCGAGAAGAAGCTGGGCATCCACATGGGCGAGACCACGCCGGACGGCCTGTTCACCCTGCAGCAGAGCGAATGCCTGGGCGCGTGTGCCGATTCGCCGGTGATGCTGGTCAATGACCGCACGATGTGCAGCTTCATGAGCGACGACAAGCTCGACCAGCTGGTCGATGGCTTGCGCGCCAGCGCCGAAGGGAAAGCGCCATGATGACCGCCGAACAAGTCCTCGCCCAGTTCCAGGCGACGGGCGTCCAGACCTGCTTTCACGACCGCCACATCGAGCCGCAGATCTATGCGGGCCTCGACGGCACCAACTGGCGCCTGGCCGACTACGAAGCACGCGGTGGCTACAAGGCCCTGCGCAAGATCCTCGCCGAGGGCCTCACGCCCGACCAGGTGATTGCCGAAGTCAAGACCTCCGGCCTGCGCGGCCGTGGCGGCGCAGGCTTTCCGACGGGCCTGAAGTGGAGCTTCATGCCGCGCCAGTTCCCGGGCCAGAAGTACCTGGTGTGCAACTCGGACGAAGGCGAGCCGGGCACCTGCAAGGATCGCGACATCCTGCAGTTCAACCCGCACATCGTGATCGAGGGCATGGCCATCGCTGCCTACGCGATGGGCATCAGCGTGGGCTACAACTACATCCACGGCGAGATCTTCCAGACCTACGACCGTTTTGAAGAAGCACTGGAAGAAGCGCGCGCCGCCGGCTTGCTCGGCGACAGGATTCTGGGCAGCGCCTTCAACTTCCAGCTGCATGCGGCGCACGGCTTCGGCGCCTACATCTGCGGCGAAGAAACCGCGCTGCTCGAATCGCTGGAAGGCAAGAAGGGCCAGCCGCGCTTCAAGCCGCCGTTCCCGGCCAGCTTCGGCCTGTACGGCAAGCCCACCACGATCAACAACACCGAGACCTTTGCCGCGGTGCCGTGGATCATCAACAACGGCGGCCAGGCTTACCTGGAATGCGGCAAGCCGAACAACGGCGGCACCAAGATCTATTCGGTCAGCGGCGACGTCGAGCTGCCGGGCAACTACGAAGTGCCGATGGGCACGCCCTTCTCCAAACTGCTCGAACTGGCCGGCGGCGTGCGCAAGGGCCGCCAGCTCAAGGCCGTGATCCCGGGCGGATCGTCGGCGCCGGTGCTGCCCGCTTCCACCATGATGGAGTGCACCATGGACTACGACTCGATCGCCAAGGCCGGGTCGATGCTGGGTTCGGGCGCCGTCATCGTGATGGACGACAGCCGCTCCATGGTCGAGTCGCTCAAGCGTCTCTCGTACTTCTACATGCACGAGTCCTGCGGCCAGTGCACGCCCTGCCGCGAAGGCACGGGCTGGCTGTGGCGCCTGGTGGACCGCATCCACCGCGGCGAAGGCAAGGCCACCGACATGGACCTGCTCAACTCGGTGGCTGACAACATCCAGGGCCGCACCATCTGCGCGCTGGGCGACGCCGCCGCAATGCCGGTGCGCGCCATGATCAAACACTTCCGGCACGAGTTCGAGGCGCTGATCCCGGGCTACGTTCCCAAGGCGCCCGCGAAGGTCTGAGACCGAAAAACATATGGTTGAAATCGAACTCGACGGCAAGAAGGTTGAAATCGCCGAAGGCAGCATGGTCATGCATGCGGCCGACAAGGCGGGCACCTACATTCCGCATTTCTGCTATCACAAGAAACTGAGCATCGCGGCCAACTGCCGCATGTGCCTGGTCGACATCGAAAAGGCGCCCAAGCCCATGCCGGCCTGCGCCACCCCGGTGACGCAGGGCATGATCGTGCGCACCAAGAGCGACAAGGCGATCAAGGCGCAGCAATCGGTGATGGAGTTTCTGCTCATCAATCACCCGCTGGATTGCCCCATCTGCGACCAGGGTGGCGAATGCCAGCTGCAGGACCTGGCCGTGGGCTACGGCGGCTCCAGTTCGCGCTACGACGAAGAAAAGCGCGTGGTGTTCCACAAGGACGTCGGCCCGCTCATCAGCATGGAAGAGATGAGCCGCTGCATCCATTGCACGCGCTGCGTGCGCTTCGGCCAGGAAGTGGCCGGGGTGATGGAGCTGGGCATGTCCAATCGCGGCGAGCACGCCGAGATCGAGACCTTCGTCGGCGAGTCGGTCGACTCCGAGCTGTCGGGCAACATGATCGACATCTGCCCGGTCGGCGCGCTCACCAGCAAGCCTTTCCGCTACAGCGCCCGCACCTGGGAGCTGTCGCGCCGCAAGTCGGTCAGCCCGCACGATTCCACCGGTGCCAACCTGATCGTCCAGGTCAAGAGCAACCGCGTGATGCGCGTGGTGCCCTTCGAGAACGAGGACGTCAACGAATGCTGGATCGCCGACCGCGACCGCTTCTCCTATGAAGCGCTGAACGGTCCGGAGCGCCTGACGCAGCCCATGCTCAAGCAGGGCGGCCAATGGCAGCAGGTCGACTGGCAGACGGCGCTCGAGTATGTCGCCAATGGCCTGAAGCAGATCAAGAACGACCACGGTGCCCAGAGCATCGGCACCCTGGCCAGCCCGCACAGCACGCTGGAAGAGCTGTACCTGGCTGCGCAACTCACGCGCGCCCTGGGCAGCGACAACATCGATCACCGGCTGCGCCGCGCGGCCTTCGAGCAAGGAAGCGGCGTGCGCTGGCTCGGTACGTCGATCGCTTCGCTCTCGCAACTGCAGCGCGTGCTGGTCGTGGGCTCCAACCTGCGCAAGGACCATCCGCTGTTTGCCCAGCGCATTCGTCAGTCGGTGCGCAAGGGTGGGGCGCTGAACGTCGTCACCTCGCCGTCGCTGCTGGCCGATGCTGACGCCTGGGCCATCGCGATCGCCAACGCCGCCGTGGCCGAAGCCGGCCAATGGGTGGCGGTGCTGGCCGGCGTGGCCGCGGCCATCGCGCAGGACAAGGGCGTGAGCGCGCCTGTCGCCGGCGTGCAGGCCGACGACTCCGCCAAGGCCATCGCTGCCTCGCTGGCCGGCGGTGAACGCAAGGCCATCCTGCTGGGCAACGCGGCTGCGCACCATGCCCAGGCCGAATCGCTGCTGGCCCTGGCCAACTGGATCGGCGCCCAGACCGGCGCCACGGTCGGCTACCTGACCGAAGCGGCCAACACCGTGGGTGCGCAGTGGGTCGGTGCCCAGCCGCAAAAGGGCGGCTTCCATGCCGGCCAGATGCTGGCTGGCGGTCTGAAGGCGGTGCTGCTGCTCAACAACGAGCCGGTGTTCGACTCTGCCGCTGGCAGCAAGGCCATCGAAGCGCTGAGCCAGGCCGAGATGGTCGTGAGCCTGAGCCCCTTCAAGGCGAATCTCGAATTCGCCGACGTGCTGCTGCCGATCGCGCCCTTTACCGAGACGCCGGGTACCTTCGTCAATGCCGAAGGCCGCGTGCAGAGCTTCCACGCCGTGGTCAAGCCGCAAGGCGAGGCGCGTCCCGCCTGGAAGGTGCTGCGCGTGCTGGCCAACCTGCTGGGCCTGCCGGGCTTTGCCTTCGAGTCGACCGCCGACGTGCTGGCGGCTGCCGGCGTGGCCGGCCAGGTGCCGGCCGAGCGGCTCAGCAACGCGACGACGGCGAGCCCCGTGCTCGCGGCCGACGCGCAAGCCGAGCCGGTGGTAGCCAGCATCTATCAGCTCGATTCCATCGTGCGCCGCGCTCCCTCGCTCCAACTGACCGCCGACGCGCGCCGCGCTTCGGGCGTCGCCAGCCGCGAGGAGGCACTGGCATGATCGATTCGATCTACGGCTTCGGCCTGGGCCTCGGTTCCGCCGGCTGGTGGACGGGCGTCATCTGGCCTGTGATCTGGACCCTGGTGAAGATCATCGTGGTCGTCATCCCGCTGATGCTCGCGGTGGCCTACCTCACCCTGTGGGAGCGCAAGGCCATCGGCTTCACGCAGATTCGCCTGGGCCCCAACCGCATCGGCCCGCTGGGCCTCTTGCAGCCCATCGCCGACGCGCTCAAGCTCCTGACCAAGGAAATCATCCTTCCGACGGTCGCCAACAAGAGCCTGTTCCTGCTGGGACCCATCATGACCATCATGCCGGCCCTGGCCGCATGGGTGGTGATTCCCTTCGGGCCGGACGTGGCGCTGGCCAACATCAATGCCGGCCTTCTGTTTGTGATGGCCATCACCTCGCTGGAGGTCTATGGCGTGATCATCGCCGGCTGGGCCTCGAACTCGAAGTACGCCTTCCTGGGTGCGCTGCGCGCCTCGGCCCAGATGGTGAGCTACGAAATCGCGATGGGCTTCTGCTTCGTCGTGGTGCTGATGGTGTCGGCCAGCCTGAACATGACCGACATCGTCACGAGCCAGGGCAGGGGCCACTTCGCCTCGATGGGCATGGGCTTCCTGTCGTGGAACTGGTTGTCGCTGATGCCGATCTTCTTCGTCTACTTCATCTCGGGCCTGGCCGAGACGAACCGCCACCCCTTCGACGTGGTGGAAGGCGAATCGGAAATCGTCGCGGGCCACATGATCGAGTACTCGGGCATGAGCTTCGCCATGTTCTTCCTGGCCGAGTACGCCAACATGTGGCTGGTCTCGATCCTGTGCGTGATCCTGTTCCTCGGCGGCTGGCTGCCACCTTTCGAGTTCCTGTCCTTCATCCCGGGCTGGATCTGGCTGGGCGCCAAGACCTTCTGCGTGGTCACCATGTTCCTGTGGGTGCGCTCGACCTTCCCGCGCTTCCGCTACGACCAGATCATGCGTCTGGGTTGGAAGATTTTCATTCCGGTCACCCTGGTGTGGCTGGTGGTGGTCGGCGCCTGGATGCAGACCCCCTTCAATATCTGGAAATAACTGGAATCGCCATGTCTGCGAACGCCGTAACAGCCTCGGCTCCGTTCTCGCTGAAGGACTTCTTGTCCAGCTTCATGCTGATCGAGTTGTTCAAGGGCCTTGCCGTCACCGGCAAGTACGCCTTCTCGCGCAAGATCACGGTGCAGTTTCCCGAAGAAAAGACCCCGCTGTCCCCGCGCTTTCGCGGCCTGCACGCGCTGCGCCGCTACGAAAACGGCGAAGAGCGCTGCATTGCCTGCAAGCTGTGCGAGGCGGTGTGCCCGGCGCTGGCCATCACCATCGAATCGGAGGTGCGTGACGACGGCTCGCGTCGCACCACGCGCTACGACATCGACATGACCAAGTGCATCTTCTGCGGCTTCTGCGAAGAAAGCTGCCCGGTCGACTCGATCGTGGAAACCCACATCTTCGAATACCACGGTGAGAAGCGGGGCGACCTGTACTTCACCAAGGACATGCTGCTCGCCGTGGGCGACCGCTACGAAAAAGAAATCGCCGCCAACAAGGCGGCCGACGCCAAGTACCGCTGAAGCGGACTGGGCCCGACCACACAAGCGAACTCGATCCATGGACGTCAAGACCGGTCTGTTCTATCTCTTTGCCGCGGTGCTGCTGTTTGCGGCCTTCCGCGTCATCACCGCGCGAAACCCGGTCTACTCGGCCTTGTACCTGGTGCTCGCCTTCTTCCAGGCATCGGCCATCTGGCTCTTGCTGCGCGCCGAATTCCTGGCCATCACGCTGGTGCTGGTCTACGTGGGTGCGGTGATGGTGCTGTTCCTGTTCGTCGTGATGATGCTGGACATCAACGTCGACAGCCTGCGACAAGGCTTCTGGAAGCACTTCCCGCTGGCGGCAGCCGTCGGTGCGCTGATTGCCCTTGAAATGGCCGCGGTGCTGATGGGGGGCTTCCGCCTCGAAGGTGCGCCGCGCGGCGCCACCATGGGCATGGCGCCGGGCAGCTCCAACACGCTGGAACTGGGCCAGCTGCTCTACACCGAATACCTCTACCCGCTGCAAGTTGCGGCCGTGATCCTGCTGGTGGCGATCATCGCGGCCATCGCGCTCACCTTGCGCAAGCGCAAGGACAGCAAGCACATCGACCCGGCCATCGCCGTGCGCGTGAAGGCGCGCGACCGGGTGCGCATCGTCACGATGCCGGTCACCCGCGCCGCCGAGCCGGCGGCCGCCGCTGAACCACAAGCCGACGCGCAACCGGGAGCCAAGGCATGACCATCTCGCTGGGACACTTTCTCTCGCTGGGCGCCATCCTGTTCGCGCTGTCGGTGATCGGCATCTTCCTGAACCGCAAGAACCTGATCATCTTGCTGATGGCCATCGAGCTGATGCTCCTGGCCGTGAACATGAATTTCGTCGCCTTCTCCTACTACCTGGGCGACATGCACGGACAGATCTTCGTGTTCTTCATCCTGACGGTGGCGGCGGCCGAGTCGGCCATCGGGCTGGCGCTGCTGGTGCTGCTGTTCCGCAACAAGTCGAACATCAACGTCGACGAGCTCAACGCGCTCAAGGGTTGAAGGAACGAGAACCAACATGAGCGCAACTCTTTCCGCATCCACGCTGCTGGCGGTCCCGCTGGCACCCCTGGCCGGCTCCTTGATCGCCGGCATCCTTGGCACCAAGTTCGGCGGCAACCTGATCGGCCGCCGTGCATCGCACTCGGTCACCATCCTGGGCGTGCTGATCGCCTTCGTCATCTCGGCGATGACGCTCAAGAGCGTGGCGCTGGACGGCGCCCGCTTCGAAGCCACCATCTACGAGTGGATGGTGATCGGCGGGTTGAAGATGGAAGTCGGCTTCCTCATCGACGGCCTCACGGCCATGATGATGTGCGTCGTCAGCTTCGTCTCGCTCATGGTGCACATCTACACCATCGGCTACATGGAGGAAGACGACGGCTACAACCGCTTCTTCGCCTACATCTCGCTGTTCACCTTCTCGATGTTGATGCTCGTCATGAGCAACAACATGCTGCAGCTGTTCTTCGGCTGGGAAGCGGTGGGCCTGGTGTCGTACCTGCTGATCGGCTTCTGGTACAACAAGCCGACCGCCATCTTCGCCAACCTGAAGGCCTTCCTGGTCAACCGCGTGGGCGACTTCGGCTTCATCCTGGGCATCGGCCTGGTGGCGGCCTACGCCGGCTCGCTGAACTACGGCGAAGTGTTCGGCCAGGCCGGCGAGATTGCCAAGCTTGGCTTCCCCGGCACCGACTGGATGCTGATCACCGTGATCTGCATTTGCCTGTTCATCGGCGCCATGGGCAAGAGCGCGCAGTTCCCGCTGCACGTGTGGCTGCCCGATTCGATGGAAGGCCCGACCCCCATCTCCGCGCTGATCCACGCCGCCACCATGGTGACGGCCGGCATCTTCATGGTGGCGCGCATGTCGCCGCTGTTCGAGTTGAGCGACACGGCACTGAGCTTCATCCTGGTGATCGGTGCCATCACGGCGCTGTTCATGGGCTTTCTGGGCATCATCCAGAACGACATCAAGCGCGTGGTCGCCTACTCGACGCTGTCTCAGCTGGGCTACATGACGGTGGCGCTGGGCGCCTCGGCCTATTCGGTGGCGGTGTTCCACCTGATGACGCACGCCTTCTTCAAGGCGTTGCTGTTCCTCGGTGCCGGCTCGGTCATCATCGGCATGCACCACAACCAGGACATCCGCTGGATGGGCGGCGTGCGCAAGTACATGCCCATCACCTGGATCACCTCGCTGCTGGGCTCGCTGGCGCTGATCGGCACGCCACTGTTCGCTGGCTTCTACTCCAAGGACAGCATCATCGAGGCGGTGCACGAGAGCCACCTGTGGGGCGCCAACTTCGCCTACTGGTCGGTGCTGGCGGGCGTGTTCGTCACGGCTTTCTATTCGTTCCGCATGTACTTCCTGGTCTTCCACGGCAAGGAACGCTACGACCAGAATCCGGACGCGCATCACCACGATGCGCACGATGAGCCCAACCATGGCCACCGCGAAGACCACTCGACGCCGCATGAGTCGCCCTGGGTGGTGTGGCTGCCGCTGGTGCTGCTGGCCATCCCCTCGGTGGTGATCGGCTACATGACCATCGACGGCATGCTCTTCAGCGAATTCTTCAAGGACTCGATCATCGTCGACGCGACGCGCCACCACGCCATGACCGAATTGAAGGAAGCCTTCCACGGCCCGATGGCCATGGCGCTGCACGGCCTCACGGCCTGGCCCTTCTGGCTGGCATTGGCCGGCGTGGTGACGTCCTGGTACATGTACCTCGTCAACCCGGCGGTCCCGGCGGCCATTCGGCGCGCCTTCGGCCCGATCTACCGCCTGCTCGAGAACAAGTACTACATGGACTGGTTCAACGAGAACGTGATCGCCCGCGCCACACGCGCCCTGGGCAACGGCCTGTGGAAGGGCGGCGACCAGGGGCTGATCGACGGCGCCATCGTCAACGGTTCCTGGAAGGTCGTGGGCCGCGTGTCCGGCGTGGTGCGCTGGGTGCAGTCGGGCTACATCTATCACTATGCGTTTGCCATGCTGCTCGGCGTGTTCGTGCTGATGTCCTACTTCGTATGGTTCAAGCGATAAGCGGCGGCACTGGAGAAAAACAAAAATGGGTTTGCTGAGTCTTGCCATCTGGCTGCCGATCGGTTTCGGCGCCGCGCTGCTGGCCTTCGGGCGTGACGACCAGGCGCGCCTCGTGCGCTGGGTTGCGCTCATCGGC
Organism: Variovorax sp. LARHSF232; assembly: GCF_052871435.1. Taxonomy (NCBI): domain Bacteria; kingdom Pseudomonadati; phylum Pseudomonadota; class Betaproteobacteria; order Burkholderiales; family Comamonadaceae; genus Variovorax; species Variovorax sp. LARHSF232. The sequence continues at coordinate 163,678 of NZ_JBIXJS010000001.1, read as the reverse complement.
TCGATCCTGAGCTTCATCGTCACCGTTCCGCTGTACGCCGGCTTCCAGCTGAAGACGGCGGCGATGCAGTTCGTCGAGAAGAGCCCGTGGATCGACCGCTTCAACATCTTCTACCACGTGGGGGTCGACGGCCTGTCGCTGTGGTTCGTGCTGTTGACGGCCTTCATCACGGTGGTGGTGGTGATCTCGGCCTGGGAAGTGATCACCGAGCGCGTCAATCAGTACATGGGCGCGTTCCTGATCTTGTCGGGCCTGATGATCGGCGTGTTTTCCGCGCTCGACGGCGTGCTGTTCTACACCTTCTTCGAAGCCACCCTGATCCCGATGTACCTCATCATCGGCATCTGGGGCGGGCCCAACAAGATTTACGCTGCCTTCAAGTTCTTCCTGTACACCTTGCTGGGCTCGCTACTCCTGCTGGTGGCCTTGATCTACCTGTACAACGTCTCGGGCGGCAGCTTCGACATCCTCACCTGGCACCAGGTCAAGCTGAGCGGCCATGTGCAGACGCTGGTCTTCTTCGCGCTGTTCGCCGCCTTCGCCGTCAAGGTGCCGATGTGGCCGGTTCATACCTGGCTGCCGGACGTGCACGTCGAGGCGCCCACCGGCGGCTCCGCCGTGCTGGCCGCGATCATGCTGAAGCTGGGTGCCTACGGCTTCCTGCGCTTCTCGATGCCGATTGCGCCCGACGCGGCGCACGAGTGGGCCTGGTTCATGATCGCGCTGTCGCTCATCGCCGTGATCTACGTCGGCCTGGTGGCGCTGGTGCAGACGGACATGAAGAAGCTGGTGGCCTACTCGTCGGTGGCGCACATGGGCTTCGTCACGCTGGGCTTCTTCATCTTCAACGACCTGGGCGTGGCCGGCGGCATCGTGCAGATGATCGCGCACGGTTTCGTTTCGGGCGCCATGTTCCTTTGCATCGGCGTTCTGTACGACCGCGTGCATTCGCGTGAAATCGCCGACTACGGCGGCGTGGTCAACACCATGCCCAAGTTCGCCGCCTTCGCGCTGCTGTTCGCCATGGCCAACTGCGGCCTGCCGGCCACCGCCGGATTCGTGGGCGAATGGATGGTGATCCTGGGTGCCGTCAAGGCCAACTTCTGGCTGGGCCTGGGCGCAGCCACCGCGCTGATCTTCGGCGCCGCCTACACCCTGTGGATGTACAAGCGCGTCTACCTGGGCGATGTGGGCAACGACCACGTGAAGGAACTGACGGACATCAACGGCCGCGAATTCCTGATGCTGGCGCTGCTGGCGATTCCCGTGCTGTGGATGGGCCTGGACCCGAAGCCTTTCACCGACGTGATGGACGCATCGGTGGCCGAGCTGCTGCGCCACGTGGCGATTTCCAAGCTGCCATAACTCCACGCTGAACAAGAGAACGAGATGATTGACAAACTCAGCTGGATCACCATCTACCCGGAGATCGTGCTCCTGGTCATGGCCTGCATCATCGCGCTGGTCGACCTGTCGTCGAACGACCCGCGCCGCACCCGCACCTACATCCTGACGCTGCTCACGCTGGCGGTGGTGGCGTACCTCACCGGCCTCAACGCCAGCAATGGCCAGACCGTGTACGGCTTCGGCGGCATGGTGGTGAGCGACCCCATGGGCAACTGGCTCAAGTGCTTTGCCAGCATTGCGCTGATGGCCACCCTGGTCTACGGCCGCCCCTATGCGGCCGACCGCGAGATGCTGCGCGGCGGCGAGATGTTCACCCTGAGCATGCTGGCTCTGCTGGGCATGTTCGTGATGATCTCGGGCAGCAACTTCCTCCTGATCTACCTCGGCCTGGAACTGCTCACCTTGTCGAGCTATGCGCTGGTCGCGCTGCGCCGCGACAACGCGGTGGCCAGCGAAGCGGCCATGAAGTACTTCGTCCTGGGCGCGCTGGCCAGCGGCTTCCTGCTGTACGGCCTGTCGATGATCTACGGCGCCACCGGCACGCTGGACGTGAACGAGGTCTTCAAGATCATCGCCAGCCGCGCCGTCAAGCACCAGGTGCTGGTGTTCGGCCTGGTGTTCATCGTGGCCGGCCTGGCGTTCAAGGTGGGCGCTGCCCCCTTCCACATGTGGGTGCCCGACGTCTACCAGGGCGCGCCCACGGCCGTCACCCTGCTGATAGGCGCGGCGCCCGAACTGGCCGCCTTCGCCATCATCATCCGCCTCTTGGTGGAGGGCCTGCTGCCGCTGGCCATCGACTGGCAGCAGATGCTCACCGTGCTGGCCATCGGTTCGCTTTTGATCGGCAACCTGGCGGCCATTGCCCAGACCAACCTCAAGCGCATGCTGGCCTACTCGACCATCGCGCAGATGGGCTTCATGCTCTTGGGCCTGGTGGCTGGCGTGGTGAACGACAACACCTACAACGCGCAGTACGCTTACAGCGCGTCGATGTTCTACGTCATCACCTACGTGCTCACAACCCTGGCCAGCTTCGGCATCATCCTGCTGCTGGCGCGCGAAGGCTTCGAGAGCGAAGAGATCACCGACTTTGCCGGCTTGAACCAGCGTAGCCCGCTTTACGCGGCCGTCATGGCGATCGCCATGTTCTCGCTGGCCGGCATTCCGCCGATGGTGGGCTTCTACGCCAAGCTGGCGGTGCTGCAGGCGCTGATCGCTTCCGGCCAGGCCTTCTACATCGGGCTGGCAGTGTTCGCGGTGATGGCTTCGCTGGTCGGCGCCTTCTACTACATCCGCGTGGTGAAGGTCATGTACTTCGACGAGCCGGTGACGGCCAGCACCGTCTCGGCGCCCGGCGACGTGCGCGCGGTGCTCTCCATCAACGGCGCCCTGATCCTGATCCTGGGCATCGTGCCGGGCGGCCTGATGGCGCTGTGCGCCAAGGCCATCGTGGCCACCCTCGCGGGCTGAGAGCCCGAGAGCCCGCGCACGCGTGTCGTCGCAAAGTGCTTCGGTCTGGCTGGTGCTGGTGGTCGCCCTGGTGGCGGCCAACCTGCCTTTTGCCAATGAGCGGCTGTTTGCGCTGATTGCGCTGCGCTCGGGCCGCAAGGGGCTCGGGCTGCGCTTTGCGGAGCTGCTGGTCTTCTATTTTCTGGCGGGCGGCGTGGGCCTGCTGTTCGAGCGCCGCGTCGGGCAGATCGCGGCCCAGGGCTGGGAGTTCTACGCAGTCTCGGGGGCATTGTTCCTGGTGCTGGCCTTTCCTGGCTTCACCTGGCGCTACCTGATCAAGCATCACCGGAGTTGAGGATGGACGACGGTCATCTGAAGGAAGAGCGTGTCGACGGCACCTTGCTCTTCAAGGGCAATTTCCTGGAAGCGCGGCGCGACACGGTGCGCATGCCCGACGGCCACACCGCCACGCGCGAATACGTGGTGCATCCGGGTGCCGTGGTGGTCATTCCCATGCTGGACGACGGCCGCGTCGTGCTGGAGCGCCAGTACCGCTACCCGGTCGGCCATGTGATGGTCGAGTTCCCGGCCGGCAAGCTCGATGCGGGCGAGGATCCGCTCTTTTGCGGGCAGCGCGAGCTGCTGGAAGAAACCGGCTACAGCGCCCGCGAATGGGCCCATGCGGGTGCCATGCACCTGGCCGTGGCCTATTCCACCGAAATCATCCATGTCTACTTCGCCCGCGGCCTGTCGCTGGGTGAGCGCCAGCTCGACCATGGCGAATTCCTCGACGTGATCACCGCCAGCGTGGACGAGCTGCTGGGCTGGTGCCGCGACGGCACCGTGACCGACGCCAAGTCGCTCACCTGCACCCTCTGGCTGCAGAACGTCTTGTCGGGCGCATGGACACTCGATTGGCAGGAGACGGCCGCCAACGGCCGGGCCGGATAATTGCGGGCATGAAGGTCCTCAACCTCCAGTGCTCGCATGGCCACGGATTCGAAGGCTGGTTCGCGTCGAACGAAGCGTTCGAGGCGCAGCTGTCCGGCGGCCTGGTCGAGTGCCCGGTGTGTGGCGGCAAGGACATCACCAAGCTGCTGGCTGCGCCGCGCCTCAACCTGGGCGGCGGCAAGGCGCCGGCCGAGCCGCAAGCGGCACAGGCCTTGCAGGCACAGCACCAACAGCAGCAGCAGAACGGACGCTGGCTGCGCGCCGTGCGTGAGCTGATGGCCACGACCGAGGACGTGGGCGAGCGCTTCGCGGACGAGGCGCGCAAGATCCACTACGGCGAAGTCAAGGAACGCGGCATCCGCGGCCAGGCCACGCGCGAGGAAACCGCGGCGCTGGCGGACGAGGGCATCGCCGTGATGCAGATCGCGCTGCCCGCGGCGCTCAAGGAAACGCTGCAATAGGGCGTCCTGGCGCGGGCAGCAACGCTCGCGCGCCAGCCGGTATCGAATCCGGCTACTGCGCGGTTCTGGCGCGGTTACCAACTCACTAATCAAGCACTCCGCGCCGCGCGTCGAACGAGCATTCGTTCGCCTCGCGCAGCAGCGCCTTTCCTTCAGGCGATGTCGCACCGGGCACTTTCTTTCTCAACCACTTTGGAAAGTTGCCATGAAGAAATCAATCTCCGGTGTCCTTCTTGCCGTGGCCACGGTCTGCGGCGCCTGCGCCTTGCCCGCGGCCTCGGCGCACGCCCAGAGCGAAGCCTCGCTTGCGCTCTCGGCGCTGCCGGTCGCCTCGGTGGTACTGAGCACTGCAGCGGCGGCAACGGCAGCGAGCGCCGCGGTGGCCATTCCGGTCGCACTGTCGGTGGCCGGCAGTCAGCTCATCATCAAGAGCGTGCAGGTCTCGGGCGATGCCGTGGTGTACGTGCTGGAGCGGGCCGCCGACGGTGCGCAGGCCAGCGTCCGCGTGTCGCTCGGCTCGGCCAGCTACTCGGTCAAGCAGGTCGATACGGCGGTGAGCGTGGTGATCATTTCCACTGGCGTGATGCTGGTGGCCACGGGCGAAGTGCTGGCTTTCATTCCCAACGAACTGGGCCGCGCGCTGCTGCATAGCGCCAAGGTGTCGGGCTGATGGCGATGCGTGCGTTCAAGTTGGCACCGGCGCTGAGCGCCGCCTTTCTATGCGCGGCGCTTGCCGCGCACCATGCACCCGCCGCCGCCGGGCGTTCCTGCGAGGCCAAGATGCCCGATGCGCAGGCCTTTCGCCAGGGCCTGCAGCTGGCGCAACGCACCGCGCTGGCGCTGGATGCCAGCGGTGCCAAGGTGGTGATCCTGGCGCGTGCCGGCCAGGACCTGCGCAAGTACGGCCTGCGCTATTCCCACCTGGGTATCGCCTACAAGAGCGGGGAGGGGACATGGCGCGTGGTTCACAAGCTCAACCAGTGCGGAAGCGCGCGCGCCAGCGTGTACCGCCAGGGCCTGGGCGACTTCTTCCTGGACGATCTGTGGCGCTACGAGGCGGCCTGGGCGGTACCGGCGCCGGATGTGCAGGCGCAGTTGCTGAGCCTGATGCAGGCGCCGCCCCAACAGCTGCTGCGCGTCAACCAGCCGGCCTACAGCCTGGTCTCCTATGCCTGGGGCCGGAAGTACCAGCAGTCCAACCAATGGGTGATCGAAACCATGGCGCTGGCCATGGAGCCGGCCGGCGTCGATGGCCGCGCGCGGGCGCAGGCCTGGCTGCAGTTCAAGGGCTACGAGCCGACGACGCTCAGGCTCAGCCCGCTGACCCGCCTGGGTGGCCGCATCTCATCCGCCAACGTGGCCTTCGACGACCATCCCGACGAGAAGCGCTTCTCGGACCGCATCGAAACCGTGACGGCCGATTCGGTCTTTGCCTGGCTGCAAAGGAGCGCCCTGGCGGCGCCGCCGGTGACGCTCAAGCTGTGAGCGTCGTCATCATGCAGTGAACTGCAGCGCGGCCAGCCTTGCGTAGACGCCGCCCTGGGCCACCAGTGACGCGTGCGTGCCTTGCTCGACGATGCCGCCGTGGTCCAGCACGACGATGCGGTCGGCCTTTTGCACGGTGGCAAGGCGGTGCGCGATCACCAGGGTCGTGCGGTTCGCCATGGCGCTGTCCAGCGCGGCCTGGACCATGCGTTCGCTCTGCGCATCGAGCGCACTGGTGGCCTCGTCCAGCAGCAAGAGCGGGGCGTTCTTCAAGATGGCGCGGGCAATCGCGATGCGCTGGCGCTGGCCGCCCGACAGGCGAACGCCGCGCTCGCCGAGAAATGTGTTGTAGCCCTCGGGCAGGGCGCTGATGAAATCGTCGGCAAAGGCGGCGCGCGCGGCCGCGTGCACCTCGTCCTCGCTGGCCCCGGGGCGGCCGTAGCGGATGTTCTCCAGCGCGCTGGCCGAGAAGATCACCGCGTCCTGCGGCACCAGCCCGATGTGGGCCCGCAGGTCATCGAGCGCCAGGGCGTCGAGCGCCGCGCCATCGATCAGGATGCGGCCCTGCTGCGGGTCGTAGTAGCGCAGCAGCAGTTGCAGCACGGTGCTCTTGCCGGCGCCGCTGGAGCCCACCAGCGCCACCGTTTCGCCGGACGCGATGTCGAGGCTGAAGTCGCGCAGCGCCGGCGTGTCCGGCCGCGACGGGTAGTGGAAGCGCACCGCCTCGAAGCGGATGGTGCTGCCGGCGGTGGGCGCCGGCACCTGCACCGGCTGGGCCGGCGAGCGGATGTCGGCCTGCGCGTGCAGCAGCTCCATCAAGCGTTCCGTGGCGCCGGCGGCGCGCAGCAGATCGCCATAGACCTCGCCCAGCACCGCCGCCGCGCCGGCCAGGATGATCACGTACACCACCGTCTGCCCAAGGTGGCCGGCGCTGATGCTGCCTTGCAGCACCGCCTGCGTGCCTTCGTACAGGCCCCACAGCAGCGCAGCCGAGGTGGCGATGATGATGAAGGCCACCAGCACCGAGCGCGCCTTGGTGCGGCGCACGGCGGTGTGGAAGGCGTTGTCGGTGGAGGCGTGGAAGCGCTTCGCCTCGCGCTCTTCCGCCGTGTAGCTCTGCACCACGGGGATCGCATTGAGCACCTCGGCGGCGATGGCGCTGGCGTCGGCCACACGGTCCTGGCTGGCACGCGACAAGCGCCGCACCCGGCGGCCGAACCACATGCTGGGCAATACGATCAGCACCAGGATCAGCAGCACCTGGGTCATCACATAGGGATTGGTCCAGACCAGCATGGCCAGGGCGCCGATGCCCATCACCGCGTTGCGCAGCCCCATGCTGAGCGATGAACCGACCACCGTCTGTACCAGCGTCGTGTCGCCGGTGATGCGTGACAGCACTTCGCCGGTCTGGGTGGTCTCGAAGAAGGCCGGGCTTTGGCGCAGCACGTGCGAATAGACGGCGTTGCGCAGGTCGGTGGTGACACGCTCGCCCAGCCAGCTGACCGTATAGAAGCGCGCCGCCGAGAACAGGCCGAGCGCGACCGCCACGGCAAACAGTTCGAGGAAATGGCCGCGCAGCCCCATGGCCTGCGTGCCCTTGTCGGCACTGATCAGGCCGCCATCGATCAAACCACGCAGGGCCAGCGGAAAAACCAGCGTCGTCAGGGCCGCGAGAACCAGGAACACCGCCGCCAAGGAAATCTGCAGCCGGTAGGGCCGAAGAAAGGGCGCCAGGCCCGACAGGGATCGGGGGGTGCCCTTGGCGGGCGAACGGGGTGATGTGTCAGAAGCAGCGGCAGCCATTGGCGGATTTTATCGAACGCTTGCCCGCTCAAAAGCGGCCTTGACAATAACTGCTGCGGCAAATAATATTTTCAGCATGACTGATCAGAACGCGCCCCCACCCGCCCCCGACAAGTCCGAGCCGGTCGATTTCTATCGTCCGGAGAGCTATCGGGCGGAGGAGAGCGTCGGTTACATGATGAAGCGGATCCTGTCCTCGATCAGCCAATCGGTGGAGTCGAGCCTGTGCGAACCGGGCAGCCCCACCTATCCGCAGTGGATTCCGCTGCACAAGCTGCACATGGGCGTGGCCACCACGGTGGCCGAACTGGCGCGCGAATGCCAGCTCGACACCGGCGCCATGACGCGCCTGCTCGATCGCCTGGAAGCCAAGGGCCTGTGCCGGCGCGTGCGCTCGCAGTCGGACCGGCGCGTGGTGAACATCGAGCTCACCGATGAAGGCCGCGCGGCCGCGCAGGAGGTGCCGCACTTCCTGGCCCGCGTGCAGAACGAATACCTGGCCGGCTTCACGCGCGAGGAATGGGAAGAGCTCAAGAGCTACCTGCGCCGCATCCTCGACAACGCGCAAGCCATCTCGGCCCGTGAAGAAAGAAAAGAAGATGACTCGAGCGCTTCCTGAGCGCCTGTGGCGCAGCGGCGTGGCCATTGCCGCCTCGCTCGCTCTGGCCGTCCTTGCCGGCTGCGCCGACATGTCCGGCATCGACTCGCAGGCCAGGTTGCGCGATTCGCAATCGCTCGGCCTGGGCGCCGAAAGCGCTGGCGGACTGCGTGTCAGCGACGTGGAGCGCAACGAGGTCGAAGCCCGCTGGTGGCTCGCCTTCGGCGATGCCCAGCTCAATGGCCTGGTCGACCAGGCGCTGCAGGGCAATCCCAATCTCGCGATCGCGCGAGCGCGCGTGGCCAAGGCGCAGTCGTCGCTTGACGTGGCACGCTCGGCCGACCTGCCGCAGGTCGGCGCCGGCCTGGACCTGACGCGCCAGCTGTTCAGCAACAACTTCATCTATCCGCCGCCGCTGGGCGGCTCGATCCGCGACTCCGGCGCGCTGCTGCTCAGCGGCAGCTGGGAACTCGACTTCTTCGGCAAGAACCGCAGTGCCATCGAAGCCGCCGTCGGCGGCGCCAATGCGGCCATCGCCGAGGCCGAGGCGGCCCGCATCCTGCTGGCCTCGCGCGTGACCAATACCTATATCCAGTGGGCCCGGCTGGACGGCCTGGAAGCGGTCGCCAAACGCACGGTGGCGCAGCGCGAGGAAACGCTGAAGCTGGTGCGCGACCGCGTCTCGGCCGGGCTGGACACGCGGCTCGAGTTGCGCCAGAGCGAATCGGGCATTCCCGAGGCACGCCAGCGCATGGAGTCGCTGGCCGAGCAGATCGCGCAGACCCGCCATGCGCTCGACGCCCTGGTGGGCCAACCCGGTGCCAGCGAGAAGTTGAAGGCGCCGGCGCTCGACGGCTTCAAGGCGATCGCGCTGCAGCCGAGCATCCCGGCCGACCTGCTGGGCCGCCGTGCCGACGTCGCCGCTGCGCGCTGGCGCGTCGAGGCCGCGACCCAGGACGTGGCCTACGCCAGGACGCTCTTCTATCCCAACATCGACCTGGTGGCCACCGCGGGCTACCAGAGCCTGGGCTTCGACAACCTGCTCAAGCCCGGCAGCCGGCTGTGGAGCTTCGGCCCGGCGATCCGCCTGCCGATCTTCGAGGGCGGCCAATTGCGCGCCAACCTGCGCGGCAAGGATGCCGATCTCGACGCCGCCATCGAGAGCTACAACAACACGGTGCTCGACGCGGTGCGCGACGTCGCCGACCAGGTCACTGCGATCCAGTCGGTGGCGCGCCAGCAGGTGCAGCAGCAGCTGGGCCAGGAAGCCGCCGAAGGCGCCTACGAGATCGCGGTGCAGCGCTACAGCGCGGGCCTGGGTACCTATCTCAACGTGCTGACGGCCGAGAACAACGTGCTGCTGCAGCGCCAGAACCAGGTCGATCTCGCGGCCCGTGCGCTCAGCACCCAGGTCGGCCTCGCCCATGCGCTGGGCGGCGGCTACCAGGCGCCCACCAGCACGGCCGCCCTGCGCTGAGCTGAGCACCTTCGGATCGAAAGAAAACACACGCCATGACCGATCAAGACAAACAGGTCCCTGCGGCCGCTGCTGCGGCGACCGAAACCGCGCCCGCCGGCAACGGCAATCGCCGCAAGGCATTGAGCGCGCTGGCCGCCATCGTGGTGGTCGCCGGAGCCGGCTGGGGCGCGTATGAATGGCTGGTGGCCAGCCACTACGAGTCGACCGACAACGCCTACGTGCAGGGCAACGTGATCCAGATCACGCCGCAGATCGCCGGCACCGTGATGTCGATCATGGCCGACGACACCGACTACGTGAAGGCCGGCCAGCCGCTGGTCAAGCTCGACCCGGCCGATGCCCGCGTGGCGCTCGACCAGGCGGAGGCGGCGCTGGCACAGACGGTGCGCCAGGTGCGCACCCTGTATCTCAACAACGGCTCGCTGGCCGCCCAGGTGGCGCTGCGCGAGGCCGACATCGTGAAGGCCAGGAGCGACATCGGCCGCGCCGAAGACGACCTGCAGCGGCGCAAGGCGCTGTCGGGCAACGGCGCCGTCTCGAAGGAAGAGCTCAACCATGCCGAAACGGCACTGTCCAATGCGAAGAGCGCACTGTCGGCGGCGCAAGCCGGCGTGACGGCGGCGAAGGAGCAGCTGGCCAGCAACCAGTCGCTCACCGAAGGCACCAGCGTGCAGCAGCACCCCAGCGTGCTGGCGGCCGCGGCCAAGGTGCGCGAGGCCTATCTGGCGACGCAGCGCATCGACATCCCGGCACCGGTCGACGGCTACGTGGCCAAGCGCACCGTGCAGCTGGGCCAGCGCGTGGCGGCGGGCACGCCGATGATGTCGGTGGTGCCGCTCAACCAGGTCTGGGTCGACGCCAACTTCAAGGAAGTGCAGCTGCGCAGCATCCGCCTGGGCCAGCCGGTGAAGCTGACGGCCGACGTGTACGGCACCAAGGTCGAGTACACCGGCAAGGTGGCAGGCCTGGGCGTGGGCACCGGCGCCGCCTTTGCCCTGCTGCCGGCACAGAATGCCACCGGCAACTGGATCAAGGTGGTGCAGCGCGTGCCGGTGCGCATCGCGCTCGACGGCGAACAGCTCAAGTCCAACCCGCTGCGCGTGGGCCTGTCGATGGACGCGCAAGTGGACGTGTCGAACAAGGACGGCAAGATGCTGGCCACCGCGCCGCGTCCCAGCGCGCTGTCGCAGACCCAGGTCTACAGCGCGCTCGACCAGGGCGCGGATGCAGAGGTGCAGCGCATCATCGCCGCCAACCTCGGCAGCAAGCGCGCCGACGTCGGCGCGCTCGCGCAGCCCGCGCGCCCGCCGCGCGGCAGCCACGCAGCGCAGCCGGCCAATCCTTCCTGAACCGTTCCGGCGCGCACTGAATGTCGTCCGCACCCGCGACCATCCCGCCGCCGCCGCTGGAAGGCTCGGCGCGCATCTGGGGCACCGTGGCCCTGTCCGCCGCGACCTTCATGAACGTGCTGGACTCGTCCATCGCCAACGTCTCGCTGCCGGCCATTGCCGGCGACCTGGGCGTGAGCGCGACGCAGGGCACCTGGGTCATCACCAGCTTCGCCGTGGCCAATGCCATCGCGGTGCCGCTGACGGGCTTCCTGACGCAGCGCTTCGGACAGGTGCGCCTGTTCATGGCCAGCATCATCCTGTTCGTGATCACGTCCTGGATGTGCGGCCTGGCGCCGAACATGACGACTTTGATCGCCTTTCGCGCGCTGCAGGGCTTCGTGGCCGGGCCGATGATTCCGCTGTCGCAGACGCTGCTGCTGTCGAGCTATCCGCGCGCCAAGGCGGGCCTCGCCATGGCGCTGTGGTCGATGACCACGCTGGTGGCGCCGGTGATGGGGCCGCTCCTGGGTGGCTGGATCACCGACAACATCTCCTGGCCCTGGATCTTCTACATCAACATCCCGGTGGGCATCCTGGCGGCGCTCATTACCTGGGGCATTTACCGCGACCGCGAAAGCGTCACGCGCAAGGTGCCCATCGACGCCATCGGCCTGGCGCTGCTGGTGCTGTGGGTCGGCTCGCTGCAGCTCATGCTGGACAAGGGCAAGGAGCTGGACTGGTTCCACTCGGCCGAAATCATCGCGCTGAGTGTCACGTCGGTGGTCGGCTTCGCCTTCTTCCTGGTCTGGGAGCTGACCGACAAGCATCCGGTGGTCGACCTGTCGCTGTTCAAGCGCCGCAACTTCTGGACCGGTGCGGTCGCAACAGCGGTGGCCTATGGCCTTTTCTTCGGCAACATCGTGTTGCTGCCGCTGTGGCTGCAGCAGCACATGGGCTACACCGCCACCCAGGCGGGGATGGCAATGGCACCGGTGGGCCTGTTGGCGATCGTGCTGTCGCCGATGGTGGGGATGACGGTGGGCAAGGTGGACCCGCGCCGCTATGCGACCTTCTCCTTCCTCGTCTTCGCGCTGGTGCTGTGGATGCGCGCCGGCTTCAACACGCAGGCCGACTTCACCACCATCATGATCCCGACGGTGGTGCAGGGCATCGCCATGGCCTTCTTCTTCATTCCGCTGGTCACGATCACGCTGTCGGGCCTGTCGCCCGATCGCATCCCGGCGGCCTCGGGCCTGTCGAACTTCTTGCGCATCACCGGCGGCGCCATCGGCACCTCGGTTACCACCACCTTGTGGGAAAACCGCGCCACCTTGCACCACGCGCAGCTGGTGGAGTCGGTCAATCTCGGCAACGGTGCGGCGACCAGCGCCATCTCGGGGCTGGGCGCGAGCGGCTTCAGTGCCGACCAGGTGCTGGCGCAGCTCAATCGAATGGTTGACCAACAGGCTTTCATGCTGGCCACGTCCGACATCTTTTATGCCTCGGCGGTGCTTTTCATCATGCTGATTCCGCTCGTGTGGCTGGCGCGGCCGCAACGGGGCGCGGCTGGCGCGGACGCCGCAGCAGGCGCCCACTGACGATGCCCGTTCAGCAGGGCGCGCCGATCCGGTGCGCGCCCTGCACACAGGCCGTGCACGCGGCCGCTGTGGTTGCACTGCAGCATAGGCATTTGCCCCAGTATTAAATTCGACTGCCACTGCCAACAATGCGGTCCGCGCCCATGGTGGCGCGTCAAGATGGGCCGCATGATTCAATTTCTGCCAACGCTTCCGGGTGGTCTCGCTACATGAGCGACGTCATTCTCGAGACACGCCAGCTCACCAAGGAATTCAAGGGCTTCACCGCAGTCAGCAATGTCGATCTGTCGGTGCAGCGCGGTGCCATTCATGCGCTGATCGGGCCCAACGGCGCAGGCAAGACGACCTGCTTCAACCTGCTCACCAAGTTCCTGGAGCCCACCGCGGGCACCATTCTTTTCAACGGGCACGACATCACGCATGAGCGGCCGGCGCAGATCGCACGGCGCGGCATCATCCGCTCCTTCCAGATCTCGGCGGTGTTCCCGCACCTCACCTTGATGGAGAACGTGCGGCTGGGCCTGCAGCGCGCGCTGGGCACCTCCTTCTTCTTCTGGAAGAGCGAGAAGAGCCTGAACGCGCTCAATGCGCGCGCGGTCGAATTGCTGGCGCAGGTGGGCCTGGAAGACCTGGCCGACGAGCAGACGGTGAACCTGCCTTACGGCCGAAAGCGGGCGCTGGAGATCGCCACCACCCTGGCCATGGAGCCCGAACTGATGCTGCTGGACGAGCCCACGCAGGGCATGGGCCACGAAGACGTGCAGCGGGTGGCCGAACTCATCAAGCGGGTCTCGGTGGGCCGCACCATCTTGATGGTGGAGCACAACATGAGCGTGGTCTCGACCATCGCCGACACCATCACGGTGCTGCAGCGCGGCGCCGTGCTGGCCGAGGGGCCCTATGCGCAGGTCTCGACCAATCCGCAGGTGATGGAGGCCTACATGGGCACCACCGACGGCCAACTGCAAGGGGCCCACTGATGGCAGTGCCGGCACTGGAGATCAAGGGCCTGCAGGCCTGGTACGGCGAGTCGCACGTGCTGCACGGCGTCGACATGGTGGTGCAGCCGGGCGAAGTGGTCACCCTGCTGGGGCGCAATGGCGCCGGGCGCACCTCGACCATGCGCGCCATCCTGGGGCTGACCGGTTCGCGCAAGGGCAGCATTCAGATCAACGGCACCGAAACCATCCACCTGCCCACGCACCGCATCGCGCACCTGGGCGTGGGCTACTGCCCGGAAGAGCGCGGCATCTTCGCCAGCCTGTCGGCCGAAGAAAACCTGCTGCTGCCGCCGGTGCTCAAGGGCGCGGGGCAGGGCATGGCGGTGGCCGAGATCTATGAGATGTTCCCCAACCTGGCGGAGCGCCGCAACAGCCCGGGCACGCGCCTGTCGGGCGGCGAGCAGCAGATGCTGGCGGTGGCGCGCATCCTGCGCACCGGCGCCAAGCTGCTGCTGCTCGACGAGATCTCCGAGGGCCTGGCCCCGGTCATCGTGCAGGCATTGGCGCGCACCATCCAGACCCTGCGCGCCAAGGGCTACACCATCGTCATGGTGGAACAGAACTTCCGCTTTGCCGCGCCGCTGGCCGACCGCTTCTACGTGATGGAGCACGGCCGCATGGTCGAGGCCTTCAGCGCTTCGGCCCTCGACGCCAAGATGCCGGTGCTGCACGAGTTGCTGGGCGTCTAGCCAGCGTTCATTTCTCATCCATCGATCACCACCAACCCAGGAGACTCTCTCATGCAATTCAAGCTCAAACATGTGGCCTTCATGCTCGCCGCCGCGGGTCTTGTCAGCCAGGCCGCGCAGGCCCAGGAGAAGGTCGTCATCGGCTACATCAGCGACCTGTCCGGCCTGTATGGCGACCTCGAAGGCAAGGGCGGCCTCACGGCGATCCAGATGGCGATCGAGGACATGGGCGGCAAGGTGCTGGGCCAGCCGGTGGAAGTGCTGTCGGTGGACCACCAGAACAAGCCGGACATCGCGGCCTCGAAGGCGCGCGAGTGGATCGACACGGCAGGCGCGACGATGATTTTCGCCGGCACCAATTCCGGCGTGGCGCTGGCCACCTCCAAGGTGGCGCAGGAGAAGAAGCGGGTGTTCTTCACCAACGGCGCCGCCACCTCGGCGCTGACCAACGCCCAGTGCAGCCCCTACACCGTGCACTACGCCTACGACACCGTCGCGCTGGCCAAGAGCACCGGCGGCGCGGTGGTCGACACCGGCGGCAAGAGCTGGTTCTTCCTGACGGCCGACTATGCCTTCGGCCATTCGCTGGAAGGCGATACCGCCAAGGTGGTCAAGGCCAAGGGCGGCACGGTGGCCGGCGCGGTGCGCGCGCCGCTCAATGCATCGGACTTCTCGTCCTTCCTGCTGCAGGCGCAGAACTCCAAGGCGCAGGTGCTGGGCCTGGCCAACGCCGGCGGCGACTTCATCAACTCGATCAAGGCCGCCAAGGAATTCGGCATCGACAAGTCGATGAAGGTGGCCGGCCTGCTGGTGTTCCTGACCGACGTCAAGAGCCTGGGCCTGCCGGCCACGCAGGGCCTGCTGCACACCACCAGCTGGTATTGGGACATGGACGACGAGACTCGCAAGTGGGCGGCCCGCTACGAAGCCAAGACCAAGCAGAAGCCCACCGACATCCAGGCCGCCGACTACTCCGCCACCATGACCTACCTGAAGGCGGTGGAGGCAGTGAAGTCCACCGACGCCGACAAGGTGATGGCCCACCTGAAGAAGACGCCCATCAACGACTTCTACGCCAAGGGCGGCGTGATCCGTCCGGACGGCCGCATGGTGCACGACATGCTGCTGGCCGAGGTGAAAAAGCCGGCCGAATCCAAAGGCCCCTGGGACCTGCTGAAGATCGTCAAGAAGGTGCCGGGCGACCAGGTCTTCACGACCAAAGAAGAGAGCACCTGCGCCCTCTGGAAATAATCACCGCCCTGACCTGAACGCTTCATCCCATCCATGACGATTTCCCTGCCCGCCCTGCTGAGCCAGCTCTTGCTGGGCCTGGTCAACGGCTCCTTCTACGCAATCTTGAGCCTGGGGCTGGCGGTGATCTTCGGCTTGCTCAACGTCATCAACTTCGCGCACGGCGCGCTGTTCATGATGGGGGCAGTGCTGACATGGATGGCGATGAACTACTTCAACGTCAACTACTGGGTGATGCTGGTCGTGGCGCCGCTCATCGTCGGCGCCTTTGGCGTGCTGATCGAGCGGCTGCTGCTGCGCTGGATCTACAAGCTCGATCATCTCTACGGCCTGCTGCTGACCCTGGGCCTCACCTTGCTGATCGAAGGCGGCTTTCGCTCGGCCTATGGTGTGTCGGGCCTGCCCTACAACACGCCGGACCTGCTTTCCGGCGGCACCAACCTGGGCTTCATGTTCCTGCCCAACTACCGCGCCTGGGTGGTGCTGGCCTCGCTGGTGGTGTGCTTCGCCACCTGGTATGCGATCGAGAAGACGCGGCTGGGGGCCTACCTGCGCGCCGGCACCGAGAACCCGCGGCTGGTGGAGGCCTTCGGCGTCAACGTGCCGCTGATGGTCACGCTCACTTACGGCTTCGGCGTGGCGCTGGCCGCCTTCGCCGGCGTGCTGGCCGCGCCGGTGATCCAGATCTCGCCGCTGATGGGGCAGAACCTCATCATCATCGTGTTCGCGGTGGTGGTGATCGGCGGCATGGGCTCGATCATGGGCGCCATCCTCACCGGGCTGGGGCTCGGCGTGGTCGAGGGGCTGACCAAGGTGTTCTATCCCGAGGCGTCCTCCACCGTGGTCTTCGTCATCATGGTGGTGGTGCTGCTGCTGCGCCCGGCCGGCCTGTTCGGCAGCGAGAAATAATGAAGAAGATCTCCATCGTCATCTACGGCGCGCTGCTGCTGGCGCTGCTGCTTGCGCCTTTCATCGGCTTCTATCCGGTCTTCGTGATGAAGGTGCTGTGCTTTGCGCTCTTCGCCTGCGCCTTCAACCTGCTGCTCGGCTACACGGGCCTCCTGTCCTTCGGCCATGCCGCCTTTCTGGGCAGCGCCGCCTACGTGGCCGGCCAGGCGCTGAAGGTCTGGCACCTCACGCCCGAGCTCGCGCTGATCGCCGGCACCTTGATGGGCGCGCTCTTGGGCCTGGTGTTCGGCTGGCTCGCCATCCGCCGCCAGGGCATCTATTTTTCGATGATCACGCTGGCACTTGCCCAGATGATCTATTTCGTCGCCCTGCAGGCGCCCTTCACCGGCGGCGAGGACGGGCTGCAAAGCGTGCCGCGCGGCAAGCTCTTCGGCCTGGTCGACCTCCGCAGCGACCTCACCATGTACTACGTGGCGCTGGCCATCGTGGTGGCCGCCTTCCTACTGATTGCCCGCACCGTGCATTCGCCCTTCGGCCAGGTGCTCAAGGGCATCAAGGAGAACGAGGCGCGCGCCATCTCGCTGGGCTACGACGTCAACCGCTTCAAGCTGCTGGCCTTCGTCATCTCGGCGGCGCTGTCGGGCCTGGCCGGCTCGCTCAAGACCCTGGTGCTGGGTTTCGCCACCTTGAGCGATGTGCACTGGACGGCCTCCGGCCACGTGATCCTGATGACCCTGGTCGGTGGCCTGGGCACGCTCAGCGGCCCGCTGGTCGGCTCGGCCGTGGTGGTACTGCTGGAAAACAAGGTGGGCGACTTCGGCGCCTTCATGGCGGAGCTCACGCGCATCGACTGGTTCAACACCCTGGGCGAGTCGGTCACCATGGTCACCGGCCTCATCTTCGTCGTCTGCGTGCTGGCCTTCCGGCGCGGCGTGATGGGCGAGGTGATCGCTTTCATGGATCGGCAGCGCGCGCGGCGCTGAGGAGCGCATTGCATGGCTTTCATTGCCAAGGGCAGTTTCACGGTCGAGATGAAGCCGCAGGCCGAACCCGGTGTCATTGACGGTGTGAGTCTCGGGCGCATGTCCCTCGACAAGCGTTTCGAGGGTGACCTGGCCGGCACCGGACGCGGCGAGATGCTGACCGCACTGACGCCGGTGCAAGGCTCCGCCGGCTATGTGGCGATCGAGCGCGTTTCCGGCACGCTGCACGGGAAGAGCGGCGGCTTTGTCTTCCAGCACGCCGGCACCATGACGCGCGGCGCGCAGCAACTGTCGATCACCGTGGTGCCCGATTCGGGCACGGGTGAGCTCAGCACGATTGCCGGCAGCTTCAAGCTGCAGATCGTGGACGGCAAACATTCTTACGAGTTCGAGTACACGCTGTGAGCCCCATGACGCTGCAAGCACTCGACGCCTTTGAGGCCGCGTCATCTCTACAGCTTCAGCGCACCCGCATACCCCGTCATTTCCAGATAGCCGCGCCCCACGACCGCACCGCGCTCGTCGAGTAGGTCGGACAGGCCTTCCCAGTAAACGGTGCCGGTGGAGCCGCGGCTGTCCAGCTCCTGGTTGTCCAGCAGCGCCTTGACCGAGAAGCGCCCCACCGGCGTGGCCACGGTCCATTCGACCGGGTAGTCGGCTTGCGTGGCCGGGCTCTTCCAGCGGCGGCCGGCTTCGAAGCGCAACTCGCCCGGCGCGAACGCGCGCAGCTCGCCGCTCCTGCTGCGCCACGAGCCGCCGGCCCAGAGCGAGCGCCCGTCGCGATCGCGCAGCCGGAAGGCGGTGAGGGCGGCGCCGTCTGCCAGGTTCATGCCGATCCAGTCCCAGCCCACTGCCCCCGGCGGCATGATGGTCTCGCTCCACTCGTGGTCCAGCCAGGCGCGGCCATCATTCAATTCGAAGCGGCTGGCCCCAAGGCCGATGTGCCCTTGCACCTTCAGCTGCGGCTCGCTGTAGTAGTAGCTGGTTTCGTTGGGCCCGGCGCCCTTGCGCGACAGGCCGGCCTCGCCTTGCAGCAGCACCGGCTGCGTCGGCGTGAAGCGCAGGACCAGGCTGAAGTCGTTCGCCGCGATGCTGGCGGCATAGGAGCCGCCTGCTTCCCGATGCAGGCGCCAGTCGCGCAGCCGCACGTCGGTGTCCTGCTCGGAGGCGGAAGCCACGCCCATGCCGGCGCGCGCGATGCGCTGGTCATGCAGCAGGCGACCGCCCTTCAGGTCGGTGACGGCTGCGTGGGCGAAGATCAGCTGCTTGGCAGCAAAGGCGGAGCGCAGCTTTTGCGTGGCATCGACCCGCGAGCGGAAGAAGGTGAGCTGAAAGCCGAAGCTGCGCACGCCGCCGCCGGCCTGCGGCATGCCGGCATGGCCGGTGATGTACCACCATTCGGTGCGGTGGTCGGGATGGCTGCCGAAGTCGCGCGGAAACTGCAGCGGCCGCTGCAATGGCAATGGCGCTGCAATCGTCCGCGCGCAGGGCGCAGCCAGCACGGCCGCAAGCAGTGCGCGCCTTTGCATCACCAGTCCTCCTTCACCGCCAGCACGGCGTCGCGGCCGGCGGCGGCACGGCCGGCCAGCCAGGCGGTGAGCGTGCCGGCTGCCAGCACCGCGGCGCACAGGAGCGCCAGCCGCCACCACGGCACCATCAGGTCCATGGTCCAGTGAAAGCTCTGCGGGTTGACCACATGCACCAGGATCAGCGCCACCGCCAGCCCCAGCGCCAGGCCGGCCAGCGCGCCGATGGCGGTCCAGGCCATGCCTTCGCCGGCCACCACGCCCAGGATCTGTCCGCGGGTGAAGCCCAGGTGCGCCAAGAGGCCGAATTCCTTGCGCCGCGCCAGCACTTGCGCGCTGAAGCTGGCGGCAATGCCGAACAGGCCGATGCCGATCGCCACCGCCTGCAGCCAGTAGGTGACGGCAAAGCTGCGGTCGAAGATGCGCAGCGAATTGGCGCGGATGGCGTGGACCGAAGCAAATTCAACCGGTTCGCTGCTGCCCAGCCGCTCGGCGGCCAGCGCGCGGATGGCCGCCTGCACATCGCTTTCGGAGGCAGCCGGTGCCAGCCACAGCGCGATGTCGCTCACGTTACGCTCGCCGGTGAGGCGCTCGAAGTCGCGCGCATCCAGGGTGATGGCGCCGAACTGCCGCACATAGTCGCGCCATACGCCGGCCACGAAGAAGCGTGGCGCGGGGCCAGCGGCGCCGGCGGCAAAGGCCCGCGACAGTGGCTCGAATTCGCCGCCCGGCCGCGCGCCGTACAGATCGACCACTGCTTCGCTCACATACACGCCGATCGAGCCGGCCGGCACCGGCACCTGCTCGCCAACCAGGGGCAGGGTGCGCGCCGGGTCGCTGTCGTCGAAGCTGCGCGAGATCAGCGTGAGCGCAGGCCGGCTGCTGTCGAGCAGCAGGGCGCGCGTGCGCAAGGTACCGGTGCGCGCCACGCCCGGCAGCTGCGCCACCGCCTGCACGAAGTCCGGCGTGAAGGCCGCCGCGTCCAGCGCGCCGGCGGCGCTGCTGCCGCTGCCGGCCGCGCGCACATACAGCTGCGCCGGCAGCACCGCGTCGAGCCAGCGCGAGACCGATTCGCGAAAACTGGCGACCATCACCGTGAGCGCCACCGCCAGGCTCAGGCTGGCCACGACGCCGCTCACCGCCACTGCCGCGCTGCCGCGCATGCGGCGCGCGCGTTCCACCGCCAGCATGGGCAGCAGACGTTGCGCCAACCGCGGCGCCGCACGGTCGTAGAGCGCGCCGATCAGCACCGGCAAAGTGGCGATGCCGCCCACCAGCAGGAACCCGACCGCGAGGTAAGCCGCCACGGGCACACCGAACAGAGGCGGCGCCAGGGCCAGCAGGGCGCCGATGGCCATCAAGGCGGCGCCGAGCCAGCGGGTCCGGCGCGAGCCGGGTGCGGTGCTGGTGGCCCCCAGCCCCTTGAGCGTGAGCGCCTCCGGCAGCGCCTGCGCCGCGCGTGCCGGCCACCAGCCGCCCACCAGCGCCGCTAGCAGCCCGAGCGCGCCATAGACCAGCGCCGCGCTGCTGTTCCAGCGCAGCGTTGGCGCCACACCCGGAAAGTAGCCCCCTCCGAGGTCGCCGCCGAGCAGGTGCAGCGCCAGTGCCGCGAGCCCGGTGCCGAGCGCGATGCCGGCCAGGCTGCCGACCAGCCCCAGCACGCCGCATTCGAGCAGCACCAGTTGCAGGCGCTGCCGCGGCGTGAGACCCAGCACGCCCAGCAGCGCGAACTGCTGCGAACGCTTGGCCACGGCCAGCGAAAGCACCGAGAACACCAGGAAGGCGCCGGTGAATAGCGCCACCAGCGCCAGCACCGTCAGGTTGACGCGGTAGGCGCGCGACAGGTTGCTGACGCGCTGCGCCGCATCGCCCGGCTCGGCCAGCCGCAGCCCGGCCGGCCAACTGGCCGATTGCTCGATCGAACGGGCGAAGGCGGCGCGGTCGGTGCCCGTCACGAGGCGGATGTCGACGCGGCTGAGCTGGCCCAGCCGCTCGAACAGATCCTGCGCGGCGCCGATGTCCATCACCGCCAGCGCGGCGCCGCCGGCCGTCACGCTGCCCGCCACTGCAAGCCGGTGCGTTTGTGTGCCCGACTGGATCTCGACGGTGTGCGCTTTCGCACCGACCACGCTGCGCGCCGCCGCATTGAGAAAGATCTGCCCGGGTGCCAGCATCGCCAGCCGGTCCGCGCCGGTGGCCGGTTGCGGCACCAGTGCCGGCGCCATCTGCGGCAGCGCCAGCGCATCCACGCCCAGCACGCGCAGGGCGATGCGCTTGCCGTCCGCCAGCAGCTGCGCCTGGGTCTCGAGCACCGGGCTGGCCAGCGCGACCTGTGGATGGCCGGCGACGCGGGAAAAAAGCGCTTCGTCGAATCCACCCTGGGCGGCGCGCAGCTCCAGGTCGGGCTGGCCATTGACCGAACGAACCGCGCTTGCGAATTCGTCGAGCGCCGAGGCATTGATGAGGTGCACCGAGAACGCCAGCGCCACGCCCAGCATCACGGCCACCACCGCCGCCGCGTTGCGCCAGGGGTGGTGGCGCAGCTCGCGCCAGGAGAAGGTGCGCAAGAGGGAGAGCATGGCGCGTCCTACGGCAGCCGTGCGCAGGCGTGCGCAAGGTAGGCGCGCACCGCCGGGCTGGCCGAGAGGCCGCCGGCCCGTGCGTAGGCGGCGCGCGCGCCTGTGGCGTCGCCGCTGGCGCCCAGGAGGTGCGCGCGCGCCGCCCAATAGGGTTGGTAGCTGGCGACCTGTGCCGCGTCGATGGCATCCAGCGCCTGCAGGCCGGCCGCCGGGCCATCGGCATTGGCCAGCGCGCAGGCACGGCTGACGTGCGCGCCGACGCTCGGCCGAAGGGCGAGCAGCCCGTCGTACAGCGCCACCAGCGCCTGCGCCGGCGCCGGGGCGCAGCGCCGACGCTGCGTGTGGGCCGACTGGATGGCCGCTTCGAGCTGGTAGGCGCCGAGGGCCGACAGGCGTGCCGCCTCCCACAGGCCCCGTTCGGCTTCGACCAGCATGGGCTCGTTCCACAGGCGTGTGTCCTGCGCATCGAGCGGCACATAGGCGCCCTCCGCATCGCGCCGCGCGGCCGCGCGGCTTTCGCAAAACAGCATGAGGGCCAGCAGGCCGCGCGGCTCGGCTTCGCCCGGCATCAGGCTGCACAGGATGCGCCCGAGCTCGATGGCTTCCAGGGTCAGGCCGCGCTGCGCGGCGTCGGAACCTTCGACATCGTCCCAGCCAGTGCCATAGGCGGCGTAGATGCCGTCCAGCACGTCTTGCAGGCGCTGCGGCAGATCTAGCGCGCGCGGGTATTCGAAGCCGATGCCGGCCTCGCGGATGCGTGCCTTGGCGCGCACCAGGCGCTGGCCCAAGGTGGCCGGCGCCACCAGGAAGGCGTTGGCGATACGGCTGGCGTCCAGGCCCAGCACCGTTTGAAGCATCAGCGGCGCGCGCGCCTGCGCATCGATGGCGGGATGCGCGCATACGAAGAAGAGGCGCAGGCGCTCGTCGGGCACCGCGCCGGCGCTGTCGGCTTCGCCGTCGATCTCGTCGGCCAGCAACAGCAGAGTTTGCGTTGCCGCTTGCTCGACCTTCGCATGACGCCAGGCGTCGAGCGTCCGGTGGCGCGCCACCTGCAGCAGCCAGGCCTCGGGCTGCCGGGGAATGCCGTCCTGCGGCCAGCGCTCCAGCGCACGCGCAAAGGCATCGGCCAGCGCGTCTTCCGACGCGGCGATGTCGCGCGTACGTGCCGACAGGATCGCCACCAGTCGCCCGTAGGACTGGCGCGCGGCCCGATCGGCTGCCTGGTGCGCGGCACTGGTGGTCACGCGCCCGGCGCCTTGATGATCGGGCGCACTTCCACGCCGCCCGTCGAGGCGCAAGGTGCGCGCGCTGCCCATTCCAGCGCGGCGTCCAGGTCGGCCACGTTGATGACGAGGAAGCCGCCGAGCTGCTCCTTGGTGTCGGCAAAGGGCCCGTCCTGCACCTGGCGCTTGTCGCCGCGCAGGCGCAACGAGGTGCCCGTCATCGGCGGCTGCAAGCCGTTGCCGGAAATCCGGATGCCGGCCTTGTCGATGGTGTCGATGTAGGCCATCCAGCCGCCGAAGAAGGCTTGTGCTTCGGGGCCGCTGCGCTGCGCGAAATCGGCCGGGGATTCGTAGAACATCAGCATGTATTCCATGGTGGACTCCTGGGTTGGAATGTGCTCGAGCAGGATCGCTCACCCCAATGACGCCTCGCGGCGGGCCATTTCGACAGCAGTGTGCAATCTTTTTCCAGGGCCTGTTCACGCCCTAGGCGATGCCGTCGGCGCGCAGGTGCAGCACCCGGTCGGCGCGCGCGGCCGCCGCCTCCGAATGGGTGACCAGCACCAGCGAGGCGCCGTGCTCGCGGGTCTGGCCGGCCAGGACCTCCATCACCTTGGCGGCGGTGGCTGGATCGAGATTGCCAGTGGGCTCGTCGGCCAGCAGCAGGGCGGGGCGGTGCACCAGGGCGCGGGCAATGGCCACCCGCTGCAACTGCCCGCCGCTGAGCTGCTGCGGCAGCCGCTCGCCGGTGCCGGCCAAGCCCACCGCGGCCAGCATCTGCGCCACCCGCGCCTCGTCGCGGCGGCCTTGCAGCATGAGCGGCAGCGCCACGTTCTGCGCCACGTCCAGGTGCGGCAGCACATGGAAGGCCTGGAATACGAAGCCCACCTGCGTGCGCCGCCACAGCGCACGCTGCTGTGCGTCGAGCGCGCCGAGGTCGATGTCCGCATGCGCGATGCTGCCGGCGTCCCACCGATCGAGCGCGGCCATGCAGTTGAGCAGGGTGGACTTGCCCACCCCCGATTCGCCAACGATGGCGACGAATTCGCCGGGTGCCACATCGAGCGAGACGTTGCGGAACACCGGCGTTTCGCCATAGTGCTTGGCCAGTGCGCGAACAGCCAGGCCCCTGGCGTTCATGCAGCCTGCACCCGCCCTTGGGCGATCCATGCATCGGCCTGGCGCAGCACCTGCTGCACGGCATCGGCTGCGCTCGCTTCGATCACCTGGCGCTGCGGCATGGCGCGCAGCCAGGTGATCTGCCGCTTGGCCAGTTGGCGCGTGGCGGCAATGCCGCGCTCGCGCAGCTGCGCCATCGGCCAGAGGCCATCGAGCGCCTCCCAGGCCTGGCGGTAGCCGACGCAGCGCATCGAGGGCAGCTCGGGCCGCAGGTCGCCGCGCGCGCGCAGCGCACGCACTTCATCCAGGAAGCCGGCAGCCAGCATGGCGTCGAAACGCTGCGCAATGCGCTCGTGCAGCCAGGCGCGCTCGAGGGGCTCCAGCGAGATCAGTGCAAGCGGCGGCGCCTCTTGGGGCGCGGCTTGCTGCGCATGAAAGCTGGACAGCGGGCGGCCACTGGCATGCCAGACCTCCAGCGCACGCTGGATGCGCTGGCTGTCGTTGGGCGACAGGCGTGCGGCCGTCGGCGGATCGACCACGGCGAGTTGCGCATGCATGGCCGGCCAGCCCTTGGCCGCGGCTTCCTCTTCGATGCGCGCACGCAGCGCCGGCGCGGCGCTGGGCATTTCGTCGATGCCGTGGACGAGCGCGTTGAAGTAGAGCATGGTGCCGCCCACCAGCAGCGGCAGCCGGCCGCGGGCGCGGATCTCGCCGATGAGGCGCGTGGCGTCGCGCTGGAATTCGCCGGCGTTGTAGCTGTCTTGCGGATCGCGGATGTCGATCAGGTGGTGCGGCACCTGCGCCAGTTCATGCGGGCTGGGCTTGGCCGTGCCGATGTCCATGCCGCGATAGACCAGCGCGGAGTCGACGCTGACGATCTCGACGGGCAGCACGCGCGCCAGCGCCAGGGCGGCGGCGGTCTTGCCGCTGGCGGTGGGGCCGGCCAGGCCGATCCAGGTGGCGGCAAGTGGTGGGGAGGGCGGCATGCGCCCGAGGGTATCAAAGGCGCTGCGCGCTCAGCTGAACGGGCTCGTCTTGCAGCGGCGGGTCTTCCGGCGGCTTCATGCGAAACAGCTGGTTCAGCGCGGCGCGGTATTGCGCCGCGCCCACCGTGTTGGTGCTGTGATGCGAACCGCCATTGACCAGCACGAACATCTTGGGCACGGTGGCCGCTTCATAGAGCTTGCGTCCGAGTTCGGGACGGATCAGGTCGTCCAGTGCGCCATGCACCACCAGCAGCGGTGCGCCGATGTCCTTGACCCTTGCCAGCGCATCGAAGCGCTGCGTGAGGAAGGGCGAAAAGGGCAGCCAGCCCCACTTGAAGCTGCTCACCACATCGGAGATGGAGGTGAAGGTGCCTTCGACGATGGTGCCGCTTTCGTCGTCCACGCGCGAAGCCAGGTCGATGCCGATGGCGCCGCCCAGCGAATGGCCGAAGATGTAGCGCCGCTGTTGCGGATGGCGCGCCGCCAGCCAGGTCCAGGCGGCCAGGGCGTCTTCGCGCGCCGAGTCTTCGGAGGGGAGGCCTTTGCTGCTCTTGCCAAAGCCCCGGTAGTCCACCGCCAGCACCGAGAAGCCCAGCGCATGCATGCGCTGGATGCGCGGCGCCGAGCCCGCCACATTGAAGCGCGCGCCATGCAGGTACAAGAGCACCGGCGTGTCGACCGACTCGGGCTTGCCGCCCAGCCACAGGCCGTGCAGGCGCGCCGGTTCACCGGTCAGGGAGGATTTGAAGTCGATCCAGACGTCGTCCATGTCCGCTGTCATGGAGGCCGTGTTGCCCCAACTGCGATCGCTGGGTTGAAAGATCCATTCGCGCTGCTGGGCGTCGAGTGTGGAACAGCCGCCGGCAAGCGTGCCGGCAAAGACAGTCGTCAGGGCGAACAGGGACCAGCGTTTCATTCGTTCGATAGGAACTGCAATCGATTGGCGGGTGGGACCCAAAGTTCCGCGCGTCTTGTCTCGTTGGCGCGGTCAAGACACTACGCAACGCCCGTGCCAGGCTGCTGGATGACAGCTTGGTACGGCCGAAGTGTTACAAACAAGCAGGTTTTCAGCTTGACGGCTTATACGACCAGCAGAGGAAAGAGCGGGTGCGCCATGGGCGCGCCGGCCGGCAGTTCGTCCGCCAGGCCGGGAAATTCCGGCGAGGTCTTCCAGTTGCGCGGCGCATGCCGCGTGTCGTCGCCCAGGAAGCGCACCGAGAACACGCGCCGCCGATCGGGGCCTTCCACGCCGCCGGCGGCATGCAGTGCCAGCATGTGGAAGCACACCACATCACCCGGCTCGATCTCCCAGCCGATGATGGGAAAGTCTTCGCGCCGCGCCTCGATGTTCGGCAAGTCCTGCAGGCTGCCTTCGGGGAACCACTTGGCCTGGTTGTCCATGAAGGTGCGTGGCATCAGCCAGGGCCCCAGGTGGGAGCCGGCCACGAACTCCAGCGTCGCCTGGCGTGCTACCGGGTCAACCGGAATCCACATGCTCACGTTCTGCCGGCCCTCGATGTTGTAGTAGGGCTGGTCCTGGTGCCAGGGCGTGCGCTGCCGTGTCCCAGGCTCCTTCACCAGCACGTGGTCGTGGTAGAGCCGAACACTGGCGCTGTGCATCAGCCGCTGGGCCGCCAGCGCCACCGGCGTTTCGGCGACAAAGCGCTCGAACTGCTCGATGTGCTGCCAGTTGCAGAAGTCCTCGAAGAAGCGGCCCGGGTCGTCCGGCCGGCTGGCGATCTTGGCGCGCGGGCTGGGCGTGGCCAGGTTGGCGTCGATGCCGGCACGCAGCAGGGCGACTTCGTCAGCGCTCAGCAGCTGGCGGATGCACACCGCACCGTCGCGCGCGAAGTTGGCCACCAGTTCATCGCCGACGCGCTGCTGGATACGCTCCCGCAGCAGCGGACTCCATTCGGGCAACGCGGTGATGGCCATGCTGGGTCTATCTCCCTCGCAAAAACAGCGCATCCAGATCGCGCAGCGTGACCTGCCGCCAGGTCGGGCGGCCGTGGTTGCACTGGTCCGAACGCTCGGTGGCTTCCATCTGGCGCAAGAGCGCGTTCATCTCGTCCACGGTCAGCTTGCGATTGGCGCGCACCGCGCCGTGGCAGGCCATGGTGGCAAGCAGTTCGTTCTGGGCGCGCTGCACCACGGTGCTGGCGTCGTGCTGCGCCAGTTCGGCCAGCACGCTGCGCGCCAGCTCCACCGGATCGCCGTCGGCCAGGGTGCCGGGCACGGCACGCACGGCCAGGGTCTTCGGCGAGAAGGGTGTGATCTCCAAGCCGAGCGCCGGCAGCACCGCGCTACAGGCTTCCGCCGTCGCCACCTCTTGCGGCGTGGCGGCAAAGGTGGCGGGAATGAGCAGCGGCTGGCTGCCGATGGCCGCGCCGTCCAGTTGCGTCTTGAGGCGCTCGTAGACGATGCGCTCGTGCGCCGCATGCATGTCGACGATGACCAGGCCCTGCGCGTTCTCCGCCAGGATGTAGATGCCTTGCAACTGCGCCAGCGCGCGGCCCAGGGGCCAGGCCGGGGCGTTGTCGGCCGCGCCGTCCATCGGCGCTGCTGCACTTGCCAGCGGCGCAGGGGCGACGACGAACGAGGCAGGCGAGGCTTCATCTGCGGGCCGCTCGTAGGGGCGGCTCGGCCACATGGCGGCGCTGTCGCCGGCGCCTTGCCTTCTTTCCTGCGCAACGGCGAATTGCATGGACGGCTGCGACCAGGGGCGCAGCGGCGCCGTGGCCGCAGGCGGTGGTTCGAAGGCCGGCAGCGGCGTGGCCGCGTCGGCCAGCGGCGCCGTCACGCCATGGCCGGCGCGCGGAATCGCCAGTGCGTTCTCGATGGCGCGGCGCACCGCCTGGTGCACCTCGCGCCCATCGCGAAAGCGCACCTCGATCTTGGTGGGGTGCACGTTCACGTCCACCCGCGCCGGATCGATTTCCAGGAACAGTGCATAGACCGGCTGGCGCTGCCCATGCAGCACGTCCTCGTAGGCGCTGCGCACCGCGTGGGCCAGCACCTTGTCGCGCACGAAGCGGCCGTTGACGTAGAAGAACTGCTGGTCGCCGCGCGAGCGCGCCGCATCCGGAATGCCGGCGCGGCCGCTCACGCGCACCGTGCTGCCCGGATGCGCGACGGCCACGCTGCGCGTCACGAAGTCTTCGCTCAGCGCATCGGCCAGCCGCGCCTCGAGCGAGCCGGCCGGGCGCCACTGCTCGGCCAGCTTGCCCTCATGCCAGATGGCGAAGCCCACCTCGGGCCGCGCCAGGGCATGGCGCCGCACCGCTTCCACGCAATGGGCGAGTTCGGTGGCATCGGTCTTCAAAAACTTGCGGCGTGCCGGCGTGGCGAAGAAGAGTTCCCGCACTTCCACCGTGGTGCCGATGGCGCGGGCGATGGGGCGCAGCTCGCCCGAGCGGCCGTCGAGCGACCAGCCGCCCTCGCTGCCGCCATCGGCTGTGCGCGAATGCAGCGACAGCTCGGCAATCGAGTTGATGGCCGCCAGCGCCTCGCCGCGAAAGCCCATGGTGCCCACGGTTTCCAGCTCGAGCAGGCTGGTGATCTTGCTGGTGGCATGGCGGCGCAGGGCCACCGGCAGCTCGCTGGACGGAATGCCCTGGCCGTCGTCTTCCACCGAGATGAGACGCACGCCGCCGGCCAGCAGCCGCACCACGACCTGGCGGGCACCGGCGTCGAGCGCGTTGTCCACCAATTCGCGCACCACCGAGGCAGGGCGCTCCACCACTTCGCCGGCAGCGATCTGGCTGATCAGCTCATCCGGCAGTTCGCGGATGGGACGGCGCGGGGACGGGGGACGGGCGAAGGAAGAGGGAAGGACGGCGCTCACCGGGGCATTCTAGGGAAAGGGGGACCCTCGTGATAATCGGCGGATGGACATTGTCAGCTTTCTCATCGACTTCATCCTGCACGTCGACAAGCACCTGGAGGCCTTCGTCGTGGCTTATGGGCCCTGGGTCTACGCACTCCTGTTCGCCATCGTCTTCGTCGAGACCGGGCTGGTGGTCATGCCCTTCCTGCCGGGCGATTCGCTGCTCTTCATCGTCGGCGCCCTGTGCGGCGCGGGAATGATGAGGTACCCGATCGCCTGCGGCGTGCTGCTGGTGGCGGCGATCTTGGGCGACCAGTGCAACTACAGCATCGGCCGCTATTTCGGGCCCAAGGTCTTTCAGTGGGAAAGCTCGCGCTTTTTCAACAAGAAGGCCTTCAACCAGGCGCACGACTTCTACGAGCGCTATGGCGGCGTCACCATCATCCTGGCGCGCTTCATGCCCTTCATCCGCACCTTTGCGCCATTCGTGGCCGGGGTGGCGAACATGAGCCGGCCGAAGTTCACCGCCTACAACGTGGTGGGTGCATTGCTGTGGGTGCTGGGCATTGCGACGGCGGGCTATTTCTTCGGCAATCTGCCTTTCGTGCGTGAGCACCTGGACAAGATCATCTGGGCCTTGATCCTGCTGCCCGGCCTGATCGCGATCTATGGCGCCTGGCACGCGGGGCGCAAGGCGCCTTCGGCCAGCGCCTGATTCCTCAAGCAAAAAAAAGAGCGTGCCGTGGGCACGCTCTTGCGCGTCATGGCGCGAAGCCTGCGCATCGTCGTCAGTCGTCAGTAGCGCGGGCCGTTGTTCGGGTAGTAGTTGTAGCGGCGGTTGTAGTCGCTGCGCCGGCCGACCTCATTGCCGATCAAGGCACCGGCAGCAGCGCCACCGATGGTGCCGACGGCACTGCCGTCGCCGATCGCATGACCCACTGCGCCGCCGACCACGGCACCGCCCGCCGTACCCAACTGCTGATTGCTCGGACCGCTGGCGCAGCCGGCCAGCAGGGCTGTGCCGGAAAGCGCAATCGCAGAAAGCCAATAGCGTGTCTTCAACATGATCTTCACCTATGAAATGGCGATGAAATCACTCTAGGCTTCGCGCTTTTCGGCAGTTGTAGGAGCCCGGCGCGTGCGCTTGCGCGCCATGTCGCGCGAACGCCGACAGACCCTGCCCGCCCCGCAAGGCCTGCCGGCTTTCTCCTATGCAAGAGAATGAAAACACCCGACACCGGGCCCAGGGCGCCACGTCGACAGTGGTGTTTTTGGAGCACGGCATGCGCTCTGGAAAGGCCCGCTCTCCTTCCCAACTGACTGGCAAGCTGGTGGTGCTGGGCTTCGGCAGCGTCGGCCAGGCCGTGCTGCCGGTGTTGTTCCAGGAGCTGGGCATCCAGCCGGGCCAGGTCAAGGTCGTCAAGGCGCGGGAAGACGGCTCGGGCATTGCCGCCGAGCTGGGCGTGGAAGTCATCGTCGCCGAGCTGGCCGAAGGCAACTACGAGA
Organism: Variovorax sp. LARHSF232; assembly: GCF_052871435.1. Lineage (NCBI taxonomy): Bacteria > Pseudomonadati > Pseudomonadota > Betaproteobacteria > Burkholderiales > Comamonadaceae > Variovorax > Variovorax sp. LARHSF232. Next base: position 133,514 of record NZ_JBIXJS010000001.1, on the reverse strand, counting down.
CGGTGCTTGCGCCGCTGCTTGCCGCGGGCGACTTCCTGCTGAACCTCTCCGTGGAGGTATCGAGCCTGGCCTTGATCAAGCTGTGCAGGCGCCAGGGCAGCCTCTACCTGGACACCTGCAACGAGCCATGGAAGGGCCGTTACGAGAATCCTGCGCTTGCGCCTTCGCGGCGCTCCAACTATTCGCTGCGCGAAGAGGTGCTGGCCTGGCGAATGGACCGGCGCTCCGGCCCGACAGCGCTGATCACCCAAGGGGCCAATCCGGGCCTGGTGTCGGCGCTGGTCAAGCAGGGGCTCTTGAACATCGCCGCCGACAACCAGCTGGCGTACCAGACCCCGCAGGACTACGAGGAATGGGCAGCGCTCGCGCGCAAGCTGGAGATCAAGGCGATCCACATCGCCGAGCGCGATACCCAGGTTGCGCGCGCCCGGAAGAAGCGCGGTGAATTCGTCAACACCTGGTCGGTTACCGCCTTTGTCGACGAAGGCCTGCAGCCGGCCGAGTTGGGGTGGGGCACGCACGAGAAGCATTGGCCGGCGGATGCACGGCGACACGGATTCGGCTGCGATGCCGCGATCTTCCTGGGCCGGCCCGGGATCGCCACCAAGGTGCGAAGCTGGACCCCGCTGGAAGGGCCCTACCACGGCCTTCTGGTGACGCATGCGGAAGCGATCTCCATCGCCGATCACCTCACGCTGCGGGAAGAGGGCAGCGTGGTCTACCGCCCGACCGTGCACTATGCCTACCATCCTTGCGACGACGCCATGCTGTCCGTGCACGAGCTGGCGGGCAGCAACTGGGAGCTGCAAAAGAGCCGCCGCATCCTGCGCGACGACATCGAGTCAGGCATGGACGAGTTGGGCGTGCTGCTCATGGGCAACGGCAAAGGCGCCTATTGGCTCGGATCACACCTGTCGATCGAGCGGGCACGCGAGCTTGCGCCATTCAACAGCGCAACCAGCCTGCAGGTGGTGGCCGGCATCCTGGGCGGCATGCGCTGGATGCTGCGCAACCCGGAGGCCGGCGTGGTGGAGCCGGACGACATCGATCACCAGCTCGTGCTGGAAGCAGCGTCGCCCTACCTGGGCGAGATGGTTGGCGTGTACAGCGACTGGACGCCGCTGAAGGGTCGTTCCGAGCTCTTCAAGGAAGAAAAGGACGAGACGGATCCTTGGCAGTTCCTGAATTTCAGGGTGGCCTGATTGCTGCTGCAAAAAGAACTCGGCGTCGTCGAGAACTCGTACTACGAAGCGAGCACGCGCCGGCCCACGGCGGCGGCGGCCCTGACCGGCGCGGTGAAGGCCGATGTCTGCGTCATCGGCGGCGGCTATGCCGGCGTCTCGGCGGCGCTCGAGCTTGCCGATCGCGGCATGTCGGTGGTGTTGCTGGAGGCGCAGCGCATCGGCTGGGGCGCCTCGGGCCGCAACGGCGGGCAGGTGATCGTCGGCTTCGGCGCGGACGGCGAATGCGCCATTGAAAAGCAGTTTCCCCCGGAGGAGGCCAGGCGCGCCTGGGACGTGTCGGTGGAGGCCGTGCAACTGCTGCGCGAGCGCATTGCGCGCTACGCCATCGAATGCAATTGGCAAGACGGCTTTCTGAGCCTGGCCGTCAAGCCGCGCAAGACGCGGGAACTGCAAAGGTGGGCCGAGCACGTGTGCCGCACCTATGGCTACGCCACCCAATGGCTGAGCCGGCCCGAGGTGCGCAGCCGGGTCGACAGCGAGCGCTTCGACAGCGGCGTGTTCGACGCGCAATGCGGGCATCTTCATCCCTTGAAGTACTGCCTCGGCCTGGCAGAGGCGGCGCAGCGGGTCGGCGTGCGCGTGTTCGAAAACTCGCCGACCCTGCGCATCGAGCGCGGCCACAGCGCCCTGGCCAAAACCGCCCAGGGCGAAGTCTCTTGCGACTTTCTCGTGTTGGCCGGCAACGTGTACCTGGCGGAATACGGTGGCGACATCGCGCCCGAAGTAAGCCGGCGCATCATGCCGGTAGGCACCTACATCGTGGCGACCGAGCCGATGGATCGCGAACGCGCCGACAGCCTGATGCGGGGCCGGCCGGCCGCATCCGATACCAACTTCGTGCTGGACTACTTCCGGCTCACGGACGATCACCGCCTGCTCTTCGGCGCCGGCGACAGCTACAGCGCCAAGACGCCGCGCAACCTGATCGAAAAGATCCGGGCCAACCTGCTTCGGGTGTTCCCCCAGCTCGCGGACCTGGACATTCCCTACGCGTGGGGCGGCTTCGTCGACATCACGATGAACAAGGCGCCCGACTTCGGCCGCCTGGACCCCAACATCTACTACCTGCAAGGCTTCTCCGGCCACGGCATCGCGATGGCCGGCATGGCCGGCAAGCTGGCGGCCGAAGCCATCGCGGGCCAGGCGGAACGCTTCGATTTGTTCTCACGCATCCATCACCACGGCTTTCCCGGCGGCGCGCTGATGCGCACGCCGGCGCTGGTCCTGGGCACGCTGTACTACCGGCTGCGCGACCTGCTGTGAGGTGCGCGTCAGAGCTGACGGCTGCGCGCCAGCGGCGGATTCTGCGCAAAGTAGCGCTGGATGCCGCGCATCAAGGCATCGGCCAGATCTTCCTGGTACCTGCTGCTGCGCAGGTTGGACTCTTCTTCCGGGTTGCTGATAAACGCCGTCTCGACCAGCACGCTGGGAATGTCGGGCGCCTTGAGCACCGCGAAGCCGGCCTGCTCGACCCGCGGCTTGTGCAGCCGCGCCCCGATGCCGCGAATCTCGCCGAGCATGGCGCTGCCCAGCTTCAGGCTGTCGTTGATCTGCGCGGTGGTGCTCATGTCGAGCATGGCGCGCTGCACGTGCAGGTCTTCTGCCCGGATGTTGAGGCCGCCCACCTTGTCGGCATCGTTCTCCTTGTTGGCCAGCCAGCGCGCCGCGCTGCTGGAGGCGCCGCGCTCGCTCAGCGCAAACACGCTGGCGCCACGCGCATCCGGGTTGGTGAAGGCGTCGGCATGGATGCTGACGAACAGGTCGGCCTGCACGCGCCGCGCCTTCTGCACGCGTACATGCAAGGGCACGAAAAAGTCGGCGTCGCGCGTGAGAAAGGCGCGCATCGGGTTGCCGCCCACGGTCGAGCTGTTGATGCGGTCGCGCAAGCGGTGCGCCACCTGCAGCACGATGTCTTTCTCGCGCGTGCCGTTGGGGCCGATGGCGCCGGGGTCCTCGCCGCCATGGCCGGGGTCGAGCGCGACGATGATGATGCGGTCGGTGCGGGTGGAGGTTGCCGCGACCTGGGCCGGCGGCGTTGCCGGCGCGACGCTGGGCGGCATCGCCGGGCGCGGCGTGGCAATGGCCACCGCGGGCGGCAGCGGCGGCGTCGCCGGCGCGCCGGGCGTGGGCCGGGCCGCCTGTTGCGCCATCAGGTCGCCCAGCGGGTCGGCCGTGGCCGGCTTGGGTTGGGCAAAGGCCGGCGCGGGTGCCGTTGCGGGCGCATCGCGCAGGCGCTCGGCGATCAGCGCTTCCATCGGGTCGATCGGCTGCTCGGGATAAAGGTCGAGCACCAGCCGATGCTTGTAGGCAGCCACCGGCGCCAGCGAGAAGACCTGCGGCAGCACCGACTTCTTGAGGTCGAACACGATGCGCACCACCTCGGGCGCGAACTGGCCGACGCGCAAGCCGTTGATGTAGGGATCGTCGGGCCGGATCTTGCCGACCAGCTCGCGCAGCGCCGGATTGAGGTCGATGCCCTCCACATCCACCGCCAGCCGCGGCGGATTGCCCACCACCAGCTGGCGCGACTGCAGCCGTCCGTCCGATTCGATGGTGACGCGCGTGTAGTCGGCGGCAGGCCAGACGCGCACGGCAAGAATCGTGGCGCCAAAGGCGATGTGCTGGCGGCCCAGCAGCAGCGCCAGGGTCCCGCCCTGCAGTAGCAAGCGCCGCCGCAAAAGGCCCCCACGCTCTCCCACTGCGTGTGGTTCGCTGCCCCCCAAGGGGGTGCGAGCCCCCTCCGGAGCGGCCGAGCGGGGGCTCATGCGCCGGCTTCCTGGAGCAGCCGCCGGCCGCGCGCGCTGTTGGCTTGCAGGGTGACAGTTCGCGTGTCGTCGTCGCTCATTGCTTCAATTTTAATAGCAAGGTCTTCAATTGGAATGTGGCCCGCCGCCTTCTCCGGCCATTCGGCCAGCTTGAGGCCGGGGCCCGCAAAGATGTCGCGAAAGCCCGCGTCTTCCCATTCGCGCGGGTCACTGAAGCGGTAGAAGTCGAAGTGGTGGATGGCAAGGCCCGATGGCGCCGCGTGCGGCTCCACCACCGCATAGGTCGGGCTCTTGATGCGGCCGCGCACGCCCAGCGCATGCAGGAGGTGGCGCACGAAGGTGGTCTTGCCGGCGCCCAGGTCGCCGTGCAGCGAGATATAGGCATCGGCCAGTGCCGGCTGCGCTGCCATGGCGCGCGCCAGCGCGGCGGCAAAAGCCAGCGTATCGTCTTCATCACGCCAGCGGCGTGTTTCTACAATCGGCAAGTGATCGGCAGCAAGCAACTCGTATCCCGTATTCAGGCGCTGGCGCGGGAGCTCGGATTCTCCCAAATCGGCGTGACGGGCGTCGACTTGTCCAGTGCAGAGCCTGGATTGATGCGCTGGCTCGAAAAAGGTTTCCATGGCGAGATGGCCTACATGGCTGCGCATGGCATGCGCCGCGCCCGGCCGGCCGAGCTGGTGCCCGGCACGGTGAGCGTGATCACGGCGCGCATGGACTACCTGCCGCGCACCACGCCTGGCGAGTGGCAGCGCATCGAGTTCGAAAGGCTGGAGCGCCCGCAAGAGGCCATCGTGTCGATGTACGCGCGTGGCCGGGACTATCACAAGGTGCTGCGCGCGCGCCTGCAGAAGCTGGCCGATGGCATTGCGGCCGAGGTCGGCCCCTTCGGCCATCGCGTCTTCACCGACTCGGCGCCGGTGCTCGAGGCCGAGCTGGCTTCGCGCAGCGGCCAGGGCTGGCGCGGCAAGCACACCCTGGTGCTGGACCGCGAGGCCGGCTCGATGTTCTTCCTCGGCGAAATCTACGTGGACCTGGCCTTGCCGCCGAGCGAGCCGGTGAGCCCGCACTGCGGATCGTGCAGCGCTTGCATCGACGTCTGCCCCACGCGCGCCATCATTGCGCCCTATCGGCTCGATGCGCGGCGCTGCATCTCCTACCTGACGATCGAGCATGCCGGCCCAATCCCGATCGAGCTGCGCCCGCTCATGGCCAACCGCATCTACGGCTGCGACGACTGCCAGCTCGTCTGCCCCTGGAACAAGTTCGCCAGGAAGAGCGCGCTTGCCGATTTCGATCCGCGTGAAGGCCTCACCGGCCGCACCCTGGCCGAGCTCTTTGCCTGGACCGAAGAGGAGTTTCTTGCGCGCACCGAAGGCAGCCCGATCCGCCGCATCGGCCATGAGCGCTGGCTACGCAACATCGCGGTGGCGCTGGGCAACGCGCTGCGTGCCGGCGACGCCTCGGCGCGGCAGGCGCTGGAAACGCGCAGGCAGCATCCCAGCGCGCTGGTGCGCGAGCACGTGGCGTGGGCCTTGCAGCAGGCCTAAACGCAGCCAGGTGGGATTTTCGGGTGCCTCATGCCTTGGGTGTGGGAAGGATGCGCTCGCTGCGCGCGGGCAGCATCGAGCTGTTGAAGATGGCATCGGCCGAGGGCCGGGTCTTGAGACCGAAGGTGTCGGCCACCTCGTCGACCTGCTGTTCGAGCGTGAGCTTGCGGATTTCGCCGAGGCCGTGGTCGCGTGTGTCCGCCGCGCCCACGTACTGCGCCGTGAGGCTCCAGCGTTCAAGTTCGACCTTCTCGTCGAGGATCGGTTCGCGCTGGCGCATGGCCGCGATGCTGGGCGCGGGGTTGGCAAAAGTCTCGACGATGGCGCGGTTGGTCGCGCGCAGGAAGGCGGCGACCAGCCTGGGGTTCTGCGCGATCAGGTTGCTGCTCGCGAGGATCGCGTTGCCGTACAGATTGACGCCGGCGTCCGAATACTTGAGCACCGAGAGCTCGTCGATCTTCATGCGCGCGAAGAGCGAGACGGCGGAATCGTGGAAGTAGGTGGCGGCATCGACATCGCCGCGCACCATCACGTTGTCGCGTGCACTGAAGTCGGTGGTCTGCCACTGGAAGGCATCGCCGCGCATGCCCTGCTTGCGCGCCACCATCGGCCAGGCGCGGCGCGTGGACTCGACAGCGGCGGCCGCCACCTTCTTGCCCGTGAGGCTCTTGAAGTCGCTTGTCACGCCGCGGTCCTTGCGGCCGATGATCACGAACGGTGCGCGGTTGTAGTACTGGTACACGGCCTGCACGACCGGCGTGCCGGGGTTCTGTGCGTTGAACTCGACCAGCGAACTGATGTCGCCCAGGCCCAACTGGTACACGCCGCTCGCGATGCGGGTGATCGACGCGACCGAGCCGGCGCCGGTGTCGATCGTCACGTCCAGCCCCTCGTCGCGGTAGTAGCCCTTGGCCTGCGCGAGGAAGAAGGGCGCGGTCTGGCCGTTGATGCGGAAGTCGAGCGTGAACTTGAGCGGGGTGAGCTTGCCGCCCTGCGCGAACACGGCAGGAGCGGCGAGGGTGGCCGCGGTGGCTGCGGCAATAAAGGATCGGCGTTGCATGGTGGGGCCTCGGAGTCGATGGTCTTGACGGATGCCTCCCGCCGGGGCAGGAGGCGCCTCAAGAGCAATTTCCGGGCGGGCGCACGGGGATGGTGCGTGCGCTGCTGAACGCTTCTACTCTTGGCGGCGGACTTGCACGAGGCATGCCAGGGTGCGCCACAATCCGGGCGCGCAAATTGCAAGTCGATCGGCGCAGAGTAGAAGCGTTCAGCCTCGCGCGCAGCTTGTTTTTCAGGCGCATCGACGAAGCAGGAAATTGCTCTTTCAGTTCGTTCCCACACGCAACATCGAAGGAGTTCGCCCATGCTCGTCACTCGACAACCCGTCTTCCGCAAGTTCTGGCATGCCGTCATGCCGCTCACCGAACTGGCCCGCGGCCCGAAGCCCTTCCGGCTGATGGGCGAAGACATCGTGCTGTTTCTCGACGCCGACGGCCAGCCGGCCGCGCTGCGCGACCGCTGCTGCCACCGCACCGCGAAGCTCTCGAAGGGCTGGTGCGTGGACGGCGAAGGCAAGGCCTGCGGGCAGGGCGCGATCCAGTGCGGCTACCACGGCTGGACCTACGACCGCAGCGGGCAGGTGGTGCGCATCCCGCAGTACGAGGCTGACCGCAGGATCTCGCCCGACTACAAGACCACCGCCTACCGCTGCACCGCGCGCTACGGCTATGCCTGGGTGGCGCTGGAGGAGCCCATCGCGGACATTCCGGTCATTCCCGAATTCGAAGACCCGGGCTATCGCACCATCTTCCAGTTCTACGAGGAGTGGCAGACCAGCCCGATGCGCGCGCTCGAGAACTCGTTCGACAACTCGCACTTCAGCTTCGTGCACCGCGCCACCTTCGGCGTGGCCGCGAGCCCGAAGCCGAGCAAGTACGAGCTGGTGGACAACGAGTCAGGCTTCCATGCCGAGACGGTGATCGAAGCGACCAATCCGGTGAAGTTCCATGCGATCAGCGGCGTGACCGATGCGATCACCACGCGCCACATGCGCAACGCCTACTTCCTGCCGTTCTCGCGCCGGCTCGACATCGAGTACCCGAGCGGCATCCGCCACATCATCATCAACTGCTTCACGCCCATCGACGACGGGCGCATGCAGCTGTGCCAATGGCTGTTCCGCAACGACACCGAGGCCGACTGCGCGGCGCAGATGCTGATCGACTTCGACGAGGAGATCACGCGCGAGGACAAGGACATCCTCGAATCGACCGACCCGGATGCGCTGGTCGATACGCGGCGGCGTGGCGTGGAGTATTCGATGGAGTCGGATCGGCCAGGGATGCTGATTCGCAAGCATCTGATGCAGCTGCTGGCGAAGCATGGCGAGGCGGAGGTGTACCGCGGATCCCAAGAACTTGTCCGCAAATAGTCGGGGTCGGCTGGCGGTCGATTTGTGCGCATGACGGCGTTGCAAATCCTCGCCATAGCTTCGGCTATGTCTCCGGTTTGCGCCTTGCCCTGCACCCAAATCGCCTCGCCATCCTCCGCCCGCCTATTTGCAGACAAGTTCTAAGCTGCCTTAGAACCGCTGGCTTTGGATTTGCCATCTTGTCACTTCTGTGCATGCGCGATCAGAGCACATCCTGGACTGGTTTCACGTCGCGATGCGCATTGAACAGCTCCTGCAGACAACGCGAGGCTTGCGCAACGAGAGGCAGCAGCCCCTCATGATCCAAATCGAACGAGTAGAGTGGTTCCTCTGGCATGGCAACGTGTTTCGATCACCGACGAGACGAAGGATGAGGCATCGTCGTCGTTCACCGCAGCCGCGAGCCGCCAGCGCACGAGGGCCTCGGCTCGTGGCACGTCGCGCTTCGGATGCGATGGGGGCAGCGACAGGATCGCCCGCGCGACGCCGCCGCCAATGCACGGGTGCCGTTGCGCCATCAGGAGCATCTCTTCACCCACCGCGACGCGCAGCTCGTCAGCTCGCCCGGTGATGCGTTCGCTGTCGATCCAGCGCAGGACGAACCACACGGATTGCAGCGCCAGGTCGATCTCGGCGAGTTGGTTCAGGCTGTGCCCGAAGCCCATGCCGAAGGGCTTGTGCCGCGCAATTCGGGCCGCCGTCGATATGTCTTAAGCGGCATTGCGGCCGAAAAGGCATGTGCCTAGAATCCGCCGCTCAACGAACAGCGAGGGAGGGTAGTCCTGTGGCTTTCTTCGCGCTTGTCGAGTTCTGAGACGCGGCTTGTGGTCACGCGCCCTCCCGTCATTTCCGCCAAGCGGCGCGTCGAGATTCCGCAGCGCCTGGACGAGGCCACGCTCTCGGCGGCCATCGCGCGCCGCCTCGGCTCGCCTGACGCGCTTCCCGCCGGATTCGGCGCCCCGGGGCCCGTGGTCTGGGTCGATGGCGCTGACGAAGTGCTGGTTCATCTGCCTTTGGTGCGCGTCGCGCTGCGCGACCGGCTCGTCGCCGTCAGCGTCGATCTTGAAACCGACCAGACCGGCCGCGAGACGCTGGTCATGCCCTTCTCCGTCGGCGGCCTGCGCGATCCCGCCGGCCTGATTGCCGCCGCCGAAGCGCTGCCGCGCGGCGATGGCCTGCTGGTTGGGCGCTGGGGCCGCATCCTGCAGGAGGCAGTGTGGAGCGCGCTACTCTCGGTCGTCGACGACTACGCGAGCCGCCTGAAAAAGCTGCCATTCGGTTTCACGGCCAGCAACGGCGTGCTATCCCTTCGCGCGGCCAGGCCCGATGAGCTGGCTGCATTGCGCACTGCGGTGCGCGCGGTCATGTCGCAACCGGCGCCCGAGGCGCAGCGGTAGACACAACAGAAGCGAGCAGGACGATGGCGTTGAATCTCAACCCCGAACTGCTCGATGCGGCGAAGGCGATCGGCCTCGTCAAGGAGAACGGCGACTTCGACGCTTCGTGGTTCGAGCATGTGTTCGAACGCGCGACCTCGGTGCTGTCGAATCCGGCGCAGCGGCGCGCCTTGTTCTCGATGCTCGACCGGCTTGCGCCGCCGCGCAATCCGCCTGGCACCCCGGCAGGGGAGAAATGGCACCCGTTGCTGGGCGAGCAGCCGCAGGGCAATGCGTACTTCACCGTCAAGACCGTCGGCAACGATGCGATCGTCGGCCTCGCGGGCGAGGTGCATGGCGGGCCGAGCGGCGGGCCGGAGGGCGCGTTGCGGGTGCACGTGCCGCTGCTGCGATTCGGCAACGGTGCGCCGCTGCTTGTGGCTGGCCAGACGCAGGCACCGTTTGCGCTCGACCTGCGCGTGCAACTCGACTTGAGCCGCGCCGACGGCGAAGCGATCACGCTCGCCGCCGCGCGGGTCTCGCTGCGCTGGGCCTGCGCAACGGCTGCGGCACCGGTGATCGTCATCGTGCTCGAAGGCTTGGGCCTCGACGACGGCGGCACGCGCGACCTGACACTCGACCCGACCGAACTCGGCGGCGCCGCTGTTGAAGTCATCAGTGCGCTGGTCAAGCAACTGTTGCCCACCAGCGGCCCGGCCGCCGCGCTCACCCATCTGCTCGGACTGCTCGGCCTGGACGAAGACCCGGTGCCGCCGCTGCCGATCGCCAACCTCACACAGGGCCCGGCGGCGCTGCAGGCGTGGCTGAACTCGATCATCGATGGCGGCCACCTCGGCACCTGGCTCGGCCACTTCGGCGGGCTGGTCGGCCTGCCGGTGGCGACGCAGGGCGCGGGCACGCTGGACGAGCCGCGCCGCATTCGCCTGCTCGCACTTGGCACCAACGGGGAATTCAGCCTCGGCGTCGCGCGCGCCGACAACCGCCTGCACCTGTCGCTCAACCTGCGGGTCGCGCCCAACGGCGCATCGCCGCCGGCACGCCTCGATGCGAGCGCGACGCTGATCGCGATTCCGCTTTCCGGCACGGGCTCGGCGCTGCCGCTCCCGCACGCACATGTCCTCGTCACATCCCCCGGCGGCGCGAGCGGCACGCTGGTGAATGAGCCCGGCACGATCGTCGTCGATCGCCTGAACGCCGGCTTGCGCTGGAACGGTGCGCAAGGCGCGCTGCTGCCGACGCTCGAACTGCTCGGCGTCACCTTCGGCGCGACGCCGAAGCGCGAGCGCATCGACCTGACGCACGCCGATTCGGTCGCCGATGCGGCGGCAGCCGGGCTCGAGGCGGCTCTGACCGCCTTGCTGGGCGGTGCGGGCGCGCCATTGCTCGCGATCGTCGGCCTGGCCAACCCGCAAGGCGCGCCGGGCGGCTGGCCGCATCGCCTGAACGCTGCCCGCCTGCAGGATTTCGCGACGCAGCCGACGCGCACGCTCGGCGAGCTGCACCACGCGATGCTGGGCGACGCGACGAACCACTGGGGTTTCATCCTCGACGAATTGCGCCGCCTGTTCGGGCTGCCCGGCGCGGTGACGGGCAGCGGCACGCCCGACTCGCCCTGGTTCGTGCCGCTCGCGTCCACGCCGGCGCTTGCCGTCGGCATTGCCGCATGGAACGACACGCCGGGCGACCCGGTCGCGCGCCTGCGCATCGGCCTGCGTGCGCAGATGGCGAGCGCGCCGTGGCAGCTCGCCTGGCGATGCGACGTGCTGGGCTTCGACATCGCGGCCAACGGCAGCGCCGACGTGCGCCTGTTCGAGGGCCAGACGGTGCGGCTGCTGGTCGGCCCATTCCCGGCGCTCAGTGCGCAGACGGCAATCACCGCCGACGGCTTCGCTGCGCAGCTGAAATGGGAGCCCGGCAGCGGCTTGAACGGCTCGGCGCAACTGGCGAACCTGCGCATGCGCGTCGACGGCACCGACCTTGCGCTCGGCACGCTGGCACTCCCGCCGGCGGCACCTTTCGATCTCGGCAACCCGGCCAGCCTGCCGCTGCCGGCCGCGCAGCTCACGCGCATCGCCAGCGTGCTGCTGGCGCGCGCCTTGCGCGAAAGCCTTGGGCCGGCAGGGGAGTGGGCCGGTGCGCTGATCGGCCTGCATGGCGAGCTGCCGAAGCTGCCGGCCGATTGGCCGACGCTGTTCGACCCGGCCGACCCGCTGAAGATCGCGAACGATCCGGAAGCGGCCCTTCGCAGCTGGCTCGACCGGCTCGTCGCCGGCAGCGCGAACGGCCCCGACGAAAGCGCGGCGACGGCGATGCCGCACGTCACGCGCCTGATCGCGTGGCTGCAGCAAGGCTTGCAAGCGGGTGCCGGAACGCCGCCCGACCTGAACGTGATCGCTGCATCGTTGCCGACCTTGCGCGGCAGCGGCGTGTATGCCGACCCCTGGTGCGTGCCGCTTCTTGGTAGCGGCGCGGCGGCGCGCACCGAGCTGCTGCTGTGGCTGGACCCCGATGGTGCGCCGACCGCATGGGCCGGCGCGCTCGCCGGCGCGATCGGGGCGAGCGGCGATGCCTTGACGATGCTGCGCGCCGCCGCGCCGCTCGCCGCGCTGGTGCCGCCGCTGCGCGAGGCGATGCAGGGCGGCTCGGTCGCTGCCTTTGCCGCCGGGCTCGACAACCTGGCGCGTTCGCTGGAAGACAGCGACGGTTTCGTGCCGACCGTCTCTCAACGCGTGGTGCACGCCGACTGGACGCTCGGCGCCATCGTGCCCTTTGTCGCGCACCACTTGCAGCCGGGCCATGCCGATCTGATCGACCAGGCGCTGGACCAGATCGACGCGTGGGAAGCCGCGCCGGCGAACCGCGCGGTGCTCTTGCTGCACCCGGCCTTTGCACAGCGCACGTGCTGGGATGCCCTGATCGCGGCGGCGGTCGCACGCGATGCCGGCGCCGCGCCGACGAGTGCAGACCAGCGCCATTTCAATCTGCGCGTGCCCGGCGCGAATCCGCTGACCGTCGACCTGAGCGGCACGGCCGGCGTCTCGCGCATTTACACCGCCGACCTCGCCGACGACGGCAGCGGCAATCACGTGACGCTTGCGCAGCAGATCGCGCGCGTTGCCGCACGCATCGCGCAACTGCGGCCCGGCGCGAAGCTTTTCATCGTTGCGCACTCGACAGCCGGCGTCGCGGCGCGCCAGTTCTGTGCCGACTCGCCCGCGCTTGTTTCCGGCATCGTCACGATCGGAACGCCGCACCGTGGCGCGCCGCTCTCGGCCCTGCGCGAGACCTCGCTGGCGCAAGCGCTGCGCCTCGCGGGGCGCTGGCTTGCGTCGGTGCCGGCGTCGCCGGTCAAGGATGCGCTGGTGGAACTTCACGCCGCGCTCGACGGCTGGCGAGAAGGCGGGGCGGGCGAATTGCCGGTCGCGAGCGTGTTTCCGGTCGGCAGCTTCGCGCCGGCCGCCAGCGTCGCGACCCATGGCGTGCCTGCGCTCGCGCTCGGCAGCCGCCTCGGTTCCGATGCGTTCGTGGCGCTGCGCAGCGGGCTCGGTGCCCTCGTGGGCGCTTCGAGCGGCACGCCGCCCACGCACCTCGGTGTCGGTGTGCGCGCCGCGCTGGGCGAGCGGATTGATTCGCTCGCCGCCATCCGCCTCCACGTGCGCGCCGACCTCGCGCGCATCGCGCTGCGCAGCGGCGTTGCCGAACCCTCGCGCCCCGCGCAAGCCCTGAGTGCGACCTTGACGCTGGAAGACCCGCTGGGCGGCTACCTCGTCGGCCCGGCGCAGGCGCATGCGGCCATCGGCATGCCCATCGTCGATGTGCGCGTGCGCGCCCTTCGCCTGGGAATGCGGCTCACGCGCGGCAGCGGAGGTGCGTTCGCGGCAACGGTCGAGGCCGAAGCGCTGGACGCGGCTTTCCACGGCCCGACCCTTCCGCGCCTCACGCTCGACCATCCACTGGCCGCCCAGGTGATCGGCGCCGCATTCGACCGCGTGTTCAACCCGCCGCCCTCGCCGGGCAGCCTGGTAGCCGAACTCTCCGAAGCACTACAGGCGATCGGCCTGTTGGCGGTGAACGCGCAAGCGCGTGTCGGCTTCTCGATGGATGCCTTGTCCGCATTGCGCGCCGATGCGCTCGGCTTCCTGCTGCCGCGCCTGAACACCGCGCTCGCGCGCCCCGAAGGCTGGCTCGGATTGCGTCCAACGGCCGATGGCTTTGGCTGGCCGCTCGGTGACCTTCAGTTGAATGCGCGCCGCATCGCGTCCAACACGCGCTGGCAGATCGGCCTCGCGTTCGAATACCAGATCAGCGTGGGGACCGGCGGGCAGATGCCGATCAGCCTGCAGGTCGATGCCGGCCTCGACCTGGGCTCGGCCTCGCTCGCTATGCGGCCGACCGGCCATCTGCAGCTCATGCTCGGCGACATCTCGCTGCAAGCGGACTTTGCCGGCGCCGCGCCGCAGTTCGCGGTGCTGGCGCCGCCGTGGCTCGATGCGCCGTTCACGCTGCTGCCCTTGCCGCCGGCGAACGCGCTGCTGGGCAAGCTCAACGAGTTGCTGCCGCGCTTCCTGATCTCGACGACCGTGTCGCGGCTGATCGAAGCGCTGCTGAAGGCCAGCGGGGCGCCAACTACGCGGATCGCGGCGCTCGATGCGCTCATCCTCGATCCGGTGCGCTTCCTGACCCGGCCGAACGCACTCGGCGGCAGCGCAAGCGCCGGGGGAGGTGGTGGCCTGCTCGACGGCAGCAAGATCGCCGCGTTGCTCTCGGCCATTGCCCGCGCGCTCGGGCAACCCGGGCCGGCGCTCGACCTGCCCGGCAGCCTGCAGGTGACGGCCAGCGGCGCCAGCGAGGTCACCTTCGCGCTCGGCACCAGCGCGCCAATTGGCGGCGTTCTGGGGCTGGCCGCTCAGCTGAAAATCGACGAGTTGCTCCATGCGAGCCCGGGCGGCAACGTCTCGCTGAACATCCCGGCGGCCGGTGCTTTCCCCGGACTTGGCATGGCGTTCGGCGTGAACGGCAGCGGACAGGTCACGCTCTCCGTCACGCCGGTCGGTGGCGCGACGATCCAGTTGCTGCCGACCTTCAGCGGCCTTGGCGCCCTGATCAGCGGCGCCGTGCAATCCCTGTTGCCCGCGGTCCTCGATGCGATCGACGACGAGTTGGCCGCGTCGCCGCTGAAAACCAACTCGCTTGCCGTCGCCGGTGCGCTCGACCTGTACGACGCGGGCGGTGGCTTTGCCGCGCATGCGACCCAGTGGCGCGCGCTGCTGACCGATGGATCGATCGCCAGCATCGGCGGCGGTTTGCGCGGCGCGTTCATCACTGCAGCGCGCACGCTGCTCAATACGCTCACCGGAACCACCGCCTTCGAGATCGACGGCTCGCGGCTGCGCTGGACTTCTCCTGCCTTGCCCGGCGTTTCGGGCACCTTGCGCATCGCGGCGGGTTGGGATGCCGGCGGCCCGTCGTTCAAGCTCGAAGCGCTGAACTGGCGCATTGACAACGCGCCGCTGCGCCTGTCGCTTGCGGGCGGCTTCGAGTCGAGCGCGCTTGCAGTGAGCGCGTCGCTCGGTGCGGACCTGTCCGTGATCAGCGTGCCGGCCGTGCCCGCGCTGCTCTTCTCGGCGAGCGGCAGCGGCGTCGTACTGAACCTGCGCCCCTTCGGCGCCGCCAGCGCCGCGCCGCTCGAAGTGCAGTTGCTGCCGAATCCGCAAGTCGTCGCGACCGATGCGCTGCCCGGCGAGCTGGCAACGAAATGGCTGCTGCCGATTGCCGCCAAGGTGATCTTCGAGGCGACGCGCGACGTTCATGCCTCCAAGCTGTGGGACACCGGCCCGACGCTCGGCGCCGTGCTCGATGCTGCGCAGCTGCGCACCGGCACCAACCTCGTGGCGGTGATGCCCGCGCTGCCCGCGCTGGTGACCGGCGCGCTGCAAGGCTTGCTGGCGGGCCTGTCGCTGCCGGTGGGCACGCTGAACATCGGCATCTCGGGCGACGCCGGCAAGCTCGGCGCCAAGCTCAAGGGGAAGCTGCCGATCCCCATCGGCGACTTCGAGCTCACGCTGTACTTCGGGCATCGCCCGTCGGGGCCGCTCGGCGATGCGGATGCGGGTTTCACGCTCAACCTGTTCTCGCTGCCGAGCTTCCAGTTCCAGCCGCAGCTCAAGGCGCGCGGCATCGGTCTGGGCTTCTCGAACAGGAACGACAAGCCGCTGGTCGACACCGACATCATCCGCATCGGCGAGGTCGCGGCGCTGGCCTTCTTCAACGTGAATCTGTTCGGCGCATTTGCAACCAGCGGCTGGGGTTTCGAAGCCGAGCTGGCGCGTTTCGGCCTGCCGCTCGGCGCCGCAACGGGCGGGGGCGCAAGGGGCGGCAACCCGGTCGCATCGAGCCTGCTGAGCAGCGACGGCGGCGGCACCGGGGGCGACACCACCGGCGTCAGCCCGGAGTGCGACATCGGCATCCGCTTCATGGCGCCGAGCGACTTCTCGCTGACGATCGGCGGGGAGAGCGGGGCGCTGTGGATCACCGTCCAGAAGCAGTTCGGCCCGATCTACATCGAGCAGATCGGCGTGCAGACGCTCGAGAACGGCAAGAAGGTCAGCCTGCTGCTGGACGGCGGCGTGAAGGTCGCCGCGCTCGCGGTACAGGTCGACGACCTGGCAATCATCATTCCGATCACCAAGATGGGCGATGCCTCGCAGTGGGGCCTCGACCTCAAGGGCATGGCAGTCGCGATGGAGGCGGGCACCGTCAAGATCGCAGGCGGCCTGCTGAAGAACCCCGGCCCGCCGGTGAGCTACGACGGCGCATTGATGGTCGATGTGGCGGGACGTGGCTTCACTGCCATCGGCTCCTACGCCAAGCCGACAGACGAGCTGGGCGAGTACACCTCGTTCTTCGTGTTCGTGTCGGTCCCGATTCCGCTCGGCGGCCCGCCTTACTTCTTCGTGCTCGGCCTGGGTGGCGGCGTCGGCATCAACCGCGCGCTGATCGTGCCGACCGATCTCAATGAGATCCCCGGTTTTCCGCTCGTCGCGGCGATCGACAACAGCGGCTTCGCCAACGACCCGATGGGCGCGCTGCGCCAGATGGGCACCAACATCCCGCCCCGGCGCGGCGGCTTCTGGCTGGCGGCGGGGCTCAAGTTCTCGACCTTCGTCGTCGTGAATTCGACGGCGGTGATCTACGTTGCGCTCGACCACGGCTTCGAAGTCGGGCTGCTGGGCCTGTCGCGCATGGCGCTGCCGACCGAAGACTTCGCCATCGCGCAGATCGAACTGGCCCTGAAGGCGCGCTTCTCGACGGCCGAAGGGCTGCTCTCGGTGCAGGCGCAACTCACCGACCGTTCGTACCTGTTCCACCCCTCGTGCCAGCTCACCGGCGGCTTTGCGTTCTTCCTGTGGTTCAACACCGGCAAGTTCGTGCTGACGCTGGGCGGCTATCACAAGGCCTTCTCGAAACCGCCCGAATTCCCGGTGGTGCCGCGCCTGGGCTTCCGATGGAGCGTGAGCGATTGCGTGGTGATCAAGGGCGAGTCGTACTTTGCGCTGACCACCACCTGCGTCATGGGCGGCGGCCGGCTGGAAGCGAGCTACCGCGGCGGCCCGGTGAAGGCCTGGTTCAAGGTCTATCTCGACGTGCTGGTGTCGTGGGACCCGTTCTACTACGTCTTCGAGACCGGCATCGAGATCGGCGCGTCGGTCGACACCTGGCTGGGCGAGATCGGCGTCAGCCTGGGCGCGGCGGTGCACATCGAAGGTCCGCCGATGTTCGGCTGGGTCGAGGTCGAGATCGTCGTCGTCACGATCCGCGTCGAGTTCGGCGATCCGTCGCACGACGTCGACTACATCGAGGACTTCGGCGTCTTCCGCGACAAGTACCTCACCACCGGCGACGGCCGCGACAACCCGGTGGACGTGCACCTGCGCGCCGGCCTGCTGCCAACCAACCCGCCCGGGGCCGACCCCGCGCCGGGCACGTCGGATGCGCCGTGGGTGGTGGGCGCCGAATGGGCCTTCGAGTCCGAAACCCGCGCGCCGACGAATGCGATGCGCTGGGACGATGGCGACCGCGGTGTCGACAGCGGCCTGGGCGGCGCGATCGACCTCGCACCGATGAACCGGCGCTCGGTGACCAGCCGGCACGAACTGCGCGTGCGCCTGGCCAACGGCAACGCGGTGCCGCTGGCGCTCGACCCGGACCGCTTCATCCTCACGCAGCGCGGCGGCAACTTCCCCGAAGCCACGTGGCGCTGGCAAGACCCGAGGAATATGAAGGCGGGCGCGGCGAACATCCGCCGCCTCGCGGGCGTGCGCGTCGACGGCGTGGCGGAGATCGTCAACCGCAGCGCGCTGGTGCAGATCACCGGCGCCGTTGATGACCTGCCCGAGTACGCGCTGCCGCTGCCCTTCGACCAGCCCGGTTCGATCTTCTTCACGGACCTGATCGAGATCGGCACCGTCGCCACGACGCTGGGCGACCTGACGGTGCAGTGGACCGTGGACGAGCGCCGCTTCGCGACTGCGACCTTGCTGTCCTCGCCCGAGTTCGCCACGGCGCGCAGCGCGGTGGGCGGCAAGCCCTTGAGCGCGCTCGGCCAGCGCGACCTCAACACGCGTTCGTCGCCAGCCCGGGTCGTGCCGTTGACGACCGGCCTGTCGATGGAAGCGCCGGGCCAGCCCGCGCCGACGCCGTTCCAGGACGGCGCCGATGTGGCGGTGCGGCTCGACGCGCCTCGCCTGATGGCCGTGATGCGCCAGCGTGGCGCACCGACCCTGAGCGAACCGCTCGCGTTGCGCACCACGGTCGCCAAGGTCAGGGAAGCCCAGCGCGCGCCGCGCATGTCGGCACCGCGCGCCAAGGCGATGCCCGGCGCGCGCCTGCACCGTGCCGCTGCCGCGCAGACCGCAGCACCCACCCGCGCGGTGCAAGGCGAACGCAGCCTGTTGAATCCACTCTTCGCGCCGAACGCCATCGCGCATGCCAAGGCCTTTGACGAAGCGGCCCAGCGCGTGATGGGCAACGGCTTCGAGGTGCCCGCCGGCACGACCCATTTGTGGCAACTGCCTGAAACCGACGAAGCCGGCCGCGCGCGCATTCGCCTGCACGTCGGCGGCGATGGCGCGTCGCGCATCACCTGGCTCGACCGGCACGGTGAAATCCTGTCGGACGAAGAACACGTGGCTTCGCAGGACCAGGTGATCTCGATGCCCGAGGGCGCCGCGATGCTCGCGGTCGGCTGCCTCGGCCGCGTTCCCGGTGCGCGCATGAGCACCGAACAACGCCGCATCGGCATGGCTCACATCTCGCAGAACTGGTCGCAGGCCGGCGGCGTTCCTGCCGTCGGATGGCAGGCCGGCAGCATGCTCGCCATGGTCGGCGCGCACACGCTGCTCGGGCGCGGCGCGAGCATCACGACCTCGCGGCCGATCGAGGCCGGCCGGCGCGGCTTGCTCAGCGCCGGCCTGGTGCGCGCGGGCGACGTGATGGCGCGGCAGAACGGCATCGAGACGCGCTTGCCGGCGGACGTGTCGGTCGTCGTGATCCAGCTCGACGCGCTGGATGCCAGTGCGGCAAACGATGGCGATCTGGCGATCGCGTGCAACGGCGCCACGCTGTCGCGCAAGCCCGTGGTCGTGACCGCCGGCACGCGCCGCACCCTGATCTACGACGCCACGCCCGACGAAGACGGCAAGAAGCAAGGCCACATCGAAGTGAGCGTCGGCAGCCGCAGCGCGTGGCGCGCGGCCGGTGTGATCGGCCTCACAGGCAATGCGCAGGGCTGGGGCGAGCGGCTGGCCGGCAGCGTGCCGCCGGAACTGGTTTCGCCGCTGGCGCTGAGCGCGGACGGCAGCGTCACGGTGCGCTTCGAGGTGCTGCCCGCAAGCGGGCGCGTCAGGACGCTGAATCCGACCAAGCCACCGAAGCCGGTGAGCCCGGTCAAGCCGAAGGACAAGGCAAAGGAAAGGGTGACCCATGGCTGACGTCATCCCGCCATCGGGGTCGATGTACCTCTACGACTACGCGGCTGCGCCGCTGCGCCCGGGCGCGTACCGCTACGAGGTGTCGACCACGATCGAAAAAGGCAGCAGCTCCAATACGCTGTCCAACGAGCGCTACTTCAACGTCGAAGGCCCGCGCTTCGTGCTGAACCCGGGCGACATCGCGGGCGTGGTGCCGCCGCGCAATTCGCAGGGGCCGTTCTCGGCGGTGCTGCCGCAGATCGTGATGCGCCGGCGCACGCTGCCGTGGGAACGGGTGGTGGCCGAATCGCTCCCCGCGCCCAGCGCGCCCGGCGCCTTGCCGAACCAGAACCCGGGCTACCCGACTCCGTGGCTCGCGCTCTTGCTGCTGGCCGAAGGGGAGAGCTGGGAACTCAAGCCCAACCTGCCGCTGGAAAGCGTGCTGCCCGGCGACGTCTTCAAGAACATCGGCTCGCCGCCCAACGTGCTGGTCGAAGCGCTCGACATCTCGCGCAGCCTGCTCGATTCGGTGCTGCCCGCGCGCGAGGAATTGCAGTTGCTCTCCCACGTGCGGCGCGTCAATCCGAACGACCGCGAGCTGTCGGTGGAAGGCAGCGACGGCTGGTTCTCGGTGGTGGTGTGCAACCGGCTACCGACGCCCGGCAAGAAATGCCGCGCGGTGCTCGTCTCGCTCGAAGGCCGTACCGACCTGGTGGCCACGAACCCGCCGCCCTTCGTGTCGAGCAAGGGTGGGGGACTGGTCGGCATGTTCGACGACGTGCTGGTGAACGTGGTCGAGAACGACAACCAGGTGTTCGTCTCGCGCCCCGCGGCTGCCGCATTCCTCGATGCGCCGCCGCGCTTCCTGTCGGCGGAAAAATTCGAGTTCGTTGAGGTGCTCGAAGAGAAGAACGTGCTGTCCACCGTGACCACGATTCCGAACCTGACGCTCCAGCGCTCCAAGCTGGTGGCGCTGCACTCGTGGAGCTTCACCTGCGAAGGCGACGGCGACTTCATGATGCTGATGCAGAACCTCGACGTGGGCCTGATCGGCAAGACGAAGAACAACAAGCCGCCCGTGACCGATACCGGCCACATCCGCGTCGAACTCGGCACGCGCGCCGGCACCAAGGAGACCGCGCTGTACCGCGGCCCGCTGGTGCCGATGCCGCTGCAGCGCGACCCGGCCGGGCCGTACCACAGCGCGGACCAGGCGCGGCGCATCGCGCCCGAACTCGGCATGCAGGACATCTCGTACGCCTGCGCCTTCGAGGTGGGCCGGCTGCTCGCCGCCGCCGATGCGCGGCTCGCGCAGGAGCTGATGCGCTGGCGCCGCAAGGGTTTTCGCGCCAGCGCGCGGCTCGACGTCATGGCCGACCTGGAAGCGCGGCTGGACATCGTGCTCGCCGAGGCGATTCCGCAGAAGCTGCAGCGCTATGTGCTGCCGGTGATCGCGGGCGAGTTGATCAAGACCTTCACAACCTCGGGTCCCCCGACGGGCGATCCCTTCGGCATGGGCCTGGTGGCGAAGACCACAGGGCTGCAACCCGAGCTGTTCGCCAAGGCTTTCGCGCTCGACGGCGGCATCGAGGCCGGGCGGGAAGTACTGCTCGGGCTGGGGCAGCCGCTCGCGATGAACGTGCCCGCCGTTGCCGAGCCTGTTCTGAAAGGCGGCACGCTCGAAGAGGTGCTGAAAGACGTGGAAGGCCTGGGTGTGCTGCGCGACACGCGCGTCCAGGTGATCGACAACGTGCGCATCCGAATCGACACCATCGGAAAGCTCGGCGGCGCAGTGTTCGGCGGCGTGAAGACGGGAGGCCGGAAATGAAGCAGCCCTGGGTTAGCAGCAAGGAAGCGCTCAGCGAGCGCCTGGTCGCGCACAAGCAGGTCGATGCGCCTTCGCAGGAAGCGCAGATGCCACCCTACATGGAGACCTTTCTCTCGCACCTGCGCCTGTTGATCGGCGTTCCCTTCGACTACCTCATTCCCGACGCGCGGATGCTGCCGATCGAGTCGATCCGCTTCTTCTACCTCGACCGGTCGTGGACCGACCGGCTGGTCGACGGCGCGATTGCCGTCGGCAAGATCGGCTCGCGCGAGCAGGCCCACCACCAGGCCCGCGCAAGCTATGTCTCGCGCCAGCTCGACATCACCGAGCGTCATGTGCGCGACCTGCAGCGCCGGCGACTGGAGTTCAGCGATCTCTCCAAGCTGCCTCTGCCGGGCACGGCCGACCGCGTCACCGGTTTCCTGATGCGCTCGCGCGCCGTCTCGGGTTGGCCGCAGATGGATGTGCGCGCGTACCGCTTCGATGGCACGGTCGGTCCGAACAACCCGCCGCGCAACTTCGACCCGGCCGCTCCGGCGATCGCCGCCAAGCAGTTGAAGACCTTGCGGCTGGAGCGCCTCGCGCCGGGCGTGATGATCGCGCTCTTCCAGGGCGTGCCGAACATGGTGATGTGCGAGGAACCGCACCACGGCATTCAGTTCGGCGTCAACAACGACGAGGGCCACTTGACGACGCTGCGGCGCGATGCGGCCGGCGTTGCCATCGCCAACACCAAGCCGCTCGAGATCCCGATCCGCAAGGGCGGCCTGCGCGTGCTCGCGATCTCCGAAATCCGCCGCCGGCTCGAAGAAGC
Organism: Variovorax sp. LARHSF232; assembly: GCF_052871435.1. NCBI lineage: Bacteria > Pseudomonadati > Pseudomonadota > Betaproteobacteria > Burkholderiales > Comamonadaceae > Variovorax > Variovorax sp. LARHSF232. The sequence goes on along the minus strand of NZ_JBIXJS010000001.1, from coordinate 111,517 downwards.
GCGCACGACCAACCTGCCGGGCGCGCCTGCGACGCCGCAGATGCCGGTGCAAAACGGCGCCGGCAATTTCGCCATCGGCATGCTCGACCGGCCCTGGCGCCAACGCTTCCAGGGCAACGGCGGTCAACCCGACTTCCACGGCAGCGGGCGCTACGTGGCCAACTTCAAGCTCGCCGTGATGACGATGGACCCGGGCGTGCCGGTGATGTTGAAGGAGTTCGGGTCGTGAGCACCTTTACCCGCTTCGACTTCGGCCTCAACGCCTCCGTCGGCCTCACGGCGCAGATGGCGTCGACCTGGTCGCCGTGGCTGCCGCGCGACCCGCGCCTGCTGGTGCCGGTGCACCTCGATGTGCTGATGGTGCGAACGGAGAGCAGTACCGCGGTGTGGGCCGAAACCGGACTGAGTGGGGCCGATCTGCAAGCGCCTCCACCCTTCACCCCACGCAGTGCTCCGCGCGGCAAGGGCGCCTACCTGCTGTGGGCGCCACCGGACGCGCTGGCGCGCGGGCGCAAGCCGCACGACAACGAAGAGGGCCCCATCGAGTTCCCGCCGCTGCCCGAGCGCTGGCTGGTGCTGCGCATGTCGCCTTCGCGCCTCATCACCAACCGCCGCACGCTGCGCGGATGGGTGCTGAAGGCCGACGAGCCCGGCACCCCGCCCATTCCGCTCGACCAGTATGTCGATGCCATCGAACCGCTGGATGGCGCCTCGACTGGCCCGGCCGTTACCGCCGTGGGGCCGGGGCAACTCGACTGGATCGGCTACTTCGACAACGTCGAGAACCGCTTCGGCTTTCACGATTCGCTGACGGACGTGAGCACGGGGCCCATCGCCTACCTCGTGTGCGGCTGGTACCGCGACCCGGATCGCGATCCGCTGTCGGACCCCGACATCCGCACGCAGGCGCAATTCGAGGCCCTGTTGTCCGATTTTCGGTGGCATTTGCCGGATCATTTGTTCAAGCAGGCCCAATCCCGCGCCATCAAGCAAAGCGAAGCGCTGGACACGATGGGCCTGGCCATTATCAAAGGTGTGAAGACTGCGTACCGCAGTTCGACGATGGCAGGCCAGGTGACTGACACGGTGACCAAGGCCGAGGCCAAGTCGCTCGGCAGGGTGAAGGTGGCGCAGGCTGCGTGGTGGCCGCGTCTTTCGCTCTACCACGGCGCAGTGGTCGGCATCGGGTGGCCGAACGCGGCGCTCGATGAGCGGGGCGCGGCGGTGCTTGGCACGGGCGTGGGCGGCGCGGAAGTCGGTGGCCCGCCGCGCCCGCAGGACGTGAAGGTGGGCTTCGGCGCAACGCTCACCGACGCGCTCGCGGCCATGATCGCGCGGCGCGACAACAACCACCTCGAACGCGCCCGCGTCCTGCAAGCCTTCCAGCTCGGCGCGATGAACGAGCTGGACGACCCCGACGGCCGCGCCAAACTCGACGCGCTGCTGCACTCGACCACGTTCACGTCGCTGCTCGGCGGCAGCATCACCGAGCGCGTGTGGCAGCCGCCGCTGGGCGAGCCGCCGGCCGAAGCAGTTCCGAAAGTGGCCGGACCCGGCGTGTTCGAGCGCTACTACCGGCGCGACGGCAAGGGCACGCGCGGGGCAGGGGGCAAGGCGCTGCTGGGCAAGGAGGGCAAGCGCACGGCCTCCGCGAGTTCGAAGGCGCGCGGCGGCACGCAGCCGACGGACGAGCGCCAGTTCTTCTCGGTCAAGAGCCCGTCTTCCAGCCGCAGCGCGCCGTTCAAGGGCGCGTCCAGCATCGCGAAGGCGGCCGCCGCCGCGCCGCCTTCGCAATTCAAGGCGACCGCGTACGCCGGCAAGGAACTGATGGCGCAGACCGAAGTGGCGCAGGGCAATCTCGGCCGGGTCAGCCAGATTCTCAGGACCGGCCCGCAAGTCACGCCGTACCGCCCGGGGCGCTGGGTCGACCGCGAGCGGCCGCTGCCGCGCTTCTACCGGCCGCTCGATCCGCAACTGGTCATCGAAGGCATCAAGCGCGCGTACCAGTACGGCGGCGACGGCCGCTTCTCGCGCGACGGGTGGCTCGGCTGCCGGCTCTCGGGCACTCCCGTCAAGGACTACCGGCTGAAGTCCTTCAACCGCACCGTCAATGCCGAAGACTTCCTGGACCGCTCGATTTCCAACGGCAGCATGCCGCCCGAGTGCGAAGACCTGCTGAACGAACTCGCGCTGCTCGACCCGGGCTCGTCGCTGCCGATCGCGCGGCTCGCCACCGCGAAAACGCGCGCCTCCGCGACCACGCAACGCGCGATCGCCGACACGGTGCAGGTCCAGCAAACCGCCTGGTGGGCCACCCGCGACCCGCGCACCGATCCGAGCGCGGTGCTGAGCCTCGCGCCCTTCGCCGGCACGCTGCCGTCGCCGGTCGCGATCAACGTGCCGGCCAGGCCGTGGAATCCGCTGCACCTCGAGTGGCGCGTCGAGTACATCGCATCGCCACGCCAGATCGAGGACTGGACGCTGGGCGAGATCGACTACAACGAAGACGTGCCGGACTTGCCGCCGCCAAGCAGCGTGACGCCGCTGCCGTTCGAAGGCCGCAGCCCCTTGTCGGCGGGTGTCGGCCGCACCATCGCGGGCGCCATTCGCCGCACGCTCGCCGATGCGAACGCCGAGCGCGCCGATGCAGGCGGCACCGTGCTCGTGCATGCGGTGCAGGCGGCGGAATCGTCGGGCGCGATGAAGTTCAGCCAGCAACTCAGCGGCATGGTGGCTGGGGTGGGCACGGCGGACAGCATCGACGCGCAGGACCGCGCCACGCTGGGCGACATCGCAGCCGCGCTGGAACAGTCCGACCTGCTCTCCGGCTCGCTCGACGGCCTGCACACCAAATTGCGCGCCGGCTTCATCGGCGACGGCGCGGCGGCACCGGGCGACGGCAGCGTGCCGCCGAATTTCGTCGCCTTGCGCTCGGGCTTTTTGCGCATCGTGCGCTTGCGTGTGGTCGATGCCTTCGGCCAGGTGCTCGATCTCGCGGGGTCGAGCGAGGCAAGCAACCCTGACACCGTCACCAAGGCGGTCGGTAGAAGCGAATCGCTCGAAGTCACCTCGCGCCCCGAATGGCTGGCGCTGCCGCCGCGCCTGACATCGCCTGCGCGGCTGTGGCTGCGCTTCATGGACTCGAAGGGCGGCCCCGACGAAGCACGCGACAAGACAGATGTCGATGAAGAGATCACGCCCGTGTGCGGCTACCTGATGCCGAACCACCTGGACGATGCATTGCTGTTCTATGCGGACGATGGCCGTGACCTCGGTGTGGTGCGCCGCAACGAAAGCAACCGCATCGCGTGGGAAGACGCGCCGGGCGCGCCGTCCACGGTGGGCGCCTCGCCGGCGCAGGCGATCTCGAACCCCTTCGCCGCCGGCATCGCGCAAGGCCTCACCGACTGGGGCGCCAGCGACGCCGGCCTGCTCGACGGCTCGCAGGACAGCGACACCGCCTTGCGCGCACTGATGCGCGTGATCGACACGACCCGCTGGACGGTCGACCCCTTCGGCCACCAGGGCGAGGAACACCTGGCGCTGCTCGTCGGCCAGCCGGTGGTCGTCGTGCGCGCGGTGCTGCGTCTCGAAGTCGACGAGCCGGTGGACCTGACGAAGGTCGAAGGCTTCGCCATGCCGGTGCGTCTGGGCGCGCTGACGCAGTGGCAAGACGGCTTGCTCGGCTACTTCGTCGACGACGACTACCGCACGCTGCATTGCTCGCAAGCCTCGGTCGCCGAACTCGCGCGGGCCTTCGGCCAGAGCCAAGGCTTCCTGCAGGCGGTGGAAGACGTGCCGGCCTATGCCGACAGCTTCGGCGACAACGGCGCGATCGTGCCGATCACCCACCCTTATGTGGACCGCAGCGGCGTGATCACCATGCGCCCGAACCGCGATGTGAAGCTGACCTTGCTGGTCGAGCCGCACACGCTGGTGCACGCCACCTGCGGCCTGCTGCCGCGCAAGGAAGTCGGCCTGCGGCGCGAATGGACACAGGATGCGCTCGCCAAACTCTCGCCGACCTTCCGCTTCGGTCCGGTGCTGGTCGATCCGAAGAAGGTGCGCATGCCGGTCGCGGTCGACTTGCACGGCACGTGGAGCTGGGACCACCGCACCGACGTGACCACGTGGGAAAACCTGCCGGTCGCGCATGCCACGCACGACGCGCTGTTCCCGCAGGATGCGCCGGTCGGCAGCGAAGGCTGGCTGCGCTTGCGGCCCTTCGATCCAGAGGCGGAGGCGCAGGAGGGGCAGGGACCATGAGACGCCGGGCTGCTTCCAAGGCGAATACCGCAGCGCGCAGCACGGAGGTCTTCGAATGAGTTCGAACAAGTGGACCCTGCTCGGCCCGACCGGCGTGCTCGACGGGCAGATGCACCTGCCCTCGACGCCGGACGGCCCGACGATCGCCGGCCGCGTCACTTGCCTTGTGCGCGGCAGCGGCACGTCCACCTTCATCGGCACGGCCGGCGGCGGCGTCTGGCATTCGCCGGACGACGGCGTGACCTGGCGTTCGCTGACGGATTTCCTGCCTTGTGCCTCCATCGGCGCGTTGGCCTTCGATGCGGCGAACAACCGGCTGTGGATCGGCTCCGGCGAAGGCAACCGCGCGGGCAGGGCGATGTTCGGCCAGGGCCTGTTCACGCTCGACACGACGACCGTGGGCAACGCCAGCCCGACGATCGCGCGCATGGTGAACCTGCCCGCACCGCGCGGCGCGGACGATTTCCGCCGGCTGCGCAGCGCGCAGATATTGCTCGAACCCAACGCCGCCAACCCGCCGATCGTCTGGTGGGGCACGAACGAAGGCCTGTTCCGCTCGACCGACAGCGGCGCCAATTGGGCGCAAGTGACCTTCAACGGCGCCGCGCGCGACGACGTGGCTTCGATGGTGTTGTGCACCTCGACCGGCACGGCGCGCATGCTGGTCGGGTTGTGGGACCAGCGCCTGTACATCCGCCAGGCGGCAGACCCGACCCAATTCGACGCGCTGACCACCGACCTCGGTGCGCTCGCTGCAACGCCGACCATCGGCCAGCGCATCGTGCTCGCGGTCGCGCCGAGCAATTCCGAGCGCGTCTACCTCGCCTTGGGCAAGAGCGACAACACCTGGGACGGCATTTACAGCAGCAATGCCGGCGGCAAGGGCTGGACCAAGGTGGGCTTCCCCACGCCGACATCGCCGCAGCGTCCGCTCGGGCAATCGCACTACAACATCATCCTCACGGTGCACCCGACGACGCCGAACACGCTGTACTTCGGCGAGACCGGCATCTGGCGCAGCATCGACGGCGGCACGACGTGGACCGATCTGGCGTCGACCGCACCCGGCACGCACTCGGACCAGCATGCGCTCGTGTTCGAGGCCGCCAACCCAAGCCGCTGCTGGCTTGGCAACGACGGCGGCATCTGGCTTTCGACCGACGGCGGCACGACCTGGGCGTCGCGCAATCGCGGCCTCTCGACCCTGCAGTACTACGCGCTGGTGCACCACCCGAACGTGGACAGCGTGCTGCTCGCGGGCGCACAGGACAACGGCACGCAGCGCTTTGCAGGCCACCCGGCCTGGCACCTGATCGGCGGGGGCGACGGCTTCTACTGCGGCATCGACCCGCTGACCCCGCGCTTCTGGTACTCGAGCTATGTGTACCGCGACGGCGCCGGCAACATCAGGGCGATCCAGCGCTCGGACGCGGCTGGCGCCAGCTGGGTTCCCAAGACCGGCGGCATCGACCCGACCGAATACGCGGCCGGCGTCGAGCCCTTCTATGTGCCCTTCATCTGCGACCCGACGGCCGACAGCGTCGTGTGGCTCGGCACCACGCGCCTGTGGCGCACGAGGGACCGCGGCGAAGGCTGGCTCGCGGTGCGCAAGGGCGACGGCACCCTGTTCTCGACGACGACTGGCGCGCCGAGCAGCGGCAACAGCATCACGTGCATCACGGTCGATCCGAATGACGCGAACAACATCTACGTCGGCACGGCCGATGGACAGTTGATCCGCGTGCACATTGACAGCATCAATGCGACGACCGGGCAGCCGACAGCCACCATCACCGTGGCACGCACCACCGGCGCCGCCGCGCGGCCCGATGCGATCGAGTTCACCGACCTGGCCGTGCCCAAGCTCGCGGCCGGCGCGCCGCTCGCGCCGGTGTACGCGGTGCAGGGCAGCAGCTACCTGACGTTCCGCGGGTCGGAGCCCAGCGCCGTGGCGTCCGGCCGCGTCTGGAAGCACGACTTCGCGAGCGGCGCCGCGACCGACTGGACGGCGCTCGGCACGACGATCCCGGCGGTCACGTTCCCGTCCGGGCCCGACCTGCCGTTCCAGTGGAACTTCGTGAACGCGATCGCGATCGATCCGACCAACGCGCAGCGCATTTTCATCGGCTGCCACATGGGCGTGTTCGAGAGCACGAACGGCGGCACCGCGTGGACCGCAACGCACAACAGCGACCTGCCGTTCGCGCCGGTGGTCGACCTGCAGTTCCACCCGACGCACCGCCTGCTGCGCGGCGCGACGATGGGCCGCAGCGTGTGGGAGCGCCTCGTCGATGCGGTCGCGCCGCCCGACACGCAAGCCGACATCTACATCCGCGACAACGTGATCGACATCGGCCGCTTCGACACGCCGGTCAGCGGCGCCGATCCGCTCGCCGCCAGCGGCACGCTCGCCTGGTTCGATGCAGTGGACATCAAGGTCGATACCGAAGCCTTCATCGGCGGTTTCGAGACGGCGCCCGGCACCATCGACTACACGCCGGGCGGCGCGCTCGACTACGTCGGCTTCCAGCGACTCGGCAGCGACGCATTGCAGCGCGACGTCGAGACCCGGGTGCATCTGCAAGTGCTCAACCGCGGCCCCGCCGCCGCATCGAACGTGAAGGCCCGTGTCTACTGGACCGACCGCCAGCCCGACGGCAACTTCACCGCACTGCCTGCGGATTTCTGGACGCTCTTCCCCGACGGCGCGCTGCCCGAGGCCGGCGCATGGCACCCGGTCGCCGCATCTCAAACCAAGGCGAGCGCGCTACCCGGCGAACCGCACGTGTTCACCTTCACTTTCAGCGCGCCCACAGGGCTGCACGATGTCGGGCTGTTCGCCGTCGTCACCTGCGACGAAGACTCGATTTCCGAGACCCGCACCGATGTGCAACTCGTCGCGACGACCAACAAGCGCACCGCGCTGCGCCGTGCCGACCTGAATGCCTCGACCGGCAGCATCGTCCTGGGCGTGTTGGTGGCGATCGGCGCGGCGGCCCTCATCGTGGGGGCCATCGCCGCGACGGCGTGACCGTATTCAACATCAAGGAATGAAGGGAAGCAGATGTACACGCTCATCCGCAATGCCGGCGTCAAACGCGCCTTGATCGACGAGGCGGTTCCGTTGCTGCTGTCCTTCGCCGTCGCCGAGATGTTCTACAAGTTTCACAGCTTCATGCTCGAGACGGGAGCCTTCTTGCTGACCTGGCTTGCGGTGAGCTATATGGGCAGCGCGATCAAGACGCGCTTCAAGCGCAACGGCTGAGCGCTTGCCTTTGCCCTGGGGCTGGCAGTTACGCCTCAAACTGAGGCAGTTCGGGGCACGCCCCTTGACCTTCCTGTGGTGTTTCGAGCCCGCCACGACGCCTATCAGCTGTGCGTCATCACTTGCCCCGCGAAGTAAACGACCTCCCATTTGACCCGCGCGTGGTGACGACGCCTAGCTGCCCGGCTGCTTGTGGCGGCGCCGCCGCAACCACCATTCGACCGTCTCGAACAGCGCCTCGCTGAGCAGCGCCAGCGCCGCGGCCGGCAGTGCGCCGGCCAGCAGCAGGTCGCGGTCGTTGAGGGCCAGGCCGGTGACGATGCGCTCGCCAAAGCCGCCGGCGCCGACAAAGGCCGCAATGGTGGCGGTGCCGATCGCAATGGCGGTGGCGGTGCGCACACCGGCGATCAAGGTGGGCAGGGCGATCGGCAGCTGCACCAGGCGCAGGTTCTGCGCGTGCGTCATGCCCAGCGCGGTGCCGGCCTGGCGCAGGCCTTGGGGCACCTCGGCCAGGCCGGCCACCGTGTTGCTCATGATCGGCAGCAGCGAATAGAGGGTGAGCGCGATCAGCGCCGGCAGGGTGCCGATGATGCCCAGCAAGGAGATCAGCACCGCCAGCAGTGCCAGCGAGGGAATGGTCTGCATGAGGCCGGTGACGCCCAGCACCAGCGCGCGCACGCGCTGGCGCGGAAAGATCCAGATACCCAGCGGCACCGCAACCAGCATGGCGAGGCCGACCGACACGGCCACCAGCAGCAGGTGCTGGCGCGCCAGGCGCCCCAGGTCCGCTCCGAACAGCTTGGCGGCAAAGCCGCGGCTGGCTTGCGCCGCGCCGCCGGCCTGGCCTTGGGCCAGGAAGTCGCGCGCAATGGCGTCGAAGGGCGCGCCCTGCAGTTCGGCGCGCGCGTTCATCGAGATCATGGCGCGTTCGTCGATGCGGCCCTGCAGCGCGGCCATGGCAGCCCAGGCCTTGGGAAAGCGCTGCGGCACGTCGAGCCGGTGCAGCACCACCGCGTCGTAGCGCGGGAAGTAGGCGCGATCGTCCTGCAGCACCGCCAGGCCCAGGTGATCGATCTTGGCGTCCGTGGTGTAGATGTCCATCACGTCGATCTGCTTGGCGGTGATGGCGTCGTAGGCCAGGCCGTGGTCCAGGCCGGTCGGCTTGTGCGGCAGGCCATAGCGCCGGGCCAGGCCGCCCCAGCCGTCGGCGCGACCGATGAATTCGTTGGACAGGCCCAGCTTCAGTTCGGGATGGCGCGCCAGGTCGCTCAGGCTGCGGATGCCCAGGCGCTTGGCATCGGCGGCGCGCATGGCCAGCGCGTAGCCGTCGTTGAAGCCCAGCGAAGGTCCCAGGCCCAGCCCCAGCGCTGCCAGGCCGGCCTGCATCTGCTCGCGCGACATGTCGGCCGGCCCTTTGAGGATCTCCAGCGCGATGGTGCCGGTGTACTCGGCATACAGGTCGATGGCGCCCGAGCGCAGCGCCTCGTAGACGATGGCCGTATTGCCCAGGCCCTGGCGCACCACCGGCGGCGATGGCAGCACGGGCGCGGCGCTCTGGGCCAGCAGCTCGGCAAGGATGTAGGACTCGGTGAAGCGCTTGGAGCCGACACGCAAGGGCTCGCCCTGCGCCGATGCGGGTGCCGCAGCAAGGCACAGCAGCACGGAAGCGAACACCGCGGCAAGCCAGGCGTGAAGGCGGGGCCAATGCATCGCGGGCAGTGTAAAGGTTGGTGGGCACGGGCAGGCCAGCCTCCTACATGCAATGGTGCGGCCGGCCGATGCGGGGCCGGAGCGAACAGGACCACAGTGCGCACATGCCAAAAGCGCTCCATGAGGCAGCGCGCGCTCACCCGGCGGACGATGTGCGGCACGGTGTGATGCGCCTGCCTTCGGTCGTCATCGAGAGCTACAGCCTCGAGCTGCGCGACGAGGACGGCTTTGTCGGCGACCAGGCCAGCCAGACCGCCTTTCGCGCCCTGCTCGAGCGCTGGCGCAAGCGATTGCGTTCGCGCCGCGGCAAGGATCCGCTGGGCAAGGTGCCCAGCCACGAGATCGAGAAGAAGGAGCTCGACCAGGCCATCCAGCAACGCCGCGCCACCGAGGCCGGCGATCTGGTGCATGCGGCGATCGAGGAGTTTTCGCTCGAGCTCACCCATGTGATCCGGCGCTACCTGCGCCAGAAGTCCTGGCGCAAGGTGCAGCGCATCGTGGTGGGCGGCGGTTTTCCGGGCAGCGGCGTGGGCGAGCGCGCGGTGCTGCAGGCGGCGGCCATCCTGCACCATGCGCAGTGCCCGGTGCAGCTGGCGCGCCTCGCCCACGAAGTGGACGACGGCGGCCTGATCGGCTGGGTGCACCTGGCGCCGCCCGACATGATCGAACAGTACGAAGCCATCCTGGCGGTGGACATCGGCGGAACCAACGTGCGCTGCGGCATCGTCCAGATGCGGCGCGCGAAGGCCCCCGACATGTCGCGCGCCCGCGTGCTGCGCCGGCACAAGTGGCGCCACGCCGACGACGCGCCGCCGCGCAAGCAGTTGCTGCAGGGCATCGCCGACATGCTGCACGAACTGATCGCCCATGCGCGCAAGAAGCGAATCGCGCTGGCGCCCTTCGTGGGCATCGCCTGCCCGGGGCTGATCCGCGAAGACGGCTCGATTGCGCGCGGCGCGCAGAACATGCCGGGCGACTGGGCCAACGACAACTTCCACCTGCCCAGCGCCCTGGCCAAGCTGCTGCCCAGCATCCACAAAGAGCCGGTGCTGGTGCTGCTGCACAACGATGCGGTGGTGCAGGGGCTGAGCGAGCTGCCCTTCATGCAGGACGTGAAGCACTGGGCGGTGCTCACCATCGGCACGGGCCTGGGCAACGCCAGCTTCACGAACCGGCAACGGCCGCGCTCTACTTCTTCAGATCAGACCTGAAAGGCGATGGTCAGCAGCAGGCCCTCGGCCAGGTCGCGCGCCAGGCTGGGCCGGCGGGCGCGGAAGGTTTCGCCGGCCGAAGCGGTGGTCTCGATCCAGTGAGCCAGCCAGTCGATTTCCTTCGGGTCGTAGAAGACCACGGCCGACTCGTGATTGAGCAGAAGGCTGCGCCCGTCCAGGTTGATGCTGCCGCACAGGGCCAGGTCTTCGTCCACCACCACCGCCTTGGCATGCACCATGAAGGGCAGCATGCGAAAGGTGACGCCGGCGCGCGCCAGGTCGCGCATGGCGCGCGAGCGCACGAAGTCGGCCAGGTGATGGTTGGACACCTGCGGAATGGCGATGGTGACCTGCACCCCGCGGCGTGCGGCCAGCCGCAGCGCATCGCGCAGGCCGTCGCCCGGTACGAAGTAGGGCGTGATGGCCAGCAGCCGGTGCTGGGCGCGAAAGCTGGCGTCGATGAGCAGGGCCAGGGCCGTGTCTTCGGTCTGATCGGGGCCGCTCGGCAGGAACTGCGCCAGATTGCCGCCGCGCGGCTGCGCCAGATCGGGGATGCTGCGCGGCTTGCGCTTGCGCACCGAGGCCCAGTCGTGCGAGAACTGGCGCGCCGCGGCCGCCGCCACATTGCCCCGCAGGTCGAAAGACAGGTCGAGCCAGGGCTGCGGGTAGTGCTCGTTTCCGCAGAAGTATTCGCCCGCCAGGTTGCGCCCGCCCGACCACAGCCACTGGTCGTCGGCAATGGCCAGCTTGCGGTGGTTGCGCAGGTTGCGCGGGCCGGTGTGGCGCAGGCTGAACAGCGGGCGGAACACCGCCACGTCGCCGCCGGCTTCGCGCAGCTGCTCGAAGTGGCGGCGCGGCAGGCTCAGGGCGCCAAAGCCGTCCAGCAGCACGCGCACTTTGACGCCTTCGCGCGCACGCCGCACCAGGCGCGAGAGCACGTCTTGTCCGAAAGCGTCGGTGCCGATGATGAAGGTGCCCACGTCCAGCCGCTCGCGCGCCCCCTCGATCACCTCCCAAAGCGCTGCGCGGGCGTCGGTGCCGTCCGCATGCATGCGGATGTCGCAGGGGCTGGGCGGCGCCAGGCCGAAGCTTTCGATGAGTTCGGCGGCCCAGTGGCTGGCCGGCGACGAACGCGGCGGCCGCGGCGAGCCGGCCGGACGCAGCTTGCGCTGGCCGAACAGCAGGTAGATCGGCAGCATCACGTAGGGCAGCAGCACCAGCGCCATCACCCAGGCAATGGCGGTGGTGGGCGCGCGCTGCTGGCGTTGCGCGCGCGTGGTCAGCACGTAGACCAGCAGGGCGACGGCGACGACGAGAAAATGCTGGGAGGGCGAAGGGAGCCAGTCGAACAGGGAATCCGCCATGGCGGGCTGCTTCAGCGCTGCAGGAAGGCCGGCACGCCGCGGCCGTGGGAGGCGAGGAAGCGCATCATGGGATCGACCACCGCGCGCACCGCGGGTCGCCCGCCTACGCGTTCGCGCCAGGCGATCAGACGCGGCGTGGCATCGCTCATCTGGCCCCCACGCTCGCCCACTTCGTGTGGCTTGCTGCCCCCCGAGGGGGCTTTCGCGCCTTCGGGCGGCCGGGCATCGCTCATGCCCGCCCCCTTGCGGTCGGCAAACACGCAAGCCATGTAGAAGGCGATGTCGGCAAATGAGTAAGGGCCGGCCAGGTACTCGCGGCCTTGCAGCAGCAGCTGCTCCAGCTCGCCGTAGATGCGCTCGCAGGCCGCGCAGGCGGCGCGTGCTGGGGCGCTTTGCATATCGTCCTGCAGGCCGAAGAGCTTGTAGACCTGCGGGAAAAAGACCTCGTCGGCGCGCAGTTCCAGCTGGCGCGCCCGGGCGCGCGCAGCAACCTCGCGCGGCCACAGGGGCGGGTTGGGGTAGCGGTCTTCCAGGTATTCGAAGATCTGGGTCGAATCGAAGATCTCGACCTCGTCGTCGACCAGCACCGGCACCTGCGCCTTCGGGTTGACGCGCAGCACCTCGGGGTGCTTGGGCTGATAGTTGTCGCCCTGGTCGAAGGGGACCATGACCAGCTCGAAATCCAGCCCCTTCTCGAGCGCCGCGATCTGCGCCTTGGCGCCGAAGAGGCTGAGGGGGCCGGAGTAGAGCGTGGTTTTTTTCATGGCCCCGAGTTCAACATGAATCGACGCCTTCGGGCAACGCCCGGCCCTGGGAGCTCAGGTGGAACCCCAAACCTCCTGCGCCGTCTCGACCACCAGGCGCAGCTTGGCGCGCTGCGCCTCCACCGCGATGTTGTTGCCGTGCACCGTGCTGGAGAAGCCGCATTGCGGCGACAGCGCCAGCTGCTCGAGCGGGGCGTACTTGGTGGCCTCCTCGATGCGGCGCTTGAGCTCGTCCTTGTCTTCCATCTCGCCGAACTTGGTGGTGACCAGGCCCAGCACCACCGTCTTGCCCTTGGGCAGGTAGCGCAGCGGCTTGAAGTCGCCCGAGCGGGCGTCGTCGTATTCCATGAAGTAGGCGTCCAGGTCCATCTCCTTCAAGAGGGCTTCGGCCACCGGCTCGTAGTTGCCGGCCGCCGCGTGCGTGCTCTTGAAGTTGCCGCGGCACAGGTGCATGGCCAGGAGCATGCCCGGCGGCTTCTGCGCCACCACCTTGTTGATGAACTTGGCGTAGCGGTGCGGCAGCTCGTTGGGATCGTCGCCGCGCTGGCGTGCTGCCTCGCGCATGTGCTCGTCGCATAGATAAGCCAGGTTGGTGTCGTCCATCTGCACGTAGGTGCAGCCGGCCGCGGCCAGCGAGCGCAGCTCGTCGCCATAGGCCTTGGCCACGTCGTCGTAGAAATCGGGCTCGAGTTCCGGGTAGGCCGTCTTGCTGATGCCCGCGCGCCCGCCGCGAAAGTGCAGCATGGTGGGCGAGGGGATGGTCACCTTGGGCGTGTTGCCCTTGGACACCTGGCTCTTCAGGTACTGGAAGTCGGCCAGCTGGATCTGCTTGGCGTGCGTGACCTTGTCCAGCACGCGCATCACCGGCGGCGCCAGCTCCTCGGTGCCGTCGGGCTTTCGGATGGTGACCGGGATGTCGGTCTTCACGCCGCCCAGCTGCTCCAGGAAATCGATGTGGAAATAGGTGCGGCGGAACTCGCCGTCGGTGATGCTCTTGAGGCCGATGTCCTCCTGGAACTTCACGATTTCGGTGATGGCCTTGTCTTCGACTTCACGAAGCTGCTCGGCGCTGATTTCGCCGTTGGCCTTCTTCTCGCGCGCCTCCAGCAGGTACTTGGGGCGCAGGAAACTGCCGACATGGTCAAAGCGGGCGGGCAGGTGGGCGTGCTGGGACATGAGTGGACTCCGTGCAGGCTGGGAAACAGTTGAAAAACGATCGTATACGCTCTGAGAGGCAGCGCAATGTATACATTTAATTCCGTAATTACCCTTGATTCGCGTACTTTGGCTGGACTTTGGCGTTTCACTGTATACAGTGAGTATCCATGAATGCCGCGACGAGTCCATCTTTTCCGTTGAACGCCTGGTATGCCGCCGCCTACGACGTGGAGGTCAGGCACGCCCTGCTGTCTCGCACCGTCTGCAAGCAGAAGCTGGTGCTGTTTCGCCGCACCGACGGCCAGGTCGCGGCGCTGGAAGACGCCTGCTGGCACCGGCTGATGCCGCTGTCGCTGGGCCGGCTGGAGGGTGACGAGCTGGTCTGCGGCTACCATGGCCTGGTCTACAACAGCCAGGGCCGCTGCACCCACATGCCCAGCCAGGAGACGCTCAACCCTGCCGCCTGCGTGCGCAGCTTTCCGGTGGTGGAGAAGCACCGCTTCGTCTGGGTCTGGCCCGGCGACCCGGCCAAGGCCGACCCGGCGCTGGTGCCCGACATGCACTGGAACGACGACCCGCAATGGGCGGGCGACGGCAAGATGATTCGCGTCAACTGCGACTACCGCCTGGTGGTCGACAACCTGATGGACCTGACGCACGAGACCTTCGTGCACGGCTCCTCCATCGGCAACCGCGCGGTGGCCGAGGCGCCCTTCGTCGCCACCCACGGCGACCGTTCCGCCACCGTCACGCGCTGGATGGAGGCCATCGACGCGCCGCCCTTCTGGGCCGGGCAGATCCGCCATGCGCGCGGCTACCAGGGCAAGGTCGACCGTTGGCAGATCATCCGCTTCGAGGCGCCCTGCACGGTGAACATCGACGTCGGCGTGGCCGAGGCCGGCAGCGGCGCGGTGCCCACGGGCGCGTCGAGCGGCGACCGCAGCAAGGGCGTGAATGGCTACGTGCTCAACACCATCACGCCGGAGACCGACAAGACCTGCCTGTACTTCTGGGCCTTCGCGCGCAACTATTGCCTGGGTGAGCAGCGCCTGACGCACGAGTTGCGCGAAGGCGTGGCCGGCATCTTCCGCGAGGACGAGGTGGTGCTCGAGGCCCAGCAGCGCGCCATGGACGAGCGGCCCGATCACACCTTCTACAACCTCAACATCGACGCCGGCTCGATGTGGGCGCGCCGCCTGATCGACCGGATGATCGAGTGCGAGCAGCCGCGCATGCCCACCATTGCGATCCAGCCCGAGCGGGCGCAGGCATGAACGCGGCACCGGTTCCGGATGTCGTCGAGCCCGGCGGCTCGCAGGCGGTGAAAGCGCAGCTACGCCTGCGCGAGCTGATCCTGGCCGGCGAATTGGCCGGCGGCACCCGCATCGCCGAAGTGGCGGTGTCCGAGATGCTGGGCGTTTCACGCACGCCGGTGCGCAGCGCCCTCATGCGGCTGGAGCAGGAAGGCCTGCTCGAAGCCCTGCCCAACGGCGGCTACGCGGTGCGCACATTTTCCGAGCGCGACGTGTCCGACGCCATCGAGCTGCGTGGCACCCTGGAAGGCCTGGCGGCGCGGCTGGCGGCCGAGCGCGGCGCGCCGCCGGTGGTGCTGCGCGAGGCGCGCGCCTGCCTGGCGCGCATCGACGAGCTGCTGCGCGAAAGCGCGCTGGACGATGCAGGCTTCTCGCGCTACGTGGCCTCCAACGAGCAGTTCCATGCGCTGCTTTCCGAGATGTCGGGCAGTCCGCTGATTGCCCAGCAGCTGGAGCGTGCCGTCAACCTGCCGTTTGCCTCGCCTTCGGCCTTCGTGGTGGTGCAGGCCAACTCGCCGGCCGCGCGCGACATGCTGGTGATCGCACAGGACCAGCACACCCAGGTGCTGGATGCCATCGAGGCACGCGAGGGCGCCCGCGCCGAGGCGCTGATGCGCGAGCACAGCCGCATCGCGCGGCGCAACCTGCGCGAGGCCCTGCATGGCACGGTCGATCATTCCCTGCCGGGCGTGCAGCTGATCCGACGCCGCAGCTGAACAAGAAGAGAGACATGAAGAGCGAGATTCATTGGATGCCGGCGCGCATCGCCGCCACGCGCGACATGACACCCACGGTGCGCGAGCTCCTGATCCGTCCCGATTCGGGCCTGGCCGCGCCGCACGATCCCGGCGCCCATCTGCAGGTGCAGGTGCTGGCCGGAGGGCGCATGCAGACGCGCTCCTATTCGCTGGTGGGCGAACCGGACGGCCAGGCCTGGCGCATCGCCGTGAAGCGGATGGACGACGGCCGCGGCGGCTCGCTGGCCATGTGGCGACTGGCGGTGGGCGACCGGCTGCTGGTGAGCGAGCCGCAAAGCCACTTTTCCTTGGACTTGAACGCGCCGGCCTACCTGGTGGTGGCCGGTGGCATCGGCATCACGCCGCTGGTGTTCATGGCGCAGCGGCTGGCGCAACTCGCGCAGCGCAGCGGCGCCAGCGTGCGCATGCTCTACGGCGCGCGCAGCCAGGACGAGCTGGCCTACCTGCCCGAGCTGCAGGCCGCGCTTGGCGAGTGCGTGGTTGCGCATGTCGGCGTCGCGCCCATCGACTTTGCGGCCGAGATTGCGCGGCTGCCCGCCGGCGCGCAGCTGTACACCTGCGGCCCGGTGCCGATGCTGGAAGCCGTCAAGCGCGCCTGGAGCGAGGCGGGGCGCCCGCTGGCCGACCTGCGCTTCGAGACCTTCGGCAGCAGCGGCCGCCTGCCCACCCAGGCCTTCAGGCTGCGGGTGCCCCGGCACGGTCTAGCCATCGAGGTGCCGGCCAGCACCACCCTGCTGGAGGCGCTGGAAGCCGCCGGCGTGCAGACCTTGTGGGATTGCCGGCGTGGCGAATGCGGCTTGTGCGCGCTGGATGTGCTGGCCGTCGACGGCGAGATCGACCACCGCGACGTCTTCCTGGGCGAGCACGAAAAGAAGGCCAACACCCGCATCTGCGCCTGCGTGTCGCGCGCGGTGGGTACGCTCACGATCGACTCGGCCTACCGGCCCGACTGACGCTTTCCTGTCTGCGCGATCATCGCGCAAGTTGCCCGGACAGCGCGCAGCAATGCACGCCGCTTAGGTGATTGCGGCGAATCGTGACTGTTGCAAATTGTTGAAAATGGGTGGGCATTGCCTTCCCTCTGATAAAGGAGAACTCCATCATGAAACGCCGTCATCTCATCCAGGCCACCGGCCTGACCGCACTTGCGCTGGCCGCGCCGCTGGCACTGGCGCAAGGCGCTCCGTTCAAGATCGGCCTGGTGCTGCCCATGACCGGCCAGCAGGCCAGCACCG
This sequence comes from Variovorax sp. LARHSF232, assembly GCF_052871435.1. Lineage (NCBI taxonomy): Bacteria > Pseudomonadati > Pseudomonadota > Betaproteobacteria > Burkholderiales > Comamonadaceae > Variovorax > Variovorax sp. LARHSF232. Next base: position 94,473 of record NZ_JBIXJS010000001.1, on the reverse strand, counting down.
GCCGCCAGATCGAGGCGGCGGCGCGCCTGTACATGGCGCAGAACGGCGACACGGTGGCAGGGCGCAAGGTCGAGCTCATCATCAAGGACGACACCAGCCTGCCGGACGTGACCAAGCGGCTGGCGCAGGAACTGATCGTCAACGAGAAGGTGGACGTGCTGGCCGGCTTCGGCATCACGCCCTCGGCCATGGCCACCGCGCCGCTGGCCACCCAGTCGAAGACGCCGATGGTGGTGATGGCGGCCGCCACGTCGGCCATCACCAACGCCTCGCCCTACATCGTGCGCTCGAGCTTCACGCTGCCGCAGGTGTCGGTGGCGATGGGCGACTGGGCGCCCAAGAACGGCATCAAGTCGGTCGTGACCCTGGTCACCGACTACGGCCCGGGCAACGACGCCGAGAAGTTCTTCAGCGAGCGCTTCACGCTCAACGGCGGCAAGGTGATCGAGAAGCTGCGTGTGCCGCTGCGCAACCCCGACTTCGCCCCATTCCTGCAGAAGGTGCGCGACGCCAAGCCCGATGCCCTGTTCGTCTTCGTGCCCTCGGGCGCCGGCGCGGCGGTGATGAAGCAGTTTGTCGAGCGCGGCATGGACAAGGCCGGCATCCGTCTGATCGCCACGGGCGACGTGACGGACGACGATCAGCTCAACGACATGGGCGACGGCGCGCTGGGCGTGGTCACCACCCACCACTACTCGGCCGACCACAACTCGCCTACGAACAAGAAGTTCGTCGAAGCCTTTCAGAAGGCCAACAAGGGCATGCGCCCCAACTTCATGGGCATCGGCGGCTATGACGGCATGCGCGTGATCTATGAGGCGCTCAAGGCCACCAAGGGCAAGGGCGGCGGCGACGCGCTGCTGGCCGCCATGAAGGGCCAGATCTTCGAAAGCCCGCGCGGCCCGGTGCTGATCGACGCGCAGACGCGCGACGTGGTGCAGGACGTGTACCTGCGCAAGGTCGAGAAGAAGAACGGCCAGCTCTACAACGTGGAGTTCGACGTCATCAAGGCCGTGAAAGATCCCGGTAAAGAAAAGCAGAACTGAGGCGGCGTACAGCAGACATGCTCACCATTCTTTTCGATGGCATCGCCTACGGCATGCTGCTGTTCGTCCTCGCGGTCGGTCTGGCCGTGACGCTCGGCCTGATGAATTTCATCAACCTGGCCCACGGCGCCTTCGCCATGGCCGGCGGCTACCTCACCGTGTTTGCGATGCAGAAGCTGGGCGTGCCATTTTTGGCCTGCCTGCCGCTTGCGTTCGTCGTGGTGGGCGTGGCCGGCGCGCTGCTGGAACGCACCCTGTACCGGCCCATGTACGGCAAGCCGCACCTGGACCAGGTGCTGTTCTCGATCGGCCTGGCCTTCATGGCGGTGGCGGCCGTCGACTATTTCGTCGGCTCCTCGCAGCAGAACATCCATCTGCCCGAGTGGCTGCGTGGCCGCAGCGAGATCGGCGACGGCGCCCTGCAGCTGGGCATGGGCCACTACCGCATCTTCATCATCGCGGTGTGCGCGGTGCTCACCGTGGTGCTGCAGCTCATCCTCTCCCGCACCCGCTTCGGCAGCCGGCTGCGCGCGGCGGTGGATGACCCGCGCGTGGCCTCGGGCCTGGGCATCAACGTCAACGTGGTGTTCCTGCTGACCTTCGCGGTGGGCTCCGGGCTGGCGGGCCTGGGCGGCGCGCTGGGCGCCGAGATCCTGGGGCTGGACCCGACCTTCCCGCTGAAATGCATGATCTATTTCCTGATCGTGGTCTCGGTGGGCGGCACCTCCTCCATCACCGGGCCGCTGCTGGCGGCGCTGCTGCTGGGCATTGCGGACGTGGCGGGCAAGTACTTCATCCCCAAGATGGGGGCATTCACCGTCTATCTGCTGATGATCGTCATTCTGTTGTGGCGTCCGCAGGGTCTGTTCACGCGCAAGGGGGCCAAGTGATGGGTGCTCCTTCTGCCATGCAGTCTGCGCTGCTGCGCAATGCGCGCTGGCGCCTCTGGGAATTCGCGCTGTGGACGCTGGCCTTTGCGCTGCCGCTCGTCATGCCTTCGCACGCGCTGATGATCAACGAGATCGCCATCGTCGCGCTGTTCGCGATGTCGCTCGACCTGATCCTGGGCTACACCGGCATCGTGTCGCTGGGCCACGCGGCTTTCTTCGGCTTCGGCGCCTACGTGGCTGCGCTGTTCGCCAAGCATGTGATGCCCGACCCGACGGTGGGCCTGGTGGTGGCGATCGCGCTGTCGGCCGTGCTGGGCGCGCTGGCCAGCGTCACCATCCTGCGCGGCACCGACCTGACGCGCCTCATGGTCACGCTGGGCACCGCCTTGCTGCTGCTGGAACTGGCCAACAAGCTGGACTGGCTCACCGGCGGCGCCGATGGCCTGCAGGGCGTGGTGATGGGGCCGGTGCTGGGCCTGTTCGAGTTCGACCTGTTCGGCCGCACGGCCGCCTGGTATTCGATTTCGGTGGCCTTCGTGCTCTTTCTCTTCATGCGTCGCATCGTGCATTCGCCCTTCGGCGCCACGCTCAAGGCGATCCGCGACAACCGGCTGCGCGCCATGGCCATCGGCATTCCGGTGATCTCGCGCCTGGCGGTGATCTATACCGTGGCCGCCGCGGTGGCCGGCGCCGCCGGTGCCTTGCTGGCGCAGACCACCGGCTTCGCCTCGCTCGACGTGCTGGCCTTCGACCGCTCGGCCGACGTGATGCTGATGCTGGTGATCGGCGGCGTTGGGTGGCTCTATGGCGGCGTGGCCGGCGCCATCGTGTTCAAGGTGCTGCAGGACTGGCTGTCGGCCGTGACGCCGCAGTACTGGATGTTCTGGATCGGCCTGATCCTGGTGCTGCTGGTGCTGGTCGGGCGCGAGCGCTTGCTGCGGCCCTGGACGTGGCTTGGCCGCAAAAACGGAGCGAAGGCATGAGCGCGAGTCCGGTGCTTTCTGCCAGCGGCCTGGTGATGCGCTTCGGCGGCATCACCGCCACCAACAACGTCTCGCTGCAGCTGCGCCCGGGCGCGCGGCATGCGCTGATCGGCCCCAACGGGGCCGGCAAGACCACCCTGATCAACCTGCTGACCGGCGTGCTCACGCCCACCGAGGGCCGCATCGAGCTCTTGGGCGAAGACATCACCCGGCTGGCGCCGCATCAGCGTGTGGCCCGCGGCATGGTGCGCACCTTCCAGATCAACCAGCTGTTCGACTCCATGACGCCGCTGGAGACGCTGGCGCTGGTGGTGTCGCAGCACAAGGGGGTCGGCCGCCAGTGGTGGCAGGCACTGGGGAACTCGAAAGCGGTGACCGAACGCGCTGAACAGCTGCTCGAGCAGTTTCGGCTCGTCGACGTGGCCCATGTGCAGACGCGCCACCTGGCCTACGGCAAGCGCCGCCTGCTGGAAATTGCCATCGCGCTGGCCTGCGAGCCGCGCGTGCTGCTGCTGGACGAACCGGTGGCCGGCGTGCCGGCGGGCGAGCGCGAGGAATTGCTGCAGACCGTGGGTGCGCTGCCGGCCGATGTCTCGGTGCTGCTGATCGAACACGACATGGACCTGGTATTTAGCTTTGCCGACCGCATGACGGTGCTGGTCAACGGCACCCTTCTGACCGAGGGCGACCCCGACGCCATTGCCAACGACCCGAAGGTGAAAGAGGTCTACCTGGGCCATGGGGAGGTGGCGGCGCATGGCTGAGCTTCTCCTGCAAATCGAAGCGCTCAGCGCCGGGTATGGCGAGGCAGTGGTCATCCATGACGTCTCGCTCCGGCTGGGCGAGGGCCAGACCCTGGCGCTGCTGGGCCGCAACGGCACCGGCAAGACCACCTTGATCAACACCCTGGCGGGCGTGACGCGCCAGCACGGCGGCAGCATCCGACTGGCCGGCCAGCCCCTGCACAAGCTGGCGCCGCATCAGCGCGCGGCGGCTGGCATCGGCTGGGTGCCGCAAGAGCGCAATATCTTCAAGTCGCTCACGGTGCACGAGAACCTGACGGCGGTGGAGCGTCCCGGCCAGTGGAGCGCGGCACGCGTGTACGAGATGTTCCCGCGCCTGGCCGAGCGCAAAGGCAACCTGGGCACGCAGCTGTCGGGCGGCGAGCAGCAGATGCTGGCCGTGGGCCGCGCGCTGGTGCTCAACCCGCGCCTGCTGCTGCTGGACGAGCCGCTGGAGGGCCTGGCCCCCATCATCGTGGAAGAGCTGCTGCGCGCCATTCGCCGCATCGCCCGCGAGGAAGGCCTGGCCGCCATCATCGTGGAGCAGCATCCGCAGGCGATCCTGGCGATCTCGGACGAAGCGGTGGTGCTGGACCACGGCACCGTCGTGCATGCCGAGCGTGCGGCGGTGCTGCGCGCGCAGCCGGAAGTGCTGGGGCGCCTGCTGGGCGTCGCGCGCTAGTTCAGGCGGTCAGACCGCGTGCTCGCGCCCGATTTCCGGCCAGCGGCGGCGCAGCCAGAACCACGCGACCAGCCCCACCGACATCATGGCGAAGGAGGTGAGCGCCAGCAGCAGGGTGGAGTGCATCACCAGCGGCGCCACCGCGCCGGCCACCACGCCGTTGGCCACCGCGCCGATCACCGCCTGCAATGACGAGGCCATGCCGCGCCGCTCGGGGTGCAGGTCCAGCACCAGCAGGGTGACGACCGGCACCATCAGGGCCCAGCCGTAGGCAAAGATGCATACGGGCCACAGCGCCCAGCTCATGTGCGCCGGGAAGATCGCGTTGGCCGTCACGTTCACGATGGAGGTCAGCAGCATGATCAGGAAGCCGTCGCGGATCTGCCGCTTGGGCCGCACGTTGCCGGCCTTGCGCCCGCTGTGCCAGGCCCCCAGCATGATGCCGCCGATGGTGAGCACGAAGAACCAGAAGAACTGAGTGGGCGCCAGCTGCAGGTGCTCGCCCAGGAAGGCGGGCGCCGACAGCACGTAGAGGAACATGCCGTTGAAGGGCACGCCGCTGGCCAGCGCCAGCAGCAAAAAGCGCGGGTCCGAGCACAGCGCCCAATAGCCGCGCAGCAGGTGGCTGGGATGGAAAGGCTGTCGCTGGTTGAGGTGCAGGGTCTCGGGCAGCAGGCGCCAGTTGAAAGCGAACAGCAGCACGCCCACGCCCACCAGGAACCAGAAGATGCTGTGCCAGCCCAGGTGCACGAACAGGAAGCCGCCGATGATCGGCGCGATGGCCGGCGCCACGCCGAAGTAGATGGTCACCTGGCTCATCACCCGCTGCGCTTCGGCCGGCGGGAACATGTCGCGGATGACAGCGCGCGAGACCACGATGCCGGCGCCCGCCGCCATGCCCTGCAGCGCGCGGAAGAACACCAGCTGGCCGATGGTCTGCGACAGCGCGCAGCCCAGCGAGGCGAGGGTGAACACCACCAGCCCCCACAGCACCACCGGTCGGCGCCCGAAGCTGTCGGACAGCGCGCCATGGAACAGGTTCATGAAGGCGAAGCCGAACAGGTAAGCCGACAGGGTCTGCTGCATCTCGACCGGGCTGGCGCCGATCGAATCGGCGATGCCGGAAAAGGCCGGGATGTAGGTGTCGATGGAAAAGGGCCCCAGCATGCCCAGCAACGCCAGCAGCACGGCCAGCGCCCAGCGCGGCGCCTTCCAGATGATTGCGGCATCGGGGTTCATGGCAAACGTTCTCCGTTCTTGTTCGGGCAAAGAAAAAGCCCGGCACCCGCTTGCGCGGGGGCCGGGCTCTTGGGCTCCGGTCGGGCCGGAAGGAGCTTACAGCGTATCGATGAAGCTGCGCAGCTTGTCCGAGCGGCTCGGGTGCTTGAGCTTGCGCAGCGCCTTGGCTTCGATCTGGCGGATGCGCTCGCGCGTCACGTCGAACTGCTTGCCCACTTCTTCCAGCGTGTGGTCGGTGCTCATCTCGATGCCGAAGCGCATGCGCAGCACCTTGGCTTCGCGCGGCGTCAGGCTGTCCAGGATGTCCTTGACCACGTCGCGCAGGCCGGCCTGCATGGCGGCGTCGATCGGCGCGGTGTTGGTGCTGTCCTCGATGAAGTCGCCCAGGTGCGAATCGTCGTCGTCGCCGATGGGCGTTTCCATCGAGATCGGCTCCTTGGCGATCTTCATGATCTTGCGGATCTTGTCCTCGGGGATCTCCATCTTGGCGGCCAGGATGCCGGCATCGGGCTCGAAGCCGAACTCCTGCAGGTGCTGGCGGCTGATGCGGTTCATCTTGTTGATGGTCTCGATCATGTGCACCGGGATGCGGATGGTGCGTGCCTGGTCGGCGATCGAGCGCGTGATGGCCTGGCGGATCCACCAGGTGGCGTAGGTCGAAAACTTGTAGCCACGGCGATATTCGAACTTGTCGACCGCCTTCATCAGGCCGATGTTGCCTTCCTGGATGAGGTCGAGGAACTGCAGGCCGCGGTTGGTGTACTTCTTGGCGATGGAAATCACGAGGCGCAGGTTGGCCTCGATCATTTCCTTCTTGGCATCGCGCGAGGACGATTCGCCCTGGTTCATGCGCTTGTTGATGTCCTTGAGCTCGGCCAGCGGCACCACCACGCGCGACTGGATGTCGGCGAGCTTCTGCTGCAGTTCCTGCACCGGCGGGATGTTGCGTTGCATCACCACGCTCCAGGACTTGCCGGCGGCGGCCTGCTTCTCGACCCACTTCAGGTTGAGCAGGTTCGAAGCGACGCGCTGGCCCTTCTTGTCGTAGCCGGAGAAGTCGCGGATGAAGTCTTCCTGCGGGAAGCCGCACTTGTCCACGATGATGCGGCGCAGCTCGCGCTCTTTCTTGCGCACGTCGTCCACCTGGGTGCGCACCATGTCGCACAGCTTCTCGATGGTGCGGGCGGTGAAGCGGATGGTCATCAGCTCATCCGACAGCGCCTTCTGCGTCTTCAGGTAGGCGGGCGTGCCGTAGCCTTCCTTGTCATAGATCTTGTGGACCTTCTCGAACAGCTCGGCCATGCGGTCGAAGCGGGCGAGGGCCTCGCGCTTGAGCTCTTCCAGCTTCTTGGTCAGGGCCTTGGAGCCGCCGTTGCCGTCGTCGTCGTCGTCTTCGTCGAACTCGTCGAAGTCTTCTTCGGCCACGTAGTCGTCGGCCTCGTTCGGGTTGGAGAAGCCGTCGACCACGGTCGAGATGACAACCTTGCCGTCTCGGATTTCCTGGCCCAGGCGCAGGATCTCGGCGATGGTGGCAGGCGAGGCCGAGATGGCCTGCATCATGTCCATCAGGCCGCCTTCGATGCGCTTGGCGATCTCGATTTCGCCTTCGCGCGTGAGCAGCTCGACCGTGCCCATTTCGCGCATGTACATGCGCACCGGGTCGGTGGTGCGGCCGAATTCGCTGTCCACGGTGGACAGGGCGGCTTCGGCTTCTTCCTCGGCTTCTTCCACGGTGGCGGCGGTGGGCGCCACGTTGTTCTGGAACAGCGTTTCGGCGTCGGGCGTCTGCTCGTAGACCGCCACGCCCATGTCGTTGAGCATGGAGACCACGACTTCCATGGTCTCGGCGTCGACCAGCTTGTCGGGCAGGTGGTCGGAGATTTCGCCTTGCGTCAGGTAGCCGCGCGTCTTGCCCAGGGTGATCAGGGTCTTCAGGCGCGAGCGCCGCTTGGCCAGGTCTTCTTCGGACAGGACGGTTTCGTCCAGGCCGAATTCCTTCATCAAGGCGCGTTCCTTCGCCTTGCTGATCTTCATGCGAAGCGGCTTGACCTTTTCCGGGGTCCCGGCGGCTGCCGGTTCACCGGCCAGATCCTCCTCGATGTCCGACAGGTCGATGTCACTGGTCGCCGGCGCCTCGGCCGCTGCCTTGGGCTTGCGGCCGCGCTTGGCGCCCGTGGTGGCGGCGCCGGTGCCGGCCGCCTTGGGCGGACGGCCGACCTTCTTGGCGGGGGCGGCGGTGGCGATGATCTTGTCGGCGGCCTTCTTCAGCTCGGCGGAGGTGGGGGTGGCTTTGGTGGTGCTGCTGCTGGTCACGGTTTTGGCTTTCTTCACCGCAGCGCTTTTGGACGCTGTGGTCGCCGTCTTGCTTGCCGGCTTGGTGGCAGGCTGGGAGGACGGCTTCTTGCCGGCGGCAGATTTCGTGGCGGAAACGGCAGGCTTCTTTGTACTGGGCATACGACCTCGAACATCAAGAAAAAAGCGGATTCACACAGCGCCACAAACCCGGCGCGGGCATAGGACAGATGCAAGGATGCAAGGGGGACTTGGCAGTACCCCTGTACACGGTGCGCCGGCAAGATGAAAGGGCGAACATTTGGTGTGCAGTCCTTGCGGTAATTTGGCCCTTATCCCGTCTTGGGAATGCATTGCGCTTTGGGGCCGGCCCGGAGGTGCTGCTGTCGCTCTTGCCAGCTCGTGCTGACTTTTAGGCCATGCACGAAGCCTTACATTATAGCGTCCTGCTGCTTTTTCAAGCAGGGAATTGACCCACCCCTGAATCTCTGCGCACTTCGTGTCGTTCCGGATTCCCCTTCAAGGGGCGACACCAGCGGCCTGGCGGAGGCAGTTCCGCGGTGTTTCTGGTGAAAACCCTTATTTAGGTCCTACAGGCTCGCCTGGAGTTCCCTGCGGCGCGCTTCCAGGGCTCGATAGCGCTCCGGCGCGGTCGGATCGGTGCCAAAAGCGCTGGCGGTTTCCGTCAATTGGGCGCCCAGGCGCTCGATCAGCATGCGGGCCAGCACGTCCTTGAGCTCGGCCGCCGTGTCGGCGCCGGCCTGGCCGGATGCTTCCGGCCCTTCTTCCATGTCGCCCACCGGGGCGCCGTCCGGCCCGGTCATGAGGCGCAGGGCCAGCGGCTCGACGGCCACGTCGCGCAGGCCCTCGCGCAGGGCGGCCCAGGGCAGGTTGCCGTGCTCGTGGTATTGGCTGTCGAGCCAGCGGAACAGCTCGCCCAGCTCGCCCGGCAATTCGCACAGCACCGTGTGCAGCTCGTGCGACAGGCCGCCCCAGGGCGCCATGTTGGTCAAGAGCAGGCGCGCCGCCACTTCCGGCCGACTGGGCGGGCGGATCCGGCCCTGCGGCCGCGGCGGCCGCTGGCCTTGCCTGCGGTCGCGCCAACTGCCCGTGCGGCGGCTGCCGCCGCTTTTGCCGCCGCTGCTGCTGCCGTAGTCGAAGTGCCGCTCGCTGCCGCCTTCCCAGGGCGGGCTCGAAGGGCCGTCCCAGGGCGGCGGTGCGTCATCCGCCATCGATGCCGCGCGCCGGCCCGGTGGCGCCGCCGCCGGCGCCCACAGTTCGGCAAGCTCCTGCGCGCCCAGCTGCACCATGCCGGCAATCTCGCCCAGCAGCTGGCGCTTGAGCGCGCCTTCGGGCAGGGCGCTCCAGAGCGGGCGCACGTTGCTGCTCAGGTGGGCCCGGCCCTCTGCACTGCCGAGGTCGCAGCCTTCGCGGGCCGCCTCGATCATGAAGCGCGACAGCGGCGTCGCCTCGTTGACGAAGCGCGCGAAGGCGTCGGCGCCGTACTCGCGGATGAAGCTGTCCGGGTCGTGCTCGGCCGGCAGGAACAGGAACTTGATGGTGCGGGTGTCGCTGGCAAAGGGCAGGGCGGCATCGAGCGCCTTGCGCGCCGCGCGCCGCCCGGCGGCGTCGCCGTCGAAGCTGAACACCACCGAGTCGGTGAAGCGAAAGAGCTTCTGCACGTGCTCGTTGGTGCAGGCCGTGCCCAGGGTGGCGACCGCGTTGGGAAAGCCCAGCTGGGCCAGGGCCACCACGTCCATGTAGCCCTCGGTCACCAGGGCATAGCCCTGTTCGCGCAGGGCAAGGCGCGCCTCGAACAGGCCGTACAGCTCGCGGCCCTTGCTGAACACCGGCGTCTCGGGCGAATTGAGGTACTTGGGCTTCTCGTCGCCCAGCACCCGGCCGCCGAAGCCGATGCATTCGCCCTTGATGTTGCGGATCGGGAACATGACGCGGTCGCGGAAGCGGTCGTAGCGCTTGTCCTCGCCGTCCTCGCCCACGATCACCAGGCCGCTTTCCACCAGCAGGGGTTCGTCGTAGTTGGGGAACACGCTGGCCAGCGAGCGCCAGCCCTCGGGCGCATAGCCCAGGCCGAAGCGCTTGGCGATCTCGCCCGACAGGCCGCGGCCCTTGAAGTAGTTGATGGCCCGGTCGGAGCGCTTGAGCTGCGCCCGGTAGGCCTCGCCAGCCTTTTCCAGCACGCCGGTCAGCGTGACCTGCTTTTCGCGCGCCTTGGCTGCGCGTTCCCGGTCCTGCGGCGAAGCGTCGTCCTCGGGCACCTGCAGGCCATACTGGCCGGCCAGGTCGTGCACCGCCTCGACAAAGCCCATGCCGGCATGTTCCATCAGGAAGCCGATCGCATTGCCATGGGCCCCGCAGCCGAAGCAGTGATAGAACTGCTTGGTCGGGCTCACCGAGAACGAGGGCGACTTCTCGCCGTGGAAGGGGCACAGCCCCATGAAATTGGCCCCGCCCTTCTTGAGCGGCACGTAGCGGCCGACGATCTCGACGATGTCGGCGCGAGCGATCAGCTCCTGGATGAAAGAGGCGGGAATGGTCATGAGGGCGGCGGGCTCTTCAAATCATACGCAAGGGGGCGCAGAGGCGAACGGGCGGTGACATACTGGCCCGAAGGAGCCCGTTCCCGCATGAACCGCAGGCAGCCCTTTCTTGTCGCCATCCGGCATCCCTTGCGCTTTGCCTGGGAGGCGGCCAAGGCCTTCAGGGCCAATCAAGGGTTGCTGCTGGCGGGGGCGGTTGCCTACTACGCGCTGCTGTCCATCGTGCCGCTCCTGATTTTGAGCGTGATGGCGCTGTCGAGGTTCATCGACCAGGCGGAACTGCTCGCCACCGTCGGGCGCTACCTGGAATGGGTGGTGCCGGGGCAGTCGAAGGCGCTGGTGGGGGAGCTGGCCAACTTCATGCTGCACCGTGACGTGCTCGGCCCGGTGCTGCTGGTCACCTTGCTGTTTTTCAGTTCGCTGGCCTTCACCGTGCTGGAAAGCGCCATGTCGGTGATCTTCCATCACCGCCGGCAGGAGCGCTCGCGCCACTTCCTGGTCTCGGCTGTCATGCCCTACCTCTACATCGTGTGCCTGTGCGCCGGGCTGTTGCTGGTCACGCTGGTGGCGGGGGCGCTGCAGGTGATCGGGCAGGAAAGCATCGATTTTCTGGGGCGCAGCTGGTCGCTGTCGGGCGTGTCGGGCGTGCTGCTGTACCTGCTGGGCCTCGCGGGCGAAATCTTCCTCCTGACCTCGATCTACCTGGTCATGCCGGTGGGGCGGCTGTCGCTGACCCACGCCCTGCTGGGCGGCGTGACCGCTGCCTTGCTGTGGGAGCTGACGCGCCGGTTGCTGATCTGGTACTTCTCGACCCTGTCGCAGGTCACCGTCGTCTACGGCTCCCTGACGAGCGCGATCGTGGTTCTGCTGAGCCTGGAGATCGCGGCGACCCTTTTGCTGTTCGGCGCCCAGGTGATCGCCCAGTACGAGCGGCTGGAAAAGCGCGCCCAGGCCGGGCGCGACATGGAGTCGCCGCCCGGCAGCAAGCGGTAGGCTCCTAACGCGGCGCCAGGCGGATGGCGCCGTCCAGGCGGATCACCTCGCCGTTGAGCATGTCGTTCTCCAGGATGTGGCGCACCAGCTTGGCGTAGTCCTGCGGGGTGCCCAGGCGCGAGGGGAAGGGCACGCTGGCGGCCAGGGCGTCCTGCACCTCCTGCGGCATGCCAAAGAGCATGGGCGTGCCGAAGATGCCGGGGGCGATGGTCATGTTGCGGATGCCGCTGCGCGCCAGGTCGCGGGCGATCGGCAGGGTCATGCCCACGATGCCGCCCTTGGAGGCGCTGTAGGCGGCCTGGCCGATCTGGCCGTCATAGGCCGCGATCGAGGCGGTGGAGATCAGCACGCCGCGCTCGCCGGTGGCTTCCGCTTCGTTCCTGGCCATGGCGTCGGCCGCCAGGCGGATCATGTTGAAGCTGCCCACCAGGTTGACGCTGATGGTCTTGGCGAACACGGCCAGCGCGTGCGGGCCGTTCTTGCCCACGGTCTTTTCGGCCGGCGCCACGCCGGCGCAATTGACCAGGCCGACCAGCTTGCCGAGCTTGAGCGCGGCTGCCACGGCCGCCTGGCCGTCGGCCTCCTGGCTCACGTCGCACTTGATGAACGCGGCGCCGATTTCCTTGGCCACCGCCTCGCCCTTGTCGGCCTGCATGTCGGCGATCACCACCTTGCCGCCGGCGCCCGCCAGCATGCGCGCCGTGCCTTCGCCCAGGCCGGACGCGCCGCCGGTGACGATGAATACCTTGCCTTCGATTTGCATATGAAAGTCTCCTTGAAGCAGGAGGCGATTATGGAAGGCGTGGGCACCGCAAAAAAAAGAGCCCCATCCGAAGACGGGGCTCAATTGGATCCCGAGGGACCCAAGGAGACAACTTGTAGGGCTTAGCGCTTGCGCGAAGCGGTCTGGGCGGTGCTCTTGGCGGCGTTCACGGCCGTGGTCGAGACGGCCTGGAAGTTGGCTTCGGCCACGTCCGAAGCTTGCTTGACGGCCTTTTGCACCGATTCGAACGCGTTGTTGGCAGCGGCCACGGCGCTCTTGAGCACGGCAACGGCGGTTTCCGAGCCGGCCGGGGCGTTCTTGGAGGCGCTGTCGATCAGGCCGACGATGGTCTGCTGCGCTTCGGAAGCCTTGGCTTCGAAAGCCTTGCCGAACTCGGCGCCGGTGCCTTGGGCGATATCGTACAGATGACGGCTGTAGGAAGCGGTCTTTTCGGCCAGGGGCTGGAACAGGCTGGCTTGCAGCGCCAGCAGTTCTTGCACGTCTTTCACTTCCAGGGCGGCCTGGGCGGTGGAGGCGGCTTCGGTCAGGGCAGCCTTGGAGGCGGTGACGTTCAGTTCGACGATCTTCTCGACGCCTTCGAAGGCCTTGGTGGTCAGGCCGAACAGGGTTTCGAGGTTGGCTTTTTGGGCGGAGATGATTTGGTCGGCGGTCAGGGCCATGAGGGTGCTCCAGTGGAAAATGAGTGAAAAACAGGAAGGACGAGTCGCTTGGTTAGCTGCTACCCGTGCATTCATGTTGCGGTGCAGCATGGGTGAAGTATGGGACAGGCCGATGACAGGATCAAGGCCTTTTTGCTGCATTGCAGCAATCTAGGGTTGGCTTTCTAAAACCGAGTGGCTGTCCGGCCCGCTGGCAGAATCGCCCGCCATGAGCAGCCGCCCCACGCCCCACCTTCGCAGCAGCTACCGCGCCTTCCGCTCGATCCCGACGCGCTGGGCCGACAACGACATGTACGGCCACGTCAACAACGTCGTCTACTACGGCTGGTTCGACACGGCGGTGAACGCCCACCTGATCGAGTGCGGCGCGCTCGACATCCAACAGGGCCAGGTGATCGGCCTGGTGGTGGAAACCCATTGCAACTACTTTGCCTCGCTGGCTTTTCCGCAGACGGTGGAGGCGGGCATTCGGGTCGCCCACGCCGGTAGCTCCAGCATCCGCTATGAAATCGGCCTGTTCGCTGAAGGCGCACAGACGGCGGCGGCGCAGGGGCATTTCGTGCATGTCTACGTGGACCGCGCCACGCAGCGGCCGGTGCCGCTGCCGCCGGCACTGCGGGCGGTGGCTGACGCGCTGCGCGCAGGCTGAAAAAGAGGCAGAAGAAAAAGGGCGCCCGCGGGCGCCCTTTGTTGTGGCCGTGCCGGGCTCACTTCTTCGTCATCGCGGCCCGCAGGTCGGCCTTGCTCTTGCTTTCCTCGGCCCTGACCTGCTTTACGCAGGCGGCCTTGGCGTCGCCGGTCTGGTCGTCGCACTTTTCCTTGGCGACCGCATAGGCGGCATCGACCTTCTCTTGCTCGACCTTCATGGCCCGGGCGTCACTGGGCATGAACATCTGGTCCAGTTCGGCCTTGGCAACTTTCTGCTTGCCTTCGGCTTCCTTCTGGCAGACGTCCTTGGCGTTGTCCTTCATGCCATCGCACTTGGCCTTGTCCATCTTGTAGTCGGCCTCGATCTTTTCCTTGGCGACCTTGTACTCGTCCTGCGTCATCGCGACCGCCTGGGTCGCGGCAAAGCACGATGCAATCGCAAGCATCAAGAGATGACGTTTCATGGTTTTGCTCCTTTCGCTGTTCGGGTCGGCTTCAGTTCTTTTCGAAGAACGCGCCGGGATTGCGGCTTTCCCAATCCTTGACCTGCTTCTCGGCTTCCTCGCGGCTGATGCCGTGGCGCTCCTGGATGCGGCCCAGCAACTGGTCGCGCTTGCCGGCGATGACGTCGAAATCGTCGTCGGTGAGCTTGCCCCACTGTTCCTTGATCTTGCCCTTGAACTGCATCCAGTTGCCTTGAACGGTGTCCTTGTTCATACATGAACTCCTTCGCGTCGGTGGAACGAACGGCAGTTGCCTGCCGGCGTGAAGTGACTGTAGGTTCGCCCCCGAAACGCATTGGTAGGACCGCCGGGAAAGGGGCCGTAGGCACCCGCCGACGGGCACCGTGATAATCGAGCGCACGCACAAGAGAGACTGCGCCTGCGGCCTGCGCCTTCGAAAATGATCATTCAAAGCCTGCTCGACACCGACCTCTACAAGTTCACGATGATGCAAGTGGTCTTGCATCACTTTCCGGGCGCGCGGGTCGAATACCGCTTCAAGTGCCGCAACCCCGGGGTGGACCTGGCGCAATTCGCCGGCCAGATCCGCGAGGAGGTGCGCAGCCTGTGCCAGCTGCGCTTCAAGGACGCCGAGCTGGCCTACCTGCGCTCGATGCGCTTCATCAAGAGCGACTTCGTCGATTTCCTGGGCCTGTTCCAGCTCAACGAGAAGTACATCAGCATCATTCCGCGGCCATCGGGCGAGCTCGACATCCGTATCGAGGGGCCATGGCTGCACACCATCCTGTTCGAGATCCCGGTGCTGGCGATCGTCAACGAGGTGTACTTTCGCAATACGCAGCCGCAGCCCGATCTGGCCGAGGGCCGGCGCCGGCTGGAGGACAAGATCGCGCTGCTGCAGGGCGATGGCCTGTCGGACCTGAAGATCGCCGACTACGGCACGCGCCGGCGCTTTTCCAAGGAATGGCACGAAGAGGTGCTGCGCACCCTGTCGGCGCGCCTGGGCGCGGTGACGCCGCCCACTGCCACCGGCAGTGTGGCCGCGCACGCCGTGCGGCCTGCCCAGTTGGCTGGCACCAGCAACGTGCTGTTCGCGATGAAGCTGGGCCTCATTCCGCTGGGCACCATGGCCCATGAGTATCTGCAGGCCTGCCAGGCGCTGGGTCCGCGGCTGCGCGACAGCCAGGTCTTCGGCTTCGAGAGCTGGGCCCGCGAGTACCGCGGCGACCTGGGTATTGCGCTGTCGGACGTGTATGGCATGACGGCCTTCCTGCGCGATTTCGACATGTATTTTTGCAAGCTCTTCGACGGCGCGCGGCACGACAGCGGCGACCCCTTCCAGTGGGGCGAGCGCATGATCGCCCACTACGTGGCGAACCGGGTCGACCCGCTCACCAAGACGCTGATCTTCAGCGACGCGCTCACCGTGCCGCGCACCATCGAGCTGTACCAGCAGTTCCGCGGGCGCTGCCAGCTGGCCTTCGGCATCGGCACCAACCTTACCAACGACCTGGGCTACGAGCCGCTGCAGATCGTCATCAAGATGGTCCGCTGCAACGACCAGCCGGTGGCCAAGCTGTCGGACACGCCCTCCAAGAACATGTGCGACGACGAGCGCTACCTGGCCTACCTGCGCCAGGTCTTCAACATTGCCCAACCTGCCTGAGAGCTTCCAACAACAATGAACGGTTCCTCCCTGTCGCCCCTGTGGGGCGTGCCCTTCGCCGGCCTGCTGCTTTCGATCGCCGTGATGCCGCTGCTGGCGCCGAAGTTCTGGCACCACCACTACGGCAAGGTGACGGCGGCGTGGGCGCTGGCCTTCGCGCTGCCCTTTGCCCTGATGTTCGGCTTCTCCGCCATGCTGCACGAGCTGGTGCACGTGCTGCTGGGCGAGTACATGCCCTTCATCATCCTGCTCACCGCCCTGTTCGCGGTGGCCGGCGGCATCTACATCCGCGGCAACCTGCACGGCAGCCCCGGGCTCAATACGGCGCTGCTGGCCATCGGCGCGGTGCTGGCTTCGCTGATGGGCACCACCGGCGCGTCGATGCTGCTGATCCGCCCGCTCATCCGCGCCAACGACAACCGCGTCCACAAGGCGCACGTGGTGGTGTTCTTCATCTTCATCGTGTCCAACGTGGGCGGCTCGCTCACCCCGCTGGGTGACCCGCCGCTGTTCCTGGGCTTCCTGAAGGGCGTGGAATTCTTCTGGACCGCCAAGCACATCTTTCCCGAGACGCTGTTCACCGTCGGCGCGCTGCTGGTCCTGTTCTGGCTGATGGACCGCCACTACTACAAGAAGGAAGGCGTGCTGCCGGTCGACCCCACGCCCGACACGCAGCGCCTGGGCTTTGACGGCGCCGTCAACTTCGTGCTGCTGGCGGCGGTGATCGGCCTGGTGCTGCTCAGCGGCATCTGGAAGTCGCCGGTGCACTTCGACGTGTATGGCGCGCACATCGGCCTGCCGGGGCTGGTGCGTGACGTGGGCCTCGTCGCCATCGTCTTCATCTCGCTGTGGATCACGCCGGGCCGCGTGCACGCCGACAACCAGTTCGGCTGGGGCCCGATGGCCGAGGTGGCCAAGCTCTTCGCTGGCATCTTCCTGACCATCGTGCCGGTGATCGCCATGCTCAAGGCGGGCGTGGACGGCCCCTTCGGCGCGATTGTGCGCGCCGTGACCCGGCCCGACGGCACGCCCGATCCGGCCATGTACTTCTGGGCCACCGGTGCGCTGAGCTCCTTCCTGGACAACGCGCCGACCTACCTGGTCTTCTTCAACAGCGCGGGGGGCAATGCAGCGGTGCTGATGACCACCCAGGCCGCCACCCTGGCCGCGATTTCCGCAGGGGCCGTCTTCATGGGCGCCAACACCTACATCGGCAACGCCCCCAACCTGATGGTCAAGGCCATCGCCGAAGACCGCAACGTTCGCATGCCCAGCTTCTTCGGCTACATGCTGTGGTCCGGCGCCATCCTGGTGCCGCTGTTCGTCATCCAGACCTTCCTCTTCTTCCTCTGAACGCCATGACCCGACCCAAGGTACTCGTCGCCCGCGCCATCTTTCCTGAAACCATCGCGCGGCTCGCGCAGCACTTCGACGTGGAAGCCAACCAGGCCGACGAAGCCTGGGGCAAAGAGCAGTTCGTCGCCAGGCTCCAGGGCAAGGCCGGCGTCTTCACCACCGGCTCCGAGCGCGTCGACGGCGAGCTGCTGGATGCCTGCCCGCAGCTCAAGATCTGCGCCAACATGGCGGTGGGCTACAACAACTTCGACGTGGATGCGATGACGGCGCGCGGCGTGCTGGCCACCAACGCGCCGGACGTGCTGACCGAAACCACCGCCGACTTCGGCTTTGCCCTGTTGATGGCCACCGCCCGCCGCATCGCCGAAAGCGAGCATTACCTGCGCCGCGGCGAATGGACCCGGTGGCGCTTCGACATGTTTGCCGGCTCCGACATCCATGGCAGCACGCTGGGCATCATCGGCATGGGCCGCATCGGCCAGGGCATTGCCCGGCGTGGCGCGCTGGGCTTTGGCATGAAGGTGATCTATCACAACCGATCGCGCCTCGACGCCGCGACAGAGGCCCAGTGCCAGGCCATCTACGTCGGCAAGGAAGAGCTGCTGCGCACCGCAGACCACGTGGTGCTGGTGGTGCCCTACAGCCCGGCCTCGCACCACACCATCGGCGCGGCCGAGCTGGCGCTGATGAAGCCCAGCGCCACCCTGGTCAATATCGCGCGCGGCGGCATCGTGGATGACGCCGCGCTGGCGGCAGCCCTGCGCGACAAGCGCATCGCCGCGGCCGGCCTCGACGTGTTCGAGGGCGAACCCAAGGTGCACCCGGACCTGCTTACCGTGCCCAACGTCGTCCTGACGCCGCACATCGCCAGCGCCACCGTGCCGACCCGGCGCGCCATGGCCGACCTGGCCGTCGACAACCTGATCGCCTACCTGACGCGCGGCGAAGCCAAGACGCCGCTCAACCCCGCCGTGCTGTCGGCGCCCCGCAAGTAAGAAGCAACGCATTTTGGAAACCTGGATCCTGGCGGGCCTGGCGGCCCTGAACCTCCTGTTGCTGGTCTGGCTGTTGCTGCGCAAGCCACCGGCACCCGATCACGGCGAATTGCTCAAGGCGCTGGCCAGCGCCAACGAAAGAACCGAGCGCGAGCTGCGCCACGAGATCGGCGAAAGCGCGCGCGGCGCCCGGCAGGAAACCATGCAGGCCTTCGCCACCTTTCAGCAGAGCCTGCTGCAACAAGGCGCCGAGGCCACGCGCACGCAGAACGCACAGATGGATGCCTTCGCGCACCAGCTGTCGCTCTTGCAAAAGACCTTGGCCGACACGCTGGCCACGCAGCTGCAGGGCCTGGCCGAGTCGAACGCACGACGCCTGGCCGAAGTGCGCGCCACCATGGAGACGCAGCTCGCTCAGCTGCAGCAGAGCAACACCGCCAAGCTCGACGAGATGCGCCAGACGGTGGACGAGAAGCTGCAAAGCACGCTGGAGACACGCCTGGGCGAGAGCTTCAAGCAGGTGGCCGAGCGGCTGGAGCAGGTGCACAAGGGCCTGGGCGAGATGCAGTCGCTGGCGGTTGGCGTGGGCAGCCTGCAGCGCGTGCTGACCAACGTGAAGACGCGCGGCGTGTTCGGCGAAGTGCAGTTGGAGGCGCTGCTCGAGCAGGTGCTGACCAACGAGCAGTACGCACGCCAGGTCGAGACCAAGCCGCGCAGCGGCCAGCGGGTGGACTTCGCGGTGCGCTTTCCGGGCCGTGGCGACGATGGCGCGCCGGTGTGGCTGCCGATCGATGCCAAGTTTCCGCGCGAAGACTACGAACGCCTGCTGGACGCGCACGAGCGCGCCGACGCCGCCGCCGCCGACAGTGCGGCCAAGGCGCTGGAGGCGCGTATCCGGGTCGAAGCCAAGTCCATCGCCGAGAACTACCTGGCGGCGCCGTACACCACCGACTTCGCCATCCTCTTCCTGCCGGTGGAAAGCCTCTATGCCGAGGTGCTGCGGCGCCCCGGCCTGATGGATGCGCTGCAGCGCCAGCACCGCGTCACGCTGGCCGGCCCGACCACGCTGCTGGCCATGCTCAACAGCCTGCACATGGGCTTTCGCACCCTGGCGCTGGAGCACCAGGCGTCCGAAGTCTGGAAGGTGCTGGGCGCGGTCAAGACTGAGTTCGAGCGCTATGGCGAGTGGGTCGGCCGGGTGAAGGAGCAGGTGGCCAAGGCCTCCGACACGCTCGACAAGGCCGACACCCGCGCCAAGCAGATGCGCCTGGCGCTGCGCAAGGTCGAGGCGCTGCCCGAGGCGCAAGCCCAGGCCTTGCTGCCGCTGGCTGACCCACAGTTGCCGCTGGACGAAGACCTTTCGTGAGCGCCGCACGGCCGCCCGAAGGTGCGAATACTCCCTTGGGGGGCAGCGAGCACACGCAGTGGCGAGCGTGGGGGCTATGACGCCGGAACTGCTGCGCCTCATCCTCGCGCAGGTGTTCCTGCACGCGTCGATGACGGGCATGCGGCTGGCGGCGCCCCTGTTGGCCTTGCAGCAAGACTACAGCGCGGCGGCGGTGGGTGTGATGCTGTCGCTCTTCGCGCTGACGCAGGTATTTCTCGCGCTGCCGGCCGGACGCTACGCCGACCGGCACGGGCTCAAGCGCCCGCTGGCCATTGCCGTCGCTTGCGCCGCCTGCGGGACGGCATTGGCAGCCGTCTTCCCGGTATTCCCGGTGCTGTGCCTCGCGGCCCTCCTGACCGGCGGCGCAACGGGCGTCACCGTGATCGTGCTGCAGCGCCATGTGGGCCGATCGGTCAGCAGCCCGACCGAACTCAAGAAGGTCTTCAGCTGGCTGGCGATCGCGCCGGCGGCGGCCAACTTCATGGGTCCCTTTTGCGCCGGGTTCCTGATCGACCATGCCGGCCGCAGTGCCGGCGACCTGACGGGTTTTCGCGCCGCCTTCGCGCTCTCGGCCTTGCTTGCGCTGGCGTGCTGGCTGCTGGCACGGGGCGCGCATGAGACGCCCGATGCGGCCCCGCCCAGCAGCGGCCCCAAGCCGCGCGCCTGGGACCTGCTGGCCGAACCGATGTTCCGGCGCCTGTTGTTCATCAACTGGCTGCAGTCCGCCGCCTGGGACGTGCACACCTTCGTGCTGCCGCTGCTGGGCCACGAGCGCGGCCTGTCCGCTTCAGTGATTGGCTCGATCCTGGGCGCCTTCGCGGTGGCGGCTGCCGGCATCCGCATCGTGCTGCCGCTGCTGGCTGCGCGCCTGAGCGAGCGCCAGGTAATCACCGCGGCCAACGTGCTGACCGCCGCCGCTTTTGCCGCCTATCCGCTGATGCCCGGTCCCTTGAGCATGGGCCTGTGTTCCGTGCTGCTGGGCATCGCACTGGGAGCTGTGCAGCCGATGGTGATGAGCATGCTGCACCAGATCACGCCGCAGGCGCGCTACGGCGAGGCGTTGGCGCTGCGGGTGATGACGCTCAATGCCTCGAGCGTGGCGATGCCGATGGTGTTCGGCGCCGCCGGCGCACTGGTCGGCGTGGCCGGCGTGTTCTGGCTGGTTGGCGGCGTCGTGGCGCTGGGAACACCCGCGGTCAGCGGGCTGCAGGCGCCGCCGCGCGCCGATCACAACTTGTAGAAGCGCGCGATTGCATCCCAGGCGTCCTGCGGCGTGTCGACGTATTCGAAGAGCTTGATGTCTTCCGGCGAGATCACGCCTTCTTCCACCAAAAAGTCGAAGTCGATCAGCCGGCGCCAGTAGTCGGAACCGAACAGCACGATCGGCACCTGCCGCGACTTGCGCGTCTGGACCAGGGTCACCACCTCGAACAGCTCGTCCAGCGTGCCGAAGCCGCCAGGGAAGGCCACCAGCGCCTTGGCACGCATCATGAAATGCATCTTGCGGATGGCGAAGTAGTGGAACTTGAAACTCAGCGCCGGCGTGACAAAGGGGTTGGCCGCTTCTTCCATCGGCAAAGCGATCGCCAGGCCCACGCTGAGGCCGCCGGCCTCGTAGGCGCCGCGATTGGCCGCTTGCATGATGCCGGGGCCGCCGCCGGTGCAGACGAAGAGCTTGTCCTCAGGTTCCTTGTCGTTGCTGTACTTGGCCACCAGGGTGCCGAAGGCGCGCGCCTGCTCGTAGTAGTGGGTGCCGCGCGCGAGACGGCGCCAGCGTTCGGCGCCAGCCTGGTCGCCGGCGGCTTCGGCCTGGGCCAGCAGGGCGCCGGCTTCTTCCTGGCTGCGAAAGCGGGCACTGCCGAACACCACCACCGTGTTCTCGATGCCATGGGCGCGCATCTCCAGGTCGGGTTTCATCAGCTCCAGCTGCATGCGCAGGCCGCGGGTCTCGCGGCGCAGCAGGAACTCGGGATCGGCGAAGGCCAGGCGCGAAGGATCATGGTCCAGCGGCAGGCCCTTGTCGGCATGCGACTGCAGCGTGGCCCACGCATCGGCCAGGCGCTTGTCGTGAAGGTTGTGGATGGAGTTGGGCATGTGCTTGTTCTTGGTGTCGTCGGGCGGCAATTTTGCGCCTTGGAGGCGCTACGCAGGAATCATCAGGCCGGCTTGCCGTGGCGGCCGGCACCCTGGACGAAGCGCGCGGCGCCGGCGGCGCCTTCGGCCGCGACGATGGGCACGCCATGGCGACCTTCCTGTCGGAGTGCCTCGGCCAGCGGCAGTTCCCACTGGGCATAGGCCGAGGCCCGGTCGGCCAGCATGCATTGCTGCGGAAAAGCCGCCAGCTCATGCGCCAATTGCTCGGCTGCGCGGCGTGCCTCGCCATCGGGCACCAAGCGGTTGACCAGGCCCATGGCGAGCGCTTCGTCCGCCGCCACGGCCCGGCCCGTGAGGATCAGGTCCAGCGCCCGGCCCATGCCGACGATGCGCGGCAGCCGCACCGTACCGCCATCGATCAGCGGCACGCCCCAGCGGCGGCAGAACACGCCCAGCACGGCGCCTTGCTCGGCCACCCGCAGGTCGGCCAGCAGGGCGAGTTCCAGCCCACCGGCCACCGCATGGCCGCTGATGGCGGCAATCAAGGGCTTGGACAAGGCCATGCGGGTCGGCCCCATCGGGCCGGTGCCTGCGCCTTCGGGGTCAAGCTCGTTGCGGCGTGCCGGATCGCCCACCGCCGACAGGTCGGCGCCGGCGCAGAACACGCCATGCTCGCCCCACAGCACGGCCACGCGCAGGCTGTCGTCAGCCTCGAAGCGGGCGAAGGCTTGCTGCAGGGCATCGGCAGTCGGCCGGTCTACCGCATTTCGTTGCTGGGGGCGGCTCAGCACGATGGTGCAGACCGGGCCGTCGATCTCGCTGCGCACGCTGGGAGAGGTGGAAGTGCTCATGCGCGCAGGGTACAAAAGAAAAAGGCTCCCGAGGGAGCCTTTCTTGGTTTGCGTGCCAGCAAGGAAGCTTAGACGCGCTTGCGGTATTCACCGGTGCGGGTGTCGATTTCGATCTTGTCGCCTTGCGAGACGAACAGCGGCACCGGCACTTCGAAGCCGGTGGCGATCTTGGCGGGCTTGAGCACCTTGCCCGAGGTGTCGCCCTTGACGGCCGGCTCGGTCCAGGTGATTTCGCGCTCGACGCTGGTAGGCAGCTCGACCGAGATGGCCTTGCCTTCGTAGAACACCACTTCGACCGGCATGCCGTCTTCGAGGTAGTTCAGGGCGTCACCCATGTTCTCGGCTTCGACTTCGTACTGGTTGTAGTCGGCGTCCATGCAGACATACATCGGGTCGGCGAAGTAGGAATAGGTGCAGTCCTTCTTGTCCAGCACGATCTGGTCGATCTTGTCGTCGGCCTTGAAGACCACTTCGGTGTTGAAGTTGGCGATCAGGCTCTTCATCTTCATGCGCACGGTGGCGCTGTTGCGGCCGCCGCGGCTGTATTCGGTCTTGAGGACGACCATCGGGTCCTTGCCGTGCATGATGACGTTGCCGGCGCGGATTTCTTGAGCGATTTTCATAGCGTTGAGTCTCTGGAGGATGTGCCGCTTGGCGCATCGTCGGGACGGGTGGCTTAAAAAGCGCTGGCCCTGGACGCCCTGAACGTATACCCCGCGGCGGGTTCGGCGAATCTGTTCTTTGATTTGGCGCCGATGTCCGTATTGGCAAGGCCCAGATTCGCAAAGCCCGTTATTTTAGCTTTTTTGGGCGACGAAGCGCCGAAGGTGGCTGGCCAGGTCCGGCTGAGCGAGCAAACGCCCCCGTGCTTCCCGCAGCACCGAGCCCCATCGCGCCAGCGTCGGTGCGTCGGGCAGGCGCAAGCCCTGTGCCGAGAATCCGTTCCAGGCGTAGTGGAACTCGCGCAGCGATTCGGGCGCCTCCAGCCAGTCGAGGAAGGCGCCCAGCTTCATGTGGTGGGCGTCATCGTCCTGCGGGTAGATCTGCCAGGCCAGCGGCGCGCCGGCCCACAGGCCGCGCACCAGCGAATCTTCGCCCCGTACGAAATTGAGGTCGCAGGACCACAGAAGATGGTCGAACTCGTCCTGCGGCACATGAGGCAGCCAGGACAGCGCCAGCGATCCGCCAGCTTTTCCCGACGGATACAGGGCGCGCACCGCGGCGGCGGCGCGGCCGGCGGTAACGATCAGGCGGGTCGGCTCCGGGCTCGCCCGAAGCTGCGCCAGCAGGGCGCGCAGGGCCGGGGGCTCGTAGCTGAACAGCGAAACGAGCCGTTCGCCGCGCCATTCGATGCCCTGCCGCGCCAGCCAGGCGGCGCGGTCGAAGGCGGCGCGCCGCGCCATCAGGTCGGGCTCGCGCAGCAGGCCGCCGGTGGCCGGCGTGAAACCGGGGTAGAAGAAGTGCTTGGTGAGCCCGGCGCCGGGTCCGCGAAACACCGGCGAGGGCAGGCCGTGCAGGCGCTCCACATAGGGTTCGGCCGAGAGGTATTCGAGATTGATCCAGCAGCGCTTCCTGCCGTCGGATTGCATTGCCTGCACGATTTGCGCAATCACGGCCGCTGCGGGGTCGCAGCCAAAGGCCTCGACCAGCACGTCTGGCGCCCTCTCCGGCGCCAGGTGCTCGGGCGCGATCGCGGCGTCCTCGTGCCAGCGCAGCACGGTGACGCCCGGGCAGCCCCTCGGCGCCATCCAGGCCAGGGCGGAGGCGTCGTCGATCCACAGGCGCACCGCATCGCCGCCCGCGGCCAGGGCGCGGGCCAGCCGCCAGCAGACGCCGACGTCCCCGTGGTTGTCGATGACCTTGCAGAAAATGTCCCAGCGCATCGCGGGATACTCTACAGCCCGTTGAATCACGCTCATTGCCGCAGACCCCACGCATGTCGGAAACCCATTCGGATCAACTGCTCGCCGAAGTGGCAGCCTTGCCCTCGCTGCCGGGGGTCTACCGCTATTTCGACGCCGCCGACGGCGTGCTCTACGTGGGCAAGGCGCGCAACCTGAAGAAGCGGGTGTCGAGCTACTTCCAGAAGAACCATGGCGGCACGCGCATCGGCCACATGGTGTCGAAGATCGTTCGCATGGAAACGACGGTGGTGCGCACCGAGGCCGAGGCGCTCCTGCTCGAGAACAATCTCATCAAGAGGCTCAAGCCCAAGTACAACATCCTGTTTCGGGACGACAAGAGCTATCCCTACCTCAAGCTGGCCGCGCACGAGTTCCCGCGCATGGCCTACTACCGCGGCGCGGTGGACCGCAAGCACCGCTACTTCGGGCCCTATCCCAGCGCCTGGGCGGTGAAGGAATCGATCCAGTTGCTGCAGAAGGTCTTTCGCATCCGCACCTGCGAGGACACCGTCTACAGCAACCGCACCCGGCCCTGCCTGCTCTACCAGATCAAGCGCTGCAGCGGGCCCTGCGTGGGCCTCGTTTCGCAGGAGGACTACGCGCAGGACATCGCCAATGCCGAGGCTTTTCTTTTGGGCGATTCGCAGCAGGTGCTGCACCAGCTCGAGGCGCGCATGACGGCGCATGCGCAAAAGCTGGAGTTCGAGCAGGCGGCGGAGCTGCGCAACAAGATGTCGGCCCTGTCGCGCGTGCTGCACCAGCAGGCGGTGGAAAGCACCACCTCCGACAAGGACGTGGACATCCTGGCGGTCAAGGTGCAGGGCGGCAAGGCCTGCGTCAACCTGGCCATGGTGCGCGGCGGCCGGCACCTGGGCGACCGCGCCTACTTTCCGGTGCACGTGGACGACGCGGCGCAGATCCGTGCCGAGGACGAAGAGGCCCAGGCGCCGGTCGAGCAGCAGGTGCTGGAGGCCTTCATCGCGCAGCACTACATCGACGTGCCGGTGCCGCCGACCCTGGTGCTGGGCGAGCAGGTTGAGCGTGAACTGGTGGAGGCGGTCGCGCAGCAGGCCGGCATTCGCATCACCGCCGTGTTCCAGCCGCGCGAGCAGCGAAGGCTCTGGCTGGAGATGGCGCAAAAGAACGCCGACATCCAGCTGGCGCGCCTCTTGGCCGAAGAAGGCTCGCAGCAGGCGCGCACCCGCGCGCTGGTGGATGCGCTGGAGATCGCGCCGGACGAGCTCGACAACTTCCGTGTCGAGTGCTTCGATATTTCGCACACGGCCGGCGAGGCGACGCAAGCTTCGTGCGTGGTGTTCGAGCGCCATGCCATGCAAAACCGCGAATACCGGCGCTACAACATCGAGGGCATCACGCCCGGGGACGACTACGCCGCCATGCGCCAGGTGCTGCTGCGCCGCTACGGCAAGCTGGCCGAAGCGATGGCCGCCGAATCCGACGCGCCCACGCCGGGCGATGCTTCGGGCGCCGACGCCAAGCCCGGCACCCTGGCCGCGCGCATGCCCGATCTGGTGCTGGTCGATGGCGGCAAGGGCCAGGTGTCGATGGCGCGCGAGGTGTTCGGCGAACTGGGCCTGCCGCTGTCGCTGATCGTCGGCGTCGAGAAGGGCGAGGGCCGCAAGGTCGGCCTGGAAGAGCTGGTCTTCGCCGACGGCCGCGAGAAGGTCTATCTGGGCCGCGACTCCGCGGCGCTGATGCTGATCGCGCAGATTCGCGACGAGGCGCACCGCTTCGCCATCACCGGCATGCGGGCGCGCCGCGCCAAGGTGCGGGTGGGCGGCAGCCAACTGGAGGATATCCCCGGCATCGGGCCGAAGCGGCGGGCTCGGCTGCTGCAGCGCTTTGGCGGCATCCGCGGCGTGGCGGGCGCCAGCGTGGAAGACCTGGCGTCGGTGGATGGCATCGCCTTCGATCTGGCCGAAGAGATCTACCGAGCATTGCACTAGGGCAACCTGGCGCGGTCGCGCCTACATGACACAATCACATCAATGTTCTGGACACTGCCCACCCTCATGACCTGGACGCGCATCGTCGCGATCCCATTGCTCGTTGGCGTGTTCTACCTTCCCTTGGCCGAGCCGGTGCGCAACCTGATTGCCACGGTGATGTTCATCGTGTTCGCCGCCACCGACTGGCTCGACGGCTTCCTGGCCCGCAAGCTCAACCAGACCTCGGCCTTCGGCGCCTTCCTCGATCCGGTGGCCGACAAGTTCCTGGTCTGCGCCTCGCTCTTGGTGCTGGTGCACCTGCAGCGGGCCGACGTGTTCGTGGCGCTCATCATCATCGGCCGCGAGATCGCGATTTCGGCGCTGCGCGAATGGATGGCGCAGATCGGTGCCAGCAAGAGCGTGGCCGTGCACATGATCGGCAAGGTCAAGACGACGGTGCAGATGGTGGCGATCCCCTTCCTGCTCTTCAACGGCGTGCTGTGGGGCGTGATCGATACCGGCCTGTG
Source organism: Variovorax sp. LARHSF232 (assembly GCF_052871435.1). Taxonomy (NCBI): domain Bacteria; kingdom Pseudomonadati; phylum Pseudomonadota; class Betaproteobacteria; order Burkholderiales; family Comamonadaceae; genus Variovorax; species Variovorax sp. LARHSF232. The sequence goes on along the minus strand of NZ_JBIXJS010000001.1, from coordinate 67,721 downwards.
GGGCCAGTGGCTGATCTGGATCTCGGCCGTGCTCACCGTCTGGTCGATGGTCTACTACCTGCAAAAGGCGATCCCCGAGATCCGGGCCCGCGCCAAATGAGCGCGACGGCGGTGGCCCGTGCTTCGGGCTGGGTGCGCGCCATGCCCATCATCTTCGTGCTGATCTGGAGCACCGGCTTCATCGTCGCGCGCTACGGCATGCCCTATGCGCCGCCGCTGAAGTTCCTGGTGGTGCGCTATGCGCTGTCGCTGATCTGCTTTGGCGCGTGGGTGGCGGCCGCGCGCGTGGCCTGGCCGGCCAACCGGGTCCAGTGGCTGCACCTGGCGGTCACTGGTGTTTTCATGCAGGCCGGCTACCTGGGCGGCGTCTGGGCGGCGGTGCGCGCCGGCATGGGTTCGGGGCTGATCGCCTTGCTGGTGGGCATTCAGCCGGTGTTGACGGCCATCTGGCTGTCGTCCCGCGGCGGCGCCATCTCGCGCCGGCAGTGGGCCGGCTTGCTGCTGGGTTTTGCCGGGCTCGTCATGGTGGTGTGGCGCAAGCTGGGGCAGGGCGGCGAAGTGACCGGGCTCAGCATGTCGCTGGCCTTGCTGGCGCTGCTGTCGATCACCATCGGAACGCTCTATCAGAAACGTTATGTTGCCCCTTGCGATGTGCGCAGCGCCAGCATGGTTCAACTGGCGGCGGCGCTGGTGGTGAGCCTGCCCTTTGCCTGGCTGGAGAGCGATCCGATGCAATGGAACGCGGCCTCGCTGGGCGCCATGGCCTGGTCGGTGCTGGCACTGACCCTGGGCGGCAGCTCGCTTTTGTACATACTCATCCAGCGCGGCAGCGCGACTGCGGTGACCAGCCTGTTGTACCTGGTGCCGCCCTGCACGGCCGTGATGGCCTGGCTGCTGTTCGATGAACCGATCACCGTGCTGACCGTGGCCGGCATTGCCATCACCGCCATCGGCGTGAGCCTGGTCGTGCGCGAGCAACGAAACCAAGAGACGCAAGGAGTCGCATCATGAGCAGCGGAAAGAAAAGAATCGCCGTCATCGCCGGCGATGGCATCGGCAAGGAAACCATGCCCGAGGGCCTGCGCGTGGTCGACGCCGCGGCGCGCAAGTTCGGCATCGACCTGCACTTCGACCACTTCGACTTCTCGAGCTGGGACTACTACGAGAAGCACGGCCAGATGCTGCCGGACAACTGGAAGGACCTGATCGGCGGCCATGACGCCATCTATTTCGGCGCAGTGGGCTGGCCCGAGAAGATTGCCGATCACGTCTCGCTGTGGGGCTCGCTGCTCCTGTTCCGCCGCGAGTTCGACCAGTACATCAACCTGCGCCCCGCCCGCCTCATGCCCGGCATCATTGCGCCGGTGGTGCGCCGCGACGGCAGTCCGCGCCAGCCCGGCGAGATCGACATGTACATCGTGCGCGAGAACACCGAGGGCGAGTACTCCAGCATCGGCGGACGCATGTATCCCGGTACCGAGCGCGAGATCGTGATGCAGGAGACGGTGATGTCGCGCCACGGCGTGGACCGGGTGCTCAAGTTCGCTTTCGATCTTGCACAGGCTCGGCCCAAGAAGCACCTGACCAGCGCCACCAAGTCGAATGGCATCGCCATCACCATGCCCTACTGGGACGAGCGCGTGGCCGAGATGGCCAAGCGCTATCCGGATGTGCGCCAGGACAAGTTCCACATCGACATCCTCACCGCGCATTTCGTGCAGCGTCCCGATTTCTTCGACGTGGTGGTGGCCAGCAATTTGTTCGGCGACATCCTGTCCGACCTGGGGCCTGCGTGCACCGGCACCATCGGCATTGCGCCCAGCGCCAACCTCAATCCGGACCGCACCATGCCTTCGCTGTTCGAGCCGGTGCACGGCTCGGCGCCGGACATCGCGGGCAAGGGGATCGCCAATCCGATCGGCCAGATCTGGTGCGGCGCCATGATGCTGGAGTTCCTGGGCAGCAAGGACGCGCACGACGCGATCTTGTCTGCCATCGAGAAGGTGTTGGCGCCCCAAAGTGGAGCGCCGCGTACACCGGATATCGGTGGAAATGCAACGACCAGCGACGTCGGCCGTGCCATCGAGATGGCCCTTTGAAATAGGACTTCACGAAACGCCTCTAAAATCGCGGCGCCCGCTGTGCTACACGACGTTGTGCCTTATTGACACCCCGTAGACCAGTGGCTTTAATCCTTGTCGGCAGTGCGCTGCCGACGTGTCAGATTTCCTCCTCCATCGCCATCCCCACGCGGCCGTGCCGCGTGGATGGCTTTGCAGTTGACGAATCACTCCGACCAACTTTTATTCGACAAGGGGCCCTTGTGAACAAGACCGAATTGATTGAGCACATTGCGAAGAACGCAGACATTTCCAAAGCAGCAGCTACCCGCGCACTCGAGTCGACCATCGGCGCGATCCGCACCACGCTGAAGAAAGGCAACTCCGTGTCGCTCGTCGGTTTTGGTACTTTCGCCGTGGGCAAACGGGCCGCCCGCACCGGCCGCAATCCGCGCACCGGCGCTGCGATTAAAATCAAGGCCGCCAAGATCCCGAAGTTCCGTCCCGGCAAGGCGCTGAAAGATGCGCTGAACTAAGACGTAGGTTCACGGTGGGGTGCTTAGCTCAGCTGGTAGAGCGGCGCCCTTACAAGGCGTAGGTCGGGGGTTCGAGCCCCTCAGCACCCACCACCCGAATCAATCAAAGGCGAACAAGTTGTTCGCCTTTTTTGTTGTGCAGCAGAGAGCCCACGGCAAACCGCCACCAGAGAGAAGCCTAATGTTTGATTTCTTCCGCAAGTACAACAAGATCATGATGGTGCTCTTGTTCTTGCTGATCATCCCTTCGTTCGTGCTGTTCGGCGTCGAGCGTTTCACGGATGGCAGCGGACAGGGCGAGAAGGTCGCACGGATCGACGGACGCGACATCACGCGGCCCGAATGGGATGCGCGCCATCGCAGCGAGGTCGACCGCATCCGCCAGCAGATGCCCAACATCGATGCGGCACTGCTCGATTCCGACAACGCACGCTACGCCACGCTGGAGCGCATGGTGCGCGAGCGCGTGCTGGCGGCAGAGGCGTCCAAGTCGCACCTGGCCGTGCCGGAAGAGCGCCTTGCGCGCTACTTCGCGCAGGAGCCGGGCCTGGCCACCTTCCGAAAGCCCGACGGCACCTTCGATCGCGAGCTGTTCATGCGCGCCACCGGCCAGACGCCGGAGCAATACGAAGCGGCCGTGCGCGCCGAGATGGCCACGCAGCAGGTGCTGCTCGGCGTACATGCCGGCGCCTTTGCTTCCAAAGCGCAGGCCGATGCCACGCTGGGCGCCTTCTACGATCGCCGCGAGGTGCAGCTGGTCCGCTTCAAGCCCGAGGACTTCACGTCCAAGGTCAACGTGAGCGACGCCGACCTGGAGGCCTACTACAAGGAACACGTGGCGCAGTACCAGGCGCCCGAAGAGGCCAGCGTCCAGTACGTGGTGCTCGACATCGATACGGTCAAGAAGGGCATTGCGGTCAATGAGGCAGACCTGAAGACCTACTACGAGCAGAACAGCGCGCGCTTCGGCACCCCCGAAGAGCGCCGTGCCAGCCACATCCTCATCAACGCGCCGGCCACTGCCAAGCCTGAAGAAAAAGAGAAGGCCAAGGCCAAGGCGGAAGAATTGCTGGCGCAGGTGCTGGCAGCGCCCAACACCTTTGCCGAGGTGGCGCGCAAGAATTCGCAAGACCCCGGCTCGGCCGAGCGGGGTGGCGACCTGGACTTCGTGACCCGTGGTGCCATGGTCAAGCCTTTCGAGGACGCCATGTTCGCACTCAAGAAGGGTGAGATCACGCCCAAGCTGGTCGAGACCGAGTTCGGCTATCACATCATCAAGCTGGACGACATCAAGCCCGGCGTGGTGCCGCCCTTCGAGAAGGTGCGCGCGACCATCGAAGCGGACATGCGTACCCAGCAGGCGACGACCGAATTTGCCAAGGCGGCCGAGACCTTCAGCGACGCGGTTTACCAGCAGGCCGACAGCCTGCAGCCGGCTGCGGACAAGCTGAAGTTGACCCTCCAGACCGCAACCAAGGTGGGGCGCCAGCCCGCGGCCGGTGCCGCCGGCGCGCTGGCCAACCGCAATTTCCTCAATGCCTTGTTCGCGCCCGATTCGCTGGAACGCAAGAACAACACCGAATCGATCGAAGTGGGTCCCAACCAGTTGGCAGCCGGGCGGGTGACGCAGTATTCGCCGGCACGCACCTTGCCTTTTGCCGAGGTGAAGGAGCAGGTGCGTGCGCACCTGGTGAATGCCCGCGCCGCCGAGCTGGCGCGCAAGGAAGGCGAGGCCAAGCTGGCCGCCTGGCAGGCCGACGCCAAGGGCGCCAGCCTGGGCGCGCCGGTGGTGCTGTCGCGCATGGACGCACAAGGCCAGCCGCCCCAGCTCGTGGATGCGGCACTGCGTGCCGACGGCGCCAAGCTGCCGGTCTTCGCCGGCGTCGACCTGGGCGCGCAGGGCTATGCGGTGCTGCGCGTCAACAAGTCCGTGCCGCGCGAGACGCCGAGCGCCGAGGTGGCGCAGCGCGAAGCTTCCCAGATCACGCAGGCGATCTCGTCGGCGGAAGACCAGGCCTACTACAACCTGCTCAAGGCCCGCTACAAGGCCGAGATCCTGGTGCCGCGGCCGGCCGATACCTTGCCGGCGGCGCGCTGATCCGGCCCTCGCAAATTTTCAGGATAGAATAGCGAGCTTCTCTAAATGGTGGCTGTAGCTCAGCTGGTAGAGTCCCAGATTGTGATTCTGGTCGTCGTGGGTTCGAGTCCCATCAGCCACCCCAAGTCATAAAGAAACAGGCACCTTGCGGTGCCTGTTTTGCTTTGTGGGATCCCGTTTAAGGTCCCGTTTAAACATGGGCGGCATGGGCGGCATGGGCGACCTCACCGATCTTGATGCCGATGCGCAGTCGCGCGCGATCCACGCCCGCGAGCTGTCCTGCCGCGAAGTGATGCAGGCCTATCTGGCGCGCATCCACCAACTCAATCCGCACTTCAACGCGATCGAATCCGGGCGCCAGCGGCTCAACGTGCAGGCCGGCGCCGGCCAGCACGCCCAGGGCCTCTTCGCGCAGCGGCAGGATGCCCGGCTCCGATCCGGAGGCGGTGTGGCGAGCCTGGCTGGTCTGGCGCAGGGCGCTGGTGGCCTCCGGGGTGGCGGCCGCGCTGGCGCTGCCCGGTGCGCGCGAGAAGATCAAGCCCGAGGCGCTGTGGGAGGACGACAGCGCGGCAAGCCTGGGTTTTGCCGAGTTCATGCAGGCCAGCGTGCAGCGCAGCGCCTTTCATGCACAACTGGTGGGCCTGCTGGAGCGCTTCGACGCCCTGATGCTGCCGGCAGCCCAGGTCTTGCCCTTCGATCTGCAACTGCGCTGGCCGCAGCAGATCGCCGGGCGCCAGATGGACACCTACCACCGTTGGATGGAGGTCACGCTCTACGCGGCCTTTGCCGGTTTGCCGGCCATCAGCGTGCCGGCCGCGTTCGATTGGCAGGGGCGCCTGCCAATGGGTCTGCAACTCATCGGCAGGCCGGGCGGCGACGCGGCGTTGTTGCAATTGGCGGGTCTTTACGAGCAATTGATGGCCGATGTCATCAAAAGACGGCCAGACGAATCGTTCCGAAGCGTTTAGGTCCCGCGCCTATTGCGCGGTCGCGCCAATGCAAGCCGCATTCAGTCGAAGCGCCGTTCGGCCCCACCGGCACTCTTTTTTGCCCGGGCCAACGGTGTCCATTGTTTTTTGCGGCGGCCTTGAATTAGAATTTTTGTGTTTTCAATTCGAGGAATCCGGAATGACCACCCTTGCCGATATCAATTCCCAGATCAAAAAGCACGACGAGCAGATTGCACAATTGCGCCAGCAGGCCGAGACGCTTCGCAATCAGGAACGCGCCGGCGTGATCGAGGAGATCCGCAAGAAGATCGCCGAATATGGCATTAGCGCCTCCGATCTCAAACTGACCGTCCGGGGTCCCGGGCGTCGCGCGGCTGCAACCGCCGCTACCCGCGGCGCCGCCAAATATCGCGGCCCAACGGGCGAAACCTGGTCGGGCGGCCGCGGCCGCAAGCCGCGCTGGGTGACCGAGGCACTGGCGGCCGGCAAGTCGCTTTCGGAATTCGAGATCAAGTAAAGCTTGGGTCCCGCCTCCCCAAAATGCAAAAGCCCGCTGGTGCGGGCTTTTTTCTTGCCAGCGAGCGGCGCGAATGGAGCGTGGCGGGCTCAGTTCACCATCACCAGTTTGCCCATCACGCCGCGCGAGCCCATATGGGCGTAGGCCTCCTTCAATTGGGCCATGGGCATGGTGCGGTCGATCACCGGCTTGATCTTGCCCTGGCCGTACCAGGCCGCCAATTGCGCCATCATTTGGGCATTGGCCTTGGGTTCGCGCTTGGCGAAATCGCCCCAGAACACGCCGACCAGCGCGGCGCCCTTGAGCAGGGGCAGATTGAGCGGCAGCGCGGGGATCGGGCCCGACGCGAAGCCCACGACCAGGTAGCGGCCGCGCCAGCCGATGGAGCGAAATGCAGGCTCGGCAAAATCACCACCTACGGGATCGTAAATGACGTCCGGGCCCTTGCCGTCGGTGGCCTGCTTGATGGCTTCCCTGAAGTCGTTGGGCAAGCCGTGCGTGCTGTAGTTGATGGTGAGATCGGCGCCAATCGATTTGCACAACTGGCATTTCTCGTCGGTCGATGCCGCTGCAATCACCTTGGCGCCGGCGGCTTTTGCAATTTGAATGGCCGCGGTGCCGACGCCGCCGGCCGCGCCCAGTACCAGCACGGTTTCTCCGGCCTTGAGTTGTGCACGGTCCATCAATGCGTGCCACGAAGTGGCGTAAATCATGATGAAGGCGGCAGCGTCCACATGGCCAAAACCATCCGGCAGCGGCATGCACATCACTGCGGGTGCCAAGGTATGGGTTGCAAATCCACCGGTGCCCGAAAGGCAGGCCACGTTTTGGCCCACCTTCAAGTGCGTCACGCCTTCGCCCACCGCCTGCACCACGCCCGCATATTCGGAGCCGGGAACAAATGGCAGCGGCGGCTTGATTTGATACTTGTTCTGCACGATCAGCAGATCGGGGAAATTCAGGCTGGCCGCCTTGATTTCAATCAGCACCTGGCCCGGGCCGGGCTGCGGCGTGGGCAGTTCTTTCCAGCTCAGCGCATCGACGCCGGTCGGGTTTTCGCAAAGCCATGCGTGCATGGAAGGTCTCCTAATTCGGGCGGCCATGATACGGGCCGGTTCAAGCGCATCAATGTCTCAGGGGTGACCGGGCGCATCCTAGAATGACGCACCGATTCGACATCATGAAAATTCTCATTTCCAACGACGACGGCTACCAGGCACCCGGCATCGTCGCGTTGCACGCGGCCCTGAAGGACATTGCCAACGTCGAAGTCATCGCACCCGAGCACAACAACAGCGCCAAGTCGAACGCGCTCACGCTGGCGGCGCCCTTGTACGTGCACAACGCGCACAACGGCTTTCGCTACGTGACCGGCACGCCGGCCGATTGCGTGCACATCGCGCTCAAGGGCCTGCTCGAGTACCGGCCGGACCTGGTGGTCTCCGGTATCAACAACGGCGCCAACATGGGCGACGACACCATCTATTCGGGCACCGTGGGTGCGGCGATGGAGGCCTACCTGTTCGGCGTGCCGGCGATCGCCTTCTCGCAGATCGAGAAGGGCTGGGCCAACATCGACGCGGCGGCTCAGGTGGCCAAGCGCCTGGTGCAGCAGATCGAGCGCGAGCGCATGCTGCAAGGCGAGCCCTGGCTGCTCAACGTCAACATTCCCAATCTGCCGCTCGAGCAGCTCAAGCCAATCAAGGTATGCCGCCTGGGCCGGCGCCATGCGGTCGAACGCGTCATCACGCAAACCAGTCCGCGCGGCGAAACGATGTACTGGATTGCCGGCGCCGGCGGCGCCAAGGACAGCGGCGAGGGCACCGACTTTCATGCCACCGCTGCGGGCCATGTGGCGCTGACACCCTTGCAGATCGACCTGACCGATCACGCCCACCTGGGCACGTGGCGCGAGGCGGTGACCCGTCTCGCTGCGTCGGTGTAGGCGGCCGCGTGAAGCAACGCCCCGCCTTTCCCGCCCGGCTTGCGCCGGCGGCGCCGACGACGACGGCCTTCGGTGGCCGTGCCAAGCCGGCTGGCGCCGTGATGAACAAGGCGACGCCCGCGCGCGCGGCCTCGCAAGCCGCAGCTGCGGTGCCGAGCACGCCGTCGATGGCGTCGGATGCGGTGCGTGCCCGCATGGTGCACAAGCTCGCTGCCCAGGGCATCGCCGACGCGCGCGTGCTGCGTGCCATGTCGATCGTCGAACGGCATCGTTTCGTCGATAGCGCCCTCGTCAATCAGGCTTATGAAGACACCAGCCTGCCGATCGGTCTGGGCCAGACGATTTCCAAGCCCAGCGTGGTGGCGCGCATGATCGAGCTGTTGCTGGCCGCGCCGGCGCTGGCCGGCAAGCCCGATGGTCGTCTGGGCCGGGTGCTCGAGATCGGCACCGGCTGCGGCTACCAGGCTGCAGTGCTGAGCCATGTGGCGAGCGAGGTCTACAGCATCGAACGCTTGCGCGGCCTGAACGAACGAGCCCGATCCAACCTGCGCCACTTCAGGCTGGCCACGGTGCACCTGCTGTTGGGCGATGGCATGCTCGGCTATCCCAAGGGTGCGCCCTATGCGGGCATCATTGCGGCCGCGGGCGGCGAGGCCGTGCCCGAAGCCTGGATCTCGCAACTGGCCATCGGCGGGCGCATCGTGGCGCCCTCCCGCTCTGCCGATGGCGGGCAGGCGCTGGTGGTGATCGACCGCAGCAATGCCGGCGTGCACAGGCGCGTTCTTGAGGCGGTTCACTTTGTCCCCCTAAAATCCGGGATTGCTTGAAGGAGGAATGCATGCAGGGTTATGGTCGTCGAGCTTCAATTGCCGGCACTTGGTTGGCAATGGCGCTCGTATTTGCAGGCTGCACCACGCCCCGCACACCCGCACCTGTCGAAGATCGCGGCAGCGCGAGCCGCACGTCGGGCGCCGCGGCCGCGGCGCCAGGTATGCCGGTTCCGCCGGTCACCACCGATGCTTCGGGCAAGCCGCTGCCGGGCATCGAGAATTACGGCAAGCCTGGCTACTACGCCGTGCGGCCGGGCGACACGATCATGCGCATCGGCCTGGAGACCGGGCAGAGCTGGCGCGACATTGTCAAGTGGAACAACCTCGAGAACGCCAACCTGATCGAAGTCGGCCAGGTGCTGCGCGTGATCCCGCCTGTGGGTGCTACTTCGCCCGCGGTCGCGCCGGTTGTGGCCGGCGCGCCGTCGACGGCTGGTGCTTCGGCCCCCGCTGCAGGAACCAGCGCCGCAGCGGGTGCGGCTGCAGGAACCGCGGTGGCAACGGCAGCCCCTTCGTCGGCCGCCGCGGCTGCCGCGGCTGCTGCGACGGCACCGGCCAAGCCGACACCGCCGGTGGCGGCCTCCGGCGATGACGACCTGGGCTGGATCTGGCCGGCCCAAGGCCAGCTGATCGCCGGTTTCGACGAGGTGAAGAACAAGGGCCTGGACATCAGCGGCCGTGCCGGCGACTCGGTGCTTGCCGCAGCCGATGGCCGCGTGGTCTACGCCGGTGCCGGCTTGCGCGGCTACGGCAACCTGATCATCCTCAAGCACAACAACACCTTCCTCACCGCCTATGCGCACAACCAGGCGCTGCTGGTAAAGGAAGACCAGTCGGTGCAAAAGGGCCAGAAGATCGCCGAGATGGGCAGCAGCGACGCCGACCGGGTGAAGCTCCATTTCGAGATTCGCCGCCAGGGCAAGCCGGTCGATCCGGCGCGCTACCTCCCCACACGGTAATGCCATGGCAAGCCCGCAACCCCGTCGCACGCTGCTTGCGCGCGGGGCAGCGGGGCGGGGCCGCGCAGCGCGGCGCGAAGGCGCCGAGCCGAAGACATCAGCGCAGGCTGACAGCGCGATCAACGGCGCCGGGCCAGCGCAAGAACTGCACGACGGCGCATCTGAAATCTCCCCGACGGAGCTGTTCGGCGGACCCGCCGGCGAAGGCGGCGACTCGCTGACGCACTATTTGCGCGAGGTCCGGCGCACCCAGCTGTTCACGCCCGACGAGGAATACCGTTGTGCCTGCGCGGCGCGGGCCGGGGACTTCGCCGCGAGGCAGTCGATGATCGAGCACAACCTGCGCCTGGTGGTGAACATTGCCAAGGGCTACCTGGGCCGCGGCGTACCGCTCATCGACCTGATCGAGGAAGGCAACCTCGGGCTCATGCACGCCATCACCAAGTTCGAGCCGGAGCGCGGCTTTCGCTTCTCGACCTACGCGACCTGGTGGATCCGGCAATCGGTGGAGCGCGCGGCCATGATGCAAAGCCGCGCGATCCGGCTGCCGGTGCATGTGGTGCGCGAGCTGCAGCAGGTGTTGCGCGCGCGTCGGACCCTGGAGGCCGATCCGCATTTCATCGAGACACGCCCTGACGGCGTGCGCGTGGAAGACGTGGCCGCGCTGCTGGGTCGAGACACGCACGAGGTGGCCGACCTGCTGGCGCTGGCCGAAACGCCGCGCTCGCTGGACGCTGGCGGTGACCACGGCGACGGCAGCTTCACCTTGGCCGATACCGTGGCTTCGGAAGATGAGGGCGCGGACCCTTCGGGCGTGACCCAGGCCCACGAGGTCGAGCGGCTGCTCAACCAATGGGTGCAGGCGCTCAGCGAGCGTGAGCGCGAGGTGCTCGAGGGCCGCTACGGCCTGCACGACCGCGAGCCCGAAACGCTGGAGGTTCTCAGTGTGCGGCTGGGCCTCACGCGCGAGCGCGTGCGCCAGATCCAGAACGAAGCGCTGGCCAAGATGCGGCGGCAGCTGGCACGCTCGGGCGTGGGGCGCGACGCCTTGTTCTAGGGTGAACAGGCCCTGGCCGGTTGGCGGCCTGAGACAATTCAGGCATGACGGATTCCATACAGAAAAAGAGTGCGCTCCCCCATGATGAGGGCGAATGGCTGCAGGTCGAATCGCTGGACCTGGACGCACAGGGCGTCGCCCGCAAGACAGATGGCAAAGTGGTGTTCATCGAAGGCGCGCTGCCCTTCGAGGAAGTGCAGTTCAAGCTGCTGCGCACCAAGAACAACTGGGAGCAAGGCGTGCTGAGCGCCACGCGGCGCGAGTCTTCACAGCGCGTGCGGCCCGGTTGTCCCCATTTCGGCCTGCACGCGGGCGCTTGCGGCGGCTGCAAGATGCAGCACCTGGACGCTGCGGCGCAGGTGGCGGTGAAGCAGCGCGCGCTGGAGGACCAGCTGTGGCACCTGGGCAAGGTCAAGCCGGAGAACCTGCTGCGTCCGCTGGAAGGGCCGGCATGGCACTACCGCTACCGCGCCCGATTGTCAGTGCGCCATGTGGTGAAGAAGGGCGTGGTGCTGATCGGCTTTCACGAGCGCAAGAGCCGCTACATCGCCGACATGACGGTCTGCCCGGTGCTACCGGAAGCGGTCAGCGCCATGCTGGTGCCCCTGCGCGAGCTGATTGGCTCGATGGACGCGCGCGAGACTTGTCCGCAGATCGAACTGGCTTGCGGCGATGCGCCGGGCGGGGCGCAGCTGGGCGTCATCGCCCTGGTGCTGCGCCACCTGGAGCCGTTGTCCGACGCCGACATCGCGCGCCTGCGGGCTTTTGCGCAGGTGCATGAAGGCGTGCAGTGGTGGCTGCAATCCAAGGGCCCGGAGACGGTCCGACTGCTTGACGAGGACAGCCCGCAGCTGCGCTACGAGCTGCCCGATTTCGGCATCAGCATGCCCTTCAAGCCGACCGACTTCACCCAGGTCAATCCGCACATCAACCGTGTGCTGGTCACGCGTGCCCTGCGCCTGCTCGACGTGCAAAAGGGCGAGCGCGTCATCGACTGGTTCTGCGGCCTGGGCAACTTCACCTTGCCGCTGGCGACGCAGGCAGCGGAGGTGCTGGGCATCGAGGGCAGCGACGCGCTGGTCGGTCGCGCCACCGACAACTACCAGGCGAACCGGGCGGCGGCGGTCGACGGCCGCAGCCTGTGCCCGACCGCATTCGTTGCGCGCAACCTGTTCGAGATGACGCCCGAGATGCTGGTGCGCGACGGCTACGCGCAGCGCTGGCTGGTCGACCCGCCGCGCGAAGGTGCCTTTGCGCTGGCCAAGGCCCTGGCCGACCTGCATCAGCAGCGCCTGGAGCATCCGGAAGAAGCGCCTGCGCCGGGCGGGTGGGCGCCGCCCAAGCGCATCGTCTACGTGAGCTGCAACCCGGCGACCTTGGCGCGCGACGCGGGCTTGCTGGTGCACCAGGCGGGCTACCGCTGCATGCATGCGGGGGTGATCAACATGTTCCCGCATACGGCGCACGTCGAGTCGATGGCTGTCTTCGATTTGGCAGACTGAGCACGCAAAGAAAAAGGGCCCCGCGGGGCCCTTTCTCGTTGCTTCAGCAGGCGCGATCAGTCGCGTTCGCCGCCGAAGATGCCCAACAGGGCCAGCAGGCTCTGGAACACGTTGAACAGGTCCAGGTACAGGGCCAAAGTGGCGCTGATGTAGTTGGTCTCGCCGCCGTCGATGATCTGCTTCAGGTCATACAGCATGTAGGCCGAGAAGATGCCGATGGCCGCCACCGAAATCGCCGCCATGCCGGCCGTGGAGCCGACGAACACGTTGATGATCGCGCCGACCATCAGCACCAGTGCGCCCACGAAGAGCCACTTGCCCATGCCGGAGAGATCGCGCTTGATCACGGTCGCCAGCGAGGCCATCACCAGGAACACGCCGGCGGTGCCGCCGAAGGCCGTCATCACCAGTTCGGAGCCGTTCTTGAAGCCCAGCACCATGGCGATCATGCGCGACAGCATCAGGCCCATGAAGAAGGTGAAGCCCAGCAGCACCGGCACGCCGGCGCCCGAGTTCTTGGTCTTCTCGATGGCGAAGATGAAGCCGAAGGCGCCGCCCAGGAAGACGATCAGGCCCAGGCCTCCGCTCAGTGAACGGGTGATGCCGGTGGAAACGCCCAGCCAGGCTCCCAGCACCGTCGGGATGAGGCTCAGTGCCAGCAGCCAATAGGTGTTGCGCAGGACGCGCTGACGCTGCGCCTGGTCCAGGCCGAGCCCGTAGCCGTGCGAAGTGTCGAGGGTAGTGACGCGGTCGTTCATGGAACAGATCTCCTTGTAAGCTGCCGTATCGGCAGATGGGGACGATTCTAGGCGGCTGCAAGGGTCGCCCTACGAATATGCACTCTGCGCTGTTCCTACAGTTTGTAGGGGCTCTGCGCAGTCGGGGCGTTATGCTTTGCGGTTTATCCCGATTTGCAGCCACATTCATGAAGACCAAGCACTATCTCGAACTCGCCGACGTCAAGGCCATCGCCGCCGCTGCCGAAGCCGAGGCGCTCAAGAACAACTGGGCCGTAACCATCGCCATCACCGATGACGGCGGCAATCTGCTGTGGTTGCAGCGCCTGGACGGCGCAGCCGCGTTGTCCTCGCACATTGCCCCGGCCAAGGCGCACACCGCGGCCATGGGCCGGCGTGAAAGCAAGGGCTATGAAGACATCATCAACGGCGGCCGCAGCGCCTTCCTGACGGTGCCCGCCGTGCAGGGGCTGCTGGAAGGCGGCGTGCCGATCGTCAAGGATGGCCAGGTGATCGGCGCCGTTGGCGTGAGCGGCGTCAAGTCGAACGAAGACGCGCAGATCGCGCGCGCGGGTATCGCGGCCATCGGCCTCTGAGCAACGCCTGAAAAAAGAACAAAGCCGCCGACCCGTGAGGGCGGCGGCTTTTTTCTTTCTTGATGCTTCAGCGTAGTTAAAAAAAGCTTGGCTGTAGGTAAACCGTTGGCTAGCAAAAAACGACCCTTGGAGAATGCTCTCCTCAAGTCGCCCCACGATGAAACTTGCAACTTGTGCCTGGGGGTGGCTGACCGCTACTTGGTGAGGATCAGCTTGCCGAGTTTGGTGGCTTGCAGGCGATAGAGCGAACCGTTGTGCAGGATGCCCACCGTCTTGTGGCCCTGCAGCAGGTCGGTGCTTTCGACGAGTGCCGCCGGCCGTTCGCCTTGCTCATTGACGCGCGCGCCAGAAGCAGCGGGCATCGGGCGGGGGGTGGCGTTGAAGGAGTGCATGGTGGTTTGCATAGGACAAGCGAACTTTGGCGGTGTCGAAGGCTAAATGATAATGGTTCGCATTCAAAAGTCAATCGATTTGATAGCGAAATTGCGAACCATCCATTCGCTCACTGTGGCTTGGGCTCGGTGATGAAGCCGATCTTGCGCAGGCCGGCCTCACGCGCTGCCGACATGGCTTGCGCGACGCGCTCGTAGCGCACTTCCTTGTCGCCGCGGATATGCAGTTCGGGCTGCGGCTCCTTGGCGGCCTCGGCGGCCATGCGGCTCGGCAGATCGCCGTCGGCGATCTTCTGTTCGTTCCAGTAGTAGCTGCCGTCGGCCGCCACGCTGAACTGGATATTTTCCGGCTTGGTCAACTCGCGCTCGCTGCTGGCGCGCGGCAGGTCGATGTTGACCGCATGCTTCATCACCGGCACGGTGATGATGAAGATGATGAGCAGCACCAGCATGACGTCGACCAGCGGCGTCATGTTGATCTCGTTCATCACGTCATCGGTGTCGTCTTGGGTACCGAAAGCCATGGCGATCAGACCTTCTTGAGCGGGACCACGGTGGCGTCGCTGCCGCCGCCGGCCTGAACGCGGGCGCCGGTGACGAAGTAGGCGTGCAGGTCGTGGGCAAAGCTGTTGAGCTTGGTCAGCACGAACTTGTTGCCGCGCACCAGCGCGTTGTAGCCGAGCACGGCCGGGATGGCGACTGCCAGGCCCAATGCCGTCATCACCAGTGCTTCGCCGATCGGGCCCGCCACCTTGTCGATGGTGGCCTGGCCAGCGCTGCCGATGCTCATCAGCGCGTGATAGATGCCCCACACCGTACCGAACAGGCCGATGAAGGGGGCGGTGGATCCCACCGAGGCCAGCACCGCCAGGCCGCTTTGCAGGCGCGCGGTGAATTCGTCAATGCCGTTGCGCAGCGAGCGCGTGACCCAGTCGCTCACGTCCAGCGTGTCGTGCAGGTGCGCCTTGGTGTTGCGGTGGTGCGCCGTGGCTTCGCGGCCTTCCAGCGCCAGCGCGCGGAAGGGGTTGCCGTCGCCCTTGCCCAGTTTCTCGAGGGCGGTGGCGAAGTCCTCGCTGTGCCAGAAGTCGGAGGAGCGGCGTGCCTGGCGCTTGTACTTGATGATGTCCAGGGCCTTGATCAGGATGACGATCCAGGACGCCAGCGACATGCCGACCAGCAGCAGCGCCACTGCCTTGGTGACCAGGTCGCCCTGCATCCACAGGTGCATCAGACCGAATTGGGATTCCATACGAAGCTACTCCAGCGAAAGTTTCAGTTGTTGTTCAGGACGAAGTTGACCGGCGCGTCGTAGGCCATCGACTGCGCCGCGCCATTGACCTTGCCGGGTACGAAGCGGCAGCGCAGCATGGCTTCGCGCGCGGCCTCGTCCAGGCGGTCGAAGCCGCTCGATCTCTTGATGTCGACCTGCTTGGGCGAGCCATCGGCGCCGACCACCACCTTGACCACGACGCGCCCCTGTTCGCCCAGGCGCTTGCTCATCGACGGATAGATCGGCTTGCAGCTTTGCGCGTAGTCGGCATCGGTGCTGGGCAACTGCACGGCCGGTGGCGCGGGCGGCGCTGGCGCGGGGGCCGGTGGTGCGGGCGGCGCAGCAACGGGCGGTGCCGGCGGCTGCGGCTCCACCACGCCAACCGGTGCGCTGGGCGCAGGCTTGGGATCGCGGATGGCCATCGGCCGAGGAGGCGGGGTCTTCACCACTTCGCGCTTGGGCGCGGGCGGCGGTGGGGGAGGGGGAGGCTCGAC
The DNA here is from genome assembly GCF_052871435.1 of Variovorax sp. LARHSF232. Lineage (NCBI taxonomy): Bacteria > Pseudomonadati > Pseudomonadota > Betaproteobacteria > Burkholderiales > Comamonadaceae > Variovorax > Variovorax sp. LARHSF232. The sequence goes on along the minus strand of NZ_JBIXJS010000001.1, from coordinate 51,778 downwards.
CGGTTTGGGCGGATCGATGAACTCGGCCAGGATTTCCACGGGCACCACCACTTCGGCGGCGCGCCGCAGCAAGCCGCTGTGCATGGCCCATAGCACCGCCACATGAAACAGCACCACGCCGCTGGCGATCAGGGCGTTGCGGGAGATCCCGGGTGACGTCGATTGAAAGCGCTCAGACACTGTGAACCATATGACAGATGGCGGCCACACAAGTGCCCGCCCGCAACCCATGCGGGGCCGCTATTTATGAAGGATCCACCAAGCCGATCCGAGGACCAGGATCAAGCTGCAACCGACTGCGACGAGTGCCATGCCCTGCTTTCCGAGATGGAAGTGGCAAGCTGGATGGCGACCTGACCGGCGTCGCAATGCAAGGCGGCGACCGGATGCGACGCGTTGCACTGGGCAACGACGTCACGCGCGCATCCCTCGCACTGGCCGCACTGGGTGGCCACGCCGAGTTCGAGCTGGACTTCGTCAAAGCTCATTCCGGCACGCGCATGGCGCGCGATTTCGCGGTCAGAAACTCGACGGCATACACAGACGATCATGGCGAGAGAGCGAGGACTGGCTGGCTGTTGATGATGAAGTGAAGTCATTATAAATACGAATTCCTCGCATTTGCAATAACTATCACCCCAACAGCGTCATATCTCGCTCCACATCCGTAACAGGTTGTGATAGTGACCGGTCAGGGCCACCGTTTCCTCCGCTTCGCCCAAGCGCGCGCGCAGCTTGACGATGGCCTGGTCGAGTTCGAACAGCGTTCGCCGGCGCGCCTCGTCGCGCACCATGCTCTGCACCCAGAAGAAGGAGCACACGCGCGCACCGCGCGTCACCGGGTGGACGCGGTGCAGGCTGCTCGAAGGGTAGAGGATCAGGTCGCCGGCAGGCAGCTTGACTTCGTGGGTGCCGTAGGTGTCGACCACCTCCAGTTCGCCGCCTTCATAGTCCTCGGGCTGGCACAGGAACAGCGTGCACGACAGGTCGGTGCGCAGCCGCTCGCCCGAGACCGGCAGCGAGCGCACCGCGCCGTCCACGTGCAGGCCGTAGTGCTCGCCGCCTTCGTAGCGGTTGAAGAGGGGCGGCACGAAGCGCAGTGGAAGCGCGGCCGAGAAGAAGAGCGGGTTCCTCAAAAGCGCGGCCAGGACGCTCTTGCCAAGTTCGCGCCCCACCCGCGAATGCTCAGGCAGCTGGCGGTTGTGCTTGACCGGGGCGCCTTGCTGGCCGGCAGTCTCGCTGCCGTCGACCCAGTCGGCGGCATCCAGCGCATGGCGCAGTTCGCGCACCTCGGCGGCGCTCAGCACGCCGGGCACATGCAGCATCATCGTCGTCCCGCTTTCAAGTAAGAAATGAGAGCAGTCCGAGTGTCGCACCACAACGCTGCCTCGATGCAGGCAAAAAAAAGCGGGGCATCAGCCCCGCTCGTTCTCATGCCGAAGACCCCTGTCAGGAAATCTCGCCCATCAGCGACTGCTGGTAGTTCTGCAGGCCGACCTTGTCGATCAGCTCGATCTGGGTTTCCAGAAAATCGATGTGTTCTTCGGTGTCGTCCAGGATCTCTTGCAGCAGATCGCGTGACACGTAGTCGCGCGCCGTCTCGCAGTAGGCAATGCCGTCCTTGATGGTGGCTTGCGCGCCTTGCTCGCTTTGCAGGTCGCAAGACAGGATCTCGGGCACGTCCTCGCCGACGCGCAGCTTGGCCAGGTCCTGCAGATTGGGCAGGCCGTCGAGCATGAAGATGCGGTCCATCAGCTTGTCGGCGTGCTTCATCTCGCCAATGGATTCTTCGTATTCCTTCTTGGCCAGCTTGTCCAGGCCCCACTGCTTGAGCATGCGGTAGTGCAGGAAGTACTGGTTGATGGCCGTCAGCTCGTTCTTGAGCTGGGCTTGCAGGTGTTCGATGACTTTGGGATCGCCCTTCATGGCTTGTTCCTTTTCTTATTGAATGACGCATTGTCCCGGGGCGCGAGGGGCGTGTGCAAGCCAAACCCATGCGTGACCGGTCTGCATGCGTGTGAGGCTGATAGGCGTTCGCGTTCCGCGTCACGCACATAGGCGGGCGCAATTGATTCAATAGCGTCGATCTATTCAAAAGGCTTGATATTGTTGTTTATACTATCGACTCGCAAGCTTCATTAACCAGGAAAGGAAGACCTAATGTCCGTGATCAACACCGAAATCAAGCCGTTCAAAGCCAGTGCCTACAAGGACGGCAAGTTCATCGAAGTGTCGGATGCCGATGTCAAGGGGAAGTGGGCGGTGTTCTTCTTCTACCCGGCGGATTTCACCTTTGTCTGCCCGACCGAACTCGGTGACGTGGCCGACTACTACTCCGAATTCAAGGAACTGGGCGTGGAGATCTACTCGGTCTCGACCGACACCCACTTCACGCACAAGGCCTGGCACGACACCTCGGACACCATCGCAAAGATCAAGTACCCGATGATCGGCGACCCGACGCTGCAAATCAGCCGCAACTTCGAAGTGCTGCGTGAAGACCAGGGCCTTGCCAACCGCGGCACCTTCATCGTCGATCCGCAAGGCGTGATCCAGGCCGTGGAAATCACTGCCGAAGGCATCGGCCGCGACGCCAAGGACCTGCTGCGCAAGGTCCGCGCAGCCCAGTACGTCGCCGCGCACCCCGGCGAAGTCTGCCCCGCCAAGTGGGAAGAAGGCTCGGCCACGTTGAAGCCCTCGTTCGACCTGGTCGGCAAGATCTAAGCATCTGCTCCTCGACAAAGCCCGGGCGCTGTCCGAGCCCCGGGCTTTTTTGTTCCCATTTTTTGCATTGAAAGTGATTCCTCCATGCTCGACGCAGACACCAAAGCCCAATTGAAGTCCTACCTCGAACGCGCCACGCAGCCGATCGAGCTCGTCGCGTCGCTCGACGACAGCAAGGCCTCGGCGGACACGTTGTCGCTGCTGAAGGACATCGCGCAGGCGTCGCCGCTGGTCAAGCTGAGCGAAAGCCGCAACGACGGCCATCGCAAGCCCTCTTTTTCAATCAACCGTCCCAGCGAAAACCACGGTCCGCGCTTTGCCGGCCTGCCGATGGGCCATGAATTCACGTCGCTGATCCTTGCATTGCTGCAGATCGGCGGCTATCCCCCCAAGGTCGAGCAGGCGGTGCTCGACCAGATCCGCGCGCTGGACGGCGACTTCGAGTTCGAGGTCTATGTCTCGCTGAGCTGCCACAACTGCCCGGATGTGGTGCAGGCGCTCAACTTGATGGCCGTGCAGAACCCGCGCATCCGCACCACCATGATCGAGGGCGGTACCTTCCAGGAAGAAGTGAAGGAACGCCAGGTCATGGCCGTGCCCACCGTGTTCCTCAATGGCACCGAATTCGGACAGGGCCGCATGACGCTGGAAGAAATCCTCGCCAAGATCGACACCAGCGGCGCCCTGCGCGAAGCCGCCAAGATCGCCGCCAAGGACCCCTTTGACGTGCTGATCGTCGGCGGCGGCCCGGCCGGCGCTGCGGCTGCCGTGTACGCGGCGCGCAAGGGCATCCGCACCGGCGTGGCTTCCGAGCGTTTCGGCGGCCAGGTGCTGGACACCCTGGGCATCGAGAACTTCATCTCGGTCAAGGAAACCGAAGGGCCGAAGTTCGCGCACGCGCTGGAAGAGCACGTGCGCGACTACGACGTCGACATCATGAACCTGCAGCGCGCCAAGGCACTGGTGCCCGGCAACGGCCTGATCGAGGTGCATCTGGAGAGCGGCGCCACATTGAAGAGCAAGTCGGTGGTGATCTCCACCGGCGCACGCTGGCGCAACATCAACGTGCCGGGCGAGCAGGAATACAAGAACAAGGGCGTGGCCTACTGCCCGCACTGCGACGGCCCGCTGTTCAAGGGCAAGCGCGTGGCGGTGATCGGCGGCGGAAACTCCGGCGTCGAGGCGGCCATCGACCTGGCGGGCATCGTCGGCCACGTGACCCTGATCGAGTTCGACACCCAACTGCGTGCCGATGCGGTGCTGCAGCGCAAGCTGAACAGCCTGCCGAACGTGACCACCATCCTCAATGCCCAGACGACCGAAGTGACCGGCGACGGCCAGAAGGTGAACGGACTGGCCTACAAGGACCGTGCGAACGGCGAAGAGAAAAAGGTCGAGCTGGAGGGCGTTTTCGTGCAGATCGGCCTGGTGCCCAACACCGACTGGCTCAAGGGCGCGGTCGAGCTGTCCAAGCACGGCGAGATCATCGTGGACGCGCGCGGCCAGACCTCGGTGCCCGGCGTTTTTGCAGCGGGCGACGCGACCACGGTGCCCTTCAAGCAGATCATCATCGCCGCCGGCGATGGCGCGAAGGCGGCGCTGGGCGCCTTCGATCACCTGATCCGTACCTCGGCCCCCGCTTGAAGATTGCGCGGACCGCAATCGGTTCGGGAAACACCGCGGAACTGGCTTTGCCAGGCCGCTGGTGTTGCCCCTTGAGGGGGATCCGGAGCGACACGAAGTGCGCGGAGATTCGGGGTGGTCGTCAGTAAGTGAGGCGCTCGGGGCGCAGCTCCTGCAGGATGGTGGTGGCGATCTCCTCGATCGACTTGGTCGTGGTCGACAGCCACCGGATGCCCGAGCGCCGCATCATCGCTTCGGCCTCCGACACTTCGTGCCGGCAGTTCTCCAGGCTCGCATAGCGGGAGTCGGGCCGCCGTTCGTTGCGAATCTCGGCCAGCCGCTCGGGCTGGATGGTCAGGCCGAAAATCTTCTTGCGATGCGGCATCAGCGCTGGCGGCAACTGGCGCCGCTCGAAGTCTTCCGGAATGAGAGGGTAGTTGGCTGCCTTCAAGCCGTGCTGCATGGCCAGATAGAGCGAAGTCGGCGTCTTGCCACTGCGGCTCACGCCCACCAGGATCACGTCGGCGCCCTCCAGGTCGCGATTGCTCTGGCCGTCGTCGTGCGCCAGGCTGAAGTCGATTGCGGCGATGCGCTCGTTGTATTCCTTGCTCTTGCTGGCGTCGCTGAAGCGGCCGATGCGGTGGTTGGACTTCATCGCCAGCTCGATCTCGAGCGGGCGCACGAAGGTGCCGAACATGTCCAGGAGCATGCCCTTGCAGCCGTTTTCGATGACCTCGAGCACTTCCGTGTTGGCCAGGGTGGTAAAGACCAGAGGGCGCACGCCTTCGATCTCCGCCGTGTGATTGATCTGCCGCACGGCCTGGTGCGCCTTGTCCACCGTATCGGTGAAGGGCAGGCGCACATGCCGCGGCTTGATCTCGAACTGCGCCAGAACGGCATTGCCAAAGGTCTCGGCGGTGATGCCGGTGCCGTCGGACACGAAGAAAACGGAACGGTTGGTCATGAATCGGCGCCCTTGTCCTGCGCTGCGCCCAAACAGGGGGCGCCTACAATCCCGGCCATTATCAGGACTTCCAGCGCCTGGCCCGGGCGCCTGGCACCACCCGTCTTCTTCTCTCCATGCCCGCCGCGACCGCACCCAAAGCAACGAGAACGATCGTGCGCTGCCGCCTGCATGGGACACCGCCTTCAACTTTAGGAGCTTTCCCATGTCTGCATTGTTCGACGCGACCGCCCTGGTCGTACCGTTTGAGAACCTGAGGATGACCGACGTCGAGGCGGTCGGCGGCAAGAACGCCAGCCTCGGCGAAATGATCTCCCAGCTGCCCCAGGGCGTGCAGGTGCCGACCGGCTTTGCGACCACGGCCCATGCCTTTCGCGCGTTCCTGGCGCATGACGGACTGGCCGATCGCATCAACGCCCGTCTGGCCAAGCTCAACACAGACGATGTGCGCGCGCTGGCGGCCGCTGGCGCCGAGATCCGCGCCATGGTGGAGGCTCAGCCCTTTCCGGCCGACCTGCAAAAGGCCATCAGCGAAGCCTTCACCAAGCTGAGCGCCGGCAACCCGCAGGCCAGCTTTGCGGTGCGTTCCTCCGCCACGGCCGAAGATCTGCCGGACGCTTCCTTTGCCGGCCAGCAGGAGACCTTCCTGAACGTGGTGGGCATCGAGGACATCCTGCACAAGATGAAGGAAGTGTTCGCCTCCCTCTACAACGACCGCGCCATCAGCTACCGCGTGCACAAGGGCTTTGCCCACGACGTGGTGGCGCTGTCGGCCGGCGTGCAGCGCATGGTGCGCTCCGACTTGGGCGCCGCCGGCGTGATGTTCACCATCGACACCGAGTCCGGCTTCCAGGATGTGGTCTTCATCACCTCCAGCTACGGTCTGGGCGAGACGGTGGTGCAGGGCGCCGTGAATCCGGATGAGTTCTACGTGCACAAGCCGACCTTGAGGGCTGGCAAGCGCGCGGTGATCCGCCGCAACCTGGGCTCCAAGCTGGTTCAGATGGAGTTCGCCAGTGCGGCCGAGAAGGCCGCCAGCGGCAAGCTGGTGAAGACCACCGACGTGCCGGCCGAGCAGCGCAATCGCTATTCGCTGACCGATGCCGAGGTCGAGCAGCTTGCCAAGTACGCACTGGTCATCGAAGAGCACTACGGCCGTCCGATGGACATCGAATGGGGCAAGGACGGCACCGACGGCCGGATCTACATCCTGCAGGCGCGCCCGGAAACGGTGAAGAGCCAGCAGCAGGGCAAGTCCGAGCAGCGCTACAAGCTCAAGGGCCGCAGCAGCGTGCTGGCCGAGGGCCGGGCGATCGGTCAAAAGGTCGGCACCGGCCCGGTGCGCCTGGTGCATCACATCAGCGAGATGGACAAGGTGCAGCCCGGCGACGTGCTGGTCACCGACATGACCGACCCGAACTGGGAACCGGTGATGAAGCGCGCCAGCGCCATCGTGACGAACCGAGGCGGCCGCACCTGCCACGCGGCCATCATCGCGCGCGAGCTGGGCATCCCGGCCGTGGTCGGCTGCGGCGACGCGACCGAGCTGCTGAAGGAAGGCACGCTGGTCACGGTGAGCTGCTCCGAAGGCGATACCGGCTTCATCTACGACGGCCTGCTCGAGACCGAGGTCACCGAGGTCCAGCGCGGCGAGATGCCCGAGATCGACCTGCAGATCATGATGAACATCGGCAATCCGCAGCTGGCCTTCGACTTTGCCCAGTTGCCCAACCATGGCGTGGGCCTGGCGCGGCTGGAGTTCATCATCAACAACAACATCGGCGTGCACCCGAAGGCCATCCTCGACTATCCCAATGTCGACAACGACCTGAAGAAGGCGGTGGAGTCGGTGGCCCGCGGCCATGCTTCGCCGCGCGCCTTCTATGTCGACAAGGTGGCCGAAGGCGTGGCGACCATCGCTGCGGCCTTCTGGCCGAAGAAGGTGATCGTGCGCCTGTCGGACTTCAAGTCCAACGAATACCGCAAGCTGATCGGCGGCTCGCGCTACGAGCCGGAAGAAGAGAACCCGATGCTGGGCTTCCGCGGTGCGGCGCGCTACATCAGCAAGGAGTTCGGCGAGGCGTTTGCCATGGAGTGCGAGGCGCTCAAGCGCGTGCGCAACGACATGGGCCTGACCAACGTGCAGATCATGGTGCCTTTCGTGCGCACCCTGGGACAGGCCGAGCGCGTGACGCAGCTGCTGGCGGCGCAAGGCCTCAAGCGCGGCGAGAACGAGCTCAAGATCATCATGATGTGCGAGGTGCCGAGCAACGCCATCCTGGCCGACGAGTTCCTGGAGTACTTCGACGGCTTCTCGATCGGCTCGAACGACCTGACCCAGCTCACGCTTGGCCTGGATCGCGATTCCGGCCTGGAGTTGCTGGCTGCGGACTTCGACGAACGCGATCCGGCCGTCAAGGCCATGCTTTCGCGCGCCATCAAGGCTTGCAAGGCCAAGGGCGCCTATGTCGGCATCTGCGGCCAAGGCCCCAGCGATCACCCCGACTTCGCGCTGTGGCTGGCGGAGCAAGGGATCGAGTCGATCTCGCTCAATCCCGACAGCGTGATCGAAACCTGGAAGCAGCTGGCGGCGCGCTGAGCACGGCCGTCGTGCGTTGGTTGTTGCCATCGCACGACGAAAGAGATCACGTTGTCCCGCGTAATCCCTGCGTCGGTCTTGGGAGTTTGAAACCAAACGCTTCTTTGGTGTCAAACTTTGAGACGATGCAGAGGATTCAGACATGATCTTGGTCAAGACAGAGGCGGGGCACCTGGCCCTCAGAGACCGCGCGCTGGGCCTGAGTCCGCGCCAGCGCTCGGCCTTCATCCTCTTTGACGGCAAGCGTTCGGTGAGCGACGTGCTCGCCGCCGGCTTGGGCGTCACTCAGCAGGACATCGAGCAGATGTTGAGCCTGGGCATGCTCGGCGTGCCGGGTGATGGTGGTGCGGGCGTGGCTGCGGCAGCGCCCGCCCAAGTCCAGATGGCACCGAGCGCGGCGGCACCGGAAGCCGGCCGTACGCCACAGGAGCGCTACCAGGCAGCCTATCCGGTCGCGACGCGGCTCACCGCCAGCCTGGGCCTGCGCGGATTCAAGCTGAACCTGCAGGTGGAGGGGGCCACCAGCTTCGAAGAACTGCTGGCGCTGGCGCCCAAGATCCGGGCAGCGGTCAGTTCGGAAATGGCGGCCGAGCTGGAGCGCGCGCTGAAGGCCTGAGCCGCTGGATCGCCTTCCTCATCCTCTCGCCCAATTTGCAGGAACCCGGCTATAATGCTCGGTTCCCCGCCTTGCCACACCGCGCTTGACGCTGCGGGTGGCTTTTCATAGCTCGATAGCCTCGTCTGTCGAGAAAACCCAAAAGGAGTGCCATGCGTCACTACGAAATCATTTTGCTGATCCATCCGGATCAGAGCGAACAAGTTCCGGCCATGCTGGAGCGCTACAAGGGCATGATCACCGCCGGCGGCGGCAAGATCCACCGCGTGGAAGACTGGGGCCGCCGTCAGCTGGCCTACCAGATCAACAAGCTGAGCAAGGCCCACTACCTGTGCGTCAACATCGAAGCCGACCAGGCCGTGATGGCTGAACTGGAACACGCGTTCAAGTTCAACGACGCCGTGCTGCGCCACCTGACGGTGGTCAAGAAAAAGGCCGACACCGCTCCTTCTTCGATGATGAAGACCGTCGAGCGCGAAGAAGCCCGCAAGGCCCAGCAAGCCGAGTACGCTGCCGCCAACAACAACGGTTGATGCGAGGCGACCGGTGGCAGCCAATCAGCTGGTGCTGACTGCCTGCCTCGCCGAACGCGGATCCTTGCGCTACACGCCTGCCGGATTGCCGGCTCTCGATCTCAGGCTCGAACACGAGTCCACGGTCGAAGACGCCGGGCAACGAAGGCAGGTGAAGGCGGCCTTGAAGGCCGTGGCCTTCGGCAGCAATGCCGAGCGGCTCGCAGGGCAGGCGTTGGGAAGTCTCTGGCGATTCCAGGGCTTTCTCGCCACCCCAGGTTCGGCCAAGCATCCGGTACTGCACATCCAGGATTTTCAGCAAGATTAATTTTCGAAGAGAGGTCCCGAAATGGCCACGTTCAAGAAATTCAACAAAGACAAGCGCCCCAAGCGCAACACCCAGTCGCTGCTGTTCAAGCGCAAGCGCTTCTGCCGTTTCACCGTCGCCGGCGTCGAAGAAATCGACTACAAGGATGTCGACACGCTGCGTGACTTCATCAGCGAAAACGGCAAGATCATCCCCGCGCGCCTGACCGGCACGCGTGCGATCTATCAGCGTCAGCTGAACACTGCGATCAAGCGTGCCCGCTTCCTCGCGATGGTGCCCTACACCGATCAGCACCGCGTCTAAGGAGAAACGAACATGCAAGTCATTCTTCTGGACAAGGTTGTCAACCTGGGCACCCTGGGCGAAATCGTCAAGGTCAAGGACGGCTACGCCCGCAACTTCCTGATCCCCACGGGCCGCGCCCGCCGCGCCACCGAAGCCAACAAGGCTGAGTTCGCCGCCAAGCGCGCCGAACTCGAGAAGGCTGCTGCCGCCAAGCTGGCCGAATCGCAGGCCCAAGGCGAAAAGCTGGCTGGCACCACGATCAAGCTGACGCAGAAGGCCGGCGTTGACGGCCGCCTGTTCGGTTCGGTCACCAACCACGACATCGCCGAAGAGCTGAATAAGCAAGGCTACAAGGTCGTGAAGGCACAAGTGCGCATGCCCAACGGCCCGATCAAGGTGGTTGGCGACAGCACCGTGTCGGTGGCATTGCACACCGACGTGGTCGTCGAGATCAACGTTACGGTCTACGGCGAAAGCGCCTGATCCCCCGAGCGCGCTTTTTCAAGCGCGCATCGATGCAAAGGCCGCCTCCGGGCGGCCTTTGTTTTTTGGCCGTGCCCAGGTTGTCCAGCCCGGTGCACTGGAAGATCACCGGTTATTCACAGCTTTGTCCAGTGACGGGCGGCGTCATGCGCCGTAGCATGCAGGGCTCCAAGAAATCTATGTCAGCAGTCTTTTCGTACGCAGACAACGACTCCTCGGGCGACCGTCAGGTTGCCCAGCTGCGCGTTCCCCCGCATTCCATCGAAGCCGAGTCGAGCGTGCTCGGCGGCCTGCTGCTCGACAACGGCGCCTGGGACCGCGTGGGCGACCTGCTGGCGGAAGGCGACTTTTACCGCCACGAGCACAAGCTGATCTTCACGTCGATGGAGCAGCTCATCAACGCCAGCAAGCCGGCGGACGTGATCACGGTCTACGAGAACTTGCAGAGCCTTGGAAAGTCCGAAGAAATCGGCGGGCTGGTGTATCTCAATTCGCTCGCGCAGTACGTGCCGAGTGCGAGCAACATCCGCCGCTACGCGGAAATCGTGCGCGAGCGCTCGATCCTGCGCAAGCTGGTGAGCGCCAGCGACGAGATCGCCACCAATGCCTTCAATCCGCAGGGCAAGCCGGTCGACAAGATCCTGGACGAGGCCGAGCAGAAGATCTTCCACATCGGGGAAGAGGGCACCCGGATGAAGCAGGGCTTCCAGAGCATGGATTCCCTGGTGGTCGAGCTCCTGGACCGCGTGACCGAAATGGCCGACAACCCGAACGACATCACGGGCGTTCGCACCGGCTTCTACGAATTCGACAAGATGACCTCGGGCCTGCAGCCCGGCGACATGATCGTGCTGGCCGCCCGACCCTCGATGGGCAAGACCTCGCTGGCCATCAACATTGCCGAGCACGTGGCCATCGAGGAAGGCCTGCCGGTGGCGGTTTTCTCCATGGAAATGGGCGCCTCGCAGCTGGCGGTGCGTATCGTGGGCTCCATCGGCCGCATCGACCAGGGCCACCTGCGCACCGGCCGACTCACCGACGAGGAATGGCCGCGCCTGACCGAAGCCATCGAAAAGCTGCGCACCGTGTCGCTGCATATCGACGAAACGCCGGGCCTCACCACCAGCGAGCTGCGCGCCAATTCGCGGCGCCTGGCGCGTCAGTACGGGCGGCTGGGCCTGATCGTGGTCGACTACCTGCAGCTGATGAGCGTGTCCAGCGGCATGGCGGACGAAAACCGCGCCACGGCCGTGGGCGAAATCTCGCGCGGCCTGAAGATGCTGGCCAAGGAACTCAAGTGCCCGGTGATCGCGCTGTCGCAGCTCAGCCGCGGGGTGGAAAGCCGCACCGACAAGCGTCCCATGATGAGCGACCTGCGCGAATCCGGCGCCATCGAGCAGGACGCGGACATCATCATGTTCATCTACCGCGACGACTACTACAACAAGGACAGCAAGGAGCCGGGCGTTGCCGAGGTGATCATCAGCAAGCACCGCAACGGCCCGACGGGTACCGTGAAGCTCGCTTTCCTGAAGCCGCTGACCAAGTTCGAGAACCTGGCGGGCGGCGGCATGGACTACTGATCCGCCGACCTTCCCGGGGCGGGCTCGCGCTACATCACGCGCGAGGGGTCGGCCTGCAGCCGGCGCAGCATCTCGGCCAAGGTCTTGCCGTCCTCCTCCTGGAAGCGCTCTGGCAGCACCTCGATGTCGTCGATGCGGTCGACGCGAAAGCCCCGGAAGTCCTGGCGCAGCTCGCACCAGGCGGAAAAAGTCCAGACCTTGCCCCAGTAGAAGCAGCCGAGCGGGCGCACCACGCGCTGGCTGGGCGAGCCGATCACGTCGTGGTAGCGCATACGCAGCTTGTGCCGCGACTGCACGGCTTCGCGCAGAGTCTGCAGGCGCATGCGCGTGGCGTCGTCGAGTGCCCAGGAAGGCGCCGGCGCAAACAGCGCCAGGCTTTCTGCCGAGGCGCGTGCCACCGGTGGCAACACCGAGACCACCTTGCCGATGGCCGTCTGGATATCGCGCGCCATGGCCGGGTCCACCCAGCTTTGCGCCAGCCGGGCGGCAGCGACCAACGCCGTTGCTTCCTCCTGGGTGAACATCAGCGGCGGCAGGTCAAAGCCGGTGCCCAGCCGGTAGCCGACACCGGCCTCGCCCTCGATCGGCACGCCCTGCACCTGCAGGTCGGCCACGTCGCGGTAGATGGTGCGTTCCGACACCTCCAGCCGCTGCGCCAGGAAGGCGGCGGTCGTGAGGCGTCGGCCACGGATGAGTTGGACGATCTGGAACAGGCGGTCGGCGCGGCGCATTGATGGTTGACGTGTGGGCGTTCAGACGGGCTCGCGCTCGCGCGCGTCCACACCGATGTGGATGTCGACCTGATCGGGTCCGCCGTAGGATTCGAAATCGCTGCGGTAGGTGCGCCGGATTTCGGGATGATCCTCGAAATACTGCCAGATCGATTGCCACAACGCGAGCACCAATTGCGGCATCTGGCCTTGGCCGCTGAAGACCAGGTATTCGCCGGCCTCGATGTGCACCGTCGCCGGATCGCCCGACACGGCCACGCCGGCGGTGATGTTGAAGGCGCCGTCATCGCCGGCCTCATAGCCGGAATACACGCCATACAGGCGCATGTCGCCCACGCGATGCGGCGCTTCGTAGGCGCATTCGTCGAAGAAGCGGCTCCAGAGCTTGCCGATGCGGGCCGAACGGGGATCGCGCTCGTCCTTGTTGCAGGTGCGGGTGGTGAGGCCGGCGACGCTGAAAGCTTCGCGGCGTCGAAGTTGCGGATGCATGCTCACTCCGGCTTCCTCAGGCCAGGGCATGCAGGCCGATGACGTTGCCTTCGGTGTCGCGCACGTGGGCGAAGAAGCCCATGCTCGGCGGCAGGGCTGTCTTGGCCACGACCACGGCACCGCCCGATGTCTCGACGCGCTTCAGCGCTGCATCGATGCCGGGCATGCAGTCCAGGTAGATGCGAACGCCTTGCCCGTTGGCGGCGGGCTTGTTCGCGTCAGCCAGCAGGCAGCCGCCTGCGTTGGGCTCGTCGTAGGGAAATACGGCCAGGACTTGATCGCCCATGGTTTCGCGGCGCAGCGTGCGCGCAAGCACGGCTTCGTAGAAGCGCTGTGCACGATCGATATCGGAAACAGGAATTTCGAACCAGTTGATGGCGTTTGGCATGAGGCACTCTCCTTTCGCAATGGAAATGCGAGCCTCCATGCTGCGCGCCAGCTCCTGACAACGTGATGTCAGGAGCTTTGCGTCAGTTGTTTGATAACAGCCCGCCGGAACGGCGCGCCCCTGTTCCAGTCCCGCACCGCGGAACCGGCTTCGCCGGGCCGCAGGTGAGGTCCCCTCCTCGGGAGGTGGCGAATTACACGCAGCGAAGCGCAGTGAAAAGCCGGGAGGCCCTAAAGTGCATCGCTCGCGAAATCCGCCAGGCGCGAGCGCTCGCCCCGTGCCAGCGTGATGTGCCCGCCGTGCGGCCAGCCCTTGAAGCGGTCGACCGCGTAGGTGAGGCCCGAAGACCCTTCGGTCAGGTAGGGCGTATCGATCTGCGCGATGTTGCCCATGCAGATGATCTTGGTGCCCGGGCCGGCGCGGGTGATCAGCGTCTTCATCTGCTTGGGCGTCAGGTTCTGCGCCTCGTCGATGATGACGTACTTGTTCATGAAGGTGCGCCCGCGCATGAAGTTCATGCTCTTGATCTTGATGCGGCTGCGGATCAGCTCGTTGGTGGCGGCGCGCCCCCATTCGCCGGCGCCGCCGCCGTCGCCTTTGGCCAGAAACTCGAGGTTGTCGTCCAGCGCCCCCATCCAGGGGCCCATCTTTTCTTCCTCGGTGCCGGGCAGGAAACCGATGTCCTCGCCCACGCTGACGGTGGCGCGGGTCATGATGATCTCTGTGTAGCGGCGATCGTCCAGCACCTGCGTCAAGCCAGAGGCGAGTGCCATCAGCGTCTTGCCGGTGCCGGCGGTGCCGGTGAGGGTGACGAAGTCGACGTCCGGGTCCATCAGCAGGTTCATCGCGAAGTTCTGCTCGCGATTGCGGGTGGTGACGCCCCACACCGCGTTCTTGCCGGACGAATAGTCCTTCAAGGTCTTGAGCACAGCCGTGTTCTCGCGGATCTCGGTCACGCGGGCGTACATGCTGGGCTCGCCGGGGGCCTCGAAAAACACGAACTGGTTGATGTACAGGCTGGGCACGATCGGACCGCTGATGCGATAGAAGGTGCTGCTGCCGCTTTGCCAGCTTTCCACCGTCTTGCTCTGGCGCGTCCAGAAGTCGGGCGGCAGGGCCAGGGAGCCGGAATAGAGCAGGTCGCCGTCTTCCAGCGTCTTGTCGTTCTGGTAGTCGTCGGCAGCCAGGCCCAAGGCCCGCGCCTTGACGCGCATGTTGATGTCCTTGGACACCAGCACCACGTCCAGCTTGGGTTGACCCGGCGCGTCTGCCGCGTAACGGTCGCGCAGCGCCTGCACCACGCCCAGGATCTGGTTGTCGGCCTTGCCCTGGGGCAGGCTGGTGGGCAGCGTGTATTCGAGCGGTGAGGTCTGGAAGAAAAGCTTGCCGCCGGCCTCCTTGTGCCCGGTGGAATCGAGCTTCAGGCCCTTGCCGATGTCGGCGCCCTGGGCCGCGGCCAGCGCGTCCAGCGTGCGGCTGCTCTGGCGCCCGTTGCGGGCGACTTCGGTCGTTCCCTTCTTGTGGCCGTCCAGTTCTTCCAGCACGATCATCGGCAGGAAGATGTCGTGTTCCTCGAAGCGGAACAAGCAGGTCGGGTCGTGCAGCAGCACGTTGGTGTCGAGCACGAAGAGCTTGGTCAGCCCATTCGATTTGCCGCGTTTGGCGCGCGGCGCCGGCTGGGGCGCCAGGGACGGCACGGCGGGCAGGACATCGGCGCTGCGGCGCTTGGCCTTGGGCGCGGCCGGGGCGGGCACCAGGGCTTGAAGTGCGCCGGGGGGGACGATTTCCTGTATGCCGCCGGCATCGGTGGCATGCCGATCGAACAACTCGAGGGCCTGGGGACCGGCAGGCGCCCGATCGTCGGGGCGACGGTCGTTGGCGCGGCGGGCGCCCTTATGCGAGGTTCGCGCCGGCGCGTCGAGCGCGTCCGGCGACAGGAATGCAGCGCGTTTCGTGGGGGCGGGAGGCAGAGGCATGTGGCGGTTCGCTCGCTGGAAGTGAGGAAAGGGCAGGGCCGGAAAGCAAAAAAGCCGCCTTGAGCTCAAGGCGGCTTTTTGCGGTGAATGCGGTCGCGGGCGTCAACGGCATGAAGCCATTATGCACACCACGCGTGACAGCAGTTGGGGCCGTTGCGCACCACCAACGTGTCTGCGCAAAAGAGCACCCATCAAGAGGGTCAGGCGGCCTTCTTGAGCGCCTTGACGGCCTTGAGCACGTCGTCGACATGGCCGGGGACCTTCAGGCCGCGCCATTCGGCCTTGAGCACGCCATCGGCACCGATCAGGAAGGTGCTGCGTTCGATGCCCTTGACCTTCTTGCCGTACATGATCTTGTTCTTGACCACGCCGAACATGTGGCACATCTTTTCTTCCGTGTCGGCGATCAGTTCGAAGGGCAGCTCGAGCTTGGCCTTGAACTCGTCGTGCGACTTCATGTTGTCGCGCGAGACACCGAACACGGTGGCGCCGGCCTTCTCGAAATCCTTGTAGCGATCGCGGAATTGCATGGCTTCCGTGGTGCAGCCCGGCGTGTTGTCCTTGGGGTAGAAGTACATCACCAGCACGTGGCCCAAGTGCGAGGTGTTGGAGACCTTGATGCCACCGGTGGCATTGGCTTCGAATTCTGGAATTGGTTTATTGACAACGATCGCCATGAAACTGTGTATCTCCGCTTAGATTCCCCGCAAGGAAGGTTGGTCGTTGCGCACCTGTGAGCCCGGACACCGAGAAAAAACGGCCAGTCCGGACGCAACGCGAACGGAAAGCACCTCCTGTACATTTGGGCACCCTTCGGTGCGCCTGGTGCACTGGCAGATTCAATTGCGGACTCCGTGCGGGAATCCTCAATGAAATCGGGGCCGGCCATTCAGATTGCAACCTGTAATTTTACCCCGAAACCTGTCCCAACAGGCTGTGAACGGGTACCAAACACCCGCGCCTTGAAGGACTCTGCCTAACCGGCATCCGGCGGGAGCTCCACCAGCAAGGCCGCGACCACATGGCGGCCCTCGGCCGCAAGAATGTTGTAGGTGCGGCAGGCGGCGCCGGTGTCCATGGTTTCGACACCGGTGCGCTTGGCCATCAGTGCCGTGAGCCAGGCGGCTTTGGGGAAACGGATGCGCGCACCGCTACCGAAGATGACCAGTTCGGCGCCCAAACCGGCCAATTGCTCGAAGTGCCGGGCACCCAGTTCGTCGAAATGGCCGCAGTCCCAGGCAAAGCGTTCGCCGCGGGAGCCCACCACCACACTGCCTTCGACCTTCTCGTTGTTGATGGCCACCCAGCCGGGGCCGTGCGCGGTGAGGGTCTGGACGTCGGACTTGTCGGGTTGCAGCTTCATCGAATGGGGTGGCGATCTGTGGTCAAATTATAGGTTTTCCCCCGTAAAAGTACGCCCCGGAGGGCCTTTGAAGACCATTTCGAAATCCGCCAAGCTGGCCAATGTGCTCTATGACATTCGTGGTCCGATCATGGATGCGGCCAAGCAGATGGAGGAAGAGGGGCACAAGATCATCAAACTGAATCTCGGCAATCTGGCCGTGTTCGGTTTCGATGCGCCGGAAGAAGTGCAGCAGGACATGATCCGCAACCTGCCCAACTCGGCCGGGTATTCGGACAGCAAGGGCATCTTCGCGGCGCGCAAGGCGGTCATGCACTACACCCAGCAGCAAGGGATTGCGGGGGTCACGCTGGACGACGTCTACCTGGGCAACGGCGCCAGTGAGCTGATCGCCATGGCCACCAACGCACTGCTCGACGACGGCGACGAGCTGCTCCTGCCGGCGCCGGACTATCCCCTGTGGACCGCCGTCACCAGCCTGTCGGGCGGCCGGCCTGTGCACTACATCTGCGACGAGGCCAGCCACTGGATGCCGAACCTGGACGACATCCGCGCCAAGATCACGCCGCGCACCAAGGGCATCGTCGTCATCAATCCGAACAATCCGACCGGGGTGGTCTATTCGGACGAACTCCTCAAGGGCATTGTGCAGATCGCGCGCGAGCACGGCCTGGTGATCCTGGCCGACGAGGTGTACGACAAGGTGCTGTACGACGGCGTCAAGCACACGGCGCTGGGCAGCCTGTCGAGCGACGTGCTCACGCTCACCTTCAATTCGCTGTCCAAGAGCTACCGCTCCTGCGGCTATCGCGCGGGCTGGCTGGTGGTGTCGGGCGACAAGTCGAACGCGGGTGACTACATCGAGGGCCTGAACATGCTCTCGAACATGAAGCTGTGCGCCAACGTGCCCGGCCAATGGGCGATCCAGACCGCGCTGGGCGGCTACCAGAGCATCAACGACCTGACCGGCGACGGCGGGCGCCTGCGCCGCCAGCGCGACCTGGCCTATGAGCTGATCACGCAGATTCCGGGCGTGAGCTGCGTGCGGCCCACGGCGGCGCTGTACATGTTCCCCAAGCTCGATCCCAAGGTCTACCCGATCGAGGACGATCGGCAGTTCTTCCTGGAACTGCTGAAGGAAACCAAGGTGATGCTGGTGCAGGGCACCGGTTTCAACTGGGCCACGCCCGACCACTTCCGCATCGTTTTCCTGCCCCATGAGGAAGACCTGCGCGAGGCCATCGGCCGCATCGCGCGCTTCCTCGAGCGCTATCGCAAGCGGCACAGCGCCTGAATCTCCCCACATCTCTTTTCCCGACGCTGCGGCGCCTTTGATTGAAATGACTGAATCCATGAAACCCATCCAGGTCGGCCTGCTTGGCGCCGGCACCGTCGGCAGCGGCACCTTCAAGGTCCTGCAACGCAATCAGGAAGAGATCAAGCGCCGCGCCGGCCGCGGCATCGAGATCACCATGGTGGCCGACCTCGATACCACCCGTGCCCAGGCTGTGGCGGGCGAGGGCGTGCAGGTGGTGAACGACGCGCGCGCCGTCATTGCCAACCCCGACATCGACATCGTGATCGAGCTGATCGGCGGCTACGGCATCGCCCGGCAGCTGGTGCTGGAAGCCATTGCGGCCGGCAAGCACGTGGTGACGGCCAACAAGGCGCTCCTGGCCGTGCATGGCACCGAGATCTTCGCGGCGGCGCACGCCAAAGGCGTGATGGTGGCCTTCGAGGCCGCGGTGGCCGGCGGCATCCCGATCATCAAGGCACTGCGCGAAGGCCTGACGGCCAACTCGATCCAGTGGATCGCCGGCATCATCAACGGCACGACCAACTTCATCCTGTCCGAGATGCGCGACAAGGGCCTGGACTTCGAGACCGTGCTCAAAGAAGCGCAGCGCCTGGGCTACGCCGAAGCCGACCCGACCTTCGACATCGAGGGCGTGGACGCGGCCCACAAGGTCACGCTGATGAGCGCCATCGCCTTTGGCACTGCCGTGCAGTTCGACAAGGCGCACGTGGAAGGCATCACCAAGCTGGCCGCGCAGGACATCAAGTACGCCGAGCAGCTGGGCTACCGCATCAAGCTTTTGGGCATCACCAAGCGCAAGGCCAACGGCATCGAGCTGCGCGTGCACCCCAGCCTGGTGCCCTCCAAGCGCCTGCTGGCCAACGTCGAGGGTGCGATGAACGCGGTGGTGGTCAACGGCGACGCCGTCGGCACCACGCTCTACTACGGCAAGGGGGCCGGCAGCGAGCCCACGGCCAGCGCCGTGATCGCCGACCTGGTCGACATCACCCGCCTGCACACGGCCGACGCGGCGCATCGCGTGCCGCACCTGGCCTTCCATCCGCATGCCATGAGCGACCTCGAGATCCTGCCGATGCGCGAGGTGGTCACCAGCTATTACCTGCGCATGCGCGTGGCCGACGAGGCCGGCGTGCTGGCCAAGGTCACGGGCCTCCTGGCCACGGCCGGCATCAGCATCGACGCGGTGCTGCAGCGCGAAGCCGACGAAGTAGGCGGCGAGGGCTCGACCCAGACCGATGTCATCATCCTCACGCACGACGTCCGTGAGGGCACGCTGGACGACGCCATGGCGCAGCTGCAGGCGTTGCCCACGGTGCTGGCGCCGATCGTGCGCCTGCGCAAGGAAGAGTTGTCGTGATGCGCTACCTCTCCACGCGCGGCCACCGCGACCGCCGGCGCTTCTGCGAGATCCTGCTCGAGGGCCTGGCGCCCGACGGCGGCCTGTACCTGCCCGAGCACTATCCGCAGGTCGACGCCGCCACGCTCGACAAGTGGCGCGTGCTGCCCTATGCGGAACTGGCCTTCGAAGTGCTGTCGCTCTACATCGACGACATCCCGCCGGCCGACCTGCGCGCCCTGTGCGCCAAGACCTACACGGCCGAGGTTTTCGGCACGGAAGAGATCGTCCCCTTGCGCGAGCTGGAAGACGGCGTCTACCTGGAAGCCCTGTCCAACGGCCCGACCCTGGCCTTCAAGGACATGGCGATGCAGCTCCTGGGCAACCTGTTCGAGTACGAGCTGGCGCGCCGCGGCGAAGAGCTCAACATCCTGGGCGCCACCAGCGGCGACACCGGCAGCGCCGCCGAGTACGCGATGCGCGGCAAGAAGGGCGTGCGCGTCTTCATGACCTCGCCCGATGGCCGCATGAGCCCCTTTCAGCAGGCCCAGATGTTCAGCCTGCAGGACGCCAACATCCACAACCTGGCGATCGAAGGCGTGTTCGACGACTGCCAGGACATCGTGAAGGCGGTGTCCAACGACCTGGCCTTCAAGCGCCAGTACAAGATCGGCACCGTCAACTCGATCAACTGGGCGCGCCTCTTGGCGCAGGTGGTGTATTACTTCGCCGGCTACTTCCAGGCGACCGCCTCCAATGAACAGAAGGTCAGCTTCGCCGTGCCCTCTGGCAACTTCGGCAACGTCTGCGCCGGCCACGTGGCCCGCTCGATGGGGCTGCCGATCCATCAACTCGTGGTGGCGACCAACGAGAACGACGTGCTCGACGAGTTCTTCCGCACCGGCGTCTACCGGGTGCGCGGCGCGGCCGACACCCACGAAACCTCGAGCCCTTCGATGGACATCAGCAAGGCCAGCAATTTCGAGCGCTTCATGTTCGACCTGCTGGGCCGCGACGCCGGCAGGGCCCGCGCGCTGTTCGAAGGCGAGCTGGGCAAATCCGGCCGCTTCGATCTGAGCCAGGACCCGGCTTTCGCCCAGGCAGCCACGCGCTTCGGCTTTGTCAGCAGCAGCAGCACGCACGCCGACCGCATCGCCACCATCCGCGACACCGACAAGCGCTTCGCCACGCTGATCGACACCCACACGGCCGACGGCCTGAAGGCCGCCCGCGAGCACCTCGCGCCCGGCGTGCCGATGATCGTTCTGGAAACCGCGCTGCCGATCAAGTTCGCCGCCAGCATCGTCGAGGCCCTGGGCCACGAGCCGGATCGCCCGGCGCGCTTCGTCGGCATTGAAGCACTGCCCAAGCGGGTAACCCGGCTGCCGGCGGACGTCGAAGCCGTCAAGCGATACATTTCGCAGCACTGCGATTGAATTGGCGCAGCCGGCGCATGGGGCGCTGGCCTCAAGCGGCAGGAGACGACAAGGTGGTGCGATGAAGGTGATCGGCTTTTCGGGCTACTCGGGCGCGGGCAAGACCACGCTGGTGGAGCGCCTCATTCCCGTACTCAAGCTGCAGGGGCAGCGCGTGTCGGTGGTCAAGCATGCGCACCACAAGTTCGACATCGACCATCCCGGCAAGGACACGCATCGCCACCGCGAGGCCGGTGCCTTCGAGGTGGTCGTGGCATCGGACAAGCGCCTGGCGCTGATCCGCGAGTTCGAGCAGCCGGCGCAGCTGAACGTGCACCATCTGATCGCCGAGCTCTACGAAGGCGTGGACTGGGTGCTGGTCGAGGGCTTCAAGCACAGCGACCTCTTGAAGATCGAGGTGTGGCGCCAGCCCGAGCCGGGCTCGGTGGCGCGCCCGGTGCTGTACCCCGACGACGACTACATCTGCGCCATCGCCACCGACGCGGCCGGCAAGCTGCCGCAGCCCACCGGCCTGCCGGTCTTCGACGTCAACGATGCCGACGCGATCGGCCAATGGCTGCTCGATAGCGCCGACCGCTTCGAATACAACGCCGAGCTCTATGTCTGAAGGCAAGCGCCCTCCCTTGATGCCCTTGGACGAGGCGTTGGCGCGCCTTCTGGAAAACGCGCAGCCGCGCCTTCGCACCGAGCGCGTGTCCACCTTCGAGGCCGACGGCCGGGTGCTGGCGCAGGATGCGGTCTCCGCGCTCACCGTGCCGCCGCGCGACAACAGCGCGATGGACGGCTACGCGGTACGCGCCGCCGATTGCGCCCAGCCGGGCGCCGTGTTGTCGGTGGCGCAGCGCATTCCCGCCGGCATCGTGGGCACGCCCCTGGCCGCCGGCAGCGCCGCACGCATCTTCACCGGCGCCCAGATTCCCGAAGGCGCCGACGCGGTGGTCATGCAGGAAGACACGGCCCCCCTGGAAGGCGATGGCCTGGGCCGGGTGCGCGTCGAGGCGCCGCCCACGGCCGGTCAATGGATTCGCCGCGCCGGCGAGGACGTGGCCAGCGGCGACGTGGTGCTGCACCGTGGCGAGCGCCTGACGCCGCAGGCCCTGGGCCTGGCGGCCAGCATCGGCATGGACACGCTGGAAGTGTCCATGCGTCCGCGTGTGGCCCTGCTGTCGACCGGCGACGAGCTGGTGATGCCCGGCGAAGTGGCGCCGCAGGACATGAAGCCCGGTGCCATCTACAACTCCAACCGCTTCTTCATGCGCGCGCTGCTGCGCCGCCTAGGCTGCGAGGTGAGCGACCTGGGCATCGTGCCCGACAAGCGCGAGGCCACGATCGAGGCGCTGCGCCAGGCCGCCGCCAGCCACGACCTGATCGTCACCACCGGCGGCGTGTCGGTGGGCGAGGAAGACCATATCAAGGCCGCCGTGCAGGCGCTGGGCAGCCTGGAGCTGTGGTCGCTCTCGATGAAACCCGGCAAGCCCTTTGCGTATGGCCGCATCGGCGATGCGCACATCTGCGGGCTGCCGGGCAACCCGGTGTCCAGTTTCCTGACTTTCCTGCTGCTGGTGCGCCCCTTCCTGCTCACGCTGCAAGGCGCCACCCGCGTGGCGCCGCAGCCCGTGCCGATGCGCGCCGATTTCGACTGGCCGCGCGCCGACCGGCGCCGCGAGTTCCTGCGCGCGCGGCGCAACGCGGCTGGCGGGCTCGATCTGTTTTCCAACCAGAGCTCGGGCGTGCTCACCTCCACCGTGTGGGGCGACGGCGTGATCGACACGCCGGCCGGCCAGCCCTTCAAGGCCGGCGACCTCGTCCAGTTCATTTCCTTCGCTTCCCTGCTGGCATGACGACCAAGGTTCACGTGCGCTATTTCGCCTCGGTGCGCGAGGCCCTGGGTACCGGCAGCGAAAGCGTCGAGAGTGCGGCCACCACGCTGGCCGGACTGCGCGACGAACTGATCGCGCGCGGCGGTGCTCATGCACAGGCGCTGGCGCGCGGCCGCGCGGTGCGCATGGCGCTCGATCAGGTCATGAGCGCCGAAGACGCGGCCCTGCGCGAGGGTTGCGAGGTGGCCTTCTTCCCGCCGGTCACCGGCGGCTGAGAAGCCCCGCCAGGCTTTCGCGCACCGCATCGCTGGCGCGCGTCATGGGCGCACGCAGCTCCTCCTGGATCAAGCCCTCGCGCGCCAGCAGGGCCTTCAGCGGGCCGGGGTTGGCATCGGCAAAGAGCAGTTCGATCAGCGGCAGCAGTGGCTGCCATTGGCTGCGCGCCTGTTCGAGCCGGCCCGCACGAAGGTGCTCGATGACTTGCGCGAACTGCCGCGTCCGCACATGGGCGCTGGCCGCAATGGCACCCGCGCCTCCTTGGGCCACGGTGGAAAAGATCTGCGCGTCCTCGCCCGCCAACACTGCCAGGCGTCCGTCGGCGGTCAGTGCCTGGGTCTTGCCGGTGTCGCCGCCGCAATCCTTGATCGCGCGAATCTGCGGATGAGCCGCCAGGCGTAGCAGAGTCTGGAGCGCCAGCGTGGACCCGGTGCGATAGGGAATGTCATAGACGACGATGGGCGCCGCGCTGGCCTTGGCAATCGCCTCGAACCATTGGAGCAGGCCTTCTTGCGAGGGGCGGATGTAGTGGGGCGCCGGCACCAGCAGGCCCGCCAGCGCCCGCTGGTTAAGCCGCTCGATCCAGCCGAGCATCTTGCCCAGGTGGTAGCCGCTCACGCCCATGATGCGCGGCAGCTCGGGTGCCGCGGCGGCCACGGTGTCCAGCACCGCCAGCTGCTCGTCTTCATCGAGCGCCGCCGCCTCGCCGGTGGAGCCGCACACCACGAAGCCGTCGATGCCCTCGCCGGCGAGGCGCCGCACAAGTGTTCTGAGCGCGGTGTGGTCGACGGCGCCGTCGCGAAGAAAGGGCGTGACGAGCGGAATCCACAGGCCGCTGAAAGAAGGGGATGAAGCAGGTTGTTGTTGCACGCGATGTCCTTGAACAAGATGCCGACCGATGGAAGGAACCATCGCCGGACGCGCGCACAACACAAGCTGGAGCCATGGGGAAGCTGGCCGGTTCCGTCGCTCATCCGACGACGGAGCCGCAGCTCCGGTCAGACGAGCTGGGGTTTTTTGGAGGCCTTGCCGCTGACCGATTGGCGCAGGACGAAGCAGCCTTCGGGCGAAGGTGACGACGAGCACACAAGGGACATGGGCATCGTGCAAGTCTAGCGGCTCTTCGCCCGATGCCACAATGGCCCGCATGAGCCAGCCGCGCGTTTTCATCCAGACCCAGGACTTCGATCTGCAGGCCGAAATCGCCGCCCTGCGCGGCCAGGACGCGCACGTTGGGGCTGTCTGCAGCTTCATCGGCACGGTGCGCGACCGCAACGATGGCAGCACGGTCGCCTCGATGGAGCTGGAGCATTACCCCGGCATGACCGAGAAGGCCATCGAGGCCATGATCGACGAGGCGCATCGGCGCTTCGACATCCTGGGCGCGCGCGTGATCCATCGCGTGGGCCTCTTGCAGCCGCTCGACCAGATCATGATGGTGGCCGTCATCTCCGCCCACCGCGGCGAGAGCTTCCAGGCCTGCGAATTCCTGATGGACTACCTCAAGACCCAGGCGCCCTTCTGGAAAAAGGAAGAGACGCCCGAAGGCGCGCGCTGGGTCGACGCGCGGGTGGCCGACGACAAGGCGCTGGCGCGCTGGGGCATCGAAGCCGGCAACGCCTGATGGCTGCCGGGGTGATGCTCACTGCGCCTTGAACCCACTCGCCTTGATGATCCGTTCCCAGGTCTGCGTGTAGCTGCGCACGCGCCCGGCGAACTGGCCCTGCGGCTCGAAGCCCACCGCGAGGCCCAGGGCGGTGAGCTTGCTGCGCACATCCGGCATGGCCAGCACCTTGGACAGCGCCGCGCCGAAGCGATCGATGAAGGCCTGCGGCGTGCCTACCGGCGCGAAGATGCCGTAGTAGGGCAGGTCGTCCAGGTTCGCGAAGCCCAGCTCGGCAAAGGTCGGCACCTGCGGCAGCAGGGCCTGGCGCCTGGCGCCGATGGTCGCCACGATGCGCAGCTTGCCGGCCTTGTGGTTCTCGATGAAGTCGGGCACCGAGCCGATGCCGGCATTGATCTGGTTGCCCAGCATGTCGGCCATCATGGGTGCGCTGCCGCGGTAGGGTGCGCTCTGCAGGTCGAGCTTGTACTTGTCGCCCACCATCTTGACCAGGAACTCGGGGATCGAGGCCGGCGCCGGTATGCCGATGGTGCCCTTGCCACCGCCCTTGCTGCGCACCCAGTTGACGTACTCGTTGACCGTCTTGGCAGGCGTGCCGCCCGACAGCGCCAGCGCATTGGCGAAGGTGGCAAAGCCAGCCACCGCCACGAAGTCGGTGGCAGGGTTGAATCCCGGGTTCTTGACCACCTGCGGCAGGATGGAGATGCTGTGGTCATGCGAGAGGAACAGCGTGTGGCCGTCGGGCGCCGCCGCCTTGAGCGCCTGGGCGGCGATCTGGCCGCCGGCGCCGCCGCGGTTTTCCACCACCACCGGCATGCCGAGTTCGTCCTTGAGCTTGTCGGCCAGGGTGCGGGCAATGGCATCGCTGCCGCCGCCGGCCGGAAAGCCGACCAGGATGCGGATCGGCGTGCCGCTGCCCTGGGCCTGTGCCAGGCTGGCCAGCGATGCAAGGCCGCCCAGGGCCACGGCGCCGCGCAGGCCGGCGGACAGGACGTCACGTCTTGAAAAGGACATCGTCGACTCCAATGCTTTGGGTTGTTGTGTTGACTGTGAGATGGATCAAATCGCGGCAGATGGTGCTCGCGCACCCTTGAATCGGCCGGCCAAGCCCCTATTTTGATTGCAGGAATCAAGCCAATGCGCCAAGACAAATTCACCACCAAGTTTCAAGAAGCCCTGGCCGACGCACAGTCGCTCGCGCTCGGAAGCGACAACGCTTATATCGAACCGGTCCACCTCTTGCTCGCCATGTTGCGCCAGGATGACGGGCCGCGTGCGCTGCTCGAGCGCGCCGGCGCCAACGTGCCGGGGCTCATCAAGGCCAGCGAAGCCGCGATCAAGAAGCTGCCGCAGGTCCAGGGCCATGACGTGGTCCAGGTCGGCCCCGAACTGGTCAAGCTGCTGCAGGCCACCGAGAGGGAGTCGATCAAGCGCAATGACCAGTTCATTGCCGGCGAGCTCTTCTTGCTGGCCGTGGCCGACAGCAAGGCCGACATCGGCAGGTTGGCCAAGGAGAACGGCCTCAGCCGCAAATCGCTGGAAGCCGCGATCGACGCGGTGCGCGGCGGCCAGGGCGTGAACAGCGCCGATGCCGAAGGTCAGCGCGAAGCCCTCAAAAAATACTGCCTCGACCTCACCGAGCGCGCCCGCCTGGGCAAGCTCGACCCGGTGATCGGCCGCGACGAGGAAATCCGCCGCGCCATCCAGGTGCTGCAGCGCCGCACCAAGAACAACCCCGTGCTGATCGGCGAACCCGGCGTCGGCAAGACCGCCATCGTCGAAGGCCTGGCCCAGCGCATCGTGGCCGGCGAGGTCCCCGAGTCGCTGAAGAACAAGCGCGTGCTGTCGCTCGACATGGCGGCCCTCCTGGCCGGTGCCAAGTTCCGCGGCGAGTTCGAGGAGCGCCTGAAGACGGTGCTGAACGAGTTGGCCAAGGACGAGGGCCAGACCATCGTCTTCATCGACGAACTGCACACCATGGTGGGCGCCGGCAAGGCCGAGGGCGCGATGGACGCCGGCAACATGCTCAAGCCGGCCCTCGCGCGAGGCGAACTGCATTGCGTGGGCGCCACCACCCTGGACGAATACCGCAAGTACATCGAGAAGGACGCCGCGCTGGAGCGCCGCTTCCAGAAGATCCTGGTGGGCGAGCCCAGCGTGGAGGCCACCATCGCCATCCTGCGCGGACTGCAGGAAAAGTACGAGCTGCACCACGGCGTGGAGATCACCGACCCGGCCATCGTGGCCGCGGCCGAATTGAGCGACCGCTACGTCACCGACCGCTTCCTGCCCGACAAGGCCATCGACCTCATCGACGAGGCCGCCGCCAAGATCAAGATCGAGATGGATTCCAAGCCCGAGGTGATGGACCGGCTGGACCGCCGCCTGATCCAGCTGCAGATCGAGCGCGAGGCCGTGCGCCGCGAGAAGGACGAAGCCTCGCAGAAGCGCTTTTCCCTGATCGAGGAAGAGATCGCCAAGCTGCAAAAGGAAATCGCCGATCTCGACGAGATCTGGCAGGCCGAGAAGGCGCAGGCCCAGGGCAGCGCGCAGATCCGCGAAGAGATCGACAAGCTTAAGTTCCAGATCGAGGAGTTCACCCGCAAGGGCGACTTCAACAAGGTGGCCGAGCTGCAATACGGGCAGCTGCCGGGCCTGGAAAAGCGTTTGAAGGAAGCGCTGGCCAGCGAAGAGAAGAAGGGCAAGTCGAGCGCGCCCAAGCTGCTGCGCACCCAGGTCGGCGCCGAAGAGATCGCCGAGGTGGTGGCGCGCGCCACGGGTATTCCGGTGTCCAAGCTGATGCAGGGCGAGCGCGAGAAGCTCTTGCAAATGGAAGACAAGCTGCACGAGCGCGTGGTGGGCCAGGACGAGGCGATTGCCGCCGTGTCCAACGCCATCCGCCGTTCGCGCTCGGGCCTGTCCGACCCGAACCGTCCCACCGGTTCCTTCCTGTTCCTCGGCCCCACGGGTGTGGGCAAGACCGAGCTGTGCAAGGCGCTGGCGGGCTTCCTGTTCGACAGCGAAGACCATCTCATCCGCATCGACATGAGCGAGTTCATGGAGAAGCATTCGGTGGCGCGCCTCATCGGTGCGCCGCCCGGCTACGTGGGCTACGAAGAGGGCGGCTACCTGACCGAAGCGGTGCGCCGCAAGCCCTACAGCGTGGTGCTGCTCGACGAGGTCGAGAAGGCGCACCCCGACGTCTTCAACGTGCTCTTGCAGGTGCTCGACGATGGCCGCCTCACCGACGGCCAGGGCCGCACCGTGGACTTCAAGAACGCGGTGATCGTGATGACCAGCAACATCGGCTCGCCCATCATCCAGCAGATGGTGGGACGGCCTGGCGAGGAGATCAAGGACGCGGTGTGGGACGAACTGAAGAACTACTTCCGCCCCGAGTTTCTGAATCGCATCGACGAAACGGTGGTGTTCCACGCGCTCGACGCGAAGAACATCGAGGCCATCGCGGAAATTCAGCTGAAGGTGCTGCAGGCGCGCTTGGCCAAGATGGACCTGGGGCTGGAGGTGACGCCGGCGGCGCTGGCCGAGATCGCCAAGGTCGGATTCGACCCGGTGTTCGGTGCGCGGCCGCTCAAGCGGGCCATCCAGCACCGCATCGAGAATCCCTTGTCGCGGCTGCTGCTGGACGGTACCTTCGGCCCGAAGGACACGATCCGCGTCGAAACGGATCCGATCCAGAAGCCCGGCCAGTTCAGCTTTACCCGGGCCGGGGAACCAACGGCCGCCGAGGCGGCCTAATCTCAGATGTTCAATTTCCTGCTTCGTGTCATTTTGTTCATGCTGGGCCTGGTGTTCGCCGCCAGCCTCGCGGTGGCCGTGCTGCTGCTGGGCGCCCTGTGGGCCCTGCGCTATGGCTGGGCCAGGCTGAGCGGCAAGCCCGTCACGCCCTGGGTCATGCGATTTCACCCGGGGCAGGGCTTTGACCGCTTCCGCGCCGCCGCGCAGCCGGCCGAGCCCAGCGCGGCCGACGTGGCCAATGCCCGCGCCCGCGGCGAATCGGTGCGCAGCCCGGTCGTCCTGGGCGACGCCGGCGACGTCACCGACGTGCGTGCCCGTCCTGCTGCGCCGCGTCCCGAATAACGCCCGGTAGGGAGCCTCCTTAAAATCAGGGCTGGCCGCGTGCATTGCGCGGCCAGCCCTTTTTCTTGCCTGCCGCCCCCGCGCGCGCCGCCTTTTCCATTTCTTTTTCTTTGGAGAGATTCCCATGACCCAACGCGACATCTTCGTGGTCGGCGCCGCCCGCACCGCCATCGGCACTTTCGGCGGCTCGCTGAAGGACGTGCCCAACACGCAGCTGGCCACCACCGCCGTCAAGGCCGCCATCGAGCGCAGCGGCGTGGCGCCGGCGCAGGTCGGCCACTTGGTGATGGGCAACGTGATCCCCACCGACACGCGCGATGCCTACCTGAGCCGCGTGGCCGCCGTTGATGCGGGCTGCCCGATCGAGACGCCGGCCTTCAACGTGAACCGCCTGTGCGGCTCCGGGCTGCAGGCCATCGTGTCGGCGGCCCAGGCCATCGCGCTGGGCGACTGCGACGTGGCGATCGGTGCCGGTTCCGAATCGATGAGCCGCGGCCCGTACTTCGACACCGCAGCCCGCCATGGCGCGCGCATGGGCGATGCGGTGCTGGTCGACTACATGCTCGGCATCCTGCACGACCCCTGGGAGAAGATGCACATGGGCATCACCGCCGAGAACGTCGCGGCGCGCTACGGCATCTCGCGCGAGCAGCAGGACGAACTGGCGGTGCTGAGCCAGCAGCGCGCCGCTGCCGCCATTGCCGCCGGCCGCTTCAAGGAGCAAATCGTTCCGGTGGAAGTGAAGACGCGCAAGGGCGTGGTGCTGTTCGACACCGACGAGCATGTGCGCGCCGACACCACGCTCGATGCGCTGGCCAAGATGAAGCCGGCCTTCAAGAAGGACGGCGTGGTCACCGCCGGCAATGCCTCGGGCATCAATGACGGCGCCGGCGCGGTGGTGCTGGCAGAGGGCGGCCGCGTCAAGGCGCTGGGCCTGAAGCCGCTGGCCCGCCTGGTCGGCTATGCGCACGCCGGCGTCGAGCCGGCCTACATGGGCATCGGCCCGGTGCCGGCCACGCGCAAGGTGCTGGAGCGCACCGGCTTGAAGGTGAGCGACCTGGACGTGATCGAATCCAATGAAGCCTTCGCCGCCCAGGCCTGCGCCGTCATCAAGGAACTGGGCTTCGACCCGGCCAAGGTCAACCCCAACGGATCGGGCATCTCGCTGGGCCACCCGGTGGGCGCCACCGGCGCCATCATCACGGTGAAGGCGATTGCCGAGCTGCACCGCGTGCAGGGCCGCTATGCGCTGGTGACCATGTGCATCGGCGGCGGCCAGGGCATTGCCGCCATCTTCGAACGCGTTTGATTGGCGCTCGTTCTCTAGGATGAAACTGCCCCCACGCTCATCGCTTCGCGTATCGCTGCCCCCCGAGGGGGCGAGTCAGCGGCTACGGGCGGCCGGGCGCCACTGACATGGAAGCCCGCGTCCACCGCATCCTGATCGATCCGAACGAGGTGGAGATCACGGCCATCCGCGCGCAGGGCGCGGGCGGGCAGAACGTCAACAAGGTGTCGAGCGCGGTGCATCTGCGCTTCGACATCGCTGCTTCGTCATTGCCCGAGCCGGTGAAGGAGCGGCTGCTCGCCACGCGCGACAGCCGCATCACGCAAGAAGGCGTGCTGGTGCTGAAGGCGCAGCAGTACCGCAGCCAGGACATGAACCGAGCCGATGCGCTTGAGCGCTTGCAGGCCATCGTCGACAGCGTGGCGGTGGCACCGCGCGTGCGGCGGGCGACTCGGCCTACCTTGGCTTCCAAGAAGCGGCGGCTGGAGGGGAAGAGTCAGCGTGCCGACGTCAAGCGTTCTCGTGGGCGGGTGGGGTTGGACTGACGGTCATTTGAGTGCTGGGGAGCGGCAAAGGCCTGTGTGCCCCTGCGCCGGCACTTCGCTCGGACGGTCGGCGCGTAGCGCCGACTCCCCTGCGATGCTCGCGGACCCGGCCCTGCGGCAGAACTCGCGGCGTTCACTTCGTTCACTCTGCTCAAACAGCTGCCGCAAGCTAGAGGTTGAAGCACGCGTGTCCTTCGGCACGCGTGCGGGCCGGGCCCACTGCGCTTCTCGGCGCCCGAGAGGCGCGCCGGCACAGGGGCACACAAGCCTTTGCCGAGACGCCGGGCGCCTGATCGGCCGTTCTTTCCCGGGTTGTTCAACCGCAGCGCGTCAGCGCGGCAGGTGTTTGCCGCGGCGAGCGATTTGTGCGGCGGCGAGAAGCGCAGCGCAGGGGGCGTGCGCGTGTGCCGAAGGACACACGCGCTTCAACATCTGGCTCGTCGCAGTTGTTTGAGCAGAGTGAACGAAGTGAACGTCGCGAGTTCTGCGACGCACGCCCCCTGTGGGAGCATCGCAGCGGAGTCGATGCGCAGCATCGACCGCCGCACTACGAGCCCGCCGCGGCAAACACCTGCCGCGCCACCCCCAGCCCAGTTCTCGCACTACAGGTGACCGCTCAGCGCTCAGCACTCAGCACTCAGCACTCAGCACTCAGCACTCAGCACTCAGCACTCAGCACTCAGCACTCAGCACTCAGCACTCAGCGCCGCCAACGCATCCGCATCCGTCCGATAGCTGCACAGCAGAGGCCCCGGCGTCAGCAGCCCGGCGCGATCCAGCACCTGTTGCGCCGGCAGCTTCAGCCCCGAGATGTGCAGGCACACGCCCCTGGATTCGAGCAGCCGGCGGATGCTGCCGAAGACTTCGGCGCCGGTGATGTCGACGCGATTGATCGGCTGGGCGAACAGGCACACGTCGGTCAGTCCCGGGCGTTGCGCCAATGCGATGTTGATGGCGCGCTCCAGGGTGCTGGCGGAGGCGAAGTCGAGCTCGGCGTCCATGCGCAGGGCGTACAGCTGCGGCGCCAGTGGCGGCAGCTGCCACAGGTGGCGGTCGCGCAGGCTGCCGTCGGGGTGCAGGCCCACTTCGATGATGCGCGGATGCAGGTGCCGGTACATGTAATGCGCCAGCGCGGCCAGCAGGCCGCCGAGCACGCCCCAGTAGATCTCCGGCGCCGAGGCAATGGTCAGCGCGAAGGTGGCCAGCGAGATGGCGGCCTCGATGCGCGACACCTTCCACAGCGCGACGAAGGCCGAAGGCTTCATCAGGCCGATGGTGGCCGTCACCACCACCGAGGCCAGCACCGCTTGCGGCACGTGGTAGAGCAGCGGCATGGCCCACAAAAGGGCGCCCGCTACCACCGCCACGCTGAACAGCGTGGCCCATTGCGTCTTGGCGCCCGCATAGAGCGTGATGGCCGAGCGCGAGAAGGAAGAGCTGGTCGGAAAGGAGCCGGTCAGGCCGGAGGCGATCTTGGCCAGGCCCTGGCCGATCAGGTCCTGGTTCTCGTTCCACAAGGTGCCGGCGCGGGCGTTGTCGACCTTGGCGCTCGATGCGGTCTCCAGAAAACTCACCAGCGTGATCAGGAAAGCCGGCAGCAGCAGCGTGCCCAGGCCCGCGCCGCTCACCAGCTGCGGGATGTAGAGCGAAGGCAGGCCCGAGGGCAGGGCGCCGATCACCGCGCCGCCTTGCAGCGCATAGCTGATGGCGTAGCTGACGATGGCGGTTACGGCCACCAGCGCCATGGTGGTCGGCAGCTTGGGCACGAAGCGCTTGCCCAGCCACAGCATTGCCATGCCGCCCAGGCCGAAGCCGATGGCGTAGAAGTCCGGCGGCGGTCCCTGCAGCAGTTGTGCGTAGCTGCGGCCCGTGAAGCCCAGCAGCGCCGGCAACTGCGACAAGGTGATCAGCACGGCCGCGCCCTGGGTGAAGCCCATCAGCACCGGCGAGTTCACCAGCCGCAGCAGCCAACCGAAACGCACCGCCCCCAGCAGCACCTGCATCGCCCCCGACAGCAAGGTGAGCCAGACCGCCAGCGCCACCCATTCGTCGCTGCCTGGCACCGCCAGCGGCGTCAGCGAGGCGCCTACCAGCACGCTGGTCAGCGCCGTGGGGCCGACCGACAGCCGCGCCGACGAGCTGAACAGCACGGCGATCAGCGCCGGGAACAGGGCCGCGTAGATGCCCGTCACCAGCGGCATGCCGGCCAGGGCGGCATAGGCCACGCCTTGCGGAATCACCATCAGCGCAACGGTGACGCCGGCCGATGCTTCGTTGATCAGCAAAGCCCGGTCGGGCCGGGGCCAGGAAAGAAAGGGGAACCAGCGCAGAAGGCGCTCGCGGGTCTTGTTCGCGTTCTTGTCGTTGTTGTTGCTGTTGTTGTCGGCGGCGGTCATTGAGGCGGGCTGGATTTCTTCTTGTGCTGAAAGGATGTGGGTGATTGTCCCGTAGCCGCCTTGAACATGGCGCAGAAGGCGCTGTCGGTGGCATAGCCGCTGGCGGCTGCCACCTGGCTCACCGGCATGCCGCGCGCCAAGAGCGGCAGCGCATGCGCCAGCACCGCCTGCTGGCGCCACTGCTGCCAGCTCATGCCGAGCTGGTCGCGAAACATGCGCGCCACCGTGCGCTCGCTGGCGCCGATGGCCTGCGCACGCTCGGCCAGGGTGGCGCGGCTGGCCGGTGCGCGCAACAGCACTTCGCACAACTGGCGCAGGCGCTTGTCGGCCGGCAGCGGCACGTCGATGCGGATCTGGGTGGCGCGCTCCAGTTCGTCGATCAACAGGGGGGCGATCCAGCGCTCGCGCTGCGCCGCATGCGGATCGGCCAGCGGCTGGCCGTCGGGCGTGGTGTCCAGCGCCAGCATCAGTGCGCGCAAGAGCGGGCTGATCTCCAGCACCTCGCACTTCTCCCAGGCCGGCGCCATCCAGCTGTGGACATACACGGTGCGCAGCTCGGCGTCTTCGATCAGCGTGATGCTGTGCGGCATGTTGGCCGGCACCCAGAGCGCGCGCGAGGGCGGCACGATGTAGCTGCCATCTTCGGTCGACAGGCGGATCACGCCGCGGGTGGAGAAGGTGAGCTGCGGCCAGTCATGGGTGTGCAGCTCGACGAAGGTGTCGGCCTTGAGGAAGTGCTCCTTGGCACGCAGCGGGCGCACGGCGTCGGGCGCGAACAGGTGCGGCGTCAGCGAGGCGACGCTGTTGACCGGAGCCGGCATGCGCGCCATGGCAGTGCCGGCGCGGGCAGCTCGGGCTCGGGAGGGCGTTTCGGTGTTTGGCATGGTTTCGACAAATGTTGTCGCTATATCGCCATTCTGACGCGAGAGGCGCGGATAGGATCAGGGTGTCCCCCTAGATTTGTAGCCAGAAATGACAGCCTCGACCGCCGCATCCCCCTCTCGTTCACTGAGCGCGGATGCGCAACTGATCGGCCTGGTGGGACTGGCACATGCCATCAGCCACTTCAGCCAGCTGGTGCTGCCGCCGCTCTTTCCCTGGATCAAGGATGCGTTCGCGCTGAGCTATACGCAGCTGGGCGCGGTGCTCACCGTGTTCTTCGTGGTGTCCTGCGTGGTGCAGGCCGCTTCCGGCTTCCTGGTCGACAAGCTGGGGCCGCGGCCGGTGCTGTTCGTCGGGCTGGGGCTGCTGGCGCTGTCGGGCTTTGTCTACGCGATGGCGCAGGCCTACTGGATGCTGTTCATCGCAGCAGCGCTGGCCGGCATCGGCAACGGCGTGTTCCATCCGGTCGACTACACCCTGTTCAACCGCAAGGTGACACCCACGCGCCTGGGCCATGCCTACAGCGTGCACGGCATCACCGGCAGCCTGGGCTGGGCGCTGGCGCCGGCCTTCGTGGTGCCGCTGGCCATCGCCTTCTCCTGGCGCGTCGCGCTGGCGGCCGCCGGTGGCGTGGCGCTGGTGGTGCTGCTGGTCTTGTGGGCCTACCGCCGCGTGCTCGAGCTGGACGCGCCGGAAGTGCACAAGGCCACCGGCCAGGGCGCGCCGCATGCAGCTGCCGGCGAGTTCGACTTCCTGCGCATCCCGGCGGTGTGGATGTGCTTCGGTTTCTTCTTTCTCTACGCGGTGGTGATCAGCGTGGTGCA
The DNA here is from genome assembly GCF_052871435.1 of Variovorax sp. LARHSF232. Taxonomy (NCBI): domain Bacteria; kingdom Pseudomonadati; phylum Pseudomonadota; class Betaproteobacteria; order Burkholderiales; family Comamonadaceae; genus Variovorax; species Variovorax sp. LARHSF232. The sequence goes on along the minus strand of NZ_JBIXJS010000001.1, from coordinate 17,268 downwards.
GACCTTCGCGCCGGCCGCGGCCGGCCAGCTGCACGCGGCGCCGGTGGCGCTGATCGCGATCTGCCTCACGGCGTACATGGTGTCCAGCGCCGGCGGCATGCTGGTGGGCGGCTTCCTGGTGGCCGACCCGTCGCGCTGCGAGCGCATCGTGGGCATCGGCTTCGGGCTGGCCGCGACGCTCGCCCTGATCCTGGCGCTGGCGCAGTTCCCGCCGGTCCTGGTACCGGTGCTGTTCGGCGCCATGGGCTTTGCCACCGGCCTGGCCGGGCCATCGCGCGACCTGCTGGTCAAGCGCTCGACCCCAGCCAATGCCACCGGGCGCGTCTACGGCGTGGTCTATGCGGGGCTGGATATCGGGCAGGCTGCCGCGCCGCTGGTCTTCGGCGTCCTGATGGACCACGGCCAGTACCGCAGCGTGATCCTCGGCCTGGCGCTGGTGCAGGCGGTGCTGATTGCCAGCGCTTTCAACGTGCAGCGGGTGCGACGTACGGCGCTGGTGTCGGCTTGAGCGCCGCACGGCCGCCCGAAGGCGCGAAGACCCCCTTGGGGGGCAGCGAGCCACACGCAGTGGGCGAGCGAGGGGGGCGATGAGCGCCGAGCTCATCGCGATCGTCGCGCTGGGCGCGGTGGTCGCGGGCTTCGTGCAGGGGCTGTCGGGCTTTGCCTTCGGCATGGTCGCCATGTCGATCTGGGCCTGGTCTGTGGACCCGCGGCTGGCGGCGGTGCTGTCGGTGTTTGGCGCGCTCGTCGGGCAGATCATCGCGGCCGTCACCGTGCGGCGCGCTTTCGAGCGCACGCTGCTGTGGCCCTTCCTGGCCGGCGGCGTGCTGGGCGTACCGCTGGGCATCTGGCTGTTGCCGCGCTTCGACGTCCCACTGTCCCAGGCTTGCCTGGGCGTGCTGCTGGCCGTGTGGTGCCCGCTGATGCTGTTCTCCGACAGGTTGCCCGCGATCCGCTGGGGTGGCCGCCCCGCCGACGCCGTGATCGGCGGCATCGGCGGCGTGATGGGCGGCATCGGCGGCTTTGCCGGCGTGGTGCCCACGCTGTGGTGCACTTTGCGCCAGATGCCGCGCGACCAGCAGCGCGCCGTGATCCAGAACTTCAACCTGGCGATGCAGACGGTGGCCTTCGCCCTGCACGTGGCCAGCGGCAACGTCAGCTGGAACATGGTGCCGCTCTTGACCCTGGTGGCGGTCGCGGTGCTGGTGCCGGTGCTGCTGGGTGGGCGGCTCTATGCGGGCATCAGCGAGGCAGGCTTTCGCAAGATCGTGCTGGGCCTGCTGACCGCCTCCGGCTTCGCGCTGCTGGCGGCGTCGCTGCCGGTGCTGCTGCGACGCCTCGGCTGACGGCATGGCAAAAAGCGGAACTAGTTGGCATCGTCCTACGGCTGCATACGCCTTGTGGCTGATGGTGGTTTGGAACTAAAGAATTAATCTGGACGCCGGCTCGTGAGTAGGGAGTCCAAGATGCTCAACACCCAGCAAAAATCGCAAATCCTGAAGAAGGCCGGTCACCCGGTTCCCGCCCTGCCGGGCGGCAACGGCCCCGAACTTGAGGCCTGGACCCGCGAAATCGAAAACCTCTACGTTTCCTACGTGGCGGCCCGCGCAGCCAGGAGCCTGCGCGAAGCCGAAGAAGCGCGCCAGCTCGAGCGCCTGCGCCGCCTGGCCTCCAGCGTCTACGTCTGACCCCGGTCCCGCGCGGCCCTTCGGGCGGCCGCTGGCTTAGCCGGCAAAGCCGCCTTCGTCCAGAAAGCGTTGTTCTTCCGGCGTGGTGGTGCGCCCCAGCACCGCATTGCGATGCGGAAAGCGACCGAAGCGCGCAATGATGTCTCGGTGGTGCTGCGCAAAGCGCAGGTTCTCCGGGTCTGCCTTGCTGCACAGTTGCACCGAGCGCTCCTGGTCCGCCAGCGATTCCGAGTGCATGAAGGGCAGGTAGAAGAAGGCCCGCAGCTTCGGGTCGTCGATCTGCTCATCCAGCCCCGCATCCACCGCCGCGCGCGCGATGGCTTGCGCCTTGCCGTCGGTGGCGTACATGTGGCCGCTGCCACGCCAGGTGTTGCGCGGCAGTTGGTCCAGCAGCACCAGCAAGGCGAGGGCGCCGGTGGCGTCTTGCGCCCACGCGTCCAGCGCGCCGGTCGCGGCCGCGTGATGGGCGGCCTCGAAGCGCGACTTGAACTCGGCGTCGAAGGCCGCGTCCTTCTTGAACCAGCGCTGCGGCCCGGCCGCGCGCCAGAAGTCCACCACGGCCTGGGCGGTGAAGCTCTCTGGTGTTGCTGCTGTTGTGTTGCTCATGCGGGCGATGATGCCAACAAGGCGTCCACTTTCTGCAGCGCCGCCACCGTCTTGACGCAGGCCTGGGCCGCCTCGGTGCCTTTGATGGCGAAGTGGCGGTGAAAGTACTTGCGGTGCTCCACATGCTCGTGGAAGTGGTGCGGCGTGAGCACCGCCGACAGCACCGGCACGCCGGTTTCCAGCTGCAGCGACATCAGGCTCGAAACCACCGTGTTGGCCACGAACTCGTGGCGGTAGATGCCGCCGTCCACCACCAGCGCGCAGGCGACGATGGCGGCATAGCGGCCCGACAGCGCGAGCCGCTTGGCGTGCAGCGGAATCTCGAAGGCGCCGGGCACCTCGAAGATGTCGATCTGCTCGCGCGGCACGCCGCTTGCGCGCATCTCCTCGAGGAAGGCGTCGCGCGCCTGGTGGACGATGTCTTCGTGCCATTGCGCCTGGACGAAGGCGATGCGCCGTTGGCCGTCTTCGATGGCGGACGTGGCGGAAAGGGGAAGGTCGTTGATCTGACTCATGGTGTACCTCTTGGTAGGACTGCCTGAATCAGGGCGCACGAAACCACGGCAGGCGCGCACGCATGGCAACAAAGCATGCGCACGGCCCCACGGGGCATCGCGCTCTCTTTCATCCGGACTGTGACCGTCGGCCCCGGAATCCAACCGGGTCTGCTGACCCCGCGGCACGAAGCAGTGCTCGAGCCACGGGCGCTCGCGGACTTGTGCTTTCGCCATTACCGCCGGTGGGGAGTTTCACCCCGCCCTGAGAACGCTTTTCCAGCCAGCGGCTGGAGCGGCGATTGTGGCGTGGCTCGGAGCGGGAGGCTGTCCCGCCAAGGACAAGGCCCTGCTCAGCGTCTGAGTTTCAGATAGCGCAGCATGATGTCCGCCATCGTCCCCGCGCGCTGGAACACCGGCTCGAACAGCATGTTGTAGACCGCGGTGCCCACCACCGTGCCCAGGCCGATGGCGACGATGGAAAAGAGCGTGGTGACGAAGTTCTCGACGCCGGCGAGCCGGTCGTTGCCGACCAGCTCCGCCATCCCGATCAGCCCCAGCGAGCCCGGCACCAGGATCCACAGCGCCGGCATGAAGGTCACCATGGCCGGCGGGCCGCCGAAGCGGTACTGCACGATGTAGGAGGCGGGGGTGATCAGCATGGCGGCAAAGAAGCCGCTCATGTAACCGCCGAAGGCCGCGTTGCCCAGCTGCTGGCCGGCCTGGGCCACCAGCAGCAGGGCCATCATCCAGGGCAGGGCGCGCAAGGTGGCGGAGTAGTGCAGCCAGTGGCCGACGGCAAACAGCAGAACCCCCAGCCAGGGCGCCCACGCGCGCACTGTCGCGTCGGACACCGGCACCAGCAACTTTTCCGGCGGCAGGCCGACGATCGAAGCCGCCGCCAACATGCCCAGCATCAGGAACACCAGCTGCAGCAGGCCCGAGACGAAGCGCGTGGCGCCCGAGACCACGTCGCCGTACGCCAGTTCCACCGTGGCCGTGGCCAGGGTGCCGCCGGGCAGGAAGGTGAGCAGCGAGGCCACCAGCACGTAGATGGGGCTTGCCGCCATGCCGTGGCGCGCTGCCAAGAGCGCCACCAGCGCCACCACGAAGGCCGAGAACATCGGCAGCAGGGTGGTCACGATGCCGCGCTGGTTCGCCAGCAGCCGCAGCGTGCCCACCAGCAGGCCGAAGAAGGCGGCGGCGCCGACCACGTCGGATGAAGGCCGCAACACCAGCGCGATGCCCACCGTGGCCAGCACGTGGCCCAGCACGCCCCACTGCAACTTGTAGCGCGGCGGCATGGCCAGGATGGCGTTGATGCGGCGCAGGCCCTCGGTGGGATCGAGCGCGTCGCGCTCGGCGTCGCGCGCCAGCTCGTAGGTCGCCTCGATCTGGTCGAAGCGCAGCACCAGGCCCTGCTCGGCGGTGAACTCGATTTGCAGGTTCGCGTCTTCTTCCGCAAAGTTGACGAACACCACGGTGGGCAGCGCCAGCGCGTTGAACTGCTTGATCTGGTAGTTCTGCGCCACGCGGCGCAGGGTGGTCTCGACCAGCCCGGCCGGTGCGCCGGTGGCCAGCAACAGGTGGCCCAGGCGCAGCAGGAAGCGCAGTAGCCGGCGGCGCTCCTGCTGCGCGAGGCTGTCCGCATCGGTGCCGGCAGGCTGAACCATGGCCTCGCTCATCATGCCTGCGGCCTGAGCGCCATCAGGCGCCGCCGCGTCGCGTAGATGTTGCTGCGCAGCTCGTACAGCTCGTTGGCGTAGGACAGCGGCACGGTGATCTTGTTGGCGTTGGATTCCAGCTCTTCCAGCTCGTGCAGCAGCACGTCGGGCGCCTCGGCCCTGCTGTCGGCACGCTGCTCGATGTCGCGCAGCTGCGCATACCAGCGAAACACGCGTGAGCGCACCCGGAACTGGTAGAGCGGCGGCACCACCCGCCCCAGCGGCAGCATCAGCACCACCAGGCCGCCCAGCACCAGCCACATGCGCTCGAACAGATTGCTGGCCCAGAAGGGCAGGTAGCGTTGCCAGAAGGGCGGCGTGCCGTTGATGGCGCGATCGCCCTCGGGGCTCACCGGCAGCTCGCTGGTCCTGGTGTTGGGAAAGTCGCGCGCCCGGTTGAACCAGCCGCCGGAGCTGTGGATGGTCTGCGCGCTCTGCGCAAAGAGCTGGCGCAGCGCCGGATGGGTCCTGTCGCGCGACAGCAGCGAGGTGGTGGTGGCCAGCAGCGTCACGTCATGCAGCGGCAGATCGGACGCCAGGTCGACCACGCCGCGCGGCAAGGTCACGTCCGACAGGAAGGCAAAGCGCCGCACATAGGCTTCGCCCTGCTCGAAGTTCATCAGCTCGATGCCAGGCGCGCGCAACAACTTTTGCACCAGCGGCGACTGCGGCGCCGAGGCCAGCACGATGGCGTCCAGCAGGCCGGCCTCCAGCGCTTCGGTGGCGGGCATCTGGTCGAGATAGGACAGCTCGATCGACTTGGGGTCGATGCGGTTGGCGCGCAGCAATTGCTCCACCACCTGCGGCACGCCGCTGCCGGGCTTGTCGATGTTCAGGCGAAAGCCCTTGAGCTGGGCCAGCGCGTTGAGCTCGCCGTTGCTGATTTCATTCTTGCGCTCGTTCTTCTTTTGCTTGTGCGCCACGCGGCGCGCGGCGTCGCTGCGATAGAACACCCACATGGGCTCGTAGAACAGGGCGCCCAGCGAAGTGAGTCCGGCTTCCTCGTCGGCCACCGGGTCGGCACTGCCGCCGCGTACAAAGGCGACGTCAGCCTCGCCCCTGCGCAAGAGCTCCAGGTTGTCGAGCGAGCCGTCGGTGGTCTTGAGGATCACCTCGATGCCGCTGGGCTTGAGCGCAGCCGCGTAGCGCTTGCCGAACTCGGCATAGGCGCTGCCGGCCGGGCCGGTGGCCAGGGTCACCTGCTTGGGCGGCTGCGGCTCCAGCCACCAGTAGGCCAGCACCAGCAGGCCGATCACGATGAAGGCCACCGGCCCGATGGAGACCAGCAGGTCGCGGATCGACAGCAGGATCAGTTTCAGGGTCTTGGGCATCTGCATGAGGATCAGGCCAGGTCGCTGGCGCAAGGAACGTGCAGCGGCACGCCGCCCGACAAGGTGTCGATGGCGCGCGCCGCCAGCACCGCGCGCAGGGTGGCGCGGGCCACGGCCTCGGCCGCCATGGCGCTGAGCACCGTCATGCCCAGGGCCTCGCTGCCGGCCGGGGCGCGGCCCGTGGCCAGCGCGAAGACGGTGTCGCCGTCGCTCATGGTGTGCACCGGGTTGATGGCGCGCGCCAGTCCGTCGTGCGCGACCATGGCCAGGCGATTGGCCTGCACCTTGGTGAGCGTGGCGTCGGTGGCGACCACTCCCAATGTGGTGTTGGTGCCCGCCAGCAAGGGCTTGGGCAGTTCGCCGCGCAACAGGGCGCGGCGCGTGTCGAGCAGGCCGAGGCCGTCCGCCGTGCGTGCGCCGGCCACCACCTGCGCGGTGTCGGGGTCGAGCACGTCGCCCAGAGCGTTGCAGGCGACCAGAGCGCCGACCGTGATGCCGGCCACGCTGACCGAGGCCGTGCCGATGCCGCCTTTCATGGCGCGCTCCACGCCGAACAGCTTGCCGACCAGCGCGCCGCTGCCGGCGCCCACGTTGCCCTCGGCGGGCGCCGCGCTCGAAGCAGCTTCGCAGGCGGCGTAGCCGGCGTTGGCATCGGGGCGGATGCGGGCGTCGCCCACGGGCAGGTCGAACAGCACCGCGGCGGGCACGATGGGCAGGATGCCGAATCGCACGTCCATGCCGACGCCGCGCTCTTCCAGCCAGCGCACCGCGCCTTCGGCGGCGGCCAGGCCCCAGGCGCTGCCGCCGGCCAGCATCACGGCATGCACCTGTTGCACCAGGTTGCCGGGCGAAAGAAGATCGGTTTCGCGCGTGCCGGGTGCGGCGCCGCGCACGTCGACGCCGGCCACCGCGCCTTGCTGCGCCAGGATCACGGTGCAGCCGGTGGGCCGGCGTGGGTCGCTGTAGTGGCCGACCTCGATGCCGGCCACGTCGGTGATGGCGCCGGCCGGTGCGGCTGCGGATGCGTTGGATGCGGCGTTCTGTCCCAGGGGCATGGCGGCCGATTATGGGTGCACGCCTGCAAGCCGTGTGTCGGTCTGTGCCGACGTCTTCAGGACCGCTTCAGCGCGAGCCGTTCAACAGCCGCAGGCCGTTGGCGATCACCAGCAGGCTGGCCCCCATGTCGGCGAACACCGCCATCCACATGGTGGCGCTGCCCGCCACCGCCAGGAGCAGGAAGGCGCCCTTGATGCCCAGCGCCAGCGAGATGTTCTGCCACAGCACGCGATGGGTGCGGCGCGACAGGCGCACCGTCTCGGCCAGCCGGTGCAGGTCGTCGTTCATGATGACCACGTCGGCCGCTTCCATCGCGATATCGGTGCCGGCCTTGCCCATCGCAAAGCCGATGTCGGCCTGCGCCAGGGCGGGGGCGTCGTTGATGCCGTCGCCGGTCATGCCGGTGGGACCGTGGCGGCGCTGAAGCGCGCGGATGGCCTCCTGTTTTTCCTCGGGCAGCAGGTTGCCGCGCAGCTCGGTGATACCGGCCTGCGCCGCCACCGCGCGCGCGGTGGCTTCGTTGTCGCCGGTCAGCATCACCGGCGCCACGCCCAGCGCGGCGAGCTCTGCAATGGCGTCGCGCGAGCTGGGCTTGACGGTGTCGGCCACCGCGAAGATCCCGATCACGCTGCGCGCGCTGGCCAGCAGGGTGACGGTGCGGCCCTGGCGCTCGTGCTCTTTCAGCACCGCCTCCAGCGCGTCGCTGCACTGGCCGCGTTCCTCGATCAGACGGTGGTTGCCCAGCACCAGCTGCTCGCCGGCGATCCGGCCTGTGGTCCCGCGGCCGGGCAGGGCCTTGAAGTCGGTGACTTCGTAGGCCTCTTCGGTGCGCATGGCCGGTGCAACGCCGTCGCGGATGGCGCGCGAGACCGGGTGGTCCGAGCGGCCCGCCAGGCCGGCGGCGGCCCGCTGCACGTCGCGCGCCTGCGCGCCGCCCCAGACCTGCCAGTGCACCAGGGCCGGCTTGCCTTCGGTGATGGTGCCTGTCTTGTCCAGCGCGATGGCCTTGAGCCCGCGCGCCGCTTCCAGGTAGTTGCCGCCCTTGATGAGAATGCCGCGCCGCGCGCCCGCGGTGAGCGCACTCACCACCGTGACCGGGGTGGACAGCACCAGCGCGCAGGGGCAGGCGATCACCAGCAGCACCAGCGCCTTGTAGATGGCATCGAGCCAGGCCCAGCCCAACAGCAGCGGCGCGCCCACGGCCAGCAGCACCGCCAGCAGGAACACGGCGGGCGTGTAGATCGCGGCAAAGCGGTCGACGAAGCGCTGCGACGGTGCCCGCGTGGCCTGCGCCTGTTCCACCGCGTGAATGATGCGGTCCAGCGTGGTGCGGCCGGCGGCGGCCGTCACGCGCAGTTGCAGCGCGCCGCCCTGGTTGATGGTGCCGGCAAAGACCGCGTCGCCCACGCCCTTGTCCACCGGAATGCTTTCGCCGGTGACGCTGGACTGGTCGATGGCGCTGTTGCCGACGGTCACCACGCCATCAAATGGCAGGCGTTCGCCCGGGCGCACGCGCACGGTGGCGCCCAGCGCCACGTCGCGCGTTGGCAGGCGGCGCCAGGCGCCGCCGTCGCCCAGCACTTCGGCCTCTTGCGGCGCCAGCGCCATCAGGCTGGAGATGGCATGGCGCGCGCGGTCGGCGGCGCGGTGCTCGATCAGCTCGGCCAGCGCGTAGAGCGCCATCACCATCGCGGCTTCGGGCCATTGACCGATCAGGAAGGCGCCGGTCACGGCCACCGTCATCAACGCGTCGATGCCCAGCTTGCCGCGCAGCAGCGAACGCAGGCCGCTCTTGTAGATGCCGACGCCGGCCAGCGCGATGGCCAGCGCCGCCAGCGCCATGCCGGCGATGCGCCAGGCGCCGGTGTCGGGCGCCATGAAGTGCATCAGCTCGGCGCCGATGGCAGCGACCAGCGAGGCCGCCAGGCGCTTGGCGCCGGGCAGGGGACCGTGGTCATGGCCATCTTCGGAATGGTCGTGCGCGGCGCCGCCGGCCGCGGGCGAGCAGCCGCAGGAAATGGCGGACGCCAGGGCCGGCGTCACGGCGGGCGCGGGGGGCTTGGGGGTGGTGTTGCAGCAGGCGTCGGACATGGGGGGAAGTCTTGTGGCGGGGTTGTTCTTTTCGTCTGTGCCACCATTGAAAAGCCTCAAGTCCCTTCAAGGTCAAGCCATGTCAGAACCAAGCCCGCCCGGCGCAAAGGGTTATGCGCCGGGCTATCGCATCGGCCAGGCGGCCGACAAGAGCGGTGTGAGCGCCGCCAACATCCGCTATTACGAAGCCCAGGGCCTCATCGCGCCGGCCGGCCGCGCCGACAACAGCTATCGCCTGTATTCCGACGCCGATCTGCACCAGCTGCGCTTCATCCGGCTGTGCCGCGCCATGGACATGTCGCTGGACGAGGTGCGCACGCTATTGCGCCTGGACCTGTCGCGCAAGGCCGATTGCGAGTCGGCCAACCAGTCGCTGGACGCGCACCTGGCGCATGTGCGCGAGCGCATGGCCGAACTGCGCGCGCTGGAGGCCGATCTGCTGGCCCTGCGCGACTGCTGCGACGGCAGCGGCCCGCGTTGCCGCATCATCGAGGCGCTGCACCGGCGCGCCGACACGCAGGCGCTGGACGAGGCGCGCGTGGGCTCAGTGGTCACGCGCCACGTCTAGTTTCAAGAGGCTGAAGACGCGCGTATCGGCTTGGGCAGCGCCATCCCGCGCTCGCGCATCAGCTCGCGCAGCACATCGGGGTAGTCGGTGATGAGGCCGTCCACCTTCCAGTCGATCAGCTTCGCCATGTCCTCGCGCCGGTTCACCGTCCAGGGCATCACGGCGAAGCCGAGGCTGTGGGCTTCCTTCACCTGCTCTTGCGTCAGGTCGGCAAAGCTGGGCGACCAGATCACCGGCGCGTTGGTGCCGGCGACGGCCGACGCGGCGCGCACCAGTTGCGGCGTGGAGCTGTACTGCGAAGCCTCGAAGCCGGCGGTCCAGCGGCTGTCCTTGAGCGTTCGCGGGCTGGTGAGGTAGGCGCGCGGCATGGCGGGCATCAGTCGGCCGACCAGCGCCAGCGTGCGCCAGTCGAAGCTCTGGATGGTGACGCGCCCGTTCATGCCCGAAGCGGCAACCTCGGCCAGCAGTGCGCCCACCATGTCTTCGGGCGACGCGCTGAGTTCGGGCTGTGTGGGGTCGAGCTTGGTCTCGATGTTGAAGCGCAACTTGCCGGCGGCGGGCTGCGACGTGACCTTGGTGAAGAGTTGCGCCAGGGTCGGGATGCGGACGCCGTCCTGCCCGCGTTGCTGCGCGAACTGCTTGCCATAGGCGCTGTCGGGCCTGATGCGGCCCACGTCGTAGCCTTGCAGCTGTGCAAGCGTCAGCGTGTGCAGGGCCGGGCCTTTGTCGGCCAGCCAGGCGCCCTTGGCGTCGCGCGCCAGGTCGGGGTTGAGCACCAGGTCATGCGCGACCACCACCACCTTGTCCGCCGTCAGGCCGATGTCCAGCTCCAGCGTGTCGACGCCCAGTGCCATCGCGTGCTCGAAGGCAACCAGTGTGTTCTCGGGCGCCAGGCCGCGGCCGCCGCGATGGGCCTGCAGGTCGAAGGCGGCGGCGGGCAGCGCCACGCCGGCGAGGGCAACGAGCGCGAGAGCGGACATGGCGAGTGAATGGCGCATGGATATTTCTTTGGGTTGCAGCTGTCGCCGAGGTTGTACTCCAGCCGCGTGACCCCCGCTTAACATGCCCCGAACCGACCACCACCAGGAGATTTCGACATGAGCGAACGCAAGGCAGCCATCGTCACCGGATCGGGCACCGGCGTGGGCGCCGCCACCGCCCTGGCGCTGGCGCGCCGCGGCTGGAACGTGCTGATCAACTATTCGAAGAGCGAAGCGCAGGCGCGCGAGGCCGAGGCCGCCTGCCGTGCCGCCGGTGCCGACACCCTGCTGGTGCAGGGCGACGTGGCCAGCAATGACGCCTGCCAGGCCATGGCGCGCGCCGCACAAGAGCGCTGGCAGCGGCTCGACGCGCTGGTCAACAACGCGGGCATCACCACCTTTGCAGGAGGCGGCGGCAACTGGGACGCGCTGGATGCCGAGGCCTTCCAGCGCATCTACGCGGTGAACGTGATCGGCGCCTTCCAGATGGTGCGGGCGTGCGCCCCGGCGCTCAAGGCCGGCGGTAACGGCGCCATCGTCAACGTGTCGTCGATCGCCGGCAGCCTGGGCATCGGCTCGTCGGTGCCTTATGTGGCGTCCAAGGGCGCCGTCAATTCGACGACCCTGCACCTGGCCCGCGCGCTGGCACCCGAGGTGCGGGTCAACGCCGTGTGCCCGGGTCTCATCACCACCCGCTGGTTCGTCGACGGCGTGGGCGCCGAAGGCTACGAGAAGCTCAAGGCCAACTACGAACACATGGTGCCGCTGGCCCGTGCCAGCAGCGCCGAGGATGTGGCCGAGGCGGTGCTGTGGCTGATCGAGGGCGCGCGCAGCACCACCGGCGAGATGATCCAGCTCGATGGTGGCATGCACTTGGGCGCGGCGCCGCGCATCCCGCAGCCGCCGGCGGCCGCGGGCCGCTGAACGCGGCGCCTCACTTCGTCAGGCCAGCCGCCTCCACCACCTGCTGCTGGCCCGCGCCCCGGGCAATGTCCAGCGCCGTCAGGCCGCGGTCGTCGCGCAGGTCGGTACGCGCGCCGCGCGCCAGCAGCAGCCGCACGGCGTCGGCCCGGCCCTGGCCGGCCGCCCACATCAGCAAGGTCAACTGGTGCTCGTAGGGCGCGTTGACGTCCACGCCCGCGCCGAGCAGCGCATCGAGGGCCGCCGTGCTGCCCTGGGCGGCGGCATACACCGGGGCGCTCTTGTTCATGCGGTCCACCGGCCCGACCTGGGCGCCGGCCTTGAGCAGGCGCTTCACCAGCTCGGCGTCGCCGCTGTAGCTGGCGGCCATCAATGGCGTGACGCGCTCGAGCGACGCCTGGCTGACGTTGGCACCGGCTTCGATCAGCAGCAAGCCCAACTGCGTATTGGCCTTCTCGCAGGCGATGAGCAGCGGTGTCTTGCCCAGCCGATTGCGCGAGTCGACCGCCGCGCCGCCAGCGATCAATTCTTTCACTCGGGCGAGATGGCCTTCTCGCGCGGCCACCAGCAGCTGGGCGTTGGCGTTGGGGTTGCTCGGGGCCTGCGCGGCCGCGTTCAGGCAGGTCGATGCAAGGCCCAAAGCGACCAGCAGCATCGCCAGTTTCTGAAGCATGGAGAGCAAGGTCATGGTGTTCATCCTCCGGCTATGAATGCTGCGACGCGTCATCAAATTTCCCTATTCAGTGGACATGAATGGGACTACGCTTGCAAGCGAGGCATCGGCGCGCGATCCCACCGCCCGCGCTGCAAGGCCGCCTCCACGGGCCATTCGCGTTCCTGCACGAAGACTCGCGTCGGTGGAAACAAGAAGGCGCGCGACACACGCCTCCAGGAGACCACGATGCTCACCCCATTCGTCCCCTCGCGTTCGGGCTTGCTGGCGCTGGCCCTCATCTCTTCTTCTTTTGCAACCGCCTTCGCCCAGGAAGTGGCGGGCCAGGCACAGGCCATGGGCGCCCCCGTGCCCAAGGCCATCTCGGTGTCGCAACAGCAGCTGGACGCGGCCGACAAGGACGCCGCGAACTTCCTGCACTCCAACATGAGCTACGCGCAGACGCGCTACCACCCGGCCGCACAGATCAACACGGGCAACGTCGCCAGGCTGCGCCCCGCCTTCACCTTCCAGACCGAGGTGATCGAGTCGATGGAGACGGCGCCGATCGTGGTCGGCGGCATCATGTTCATCACCACCTCGTACAACCACATCTACGCGCTGGATGCGGCCACCGGCAAGGAGTTCTGGCACTACAAGCACAAGATGGGGCCGGTCACGACCTACTGCTGCGGGCCCAACAACCGTGGCGTGGCCGTGATGGGCGACCGCCTCTTCATGGGCACGCTCGACGCCAAGCTGATGGCCTTCGAGGCCAAGACCGGCAAGGTGCTGTGGTCCACGCAGATCGCCGACCCCGAACTGGGCTACTCCGAAACCATGGCGCCGGTGGCGATCAACGGCAAGATCCTGATCGGCACCAACGGCGGCGAATACGGCGTGCGCGGCTTCGTCAAGGCCTACGACGCCAACGACGGCAAGCTCCTGTGGACCTTCGACACCATTCCCGAGAAAGGGCATGAGGGCGTCTGGGCCGTGAACGACGCAACGGGCCGCAACATGCGGCGCGACATTGCGGCCGAGAAGGCGCAGCTGGCCAAGGCCGGCGGCGACTTCTACAAGACGCTGGGCGGTGGCGTCTGGATGGCGCCGGCGGTGGACAAGGCCAGCAACACGGTGGTCTTCGTGGTGGGCAACCCCAGCCCCGACCTGTACGGCGCCGAGCGGCCCGGCGACAACCTCTATACCGACTCCATCGTCGCGGTCGACCTCAACACCGGCGCCCTCAAGTGGTACTACCAGTACGTGGCGCACGACGTGTGGGACCTGGACGCCGCCTCGCCGGTGATCCTGACCGAGGCCAAGGGCAAGGACGGGAAGATGCGCAAGGTGGCCATCCACGGCGGCAAGACCGGGCATGTGTATGTGCACGACATGGCCGACGGCAAGCTGATCCGTTTCAGCGAAGCGATGGTGCCGCAGGAGAACATGTGGGTGCTGCCCACCAAGGAAGGCGCGCGCATGCTGCCCGGGGCCAACGGCGGGGTGGAGTGGAGCCCGATGGCGATCAACCCCAAGCTGCGCCTGGCCTATGCCGCCAACCTGCACCAGCCCATGACCTACCACGTCGAGGAATCCAAGTACCCCGGCGGCAAGCTGTGGCTGGGCGGCGCCTTCAAGGTCATCCCTGGCGAGAAGCAGTGGGGCCGGCTGGCGGCCGTCAACATCGACACCGGCAAGATGGCCTGGAAGTTCGACACCGAGCAGCCGCTGATCGGCGGCGTGCTGGCCACCGCCGGCAACCTGGTCTTCAACGGCGAAGGCAACGGCCTGTTCCGCGCCTTCGATGCCGCCAGCGGCAAGAAGCTGTGGGAATACCAGTGCGGGGCCGGCGTCAACGCGCCGGCCGTGACCTACACCGCCAAGGGCAAGCAGTACGTGGCGGTGGCGGCCGGCGGCAACACGCAGCTGGACTTCAAGCGCGGCAATTCCGTCGTGGTGTTCAGCCTGCCCTGACTGAATGCGCTGCCGCACCAGTCCACCACACGCCATCGGCGCGGCCGCCTTCGCTGTTGCGGCGGCCACGTTTTCTCTTTCGGCCGCGGCCCAGACCCAGCCCCAGCCCACCGTCGGCGCCATGCCGCCCAAGGCGGCCACCTGCGCCGCCTGCCACGGCGCGGACGGACGGCCGATCCAGCCGGTCTATCCCATCATCGCCGGCCAGACCGCGCGCTACCTGTACCTGCAGATGCGCGACTACCAGGAAGGCCGGCGCAGCGATCCGCTGATGACGCCCATGGTGGCCGGCATGACGCGCGACGAGATGCGCGAGATTGCCGACTACTTCGCCAGGCAGAAGCCGCCCGGGCAGAAGTTCGCCACCTCGGCCGAGAAGGTCAGGCTGGGCAAGACCAAGTCGGATGAGACGCTGTGCACCATGTGCCACCTGGGCGGCTTTGCCGGGCAGAACGAGGTGCCGCGCGTGGCCGGCCAGAACTACGAATACGTCGTCAAGCAGCTGGCCGACTTCAAGGCCAGGCGCCGCACCAACGACGCCGGCACCATGACCAGCGTGGCCGCCACCTTGAGCGACGCGGACATCCAGAACGTCGCACAGTACCTGGCAGGCATGTGAGGCCCCCCTTCGCAACATGATGCCCGCGCTGACAGCGTCCACGGAACCGGTCGAACGCGCTGGCGAGGGCTACACGCGCACCGCCGTCTGGCTGCATTGGCTTTTGGGCCTGGCGCTGCTGGCGCAGATCGCTTTCGGCTTCTCCCTGGACGAGATTGCGCCGCGCGGCACGCCGGCGCGCTCGGGCGTGGTCAATCTGCACAAGTCCTTCGGCATGGTGCTGGCCCTGCTCATCGCGGTGCGCCTGGCCTGGCGCTTGACGCATGCGCCGCCGCCCTGGCCGGTGTCGATGGGATTGGGCGAGCGGCTGGCCGCGCAGCTGGTGCACCGTCTGCTCTATGCCTGCATGATCCTGATGCCGCTGTCGGGCTACGTCGCTTCCAACTTCAGCAAGTTCGGCGTGGTCTTCTTCGGCATCCACCTGCCGCCCTGGGGGCCGCCCTTGCAGGACATGTACGCCCTGTTCAACGGCATCCACGTCGGCACCGCCTTCATCTTCACCGGCCTGATCGTCGGCCACGTGCTGGCGGCGCTGAAGCACGCGTGGCTGGATCGCGATGGCGTGTTCGGCCGGATGCTTCCCTGATTTGAGGAGCCAACCGCAATGTCGTGTCGCGCCTGGATCCTTCCTTTGCTTCTGCTGCTGACGCCTGTGCCCGCTCTGTCGGCGCCTTTTGCCTACGTGCCCAACGAGGGTTCGGGAACCTTGAGCGTGATCGACACCGCCAGCGACACGGTGGTGGGTGAGATCGCCGCCGGCAAGAAGCCGCGCGGCATCGCCATCGGCGCGCAAGGCCGCATCGCCTACGTGAGCGACCAGCCCAACAACCGGCTGCTGGTGATCGATCTGCCCGGGCGAGCGCAGGTGGGCAGCATCGACCTGGGCGAGTCGCCCGAAGGCGTGGGCATTTCGCCCGACGGCAAGTGGGTGGTTGCGGCGGTGGAGGAATCGAACGACATCGCTTTTGTCGACACGGCGGTAAACCGGCGTGCCTTCGTCGTCAAGGTGCGCGGCAAGAACCCCGAGCATGCCGTCTTCTCGCCGAGCGGCAAGCACGTGTTCGTCAGCGCCGAGGATGGCGATGCGCTGGACATCATCGATGTCGGCAAGCGCCAGCAGGTGGCGCAAATCCCAGTAGGGGCGAGGCCGCGCGGCATCGGCTTTTCGCCGGACGGCAAGCGTGCCTACGTGGCGGCCGAAAACTCGAGCGAGCTCTTCATCATCGACGCGCAAAAATTCGTGGTGCGGAAGAAGCTCAAGGCCGGGCTGCGCGCCAACGGCATCACCGTCCATCCCGACGGCTCGCGCGTCTATGTCTCCAACGGCGGTGAGGCCAGCGTGTCGGTGCTCGACACGCGCAGCGACACCATGGTGGCCACCATTGCCGTCGGCCAGCGGCCCTGGAACATGGCGCTGACGCCCGATGCGGCCAAGCTCTATGTGGCCTGCGGGCGTTCGGGGGTGGTGTCGGTGATCGATACCGCGCGCAACGTCAAGCTGATCGACGTAGCGGTGGGCAAGCTGCCCTGGGGTGTGGCTATTTCAACTGCACCTTGATCTCGTCCTGCCCCACCGTGATGTCGCCGATCTCGTAGGTCTTGCGGCCGAACTTGAATTCCTCGGGCTTGAAGGTGCGCAGCGGGTAGCCCTGCAGCAGCTCCTGCGCGACCACGGCGCCGATGCGCTGCAGGCGCTCGGCATCGCGGCCGGTCACACCCTCCAGCTGCAGCTGCTCGGCGCGCGGGTCCTGCAGGCGCAGGGCGAGGGCCGGGGCGTCGTAGCGCAGCTGGCTGCTGATGGCGACCACGCCGCCCACCGTGGATGGCTGCAGAAAAGGGCTGGCGATGGCCAGCCTTGCTGTGATGGCGGCGCGGTTGCCGGCGGCGTCCAGCCCCAGCACCGGGTCATGGAGCGATACGCTGAACACCTCGGCATAGCGCTGCGTCAGCGGAAAGCGCTTGGAGATCTCGGCCTGAAGCTCCTCGCGGCTGGCGGTGTATTCGCTAAGGAAGAAATTGAAGCCGGCGTGTGCGGACATCGGTACGGCCAGGGGCAAGGTTGCCGCGCCGGTTCGGAGCAGGAACAGGCGTCGGTCGAGCAGGCGAGTGGGCATGTTCTTGCGAGCTTGCCATAGGTCCGCTGGTTCCCTTGGATGTCGGCTTTGTGATGCCGCGGCGGCGGCAAAGGCCTGTGTGCCCCTGCGCCGGCGCTTCACTCGGACGGCCGGCGCTGCGCGCCGGCTCCCCTGCGATGCTCGCGGACCCGGCCCTGCGGCAGAACTCGCGGCGTTCACTTCGTTCACTCTGCTCAAACAGCTGCCGCAAGCTAGATGTTGAAGCACGCGTGTCCTTCGGCACGCGTGCGGGCCGGGCCCGCTGCGCTTCTCGGCGCCCGAGAGGCGCGCCGGCACAGGGGCACACAGGCCTTTGCCGTGACGCCGGGCGCTCGATCGGCCGTTCGTTCCCAGGTTGATCAACCGCAGCGCGTCAGCGCGGCAGGTGTTTGCCGCGGCGGGCGATTTGTGCGGCGGCGAGAAGCGCAGCGCAGGGGGCGTGCACGC